>NZ_MSXU01000012.1:0-205 GCF_001945375.1 Pseudomonas sp. PA1(2017)
CTCGGCCGCTGATGGTCCGATGCCGCAAACTCGTGAGCACATCCTGCTGTCCCGTCAGGTAGGCGTTCCGTACATCGTAGTCTTCCTGAACAAGGCTGACATGGTTGACGACGCTGAGCTGCTGGAACTGGTCGAGATGGAAGTTCGCGATCTGCTGAGCACCTACGACTTCCCGGGCGACGACACTCCGATCATCATCGGTTCG
>NZ_MSXU01000012.1:215-852 GCF_001945375.1 Pseudomonas sp. PA1(2017)
TGTCTTCCTGAACAAGGCTGACATGGTTGACGACGCTGAGCTGCTGGAGCTGGTCGAGATGGAAGTTCGCGATCTGCTGAGCACCTACGACTTCCCGGGCGACGACACTCCGATCATCATCGGTTCGGCGCTGATGGCTCTGAACGGCCAGGACGACAACGGCATGGGTACCACTGCTGTTAAGACCCTGGTTGAAACTCTGGACAGCTACATTCCAGAGCCGGTTCGTGCCATCGACCGTCCGTTCCTGATGCCGATCGAAGACGTATTCTCGATCTCCGGCCGCGGTACTGTAGTGACCGGTCGTGTAGAGCGCGGTATCGTCAAGATCCAGGAAGAAATCGAGATCGTTGGTCTGCGTGCTACCACCAAGACCACCTGTACCGGTGTCGAGATGTTCCGCAAGCTGCTCGACGAAGGTCGTGCTGGTGAGAACTGTGGCGTTCTGCTGCGCGGCACCAAGCGTGACGACGTAGAGCGTGGTCAGGTTCTGGCCAAGCCGGGCACCATCAAGCCGCACACCAAGTTCGAAGCTGAAGTGTACGTTCTGTCCAAAGAGGAAGGTGGTCGTCACACCCCGTTCTTCAAGGGCTACCGTCCGCAGTTCTACTTCCGTACCACTGACGTGACCGGTTCG
>NZ_MSXU01000012.1:862-989 GCF_001945375.1 Pseudomonas sp. PA1(2017)
TAAGCCGCACACCAAGTTCGAAGCTGAAGTGTACGTTCTGTCCAAAGAAGAAGGTGGTCGTCACACCCCGTTCTTCAAGGGCTACCGTCCGCAGTTCTACTTCCGTACCACTGACGTGACCGGTTCG
>NZ_MSXU01000012.1:999-16775 GCF_001945375.1 Pseudomonas sp. PA1(2017)
TGTTGTAGCAAAGATCGTCGAATAATCGGTTGATCTGTCCCCCTCAGGCCGGCATAATGGTCGGCCTGATTTTGTTCTAGGTCAGTAGCTCAATTGGCAGAGCGGCGGTCTCCAAAACCGCAGGTTGGGGGTTCGATTCCCTCCTGACCTGCCATTTTCTAACGAATTTGGCGTGTCTTCTCACAGGATCCTTGTTCATGAATGTTAAGGCTGAAGCCAAAGACTCTCGTTTTGATCTGCTCAAGTGGATCGCGGTGGCCCTGCTCGTGGTCGCTGGAGTGGTCGGTAATCAGTACTTTTCGGGTGAGCCGATTCTGTATCGTGTCGTTGCTTTGCTGGTGCTGGCGGTCGTCGCTGCGCTGATCGCATTGCAAACGGCAAAAGGCCAGTCCTTCTTCGGTCTGGCAAAAGAAGCTCGCGTCGAGATTCGCAAGGTTGTCTGGCCGACCCGTCAGGAAACCACGCAAACCACGCTGATCGTCGTCCTGGTCGTGATTGTCATGGCTCTGGTGCTCTGGGGGCTCGATTCGCTCCTCGGTTGGCTTGTGTCGTTTATTGTAAGTTGAGATAGGGTGTCCCGTGGCTAAGCGTTGGTACGTTGTGCATGCTTACTCGGGTTACGAGAAGCATGTAATGCGTTCGCTGATCGAGCGCGTAAAATTCGCCGGAATGGAAGATGAGTTCGGCGAAATTCTGGTGCCCACCGAAGAAGTGGTGGAGATGCGTAACGGCCAGAAGCGCAAGAGTGAGCGCAAGTTCTTTCCAGGCTACGTGCTGGTGCAGATGGAAATGAACGAGGCGACTTGGCACTTGATCAAGGATACGCCCCGAGTGATGGGCTTCATCGGTGGTACTGCCGACAAGCCGGCGCCGATCACCGAGAAAGAAGCTGACGCCATTCTGCGTCGTGTCGCCGATAGTGGTGACAAGCCCAAGCCCAAGACGCTGTTCGAGCCGGGCGAGATGGTTCGTGTTATCGATGGTCCGTTCGCTGATTTCAGTGGCGTCGTCGAAGAAGTGAATTACGAGAAGAGCCGTATCCAGGTGGCGGTGACCATTTTCGGTCGTGCCACTCCGGTCGAGCTGGAGTTCAGTCAGGTCGAGAAGTCGTAACTGACACACGCATCCCATACCCCGCAGTCATAGGCTGCGGGGTTTTGTTGTCACTGGGATAAACAGGCAATAGTCGGGGAGCTGAAAGGCGCTAGAACCCGTAACTGGAGTAGCTAATGGCTAAGAAAATCACGGCTTATATCAAGCTGCAAGTAAAGGCCGGTCAGGCCAACCCGTCGCCACCCGTTGGTCCCGCTCTGGGCCAGCACGGCGTCAACATCATGGAATTCTGCAAGGCGTTCAACGCCAAGACCCAGGGCATGGAACCTGGTCTGCCGACTCCAGTGATCATCACTGTATACAGTGACCGTAGCTTCACGTTCGAAACCAAGAGCACCCCGGCTTCCGTGCTGCTGAAGAAAGCAGCTGGTCTGACCAGCGGTTCGGCTCGTCCGAACACTGTCAAGGTCGGTACCGTTACCCGTGCCCAGCTCGAAGAGATCGCCAAGACCAAGCAGGCTGATCTGACTGCAGCTGATATGGATGCAGCTGTGCGCACCATCGCCGGTTCTGCTCGTAGCATGGGCCTCAACGTGGAGGGCGTGTAATGGCTAAGCTGACCAAGCGTCAAAAGGCTATCGCAGCCAAAATCGAGCCCGGCAAGGCCTACAGCTTCAATGATGCTGCTGCGCTGCTGGCCGAAATTTCCGCAGTCAAGTTCTCCGAGTCCGTTGATATTTCCATCAACCTCGGCGTTGACCCGCGTAAATCCGATCAGGTCGTTCGTGGTGCCACCGTTCTGCCTAACGGCAGCGGCAAAACCGTTCGCGTCGCTGTCTTCACTCAAGGTCCGGGCGCTGAAGCTGCTCTGGCTGCCGGTGCTGATCGCGTAGGTATGGACGATCTGGCTGCCGAAATGAAAGGCGGCGACCTGAACTATGACGTCGTCATCGCTTCCCCGGATGCCATGCGCGTTGTTGGCCAGCTGGGCCAGGTACTCGGCCCGCGTGGCCTGATGCCTAACCCGAAAGTCGGCACCGTAACCCCGGACGTCGCTACCGCAGTCAAGAATGCCAAGGCTGGTCAGGTACGTTTCCGTACCGACAAGAACGGCATCATCCACGGTTCCGTCGGCAAGGTTGGCTTCGAAGCCGACAAGCTGAAGCAGAACGTGGAAGCGCTGCTGGCCGATCTGAAGCGCCTGAAGCCGTCGACCTCGAAAGGTGTCTACGTCAAGCGCGTGACCCTGAGCACCACCATGGGCCCAGGTCTGCTGATCGATCAAGGTTCGCTGGACGCTTAATGCATGACGGCAGGCGCACCTGGTGCGCCTGCTGCGAAAAATTGGGGTCCCTGCCTGGCGGGGGCTATCCAAGACCGTAGGGGGCGCAAGTCTCAAACCCGAAGAGCGATCTTCAACCCTACGCAGATGGTGCTCCCGATTCTTACCGAATCAGACACCAAAACGCCGTCCGGCCTAGGCTGGGCGAAACGGTAACATCCAGGAGTAAACCCGTGGCAATTAAACTCGAAGACAAGAAGGCCATCGTCGCTGAAGTCAACGAGGCTGCCAAAGCTGCCCTGTCCGCTGTCGTGGCCGATGCCCGTGGCGTGACCGTAGGTGCGATGACCGGACTCCGTAAAGAGGCCCGCGAAGCTGGCGTATACGTACGTGTCGTACGTAACACCCTGCTCAAGCGCGCCGTTGAAGGCACTCAGTACGACGTGCTCAACGACGTGTTCAAAGGCCCGACCCTGATTGCGTTCTCCAACCAGCACCCGGGCGCCGCTGCCCGTCTGTTCAAGGATTTCGCCAAGGGTCAGGACAAGTTCGAGATCAAAGCAGCTGCGTTCGAGGGCAAGTACCTTGCAGCCAATCAGATCGACGTACTGGCAAGCCTGCCGACCCGCGACGAGGGTATCGCACAGCTGATGAGCGTTATCCAAGGCGCCACCAGCAAGCTCGCTCGCACTCTGGCAGCCATTCGCGACCAGAAAGAAGCCGCCGCTGCCTAAGGCCGCGTAGCACCTTTCGAAATCACATGTTTAATTTGATGGTCGCGTAGGCCGTCACCCCAATACAGGAATTGATAGTCATGTCTCTGACTAACGAGCAAATCATCGAAGCGATCGGCCAGAAATCCGTTATGGAAATCGTTGAGCTGATCAAAGCGATGGAAGAAACCTTCGGCGTTACCGCTGCTGCTGCCACCGTTGCCGCTGCTGGCCCGGCTGCTGCCGCTGCTGAAGAGCAGACCGAGTTCACCGTCGTTCTGGCTGAAGCTGGCGACAAGAAAGTGAACGTGATCAAGGCAGTTCGCGAACTGACCGGTCTGGGTCTGAAAGAAGCCAAAGCAGTAGTTGACGGCGCTCCTGGCGTGGTCAAAGAAGGCGTGTCGAAAGACGAAGCCGAAGCTGCCAAGAAAGCTCTGGAAGAAGCAGGCGCCAAAGTCGAGCTCAAGTAAGCGACGACCTTGCGTCTACAGCCCGCGCGACTCGCACAAGGCTGACGGCTGGTGGCTCTTGCCACCGGCCTTTTTCCGTTCTAGTTCGGCTGTTCCACAGCCTTGGCCTGGAGCGTGAAAAACCCACCAACGAGGTGGAGCAAACCTAGGGTTTGCACGAGTTTCTGGCTGCTCCCGTCGGAGAAGCCAAATAAGCAGGTGACCAAGCTGGGGAACGCTGATGGCTTACTCATACACTGAGAAAAAACGTATCCGCAAGGACTTTAGCAAGTTGCCGGATGTCATGGATGTGCCTTACCTCCTGGCCATCCAGCTGGATTCGTACCGCGAATTCCTGCAGCAAGGCGCGAGCAAGGAACAGTTCCGCGACATCGGCCTGCATGCGGCCTTCAAATCTGTATTCCCGATCATCAGCTACTCCGGCAACGCTGCTCTGGAATACGTCGGCTACCGTCTGGGTGAGCCGGCGTTCGACGTCAAAGAGTGCGTGCTGCGTGGTGTGACCTTCGCAGTGCCGCTGCGCGTGAAAGTGCGCCTGATCATTTTCGACAAAGAATCGTCGAACAAAGCGATCAAGGACATCAAAGAGCAGGAAGTGTACATGGGCGAAATTCCGCTCATGACCGAGAACGGTACCTTCGTCATCAACGGTACCGAGCGCGTGATCGTTTCCCAGCTGCACCGTTCCCCAGGTGTGTTCTTCGACCACGACCGTGGCAAGACGCACAGCTCGGGCAAGCTGCTGTACTCCGCGCGCATCATTCCTTACCGTGGTTCCTGGCTGGACTTCGAGTTCGACCCGAAAGACGCGGTATTCGTGCGTATCGACCGTCGCCGCAAGCTGCCGGCCTCGGTACTGCTGCGCGCACTGGGCTACAGCACCGAAGAAGTGCTCGATGCCTTCTACACCACCAACGTTTTCCATGTGAAAGCCGAAGGCTTGAGCCTGGAGCTGGTACCGCAGCGCCTGCGCGGTGAAATCGCCAGCCAGGACATCAAGGATGGCAGCGGCAAGGTGATCGTCGAGCAGGGTCGTCGTATTACCGCTCGCCACATCAACCAGCTGGACAAGGCTGGCATCAAGGAGCTGGACGTACCGTTCGACTACCTGATTGGCCGCACCACCGCCAAGGCGATCGTGCACCCGGCTACCGGTGAGATCCTCGCCGAGTGCAACACCGAGCTGAGCGTCGAACTGCTGGCCAAGATCGCCAAGGCTCAGGTCGTTCGCATCGAGACCCTGTACACCAACGATATCGACTGTGGTCCGTTCATCAGCGACACGCTGAAAATCGACAGCACCACTAACCAGCTCGAAGCGCTGGTCGAAATCTATCGCATGATGCGTCCTGGCGAGCCACCAACCAAGGATGCCGCCGAGACCCTGTTCAACAACCTGTTCTTCAGCGCCGAGCGTTACGACCTGTCCGCCGTTGGCCGCATGAAGTTCAACCGTCGTATCGGTCGCACCGAGATCGAAGGTTCGGGCGTGTTGAGCCGCGAAGACATCGTCGAAGTGCTCAAGACCCTGGTCGACATCCGTAACGGCAAAGGCATCGTCGATGACATCGACCACCTGGGTAACCGCCGTGTGCGTTGTGTAGGCGAGATGGCCGAGAACCAGTTCCGCGTTGGTCTGGTGCGCGTCGAGCGTGCGGTCAAGGAACGTCTGTCGATGGCCGAAAGCGAAGGCCTGATGCCGCAGGACCTGATCAACGCCAAGCCGGTTGCGGCGGCGGTGAAGGAGTTCTTCGGTTCCAGCCAGCTTTCCCAGTTCATGGACCAGAACAACCCGCTCTCCGAGATCACCCACAAGCGCCGTGTCTCCGCACTCGGCCCGGGCGGTCTGACCCGTGAGCGCGCCGGCTTCGAAGTCCGCGACGTACACCCGACCCACTACGGCCGCGTGTGCCCGATCGAAACGCCGGAAGGTCCGAACATCGGTCTGATCAACTCCCTGGCGGCTTATGCCCGTACCAACCAGTACGGCTTCCTGGAAAGCCCGTACCGTGTGGTCAAGGAAGGTCAGGTCACCGACGAGATCGTGTTCCTGTCCGCCATCGAAGAAGCCGACCACGTCATCGCCCAGGCGTCCGCGACCCTGAACGACAAGGGGCAGCTGATCGACGAGCTGGTTGCCGTACGTCACCTGAACGAGTTCACTGTCAAGGCGCCGGAAGACGTCACCCTGATGGACGTTTCGCCGAAGCAGGTCGTTTCCGTCGCTGCCTCGCTGATCCCGTTCCTCGAGCACGACGACGCCAACCGTGCACTCATGGGTTCGAACATGCAGCGTCAGGCTGTACCGACCCTGCGTTCGGACAAGCCGCTGGTCGGTACCGGCATGGAGCGCAACGTCGCCCGTGACTCCGGTGTCTGCGTGGTCGCTCGTCGCGGCGGTGTGATCGACTCCGTCGACGCCAGCCGTATCGTGGTTCGTGTTGCCGATGACGAAGTCGAAACCGGTGAAGCCGGTGTGGACATCTACAACCTGACCAAATACACCCGCTCCAACCAGAACACCTGCATCAACCAGCGTCCGCTGGTGCAGAAAGGTGACGTGGTGGCACGTGGCGACATCATGGCCGACGGCCCGTCCACCGACATGGGTGAACTGGCGCTGGGTCAGAACATGCGCGTCGCGTTCATGCCGTGGAACGGTTACAACTTCGAAGACTCCATCCTGCTCTCCGAGCGCGTGGTTCAGGAAGACCGCTTCACCACGATCCACATCCAGGAACTGACCTGTGTGGCCCGTGACACCAAGCTCGGCCCAGAGGAAATCTCTGCGGACATCCCGAACGTGGGTGAGGCTGCACTGAACAAGCTCGACGAAGCGGGTATCGTCTACGTCGGCGCTGAAGTCGGCCCGGGCGACATCCTGGTCGGCAAGGTCACCCCGAAAGGCGAGACCCAGCTGACTCCGGAAGAAAAGCTGCTGCGCGCGATCTTCGGTGAGAAGGCCAGCGACGTTAAGGACACCTCCCTGCGCGTGCCGACCGGCACCAAGGGTACCGTCATCGACGTACAGGTCTTCACCCGTGACGGCGTGGAGCGCGATGCGCGCGCCCTGTCGATCGAGAAGAGCCAGCTGGACGAGATCCGCAAGGACCTGAACGAAGAGTTCCGCATCGTCGAAGGCGCGACCTTCGAGCGTCTGCGCGCTGCACTGGTTGGCAAGGTCGCCGAAGGCGGCGCTGGCCTGAAGAAAGGTGCGGAGATCACTGATGAAGTGCTCGACGGCCTGGAGCGTGGCCAGTGGTTCAAGCTGCGCATGGCCGACGACGCCCTGAACGAGCAGTTGGAAAAGGCCCAGGCCTACATCTCCGACCGCCGTCAGCTGCTCGACGACAAGTTCGAAGACAAGAAACGCAAGCTGCAGCAGGGCGATGACCTGGCACCGGGCGTACTGAAGATCGTCAAGGTCTACCTGGCTATCCGCCGTCGCATCCAGCCGGGTGACAAGATGGCCGGTCGTCACGGTAACAAGGGTGTGGTCTCGGTGATCATGCCGGTCGAAGACATGCCGCACGATGCCAACGGCACGCCGGTGGACATCGTCCTCAACCCGCTGGGCGTACCATCGCGTATGAACGTCGGTCAGATCCTCGAAACCCACCTGGGCCTGGCGGCCAAGGGCCTGGGCGAGAAGATCAACCTGATGCTCGAAGAGCAGCGCAAGATCGCTGAACTGCGTGGTTTCCTGAGCGAGATCTACAACGAGATCGGTGGTCGCCAGGAAAACCTCGACGAGCTGAGCGACCAGGAAGTACTGGCTCTGGCCAACAACCTGCGCAAGGGCGTTCCGATGGCCACGCCGGTGTTCGACGGTGCCAAGGAGAAAGAGATCAAGGCCATGCTGAAGCTGGCTGATCTGCCGGAGAGCGGCCAGATGCGCCTGTTCGACGGCCGTACCGGCAACCAGTTCGAGCGCCCGACCACGGTCGGTTACATGTACATGCTGAAACTGAACCACTTGGTGGACGACAAGATGCACGCTCGTTCTACCGGTTCCTACAGCCTGGTTACCCAGCAGCCGCTGGGTGGTAAGGCGCAGTTCGGTGGTCAGCGCTTCGGGGAGATGGAGGTCTGGGCTCTGGAAGCATACGGCGCCGCCTACACCCTGCAGGAGATGTTGACCGTCAAGTCGGACGACGTGAACGGCCGTACCAAGATGTACAAGAACATCGTGGATGGCGATCACCGCATGGAGCCGGGCATGCCCGAGTCCTTCAACGTGTTGATCAAAGAGATCCGTTCGCTCGGTATCGACATCGATCTGGAAACCGAATAACACGACGTGAATCGGCAGCGGGGCGAAAATCCCGCTGCCTGCTCCGCCAGGAGGAAAGGCCTTGAAAGACCTACTGAATTTGCTGAAAAACCAGGGTCAAGTCGAAGAGTTCGATGCCATTCGCATCGGTCTTGCTTCGCCTGAGATGATCCGCTCGTGGTCGTTCGGTGAAGTTAAAAAGCCGGAAACCATCAACTACCGTACGTTCAAGCCTGAGCGTGATGGCCTGTTCTGCGCCAAGATCTTTGGCCCGGTCAAGGATTACGAGTGCCTGTGCGGTAAGTACAAGCGCCTCAAACACCGCGGCGTGATCTGTGAGAAGTGCGGCGTCGAAGTCGCCCTGGCCAAGGTTCGCCGTGAGCGCATGGCGCACATCGAACTGGCTTCTCCCGTTGCCCACATCTGGTTCCTGAAGTCCCTGCCGAGCCGTATCGGCCTGCTGATGGACATGACCCTGCGTGATATCGAGCGCGTGCTCTACTTCGAGAGCTACGTGGTTATCGATCCGGGCATGACCACCCTCGAGAAGGGCCAACTGCTCAACGACGAGCAGTACTTCGAAGCGCTGGAAGAGTTCGGTGACGACTTCGACGCCCGCATGGGTGCCGAGGCCGTTCGCGAGCTGCTGCACGCTATCGACCTGGAGCACGAGATCGGTCGCCTGCGCGAAGAGATTCCGCAGACCAACTCGGAAACCAAGATCAAGAAGCTGTCCAAGCGTCTGAAGTTGATGGAAGCCTTCCAAGGCTCCGGCAACCTGCCAGAGTGGATGGTGCTGACCGTTCTGCCGGTTCTGCCGCCAGACCTGCGTCCGCTCGTTCCGCTGGACGGTGGCCGTTTCGCCACCTCCGACCTGAACGACCTGTATCGCCGCGTCATCAACCGTAACAACCGCCTCAAGCGCCTGCTCGATCTGTCCGCGCCGGACATTATCGTGCGCAACGAAAAGCGCATGCTGCAGGAAGCGGTCGATGCCCTGCTCGACAACGGTCGTCGCGGTCGTGCCATCACCGGTTCGAACAAGCGTCCTCTGAAATCCCTGGCTGACATGATCAAGGGTAAGCAGGGTCGTTTCCGTCAGAACCTGCTCGGTAAGCGCGTTGACTACTCCGGCCGTTCGGTTATTACCGTAGGCCCGGCTCTGCGCCTGCACCAGTGCGGCCTGCCGAAGAAGATGGCTCTGGAACTGTTCAAGCCGTTCATTTTCGGCAAGCTGGAAATGCGTGGTCTGGCGACCACCATCAAGGCCGCCAAGAAGATGGTCGAGCGCGAGCTGCCGGAAGTGTGGGACGTTCTCGCCGAAGTGATTCGCGAACACCCCGTACTGCTCAACCGTGCACCGACGCTTCACCGTCTGGGTATCCAGGCGTTCGAGCCGGTACTGATCGAAGGTAAAGCCATCCAGCTGCACCCGCTGGTTTGTGCGGCGTACAACGCCGACTTCGACGGTGACCAGATGGCCGTTCACGTGCCGCTGACGCTGGAAGCCCAGCTCGAAGCGCGCGCGCTGATGATGTCGACCAACAACATCCTGTCGCCAGCCAACGGTGAGCCAATCATCGTACCGTCCCAGGACGTGGTACTGGGTCTGTACTACATGACTCGTGAAGCCATCAACGCCAAAGGCGAAGGTCGCGTATTCGCCGACCTGCAGGAAGTCGACCGCGTATTCCGCGCCGGCGAAGCGTCCCTGCACGCCCGTGTGAAAGTGCGCATCAACGAAGTCATCAAAGACCGTGACGGCACCATCACCAAGAACACCCGCATCGTCGACACCACCGTCGGCCGCGCGCTGCTGTTCCAGGTCGTGCCGGCGGGCCTGTCGTTCGACGTGGTCAACCAGTCGATGAAGAAGAAGGCGATCTCCCGTCTGATCAACCAGTGCTACCGCACCGTGGGTCTGAAGGACACCGTCATCTTCGCCGACCAGCTGATGTACACCGGTTTCGCCTATTCGACCATCTCCGGTGTGTCGATCGGCGTGAACGACTTCGTCATCCCGGATGAGAAGGCGCGCATCATCGACGCCGCCACCGAGGAAGTGAAGGAAATCGAATCGCAGTACGCCTCCGGCCTGGTTACCCAGGGCGAGAAGTACAACAAGGTGATCGACCTCTGGTCGAAGGCCAACGACGAAGTATCCAAGGCGATGATGGCCAACCTCTCGAAAGAGAAGGTCATCGACCGCGAAGGTAACGAAGTCGATCAGGAGTCCTTCAACTCCATGTACATGATGGCCGACTCCGGTGCGCGTGGTTCCGCTGCGCAGATCCGTCAGCTGGCCGGTATGCGTGGTCTGATGGCCAAGCCGGACGGCTCGATCATCGAGACGCCGATCACCGCGAACTTCCGCGAAGGTCTGTCGGTACTGCAGTACTTCATCTCCACTCACGGTGCTCGTAAAGGTCTGGCGGATACCGCACTGAAGACCGCGAACTCCGGTTACCTGACCCGTCGTCTGGTCGACGTGGCCCAGGATCTGGTAGTGACCGAGATCGATTGCGGTACCGAGCAGGGTCTGCACATGACGCCGCACATCGAAGGCGGCGACGTGGTCGAGCCGCTGGGTGAGCGCGTACTGGGCCGTGTCATCGCCCGTGACGTGTTCAAGCCTGGCACCGAAGACGTCATCGTTCCGGCCGGTACCCTGGTCGACGAGCAGTGGGTCGAGTTCATCGAGCTGAACAGTATCGACGAAGTGGTCGTGCGTTCGCCGATCAGCTGTGAAACCCGCTACGGCATCTGCGCCAAGTGCTACGGTCGCGACCTTGCTCGCGGTCACCAGATCAACATCGGTGAAGCCGTCGGCGTTATCGCAGCCCAGTCGATCGGTGAGCCGGGTACCCAGCTGACCATGCGTACCTTCCACATCGGTGGTGCGGCGAGCCGGACCTCGGCTGCCGACAGCGTCCAAGTGAAGAACGGTGGTGCGGTTCGCCTGCACAACCTCAAGCACGTCGAGCGTCTGGACGGCAACCTGATCGCGGTATCGCGTTCCGGTGAGCTGGCCGTTGCCGACGAGTTCGGTCGTGAGCGCGAGCGCTACAAGCTGCCGTACGGTGCGGTCATTTCCGTGAAGGAAGGTGACAAGGTCGACGCAGGCGCCATCGTCGCCAAGTGGGACCCGCACACCCACCCGATCGTGACCGAAATGAAGGGTACCGTTACCTTCGTCGGTATGGAGGAGGGCATCACCATCAAGCGCCAGACCGACGAACTGACCGGTCTGACCAACATCGAGGTTCTCGACGCCAAGGATCGTCCAGCTGCCGGCAAGGACATTCGTCCTGCGGTCAAGCTGGTCGACGCCAGCGGCAAGGACCTGCTGCTGCCGGGTACCGACGTACCTGCTCAGTACTTCCTGCCAGCCAACGCCCTGGTCGGCGTGGCCGATGGTGCGCAGGTTGCGGTCGGTGACGTTATCGCCCGTATCCCGCAGGAAACCTCGAAGACCCGTGACATCACCGGTGGTCTGCCGCGCGTTGCTGACCTGTTCGAAGCGCGTCGTCCGAAAGAAGCGTCGATCCTGGCGGAAATCAGCGGCACCATCTCGTTCGGTAAAGAGACCAAGGGCAAGCGCCGCCTGGTCATCACGCCGACCGATGGCAGCGATCCGTACGAAGAGCTGATCCCGAAATGGCGTCACCTGAACGTGTTCGAAGGTGAGCAAGTCAACAAGGGTGAAGTCATCTCCGACGGTCCGAGCGATCCGCACGACATCCTGCGTCTGCTGGGCGTCAGCGCGTTGGCCAAGTACATCGTCAACGAGATCCAGGACGTTTACCGTCTGCAGGGCGTGAAGATCAACGACAAGCACATCGAGACCATCCTGCGCCAGATGTTGCGCAAGGTCGAAGTGTCCGAGTCTGGCGACTCCAGCTTCATCAAGGGCGACCAGATGGAGCTCACTCAGGTACTGGGCGAGAACGAGCGCCTGGCCGAAGAGGACAAGTTCGTTGCCAAGTACACTCGCGTGCTGCTGGGTATCACCAAGGCGTCGCTGTCCACCGAGTCGTTCATCTCGGCGGCATCCTTCCAGGAAACCACTCGCGTCCTCACCGAGGCGGCGGTTACCGGCAAGCGTGACTTCCTGCGTGGTCTCAAAGAGAACGTGGTCGTGGGTCGTCTGATCCCGGCGGGTACCGGTCTGGCCTATCACAGCGAGCGCAAGCGCAAGCGTGATGCCGAGAAACCGATGCGCGTCAGCGCCAGCGAAGTGGAAGCAGCGCTGACCGAAGCGCTGAACTCCAGCGAAAATTGAGAGCGCGACCCGGCTGCCTGGCAGCCGGGTAACGTATCTTGACTGGGGGGGCGAGTCTCTTTAGACTCATGCACCCCTAAATATGGCAGGGCTTCAGCCCTGCCATTTATTTATGGTGTAAATAAATAGCGTCGAAAGACGGACAGTGGAGCTAGTAGATGGCAACTATCAACCAGCTGGTGCGTCAGCCGCGCAAGCGTATCGTCGAGAAATCCGACGTACCTGCGCTGCAGAACTGCCCCCAGCGTCGTGGCGTGTGCACTCGCGTGTATACCACCACGCCGAAAAAACCTAACTCGGCACTGCGTAAAGTTTGCCGTGTACGCCTGACCAATGGTTTCGAGGTTTCCTCGTACATCGGTGGTGAAGGTCACAACCTGCAAGAGCACAGCGTCGTGCTGATCCGTGGCGGTCGTGTAAAAGACTTGCCAGGTGTGCGTTACCACACCGTTCGCGGCTCGCTGGACACCTCGGGTGTCAAAGGCCGTAACCAGGGTCGTTCGAAGTACGGTACCAAGCGTCCGAAGTGATCGGCCGTCGGTACTGAATGCAGTTTCTAATTTTATTGAGTCGATAAGAGTAAGGTCGGGCGTAACCAGATGGTTACAGTTCCGGGCTAACCTGAAGACCGTTTGAGGGCTTATCAAATGCCAAGACGTCGTGTAGCAGCCAAGCGCGAAGTGCTTGACGATCCAAAATACGGAAGCCAAATCCTGGCCAAGTTCATGAACCACGTGATGGAAAGCGGCAAGAAAGCCGTTGCCGAGCGTATCGTTTATGGCGCCCTGGACAAGGTCAAAGAGCGTAAGAACAGCGATCCCCTGGAAATCTTCGAGAAAGCTCTCGACGCCATCGCTCCGCTGGTCGAAGTGAAGTCGCGCCGTGTAGGCGGTGCTACTTACCAGGTTCCGGTCGAAGTTCGTCCGTCCCGTCGTAACGCTCTGGCCATGCGCTGGCTGGTGGATTTCGCCCGTAAGCGTGGCGAGAAATCCATGGCTCTGCGTTTGGCTGGTGAACTGTTGGACGCTGCCGAAGGCAAGGGCGCCGCAGTCAAGAAGCGTGAAGACGTGCACCGTATGGCCGAAGCCAACAAAGCGTTCTCGCACTACCGTTTCTAAATCCGGCATCACTCAATTTGCGAGGGCTTTATGGCTCGTAATACAGCAATTAACCGCTACCGTAACATTGGTATTTGCGCGCACGTCGATGCGGGCAAGACCACTACTACCGAGCGGATCCTGTTCTACACAGGTCTCAGCCACAAGATGGGTGAGGTGCATGACGGTGCAGCCACTACCGACTGGATGGTGCAGGAGCAGGAGCGTGGTATCACCATTACCTCCGCTGCCGTTACCACCTTCTGGAAAGGTTCGCGTGGTCAGTACGACAACTACCGCGTAAACGTCATCGATACCCCCGGCCACGTTGACTTCACCATTGAAGTAGAGCGTTCGCTGCGCGTACTCGACGGCGCTGTCGTTGTGTTCTGTGGTACTTCCGGCGTCGAGCCGCAGTCCGAAACCGTATGGCGTCAGGCCAACAAGTACGGCGTACCGCGCGTTGTCTACGTCAACAAGATGGATCGTGCAGGCGCCAACTTCCTGCGCGTCGTCGGTCAGATCAAGAACCGTCTGGGCCACACTCCGGTGCCGATCCAGCTGGCCATTGGTGCAGAAGAGAACTTCGAAGGTCAGGTCGATCTGATCAAGATGAAGGCTATCTACTGGAACGATGACGACAAGGGCACCACCTACCGCGAGGAAGAAATTCCGGCGGAAATGCTCGAGCTCGCCAACGAGTGGCGCAGCAACATGGTCGAAGCCGCTGCCGAAGCCAACGAAGAGCTGATGAACAAGTACCTCGAAGAGGGCGAGCTCTCCGTCGAGGAAATCAAAGCCGGTCTGCGCCTGCGCACCCTGGCCAGCGAAATCGTTCCGGCCGTCTGTGGTTCCTCGTTCAAGAACAAGGGCGTTCCCCTGGTTCTCGATGCGGTCATCGACTTCCTGCCTGCTCCTACCGAAATCCCGGCGATCAAGGGTATCCACCCTGATCTGATCGAGAAGCCGAAGGAAGAGCTGGTCGACGCCGACTTCGACGAGCGTCACGCTTCCGACGACGAGCCGTTCTCGGCTCTGGCGTTCAAGATCGCTACCGACCCGTTCGTAGGTACTCTGACCTTCGTCCGCGTCTACTCCGGCTTCCTGACCTCCGGTGACTCCGTCATCAACTCGGTCAAGGGCAAGAAAGAGCGCGTTGGTCGTATGGTGCAGATGCACGCCAACCAGCGTGAAGAGATCAAGGAAGTGCGCGCTGGCGACATCGCCGCACTGATCGGCATGAAGGACGTCACCACTGGTGACACCCTGTGCAACGCCGACAAGCCAATCATCCTCGAGCGTATGGACTTCCCGGAGCCGGTTATCTCGGTAGCCGTTGAGCCGAAGACCAAGGCTGACCAGGAGAAGATGGGTATCGCACTGGGCAAACTCGCTCAGGAAGACCCGTCGTTCCGCGTCAAGACCGACGAAGAGACTGGCCAGACCATCATCTCCGGTATGGGTGAGCTGCACCTGGACATCCTCGTTGACCGCATGAAGCGCGAGTTCAACGTCGAGGCCAACATCGGCAAGCCGCAGGTTTCCTACCGCGAGAAGATCACCAAGAACTGCGAAATCGAAGGCAAGTTCGTTCGTCAGTCCGGTGGTCGTGGTCAGTTCGGTCACTGCTGGATTCGCTTTGCTCCGGCAGACGAAGGTCAGGAAGGTCTGGTATTCGTAAACGAAGTCGTGGGCGGTGTGGTTCCGAAGGAATACATCCCGGCCATCCAGAAAGGTATCGAAGAGCAGATGAAGAACGGCGTCGTTGCCGGCTATCCGCTGATCGGCCTTAAGGCGACCGTGTTTGACGGTTCCTACCATGACGTCGACTCCAACGAGATGGCGTTCAAGGTGGCAGCTTCCATGGCGACCAAGCAGCTGGCCCAGAAGGGCGGCGGTGTTGTGCTTGAGCCGATCATGAAAGTAGAAGTTGTAACCCCTGAGGACTACATGGGTGACGTGATGGGTGACCTGAACCGTCGTCGTGGTCTGATCCAGGGTATGGAAGACTCGGTTTCCGGTAAGGTTATCCGTGCTGAGGTTCCGCTGGGTGAGATGTTCGGTTACGCAACCGACGTTCGCTCCATGTCCCAGGGTCGCGCAAGCTACTCCATGGAATTCTCCAAGTACTCCGAGGCTCCGGCGAACATCGTCGAAGCTCTGGTTAAAAAACAAGGCTGATTCAGCCCTTTAGGCAAGAGGTTCACTGTCGTGGCTAAAGAAAAATTCGAACGTAACAAACCGCACGTCAACGTTGGCACCATCGGTCACGTTGACCATGGCAAAACCACTCTGACCGCTGCTCTGACTCGCGTCTGCTCCGAAGTTTTCGGTTCGGCCAAGGTCGACTTCGACAAGATCGATAGCGCTCCGGAAGAGAAGGCTCGTGGTATCACCATCAACACTGCACACGTAGAGTACGATTCGTCCGTACGTCACTACGCGCACGTTGACTGCCCGGGTCACGCTGACTACGTCAAGAACATGATCACCGGTGCTGCCCAGATGGACGGCGCTATCCTGGTTTGCTCGGCCGCTGATGGTCCGATGCCGCAAACTCGTGAGCACATCCTGCTGTCCCGTCAGGTAGGCGTTCCGTACATCGT
>NZ_MSXU01000012.1:16785-20139 GCF_001945375.1 Pseudomonas sp. PA1(2017)
ACGGGCATGCACATGCAGCGCGCCGACCTGGGTATCGCTTCGCTCAAGCGCAGGCTACGGAAGTGACTTCGTGGTGGACGGGGGAAGCGTCTTCCACCTTACGGTGCGTATAGCGCTCTCGTAGCCTGGGTTAGCCGAAGGTGTAGCCTGGGGAGCTGCACGGAGGAAATGGGACGCTCGACTATCTCCTGCCGGTGCGCAGCGAATCTCCCTGTTGATCATGGTGAATGCGCCCTGGTCTTGTAGGCAGCAGCCGAGTGCATCGTTATCATGCGCTCCTTGAAGCAGGGCAGGTTAGGCATGCAATCTTTGTTGCGACTTCTACAGGATGGGCAGTTTCACTCTGGTGAGGAGCTGGGGGCGGCTGTTGGCGTGAGCCGGGCCGCTATCTGGAAGCGTCTGCAGGCGCTCGAGGCCGAGTTCGATCTGCAGATCCACAAGGTTCGCGGCCGTGGCTACCGGCTCGAAACGCCCCTGTCACTGTTGACGGCTGATGTGCTTGCCGCGTCCTCCTCGTTTCCGGTCACTTTGCTGCAGCAAGTCGATTCCACTAATGCAGAAGCGCTCCGCCATCTGGCGTCCGGCGCTGTGCCGCCATTTCTGATCATTGCCGAGCAGCAGACTGCCGGGCGCGGTCGTCGCGGGCGAAGCTGGGCAAGTCCCTTTGGGGAGAACCTTTACTACAGCCTGGTGCTGCGGATCAGTGGTGGGATGCGCCAGCTCGAGGGGCTCAGCCTTGTCGTGGGGCTCGCGCTCCTGCACGCACTTCGTGAGGCGGGCGTCGAGGATGCCGGCTTGAAGTGGCCCAACGATTTGCTGGTCGGTGGGCGTAAGGCCGCCGGGATATTGCTGGAGCTCTCCGGTGACCCCGCCGACATTTGTCACGTGGTGATCGGTATCGGCGTGAATATCAATATGCGGATGACGCCTCGGGGCGAGACTATCGATCAGCCCTGGACATCGCTGCGCCAGATTCTGGGCCGTCAGATTGACCGCAACCAGTTCGTCGCCAGTCTTAATCGCCAGTTGGAGCGATATCTCCAGATGCACCAGGTCAATGGTTTTGCCTCGCTGCGTGAGCAGTGGGAAGCCAATCACCTTTGGCAGGGCCGTTTGGCGATGCTTGCGGCCGGAGCGCAGTCCATTCAAGGGCGTGTGCTCGGGGTCGATGATACGGGTGCTCTGCGCCTGGAGGTCGACGGCCGGGAAAAGGTATTCAGCGGTGGTGAGCTCAGTTTGAGGTTGCATGATGATTCTTGAGCTTGACTGCGGTAACAGCTTCATCAAATGGCGTGTCTTGCCGCGGGGAGGCATTGGTGCGGTGATCGCCAGTGGCGTAGCTGATAATGGCGAGGAGCTCATTGCCGCGTTGGCTGATCGTTTTTCGCAGCAACTGTCGGCCTGTCGCTTGGTCAGCGTGCGCGCCGATGATGAAACACGCCTGCTTTGTGCCGCCTTGTCCGAGCGCTTCGCGGTCGACTGCCAGGTAGCAACGCCTGCGCAGGTGCTTGCTGGTGTGCAGAACGGCTATCTGGATTATCAGCGCCTGGGGCTTGATCGATGGCTCGCTGTCGTCGGTGCCTACAGTCTGGAGCAGGGCGCTTGTCTGGTCCTGGATCTCGGCACGGCCATTACCTCGGATTTCGTGGGGGCAGATGGCGTCCACCTGGGTGGTTTCATATGTCCCGGCATGCCGCTGATGCGCAGCCAGTTGCTCACTCACACCCGCCGTATTCGCTATGACAACGCTGCTGCAGAGCGCGCTGGCGACAGTCTGGTGCCGGGGCGTTCTACCGCTGAAGCGGTGGAGCGTGGATGCCGGCTGATGCTGCGCGGTTTCGTGAATACCCAGATCGAACTGGCCCGCCAGCAATGTGCAGGTGATGTTGCTGTGTTTCTGACAGGGGGAGATGCGGCAATGGCCGCAGAGTGGGTGCCGGCTGCCCGGGTGGTGCCTGATCTGGTCTTCATCGGCCTGGCGATCGCCTGTCCGGTGGCGGGGGAGAAGTGATGCGCTGGATCTTCATGCTGTTGGTGGTGCTCAATGCCTTCTATTACGTATGGCATCAGCAGCAGGTGCCCATGCAGGCGAAAGAGGTGGCGCCGCTCTCTCTGTATCAGGACAGCAGGCGCGACATCCAGCTGCTCAGCGAGTCCAAGCCGCAAGAGCGGCGTGCTTCTGCTGTGAAAGAGGAGCAGCCTGAGCAGGCGGTGTGTCTGTTTCTCGGTCGTTTCGACGAGGAGGCTCAGGCGCAGCAGGTAGAGCAGCGACTGTTGAGCCTCGATATTCGTTCGCAGAGCCAGGTTGTCGAGTCCGCAGGCGCTGTCGATTACTGGGTATATCTTCCGCCCCTGGCTTCACGCCAAGCCTCCCTGAGGCAGTTGCGTGAGCTGCAGGCGCGAAAGATCGACAGCTACATCATCAGCCAGGGCGACTTGGCCAATGGCATCTCCCTGGGAATCTTTCCCCGCCACGATTCGGCCGATAGCGTGATTTCTCGCCTGCGCCGTGCAGGATACGAGCCTCTGCTGCGTGAATTGCCCCGCGCCAATCGTAGTCACTGGGTGCGCATCGCCCCGGAAAGCCGGCGTTTGGTCGATGATTCGCTGCTCGAGCGTTTGTCTTTGGACTTCAATGGCTTACAACATCAATTAATGCCGTGCGAAGGGGTTGCAAGCGTTCGATAGAATGCATAGAATGGCGCCCGCTTCGCAGGGTGGTCATCTCTAGGGATGAAATGCGAAGTTGCTGTTAGCGACGCTAAGCTCAGGTTTTTAAATGAGAAAGTGCTTGACAGTAGGGTGGCAGATAAAGAGAATGCCGCCTCCTTATGGAGGGATTCCCGAGCGGCCAAAGGGATCAGACTGTAAATCTGACGTCATAGACTTCGAAGGTTCGAATCCTTCTCCCTCCACCAGATTTAAGCGCGAGCTGCAGGCTCCGCGGGCATAGTTCAGTGGTAGAACCTCAGCCTTCCAAGCTGATGATGCGGGTTCGATTCCCGCTGCCCGCTCCAGCTTTTGTTGTTCGTGCAATGTGTTTCGCTCATGTAGCTCAGTTGGTAGAGCACACCCTTGGTAAGGGTGAGGTCAGCGGTTCAAATCCGCTCATGAGCTCCATTTAATAAAGGCAGATATGAAAGTATCTGCCTTTGTTTTAATGGCGGTATCGCTAGCTGAATTCTTCGTTCGGGGACGGTCAAAATGGCTAAAGAAAAGTTTGAACGTAACAAACCGCACGTCAACGTTGGCACCATCGGTCACGTTGACCATGGTAAAACCACTCTGACCGCTGCTCTGACTCGCGTCTGCTCCGAAGTTTTCGGTTCGGCCAAGGTCGACTTCGACAAGATC
>NZ_MSXU01000012.1:20149-87015 GCF_001945375.1 Pseudomonas sp. PA1(2017)
TGCGAACTGCCGGAAGGCGTTGAGATGGTAATGCCGGGCGACAACATCAAAATGGTTGTCACCCTGATCAAGCCGATCGCCATGGAAGACGGCCTGCGCTTCGCCATTCGCGAAGGTGGTCGTACCGTTGGTGCTGGCGTGGTTGCCAAGATCGTCGAGTAATCGATTGATCTGATCCAAAAAGAGCCCCCGCCCAGCGGGGGCTTTTTTATGGGCGGAAGATATCTGCTGGTTATTTTCTAACCGGGTTGACACTCCCTGGGGGCGTCTATAGAATCACGCCTCCTTTTAACGGGCGTATTGCGTCCGTTAACTGGGAATCGCAGCTTGGAATCTGAGGTCAAAATGCAAAACCAACAAATCCGTATACGGTTGAAGGCTTTTGACCATCGCCTGATCGATCAATCAACCCAGGAAATCGTGGAAACCGCGAAACGTACTGGTGCTCAGGTGCGTGGTCCGATTCCTCTGCCAACTCGCAAAGAGCGGTTCACCGTTCTGACTTCGCCACACGTCAACAAAGACGCTCGCGATCAGTACGAAATCCGCACTCATAAGCGTGTACTGGACATCGTCCAGCCAACGGATAAAACCGTTGATGCTCTTATGAAGCTCGATCTTGCGGCTGGCGTGGAAGTGCAGATCAGCCTCGGCTAAAACCTGGCGGTTTTAGTCGTGTAACGCTCTGAAATGGGCGGCCATAGCGGGTGAAAGCCCCGTACACTCATGAGGTTACAACATGACTATTGGTGTAGTCGGTCGTAAGTGCGGCATGACCCGCATTTTCACCGAAGAAGGTGTCTCCATTCCGGTCACGGTCATTGAGATCGAGCCGAATCGCGTCACCCAGTTCAAAACTGAGGAGTCCGATGGCTATCGTGCAGTGCAAGTCACTGTCGGCGAGCGTCGCGTTTCTCGTGTCAGCAAGGCTCAAGCCGGTCACTTCGCCAAGGCGAACGTCGCGGCAGGTCGTACCGTTCTGGAATTCCGTCTTGAAGAAGGCGACTACCAGGCTGGCGATCTGATCAACGCTGAAATTTTCCAAGCTGGTCAACTGGTCGACGTGACCGGTCAGTCCAAAGGTAAAGGCTTCGCCGGTACCATCAAGCGTTGGAACTTCCGCGGCCAAGACAACACCCACGGTAACTCCGTGTCCCACCGCGTTCCGGGTTCGATTGGCCAGTGCCAGACGCCGGGCCGTGTATTCAAGGGCAAGAAAATGTCCGGTCACATGGGTGCTGAGCGCGTGACTGTGCAGTCCCTGGAAGTAGTGCGCGTGGATGCTGAACGCAACCTGCTGCTGGTCAAGGGTGCCGTTCCTGGCGCTACTGGCGGCAACCTGGTTGTGCGTCCGGCTGCCAAGGCTCGCGGTTAAGGGGAAGCTGACATGCAATTAAATGTAAATGGCGCTCAAGCGATCGAAGTCTCCGATGCGACTTTCGGTGGCGACTACAACGAGACCCTGGTTCACCAAGCTGTCGTCGCCTACATGGCTGGCGGCCGTCAGGGCAGCAAGCAGCAGAAGACTCGTTCCGACGTTTCCGGTGGCGGTAAGCGCCCGTGGCGTCAGAAGGGTACTGGCCGCGCGCGTGCCGGTACCTCCCGTGGTCCGATCTGGCGTGGCGGTGGTGTGACCTTCGCAGCACGTCCGCAGAACCATGATCAGAAGCTGAACAAGAAGATGTATCGCGCTGCGATCCGTTCGATTCTTGCTGAGCTGGTCCGTAGCGACCGTCTGGTAGTGGTTGAAGACTTCGCTGTCGAGGCTCCGAAAACCAAAGAGCTGCTGGGCAAGCTGAATGGTCTGGGTCTGAGCGACGTTCTGATCGTCTCCGACGCCGTAGATCAAAATCTGTACCTGGCTGCTCGCAACCTGCCACACGTCGACGTTCGTGACGTGCAGGGTTCCGATCCGGTCAGTCTGATCGCGTATGAAAAGGTACTGGTTACCGTTTCTGCCGTGAAGAAATTCGAGGAGCTGCTGGGATGAACCAGGAACGCGTATTCAAAGTGCTGCTTGGCCCGCACATCTCCGAGAAGGCCACGACTCTGGCAGACAAGAAAAGCCAGTTCGTTTTCAAAGTTGCGACTGACGCAACCAAGCTGGAAATCAAGAAGGCCGTCGAAAGCCTGTTCAGCGTGAAGGTTCAGCATGTCACTACCCAGAACGTTCTGGGCAAGAGCAAGCGCACCGCTCGCGGTCTGGGCAAGCGTAACGACTGGAAGAAGGCGATCATCTCCCTTCAGCCAGGCCAGGATCTCGATTTCGCCACCAGCAGTGCTGAGTAAGGAAGGGGTGCATCATGGCAATCGTTAAATGCAAACCGACTTCCGCGGGCCGCCGTTTTGTGGTCAAGGTGGTCAATCAGGAGCTGCACAAAGGCGCTCCTCATGCTCCACTGCTCGAGAAGAAGTCGAAGTCTGGCGGTCGTAACAACAACGGCCGTATCACCACCCGTCATATCGGTGGTGGTCACAAGCAGCATTACCGTCTGGTCGATTTTCGTCGCAACGACAAAGATGGCATCCCTGCCACTGTCGAGCGCGTTGAATATGACCCGAACCGTACCGCGCACATCGCTCTGCTGAAATATGCCGATGGTGAGCGTCGTTACATCATCGCACCGAAAGGTGTGAGCGCCGGCGATCAGCTGGTTGCAGGTTCGATGGCGCCGATCAAGGCCGGCAACAGCCTGCCGCTGCGTAACATTCCGGTGGGTTCGACCGTTCACGGTATCGAGCTGAAGCCGGGTAAAGGTGCTCAAATCGCTCGTTCCGCTGGTGCTTCGGCTCAGCTGATCGCACGTGAAGGCGTCTACGTCACCCTGCGTCTGCGCAGCGGTGAAATGCGTAAAGTGCTGGCCGAATGCCGCGCGACCCTGGGTGAAGTCTCGAACTCCGAGCACAGCCTGCGTTCGCTGGGTAAAGCTGGTGCCAAGCGCTGGCGTGGCGTTCGCCCGACCGTTCGTGGTGTTGCCATGAACCCGGTCGACCACCCACACGGTGGTGGTGAAGGTCGTACCTCTGGTGGTCGTCATCCGGTGTCTCCATGGGGCTTCCCGACGAAGGGCGCGAAGACTCGTGGTAACAAACGCACCGACAACATGATCGTCCGTCGTCGCAAGTAACTAGAGGGATACGACAGTGCCACGTTCTCTGAAAAAAGGTCCTTTTATCGATCTTCACCTACTGAAGAAGGTCGAAGTGGCAGCAGAAAAGAACGATCGCAAACCGGTTAAAACCTGGTCGCGCCGTTCGATGATTCTGCCGCAGATGGTCGGTCTGACCATCGCCGTGCATAACGGCCGCCAACACGTCCCCGTTCTCGTGAACGAAGACATGGTCGGCCACAAACTGGGCGAATTTGCCGGCACCCGTACCTATCGTGGGCACGTGGCTGACAAGAAAGCCAAGCGTTAAGGGGTAAGGAAATGGAAGTAGCCGCTAAGTTGTCGGGCGCTCGCATCTCCGCCCAGAAAGCCCGCTTGGTCGCCGACCAGATCCGCGGGAAGAAGGTGGGCGAAGCGCTCAACCTGCTGGCTTTCAGCAGTAAGAAAGCCGCGGAAATCATGAAGAAAGTGCTGGAGTCGGCCGTGGCCAACGCCGAGCACAACGAAGGCGCCGACGTTGATGACCTGAAGGTCAGCACCGTTTTCGTCAACGAAGGGCGTTCGCTGAAGCGCATCATGCCGCGTGCCAAAGGCCGCGCTGATCGCATCGTCAAGCGGTCTTGCCATATCACTGTCAAGGTTGCGGACAAGTAACGGAGTCGATCAGATGGGTCAGAAAGTACATCCCACTGGCATTCGCCTGGGAATCGTCAAGGATCACACCTCCGTCTGGTACGCAGACGGCCGGACTTATGCGGACTACCTGTTCGCTGATCTGAAGGTGCGTGAGTATCTCCTCGACAAACTAAAAAGCGCGTCCGTAAGCCGTGTCGACATCGCTCGTCCGGCCCAAACCGCACGCATCACCATCCACACCGCTCGTCCCGGCATTGTGATCGGCAAGAAAGGTGAAGATGTTGAGAAGCTGCGTCAGGACCTGACCAAGCAAATGGGTGTGCCAGTGCACATCAATATCGAAGAGATCCGCAAGCCGGAGCTCGACGGTATGCTGGTTGCGCAGAGCGTAGCTCAGCAGCTGGAGCGTCGCGTTATGTTCCGTCGCGCCATGAAGCGCGCTGTACAGAACGCCATGCGTATTGGTGCCAAGGGCATCAAGATCCAGGTGAGTGGTCGTCTCGGCGGTGCGGAAATCGCACGTACCGAGTGGTATCGCGAAGGTCGTGTGCCGTTGCACACCCTGCGCGCTGACATTGACTATGCCACCTACGAAGCGCACACCACTTACGGTGTGATCGGTGTGAAGGTTTGGATCTTCAAGGGTGAGGTCATCGGTGGCCGCCATGAAGAGCTGAAGCCGCAAGCACCTGCGCCTCGTAAAGCTGCTAAGAAATAAGGAGTACGCATCATGTTGCAACCAAAGCGTACGAAGTTCCGCAAGCAGATGACCGGCCACAACCGTGGTCTGGCTCAGCGCGGTAGCAAGGTCAGCTTCGGCGAGTTCGCGCTGAAGTCCGTTGCCCGCGGTCGTCTCACCGCCCGTCAGATCGAGTCCGCTCGTCGTGCTCTGACTCGTCACGTCAAGCGTGGCGGGAAGATCTGGATTCGCGTTTTCCCGGACAAGCCGGTTACCAAGAAGCCTCTCGAGGTGCGTATGGGTAAAGGTAAGGGTGGCGTTGAATATTGGGTAGCCCAGATCCAGCCAGGCAAAGTCCTGTACGAGATCGAAGGCGTTTCCGAAGAGCTGGCGCGTGAGGCTTTCGCCCTGGCTGCTGCAAAGCTGCCGCTCGCCACCACCTTTGTTAAACGGACGGTGATGTGATGAAAGCGAAAGAACTTCGTGAAAAAAACGCAGAGCAGCTGAACGAGCAACTGCTCGGCCTGCTGCGCGACCAGTTCAATCTGCGCATGCAGAAAGCAACTGGCCAGTTGGGGCAGTCTCACCTGCTCTCGCAAGTTAAGCGCGACATCGCTCGTGTGAAAACTGTGCTCAACCAGCAGGCAGGTAAGTGATCATGGCCGAAGTTGAAAAAACAGTCCGTACGCTGACCGGCCGTGTCGTCAGCGACAAGATGGACAAGACCATCACCGTTCTGATCGAGCGTCGCGTAAAGCACCCGATCTACGGTAAATACGTGAAGCGTTCGACCAAGCTGCACGCTCACGACGAATCCAACCAGTGCAAGATCGGCGACAAGGTTTCCATCCGCGAAACCCGTCCGCAGTCCAAGACCAAGTCCTGGGCTCTGGTTGAAGTCGTCGAACGCGCCGTCGAAGTCTAAGAGCTAAGGGTCGGAGAAATTTTATGATTCAGACTCAATCCATGCTCGATGTGGCTGACAACAGCGGTGCACGTCGCGTCATGTGCATCAAGGTGTTGGGCGGTTCGCATCGTCGCTACGCCGGCATCGGCGACATCATCAAGGTCACCGTCAAGGAAGCAATTCCGCGCGGCAAAGTGAAGAAAGGTCAGGTCATGACCGCAGTGGTCGTTCGTACCCGTCACGGCGTTCGCCGTGCCGACGGTTCGATCATCCGCTTCGACGGCAACGCTGCTGTTCTGCTGAACAACAAGCAAGAGCCGATCGGTACCCGCATCTTCGGGCCAGTGACCCGTGAACTGCGTACCGAGAAGTTCATGAAGATCGTCTCGCTCGCCCCTGAAGTGCTTTAAGGAGATCCGACATGCAAAAGATTCGTCGTGACGACGAGATCATCGTGATCGCCGGCAAAGACAAAGGTAAGCGCGGTAAGGTGCTCAAGGTTCTCGCTGACGACCGTCTGGTCGTCGGTGGCATCAACCTGGTCAAGCGTCATACCAAGCCGAACCCGATGTCGGGCGTTCAAGGCGGTATCGTCGAGAAAGAAGCGCCACTGCACGCTTCCAACGTTGCCATTTTCAACAGCGAAACCAACAAGGCTGATCGCGTTGGTTTCAAAGTCGAAGACGGCAAGAAAATTCGTGTCTTCAAGTCCACCCAGAAGCCGGTTGGCGCTTGAGAATCATAGGTAAAACACCATGGCACGACTGAAAGAGATTTACCGGAAGGAAATCGCGCCCAAGCTGAAGGAAGAACTGAAGCTGGCGAACGTGATGGAAGTTCCGCGCATCACCAAGATCACCCTGAACATGGGCCTGGGCGAAGCGATCGGTGACAAGAAAGTCATCGAGAACGCCGTTGCCGACCTCGAGAAGATCACCGGTCAGAAAGTCGTTGTGACTCATGCCCGTAAGTCGATCGCAGGTTTCAAGGTTCGTGAAGGTTGGCCGATTGGCGTCAAGGTCACTCTGCGTCGCGAGCGTATGTACGAGTTCCTGGATCGTCTGCTGTCCATCTCCCTGCCGCGCGTGCGTGACTTCCGCGGCCTGAATGCCAAGTCCTTCGACGGCCGCGGCAACTACAGCATGGGCGTGAAAGAGCAGATCATCTTCCCGGAAATCGATTACGACAAGATCGATGCGCTGCGTGGTCTGGACATCACCCTGACCACCACTGCCCGTACGGATGATGAAGGCCGCGCTCTGCTGCGTGCTTTCAAATTCCCGTTCCGCAACTGATTGGAGTAGGAACATGGCCAAGACGAGCATGAAAAACCGCGAGCTGAAGCGTCAGCGCACGGTTGCCAAGTACGCCAAAAAGCGTGCCGAGCTGAAAGCCATCATCGTGGATCAGAACGCAACTCCAGAAGCACGTTGGGAAGCCAGCGTTGCCCTGCAGAAGCAGCCACGTGATGCCAGCGCTTCGCGTCTGCGCAACCGCTGCCGCATCACCGGCCGTCCGCACGGTGTATTCCGTAAGTTCGGTCTGTCGCGTATCAAGCTGCGTGAAGCAGCCATGCGCGGCGACGTACCAGGTCTGGTCAAAGCCAGCTGGTAAGCCGACGCGGCAAACGCCGGAGCTAGCTCCGGCGTACAAGCAATATGAATCAAGCCCCTTTTGGGGCTTGATTCATTTTTGATCAGTCTCTAGAATGCCCGGCTCGCCTGAGCCCGGATTTCCGTGAGTTCTGGTGATTCTTAGCCGAGAGGCTAATTCTTTTTGTATCAGGAGCGTCTAGCCCATGAGTATGCAGGACCCGTTAGCGGACATGCTAACTCGTATCCGTAATGCCCAGATGGCTGAAAAGTCCGTCGTAAGCATGCCTTCTTCTACCCTGAAGGTGGCTGTAGCCAAAGTTCTGAAAGACGAAGGTTATATTGCGGGTTATCAGATCAGCGGCGAAGCAAAGCCGCAGCTGTCCATCGAGCTGAAGTACTTCGAAGGCCGTCCGGTCATCGAAGAAGTCAAGCGCGTCAGCCGTCCCGGCCTTCGCCAGTACAAATCCGTCGATGATCTGCCGAAAGTTCGCGGCGGTCTCGGTGTTTCCATCGTCTCCACCAACAAGGGTGTGATGACGGACCGCGCTGCGCGCGCTGCCGGTGTCGGCGGCGAAGTGCTTTGCACTGTGTTCTAAGGGGGGATAAGCATGTCTCGCGTTGCTAAGAACCCCGTCAAGCTGCCTGCTGGTGTAGAGATCAAACTCGCCGGTCAGCAGCTTTCGGTGAAGGGTGCCAAGGGCACTCTGGAACTGAACGTTCACTCGTCCGTTGAAGTGCTGCAGGAATCCGGTGAGCTGCGTTTCGCTGCTCGCAACGGCGACCAGCAGACTCGTGCGATGGCCGGTACTACCCGCGCTCTGGTCAACAACATGGTCATCGGCGTAAGCCAAGGCTTCGAGCGCAAGCTCCAGCTGATCGGTGTTGGTTACAAGGCGCAGGCCAAGGGTCAGGTGCTGAACCTGGCGTTGGGCTTCTCTCACCCTATCGACTACCAACTGCCGGAAGGCGTTGTGGCCGAAACCCCGAACCAGACCGAGATCCTGATCAAGGGTGTCGACAAGCAGCTGGTTGGTCAGGTTGCCGCGGAGATTCGTGACTTCCGCCGTCCTGAACCTTACAAGGGCAAAGGTGTTCGTTACGCTGACGAAGTCGTCCGCCGTAAAGAAGCCAAGAAGAAGTAAGGGGCTAGGAAATGACCGACAAAAAAGTTACTCGTCTGCGTCGCGCTCGCAAAGCACGCCTGAAAATGCACGAGCTCGAAGCCGTGCGTCTGTGCGTGTACCGCTCTTCGCAGCACATCTATGCCCAGGTCATCTCGGCCGACGGCAGCAAGGTTCTGGCCAGCGCCTCTACCTTGGACAAAGCACTGCGTGACGGCGCCACCGGCAACGTCGACGCGGCCAAGAAAGTTGGTGAGCTGGTTGCCGAGCGTGCGAAAGCCGCTGGTGTGACCCAGGTTGCATTCGACCGTTCTGGCTTCAAGTACCACGGCCGCGTCAAGGCGCTGGCTGATGCTGCTCGTGAAGGCGGGCTGGAGTTCTAAGTTATGGCAAATAACGACCAAAAGCGCGACGAAGGCTATATCGAGAAGCTGGTTCAGGTGAACCGCGTTGCCAAGACCGTTAAAGGCGGCCGTATCTTCACCTTCACCGCGCTGACCGTGGTAGGTGATGGCAAGGGCCGTGTAGGTTTCGGCCGTGGCAAATCCCGTGAAGTGCCGGCTGCCATCCAGAAAGCGATGGAAGCTGCTCGTCGCAACATGATCCAAGTTGATCTGAACGGCACCACTCTGCAGTACGCCATGAAGTCCGCCCACGGCGCTTCGAAGGTTTACATGCAGCCTGCTTCCGAAGGTACCGGCATCATCGCTGGTGGCGCCATGCGTGCCGTCCTGGAAGTCGCTGGTGTTCAGAACGTTCTGGCCAAGTGCTACGGCTCTACCAACCCCGTGAACGTGGTTCATGCCACTTTCAAAGGTCTGAAGGCTATGCAGTCTCCGGATTCGGTTGCAGCCAAGCGTGGCAAGAGTGTCGAGGAGATTCTCTAACCATGGCTAACACCGTCAAAGTGACTCTGATCAAGAGCACCAATGGCCGTCTGGCCAATCACAAAGCCTGCGTCAAAGGCCTCGGCCTGCGTCGCATCAATCATACCGTCGAAGTTCTGGATACTCCGGAAAACCGCGGCATGATCAACAAGGCTTATTACCTTCTCCGTGTGGAGGGTTGATCCATGTACCTGAACGATTTGAGTCCAGCGCCGGGTTCCCGTCGCGAGAAGCACCGTCCGGGCCGTGGTATCGGTAGTGGTTTGGGCAAGACCGGTGGCCGTGGTCACAAAGGTCAGACCTCCCGCTCCGGTGGCACCATTGCTCCGGGTTTCGAAGGCGGCCAGCAGCCTCTGCACCGTCGTCTTCCCAAGTTCGGTTTCGTGTCTCTGAAGGCTATGGATCGCGCGCAAGTGCGTACTTCCGAGCTGAACAAGATCGAAGGCGACGTAGTTACTCTGCAGGCGCTGAAGGATGCCAACCTGATTAATCAAAACGTACAGCGTGTGAAAGTCATGCTGTCCGGTGAGATTACTCGTGCGGTCACCCTCAAAGGTATCGCCGCCACCAAAGGTGCGCGTGCGGCTATCGAAGCAGCTGGCGGTAAGTTCGAGGAATAAATGGCTAAGCAAGGTGCTCTCTCTGCTCTGGCTGGTGGCGGGTTGTCCGAACTCTGGGCTCGTCTGCGTTTTCTGTTCATGGCGATCATCGTCTATCGAATCGGCGCGCATATCCCAGTTCCCGGTATAAACCCTGACCGTCTGGCCGATCTGTTTCGACAGAATGAGGGGACCATTCTTAGCTTGTTCAACATGTTTTCCGGCGGCGCGCTGGAGCGGATGAGTATCTTTGCACTGGGGATCATGCCGTACATCTCGGCATCGATCATCATGCAGCTGATGACCGCCGTCAGTCCGCAGCTGGAGCAGTTGAAGAAGGAAGGTGAGGCTGGTCGTCGCAAGATCAGCCAGTACACCCGCTACGGCACCTTGGTTCTGGCTTTCGTCCAGGCTATCGGCATGTCCGTTGGTCTGGCGAGCCAGGGCGTAGCGTTCTCGGGCGATTTCGGCTTCCACTTCGTCGCAGTCACCACGTTCGTGGCGGGTGCGATGTTCATGATGTGGCTGGGCGAGCAAATCACCGAGCGCGGTGTTGGCAACGGTATTTCGATGCTGATTTTTGCGGGCATCGTAGCCGGTCTGCCGTCGGCGATCGGGCAGTCTTTCGAGTCTGCACGTCAGGGCGATATCAATATTTTCGCTCTCATCGCCATCGGTTTGCTGGCAGTAGCGATCATCGGTTTCGTGGTGTTCATTGAGCGTGGCCAGCGTCGCATTGCGGTGCACTACGCCAAGCGTCAGCAGGGCCGCAAGGTCTTCGCTGCGCAGACCAGCCACCTGCCGTTGAAGGTGAACATGGCGGGCGTAATCCCGGCCATTTTCGCCAGCAGCCTTCTGTTGTTCCCGGCCTCGCTGGGTGCCTGGTTTGGTCAGTCCGAAGGTATGGGCTGGCTGCAGGATATTTCACAGGCTATCGCTCCTGGTCAGCCGTTGAACATTTTGCTGTTTAGTGCAGGGATCATCTTCTTCTGCTTCTTCTACACAGCGCTGATGTTCAACCCCAAAGACGTAGCGGAAAACCTGAAGAAGTCCGGTGCCTTTATTCCGGGTATCCGTCCCGGTGAGCAGTCTGCACGCTATATCGATGGCGTTCTGACTCGCTTGACCATGTTCGGTGCTCTGTACATGACGGCCGTATGCTTGTTGCCCCAGTTCCTGGTGGTGGCGGCCAACGTACCGTTCTACCTTGGCGGGACCTCGTTGCTGATCGTGGTGGTGGTTGTGATGGACTTCATGTCGCAAGTACAATCGCACCTCGTTTCGCACCAGTACGAATCCCTGATGAAGAAAGCCAACCTGAAGGGCTACGGCAGCGGCATGCTCCGCTGAAGTGTCCATAGGGTTCGAGGAGTTGGTGATGAAAGTTCGTGCATCGGTGAAAAAGCTGTGCCGCAACTGCAAAATTATTCGCCGTGAAGGTGTAGTGCGAGTGATTTGCAGCGCGGAACCGCGTCACAAACAGCGCCAAGGCTGAATGTGATCGACGCTATAAGCCCGGCAGCTAGTGCGCTGCCGGGTTGATTATTTGTTTTTACAGCGATAATATCTCGCGCCCCATTTCTTGGCTTCCGGGGCGTAGGTAGCTGTCAATTGGAGTTCCACTGAATGGCCCGTATTGCAGGCGTTAACATTCCGGATAACAAGCACGCTGTTATCTCGCTGACCTACATCTTTGGTGTTGGTCGCACTACTGCACAGAAGATCTGTGCCGCTACCGGTATTAATCCGGCAGCAAAGATCAAGGATCTCTCTGACGAGCAGATCGAGCAGCTGCGTGGTGAAGTCGCCAAGGTGAATACCGAGGGTGATCTGCGCCGTGAAGTGAACATGAAAATCAAACGCTTGATGGATCTGGGTTGCTACCGCGGCCTGCGTCATCGTAAAGGTCTGCCGGTTCGCGGTCAGCGCACCAAGACCAACGCACGCACCCGCAAGGGCCCGCGTAAGCCGATCCGCAAGTAATCGCGTTCGCGAATCGACAGGAATTTAGTCATGGCAAAACCTGCTGCTCGTACTCGTAAGAAAGTCAAAAAGACGGTGGTTGATGGCATCGCCCACATCCACGCTTCTTTCAACAACACCATCGTGACCATTACCGACCGTCAAGGTAACGCCCTGTCCTGGGCTACTTCCGGTGGTTCGGGTTTCCGCGGTTCCCGCAAGTCCACCCCGTTCGCTGCCCAGGTGGCTGCTGAGCGTGCTGGTCAAGCTGCGCTGGAATACGGCCTGAAGAACCTCGACGTCAACGTCAAGGGCCCAGGTCCGGGTCGTGAGTCCGCTGTCCGTGCTCTTAACGGCTGCGGTTACAAGATCGCCAGCATCACCGATGTGACGCCAATCCCGCATAACGGGTGCCGTCCTTCGAAGAAGCGTCGCGTGTAATCAGGAGACAGTGAGAAATGGCTCGTTACATTGGTCCCAAATGCAAACTGTCTCGTCGTGAAGGCACTGATCTGTTCCTGAAGAGTGGCGTCCGCGCTCTGGAATCGAAGTGCAACATCGAAGCAGCCCCAGGTATCCACGGTCAGCGCCGTGGCCGTCAGTCCGACTACGGCACCCAGCTGCGTGAGAAGCAAAAAGTTCGTCGTATCTACGGTGTACTGGAGCGTCAGTTCAGCGGTTACTACAAGCAGGCAGCTAGCCAGAAAGGCGCTACCGGCGAAAACCTGCTGCAACTGCTCGAGTGCCGTCTGGATAACGTCGTTTACCGTATGGGTTTCGGCGCTACTCGTGCCGAGTCCCGTCAGCTGGTTTCGCACAAAGCGATCAGCGTAAACGGCAAGACTGTCAACGTACCGTCCTACCAGGTCAAAGCTGGTGACGTGGTTGCAGTTCGCGAGAAGTCGAAGAATCAGCTGCGCATCGTTCAGGCTCTTGAGCTGTGTGCTCAGCGTGGCCGTGTTGAGTGGGTAGATGTAGACACCGAGAAGAAATCCGGCGTGTTCAAAAGCGTTCCGGTTCGTGGTGATCTCTCCGCTGACATCAACGAGAGCCTGATTGTCGAGCTCTACTCCAAGTAAGGGCTAGAAAATAGGTGCATCCATGCAGATTTCGGTAAATGAGTTCCTGACCCCCCGCCATATCGATGTGCAGGTGGTCAGTCAGACCCGCGCCAAGATCACCCTCGAGCCTCTCGAGCGTGGTTTCGGCCATACCCTGGGCAACGCGCTGCGTCGCATCCTGTTGTCCTCCATGCCTGGCTGTGCAGTAGTCGAGGCCGAGATTGACGGTGTACTCCATGAGTACAGCGCCATTGAAGGTGTTCAGGAAGACGTCATTGAAATCCTGCTCAACCTCAAAGGTCTGGCCATCAAACTGCACGGTCGAGACGAAGTTACACTGACTCTGGCGAAGAAGGGCTCTGGCGTCGTAACCGCTGCCGACATTCAGCTGGATCATGATGTTGAAATCGTCAACGGCGACCACGTAATCGCCAATCTGGCCGCTAATGGCGCGCTGAACATGAAGCTCGTCGTAGCTCGTGGTCGCGGCTACGAGCCGGCCGATTCGCGCCAGAGCGATGAAGATGAAAGCCGCAGCATTGGTCGCTTGCAGCTCGACTCTTCCTTCAGCCCGGTGCGTCGCGTGTCTTACGTGGTGGAAAACGCTCGCGTCGAGCAGCGCACCAACCTGGACAAGCTGGTTATCGATCTCGAAACCAACGGTACCCTGGATCCTGAAGAGGCCATCCGTCGTGCCGCTACCATCCTGCAACAGCAGCTGGCTGCATTCGTCGACCTGAAGGGCGACAGCGAGCCGGTTGTTATCGAGCAGGAAGACGAGATCGATCCGATCCTGCTGCGTCCGGTTGATGACCTTGAACTGACCGTCCGTTCGGCCAACTGCCTCAAGGCAGAGAACATCTACTACATTGGTGACCTGATCCAGCGCACCGAAGTAGAGCTGCTCAAAACGCCGAACCTGGGTAAGAAGTCCCTGACCGAAATCAAGGACGTTCTGGCTTCCCGTGGTCTGTCCCTCGGTATGCGCCTCGACAACTGGCCGCCGGCAAGTCTGAAGAAAGACGACAAGGCCACTGCCTGATCGTCATCATCACCGAACGTGTAGTTTGGTAAGGAATTGAACCATGCGTCATCGTAAAAGTGGCCGTCACCTCAGCCGCACCAGCGCTCACCGCAAGGCCATGTTTCAGAACATGGCGGTATCGCTGTTCGAGCATGAGCTGATCAAAACTACTCTGCCGAAAGCCAAGGAACTGCGCCGCGTTGCCGAGCCGCTGATCACCCTGGCTAAAGAAGACAGCGTCGCCAACCGTCGTCTGGCTTTCGACCGTACTCGTTCGAAAGCTATCGTTGGTAAACTGTTCAACGATCTGGGCAAGCGCTATGCCACCCGTCAGGGCGGTTACCTGCGTATCCTCAAGTGCGGCTTCCGCGCTGGCGACAATGCTCCGATGGCTTATGTTGAGCTGGTCGACCGTCCGGTCGGCGGCGCAGTAGAAGCTGCCGAGTAAGGCATCGTTGCAAAAAAGAACCGGGCTTAGGCCCGGTTTTTTTATATGTGGTTTTTAGTAAAAAACTATCGTGCTGCAAGTTCTTATTCATTTGTCGCTTCGCCTGTGCTCGTTAATACTCAATGTCAATCCCGCTCAGTCGGGAACGATCAGGCCAGCTAAGGAGATAGACGATGAGTGACAAGACCGAGGGCAAATGCCCCTTTTCGGGGAACGCCTCTGCGGAAAAGCCGAAGCATGCCGCTGGTGGCGGTACCGGTAACCGTGACTGGTGGCCCAATCAGCTGCGTGTCGAGCTGCTGCACCAGCACTCCTCCAAGTCCAACCCGCTGGGTGAGGACTTCAACTATGCCGACGCCTTCAACTCGCTGGACTATGAGGCGCTGAAGAAAGACCTGCGCGCCCTGATGACCGACTCGCAGGAGTGGTGGCCCGCTGACTTCGGCCACTACGGCCCGCAATTCATCCGTATGGCCTGGCACGCTGCCGGTACCTATCGCACGGGAGATGGCCGTGGCGGCGCTGGCCGTGGGCAGCAACGTTTCGCGCCGCTCAACAGCTGGCCGGACAACGTCAACATCGACAAGTCGCGCCGCTTGCTGTGGCCGATCAAGCAGAAGTACGGGCAGAAAATTTCCTGGGCCGATCTGTTGGTGCTGACCGGCAACGTTGCCCTGGAAACCATGGGCTTCCGCACCTTCGGCTTCGCCGGTGGCCGCGTAGATACCTGGGAACCGGATCAGGACGTTTACTGGGGTACTGAAAAGACCTGGCTGGGCGGCGACGAGCGCTATGGCAAGGGCGCTGCCGGCCGTGAAGACGATCAGGGCGTACTGGTCGCCGACGCAGAGCTGCATGGCCAGGAGCAGGACCGTACCGACGGTCAGGGCCGTAACCTGGAGAACCCGCTCGCTGCCGTGCAGATGGGCCTCATCTATGTGAACCCGGAAGGCCCTGAAGGCAATCCCGATCCGCTCGCCGCCGCCCATGACATCCGCGAGACCTTCGCGCGCATGGCGATGAACGATGAAGAAACCGTGGCGCTGATCGCCGGCGGTCACACCTTCGGCAAGACCCACGGTGCCGGCCCGGCCGATCACGTTGGCGCCGAGCCGGAAGCGGCCGGCCTGGAAGAGCAGGGCCTGGGCTGGAGCAGCTCGTTCGGCAGCGGCAAGGCCGGCGATGCGATCACCAGTGGCCTGGAAGTGACCTGGACCAGCACGCCCGCGCAGTGGGGTAACGAGTTCTTCGAGAACCTGTTCAAGTTCGAGTGGGAATTGACCAAGAGCCCGGCCGGTGCTCATCAGTGGGTGGCCAAGAACGCCGAGGCGATCATCCCAGATGCCCACGACCCGTCGAAGAAGCGCCTGCCGACGATGCTGACTACCGACTTGTCGCTGCGTTTCGACCCCGCCTACGAGAAGATCTCGCGTCGCTTCCTGGAGAATCCGCAAGCCTTCGCCGAAGCGTTCGCCCGCGCCTGGTTCAAGTTGACCCACCGCGATCTCGGGCCGAAGTCGCGTTACCTGGGCCCAGAAGTTCCGAAAGAAGAGCTGTTGTGGCAAGACCCGCTGCCGGCTGTTCATCATCCGCTGATCGACGACGCGGACGTGGCGACCCTCAAGGCACAGGTGCTGGCCTCTGGCCTGTCGGTGGCCGAGCTGGTCGGCACTGCCTGGGCTTCGGCTTCGACCTTCCGTGGGTCCGACAAGCGCGGCGGTGCCAATGGCGCCCGTATTCGCCTGGCACCACAGAAGGATTGGGCGGCTAACCAGCCCGAGCAACTGGCCAAAGTGCTGGCGAGGCTGGAAGGCATTCGCGGCGAGTTCAACCGCTCCGCTACCGGCGGCAAGCAGGTGAGCCTGGCCGACCTTATCGTACTGGCCGGTAATGCCGGTATCGAGCAGGCCGCCAGCAAGGCGGGTCGTACCGTGAAGGTGCCGTTTTCGCCAGGCCGCAGCGATGCGTCCCAGGCGCAGACCGATGTCGAGTCCTTCGCGGTGCTCGAACCGATCGCCGATGGCTTCCGCAACTACCTCAAAGGCCGCTACAGCGTGCCAGCCGAGGCGCTGCTGATCGACAAGGCGCAACTGCTGACCCTGACGGCGCCGGAACTGACGGTACTGGTCGGCGGCCTGCGAGCGATCAACATCAACGTGGAGGGTACGAGCCACGGTGTATTGACCGACAAGCCTGGCGCGCTGACCAACGACTTCTTCGTCAACCTGCTCGACATGGGCACTGCTTGGAAGGCGGCGGCCGGTGACGGCAATCTGTTCGAGGGGCGTGACCGCAAGAGCGGCGAATTGAAGTGGACGGGTACCCGGGTGGACCTGGTGTTCGGCTCCAACGCCATTCTGCGTGCCCAGGCCGAGGTCTATGCCAGCGCCGATGCGCGCTTCATCGAGGACTTCGTGGCCGCCTGGACCAAGGTCATGAACCTCGACCGCTTCGACCTCGCCTGATCCATGGCCGGGCGCATGCGCCCGGCTCGGTGAGCGGCTCAAGCCAACGCCTCCTTTCGGAGGCGTTGTGCTTTTTGCTTGACCCCGACGGGTGATGGGCCGAGCATTCACCTATTCCATTCGCTGCACCAAGGATTCCGCGCATGAAGGGCCACATCGAAGTCATCGACTACCTCAAAACCCTGCTCAAAGGAGAGCTGGCCGCGCGCGATCAGTATTTCATCCACTCGCGTCAGTACGAAGACTGGGGCTTCAGCAAGCTCTACGAACGCATCAACCACGAGATGGAGGAGGAGACCCAGCACGCCGATGCCCTGCTCAAGCGGATTCTGTTCCTGGAAGGCGTTCCGGACATGGTGCCGGATGCCTTCACCTTCGGGCAGACCGTGCCGGATGCCCTGAAACTGGATCTGGCTCTCGAGTATCAAGTGCGTGCGGCCCTGAGCAAGGGCATCGAACTGTGCGAGCGCCATCAGGATTATCAGACCCGCGATATCCTGCTGCTGCAACTCAAGGATACCGAGGAAGACCATGCTTACTGGCTGGAGATCCAGCTGCAGCTGATCGACAAGCTGGGCCTGGAGAAATACCTGCAGAGCCAGATGTAGATCATCGGCAAGAAAAAGCCCCGCTCGCGGGGCTTTCTCGTTTCAGGGAGGCGCTCAGGCGCGATCACGTTCCAGCAGCGGCTTGAGGAAGTGCCCCGTGTGGGACTGCGGCATCTCGGCCACTTCTTCCGGCGTGCCGACGGCGATGATCTGTCCGCCTTTGGAGCCCCCTTCGGGCCCCAGATCCACCAGCCAGTCGGCGGTCTTGATCACGTCCAGGTTGTGCTCGATCACCACCACGGTGTTGCCGTGGTCGCGCAAGCGGTGCAGAACGTCGAGCAATTGCTGGATATCCGCGAAGTGCAGGCCGGTGGTCGGTTCGTCGAGGATGTACAGGGTCTTGCCGGTGTCACGCTTGGAGAGCTCGCGGGACAACTTGACCCGCTGCGCCTCGCCACCGGACAGAGTGGTCGCCGACTGGCCGAGCTTGATGTACGAAAGGCCCACGTCCATCAGCGTCTGCAGCTTGCGCGCAAGGGCCGGTACGGCATCGAAGAACGCGCGGGCGTCCTCGATGGTCATTTCCAGCACCTCGTGGATGCTCTTGCCCTTGTATTTGATCTCCAGGGTTTCGCGGTTGTAACGCTTGCTCTTGCACACGTCGCAGGGCACGTAGATGTCCGGCAGGAAGTGCATCTCCACCTTGATCAGGCCATCGCCCTGGCACGCCTCGCAGCGCCCGCCCTTGACGTTGAACGAGAAGCGCCCCGGGCCATAGCCGCGTGAGCGTGCTTCCGGCACGCCGGCGAACAGCTCGCGGATCGGCGTGAACAGGCCGGTGTAGGTCGCCGGGTTGGAGCGCGGCGTACGGCCGATGGGGCTCTGGTCGATGTCCACCACTTTGTCCAGGTGCTGCAGGCCGTCGATGCTGTCGTGGGCAGCGGCTTCCAGCGTAGTGGCGCCGTTCAGTGCGGTGGCACTGAGCGGGAACAGGGTGTTGTTGATCAGCGTCGACTTGCCCGAGCCGGAGACCCCGGTCACGCAGGTCAGCAGGCCGATGGGGATTTCCAGGTTGACGTTCTGCAGGTTGTTGCCACGAGCACCCTTGATCTTCAGCGACAGCTTCTTGTTGCGCGGTGTGCGCTTGGCCGGCACGACGATCTTGGTGCGGCCGGACAGATACTTGCCGGTGACCGAGTCCGGGTGCGCCATGACTTCTTCAGCTGTACCCTCGGCAACGATCTGCCCGCCGTGCACGCCCGCACCCGGGCCGATGTCGACCACGTAGTCGGCCATGCGGATGGCGTCTTCATCGTGCTCGACCACGATCACCGTGTTGCCGATGTCGCGCAGGTGGCGCAGGGTGCCGAGCAGGCGCTCGTTGTCACGCTGGTGCAGGCCGATGGACGGCTCGTCGAGGATGTACATGACGCCCACCAGGCCGGCGCCGATCTGGCTCGCCAGGCGGATGCGCTGGGCCTCGCCGCCGGATAGCGTGTCGGCGCTGCGATCCAGAGTCAGGTAGTCGAGGCCGACGTTGACCAGGAACTGTAGGCGTTCGCAGATTTCCTTGAGGATCTTGCTGGCGATCTCGCCACGGCGACCGTCCAGGGTCAGGCCGCCGAAGTAGTCGCTGGCCGCGCCAATCGGCAGGCCGGTAACGGCAGGCAGGGTCTTCTCGCCCACCCATACATGACGCGCCTCGCGACGCAGGCGTGTGCCGCGGCAGTCGGGGCAGGGCTGGGTGCTGAGAAACTTGGCCAGTTCCTCGCGCACGCTGGTCGACTCGGTTTCGCGGTAGCGGCGTTCGAGGTTGGGCACGATGCCTTCGAACGGATGCGAGCGCTTGACGATATCACCACGGTCGTTGAGGTACTTGAAGTCGACGTTCTGCGAACCGCTGCCGCCGAGAATCACCTTCTGGTGCTCGGCGTCAAGTTCGGCGAACGGCTTGTCCAGGCTGAAGCCATAGTGTGACGACAGTGAGCCGAGCATCTGGAAGTAGTAGACGTTACGCCGGTCCCAGCCGCGTATCGCGCCTTCGGCCAGGGTCAGCTCGCCGTTGACCAGGCGCTTGGCGTCGAAATACTGCTTCACGCCCAGACCGTCGCAGGTCGGGCAGGCGCCGGCCGGGTTGTTGAAGGAGAACAGCTTGGGCTCCAGTTCACTGATCGAATGGCCGCACACGGGGCAGGCGAAGCGCGCGGAGAAGATGATCTCTTCGCCTTCTTCCCCGTCCATGGGCGCGATCAGCGCCAGGCCGTCGGCCAACTTGAGCGCGGTCTCGAAGGATTCGGCCAGGCGCTGCTGCAGATCGCCGCGGGCCTTGAAACGATCGACCACGGCGTCGATGCTGTGCTTCTTCTGCTTGTCGAGCTTGGGCAGTTCGTCCAGCTCGTATAACTTGCCGTCCACCCGCACGCGCACGAAGCCTTGGGCGCGCAACTCGTCGAACACCGCCAGGTGCTCACCCTTGCGTTCGCGAATCACCGGGGCCAGCAGCATCAGCTTGCTGCCTTCGGGCATGGCCAGCACCTGATCGACCATCTGGCTGACCGTCTGGGCTTCCAGCGGCAGGTCGTGATCGGGGCAGCGCGGCGTACCGGCGCGGGCGTAGAGCAGGCGCAGGTAGTCGTAGATCTCGGTGATGGTGCCGACGGTCGAACGCGGGTTGTGGGAGGTGGACTTCTGCTCGATGGAGATCGCCGGCGACAGGCCTTCGATGGTGTCGACATCGGGCTTTTCCATCATCGACAGGAACTGCCGGGCATAGGCCGACAGCGACTCCACGTAGCGACGCTGGCCTTCGGCGTACAGCGTGTCAAAGGCCAGGGACGACTTGCCCGAGCCCGACAGGCCGGTGATCACGATCAGCTTGTCGCGTGGCAATGTCAGGTCGATATTCTTCAGGTTGTGGGTACGGGCCCCACGAATCAGGATCTTGTCCAAAAGGAACCTCTAGGCTGACTGGGTTTTCGTCGCTGTCTTTACCGGAGGCCCTTGTCACAGCCTCGCCTGGCGGGCGGATAAACCGCCGAGTATACGGGCGGCAACAGGCGTGCGGCAAAGCGCCGCTGCTGTGCCAGTAGGGTTTCGACTGGTAGAATCGCCGGCTTGTTTCAACAGGTTATCGACGATGCGCGATTCGCACAGCGAACGCATGAGTGGCGCGGAAACTCGTGCAGCCGGTGGGCTGGCGTTGGTGTTCGCATTCCGCATGCTGGGCATGTTCATGGTGTTGCCGGTATTGGCTATTTATGGGCAGGAGCTCGCCGGTTCAACCCCGGCCCTGATCGGCCTGGCGATCGGTGCCTACGGCCTGACCCAGGCCTTTCTGCAGATTCCCTTCGGGGTGATCTCCGATCGCATCGGTCGGCGCCCGGTGATCTACTTCGGCCTGGTGATCTTCGCCGCCGGCAGCCTGCTGGCGGCCAATGCCGATTCCATCTGGGGCGTGATCGCGGGGCGCGTGCTGCAGGGCGCTGGGGCGATTTCCGCCGCGGTGATGGCGTTGCTGTCCGACCTTACCCGTGAGCAGCACCGCACCAAGGCCATGGCCATGATCGGTATGAGCATCGGCCTTTCGTTCGCCGTGGCGATGGTAGTCGGGCCACTGTTGACGCGCGCCTTTGGCCTTTCCGGTTTGTTCCTGGCCACCGGCGCCATGGCGCTGCTGGGCATCGTCATCGTCGCTGGCCTGGTGCCTTCGAGTGCCGGCCCGCTGCAGCACCGCGAGTCCGGCGTCGCCAGGCAGGCCCTGTGGCCGACGCTCAAACACCCGGACCTGCTGCGGCTGGATTTCGCCATCTTCGCCCTGCACGCCATCCTCATGGCCAGCTTCATCGCCTTGCCGCTGGCACTGGTGGAGCAGGGCGGCCTGCCCAAGGAGCAGCACTGGTGGGTGTACCTCACTGCGCTGCTCGGCGGATTCTTCCTGATGGTGCCGTTTATCATCTACGGCGAGAAGAAGCGCCAGATGCGCCGTGTACTGGTCGGCTCGATCATCGTGCTGCTCGGCTGCGAGCTGTTCTTCTGGGCGTTCGGCCACGGCCTGCGCAACCTGGTGCTGGGCATCGTGGTGTTCTTCACCGCGTTCAACCTGTTGGAAGCTTCGCTGCCCTCGCTGATCAGCAAGGTGGCGCCGGCGGGCGGCAAAGGCACGGCCATGGGCGTGTATTCGACCAGCCAGTTCCTCGGCTCGGCCCTGGGCGGCATTCTTGGCGGCTGGCTGTATCAGCACTACGGGCTGGCAGGCGTGTTCGGCGGCTGTGCACTGTTGACGGTTCTCTGGCTGGCCTTTGCTGTTACTATGCGTGAACCGCCGTACGTGACCAGCCTGCGGTTGCCGCTTTCCAGCGCGGCGTTGCAGGAAGTGGGGCTGGCGGAGCGAATTCAGGCAGCGCCGGGAGTGGCGGATGCCGTAGTGGTGGTCGAAGAGGCCGCCCTCTATGTGAAAGTGGATACCCAACAATTGGATCGCACGTCGCTGCAGCGCTTGATCGAAGCGGCGCCGGTGACGTGCTGAAAGTAGGAGAGCGTTATGGCCCGTGGGGTTAACAAAGTCATTCTGGTCGGTACCTGCGGACAGGATCCGGAAACGCGCTATCTGCCCAGCGGCAATGCCGTGACCAACCTGAGCCTGGCCACCAGCGAGCAGTGGACGGACAAGCAGACCGGTCAGCGTGTCGAGAAAACCGAGTGGCACCGTGTGTCGCTGTTCGGCAAGGTCGCCGAGATCGCTGGTGAGTACCTGCGCAAGGGCTCCCAGGTGTACATCGAGGGCAAGCTGCAGACCCGCGAGTGGGAAAAGGACGGCGTGAAGCGCTACACCACCGAGATCATCGTCGACATGCAGGGCACCATGCAGCTGCTCGGCGGTCGTCCGGACAATGCCGGTGGTGGTGATTCCGCTCCACGTCAGTCGCGCCCGGCACCGCAGCGCGAGCCGCAGCAGCAGGCGCCGCGCCAGTCCGCGCCGCAGCAGCAGAAGCCGCAGCCCGCCCAGGACTACGACAGCTTCGACGACGACATTCCGTTCTGATCGTCAGCTGACTGCAATAGGCCCCGCACTGCGGGGCCTTTTCATTTCTGCCAACGCGGCTCAGGCCGGCTTGAAGAGGCGCTTGCGCAGCAGGCCCTGGCAGATCCACAGCACCAGCGCGAGGCTGATGCCGCAGAGGTTGGCCAGTACGTCCAGCGGGCTGAACTCGCGTACCGGCTGGATCACATGCTGCAACCATTCCAGCAGGGGCGCCTGGATGTACAGCAGCGGCCATAGCAGCCAGCCGGGCATGCTGGGAAAAGCGATACGGGTAACCAGAGACAGGCCGCCGAAGGCGATCAGATGGAGGAATTTGTCCGACTCGTCGAACAGGTCGGGTGGTGGCTCGGGGCGAAACAGGCCGTAGGCGAGTACCGCACAGCAGGCCAGGAACAGCAGTTTTCTCACGTTTCTCTTCCTTCGCTTCTCTATCGGCTCGCCATTCAGACCCAGATCGCGCCGCAGGGTTGCCCGCAGCGTGCCTTCGCCGAGCCCTGGCGCGTCAAGATGAAGCCCGGTGGTGACGCCGCGGGGTAAAAACAGCAAAATGCAGGCCATGGGGCTGAACCGTTCGGGCTCTGCCAAGAGTCGGCTACCCAGGCACCGTTGCCGGGCGTCGGCTCAAATCTGATTGTGGAGCTTCTAGTTTCGTTATGCGCATGCGCCTGTTGTTGCTGGGTGGTGGCAGTACGCTGGGTCGGGCGTTGATTCGCCTGGGGGCCGAAGAAGATATCGGTTTCCTCGCCCCGCGCCCGCCGGCCCAGGGTTGGGATGCCGCCAGCCTCACTCAGTTGGTCGACGATACCCGCCCTGATGCGGTGATCAACCTCGCCTATTATTTCGACTGGTTTCAGGCCTCCAAGGTCAGCGAAGAGCGTTTCGCCGCTCAGGAGCGTGCCGTCGAGCGCCTGGCCGAGCTCTGCCAGCATCACGATATTCGCCTGCTGCAGCCGTCCAGTTACCGGGTGTTCGATGGCGCCCGGGCGACCGCCTACAACGAGAAGGACGAAACCCAGCCGCTGAGCATGCGCGGCCAGGTGCTGGTGCGCATGGAGCAGAGCGTGCGCGCCTTGTGCCCGCGTCATGTGCTGCTGCGCTTCGGCTGGATCCTCGATGACAGCCCGGACGGCCTGCTGGCACGCTTTCTGGTGCGCGCCGAGCGTGACAAGGCGCTGTACCTGGCCGACGACCGACGTGGCAACCCGACGCCGGTGGACGATGCCGCGCGAGTGATTCTCGCCGTCCTCAAGCAGCTCGACTGCGCCGCGCCGCTGTGGGGCACCTATCATTACGGCGGCCACGAGGCGACCACGGCGTTGGCGCTGGGCCAGGCGATGCTCAGCGAGGCCCGGCACCTGCGCCAGAACCTGCTGGAAGAGATCTGCGGGCAGGCCCACGCCGCCAGGGGCGATGCCTCGGAAGAGCCGCAGCACGGCGTACTCGCGTGCAAGAAGATCCTTCACACCTTCGGCGTCAAGCCGCGCGCCTGGCGTGCCGGCCTGCCGAGCCTGCTGGAGCACTATTACCGCCATGTCTGATCAACCTGTTCTCGTCACCGGCGGTGCCGGCTTCATCGGCTCCAACCTGGTCGACGCCCTGCTGGCGCGTGGGCACAGCGTGCGCGTGCTGGACAACCTGTCCATGGGCAAGCTGAGTAACCTGCCGTTCGATGATGCTCGCCTGACCTTCATCGAAGGCGACGTAGCCGACGCCGCGCTGGTCAGCCGCGCGGTGGCCGGTTGCAGCGCCGTGGTGCACCTGGCAGCCGTGGCCTCGGTACAGGCCTCGGTGGACGATCCGGTCAGCACCCACCAGAGCAACTTCATCGGCACCCTGAACATTTGCGAAGCCATGCGCGAGCACGGCGTGCGTCGCGTGGTGTTCGCTTCCAGCGCCGCGGTGTATGGCAACAATGGCGAAGGCGTGGCCATCGACGAAGCCACCGCCAAGGCACCTTTGACGCCTTACGCGTCGGACAAGCTGGCCAGCGAGCACTACCTGGAGTTCTACGCGCGGCAGCATGGACTGGAGCCGGCGATTTTTCGTTTCTTCAACGTGTTCGGCCCACGCCAGGACCCATCCTCGCCATATTCGGGGGTGATCAGTATCTTCACCCAGCGCGCCCAGCAAGGCCTGCCGATCAGCGTGTTCGGTGACGGCGAGCAGACCCGGGATTTCTTCTATGTCGCCGATCTGGTCGCACTGCTGCTGCAGGCGCTGGACGCCGGGCAGCCGCCTGCAGGCGCGGTGAACGTCGGTTGGAACGAGTCGGTAAGCCTCAAGCAGTTGCTGACGCAGATCGGTGAGCTGCTCGGCGGCCTGCCGCCGGTGACGCATCTGGACGCGCGAGCCGGCGATATCCGCCATTCCCGTGCCGACAATGGCCGCCTGGCGAACGAGTACCGGCTGCCGACGCAGACGTCGCTGCGTGATGGGCTGGCGGCGTTGCTTAATAGCTGAGGCGCTAATCGCCGGGCAGCGAAAAGCCGGCAATGCCGGCTTTTTGCGTTCGAGTGGCCAGCGGACTAAACGCTGTTCCTGTGGGAGCGTGCATGGCCCGCTCCCACAAAAAGCAGATCGCTGTCAGCCCACTCCTTCTAGCTGTCTCCAGCTGTCCTTAGAACTTGTAACCCAGCCCCACCATGTACACGAACGGATCGACATCCACGTCGACTTTGGCGCGCACGCCCAGGGCGGTGTTGTCCACATAGGCGGTGGTGTCGATGTCGATGTAGCGAGCCTGGGCGTTGATCATCAGGTTGTCGGTGAGCATGTAGTCGGCACCGATCTGCCAGGCCAGGCCCCAGGAGTTCTTGGCGCGGAAGTTGTCGAAACCGGCTGACGAGGCGCCGCTGCCCACGTGTTCGTCGTAGATCCAGGTGTAGTTGATGCCGCCGCCGACGTAGGGCTGGAAGGCCGACTTGGCGTCGAGCGGGTAGTACACCAGGCTCAGGGTCGGCGGCAGGTGCTTGAGGGTACCGAGCTTGCCGTTGGCGGCGTCCAGCACGGTGCCCTTGATCTTCACGTCATGCTCGAACGGCGTGGCGGCGAGCAGTTCGACGCCCAGGTGGTCGGTCAGCATGTAGGCGAAGTTCAGGCCTAGCTGGGTGTCGCTGCTCATGGTCGCCTTGCCGCCCAGGTCGGTGCCCGCCAGGCCGCCGCGGTCGACCTTGACCGAGGAGCTGTCCGCCTCGGGGTTGACGGTGATGGCGCCGGCGCGCACGAGGATGTCACCGGCCTGGTGCGCCTGGGCAACGGGGGCCGCCAGCGCCAGGGCGATCAGCGAGGCAGAGAACAGCGACTTGTACATGGTGAGCTCCTAACGGTCATTCGAATCATCTCGGATGGCGTCAGGGTAAGGCGCTGGGCGAAGCGCCTGTTGACTCAGCTCAATAGCTGGCTAAGCAAGGGTGCGACGATTTGTCACGATGCAGGGTCTGTCGAGGCTTCAGCGCAACCCGTAGTGCCGGGCCCATGCTGACGCGTCAACAGACCCTAATTGGCCGGTAGTTCGTAGGGATAAATTTTGTCCGCCGCCAGCTGATAGCCGACCTCGGCCAGTTCGCTGCTGCTGTGCTCGACCTTGAGCGGGCCTTCGACCCAGAAGGGCTGGTACAGCGCGTCGAGCAGCACGCCCAGTTCGGTGTTGACGTGGATGATCTGGTTGGACGGCGGTGGCGGCACATGGATGCAGGCGCCGAAGTAGGGCACCAGCAGGAACTCGGTCACGCGGCCTTCTTCGGTGACGTCCAGCGGTACGATGTAGCCGGGGATCTTGACGTTCTGGCCGTCCATCTCCTTGACCACCGGCGCCGACGGGAACTGCTGCAACGAGGCCGCGCCGCCCTCGGACAAGGCATCGCCCAACTGCGACATGTCGTGCATCGGCGTCATCTGCGGCACCTGTGGCGGTGCGTCCTTGGGGATCAGTTCCTGCCAATTCAGAGTACGCAATTCGGCAGCCCAGAGCGGCGAGGCCAGGGTGAGGAGCAGAGCGGTAAGCAGGGCGCGACGCATGACACTACCTTCGGGTTGGAAAACGAAGCCGGGCTGATTGGCCCGGCTTCGTTCAGTCACAGTCGGATGGAGAGCCCATCCGCTAACGACTGCCGATACGCGCGCCAGGCCGGGACACAGCCCATCAGCAGGGCGGCCGCCAGAATAGCGCCGAGCAGCGTCCACTCATAGGGGGTTGGTGCGCTGAGCGGCAAATACAGGCCATAGTTGGCCTGCACGTAGCCTTGTGCACCGGCGATGCCGGCATACAGCAGCGCCGTGCCGGCCACCACGCCAGCCACCGCCAGCGAGAACGCCTCGAGAACCAGCAGGCTGGCGACGTGCCAGGGCCGCGCGCCGACCGAACGGAGGATGGCCATCTCCCGGCGACGCTCGTTGAGGCTGGTGAGAATCGCCGTGAGCATACCGATCAGCCCGGTCAGCACCACGAACAGCGAGACCACGAACAGCGCCTTTTCCGCCGTGCCCATCAGGCTCCACAGCTCCTGCAGGGCGACACCGGGGAGAATCGCCAGCAACGGCTCGCCGCGATATTCGTTGACCTCGCGCTGTACGGCGAAGGTGGCGATCTTGCTCTTCAGGCCGAGCATCGCCGCGGTGATCGCCTTGGGCTGCAGGTCCATGTGCCGCGCCTGTTCGGCGCTGACCTTGCCGGCGCCGCGGGCGGGTACGCCGTTCTGCCAGTCGACGTGCAGCGCTTCCATGCCTTCCAGGGAAATGTGCAGGGTGCGATCCACCGGGGTGCCGGTACGGGCCAGAATTCCGCTGACCACGAACGGCTTGTCGTCGTGCTGCTGCAGGCTGACCGTCGCCACACCGTGGGACAGCACCAGTTTGTCGCCGAGCTTGTAGTTCAGCGCCTCGGCCACCTCGGCGCCGAGCACCACGTCGAACAGGTCGTGAAAGCGCTCGCCCTGGGCCAGCTGAAGGGATTGCCCGCGGCCGTAATGGTAATGGTCGAAGTAGCCCTCGTTGGTGCCCATCACCCGATAGCCGCGGTGCGAGTCGCCCAGGGAAATGGGGATCGCCCAGTCGACCTGGCGATGCGCGGCGAGTTTCTCGAAGCTGTCCCAGCGGATGTTGTTGGTGGCGTTGCCGATGCGGAACACCGAGTAGAGCAGCAGGTTGACGCTGCCGGAGCGGGCGCCGACGATCAGGTCGGTGCCGCTGATGGTGTTGGCGAAGCTGGCACGCGCTTCGGTGCGCACCCGCTCCACCGCGAGCAGCAGGCACACCGACAGGGCGATGGCGAATACCGTGAGCAGGGCGGTAAAACGGCGGTTGGCCAGGCTGGCCAGGGCGAGTCGTAACAGGAACACCTCAGACCTCCTGGGGTTTGCTGGCGCGGTTGAGTTCACCCAGCGACAGGCTGCGGTCGAACAGTGCGGCCAGGCTTTGGTCATGGCTGACGAACAACAGGCTGGCGCCGACGTCGCGGCATTCGCCGAACAGCAGCTCGAGGAACGCCTGACGGGCATCGGCATCCAGCGCCGAAGTCGGCTCGTCGGCGATCACCAGCTCCGGTTGGCCGATCAGCGCGCGGGCGGCGGCGACGCGTTGTTGCTGGCCGATGGACAGCGAGTCGGCGCGCCGTTCGAGCAATTCCGGGCGCAGCCCCAGGTGCTCCAGCAGCTTGCCGGCGGCCTGGTCGACGCTGCCGTAGCGCTGGGCGGCGCGCTCGGCCCGCAGACCGGAAAAGCGGCACGGCAGTTCGACGTTGTCGCGCACGCTCAGGAATGGCAGCAGGTTGAACTGTTGGAAGATGTAGCCGGTGTGGTCGACGCGAAAGCGATCCCGACGCGCCGCCGAGAGCGTGGCGAGGTCTTCGCCCAGCAGGCGAATGGTGCCGCGGCCAGGTTTCTGTACGCCGCCGAGCAGGCCGAGCAGGGTGGTCTTGCCGCTGCCGCTGGGGCCCTTGAGAAACAGGGTCTCGCCGCGTTGCAGGTGAAAATGGGGAATGTCCAGAAGCTCGTCCTGGCCGGGCCAGGCGAAGCCGAGGTCAGTGAGTTCGATCAGTGCTGTGGTCATGGGGACTGCTGGCGCTGGAGGGAAAGGCAGCAAGTGTGCCAGTCATGGCCACGAAATGCTGAGCCAGAGGGTGTTGCCGAACGTGTGTAACGGCAGATGCCGCCTTGTGGCGGCATCTGCGTGGTCGGTCAGAATGTCAGGCGCGGGTTGGCCGGGGTCGACTCGACGCCCTGCTGGCCGCTCGGGCCGATCAGTTGCACGTTGATCTTCTGGGTGGCAGGGAATTGCTTGTAGAACGCCGACAGGTCGAGGGTCTTCAGCTCACCCGGCTGTTTGCAGGTGAAGTTGTAGTCCGCATCGATATCGCTATGTTCGTGGTGATGGTCGTCGCCGTCAGCATGCTCGTCGTGGTCGTGGTCGTGGTCGTGGTCGGCTTCGGCGTTGCCGAACAGCGGGCTGCGTACTTCGTGTTCGTTCAGGCTGCAGCCGGCAGCGGCAGGCAGGGCGAACAGGGCCAGGGGCTTTTCAAGCAGCGCGCGGGCGGCGGCGACGGTTTTCTTGTCGGCATCGCTGGTAGCGGCATGCTCGAAGCCGACGATGTTCATGGCCGGGCTTTCCAGCTCGATTTCCAGAGTGCTGCCTTCCAGTGCCACGTTCAGCGTGGCGACGCCGTGTTCGTGTTTGCCGAGGCTACCGTGTTCATGGTCGTGGGCCTGGGCAGCAGCCAGGGGCAACAGGGCGAAGGGCAGGGCGAGCAGCAGGTGGCGCATGGGAAGCTCCGGTCGGGTGAGTGCTGGAATGGATTGATACGTTATAACAAATTTATGCGTGGTGGTAGAGCGGCTTGGTTTGCCTGCCCGCCCGTGGGAGCATGGCGCATCGATTAGGTGGAGGTAGGCATGGTGCGTATTCGCGGGCGGATCGGCGATTGGCCGGTGGACCTGACGGTGGAACTGGATCCGCAGGATTGGGCGCAGCTGGCAGGGGCGGTGACGGTGCCTGCAGCGCAGGTGCCGACGACGGTGGCGTCAGCCCCGGCCCAGGCGGATCAGGATGGCCAGTGGCAGACGGTGCTGGAGTTGTTACGCCGTGCAGGGCGTATCGAGGGGCCGCAGCTCATGGCGCAACTGGCTGCGCTGGCCGGCGGTGAAGTGGCGGGCAAGCGCCTGCTGGTTCGCCTGCGCCATTGTGATCAGGTGCGCATGGAAACCGGCGCCGATGCACCGGTTTATTGCTGGGTTGGGCAGCCAGAGTGAGGCGGCAAGTACCGTGTTCACGCACGGCACGGGCCGCATCTGTAGCCCGCGGTTGAGCGCAGCGATACCCGGGAAAATGGCTCTCACCCAGGCTACGTGCTGATAGGTGCCCTGGGTATCGCTGCGCTAACGCCAGGCTACGTCAGCGGGGCACGGTTAAAAGACTCAATACAGCGCCTGGTAGACCCGGCGGCGGTAGGTGGTGACCAGCGGATTGTCGTTGCCGAGCAGGTCGAACACTTGCAGCAGGGTCTTGTGCGGCAGGCCGTCGGCGTAATTGCGATTGCGCACGAATAGCTTCAGCAGGCCGTCCAGCGCCGGCTCGTATTGCTGGCGGGCGAGTTGCTGGATGGCCAGCTGATAAGCCGCTTCGTCGTCCTCGCCGTTCTGCGCCAGGCGGCTTTTCAGGGTGGCGGCGTCCGGCAGGTCGGCGGCCTGGCGCAGGAAGGTGATCTGCGCGCGGGCACCGGCGAGTGCCTGCTTGTGCTCATCACCTTTCACGGCGCCCAGCACCTGCTCGGCCTCGTTCAGTTCGCCCCGTTCGGCCACGCAGCGGGCGTAGAGAATCAGCGCGGCGGCGTTCTCGTTGTTTTCCGTCAGCAATTCCTTGAGCGCGGCTTCGGCTTCACCGATGCGGCCGTCGGCGAAGGCCGTCTGGGCCACTTCCATCAGGTCGGTCTGGGGCGCCGGTGGCTCGGCTACATGGGGCTGCAGCAGGGCGCGAATCGCCGACTCCGGCTGGGCACCCTGGAAGCCGTCGACCGGCTGGCCGTTCTTGAACAGCACCACGGTCGGCAGGCTGCGAATGCCGAAGCGCGCGACGATGTCCTGCTCGACGTCGCAGTTGACCTTGGCCAGCAGCAGCTCGCCCGCGTAGCCCTCGGTGATCTGCGCCAGTACCGGCATCAGCGCCTTGCAGGGTGCGCACCATTCGGCCCAGAAGTCGACGAGCACCGGCTTGTTGAACGAGTTCTCGATCACCAGTTGCTCGAACTGGGCGGCGCCATTGATATCGAAGATGTAGGGGGTGTCGCTCATGGTCGGTCTCTGTCCGCGCGAAAAGTGGTGTGACTATAAATGTGGGCGCCGCCGCAAGGCTACAAGGCCCCGTGATACAGGCTGACGTGGCGGAAGGTTTCCGGCTCTGCCAGGTCGGGCCAGGTGCAGCCCTCCAGCCCGGCGATGCGCCGGTAGCGCGGGTGGCTGAAGTCGCGTACCCGGGAATCGGCCACCAGTACCTCGCGGGCGTGCTCGAGCACCCGGTCGAGCAGCGGCAGGTTGCTGCGGTCGTAGAGCACGTCGGCGACGATCGCCATGTCGTAGTCGCGGGGCTCGCTGTACAGGTCGCTCGAATAGGCCAATTCCAGGCCATTGAGCGCCGCGTTGGCGCGGCAGGCCGCCAGCGCCAGGGGATCCAGGTCGCAGGCCACTACCTGGGCAGCGCCCGCTCGGGCGGCGGCGATGGCGGCCACGCCGGAGCCGGTGCCGAGGTCGAGCACTCGCTTGCCTCGCACCCACTCGGGGTGGCGCGCCAGCCAGTCGACCAGCACCAGGCCACTGGCCCAGCAGAAGCACCAGTACGGCGGTTCTTCGAGAATGCGCCGGGTTTCCTCGGGGCTGAAGCAGCGATCCATGTTCGCCGGGTCGATCAGCCACAGGCGCAGGTCGGTGCCTGGCAGAGTTGTAGCGGTCAGCCGAGCATCGCCGAGCAGTTCGCCCAGAGCGGCCTGCAGGTCTGGCGGTGGCGTCACAGCGCCGGGGTCACGCGGACTTCGCCGAGGGCCTGGCTTTGCGGCTCGCGGATCAGCTGGCTCGGCATGTGCAGCACCAGCTTGCCGGATTGATGCACACGGCCACGTAGCTCGACGCGAATGCCCTGATGGAAATTCTCCGGATTGAACTGCAGGCGAAACGGCAGGGGCGCGCCGGTGCCACGCAACTGGATGTTGCCAAGCAGCTTGTGCGGCAGACCGCGGTCGCTGATGGTCAGTAGGGCCAGCTCCACATCGGCGCCGGCGGGCACGTCGAGCAGGGTGCCGGTGAGTTCGCGCAGATGAGCCGGCGTCGGCGCCGGTTGCTCGCTCTCGACCGCTGGCGGGGCGGGTGGAGCGGGTGGCGGCGTTTCTCCGGCGCAGGCGGCGAGCAGGGCGACTAGGCAGAGCGGGGCAAGCGGGCGCAATGGCATCGGATGATCCTGGCAGACGGGCAATGCCCGGATTCTCGCCATAGCCGGCGGTGAATGCAAAGGAAAGCGCGGCCTGCATCCGCGCGCTTGGCGCCGGGCGGCGTGGATGCGCTACCATGCGGGCTTTCTCGCCTGCGACCGTTCCAGCCATGCATTGCCCGTTTTGCTCCGCCAACGACACCAAAGTCATCGATTCGCGTCTGGTCGCCGAAGGTGATCAGGTGCGCCGTCGCCGCGAATGCCTGGCCTGTGGCGAGCGCTTCACCACCTTCGAGACCGCCGAGCTGGTGATGCCGCGTCTGATCAAGCAGGACGGCAGCCGCCAGCCTTTCGACGAGGACAAGCTGCGGGCCGGCATGCAGCGTGCGCTGGAAAAGCGCCCGGTCAGCGTCGAGCGGCTGGAAGCGGCCATCGCCCACATCAAGCACCGGCTACGCGCCACCGGCGAGCGCGAGGTCAAGTCCTTGGTGCTCGGTGAGCTGGTGATGACCGAGCTGCAGAAGCTCGACGAGGTGGCCTACATTCGTTTCGCCTCGGTATATCGCCGCTTCCAGGACCTCAACGAATTCCGCGAGGAAATCGACCGCCTTTCCCGCGAGCCGAACCAGGACTGAGATGAGCAGCAACGATCACGCATTCATGGCGCGGGCCCTCGAGCTGGCGCGCAAGGGCCTGTATTCCACTCATCCCAATCCCCGTGTCGGCTGCGTGATCGTGCGTGACGGCAAGATCGTCGGCGAAGGCTGGCACGCCAAGGCCGGCGAACCCCACGCCGAGGTACACACGTTGCGCCAGGCCGGCGACAAGGCTCGCGGCGCCACTGCCTACGTCACGCTGGAGCCGTGCAGCCATCATGGCCGTACGCCGCCGTGCGCCGATGCGCTGGTGGCCGCCGGCATCACCCGGGTCGTGGCGGCCATGCAGGATCCCAATCCGCAAGTAGCCGGACGCGGTCTGCTGCGCCTGATGAATGCCGGTATTTCCGTGCAGGGCGGCGTGCTGGAGACCGAGGCGCGAGCGCTGAACGCGGGCTTCATCAAGCGCATGGAAAGCGGCCTGCCGCTGGTGCGCGTGAAATTGGCGATGAGCCTGGACGGGCGCACCGCCATGGCCAGTGGCGAAAGCCAATGGATCACTGGGCCGGCGGCGCGTGCCGCGGTGCAGCGCCTGCGTGCGCGCTCCAGCGTGGTGCTCAGTGGCGCCGATACGCTGCTGGCCGATGGTGCGCGCCTGACCGTGCGCCCGGACGAACTGGGCCTGGGCGCCGAGCTGACTGCCCTGGCCCAGGCGCGGCCGCCGCTGCGCGTGCTGGTCGACGGGCGCCTGCGGGTGCCGCTCAGCGCTCCATTCTTCCAGGCTGGCCCGGCGCTGGTCGCCACCTGCGCGGCGGCCACCTCGCGCTGCCGTTATCTGGATGACGGCCACGAACTGCTGGCCATGCCCGGCAGCAACGGCCATGTCGATCTGCGTAAGTTGCTGCTGGAGCTGGCCTCGCGTGGCGCCAACGAAGTGCTGGTCGAGGCCGGGCCGAAACTGGCCGGCGCCTTTGCCCGGCTGGGGCTGGTCGACGAGTACCAACTGTTCGTCGCGCCCAAGTTCCTCGGCTCCAGCGCGCGGCCGCTGCTCGACCTGCCGCTGGCGCGCATGGCCGAAGCGCCAGCCCTGAAGATCGTCGACATGCGCGCCGTGGGTGACGACTGGCGCATCATCGCCGTGCCCGATCGCGCGAGCTGAATGCGCATCGGCTGGAGTCCGTTGTCGATCTTTCTGGGCATGTGCACGGGCAGCTACAAGGCAGAAGCAGACACTCAAACCAACCTGTGGGAGCCCCGACCTCGGGGCGAAACGATTGCAGCCTGACTGCCTATTTCGGCGGTGGCTGAGCGATTCGCCGCGAGGTCGCAGCTCCCACAATGGATCGGATAACGGCCGCTTGCGCCACGCTGCAGTCAAATAACTAAAGCCCGGCACGAAGATCGTGAACAGCCTCTTGGGCAGAGCCGCCGTGCGCTGGCGCAGCAAGTGTGGTAAAACGCCTGTCGGCTGCGACAAGCAGCCACACGTTCTCAGGGCGGGGTGTAATTCCCCACCGGCGGTAATGGTGCCAAGAACCTGTTTTAGATCTGCTGCGCGTCGGCCATACGGCGTTGAAATTGGGCTCGGGCTGCTCATTTACAGCCTGTAAACTCCGCGCCCTCGCCCAATTTCGCCTTGTCTGGCGCTAGCTCGCGAGATCTAAACTCAGGTTCTACCTAGCCCGCGAGCGCCCGGTACGGCACCAGCCGCCCGGGGACGAGCAGACCCGGTGCGATTCCGGGGCCGACGGTATAGTCCGGATGAAGAGAGAGCGGGATTGCCTGGTCAGGCAGCCCTCGTGCTGCTGCATGTCCGTACCATCCCTATCGATCCAAGCTGCCCTGTTTTAACCATAAACAGGAGTCGAACATGTCCATCTCTAACAACGTACGCCGGGTCGCATTCGTGCAGGCCTGCTGGCACCGCGAAATCGTCGATCAGTCGCGCCATGCCTTCATCGAAGAAATGCAGCGCCAGGGTTACGCGGCCAGCGAAATCGATTGCTTCGAAGTCGGCGGCGCCTTCGAAATCCCCCTGCACGCCAAGCGCCTGGCCAAGAGCGGCCGCTACGCCGGCATCGTCGCTGCCGGGCTGGTGGTCGATGGTGGTATCTACCGCCACGAGTTCGTCGCCCAGGCGGTGATCGAGGGCCTGATGCAGGTGCAGCTAGACACCGACGTGCCGGTGTTCTCAGCGGTGCTCACGCCCCATCATTTCCATGCCGGCGAAGAACACCAGACGTTCTTCCGCGAGCATTTTCTGGTCAAGGGCGCCGAAGCGGCGCGCACTTGTGCCGACACGCTGCGCAAACTCAAAGAATTGCCGGTCTGACGAGGAGTTCTCATGTTCACCGGAATCATCGCATCCATCGGCAGCATCGCCGCCATCACGCCCAAGGGCGGTGATGTGCGGGTCTACGTGAAGACCGGCAAGCTGGATCTGGGCGACGTCGTGCTGGGCGACAGCATCGCGGTCAACGGCGTGTGCCTGACCGCCGTCGAACTGCCGGGTGACGGCTTCTGGGCCGACGTCAGCCGGGAAACCCTGGCGCGTACCGCCTTCATCGACCTGAAGAGTGGCAGCCGGGTCAATCTGGAAAAGGCCCTGACGCCGACCACGCGCCTCGGTGGCCACCTGGTCAGCGGGCATGTCGACGGCGTTGGCGAGATCGTCTCCCGCGAGGAGAACGCCCGCGCCATCCAGTTCAAGGTGCGCGCGCCGCGCGAGCTGGCCAAGTACATCGCCCACAAGGGCTCGATTACCGTCGATGGCACCAGCCTGACGGTCAACGCCGTCATTGGCGCCGAGTTCGAGCTGACCATCGTGCCGCACACCCTGGCCGAAACCATCATGGCCGACTACCGCCCCGGGCGTCGCGTCAACCTCGAGGTCGACCTGCTGGCCCGTTACCTGGAGCGCCTGCTGCTCGGTGACAAGGCCGCCGAGCCGAGCAGCTCCGGGCTGACCGAAGGTTTTCTCGCCGAACACGGCTACCTGAAGCATTAAGGACACCGCCACCATGGCACTCAACAGTATCGAAGAGCTGGTCGAGGACATCCGCGCCGGCAAGATGGTCATCCTCATGGATGACGAAGACCGCGAGAACGAAGGCGACCTGATCATCGCCTCCGAATGCGTGACCGCCGAGCACATCAATTTCATGGCCCGCTTCGCCCGCGGCCTGATCTGCATGCCGATGACCCGTGAGCGCTGCGAAACCCTCAAGCTGCCGCTGATGGCGCCGCGCAACGGCTCCGGTTTCGGCACCAAGTTCACCGTGTCCATCGAGGCGGCCGAAGGCGTCACTACCGGCATTTCCGCTGCCGACCGCGCACGTACCGTGCAGGCCGCTGCGGCCAGGCACGCGGTGGCCGAAGACATCGTCAGCCCTGGCCACATCTTCCCGCTGATGGCTCAGCCCGGCGGCGTGCTGGCACGTGCCGGCCATACCGAGGCGGCCTGCGATCTGGCGCGCATGGGCGGCTTTGAGCCGAGCGGGGTGATCTGCGAGATCATGAACGACGACGGCACCATGGCCCGTCGCCCGGAGCTGGAAGAATTCGCTGCCAAGCACGGCATCAAGATCGGCACCATCGCCGACCTGATCCACTACCGCATGCTCCACGAGCGCACCGTGCAGCGCATCACCGAGCAGCCGCTGGATAGCGAGGTCGGCCAGTTCAACCTGGTGACCTACCGCGACTCGGTGGAAGGCGACGTGCACATGGCCGTGACCCTGGGCACCATCTGTGCCGAAGAACCGACCCTGGTGCGCGTGCACAACATGGACCCCATGCGCGACCTGCTGATGGTGCGCCAGCCGGGGCGCTGGAGCCTGCGCGCGGCGATGACCGAAGTGGCCGAGGCCGGCAGCGGCGTGGTGTTGCTGCTCGGCCATTCGCTGGGCGGCGACGAGGTACTGGCGCATATCCGCGAAGCGGACGGCGCCACCACCAGCAAGATGCCGAGCACCTACAGCACGGTCGGTGCCGGTTCGCAGATCCTGCGTGACCTGGGCGTGCGCAAGATGCGCCTGATGAGCGCGCCGATGAAGTTCAACGCGATATCCGGTTTCGACCTGGAAGTTGTAGAATACCTGCCGCCCAAATAAGCGCGGCGACCGCGATGGAGCCTCGGCTCTCATCGCCTATATTTTCGGGGCCTGCCATGGCAGGCCCTGGCTCTTTAAAGACAGCTCGAGAACTCGCTATGACACTCAAGACCATCGAAGGTACTTTCATCGCTCCCAAGGGCCGCTTCGCCCTGGTGGTCGGCCGCTTCAACAGCTTCGTGGTCGAAAGCCTGGTCAGCGGCGCGGTCGATGCCCTGGTTCGCCACGGCATCAGCGAAGACGACATCACCATCATCCGCGCTCCGGGTGCCTTCGAGATTCCCCTGGTCGCCCAGAAAGTCGCCCAGCGCGGCGAGTACAGCGCCATCATCGCCCTCGGCGCAGTGATCCGTGGCGGCACCCCGCACTTCGAATACGTGGCCGGTGAGTGCACCAAGGGCCTGTCCCAGGTCTCCATGGAGTTCGGCGTGCCGGTCGCCTTCGGCGTGCTGACCGTCGATTCCATCGAGCAGGCCATCGAGCGTTCCGGCACCAAAGCCGGCAACAAGGGCGCCGAAGCTGCCCTGTCCGCTCTGGAAATGGTCAGCCTGCTGGCGCAGTTGGAGGCCAAGTGAGCCAGAACGACAACAAGCCAGCCAAGAAAGGCCCGAGCCCCAAGCTGCTGGCTCGCCGTCAGGCGCGCACCCTGGCCATGCAGGCCCTGTACTCCTGGCACATCGCGGGCCAGGCACTCAACGAGATCGAAGCGCAGTTCCGCGTCGACAACGATTTCAGTGCGGTCGACGGCGCTTACTTCCACGAGATCCTGCACGGCGTGCCGCGCCAGAAGAGTGAGATCGACGGCCTGTTCGAGCCGCTGCTCGACCGCCCGCTGGACGAGATCGACCCGGTCGAGCTGTCCATCCTGCGCCTGTCCACCTACGAGCTGCGTAACCGCATCGACGTGCCGTACCGCGTGGTGATCAACGAAGGCATCGAACTCGCCAAGGTGTTCGGCGCCACCGACGGTCACAAGTTCGTCAACGGCGTGCTCGACAAGCTGGCGCCGACCCTGCGCGCCGACGAAGTCCGCGACTTCAACAAGCGCTGAGTGTTTTGGGCGAGTTCGAACTGATTCGTCATTACTTCGCCGCAGCCGCCTGTGCACAGGCGGCCGATGGTGTGGTGCTGGGAATCGGCGACGACTGCGCCTTGCTCGAAGTGCCCGCCGGCGAACAACTGGCGGTGTCCACCGATACCCTGGTCGCTGGCGTGCATTTTCCGGCCGATGCGCCGGGACGCCTGCTCGGCCAGCGCGCCCTGGCCGTCTCCGTCAGTGACCTGGCCGCCATGGGCGCCGCGCCCCTGGCGTTCACCCTGGCGCTGACCCTTCCTGACGTTTCTCCCGACTGGCTGGCCGAATTCACGGCCGGGCTGGAAAGCATGGCGCGCCAGTGTGGCGTACGCCTGGTCGGCGGCGACACCACCCGCGGGCCGCTGAGCCTGACCCTTACCGTGTTCGGCCGCGTCCCGGCTGGCCAGGCGCTGACCCGCGCGGGCGCCCGTCCGGGCGACCTGCTGTGCGTCGGCGGCCCGTTGGGCAATGCGGCCGGCGCGCTGCCGTTCGTGCTGGGCGAGCGGGCCGAGCAAGCCGGTGCTGCCGAGCTTCTGGCCCACTACTGGTCGCCCATGCCGCAGCTGCAGCTGGGCCAGGCCCTGCGTGGCATGGCCACGGCGGCGCTGGATATCTCCGACGGCCTGCTCGCCGACTGCGGGCACATCGCCCGGGCGTCCGGCGTCGCGCTGTTCGTCGAGCAGCAGCGCCTGCCGCTGTCGGCGGCTCTGCTGGCTTGTGTGGGTGACGAAAGCGCACGTCAGTTGGCGCTTGGGGGTGGCGACGACTACGTGCTTGCCTTTACCCTGCCTGCCGAGAAACTGGACGTGCTGCGCGCCATGGGCCAGCCTGTACAGGTGATCGGTCGGGTCGAGGCCGGACAGGGCGTGCACCTGCTGGACGCCGGAGGCCACGCCATCGAGCCACGGTACAGTGGCTACCAACATTTCGGAATGCACCGTGACTGATCATCCCAAGCAAGTCCCCGCCGAATTCGTGCCACCTTCCGTATGGCGCAACCCGTGGCATTTCCTGGCCTTCGGCTTCGGCACCGGCACCATCGCCAAGGCGCCGGGTACCTGGGGTTCGCTGGCCGCCGTGCCGTTCATCCCGCTCTGGCAGATGCTGCCGGACTGGGGCTACTGGCTGATGCTGGGCGTGACCATGGTGTTCGGCGTGTGGCTGTGCGGCAAGGTCGCCGACGACCTGCGCGTGCATGACCATGAAGGCATCGTCTGGGACGAGATGGTCGGCATGTGGATCACCCTGTGGCTGGTGCCCGAGGGCTGGGGCTGGGTGCTGGTGGGGTTCCTGATGTTCCGCTTCTTCGACATTCTCAAGCCGTGGCCGATCCGCTGGATCGATCGCCACGTGCACGGTGGTTTCGGCATCATGCTCGACGACGTTCTGGCTGGGGTCTTCGCCTGGCTGGCCATGCAGCTGCTCGTTTGGGGCTGGGCCAATGGCCTAGCCTCCAACCTGGGCTTTGGCTGATCAGGAGGCAGGATGATGCGTGCGCTATGGCTGGCTCTGTTGTTGTCCTTCGGTGTCTGCGCTCAGGCGAGCGGTGACGTGCCGGCCAGCATCCGAATGGCCAGCGACGTGTGGGTCGATCGCATCAACCCCGACGGCACCGGTATGTCCTGGGACATCCTGCGCCTGGTCTTCGAGCCCGCCGGCGTCAAGCTGGAAATGCAGATCGTGCCCTATACCCGCTCCATCGGCCTGGTGAAGCGCGGCGAGGCGGACGCCTGGGTCGCCTCCTACCAGAACGAGGTCAGTGGCGGCGTGGTGTACCCGAGCTGGCATTACGATTCCGACCTGATCAGCGCCCTGAGCCTGGCGGCCAAGGCTGCGCCGGACCAGGCCGAGCTGCGCCGCTCACGTCTGGTGTGGATGCGCGGCTACGAGTATCAGCGCTACATCCCCGGGCTGACCCATTACAACGAGCTGCAGCGGCGCAGTGGCATCCTGTCGATGCTCGACCAGGGCCATGCCGATTACTACATCGATGCCCGCCCAGAGGTCGAGCAAACGCTCGCTGGCGCCAACGATCCCGGCAAGTATCGGGTGACCGACCTGCTGCGCCTGCCGCTTTACATCGGTTTTTCCGATACGCCACGTGGGCGCGCGCTGGCCAAGCTGTTCGACCAGCGCATGGCCGAGCTGGTTGAAAAAGACGAGCTGCGTGCGGTCTTCGAGCACTGGGGCCAGCATTACCCTTTCGAATAGCTGGGAGAGGCACGGATGCGTCGAGTAATGATGGTCATGGCAGGCTTGTTGGCGGCGCCGCTGTTGCTGGCAGCCACACCGGTTCAGGTGGTCGGCCTGTTTCCCGGCGCGGCGGTGGTCTCGGTCGACGGCCAGCGCAAGCTGGTGCGCGTCGGTCAGACCGGTCCCGGCGGCGTGCAGGTGGTCAGCGTCGACAGCCGCAGCGCGGTGCTGCGCGTCGATGGCGTGGAGCGCAGTTACGGCCTGAGCCGTGAATACAACACCGAAGGTTTTGCGGCCCCACAGAAACAGACCCTCAGCATCGCCCGCAGCAATGGCGGCCACTACTGGGCCGAAGGCGCGATCAATGGTCGCGCCCAGCAATTTCTGGTCGATACCGGCGCCACGTCGGTGGCCCTCAATGAAAATCATGCCCGCCGCCTGGGTATCGACTACCGCACCCGCGGCCAGCCGATCCAGGTCAGCACTGCCAGCGGCACGGCGCAGGGTTGGCGGGTGACCCTCGACAAGGTCAGCGTCGGCTCCCTGCAGGTCATGGGCGTCGAGGCGGTGGTGCTCGAGGGTGCCTCGCCCACCGAAGCGCTGCTGGGCATGAGCTTTCTCAATCGCGTCGGCTGGCGGGTCGAGAACAACCTGCTGGTGCTCGAATCGCGCATCTGAATCTGGGCGCCATGGGCGGGCGCCCCTATCGTCTTAGAGCCTGTTCATAATCTTTAAGCCCAGGTTCGGCGATTTTGGCGGCTAAGTGGCGGGAGCGGTCGTTATTCGATCCACTGTAGGAGCCGCGACCTCGCGGCGATTCGCTCAGGCACCGCCGAAATAGGCAGTCAGGCTGCAATCGTTTCGCCCCGAGGTCGGGGCTCCCACAGATTGGTTTGAGTGGCTGCTTCTGCCTTGTAGTTGCCGCTTCATGCGCAGATAAGACTTTGAACAGGCTCTCAGTGCGAGTCGTCAGCGCTGGTCTGCGGCGTGCCGCGGTACAGCCGGCTGACTAGCGGGCCGATGGACAAGCCCTGGAGCAGGATCGAGGTGAGCACGACGATGTAGGTCAGGCTCAGCAGCAGATCGCGTTCCTCGCCGAGCGGCAATGACAACGCCAGTGCCACCGACACGCCACCGCGTAGCCCGCCCCAGGTGAGGATGCGGATCGCCCCGTGGGACACCTGGCGACGCCCGCCGGCACGCCGGCGCATCACGAACACCGCTGGCGCCACCGTCAGCAGGCGCGCCACCAGCACCGCACCGCCGAGCACGAAGGCGGCGATGATGTGCAGCCAGGAGAACGGCAGGAGCAGCAGCTCCAGGCCGATCAGGGCGAACAACAAGGCGTTGAGGATCTCGTCGATCAGCTCCCAGAAACCGTCCACATAGCGGCGCGATTCGTCCGACATGGCGTGCTTGCGGCCCAGGTTGCCGATGATCAGGCCGGCCACGACCATGGCGATCGGCCCGGAAACGTGCAGCCGCGCCGCCAGTGCCGCGCCGCCGAATACCAGCGCCAGGGTCAGCATCACCTCGACCTGATACTGGTCGATGCTGCGCAACATGAGCAGCACGCCATAGCCCAGTGCGGCGCCGAACAGCAGGCCACCCACCGCTTCGTGAACGAACAGCCAGCTCACCGTGCCCAGGGTCGGCGTGCTGCCCAGTTGCAGGATGCCGAGCAGGATGGTGAACACCACCACCGCGGTACCGTCGTTGAACAGTGACTCGCCGACGATGGTGGTGGCCAGTGGCTTGGGCGCGCCGGACGATTTGAGGATGCCCATCACCGCAATCGGGTCGGTCGGCGAGATCAAGGCGCCGAACAGCAGGCAGTAGATGAACTCCACGTGCCAGCCGAACAGGGCAAAGATGTAGTAGGCCAGGGTGCCGATCACGCTGGTGGCGATCAGTACGCCGACAGTGGCCAACAGGCCAATGGGCCATTTGTAGCTGCGCAAATCATGCAAGTCGACGTGCAATGCGCCGGCGAACAGCAGAGCCGGCAGGAACCAGGTCATCAGGATGTCGGAGAAGTCGATGCGGCGGATGATTTCCTGCGCCTCGATCTCGATCAGTGGATAACCGAGCTGGCTCAGGCCCTGGGCGATCAGCGAGAAGATCAGCGCGGTGGCCATCACGCCAATGGTCGGCGGCAGGCGGATGAAGCGGTAGTTGACGTAGGTAAGCAGCGTGGTAAGGACGATGAAGGCGGCAACGAGGTCGAGCACGGGGTCTCCTTTGACGGCTGATGTTCGCCATCCCGGCGAACACCCTGGAGCCCCGATGATACCTGGCTTGTAACCGGATATGTTGCAGCATCGGCCCGCCGGCCCATGGCAGAACGATGGCAAAAAGGGGGAACCGAAGCGGCGCTACAGGGTCGAGTAAACATGGGTCGGAAGGCTGCAGGGCGCGTGCGCCCTGGCAAGAGGGGCATCGCGTGACGATGTTCCAGCCTCCGGCATTGGAGGGCCGATGCGCAATGCATACGGCCAGCTCGACACGCCAACGGCGGTCGTAAACTGGAGTCGAAATATGCTGAAAAGCTTCGGCAAGGTGCTGCTGGGCGCTGTTGCGCTGATCGCAGTACTGGCCTTGCTGGTCCACTGGATCACCCCGGCGGTGCTCGCGCAGCACCGCGAAGACCTCATCTATTACCTGCAGGCGCACCTGTTCCTGGTGTTCGTGTCGATGCTGGCGGCCCTGGCGGTTGGCATTCCGGCCGGTATCCTGCTCAGCCGTCCTGGCCGCGAGCACAGCGCCGAGCGCTTCATGCAGGTGTTCAACGTGGGCAACACCGTGCCGCCGCTGGCGGTGCTGGCCATCGCGCTCTCGGTGGTCGGCATCGGCAACGGCCCGGCGGTTCTCGCCTTGTTCCTCGCCTCGTTGTTGCCCATCGTGCGCAATACCTACGAAGGTCTGCGCAACGTGCCGGGTTCCCTCAAGGAAGCCGCCACCGGCATTGGCATGACGCCGCGTCAGGCGCTGTGGAAGGTCGAGCTGCCCAACGCGGTGCCGATCATCGTCGGTGGCATCCGTGTGGCGCTGGCACTGAACGTCGGTACGGCGCCCCTGGTGTTTCTGATCGGCGCCAACAGCCTCGGCAGTCTGATCTTTCCCGCCATCGCCCTGGAAAACCAACCCCTGCTGATTCTTGGCGCCGCTGCCACGGCTCTGCTGGCGCTGCTGCTCGACGGCCTGGTGGCTGCCACCAGTCGTTTCTGGTTCGAGCGTGGGGTGGCCCGTTGAAGGAAAAGATAATGAAGTCTCTCGTTCTATGCTTCGGCCTGCTGCTGGCAGCGACCAGCCAGGCTGCGGAAATTCGTATCGGTGCCAAGGTGTTCACCGAGCAGGTGATCCTCTCCGAACTGACCGCGCAGTACCTGCGCCCCCACGGCTACCAGGCGCGCATCGTCGGCAACCTGGGCAGCACCATCGCCTGGAACGGCATGAAGAGTGGCCAGCTGGACCTGACCTGGGAATACACCGGCACCTCGCTGGTGGCCTACAACAAGGTCACCGAGCGCCTCGACAAGGAAGCCGCCTACCAGCGCGTCAAGGAGCTGGATGCCAAGAGCGGCGCGATCTGGCTGGCGCCCTCGCGCTTCAATAACACCTACGCTCTGGCGCTGCCGGAGAAGGTCGCCGAGGAGAATCCGGATATCCACACCATCAGCGACCTCGCCCAGGCCCTGAAAACGCCGGGCAAAGGCAACCGCCTACTGGCGCTGGACATCGAATTCGCCAATCGCTCCGACGGCCTGGACGGGCTTGTCAAAGAATACGGCCTGACCTTTACGCGCAACGAAATCCGCCAGATGGATCCGGGCCTGGTCTACACCGCGCTGCGCAATGGCCAGGTGTTCGTTGGCCTTGTGTACACCACCGACGGCCGCCTGGATTCCTTCGGTTTGCGCCTGCTCGAGGACGACCGTAAATACTTCCCGGACTACACCGCCGCACCGGTGGTCAACGCCGACTACCTCAAGCAGCACCCGGAGCTGGAAGCGCTGCTCAAGCCGCTCGCCGAGCGCCTGGACGACGCCACCATGCGTCGCCTCAACGCCCGCGTCGACGTGGATCGCGAAACGCCCGCTGCAGTGGCCGCCGACTTCCTGCGTCAGGAAAAACTGATCGGGGAGGGCAATTGACATGGATTTCATGACCGCTTTCCAGCATATCGACTGGGGCCAGGTGCTCAGCCTGACCGTAGAGCACATCGCCCTGGTCGGCATCGCCGTGGGCCTGGCGATTCTCATCGGCGTGCCGCTGGGCATTCTGATGACCCGTTTCCCCTGGCTTGCCGGGCCGCTGCAGGGCCTGGCTACCGTGGTGCTGACGCTGCCGGCCATCGCCCTGTTCGGTCTGTTGCTGCCGTTCTACTCGCAGTTCGGCCAGGGCCTGGGGCCACTGCCGGCGGTAACCGCGGTGTTCCTGTACTCGCTGCTGCCCATCCTGCGCAACACCTACCTGGCGCTGACCAGCGTGGAGCCGGGCATTCGCGAGGCGGGCAAGGGCATTGGCATGAGCTTCTGGCAGCGCCTGCGCATGGTCGATCTGCCGATCGCCGTGCCGGTGATCCTGGCCGGCGTGCGCACTGCCGTGGTGATGAACATCGGCGTGATGACCATCGCCGCCACCATCGGCGCCGGAGGCCTCGGCGTGCTGATTCTCACCGCCATCAGCCGCAGCGATATGGCGACCCTTTTCGTTGGAGCCGTGCTGGTGAGCCTGCTCGCCATCGTCGCCGACCTGTTTTTGCAGTGGCTGCAGAAAACGCTCACTCCCCGTGGCCTGAAAGCCGCCCACTGAGGACTCGAACATGATTCAACTCGACAAACTGACCAAGAAATTCCATCAGAAAGGCAAGGACGTCGTCGCCGTCAACGAAGTCAGCCTGACCGTCGACGAAGGCCAGATCTGCGTGTTCCTCGGCCCCTCCGGCTGCGGCAAGAGCACCACCCTGAAGATGATCAACCGGCTGATCGAGCCGACTTCCGGGCGCGTGCTGATCAACGGCGAAGATACCACCGGCATCGACGAAGTGACCCTGCGCCGCAACATCGGCTACGTGATCCAGCAGATCGGTCTGTTCCCCAACATGACCATCGAGGAGAACATCACCGTGGTGCCCAAACTGCTCGGTTGGGACAAGAAGCGCTGCCACGAACGTGCGGTGGAGCTGATGAGCATGGTGCAGCTGGAGCCCAAGCAGTACCTGTCGCGTTACCCGCGCGAACTGTCCGGCGGCCAGCAGCAGCGGATTGGCGTGATCCGCGCCCTGGCGGCCGACGCCCCGGTATTGCTGATGGACGAACCCTTCGGTGCAGTCGACCCGGTCAACCGCGACGCCATCCAGAACGAGTTCTTCCAGATGCAGCGCGCGCTGAACAAGACCGTGATCATGGTCAGCCACGACATCGACGAGGCCATCAAGCTGGGCGACAAGATCGCCATCTTCAAGGACGGCACGCTGCTCCAGTTCGATCACCCGGACACCCTGCTGGCGCACCCGGCTGACGATTTCGTCAGCGGTTTCGTCGGCCAGGACAGCACCCTCAAGCGCCTGCTGCTGATCCGCGCCGAAGACGCCGCCGACGATGCACCCTCGGTACTGTCCGAGACCAGCATCGCCGATGCCGTGGAGCTGATGGAGGAGCATGACCGCCGTCACCTGGTGGTCACCGACGCTGGCAAGAAGGCCCTGGGCTACGTTCGCCGTCGCGATATGCGCGGGCAGGGCGGCTCGGTGCAGCCCTTCGTGCAGCCGTTCAACGCCACCGCCGCCCACGACGAACACCTGCGCATCCTGCTGTCGCGCATGTACGAGTTCAATCGCTCGTGGCTGCCGGTGCTCAGTGCGGAGAACGACTTTCTCGGCGAGGTGACCCAGGAGTCCATCGCCGACTACCTCAGCTCCGGCCGCTCGCGGGGCAAGAGCAGCATCGTCTCGCCGGCGGAGCAGGTCGCCAGTTGACGAGCTGCCCGAAGCCGGTCGTGTATGGCCGGCTTCGGGCTTACCCTCACGTTCAGGCCTGCTCGAAGATCACGTAGACCTTGCGGCATGGCTCCAGCACTTCCCAGGTGCCGGTGAAGCCGGCCGGGATCACGAAGCGGTCGCCGGCGCGCACGGTCTTGGCATTGCCATCGCCGTCGCGCAGCACCGAGACGCCCTGGAGGATTTCGCAGTATTCGTGCTCGGTGTAGGTCACCGTCCACTGGCCGACCTCGCCCTCCCAGATGCCGGTGTTGAATTGCCCGCAAGGGCTGGCGTAGTGGTTGCGCACCTGCTGCTGCGGGTCGCCCTTGAGGATCTTTTCGGCAGCGGGGCGGTAGCTTTCGGTGCTACCGGTGCTTTGCGCGAAATCGACGATCTGCTGGATATTCATATTCGCTTCCCTGGTCAACGTGAACGTACGTCGATCTTCCCATGGCCACTGCAGGCCAGGGGCGGCGCGGCGTAACGATTTGTTCGAGTCTATGTTTAAAAAAATGAACGCAGCAAGGGCGTTTGCCCACCAAGTGTCAAGAATATTGAAAATCCTGCGAGCGCTGGTTTAGTGTGGCTCGCAGTTTTCGGCCCTTGGCGGCCACCGTAGGCGGCCACGCGCCTCCACCGACGAAAGAGGATGATCAGATGACCCGTTTGACCCGTACCGACTGGGAGCAGCGTGCAAAGGATCTGAAAATCGAGACCCGCGCCTTCGTGCAGGGGCAATACCAGGCTGCACAGAGCGGTGAAACCTTCGAATGCATCAGCCCGGTCGATGGCCGGGTACTCGGCCGGGTCGCCAGTTGCGACCTGGCCGACGCCGAACTGGCGGTCAAATCGGCGCGAGCCGCCTTCGATTCCGGCGTGTGGTCGCGTATCGCTCCGGCCAAGCGCAAGGCCAAGATGATCCGCTTCGCCGAGCTGCTGATGGCCAACGCCGAAGAGCTGGCGCTGCTGGAAACCCTCGACATGGGCAAGCCGATCAGCGATTCGTTGGGCATCGATATTCCAGCGGCGGCCAACGCCATTCGCTGGAGCGCCGAGGCGATCGACAAGGTCTACGACGAAGTCGCGCCTACGCCCCATGACCAGCTCGGCCTGGTGACCCGCGAGCCGGTTGGCGTGGTGGCAGCCATCGTGCCGTGGAACTTCCCGCTGTTGATGTCCAGCTGGAAGCTCGGCCCAGCCCTGGCCACCGGTAACTCGGTGATCCTCAAACCCTCCGAGAAATCTCCGCTGACCGCCATTCGCGTCGCTGCCCTGGCCATCGAAGCGGGCATTCCGGCCGGCGTATTCAACGTGCTGCCCGGTCATGGCCATACCGTGGGCAAGGCCCTGGCGCTGCACATGGACGTCGACACCCTGGTATTCACCGGCTCCACCAAGATCGCCAAGCAGCTGATGATCTACGCTGGCGAGTCGAACATGAAGCGCGTGTGGCTGGAGGCGGGTGGCAAGAGCCCCAATATCGTCTTCGCCGATGCGCCGGACCTCAAGGCCGCCGCCGAGTCCGCTGCCAGCGCCATCGCCTTCAACCAGGGCGAAGTGTGCACCGCCGGCTCGCGCCTGCTGGTGGAGAACGCCATCAAGGAGCGCTTCCTGCCCATGGTGGTCGAGGCCCTGAAAGGCTGGAAGGCCGGCAACCCGCTGGACCCGGACACCAACGTCGGCGCGCTGGTCGACACCCAGCAGATGGACACCGTGCTGCGCTACATCGAAGCCGGCCACAAGGATGGCGCCAAGCTGCTGATCGGCGGCAAGCGCACCCTTGAGGAGAGCGGCGGCACCTACGTCGAGCCGACCATCTTCGACGGCGTGACCAATGCCATGACCATCGCCCGCGAGGAAATCTTCGGGCCGGTACTTTCGGTGATCGGCTTCGACAGCGCCGAGCAGGCCGTGCAGATTGCCAACGACACGGTGTACGGCCTGGCCGCAGCGGTGTGGACGGCGGATATCTCCAAGGCGCATCTCACCGCTCGCGCCCTGCGCGCCGGCAGCGTGTGGGTCAACCAGTACGACGGCGGCGACATGACCGCGCCGTTTGGTGGCTTCAAGCAGTCGGGCAACGGCCGTGACAAGTCGCTGCACGCCTTCGACAAGTACACCGAGCTGAAAGCCACCTGGATCAAACTCTGATCCTGCACGGATGAGGCTCGCCAGCCGGCGAGCCAGAGCAGACCGGCGGCCGGGCTCCTAGAGCCCGGCCGCTGTGCTTTTACGGGAGTCAGTAATGCGTTGGGGAACCTACTTCGCCGTCTGCGCGGCGGTGATCAGTATCGGTCTGGCCATGGGCGTGACCATGCCGCTGGTGTCGTTGCGCCTGGAGAGCTGGGGCTATGGCTCGTTCGCCATCGGCATCATGGCGGCCACGCCGGCCATCGGCGTGCTGCTGGGCGCCTCGCTGGCCGGTGGGCTGGCTTCGCGCTGCCCGACGCCGCGGCTGATGCAGTTCTGCCTATTGGCTGGCGCGTTGTCGGTCACCGGCCTGGCGCTGCTGCAGAGCTACGCCATCTGGATCGTGCTGCGCCTGCTGCTGGGCGTGACCCTGACCGTGGTGTTCATCCTCGGTGAAAGCTGGATCAACCAGCTGGCCGTCGAGAAGTGGCGCGGCCGCCTGGTGGCGCTGTATGGCACCGGCTATGCGCTGAGCCAGCTGTGCGGGCCGCTGCTGCTCAGCGTGCTGGGTACCGATACCGACCTGGGGTTCTGGTTTGGCGTGTCGCTGCTGATCGGCGGCTCGCTGCTGTTGATCGGGCGCACCGGCGCGCCAGTGGTCGATGCCCACAGTGCATCCGGGCGTGGCCTGCTGGTGTTCTGCCAGCGTATGCCGGCGATCGCCTGGGCGGTGATGCTGTTCGCAGCCTTCGAGGCGATGATGCTCACCCTGCTGCCGATCTACGGTCTGCGCCAGGGCTTCACCCAGGAAGTGGCGTTGTTCATGGCCAGCGTGGTGGTGGTCGGCGATGCCGCGTTGCAATTGCCCATCGGCCTGCTGGCCGATCGCATCTCGCGGGTCACGTTGTTCCGGGCCTGTGGCGTGGTGCTGCTGTTCTCCAGCCTGGGCATTCCGCTGCTGTTGCACACGCCAGTGATCTGGCCGGTGCTGGTGCTGTTCGGCGCCAGCGCGGGCGGCCTGTTCACCCTGTCGCTGATCCTCATCGGCGAGCGCTTTCGCGATGATCAACTGGTGCGCGCCAATGCCCACGTGGCGCAGCTGTGGGGCATCGGCTGCCTGATCGGGCCGCTGGCCACCGGCGCGGTCAGCCAGTGGGTCAGCGGGCATGCGCTGCCGATGTTGATGGCGGTCGGCGCAGCGGCGTTCATCTGGCTGGCCTGGCGGCCCCGTGCCTTCGACGAGCAGGTGGCGCTATAGCATCTTCTCCAGGCCGATGGCCCGGGCGAACCAGGCGTTGAAGCGCCGCCAGCGGCTGCCTGGTTCCTCGGTGAGGACGAATTCCTTGCCGTCGTCCTCGCCGAGCCAGACCATTCGCGTCGCGCCGTTGGCGTCGTGCTGCAGGCGCACTTCGTAGCTGACCGATGGCTTCATGCCCTGCAGTGCCAGTTCGCGCAGGTAAGCAGCGAGCTTGGGGCTGTCGACCAGCACGCCGACCTCGGTATTCCACAGCACCGAGCGCGGGTCGACGTTGAAGGAGCCGACGAAGGATTTCTGCTTGTCGATGACGATGGCCTTGCTGTGCAGGCTGGAGTTCGAGCTGCCGCTGAAGCTGTAGGCCGGTGGGGAGTCCGCGCCCGGCTGGCTGCGCAGCTCGTACAGGCGCATGCCGTGCTCGAGCATTTCCTGGCGGTAGGGCGCGTAACCGCCATGCACGGCGGGCACATCGGTGGCCTCCAGGGCATTGGTGAGCAGGCGGATCTCCACGCCGTTGTCGGCCAGTCCGATCAGGTACTGCAGGCCGGCGGGGGCGGGTACGAAGTAGGCGGACACCATCACCAGATCGCTTTTTGCGCCCTGCAGGTGCGGCGCCAGCTGGGTGGTGAGCAGCAACTGCGGGTCCGGTTCGCCGCTGGCCAGCACCTTGCTCGGTGCATCCCACAGGGCGATGCCCGGTGCCCAGATCAGCTCGTCGAGCCACACCTTGAGCTTGGGGTCGTGCTGGTAGGCGAGCAGGCGTTCGTATAACTCCGGCTGTTCGACGCGGGCGGTGTCCAGGTAGTCGCGCAGGCCCTTGCGCGCCTTGTCGAGATCCTTCTGCGAGGGCTGGCGCCAGACGAATTCCTCGATGGGCTTGCTCAGCCGGCTGTTCCAGTACTGGTCGAAACTCTGCGCCAGGTCGCGGGCGACCGGGCCGATGGCGAGCATGTCGATGTCGGTGAAATTCATGTTCGGTTCGGCGTCGAAATACTCGTCACCCAGGTTGCGCCCGCCGACGATGGCCGCAGCACTGTCGGCCAGCCACAGCTTGTTATGCATGCGCCGGTGCTGTTGCGAGAGGTTCAGGCCGCGGCCGATCACCCGGGTGACTCCCGTCAGGCGGCCCAGGTGCAGCGGATTGAACACGCGGATCTGGATGTTCGGGTGGGCGGCCAGCAGGGCGATCCGGTAGTCCTCGCCGTCGCTGGTGGTGTCGTCGAGCAGGATGCGGATGCGCACGCCGCGGTCGGCGGCCTGCAGCAGCTCCTTGACCAGTGCGCGGGTGCTCAGGCCGTCGTGCACGATGTAGTACTGCAGATCGAGACTGTGCTGCGCGGCGCGAATCAGTTCGGCGCGGGCGGCGAAGGCTTCGTTGCTGGCCGGCAGCAGGCGAAAGCCGGAGTGGCCCTGATGCTCGGCGGCGCGCGCTTCGAGCCCGGCGCCGAACGACGACTCGGCCGCGGGAATGGCCTGGCTGGGCACGATGGGCACCTGGTTGGTACAGCCGCCGAGAATCAGCAGGGCGATAAAGAGCACGCGCAAGGGCACAGTTGCAGCCTCCAATCGGCTGTCCGGATGTGCTGATAGGACGCTGCTGCGCCGGGAAAGATTCAGTCTCTTGGCGGTGGTGACTCTTCCAGCATGGCCGCAACGGTTTCGCCCACCTTGCGCACCGCTGCCTCGATGATCGGGCTGGGGCGCGTGGCGTAGTTCATGCGCAGGCAATTGCGGTACTTGCCGGCGGCGGAGAAGATGCTGCCCGGTGCGACCTGGATCTTGTGCGCGGCCAGTTCGCGGTTCAGGCGCTGGCTGTCGAAACCCTCGGGCATCTCCACCCACAGCATGAAGCTGCCCTGGGGGCGGCTGACCCGCACCGAAGGCGGGAAGTAACGGCTGACCCAGTCGCTCATCTGTTCCAGATTGCGCGCGTACTGGCCGCGCATGCGACGCAGGTGCGGCTCGTAATGGCCGCCTTCGATGTACTCGGCCAGCGCCAGTTGCGGCAACTGCGCGGTGGCACCGGTGCCCATGTACTTCATGTGCAGCACCTGGTCGAGGTAGCGGCCGGGAGCGATCCAGCCGACGCGAAAACCGGGCGCCAGGGTCTTGGAAAACGAGCTGCACAACAGCACGCGGCCGTCGTCGTCATAGGATTTGATGGTGCGCGGGCGCGGGTAGTGAAAGGCCAGCTCGCCGTACACGTCGTCTTCGATGATCGCCACGTCGTGGCGCTGGGCCAGGGCCAGAAGAGCGCGCTTGTTGGCCTCGGGCATGATGTAGCCCAGTGGGTTGTTGCAGTTGGGGGTGAGTTGGATGGCCTTGATCGGCCACTGTTCCAGGGCCAGCTCCAGCGCCTCGAGGCTGATGCCGGTGAGCGGGTCGGTGGGCAACTCCAGGGCCTTCATGCCGAAGCCCTTGAGCGCCTGCATCACGCCGTGGAAGCTCGGCGAATCGACGGCAACGATATCGCCCGGCACGCAGATCGCCCGGATCGCCGCCGAAAGCGCCTCGTGGCAGCCGGTGGTGATGACGATGTCCTCGTAGGTCAGCTGGCAGCCGGAGTCCAGGGTCAGGCGGGCGATCTGCTCGCGCAGGCGCACGTCACCGTAGATGCTGCCGTAGGTGAGGGTGTGCAGATCCTGCTTGCGGCTCAGCCGAGACAGCGCGCGCAACAGGGGCTTGAGCGTGGGGCTGTCGATGTCCGGGCGGCCGCGACCCAGTTGGACGAAGTCATTGCGTGGTGACGGGGCGATCTGTTCCAGGACCTGGTCCCACTGCGAGACGTCCACGGGGCGTTGCGGCGCCCGGCTGATCTTCGGCAGCGCCGGCTTGTCCCGCCCTTGCGGAACGAAGTAGCCGGATTTCGGTTTCGGCAGCGCCAGGCCGCGATCTTCCAGATGGCGGTAGGCCTGCTGCACGGTGCTCAGGCTGACCCCGTGCTCCTGGCTCAAGGCGCGCACCGAGGGCAGGCGGTCGCCCGGCCGGTAGAGGCCCTGCTCGATGCGCTCGCCAATCAGGTCGGCCAGGTTGGTATAGAGGGTCATGTTCGCGCACCTGTATGCAAGAGAGCCAGTTGAACCATACAGATGGTCGTTTTTGAAACCATTCAGTTCAATCGATGGCTGATCTGTATGGATTTAATTCCCTTTCTGTGCATCTGTCATGCTTTTTCTCTGACCGCCATCATGATCTCCCATGACCTCGATGCGCAGGAGAGCGACATGAACGGGCTGAGCGATGTGCGATTGACCTTGAAAGGCAGCGAGCTGGAAGGCGGTAACGGGCTGCGACTGGCCGCGGTGCCGGCGCGCACGGCGATGACGCATCGCTGGCAGCGTTTCATCCGTCGCCTGACCACCCGGCGCGCGCTGCTCAAGCTCAGCGATGCTCAACTGCAGGACATTGGCCTGAGCCGCGAGCAGGCAGAGCGCGAAGCCACGCTGCCGTTCTGGAAACTCTAGACAGGTAGCCCGGCGTTGAGCGCAGCGATACCCGGGACTCATTGTTCTGGGTATCGCTGCGCTCAACCGCAGGCTAGCGGCGCTATCAGGCCAGTTCCTTGAGGCGGTGCCAGAGCATGCCCAGCGCCAGCAGGGGCGAGCGCAGGTGGCGACCGCCGGGAAAGGTCATGTGCGGCACCTTGGTGAACAGCTCGAAGCCGCCGCCAGCTTGCCCGGCGATGGCTTCGGCGAGCAGCTTGCCGGCCAGGTGTGTGGCATTCACGCCATGGCCCGCGTAGGCCTGGGCGTAGAACACGTTGGGTTGATCCTTGAGTTGACCGATCTGCGGCAGGCGGTTGGCGCCGATGCCGATCATCCCGCCCCACTGGAAGTCGATGCGCACGTCCTGCAACTGCGGGAACACCGTGAGCATCTTCGGGCGCATGTAGGCGGCGATATCGGCAGGGTCGGTGCCGGAATAGCGGCAGGCGCCGCCGAACAGCAAACGGCGGTCGGCGGAAAGCCGGTAGTAGTCGACGGCCACCCGCTGGTCGCAAAGCGCCATGTTCTGCGGGATCAGCGCGCCGGCCTGCTCTTCGCTCAACGGCTCGGTGGCGATGATGTAGCTGCCCGCCGGCAGCACCTTGCCGCCCAGGTTCGGGTTCAAATCGCGGATGTAAGCGTTGCAGGCCAGCACCAGTTGCGCGGCGCGTATCACGCCCTGGGCGGTGTGCACGCGGATCTCGCTACCATAGTCGATGCGCGTGGCCGGCGAATGCTCGAACAGCCGCACGCCCAGGCTTCGTGCCGCAGCAGCCTCGCCGAGTGCCAGGTTAAGCGGGTGCAGATGCCCGGAGCCCATGTCGATCATGCCGCCGACATAGCGGCTCGAACCGACCACTTCGTGCATCTGTTCCGGTTGCAGCAGGCGCAGCTCGTGGCGATAGCCGAGGCCCTTCAGTTCGGCGGCATCCTCGGCGAAGCCGGCCAGGTCGCGCGGCTTGTTGGCCAAGTCGCAGTAGCCCCAGGTCAGGTCACAGGCGATCTCGAACTGGGCGACTCGCCGCCGCACCAGCTCCACCGCTTCCAGGCCCATCAGTTTCAGTTCGCGCACGCCGTCCTTGCCGATCACCGATTCGAACTGTTCGACGCCATGGCCGACCCCGCGAATCAGTTGCCCACCGTTACGCCCGCTGGCGCCCCAACCGATGCGATGCGCTTCGACCAGCACCACCGACAGGCCTTTCTGGGCCAGCTCGATGGCCGTGTTCAGGCCCGAGAACCCGCCGCCGACGATGCACACGTCGGCGCGCTGCTCGCCTTGCAGAGTCGGCAGGTCGAGCTGCTGGTTGACGCTGGCGGCGTAGTAGGAGGGCGCATGCTCGGCGCTATGAACCGGCGGGTGGGCACGGGCGGTCATGTGCGAAATCCTGATTTCGGTGTAGGTAAAAATTGACGAAGCATAAGCGCGCATCCGCTGCAAGCCAACCGCCGATTGCCGAGCAGGCCGAGCTTTGCCTGGATTGAGGCGGCCTGTACCATGCCCGCCTGCCGTTCCAGAGCCCCTGACCATGAGTTGTACCAGCCGCAAGATCGACCTGTTGCGCCGTCAGATTCCGCGCTTCGAGTGCGTGCCGGGCTGCCATGATTGCTGCGGCCCGGTGACCGCCTCCTCCGAGGAAATGGCGCGCCTGCCGCGCAAGACTCGCGCCGAGCAGGACGCCGCCCTGGCCGAGTACAACTGCGTGCACCTGGGGCCGAACGGCTGTCAGGTGTACGACCAGCGCCCGCTGATCTGCCGGCTGTTCGGCACCACGCCGAAGCTGCCGTGCCCCCATGGTCGCGGGCCCGAGCAGCCCATCGAGGCGCATGTCGAACAGCAGGTGCACCAACTGATCGCCTCGACGCGACAGGTGCTCGTCTAGGTCACTCCGGTACGGGCAGCGCCAGGCTCTCCTTGACCTCTTCCATCACGATGTAGCTCTTCGACTCGCGCACGTGGGGCAGCTTGAGCAGGATGTCGCCGAGCAGCTTGCGGTAGCTGGCCATCTCGTTGATGCGCGCTTTCACCAGGTAGTCGAAGTCGCCGGACACCAGGTGGCATTCCAGCACGTGTGGCAGTTTGAGTACGGCGCGGCGGAAATCCTCGAAGGTGTCGCCGGACTTGTAGTCCAGGCTGATTTCCACGAACACCAGCAGGCTGGCCTTGAGGTTCTGCGGGTTGAGGCGGGCGTGATAGCCCATGATGATGCCTTCGCGCTCCAGGCGGCGGACCCGCTCGGTGCACGGCGTGGTCGACAGCCCGACCCGTTCGCCCAGCTCGGTGAAGGAGATGCGGCCATCCTCCTGGAGGATGCGCAGGATGTTGCGGTCGATCTTGTCCAGCTCGCGGCGGCTCTGGTGTTGCGTACGCATGCTCGGCACCTCTCCGTGAAAGGCTGATAAAGCCAGAATTCCCTTCGAATATACGAGTGTATACAGTGAAAAGCACTGCCATTCACTTTCTATACTGTACGCATCGACTTCTCAAATCGTAATACGCCAGTGCATCGTCGCGGCGAGGAGAACATCATGCGGGTTCTGGTGCTTGGTAGCGGTGTGATCGGTACGGCCAGTGCGTATTACCTAGCCCGCCAGGGTTTCGAGGTGGTCGTGGTGGATCGCCAGAACGGCCCGGCCATGGAAACCAGCTTCGCCAACGCCGGCCAGGTATCGCCGGGTTATGCCTCGCCCTGGGCGGCTCCGGGCATCCCACTGAAGGCGATGAAGTGGCTGCTGCAAAAGCACGCGCCGCTGGCCATCAAGCTGACCGGCGATATCGACCAGTACCTGTGGATGGCGCAGATGCTGCGCAACTGCACCGCCGCCCGCTACGCGGTGAACAAGGAGCGCATGGTGCGCCTGTCCGAGTACAGCCGCGACTGCCTCGATGAACTGCGCGCGGAAACCGGTATCGGCTACGAAGCCCGCCAGCTCGGTACCACCCAGCTGTTCCGTACCCAGGCGCAACTGGACAATGCCGCCAAGGATATCGCTGTGCTCGAGCAGTCCGGCGTGCCCTACGAGCTGCTCGATCGCGCCGGCATCGCCCAGGTCGAACCGGCCCTTGCCAGCGTCACCGACAAGCTGGCGGGCGCCCTGCGTCTGCCCAACGACCAGACCGGCGATTGCCAGTTGTTCACCCGTAAGCTGGCCGAGATGGCCAGCGCATTGGGCGTGCAATTTCGATTCGGCAAGAACATCCAGCGCCTGGATGTCGCCGGTGACCGCATCAACGGCGTGTGGATCGACGGCAAGCTGGAAACCGCCGACCGCTACGTGCTCGCCCTGGGCAGCTACAGCCCGCAACTGCTCAAGCCGCTGGGCATCCGTGCGCCGGTCTATCCGCTCAAGGGCTACTCGCTGACCGTGCCGATCACCAACCCGGACATGGCGCCGACCTCGACCATCCTCGACGAAACCTACAAGGTCGCCATCACCCGCTTCGACCAGCGTATCCGTGTGGGCGGCATGGCCGAGATCGCCGGCTTCGACCTGAGCCTCAACCCGCGTCGTCGCGAAACCCTGGAGATGATCGTCGGTGATCTGTATCCCCAGGGCGGTGACCTGAGCCAGGCGGATTTCTGGACCGGTCTGCGTCCTGCGACCCCCGATGGCACGCCCATCGTCGGCGCCACCCCCTATCGAAATCTGTTTCTGAACACCGGACACGGTACCCTAGGCTGGACCATGGCCTGCGGCTCCGGTCGCCTGCTGGCCGACCTGATTGCCAAGAAGCGTCCGCAGATCAGCAGCGAAGGCCTGGATATTTCCCGTTACGGTAGCCCCAAGGAGTTGAACAACCATGTCCATACAGCGCCTGCGAACTGAGCCGCGCCTGAGCGAAATCGTCATTCACAACGGTACCGTCTACCTGGCTGGCCAGTTGGACGAGAACCACAGCGACGGCATCGAAGCGCAGACCAAGGCGACCCTGGACAGCATCGATGCCTTCCTGGCCGAGGCGGGCACCGACAAGACGCGCATCCTGTCGATCACCATCTTTCTGAAAGACATCGACGACCGCGATGGCATGAACAAGGTCTGGGACGCCTGGGTACCGGCCGGCCACTCGCCGGCGCGCGCCTGCGTCGAGGCCAAGCTGTATTCGCCCGATGTACTGGTGGAAATGACGGTGATCGCTGCGCTGCCTTGACTGAAGGCCGGCTTGCGATCTGCCGAAATGATCCGACTGTGATAAGCGTTTTGCCGATCCGTCTGCTCTCACAAAGCGTCCACTGACAGTTTTTAATTCGCTCTGTGATTTTCCGCCCTTCGAGATAACCATGCGCCCCGCCCGTGCCCTGATCGACCTGCAAGCCCTGCGTCACAACTACCAACTGGCCCGTGACCTGGCTGGCGCCCGTGCGCTGGCGGTGGTCAAGGCCGATGCCTACGGGCATGGCGCGGTGCGTTGCGCCCAGGCGCTGCAGGCGGATGCCGACGGCTTCGCCGTGGCATGTATCGAAGAGGCGCTGCAACTGCGCGCAGCGGGCATCACCGGGCCCATTCTGTTGCTCGAGGGGTTCTTCGAGGCCAGCGAGCTGGCGCTGATCGACGAGCATGACCTGTGGTGCGTGGTGCACGCCGGCTGGCAGTTGGAGGCCATCGAGCAGGCGGACTTGAAGCGCCCATTGAGCGTCTGGCTCAAGCTGGACAGCGGCATGCATCGTGTCGGTTTCCACCCGGCCGATTATCAGGCCGCCTACCGCCGCCTGCTGGCCAGCGGCAAGGTGGTAAAGATCGTGCTGATGAGCCACTTCTCCCGCGCCGACGAGCTGGGCTGCAGCCGCAGCGATGAGCAACTGGCGGTGTTCCAGCAGGCCCGCGAAGGTCTGGCCGCCGAGGTCAGCCTGCGCAATTCGCCGGCCTTGCTGGGCTGGCCGAGCATCCCCAGTGACTGGTCGCGGCCCGGCATCATGCTCTATGGCGCCACGCCGTTCGAGCAGGCCCAGGACGTCGCCGCCCGGCTGCAGCCGGTGATGACCCTGGAGTCGCGCGTCATCAGCGTGCGTGACCTGCCGGCCGGCGAGCCGGTCGGCTACGGCGCGCGCTTCGTCAGCGAGCGTGCAACGCGGGTCGGCGTGGTCGCCATGGGCTATGCTGACGGTTACCCGCGTCACGCGCCGACCGGCACCCCGGTGCTGATCGACGGCCAGCCATCGCGGATTATCGGTCGGGTATCGATGGACATGCTCACCGTCGACCTCAGCGACCTGCCAGGCGCTGGCCTGGGCAGCCGCGTCGAGTTCTGGGGCCGTGGCGTGCTGGCCAGCGATGTCGCCATGGCCGCCGGCACCATTCCCTACCAGCTGTTCTGCAATGTGCGGCGGGTGCCGCTGGTCTACAGCGAAGCCTAGGCGCGATGGACTCCCGGGTGTTCGGACTGTTGTAAATACTGAACACTGTCGCCATGATAAGACCACTTTTCATGGCTTCACTGAGGGTATCCAACATTGGACGTCGGTCTTCGCCTGCAATCGATCCGCAAGCAAAAGGGGCTTTCCCAGCGCGAACTCGCCAAGCGGGCGGGGGTTACCAACAGCACCATCTCGATGATCGAGAAGAACAGCGTGAGCCCGTCGATCAGCTCGTTGAAAAAGGTGCTGGCCGGCATTCCGATGTCGCTGGTGGAATTCTTCTCCCTGGAAGCTGAGCAGGACAGCCAGGTGCAGGTGGTCTACCGCGCCAGTGAGCTGACCGATATCCACAGCGGCGCGATCACCATGAAGCTGATCGGCAAGGCCCATCCCAGCCGCGCCATTTCCTTTCTCGACGAAACCTACCCGCCGCACAGCGACACCGGCCTGGAGATGTACGCCCACGAGGGCGAGGAGACCGGCATGCTGGTGGAAGGGCGCCTCGAGCTGACCGTCGGTGACGAGGTGTTCATTCTCGAGAGCGGCGACAGCTACTACTTCGAGAGCAGCAAGCCGCACCGCTTCCGCAATCCCTTCGATCAGCCGGCGCGCTTGATCAGCGCCACCACGCCCGCCAACTTCTAGGGTCTGTTCCCGTTTCACGCACGACCGCGCCGGAGCCAGTTTTTGCGCGAGGCAAGGGCCGCGCCCGCTCCCGGCGGGCTTGCGGCATTTCCCACATCCATGTGGGTCACACAGATGCGAAGTTTGGCAGGCCAAATGAGCCATCGAGTAACGCCGCATCGCGCAAAAACTGGCCCGGCCCTCCGGGTTGCGCGGGAAATGACCTCCGCTGTCGTTGCAGGACTTGGCAAGGGAGCGACCATTCCCTGCGTCCTGCGCCTAACCGGAGGCCATTTCTCGCGGCAACGCGGCTCGCGCTGAAATGGGAACAGACCCTAGGTCGGCGCACGGCAATCTGCGCCGCCGTTGATCTGCGTCATGGGTTGGCTGATCCCGCCGTTTCGGCCAGTCGGTATACTTTGCCGGCTTGCGAAACCGTGGCCGAGCCACCCATGAGGGCATCTGAGTGAACCCAATTAGAAGCATGCTGGTCGCGCCGGCCATCGCCCTGGCGCTATGGGCCGTGACGGCTCAGGCGAATACCGATGAGGCGATCGCCGAGCGGATCAAACCCGTCGGGCAAGTGTGCATCGCCGGTCAGGAATGCAAAGGTGTCGAGGCCGTGGCAACCGCAGCCGCGGGTGCGGCGCGCAGCGCCGACGACATCATCGCCAGGCACTGCACCGCCTGCCATACCACGGGCCTGCTGGGCGCGCCGAAGATCGGCGACACCGCGGCCTGGAAGGATCGTGCCGACCACCAGGGCGGGCTTGACGGCATCCTTGCCGCGGCCATCAACGGCATCAACGCCATGCCGCCGAAGGGCACCTGTGGCGACTGTTCGGACGACGAGTTGCGCGCTGCCATCGAGAAGATGTCCGGGCTCTGACTCGAGGCATTTTGTCGTCGTACCAAGCCGCCGTCAGGCGGCTTTGTTGTTTCAGGCTGATGACGACATGCAGCAAAAGGCGCAGCGGGGGAGTCCAAAGAGGACGATCCCGACCGTTGGCCTGGAGAACCGCATGCCCCAATCCCGCACCCTCGAGCAAGCTGTCGACCACGTGCTGAGCACCATCGACGGGCCGATTCATCTCGGCCTGCCCCTCGGCCTGGGCAAGCCCAACCGCTGGGTCAACGCACTGTATGCGCGGCTGCGCGAGATGCCCGAACGGCAGCTGACCATCTACACGGCGCTGTGCCTGGGACGTCCGCGGGCCGAGCAGGAACTGCAGCAGCGCTTTCTCGACCCCTTCGTCGAGCGGGTTTACGGCGATTACCTGGAGCTGGATTTTCTCGCTGACCTGCAGGCCGACAGGTTGCCGCCCAACGTGCGTATCGAGCAGTTCTTCCTGCAGCCCGGCAGCCTGCTCGACAGCGCGCCGACCCAGCAGGACTACACCAGCAGCAACTACAGCCACGCCGCCCGTGACCTGAACGCCAAGGGCGTCAACGTGGTGGCCCAGCTGGTCGCGACAGACGCCGCGCGCCCCCAGCACTTCAGCCTCAGCTGCAACCCGGACATCACCCTCGACCTGCTGCCGATGCTCCAGGAGCGGCGCGCCCGCGGCGAAACCATCCTCTGCGTAGCCCAGGTTCACGAGCAGTTGCCGTACATGGCGGGCGATGCCGAGCTGCCCCGCGAGGTCTTCGATATCCAGCTGCAGGAGAGCGAAGCCAGCACGCTGTTTTCCACGCCTAACATGCCGGTCACCGTGCAGGATCATTGCATCGGCCTCTATGCCAGCACCCTGGTACGCGATGGCGGCAGCCTGCAGATCGGCATCGGCGCGATGGGCGATGCGGTCAGCGCCGCGCTGCTGCAACGCCATCGCGACAACCCGGCGTACCGCGCGGCACTCGATGATCTGCAGGGCGGCCAGGTGCATCCGCTCTGCAATACGTTGGGTGATCTGCAGCCGTTTCGAACCGGGCTGTACGGCTGCAGCGAAATGTTCGTCAACGGCCTGCTGGACCTGGCCGAGGCCGGGGTGATTCGCCGTGTCGTCTACCCGGACGTACGCGTGCAGCGCCTGGCCAGTGCCGGTGCCCTGGATGCCAGTGGCCAGCCGCGCAGTGTTCAAGCGATGCTCGATGCCGGTCTGCCCACGCGCCTGGATGACGCCGCGCTGGCCTGGATGCAGGAGGGCGGGCTGTTGGACGCCAACCTGAAGATGCAAGGCGAGAACCTGCTGCTGCCCACCGATCAGCAATGCTCGACCGACCTGGCCGATCCCCTCAGCCAGGCGGCCCTGCGTGATTACCTGACGCCCGCCGCGCACGGCGTGGTGGTGCACGGCGGCTTCTTTCTCGGGCCGCAATCCTTCTACGAGCGCCTCAATGCCATGACGACGGAGCAGCGCAGCCGTTTCGGCATGACCGGCATCGGCTTCATCAACGAGCTGTACGGGCAGGAAGAACTGAAGCGGCTGCAGCGCGTGGATGCCCGCTTTATCAACAGTGCCTTCACCGTCACCCTGCTCGGCGCGGCGGTGGCCGATCAGCTGGAAGATGGCCGTGTGCTCAGCGGCGTCGGTGGGCAGTACAACTTCGTTGCCCAGGGCCACGCGCTGCCTGGCGCCCGCTCGATTCTGCTGCTGCGCAGCTGGCGCGAGTCGGCCGGTGAGGTCAGCTCCAACATCGTCTGGGAATACGGCCACGTGACCATTCCCCGCCACCTGCGTGACGTGGTGATCACCGAGTACGGCATCGCCGACCTGCGCGGCAAGACCGACTCCCAGGTGATCGAGGCGCTGCTGGCCGTGAGTGATTCACGCTTCCAGGGCGAGCTGATGGCGCAAGCCATCGAGGCCGGAAAACTGCCCAAGGATTTTCGCCTCGACGCGCGCTACGCCGACAACACGCCCGAGCGCCTCGAGCAGGCCGCCGCAGGCCACCGGCCGGTGTTCGCCGAGTACCCGTTAGGCAGCGATTTCAGCGATGAGGAGCAAGCACTGTTGCGGGCGCTGACCTGGCTGAAGGGCAAGTTTCGTTTGAGCGAAGTGCTGGAGCTAGGCAAGGCGGCGTTCGATGCGCCGCCTGCCGAGGCGTTTCCAGAAGCCCTGCAGCGCATGGGCCTGGAGCGGCCCGAGGGTTTGCGCGAGGAGCTTTACCAGCGTCTGGTGCTGGCCGGGCTGCAGGCTACTCGAGAAAGGTGACCTTGCCGCCTTCCAGAGACTTGATGCGCGCCAGGGATTCGATCCGGTAACCCTGGGCGTCCAGGGTGCTGCGACCGCTCTGGAAGGACTTCTCGATCACCACGCCAATACCGGCGATGCTGGCGCCGGCCTGACCGACCAGGTCGATCAGCGCCTTGGCGGCGTGGCCGTTGGCCAGGAAGTCGTCGACCAGCAGCACGTGATCATTGGCGTTCAGATGCTTGGAGGAAATCGCCAGGGTGCTCTCGGTCTGCTTGGTGAAGGAGAACACCTTGGAAATGTACAGGTTGTCCTTCAGCGTCAGCGACTGGTACTTGCGGGCGAAGATCACCGGCACACCCAGTTCCAGGCCGGCCATCACGGCCGGTGCGATGCCCGAGGCCTCGATGGTGACGATCTTGGTGATGCCCTGACCCTTGAAGCGCTCGGCGAATTCGTGGCCGATCTCCTGCATCAGCTTGGGATCGATCTGGTGATTGAGAAAGGCATCGACCTTGAGCACCTGCTCGGAGAGGACGGTACCTTCACTGCATATCTTTTGTTTCAACGACTCCACGATCGATCCTCTGGGCTCTAGAGCAAAGCGGCGGATTTTCGCTCAAATTGCCGATCATTTGTAGCGAAAACACAGCACGCGCCATCCGCTCGTCCATTGCCGCGCCCAGCCGGGCGCTCAGGCGCTGCGCGTCAGCCGGCGCAGGATGTCCCGCGGAATGCCGCGCGGGTCCAGCGGCAACTTGTCCGGTGCCGGCTCCAGGCCCAGTTCGAACAGCCAATTGAGAGCGTATTCGCGCAGTTGCTTCTGCTCGTACTCCTGCCATTGCTGGCGCAGGGCGGGGAAGTAATCGATTTCGTAATCGAAGGCCTTGAGCGGTTTACGGCCGGTCAGCGCGGCGCTGAGCAGCGGGTGGGCATTGAGGTCGTTGAGGGTGAACAGAAAGGATTCGCGCATCGCCACGCGCTGGGCCACGTCGAGGTTGGGCACGTGGGCGTAACGGTCGGGGTTGAGCTGTACCTGCTGGCGCTCATCGCTGCCCTGGTCTTCCGGCGACAGGGTCAGCACCGTGCCGGCTTCCATGTCGAGCCAGTGTTCGAGGGTTTCACGGCCGTTGATCAGCTGGGTCAGGGTGTCGAGGTCGAGAGTGAGCGTGCGCATGGTGCCGGGCCTCTGCAAGGGGAGCTGACGATGACGGGCCGGCTGCTGGAGCCGGCCTCTCACTCTGACTACGAAATGTTGCACTGGTGCCCGTCGGGATGGTGGGCTCGGTGAAAAGGTCACCTGGGTCGAGCTATGCGACACCCAGGTCGATTTTCCGGGTGTCGCATAGCTCGACCCGGTCTACCGGTTCATGCTTTCAACGCTTGAGCATCGCTCGCATGCTGGCCAGGGCGTCGTTGCCGCGGGCCGCCTTGACCTCCACCGGCGCCTCTTCCTGGCCCTCCCAGACCAGATCCTCCGGCGGCAGCTCGTCGAGGAAGCGGCTTGGTGTGCATTCGATGATCTCGCCGTACTGCTTGCGCTTGGCGGCGAAGGTCAGCGCCAGGTTGCGCTTGGCGCGGGTGATGCCCACGTAGGCCAGGCGGCGTTCTTCCTCGATGGTGTCGGATTCGATGCTGGAGCGGTGCGGCAGGATCTCCTCTTCGAAGCCGATGATGTATACCGACGGAAACTCCAGGCCCTTGGAGGCGTGCATGGTCATCATCTGCACGCCGTCTGCGCCTTCTTCTTCTTCCTGCTGGCGTTCGAGCATATCGCGCAGCACCAGTTTGCCGATGGCATCCTCGATGGTCATGTCTCCCTCTTCGTCCTTGTCGAGGGTGTTTTTCAGGGCGTCGACCAGAAACCACACGTTGCCCATGCGCGCATCGGCGACCTTGTCGCTGGAGGCGTTCTGGCGCAGCCAGTTCTCGTAGTCGATGTCCATGACCATGCTGCGGATCGCGGCGATCGGCTCGTTGACCACGCACTGCTCGCGCACGCCGTCCATCCAGCGCTTGAAGCGCGCCAGGCGCTCGGTATAACGGCTGTCCAAGTGCTCGCCGAGGCCGATCTCGTCGCTGGCCGCGTACATGCTGATCTTGCGCTCGTTGGCGTAGTTACCGAGTTTTTCCAGGGTCGTGGAACCGATCTCCCGGCGCGGCACGTTGATCACCCGCAGGAAGGCGTTGTCGTCGTCCGGGTTGACCAGCAGGCGGAAGTAGCTCATCAGGTCCTTCACTTCCTGGCGGGCGAAGAAGCTGGTGCCGCCGGACAGGCGATAGGGAATCTGGTGGTGCTGCAGCTTCAGCTCCATCAGCTTGGCCTGGTAGTTGCCACGGTAGAGAATGGCGAAATCGCTGTAGGGCCGCTGGGTGCGCAGGTGTTCGGTGAGAATCTCCAGGGCCACGCGCTCGCACTCGGCGTCTTCGTTGCGGGTGCGGATCACGCGGATTTCGTCACCCATGCCCATCTCGCTCCACAGCTGCTTCTCGAAGGCGTGGGGGTTGTTGGCGATCAGCACGTTGGCGCACTTGAGGATGCGGCTGGTGGAGCGGTAATTCTGCTCGAGCATCACCACCTTGAGCGACGGGTAGTCTTCCTTGAGCAGGTTGAGGTTCTCCGGCCGTGCTCCGCGCCAGGCGTAGATGGACTGGTCGTCGTCGCCGACCACGGTGATCTGGTTGCGCATGCCCACCAGCAGCTTCACCAGCAGGTACTGGCTGGAGTTGGTGTCCTGGTACTCGTCGACGAGCAGGTAGCGGATACGGTTCTGCCACTTTTCCAGAATGTCCTGATGCTCCTGGAACAGCTTGACCGGCAGCAGGATCAGGTCGTTGAAGTCCACCGCGTTGTACGCCTTGAGCGTGCGCTGGTAATGCAGGTAGACGATGGCCGCGGTCTGCTCTTTGGGCCCGCGGGCGTTGGCCAGGGCTTCGTCGGGCAGGATCAGGTCGTTCTTCCAGCTGTCGATGTAGTTTTTCACCTCATCGGCGCCATCGTCGCCGGCGTACTCCTTCTGCATGATGTCGGTGAGCAGCGCCTTGATGTCGCCATCGTCGAAGATCGAAAAACCGGGTTTGTAGCCCAGGCGCGCGTACTCCTTGCGGATGATGTTCATGCCCAGGTTGTGGAAGGTCGACACCGTCAGGCCGCGGGCTTCGGCGCCCTTGAGCAGGGTGCCGACACGTTCCTTCATCTCGCGCGCGGCCTTGTTGGTGAAGGTCATGGCGACGATGTGCTGGGCGCGGATGCCGCAGTTCTGCACCAAGTGGGCAATCTTGCGGGTAATCACGCTGGTCTTGCCGGAGCCTGCGCCGGCGAGCACCAAAAGAGGGCCGCCGACGTAGTTCACGGCTTCCTGTTGCCGGGGATTGAGTCGGGACATCGTGTCTATCGCAGAAGAAAATGGCCGCGCATTTTAGCCGAAAGTCGGCGGCCATTTCGTGCCTTTGCTGCAGCAGCCGACAACCGTGCTCGCGAGCACGTTCACGGCGCTTGTTTGCGCCGATGGGCTTGTCGTTTACCGGGGTTTTGTCGCAGGATGTTCGCCGATTTACACGGAAGTGATTGATTTGACGCCGGATGTGGCGCACTCAGAAGCGCCATGGGCGCTCATCTTTTTCGTGCATCGGGGGATTTTTCTTGAGCGCATTCGTCGAGCCGTTGCGCCTGGTACTGCTGGCGGAGGCGCCGCAGTGGAGCGAACTGCTGCGCGAGCGCCTGGATGCCGTCGGCGGGCCTATGCCCCTGAGCTGCGCCGCCAACTGGCCGGATGCCCGGCAACTGCTCGACGACGCCGGCGAGGCGGTGTTGCTGACCACTCCGGCGCACTTGCCGGACTCGCGGCGCTGCACGGCGCCGATCATCCTGTTGCTGGAGCAGGAACCGGCCGACACGCCGCCCCTGGTCTGCGACTGGCTGGTGCGCGATCAACTGAGCCCCGATGTGCTGCGCCGCAGCCTGCGCTACGTGCGTGAGCAGGGCCGCCTGCGCCTGACCGTGCAGCGCCTGGCCGAACAGGACGCGCTCACCGGCATCGCCAACCGCCAGGGCTTTCATACCCTGCTGGCGGCGCGCCTGGCCGAACAAGGCCGTCGCGGCTTGGCGCTGATCCAGCTGGACCTGGACAACTTTCGCCAGGCCAACGACGCCCTCGGTCATCGCGCTGGTGACCAACTGATCCAGCAAGTGGTGGCGCGGCTCAAGCAGTACCTGGAGCGCGGCGATCAGATGGCGCGGCTCGGTGGCGATGAATTCGCCCTGCTGCTCGACAGCCACGATGATCTCGAACGCCTGCATGGCCGCGTGCAGCACCTGCTCGAAGCGCTGGGCGAGCCGTACTGGCTGGAGGGCGAGAGCCTGCTGCTTGGCTGCAGCCTCGGCGTGGCCCTGGCCAAGCCGGCGAGCACCGCCGATAGGCTGATGTGGCACGCCCATATCGCCATGCAGCAGGCCAAGAGCCGTCACGGCTGCACCTACCATTTATACGACGAACGCCTGGACCACGGCATGCGCAGCCAGGTCGACCTGCAGCGCGAACTGCGCCGGGCGCTGCGCAAGGGCGAGTTGCAGCTGCATTACCAGCCCAGGTTCTGCCTGCACAGCGGCAGCATCGTCGGCCTGGAAGCCCTGGTGCGCTGGCAGCACGAACGGCATGGGCTGCTGATGCCCGGCGAGTTCGTGCCGCTGGCCGAGGAATGCGGGCTGATCGTGCCGCTCGGCTACTGGGTGATCGACCGCGCGATGCGCGACATGCAGTGGCTGCGCGAGCGTGGCCATCCGGCGTTGCACATGGCGGTCAACCTGTCGTTCCGCCAGTTCCAGGACAGCCAGCTGTTGCCGACCCTGGAGCGGCTGATCGACAGTTGCGGCATCGACAGCCACTGGCTGGAGTTCGAGCTGACCGAAACCGCGGTGATGCGCCGCAGCGAATACGTGCTGCAGACCATGCGCCGCCTGGGCCACCTGGGCGTGCGTTTCTCTCTGGACGACTTCGGCACCGGGTTCTCGTCGTTCGAGCACCTGAGCAATCTGCCCATCGCCCTGCTGAAGATCGACCGCAGCTTCGTCACCGGCATGGAGCTGCGCCCGCAGAGCCAGCAGCTGGTGCAGGCGATGATCAGCCTGGCCCACAACCTCGACCTGCAGGTGGTCGCCGAAGGGGTGGAAAACCTCGAGCAGCTGCGCCTGCTGCGCGAGTTCGGCTGTGATCAGGTGCAGGGTTACCTGATCAGCCGCGCCGTGCCCCGCGCCGAGCTGGACGATGTGCTGACCCGGGCGCGGGTGTCGCCGCCCGGTTCACGGCAGCGCGACGCCTGACTTTACGCGAGGGTCTGTTCCCGTTTCACGCACGGCCGCGCCGGAGCCAGTTTTTGCGCGAGGCAAGGGCCGTGCCCGCTCCCGGCGGGCTTGCGGCATTTCCCACATCCATGT
>NZ_MSXU01000012.1:87025-220470 GCF_001945375.1 Pseudomonas sp. PA1(2017)
GCTGGCCTAGGACAGGCAGGGCGCTGCGCCGGCACCTTGCACCCGCTGCAGGCGAGTGGTCTTCCAGCGAAAACCCACTACCAGGCCGGTTGCCGTTACCGCCAGGCCGGCGGCCAAGCCCCACCAGACGCCATGGGCGCCCCAGCCGAGCGGGAAGGCAAGCAGCCAAGCCAGCGGCGCGCCGATGCACCAATAGCCGGTCAGGCCGATCACCAGGGTCAGACGGCCGTCGTTGAGGCCGCGAATCGCGCCCATGGCGATGCTCTGCAGGCCATCGAACAGCTCGAACCATGCGGCGATCGCCAGCAGGCTCACCGCCAGGGTGACGATACTGGCGAACGCCGGATCGTGGCGGTCGAGGAACAGGCTGATGATCCACTCCGGCAGCAGCCAGAACGCCAGGGCGAACATCAGCATCAGCACGGCGCCCATGCCCATGCCCAGGTGGCCGGCCAGGCGCGACAGATGCAGGCGGCCCGCGCCGTAATGCATGCCGACGCGGAAGGTCACCGCGTAGGACAGGCCATGGGGCACGATGAACGCCAGGGCGACCGACTGCATGGCGATCTGGTGCGCCGCCAGTTGCACGCTGCCCAGCGCACCCATGCACAGCGTGGCGAAGGTGAACAGCCCCTGCTCGGCGGCGTAGGTGCCGCCAATCGGCAGGCCGAGGCGCAGCAGATCACGAATTTCGGCGCGTTGCGGGCGACCCAGCCCACCGCGCAACCGGTAGCGCTGGTAGGTCGGCGAGATCAGGATGTACAGCCCCAGTGCCAACGCCATGGCGCTGCTGACCAGCGCTGTGGTCAGGCCGATACCGCTCAGGCCCAGGTCCACGCCCAGCCAGCCCTTGATCAGCGCGTAGTTGATGACGAAGTTGGCAAGGGTGCCGACGATGCTGATGGTCATCACCGGGCCGGGATGGCCAATGGCGCTGGTGAAACCGCGCAGAGCCATGAAGCAGAGGTAGGCGGGCAGGCCCAGCGACAGCGGGCGTAGGAACGTCATGGCCTCGCTGGCTGCAGCCGGGTCCTGACCCAAGTGCGGCAACAGCGGGCCCAGGGCATTGAGGCACAACGCGCTGACGACGCCGAGCAGCATGGCCAGCCACAGGCCGTTGCGGATGAGGCGGGTCACGCCGTTCACATCGCCGGCACCATGGCGGATGGCGGCCAGGCTGCCGACCGCCGCGATCACGCCTGTGCAAAAGATCGAGAAGATGAAGTAACAGGTCGCGCCCAGCGCGCCGCCGGCCAACTGCCCCGGGCCGAGCATGGCCATCATCAGCGTGTCGGTGAAAATCATCAGCGCATGGGCCAGCTGCGCGGAGACCAGCGGGCCGGCCAGGCGCAGCAAGGCGCCAAGCTCGTGACCAAGGGGACTTTTCATGATGAGTAAAACTTCGGCTGGGTAAGCACTCCCGAGCTGTCGGGAGAAGGGCAATGCCAGCTATTCTCCGGTTTGCAGCACAAGTCCACAAAAGGAAAATAGCGATGCCAGGCATGATTAAAACTCATGGGTTAGTGCGGTGAGCCGGCACCTGCCACCGTTGTATGCCCTGCGCGCCTTCGAGGCCGCAGCGCGTCACCTGTCCTTTACCCGTGCCGCCGATGAGCTGGCGATTACCCAGAGCGCCGTCAGCCGGCACATCCGCACCCTTGAAGAACACTTCGCCTGCCGACTGTTCGAGCGCCGCGGCCGGGCGCTGCACCTGACCGAGCCGGCGAGCCTGTTACTGCCAGGCGTACGCGAGGGCTTCGAGTCCCTTGAGCGGGCCTGTGCGCATTTGCGTGTGGAGGAGGGCACCCTGCGCCTCAAGGCGCCCTCGACCCTGACCATGCGCTGGCTGCTGGCGCGGCTTTCGCTGTTTCGCGCCCGGCAGGCCGATCTCGAGGTGCAGCTTACCAGCGCCTGGATGGATCTCGACCGCGTGGACTTCCTGCATGAGCCCTTCGACTGCGCGGTGTTGCTCGGTGCCGGTAATTTCAGCAGTGAATGGCACAGCGTGCGGCTGTTCGAGGAATGGCTGATTCCGGTGTGCGCACCCGGCGCTCTGGGCGAACGGTCCTGGGACGTCGGCCGGCTGCAGCAGGCCGAGCTGGTGCACCCCACGCCTGACCGTCGCGACTGGCGCCGCTGGCTGCAGGCCATGGGCCTGACCGATCAGGTGTCACTCAAGGGCGGCCAGGTGTTCGACACCCTGGAACTGGGCATTGTCGCTGCCGCCCGGGGTTACGGCGTGTCGATCGGCGACTTGGCGATGGTCGCCGAGGATGTGCTGCTGGGCCGTCTGGCGCTGCCCTGGCCGACCGCCGTCTCCAGCGGCGAAAGCTATTACCTGGTGTGGCCCCGGTCGCGCCGCGGCCAGGAGCGTTTCGAGCGGTTGGCCGAGTTTCTGCTCGCGGAAGTCGCAGCCATGCAATTGCCCGAGGTCGAGCTGCGCCGCTAGAAATTCGTTGAAAACTTGCACCTACGAGGCGTTTTTCATCACGCCACGTAAAAAATGGGGTGATAGCGTCACGATGGCCATTGACGCACTAAAACTCTCAAGTATTCTCCGCGCTCGCCGACGTACAGGCTGATCATTATTTATTCAATTACTCCATACAGGGACGATGGAGCTCGGAGATGTTTCATGAACCAACCTCGTTCCCGTATCGCCTGGCAACTGGCGACGGCCCTCGCCGCCATGCTGGTGCTGCTGATCAGTGTGAGTACCGTATTCGCCCTGCGCTCGCTGAGCAGCGCCAACCTGGTGACGCGCGAAGAGCACCTGGGCAGCGAAGCACGCCTGCTGGCCGATCAGCTGAGTACCTTCCACGAAAGCCTGCGTGAAAGCACCCAGCGTCTGGCCGGCCTGTTCGAGCGCCGCTTCAGCAGCGGCCTGCGCGTCAGCCCGGACGAGCGAGTGACCGTCGGTGCCCTGCAGGCGCCGGCCCTGTACCTGGGCAGCACTCAACTGAACAACGATTTCAGCGAAGTCGATGAATTTCGCCGCCTGACTGCCGGTGTGGCGACCATCTTCGTGCGTGATGGCGAAGATTTCGTGCGCGTTACCACCTCGCTGACCAAGCAGGACGGCGGCCGGGCGATCGGCACCGTACTCGATCGCAAGCACCCGGCTTATGCACGCCTGCTGGCCGGCGAAAGCTATGTGGGCCGCGCGCTGCTGTTCGAGCGTTTTTACATGACCCAGTACACGCCGGTACGCGACAGCGCCGGGCGGGTCATCGCCGTGCTGTTCGTCGGCTTCGACTACACCGATGCGCAGAACGCCCAGTTCGCCAATCTGGAGCGCTTCCGTATCGGCAGCACCGGTTCCCTGGCCCTGCTCGACGACCAGAACAATTGGCTGGTGGCGCCCTATGGCGCGCAACGTCCCGAGCAACTGACCAGCAACATGACCAAGGTGCTCGGCACTCCGGGCAAGGGCGGTTTCTGGAGCGACGGCGCCCAGGAGTTCTACAGCGTCGCCGTGCCGTTCGCTGGCGGGCCGTGGACCGTGGTGGCGAGCATGCCGGAAGAAGAGATTCAGGCCGTAACCTGGCGCGTCGGCAGCCAGTTGGCGATCGGCAGCCTGGTGACCCTGGTGCTGGCCGTGCTGGCGGTGATCTGGCTGCTGCGTCGCAAGCTGCGCCCGCTCGGCGATCTGGTACGTCAGGCCCAGGCCCTGGGCGCCGGCGACCTGAGCGTGCGGCTGCAGGTCAGCAGCCACGACGAGATCGGCGAGCTGTCGCGCAGCTTCAACCAGATGAGCGAGGCGCTGTCGACCATGGTCGCGCGCATTCGCAGCGCCGCCGGCAACGTCAGCCAGCGCGCCGAGGCGCTGTCCGGCCTGTCCCGTGGTGCCTATGAAGGCATCGAGCAGCAGTCCGGCGAGATCAGCAGCATGGCTGGTGCGGTGGAAGAGTTCAGCGCCACTTCGCTGAACATCGCCGACAACATGCGCAGCACCGAGCGCATGGCCAGCGAGAACGCCAGCCAGACGCGCATCGGCCGCACCTCGATGGAAGAGGCGTCCAACGCGCTGGAGCAAATCTCCACCTCGCTGAACAGTGCGGCCAAGGTCATCGACAGCCTGGGGCAGCGTTCCCAGGAAATCGGCGGGATTCTCAGCGTCATCACCTCGATCGCCGACCAGACCAACCTGCTGGCGCTCAACGCGGCCATCGAAGCAGCACGTGCCGGAGAGCAGGGTCGCGGCTTCGCCGTGGTTGCCGATGAAGTCCGCAGCCTGGCCGGTCGCACCCGTGAGGCGACCACGGAGATCTCCAGCATGATCGGCAGCATCCAGGGTGAGACCAGCAGCGCGATCAGCACCATGGAGCAGGGCCGCCAGCTGATGCAGAACGGCCTGGAGCTCAACGCCAAGGTCGCAGCGGCGTTGACCCACATCGCCGAGCAGACCAGCGCCGCTGGCGAGCAGTTCGCCGCCATCACTACCGCTACCAGCGAGCAGAGCAGCACCGCCACGGTGCTGAGTAGCAACCTGCAGAGCATTGCCCTGGCCAACGGTGAGCAGCGTGAAGTGATCGCCAACCTGGCGCACACCTCCAAGGAGCTGGAAACCCTGGCCACCGACCTGCACCGCGAAGTCGAGCGCTTCCGCTAAGCCCGCCCTCTACGGCTTGCGCTGCCTACTGGCGCCAGCCGCCTTGCGAGCCCCGATTCCGGGGCTCGTCTACGCTTGAAGTCATCATCCTGAAAAGCCTCGGTGCCAAGCTGTCGCCCCGGTGTGGTGAGTGCTCGTGCAGCCCGCGGCTGTGCAGCATTTCGCCGCGATTCGTGTGGAATCCGAAACGCCTGGAAAATCAGTTTCCGTCACGGGCAATTTTTGATTGATCTGAACGAGTCATGGTCTTAAAGTCCGCGCCCGAACGTCCATGCTGGCAACGATCCATTCGGCTCAAGTACTGACGACGAGAGGTTGTCCGGCCTGTTTCAGGCCATGCAATTCTCGGCGACATGCCTTGGGAAGTAGGCGAACCAAAGTGGGGAAACTGATCAGACGTTCCTGGCCTGGCAGCAGGCTTTCCGGCCGATTGCAGAATTGGTCGCCCCCGACGTTGAACCTGTGCCCGGTTCAACTGCCCGAATCCTAGTGTTCATGGTTTAGCCATTTGGAGACCCGCATGTCGATCAAGGTCGAAGACTACTACCCACGCGAAACCTTCAACAAAATGAAGGCCTTCGCCGACCAGCAGGAAACCCCGTTCGTGGTGATCGACACCGCGATCATCAGCCAGGCCTACGACGACCTGCGCGCCGGTTTCGAATTCGCCAAGGTGTACTACGCCGTCAAGGCCAACCCGGCGATCGAGATCATCGAGCTGCTGCGCGACAAGGGCTCGAGCTTCGACATCGCCTCGATCTACGAGCTCGACAAGGTGCTGTCCGCCGGTGTCGGCCCGGAGCGCATCAGCTACGGCAACACCATCAAGAAAGCCCGCGACGTTCGCTACTTCTATGAAAAAGGCGTGCGCCTGTTCGCCACCGATTCCGAAGCCGACCTGCGCAACATCGCCAAGGCGGCGCCGGGCTCGAAGATCTACGTGCGCATCCTCACCGAGGGCTCGACCTCGGCCGACTGGCCACTGAGCCGCAAGTTCGGCTGCCAGCCGGACATGGCCCTGGATCTGCTGATCCTCGCCAAGCAACTGGGCCTGGTGCCCTACGGCATTTCCTTCCACGTCGGTTCGCAGCAGCGTGACATCGACGTATGGGATGCGGCCATCGCCAAGGTCAAGGTGATCTTCGAGCGTCTCAAGGAAGAAGACGGCATCGAGCTGCAGATGATCAACATGGGCGGCGGCTTCCCGGCCAACTACATCACCCGCACCAACAGCCTGGAAACCTACGCCGAGGAAATCATCCGTTTCCTCAAGGAAGACTTCGGCGACCAGCTGCCGGAAATCATCCTCGAGCCTGGCCGTTCGCTGATCGCCAACGCCGGCGTGCTGGTCAGTGAAGTGGTGCTGGTGGCGCGCAAGTCGCGCACCGCCGTCGAGCGCTGGGTGTACACCGACGTGGGCAAGTTCAGCGGCCTGATCGAAACCATGGACGAGTCCATCAAGTTCCCGATCTGGACCGAGAAGAAGGGCGAGATGGAAGAAGTGGTGATCGCAGGTCCCACCTGCGACAGCGCCGACATCATGTACGAGCACTACAAGTACGGCCTGCCCCTGAACCTGGCCAGCGGCGACCGCCTGTACTGGTTCTCCACCGGTGCTTACACCACCAGCTACAGCGCCGTGGAATTCAATGGCTTCCCGCCGCTGAAAGCCTTCTACCTGTAAGCCTGCTGCATCGCCAAGCGCCCGCATCCGTTGCGGGCGTTTTGCTTTCTGCGCCAGTCGGCATTGGTGCCTTGCCAGCGGGAAGTGGGCAGCGCGAGAATGCAGACACTTCTCCGAGGTATTTAAGGATCCCCGATGCCCGATCCCGTTGCAGCCGGCCTGCGCCTGGCGCCCGATGCACTCACCCGTCCCTTCTCGCCCACGCAGTTCGCCTTCACCACCACCGATGACCTGGAGCCCTTTCGCGGTGTACTCGGCCAGGAACGCGCCGTGCAGGCGCTGCAGTTCGGCGTGGCGATGCCGCGCCCCGGGTACAACGTGTTCGTCATGGGCGAGCCGGGCACCGGCCGCTTCTCGTTCGTCAAACGTTACCTGCAGGCCGAGGGCAAGCGCCTGGAGACGCCGCCGGATCGGGTCTACGTCAATCACTTCGACGAGCCCCGCGAGCCGCGAGCCGTGGAGCTGGCGCCCGGCACGGCGGGCGAGTTCATCGCCGACATCAACGCGCTGATCGACAACCTGCTGGCGACTTTCCCGGCGGTGTTCGAGCATCCGTCCTTCCAGCAGAAGAAGAGCGCCATCGACCGCGCCTTCAACAAGCGCTACGACCAGGCTCTGGATGTCATCGAGCGCCTGTCCCTGGAGCGCGGCATCGCCCTGTACCGCGACAGCACCAACATCGCCTTCACGCCGATGCTCGACGGCAAGGCGCTGGACGAGGCCGAGTTCGCCCAGCTGCCGGAAACCGACCGCGAGCGCTTCCACGCCGATATCGCCGCGCTGGAGGAGCGCCTCAACGAGGAGCTGGCCAGCCTGCCGCAGTGGAAGCGCGAGTCCAGCAACCAGTTGCGTCAGCTCAACGAGGAAACCATCACCGTCGCGCTGCAGCCGCTGTTGGCGCCGCTGTCGGAGAAGTACGCCGAGAACGCCGGTGTGTGTGCCTACCTGCAGGCCATGCAGGTGGATCTGCTGAAAAGCGTGATCGACCTGCTGATCGAGGTGGAAAAGCCCGACGCCCAGACCCGCAAGCTGCTCGAAGAGCTGTACTGCCCGAGCCTGATCGTCGGCCACCATGTCGATGGCGGCGCGCCGGTGGTGTTCGAGCCGCACCCGACCTACGACAACCTGTTCGGCCGCATCGAGTACAACACCGACCAGGGCGCGCTCTATACCAGTTATCGCCAACTGCGCCCCGGTGCGCTGCATCGCGCCAACGGCGGTTTCCTGATCCTCGAGGCGGAGAAATTCCTCAGCGAGCCGTTCGTCTGGGAGGCGCTCAAGCGCGCCCTGCAGTCGCGCAAGCTGAAGATGGAGTCGCCTCTGGCCGACCTGGGCCGCATCGCCACCGTGACCCTGAACCCGGAAACCGTGCCGCTGCAACTCAAGGTGGTGATCATCGGTTCGCGCCAGCTGTATTACGCGTTGCAGGACGCCGATCCGGACTTCCAGGAGATGTTCCGGGTGCTGGTCGACTTCGACGAAGACATCCCGCTGGCCGACGACAGTCTGGAGCAGTTCGCCCAACTGATGAAAACCCGCACCACCGAGGAAGGCATGGCACCGCTCACCGCTGCCGCGGTCGCGCGTCTGGCCACCTACAGTGCGCGCCTGGCCGAACACCAGGGGCGGCTGTCGGCACGCATCGGCGACCTGTTCCAGCTGGTCAGCGAGGCGGACTTCATCCGCAACCTGGCCGGCGAGGCGGTGACCGACGCCGATCACATCGAGCGTGCGCTCAAGGCCAAGGCCACTCGCACCGGGCGCGTCTCGGCGCGGATCATCGACGACATGCTCGCCGGCATCATCCTCATCGACACCGTCGGCGCGGCCATCGGCAAGTGCAACGGCCTGACCGTGCTGGAAGTGGGCGACTCGGCGTTCGGCGTGCCGGCGCGCATCTCCGCTACCGTTTATCCGGGCGGCTCGGGCATCGTCGACATCGAGCGCGAAGTCAACCTCGGCCAGCCGATCCACTCCAAGGGCGTGATGATCCTTACCGGTTTTCTCGGCAGCCGCTACGCCCAGGAATTCCCCCTGGAAATCTCGGCGAGCATTGCCCTGGAGCAATCCTACGGCTACGTCGATGGCGACAGCGCCTCGCTCGGCGAGGTCTGTACGCTGATCTCGGCGCTGTCGCGTACGCCGCTCAAGCAGTGCTTCGCCATCACCGGGTCGATCAATCAGTTCGGTGAGGTGCAGGCAGTCGGTGGCGTCAACGAGAAGATCGAAGGCTTCTTCCGCCTCTGCGAAGCCCGCGGGTTGACCGGCGAGCAGGGGGCGATCATCCCGCACTCCAACGTGTCCACCCTGATGCTCGACGAGCGTGTGCTGCAGGCCGTGCGCGCCGGGCAGTTCCATATCTATGCCGTGCGCCATGTGGATGAGGCGCTGAGCCTGCTGGTCGGTAAGGATGCCGGCACGCCAGACGACAAGGGCCACTTCCCCAAGGGCAGCGTGAACGCGCGCGTGGTCGAGCGCCTGCGCGAGATTGCCGAGATCGGCATGGGCGAGGAAGAAAAGCCCGAACAGGCCAAGGAAGCGCTCACCGCGGCGCTGCCGGAAAAGCCCAAGAAGCCGCGGGCGAAAAAGCCTGCGGCGGAATAGGGTGGTTGGCGAGCTGATCAATCGCTGATCGGCTCGCCTGCTACCCTTTGGCCGGCAGCATGCAGGTGCTTGCGCACCTGTCATGCACAAGGTTATCCACAGCTTCTGTGTATAAACCTGCCTTTGCCGGCAGGCGCTTCGGGTGTAGGCTGCAGGTCTGTCTCTGCGAGGATCGCCGCCATGTCGCGTAGCCTCTGCCTGACCCGTGATTGTCTCGGTGTGATCACGCGCATCGAATGCACGGTGCTGCCCCTGGCGGGGGAGCAAGGACTTTGGACGCTGATCTGCGTTGCCGGCCTGTCTGCCCGGCAACCCTCCACCGTCAAGGCGCAAGGCCCATTCCACGGGCCTCTGGTGGTCGAACAGCTGATCGACGACATCGCCGAAAGCCTGGCCGTCCAGGGTTACTGCACCTGCCACGAGCCCATGATCTGGCGCCTGCATGCCCAAGCGCAATTACGCCGTTTGAACAACGCGCGCAGCGCTTCTCGCGGCGTATCCCTGTCGCTGCCCGATAGTTGAGCGGGCCGTTTCGATGCGTTCGCGGCGCGACTCATCGGTCAGCCTGCGACGCCGGGCCGCAGATCTTATCCACAGTCGCCCAGCTACCGCATTCAGCCTGCTTTAGCGCTGTCGTCGGCGAACCCGCCTGCTTGCCTGCGGTCGGACGCTGGGTATACTCGCTCGCCTGTTCATTACCTGTGAGAGTCCATGGAACGCTTTATCGAGAACGCGATGTACGCATCGCGCTGGCTGCTGGCCCCCATCTATTTCGGTCTGTCGCTGGGCCTGCTGGCGCTGGCCCTGAAGTTCTTCCAGGAAATCTTCCACATCCTGCCCAATATTTTCTCCATGGCCGAGGCGGACCTGATCCTGGTGCTGCTGTCGTTGGTCGACATGGCGCTGGTCGGTGGCCTGCTGGTGATGGTGATGATGTCCGGTTACGAGAACTTCGTTTCGCAGCTGGATATCGACGACAACAAGGAAAAGCTCGCCTGGCTCGGCAAGATGGATTCCAGCTCGCTGAAGATGAAGGTAGCGGCTTCCATCGTGGCGATTTCCTCGATCCACCTGCTGCGGGTGTTCATGGATGCCCGTAACCATGATCCCGAGCACCTGAAGTGGTACGTGATCATCCACATGACCTTCGTGATCTCGGCTTTCGCCATGGGTTACCTGGACAAGCTGACCAAGCACTGATCCCGTTGCCTGCCCAACGCCCGGCCTTCCCTGAAAAGCGCCGGGCGTTTTGTTATCTGCGCGGCGACAATCGTATAGTGGTGCCTCTTGCCTGCGAGGACATGCCATGACCCTGCCCGAATTGCTGCGAGCGGCTCGCGATGGTGCGGTTAGCGAGCTCGAACTGATTTCCCTGGAAGGCGGCATCTACCTGTTGCAGATTCTCGGCGCCGAGCAGCGCGCCTACCTGCGCGACGACGCGGGGCGCAACCTGCACCTGCGCTCGGTGGAACATGCTCGCGACCTGCTCGAGGAGCTGCCGGACGTGCCGCTGTTTCTGGTGCATGCCTCGGCCTACGACGAGATGTGCGGCTTGCCGAGCGGCACCCGCGACGCCCTGCGTGTACCGGTCGGCCTGCGCAGCCGCTGGTAAGGCACGGGCGGCGACTGGAACCGTGATAGGCTAGCCGGCCTTTTTTCCTGCTAGCGGAGCGGCGACATGTCCGAACTCGATCTTTCCACTGACGAAGCACGCGTCAGCTACGGCATTGGCCGTCAACTGGGTGGCCAGCTGCGTGACAACCCGCCACCGGGCGTGAGCCTGGATTCCGTTCTGGCTGGCCTGGCCGATGCGTTCGCCGGCCAGCAGAGTCGCGTCAGCGAAGCCGAGCTGTCGGCCAGTTTCAAGGTCATCCGCGATGTCATGCAGGCCGAAGCCAAGGCCAAGGCCGACGCGGCTGCCGGTGCGGGCCTGGCCTTCCTGGCCGAGAACGCCAAGCGTGACGGCGTCACCGTGCTGGCTTCAGGCCTGCAGTACGAAGTGCTGACCGCGGGCGAGGGCGCCAAGCCATCGCGCGACGACAGTGTGCGTACTCACTACCACGGCACCTTGATCGACGGCAGCGTGTTCGACAGCTCCTACGAGCGCGGCCAGCCGGCCGAATTCCCGGTAGGTGGCGTGATCGCCGGTTGGACCGAGGCCCTGCAACTGATGGGTACCGGCAGCAAATGGCGCCTGTACGTGCCGAGCGAGCTGGCCTATGGCGCCCAGGGCGTTGGCAGCATCCCGCCGCACAGCGTGCTGGTGTTCGATGTCGAGCTGCTCGACATCCTGTAAGCACCTGCGAAGGCTGCTGCGCGTCGGCCCTGCGGCGTTAAAAATAGATGAGGAAAGCCGCTTGCGGCTAACGCGCTTCAGCGCGGCCCGAAGGGCGAGCGGAGCGAGTAATGCTCATGTACGAAAGTACAGTCGGTTGCGACCCCGACCGCTTCTTCGCCTATTTTTGCGGGGCCGCCTAGGCCTGGCAGGGCTCTAGCTCGCGAGCCTTCGGATAAGTGTCACGGGCGCAAGGCCCGGGCATAGCAATACAGGAACAGGCTGCGCACCAGTTCCTTGAGGATCAGCGGCTCGCTCGAGCTCAGTTCGTGCAGATCCAGGTCACCCTGCTTACGCAATTCATCCAGCGCCTCTTCTTCGAGTACGGCGCAGACCTCGCCGGTCTCGCGGTGCAGGATGCGCAGGTAGGGATGAGGGCGGTCCAGCCAGGCGTCTATTAGATAAGTCATGCTCGCATCTCCCTGAATGATTGGTAGATATGAGAATAGTTCTTATTACGCTAATAGCAAGTGTTAATCGCGCCTTTCGTCGAACGGTTGCCGTTACGCCTGGTTTGGAAGATGACGAGCATGAAAAAGCCCGTCGCAGGGACGGGCTTCGGGTCATGCGGTTTCCGCTGAATCAGTGCGTGCGCGCCACGGCGAAGTGGCTCAGCTCGACCAGGGCGTCGCGGTAGGCGCTGGCAGGCAGCACCTCCAGGCAGGCAATGGCGCGTTCAGCGTATTCGCGTGCCAGGTTGGCGGTGTAATCCAGGGCGCCTGCGGCCTGCACGGCTTCGCGGATGCTTTCCAGGTCTTCCAGGCCACCTTTCTGAATTGCCTTGCGTACCAGAGCGGCTTGCTCGGCGCTGCCTTCACGCATGGTGTAGATCAGCGGCAGGGTCGGCTTGCCCTCGGCCAGGTCGTCGCCGACGTTCTTGCCCAGCGTGGCGGCATCACCCTTGTAGTCGAGCAGGTCATCGACCAGTTGGAAGGCAACACCAAGATGGTCACCGAACAGGCGCAGCGCCTCGTTCTGCTCGGAGCTCGCTTCGGCCAGGGCGGCGGCGCTCTGTGTCGACGCCTCGAAGAGCATGGCGGTCTTGCCGCGGATGACTTCCATGTAAGTTTCTTCCGTGGTGCTGGCGTCGCGGATCTTCGACAGCTGCAGCACCTCGCCCTCGGCAATCACCCGGGTGGCCTTGGAAAGGATCTTCATTACCGGCATCGAACCGAGCTCGACCATCATCTCGAACGAGCGCGAATAGAGGAAGTCGCCGACCAGCACGCTGGGCGCGTTGCCCCACTGTGCGTTGGCGGTGCTGCGGCCACGGCGCATGTCGGACATGTCGACCACGTCGTCGTGTAGCAGGGTGGCGGTGTGCAGGAATTCGATGGTGGCGGCCAGCAGGCGCAGACGCTCGTCGTTCAGGCCCAGGGCCTTGCCACTGAGCAGCACCAGCAATGGGCGCAGGCGCTTGCCGCCAGCGGAGATGATGTAGTCGCCGATCTTCTCGACCAGCGGGACGCGGGATACCACTTGCTGACGGATAATGCCGTCAACAGCGGCGAAATCATCCGCTACCACACTGTAGAAAGTCTGGGGTTGCATCAGCGACATAAGCTCCTTGGACCGGCACTATCGGCTTTAATAGGCCATAGTTTGCGCGGCATGCTAGGGGGCAGGGTGGGGGCTGTCAAGGCGATGGCAGGCGGCGCTTGCGCTGTCCCGGTGGCTTGCGTACAATCGCGCACCCTGAACTTCCCCCTGGGTATTTCCCTGCCTTACGCAATTGCAAGGGTGTCCATCCGGCCCCGAGCAGCCATGCCAGCCGACACTATTCCTATAAAGCGCTGGGTGAGCAGGATCAACGGAGATTTACCATGTACGCAGTAATTGTTACTGGTGGCAAGCAATACAAAGTCACCGAAGGCGAATTCCTCAAGGTCGAGAAACTGGAGCTGGCCGCTGGCGAAGCACTGACTTTCGACCGCGTGTTGCTGGTTGGCAACGGTGATGACGTCACCATCGGCGCTCCTGTCGTCGAAGGCGCCAAGGTATCGGCTGAAGTCGTTTCGCAAGGTCGTCACGATAAAGTCACCATCATCAAGTTCCGTCGTCGTAAGCACCACATGAAGCGTCAGGGCCACCGTCAGTGGTTCACTGAGATCAAAATCACCGGTATTCAGGCCTGATTCATTTCGCTTGAACCCTTTATAGGAGTATTGAACTCATGGCACACAAAAAAGCTGGCGGTAGTACCCGCAACGGTCGCGACTCAGAAGCCAAACGCCTTGGCGTGAAGATGTATGGCGGCCAGAAAATCGTTCCTGGCAACATCATCGTGCGTCAGCGCGGCACCCAGTTCCACGCTGGTTACGGCGTTGGCATGGGCAAGGATCACACCCTGTTCGCCAAGATCGAAGGCGTGATCAAGTTTGAAGTAAAAGGTGCCTTCGGTCGCCGTTACGTAAGCGTCGTCGCGGCCTAATCGCGAAGTTGCTGGAAAAGCCCCGTCCTGCGACGGGGCTTTTTTGTTTCTGTATCCTGTTGCGCTCGGCTTCGTCCGATTCGGGCGCCGCGCGCGCATCGTGTGGGTTCTTGCCAAACTGTCCTGGGTTGACGCGGGTGGTTTCAGGGCAATTTCGCAAGCACCCGGTGTTTCCTGTTTCAGTGACCCGCGATTATGGCGGGAGGTGTACCCATGAAATTCGTCGATGAAGTATCGATTTCTGTAAAGGCCGGCGATGGTGGCAATGGCATGATGAGCTTCCGTCGCGAGAAGTTCATCGAGAACGGCGGCCCCAACGGTGGTGATGGTGGTGACGGTGGCTCGATCTACATCGAGGCCATGGCCAACCTCAATACCCTGGTGGATTACCGCTATACCCGCCGTTTCCAGGCGCCCAATGGTGAAAAGGGTGGCAGCACCGACTGCACCGGTGCCAAGGGCGAAGACCTGATCCTGCCGGTGCCGATCGGCACCACGGTCATCGATGCCGGTACTCAGGAAGTGATCGGCGACCTGACCAAGGCCGGGCAGCGCCTGATGGTGGCCCAGGGGGGCTGGCATGGCCTGGGCAATACCCGTTTCAAGTCCAGCACCAACCGTGCTCCGCGCCAGACCACGCCTGGCAAGCCGGGTGAGGCGCGTGACCTCAAGCTGGAATTGAAGGTATTGGCGGACGTCGGTCTGCTCGGTTTGCCGAACGCGGGCAAGAGCACCTTCATTCGCTCGGTGTCGGCGGCCAAGCCGAAGGTCGCCGATTACCCGTTCACCACGCTGGTGCCGAACCTGGGGGTGGTCAGTGTCGATCGCTACAAGAGTTTCGTGGTCGCCGACATTCCCGGTTTGATCGAGGGTGCCTCCGAGGGTGCCGGGCTGGGTATTCGCTTCCTCAAGCACCTGGCGCGTACGCGTTTGCTGCTGCACCTCGTCGACATGGCGCCTCTGGATCTGACCGATCCGGCCGAGGCCGCGGCCACCATCGTCGCCGAGTTGACCAAGTTCAGTCCGGCGCTGGCCGATCGTGAGCGCTGGCTGGTGCTCAACAAGGCCGACCAGATCCTCGATGAGGAGAAGGAGCAGCGCGTTGCCGAGATCGTCGCTCGCCTCGAGTGGGAAGGCCCTGTCTACGTAGTCTCCGCCCTGGCGCGCGAAGGCACCGAGCAGCTGTGCTACGACATCATGGATTTTCTCGAAGCGCGCGCCGAGCGCATCCAGGAGAATCCCGAGTACGCCGCCGAGCTTGCCGAGCTCGACCAGCGCATCGAAGATGAAGCGCGTGCTCAGTTGCAGGCGCTGGACGACAAGCGTGCGCTGCGCCGCTCCGGTGTGCGGGCCGTGGGCGACGTCGACGAGGACGACAGCTTCTGGGACGAGGAAGACGAAGAGGATGGCCCGGAGATCATTTACGTCCGGGATTGATAGGACGACAGACGCCGCTTTTTAGCGGCGTTTTTGTAGGTTTTGGCCGTTGCTACCGGTGATGGCTTGCGAAAATGTGCTTCTGGCTGGGGTTGGAAAACATGCGTGACAAGGTAAGTGGTGCGCAGCGCTGGGTAGTGAAGATCGGCAGTGCCTTGCTGACCGCCGATGGCAAGGGGCTGGATCGCGGCGCCATGGCGGTGTGGGTCGGGCAGATGGTGGCGCTGCGAGCGCAGGGCGTGGAGCTGGTGCTGGTATCGTCCGGCGCGGTGGCAGCGGGGATGAGCCGTCTTGGCTGGACGGCACGCCCGAGCGCCATCCACGAGCTGCAGGCTGCCGCGGCGATCGGCCAGATGGGCCTGGTGCAGGCCTGGGAGTCGAGCTTCGGCGAGCATGGTCGACGCACTGCGCAGATCCTGCTGACCCACGATGACCTGTCCGACCGCAAGCGCTACCTCAATGCGCGCAGCACCCTGCGCACCCTGGTCGAGCTCGACGTGGTGCCGGTGATCAACGAGAACGACACAGTGGTGACCGACGGTATCCGTTTCGGTGACAACGACACCCTGGCCGCGCTGGTGGCTAATCTGGTCGAGGCCGATCTGCTGGTGATTCTCACCGATCGTGACGGCATGTTCGATGCCGACCCGCGCAACAATCCCGATGCTCAGTTGATTCATGAAGCACGCGCTGACGACCCGGCCCTGGATGCGGTGGCGGGTGGCGTGGGCGGCGCCCTGGGTCGCGGTGGTATGCAGACCAAGCTGCGCGCGGCGCGCCTGGCGGCCCGCTCTGGCGCGCACACGGTGATCGTCGGCGGCGCCATCGATCAGGTTCTGGCGCGCCTCAAGGCGGGTGAACTGCTCGGCACCCTGCTGGTGCCCGAGCGCGGCATGCTGGCGGCGCGCAAGCAATGGCTGGCCGGCCACCTGCAGACCCGCGGCACTCTGGTGCTGGACGATGGTGCGGTCAAGGCGTTGGTCTCCGACCGCAAGAGCCTGCTACCGGTCGGCGTCAAGGCCGTGCAGGGCAGCTTCCGTCGCGGCGAAATGGTGGTCTGCGTGGCGCCGGATGGTCGGGAAGTGGCCCGGGGTCTGGTCAACTACAGTGCTCTGGAGGCACAGAAGATCATCGGTCGCCCGTCGGACGAGATCGAGCGCCTGCTCGGCTACGTCGATGAGCCGGAACTGGTGCACCGCGATAATCTGATTCTGGTCTAGTGAGCCCTTTGGGAGGTGGCGATGCGTAAGCTTCTGCTGGTTGCTGCGGCGTTGATGGCCGTGCCGATGGGTGCCCTGGCCGAGGAAATCGGTCAGGTCTCCACGGTATTCAAGTGGCTGGGGCCGAACGACAAGATCGTCGTTGAGGCCTTTGACGATCCCAAGGTGGCAGGCGTGACCTGCTACCTGTCGCGGGCCAAGACCGGTGGCGTGAAGGGCGGCCTCGGCCTGGCCGAAGATCGCGCCGAAGCCTCGATCGCCTGCCGCCAGGTCGGGCCGATCAGCTTTGCCGGTGACCTGAAGGATGGCGAGGAGGTGTTCCGTGAGCGCACCTCGCTGGTGTTCAAGACCATGCAGGTCGTGCGTTTCTTCGATCAGAAGCGCAACACCCTGGTTTATCTCGTCTACAGCGACCGCATCATCGAGGGCAGCCCGCAGAATGCGGTGACGGCAATCCCGATCCTGCCCTGGCCGCAGGGTAACTGAGTCGCTGGCCGCTAGGTTCGTCAGTAGGGTCGCTTCGCTGTGCCTGGGCAATTCGGAACGCGTTTTTGTTGGCGGCTCCGTTGGTTTGATATTGCCTCTGCTGCCTCTGTGCGGCCTTGCTGTTGCTCTTGAGGCTGGCACAGGTGCGGATTGTCAGCTGGGGGGCTCAGTGCTCGCGTGGAGAAGGGCATGGAGCAAAGGGTGGCGCTTTTCTCTGAGCAATAAAAAACCGGCCCTGAGGCCGGTTTTTCATGGAGCGGTACGCTTAGGCAGCAGCTTGGCTGAGTGCCTTGACGTGGCCGTTCAGGCGGCTCTTGTGACGAGCGGCCTTGTTCTTGTGGATGATGCCCTTGTCGGCCATACGGTCGATAACAGGCACGGCCAGGGTGTAAGCAGCTTGTGCTTTCTCGTGGTCTTTGGCGTCGATAGCCTTGACTACGTTCTTGATGTAGGTACGAACCATGGAGCGCAGGCTGGCGTTATGGCTACGACGCTTCTCAGCCTGTTTTGCGCGTTTTTTGGCAGAAGGTGTATTGGCCACCGTCAAGCTCCTCGAAAACTATGGGGTTACTGACAAATAAGGCCGCGAATCATGAAGGCGAGCGCGGCACTTGTCAAGGTCGATACTGCGTCAGTCGTCGCGGGGCGGATAACACGAAGGATGCTTTATCGCGCCGGCGATTCTACACTCCCGGCCGCACCGGCGCCGTCGCACCTTCGCGGGTCGGCGCGGTCTGTTGCTGGCGCGTGACGCGCGCGCCGAAATCGATCCAGTAAACGCCGATTGAGCATCCCTGCCGAATGAATCTTCTCAAGTCGCTGGCCGCGGTCAGTTCCATCACCATGTTGTCGCGGGTTCTGGGTTTCGTGCGCGACACCATCATGGCCCGGATCTTCGGTGCGGGTATCGCCTCGGATGCCTTCGTGGTGGCCTTCAAGCTGCCCAACCTGCTGCGCCGCATCTTCGCCGAGGGAGCGTTCTCACAGGCCTTCGTACCGATCCTGGCGGAATACAAGACGCAGAAGGGCGAGGAGGCGACGCGTACCTTCGTTGCCTACGTGGCCGGTCAACTGACGCTGATCCTGGCGCTGGTGACCCTGCTCGGCGTGCTGGCCGCGCCCTGGATCGTCTGGGCCTCGGCCCCGGGCTTCAGCGACAACCCCGAGCGCTTCGAACTGACCAGCGATCTGCTGCGGGTGACCTTTCCTTATATTCTGCTGATCTCCCTGTCGTCCTTCGCCAGCGCGCTGCTCAATACCTGGAACCGCTTCGCGGTACCGGCTTTCGTGCCGACCCTGCTCAACGTCAGCATGATCGTCTTCGCGCTGTTCCTGACTCCGTATTTCGACCCACCGATCATGGCCATGGGCTGGGCGGTGCTGGTCGGCGGCCTGTTGCAGCTGCTCTATCAATTGCCGCACCTGCGCAAGATCGGCCTCCTGGTGCTGCCGCGCCTGAACCTGCGCGACAGCGGCGTATGGCGTGTGCTGCGGCAGATGGGCCCAGCGATCCTCGGTGTGTCGGTGGCGCAGATCTCGCTGATCATCAACACCATCTTCGCCTCCTTTCTGGTCGCAGGCTCCGTGTCGTGGATGTACTACGCCGACCGCCTGATGGAACTGCCGTCCGGGGTTCTGGGCGTCGCCCTGGGCACCATCCTGCTGCCATCGCTGGCCAAGACCCACGCCGCCGAGGATCCGGCCGCCTACTCGAAGCTGCTCGACTGGGGGCTGCGCCTGTGCATCCTGCTGGCGCTGCCCTGTGCCCTGGCCCTGGCGCTACTGGCCGAGCCGCTGGTGGTGTCGCTGTTCCAGTACGGCAACTTCACAGCGCATGACGCCGACATGACCCAGCGCGCCTTGCTGGCTTATTCGCTGGGCCTGTTGGGCATGCTGCTGGTCAAGGTGCTGGCGCCTGCCTTCTATGCGCGCCAGGACATTCGCACGCCAGTGCGCATCGCCATGTTCACCCTGCTGATGACTCAGGTGATGAACGTACTGTTCGTCTTCGTGATTCGTCTGGAGCATGCCGGCCTGGCCCTGGCCATTGGGCTGGCCGCCTGCATCAACGCCGGCCTGCTGTTCTGGAAGTTACGTGCTCGCGGCTTCTACCAGCCGCAGCCAGGCTGGGGGATGTTCGCCAGCAAGCTGCTGGCGGCGCTGCTGGTGATGGTCGTGGTGCTGGTCGGCATGCTCTGGCTGATGCCGGCGTGGAGCGACGGCAACATGTTGGCGCGTCTGCTGCGCCTGGGGGCGCTGGTGGCCGCTGGTGCGCTGAGCTATTTCGCGGTGCTGGGCATCCTCGGTTTCCGCCTGCGCGACTTCTCCCGGCGCTCGGTGGCCTGAACCGCCGCCGTGTCGATGAGCAGTGCCGGTAACGGAGCGCCGTATCCGCTACCCGGCGCCAGCCGCTGTGCGTATAATTGGCCACTTTGTGAGCAAGAAGCGCGTTATGCAGCTGGTTCAAGGCCTTCATAATCTGCGGCCCCAGCATCGGGGCTGTGTCGCCACCATCGGTAATTTCGACGGCGTTCACCGTGGCCACCAGGCGATTCTGGCCCGTTTGCGTGAGCGCGCGGCAGAGCTGGGCGTGCCGAGCTGCGTGGTGCTGTTCGAGCCGCAGCCGCGTGAATACTTCGACCCCGAAGGCGCGCCGGCACGTCTGAGCCGCCTGCGTGACAAGCTCGCCCTGCTGGCTGCCGAAGGCGTCGACCGGGTGCTGTGCCTGACCTTCAACCCGCGTTTGCGTGAATTGAGCGCCGCCGAATTCGTGCAGCGCGTGCTGGTCGACGGGCTCGGCGTGCTGCATCTGGAAGTGGGCGATGATTTCCGCTTCGGCTGCGACCGCGCCGGTGACTTCGCCTTTCTGGCCGAGGCCGCGCAGCGTGAAGGCTTCAGTGTCGAAGCGGCCAAGACCGTGGTGATCGACGAGCAGCGGGTGAGCAGCACGCGAGTGCGAGAGGCCCTGGCCAGCGGCGACTTCACCGTCGCCGAACGCATGCTCGGCCGGCCCTTTCGCATCGTCGGGCGGGTGCTGCATGGGCAGAAGCTGGGCCGCCAGCTCAATGCGCCGACCGCCAACGTGCAGCTCAAGCGCAAACGTGTACCGCTGACCGGGGTGTATCTGGTCAGCGTCGAGATAGACGGCCAGCCATGGCCGGGCGTCGCCAATATCGGCGTGCGCCCCAGCGTGGCCGGTGACGGGAGCGCCCACCTCGAGGTGCACCTGCTGGATTTTGCCGGTGACCTGTATGGCCGGCGTTTGACGGTGGCTTTCCACCACAAGCTGCGCGATGAGCAGCGTTTCGCCTCGCTCGAGGCATTGAAGACGGCCATTGCGGCCGACATTGCCGCTGCCCGCGACCATTGGCAGCGCCAACCGCTGATGAAGAGCCCGACATGACCGATTACAAAGCCACGCTGAACCTGCCCGATACTCCCTTCCCGATGAAGGCTGGCCTGCCGCAACGCGAGCCGCAGACCCTGCAGCGCTGGATTGATATTGGTCTGTACGAAAAGCTGCGCAAGGCCGGTGAAGGCCGCCCGAAATTCGTGCTGCACGACGGCCCGCCCTATGCCAACGGCAGCATTCATATCGGTCACGCGCTGAACAAGATCCTCAAGGACATCATCACCCGCTCCAAGACCCTGGCCGGCTATGACGCGCCGTACGTGCCGGGTTGGGATTGCCACGGCCTGCCGATCGAGCACAAGGTCGAGACCACTTTTGGCAAGAACCAGCCGGCCGACCTGACCCGCGAGCGTTGCCGCACTTACGCGGCCGAGCAGGTCGAGGAGCAGAAGGCCAACTTCATTCGCCTCGGTGTGCTGGGTGACTGGAACAACCCGTACCTGACCATGAATTTCGCCAACGAGGCCGGCGAGATCCGCGCCCTGGCGGAAATGGTCAAGAACGGTTTCGTGTTCAAAGGCCTCAAGCCAGTCAACTTCTGCTTCGACTGTGGCTCGGCCCTGGCCGAGGCCGAGGTCGAGTACCAGGACAAGAAATCCGAAGCCATCGACGTGGCCTTCCCGGTCGAGGATGCCGACAAGCTGGCCGCCGCCTTCGGTCTGGCCAGCCTGAGCAAGCCGACCGCCATCGTCATCTGGACCACCACGCCGTGGACCATCCCGGCCAACCAGGCGCTGAACGTGCACCCGGAATTCACCTACGCGCTGGTGGACGTGGGCGACCGCCTGCTGCTGCTGGCCGAGGAAATGGTCGAGAGCTGCCTGCAGCGCTTCGGCCTCGAAGGCCAGGTGGTCGCCACAGCGGAAGGCTCGGCGCTGGAACTGATCAATTTCCGTCACCCGTTCTATGACCGCCTGTCGCCGCTGTACCTGGCCGAGTACGTCGAGCTGGGCGCCGGTACCGGTATCGTCCACTCCGCGCCCGCCTACGGGGAGGACGACTTCCAGAGCTGCAAGCGCTACGGCATGAGCAACGACGAAATTCTCAACCCGGTGCAGAGCAACGGTGTGTACGTCGACTCGCTGCCGTTCTTCGGCGGCCAGTTCATCTGGAAGGCCACGCCGGCCATCGTCGCCAAGCTCGAAGAAGTGGGCGCGCTGCTCAAGCACGCCACCATCAGCCACAGCTACATGCACTGCTGGCGGCACAAGACGCCGCTGATCTACCGCGCCACCGCGCAGTGGTTCGTCGGCATGGATACCAAACCCAAGGAGGGTGGCACCCTGCGTGAGCGCTCCCTGGCGGCCATCGAAGACACCAAGTTCGTCCCGGCCTGGGGCCAGGCGCGCCTGCACAGCATGATCGCCGGCCGCCCGGACTGGTGCATCTCGCGTCAGCGCAACTGGGGCGTGCCCATCCCGTTCTTTACCCACAAGGAGAGCGGCGAGCTGCACCCGCGTACTGTGGAATTGATGGAAGAGGTCGCCAAGCGCGTCGAGCAAGAGGGCATCGAAGCCTGGTTCAAGCTGGACGCTGCCGAGCTGCTCGGTGCCGAGGCCGACCAGTACGACAAGAGCCGCGACACCCTGGACGTGTGGTTCGATTCCGGTACCACCCACTGGCACGTGCTGCGCGGCTCCCACGCCGATCTGGCGCACAGCAGCGGCCCGGTTGCCGATCTGTACCTGGAAGGCTCCGACCAGCACCGTGGTTGGTTCCACTCGTCCCTGCTGACCGGCTGCGCCATCGATGGCCACGCGCCGTACAAGGAACTGCTGACCCACGGCTTCACCGTCGACGAGCAGGGCCGCAAGCAGTCCAAGTCCCTCGGCAACGTGGTCGCGCCGCAGAAGGTGATCGACAGCATGGGCGCCGACATCCTGCGCCTGTGGGTCGCCTCCACCGACTACTCCGGCGAGATGGCGGTTTCCGACCAGATTCTGCAGCGCAGCGCCGATGCCTACCGGCGCATCCGCAACACCGCGCGCTTCATGCTGGCCAACCTCAATGGCTTCAATCCCGCCACCGACCTGCTGCCGGCCGAGCAGATGCTCGATCTCGACCGCTGGGCCGTCGACGCCACCGCGCGTCTGCAGGACGAGCTGACCGACGCCTACGGCGAGTACCGTTTCTGGAACGTGTATTCCAAGGTCCACAACTTCTGCGTGCAGGAGCTGGGTGGCTTCTACCTGGACATCATCAAGGACCGTCAGTACACCACCGCGCCGGACAGCGTTGCCCGCCGTTCCTGCCAGAGCGCGCTGTTCCACATCTGCGAAGCGCTGGTACGCTGGGTCGCCCCGATCCTGTCGTTCACCGCCGAGGAAATCTGGCAGTTCCTGCCGGGCGAGCGCGCCGAGTCGGTGATGCTGGCCACCTGGTACGAGAGCCTGGCACGCCTGCCGGAAGGCTTCGAACTGGACAACGCCTATTGGGAGCGCGTCATGGCGGTCAAGGGCGCGGTCAACAAGGAACTGGAAAATCTGCGCGCGAGCAAGGCCATCGGTGCCAGCCTTCAGGCCGAAGTCACCCTGTTCGGTGACGACGCCCTGCGTGATGACCTGGCCAAGCTCGGCGACGAACTGCGCTTTGCGCTGATCACTTCCGCCGCCGCCACCGCGCCGCTGAGCGATGCTCCGGCCGATGCCGTGGTCACCGAGGTCGAAGGGTTGAAGCTGAAGATCGTCAAGTCTGCCCACGCCAAGTGCGGCCGTTGCTGGCACCTGCGCGCCGATGTCGGTACTTATGCCGAGCATCCGGAGTTGTGCGGCCGTTGTATCAGCAACATCGAAGGTTCGGGCGAGGTGCGCCACCATGCGTAACGCCCTGGCCCGCATCGCGGAGATGAACCAATGAGCGCACGTTTCGGCAAACTCGGCTGGGTGTGGCTCAGTGTCGTGGTGTTCGTGATCGACCAGATCACCAAGTTCTGGTTCGACAACAACCTGCAGATGTACGAACGCATCACCGTCATTCCCCAAGTACTGGACTGGACCCTGGCCTACAACACCGGCGCGGCCTTCAGCTTCCTGGCCGGTGCCTCCGGCTGGCAGCGCTGGCTGTTCACCCTGATCGCGGTGGTGGTCAGCGTGATTCTGGTGGTGTGGATGAAGCGCCTCAAGGCCGATGAAACCTGGTTGGCCGTCGGCTTGGCCCTGGTGCTCGGCGGCGCGCTGGGCAACCTGGTGGACCGGGTGATCTTCGGCCACGTGGTCGATTTCATCCTGGTGCACTGGCAGAGCAGCTGGTATTTCCCGGCCTTCAATATCGCCGACAGCGCGATCACCGTAGGCGCCGTCCTGCTGGCGCTGGACATGTTCAAGAGCAAGAAGCCTGAAGAAGAGGTGGCACGTGACTGATGTACGTATCGGCCCGGATCGGCAGGTCACCCTGCATTTCGCGCTGAAGCTGGATAACGGCGATGTGGTCGACAGCACCTTCGACAAGCAGCCGGCCACCTTCAAGGTCGGCGACGGCAACCTGCTGCCGGGTTTCGAGGCCGCGCTCTACGGCTTCAAGGCCGGCGACAAGCGCAGCCTGACCGTCGAGCCCGAGCAGGGCTTCGGCCAGCACAACCCGCAGAACGTGCAGGTCATGCCGCGCTCGCAGTTCCAGGAGATGGAGCTGTCCGAAGGGCTGCTGGTGATCTTCAACGACGCCGCCAATACCGAGCTGCCAGGCGTGGTCAAGGAGTTCGACGACGCCCAGGTGACCATCGACTTCAACCACCCGCTGGCCGGCAAGACGCTGACCTTCGACGTCGAGATCATTGAGGTCAAAGCCGTCTAGGCAGTGTAGGATGAGTGCCTTGTCGCCCGCTAAAACAGAGGCCGCACCATGAGCGTACAGCGTTCCCCCATCGTGTCGGAGTTCGAGACTCAGGAATTGGCGGACAGCCACGACGGCTGGTTTCGCCGCAAGGTCGCGGAATCTCTCGCGGACTCTCGCGTTGTGGTTGCTCATGATCAGGTGATGGCCGATGTCGAGGCCGTCATCAGCGAGGCAGAGGCACGGCGGCGGAGTAAGGATTGATGCTGCCGATCGTCTGGCGCGCCACTGCCAGGGACGATCTTTTGCAGATCATTCGCTACATCGCCAATGAAGACCCCAAAGCTGCCAGGCAGCTAAAAGAGCGATTGGAGTCGGTTGTGCTGCCGTTGGCCGAGCATCCCTATCTATATCGTTTTGGTCGGGTGCCCGGAACACGCGAGCTGATCGCTCATCCAAACTACATTCTGGTTTACCGAGTAGCCGCTGACGCTGTGGAAGTGGTGAATGTTCTTCATGCTCGTCAGCAGTATCCTTGAGACGCTGTTCGGCGCCGCGCAATCGAGACAACCAACATGCATATCAAACTCGCCAATCCCCGCGGTTTCTGCGCCGGTGTCGACCGCGCCATCGAGATCGTCAACCGCGCCCTCGAGGTGTTCGGCCCGCCGATCTACGTACGTCATGAAGTGGTGCACAACAAGTTCGTGGTCGAGGACCTGCGCAACCGTGGCGCGGTGTTCGTCGAAGAGCTGGACCAGGTGCCCGATGACGTGATCGTCATCTTCAGCGCCCACGGCGTGTCCCAGGTGGTACGTAACGAAGCCGCCAATCGCGGCCTGAAAGTGTTCGACGCCACCTGTCCGCTGGTCACCAAGGTGCATCTGGAAGTGGTGCGCTATAGCCGCGATGGCCGCGAGTGCATCCTCATCGGCCACGAAGGCCACCCGGAAGTCGAAGGCACCATGGGCCAATACGACGCCAGCAATGGTGGCGCGATCTACCTGGTCGAGGACGAGGACGACGTCGCCACGCTGCAGGTACGCGATCCAGACAACCTGGCCTTCGTCACCCAGACCACCTTGTCGATGGACGACACCAGCAAGGTCATCGACGCCCTGCGCGCGCGCTTCCCCAACATCGGTGGGCCGCGCAAGGACGATATCTGCTACGCCACCCAGAATCGCCAGGATGCGGTCAAGCAACTGGCTGACGAGTGCGACGTGCTGCTGGTGGTCGGCAGCCCGAACAGCTCCAACTCCAATCGCCTGCGCGAGCTGGCAGAGCGCATGGGCACCCCGGCCTACCTGATCGACGGCGCCGAAGACCTCAAGCGTGAGTGGTTCGAAGGCGCCAAGGGCATCGGCATCACTGCTGGTGCATCGGCTCCGGAAGTGCTGGTGCGCGGGGTGATCGACAAGCTCGGCGAATGGGGCGCCAGCAACGTCCAGGAACTGGACGGCCGCCCGGAGAACGTGACGTTCTCCATGCCCAAGGAGCTGCGGCTCAAAGCGGTTTAACACGGCCGTCAACTGCGTCCCGCGGGCGGCGCCAGGTACAGACCGGGGCCCGGCGCACTCCCATGGGGCGCAGCGTCAAGACAGTGATCGCCAGCTTGCAAATGGTCGCCAGCGAGTTTGAATGACTCGGGCCGCTGCTGTGTCTGTACCTGCGTGGCTCATCCAGCGTTTTCTAGCAAGATTCCGCCAGCTTGCGGCTCTCGCAGGCAATTTCCCGCCAGCTAGTGCCTTTCTTGGGCGGGTGCTGATGCTCTATATAGGGCTCTTGGCTTTCTGGCACAGCATCTGCAAAGAGATGACACTCAGTGCCCTTCGTGGCGTACAACTATAATGACAAGCGTGAGGTTCCGTTATGGAAAGCATCAGCACGTGGTCTGTCTCTGTGCCTACAGGCCCTGCATCCCGGCACATCTGCTCGATCTTCGACGTTATGGCCACGCAAGCTGGCTGGAAGGTGCGACCGTTAGCTCCACACAATTTCCTATGAATGAGATGCTCGCCCGCAGGCCCGATTGAGACCATGAATCCCGCGGCCATTTATGGCGCTGATTGCGTCGGCGCGATAGGGGTCGCTCAGTGGAGGAGCGCTCGTGGCATGTGTATCAATTTGTTTCCGGTGAGGAGCCGGCTGTCCACCTGCGTACCTTGGTGGTCGACCGAATATATACTTTTTTGCTTTTCTATCGCTTGAAACCAGGGTGCAACAGTAATTCTCTAAACTCCAATATGTATTTAATTGCCTGGAAAGGAGCGAGCGTCTGGTTATTCAATAGGTTCGCTAGTTGAGTGAATTATTATCCGGATTAATTATTTTTTTGCCTTGCTTATTTATCGCTGAAGCAAGTGCTGTGCTGTTGGCGTCAATATCCGGTCTTCGTCGAAGGCCGCGCGCCAGAGCACGTGGCGCTTGTTTAGCAGTGTCACCGTAGTTTGGTTTTTCGGGTGGGGCTGTATTGAGCGATTGGATTAAAAAGACAAGCGGTATGGCATTACGTCGGAGCGCTATTTTTTTTAACCTCCCATTGAACTGATCCTTTTAGGGGTAGTCACTACTTCGGGTAAAAGCAAAAGCGTTCCAGAGGTGGTTATCGATTGCAGCCGCGCGTTGCGAGGTTTCCGCCGAAAAAATAATCATAATGTCGATACTGTTCGCTCTTCAAAAGTTAGCGGCCAAGAGGCGTATTGTCTGTTCGATATGCATCTTGAAAGTGTGCCGCGTATCGGCGGGAACTGTGAGAGGCTTTTTGATGGTCGAACCAATCTCCAATTGCCAAGAGTCATGCACGTGTCTAAGTGACACGCTGAAATTGGGCGTGTCCCTGCCGGTGATCAGTCAGAATGTCGATATTCTCGTTTGCGGGGAAACCGGCACCGGGAAAGACATGCTGGCGCAGCTCATTCACAAACATTCTGGACGTTCTGGTGCCTTTGTAGGGCTTAACTGCGCAGCCATCCCGGAGTCGCTCGCCGAAAGTCAGCTCTTCGGTGCCGCCAGCGGTGCCTATACCGGGGCTATGCGCGCGCGGTCAGGTTATATCGAGGCCTCCGACAAGGGCACCTTGTACCTGGATGAGATCGACAGCATGCCCCTGGCGTTGCAGGCCAAGCTCCTGCGTGTTCTGGAAGAGCGCGGCGTGGGGCGGCTAGGCAGTACGGACTTCATTCCCCTCGATCTAAGAGTCATTGCCTCCGCCCAGCGGCCATTGGCAAAGTTGGTGAAACAAGGACGTTTTCGTAGCGATCTGTTCTTTCGTCTCAATGCGGTGACTGTTCGACTTCCGCCGCTGCGCGAGCGGCGCGGCGAAATATTGCCATTGTTCGAAAGTTTCGCGCGCACGGCGGCAGCCCGTCTCAAGCGAGAGGTGCCCGTTCTCGAGGCTTCTGTTGCGATGCTGCTACTCGGTCATTCCTGGCCAGGTAATGTTCGTGAACTGCAGTCGGCGGCCAAACGTTTTGTGATGGGGTTCTCGTTACTGAGTTCTGGTGCGTTGGCAATGGAACATGTCCGCACGCATAGCGGTTTGCGAGTGCAGATGAAACGAATTGAAAAAGCACTTATCACCGATGCTTTACACCGTCACGGAGGGCGCCTGGACGCCGTGTCCAAAGAACTTAGTGTTCCTAGGCGAACGCTGCATTTTCGTATCAGGGAACTGGCGTGTACTACCGGTGCGCTCAAGGAGCAATCACTTCAGGGTTGACTCGTCGCATAGGTAATATTCCAGTGGTCGGGGATGAAGTATGGAGTCTGCTCTAGATCTGTTGGTGCTCGAGAATGGAATTTCGAGTTTGGACGTATTAGGACAGAGTATTTCCGAGTTGGGTATTGATGTGCTGCTGTTGGGTGAAACGGGCACTGGCAAGGATACGGTCGCGCGACATCTACACAAACTTTCAAGGCCCAAGGGGCCCTTCGTCGCGGTGAATTGCGCGGCCATCCCGGAAACCTTGTTCGAGAGCGAACTATTCGGTGTCAATGCCGGGGCTTTCACCGGGGCGGATAGAGACCGCAGCGGCTATTTCGAAGCGGCACACAGGGGCACGCTTTATCTCGACGAGATCGACAGCATGCCGCTCAATCTGCAGGTCAAGCTCCTGAGGGTCTTGGAGAGCCGCCAGGTTGAGCGCTTGGGATCGACTCGGGTCATACCCCTGGATATAGGTGTAGTGGCCTCCGCCCAGCGTTCGCTCGATCTGCTGATGGAGGGGGGGCTGTTTCGCCGCGATCTGTATTACCGGCTTAGTGTGATGAGTCTCAGCCTGCCGCCGCTGCGTCAGCGCCCCGGCCATATCGTGTCGGTTTTCAGGCATTTCGTTGCCACTGCCGAGGTCGAGCTCAACATGCCTGCCCCGGTGATCGACGAGCGGGTCGAAGTGCTGCTGCTCAGCCATGGTTGGCCTGGCAATTACCGCGAGCTCAAATCCGCCGCTCGACGCCACGTACTCGGCATGCCGCTGATCGACGACGACCCGGACGAGTCCTCGGAAACTGGCCTCAAGAACCAGTTGCGGCTGATCGAGAAGACCCTCATCCAGCAGTCGCTCAAGCGCAATGACCACTGCATTGCCGCGGTCACCAGTGAGCTGGATATCCCTCGCCGCACCCTCTACCAGCGGATGAAGGATCTCGATGTGTGAAAGGCCATTGCCCGGAAAAGTTCGCCGCACTGGTGGAACCGATTGGCGTACCGACGCCACCCAGGCTGCACAACGATAAACGTTGTGACCACATACAGAGGATAGACGCCATGTCTCTTACCGGTATCCAGAACTTTTTCAACAACGGGCTGCAGAATTTCAATGAAATCGGCTCGCGTCAGGATGGCGCGAACGCGCTTCGTAACGCCAGTACCAACAACAAGACGCTCGATGAAACGATCAAGCAAGGGGAGCTGGACGACCAGGCCGGCGCCCAGCGAAAGGCGGCCGTAAGCGAGGCCGCGCGCAAGAACGCCGATGTCGCCGCCGCCGACGGTATCAAGTCGATGGCGCAGGACACCGCCAACAAGAGCATCAGTTCCGCCATTACCGCCGGCAAGGGCATCCAGTACTGAGACCTCTGCCGAGGCACGTGAATGCCTATTCATCTTAATGGGGGCGTAGAGCCGATATGAACATGATAAGCAACAACCTGGCCCTGGACACCAGTAACCGGGTGGGTTTCTCCGACAGATCCATGGGCCAGAACCAGACGCAGAGTCTGGACGACGTCATCAAGAAACTGGTGCAGCTGCTGATGAAGGCCGGCGGAGGCGACTCCGGTCTCGGGCAGATGGTTAACGACAAACTCGGCGGCCAGGGTGGCCAGGGTGGCGGCCTAGGCGGGCCGGGCGGTGGCCTGGGCGGTGCCGGTGCGCAGGGCGGTGACCTGCAGCAACTGCTGACCAAGCTGCTGGAGCAACTTATTGGTGAAAAGCTCGGCAAGGATTTCGGCCAGTCGCAGTCGCCAGCAGGCGGCGGTGGCGCGCCTGGTATGGGCCAGCAGGGTGGCTCGAATCTAATGGACCAGGTGCTCAGTGGCCTGGCCAAGTCCTCCTTGGATGGCATGCTCAAGCCTGAAACCAATGGGCAGGGCTCGACGTTCGAGCAGAAAGACGCCGGCATGATGATGGATGTCGCCAAGTTCATGGATGCCAACCCCAAGCAGTTTCCACCACCGGATGCCGGCTCCTGGGGCAAGGAGCTGATCGAGAACAAACACCTCGACAAAGGCGAGACCGAGGCGTTCAAGTCGGCCATCGGCATGATCGGCCAGCAACTCGATGCACGGGCTTCCGGGCAGGTGCCTGGCGGTGGCATGGGGCAGGGCGCGCAGTCGGCGCAGGATTTGGGTGGTACCGGCGGACTGGGCAGCCCGTCCGGTGCGTCGTCCCAAGCCGGTGGCGACATTCTCAAGCAACTGAGCGAGGCGATTGGCGGCGTGATGGGCGAGCTGCAAAACCTCAGCAAGAAGCTCGACATGCAGAGCCTTGGTCAGGGGGCGGCGGAAGCGGCCGACTCGATCGTCAATCAGATGTTGCCCGGCGGTGGCAGGCAGCAGGTCTGATCGACTTCTCGCAGGCTCCATACAGGGATGCATGGGGCCGAACTCATGATGGCGTCGCGTTGCGCACGCCGAGCCGGCACTGGAGATTTGCCCAATGAATATCTTGGCAAGCGATGACCTCAACAATATCGCCAAAAAGGGTGGGATCGAACTCGAACAGGGGTTGGTCAACGAACCCTCCAGGGCGGACATCGAACTGTTCGCCTCGCTGATGCATGACCGTGGTGCCGACGAACCGAGCCGTAGTGGAGCCTTCCTGGCCGAGGCGGTGGGCGGACGCATGGGGTCGCTGGAGCAGCTGACCCAGGATGCCAAACGGGGTATGAAAGAGGTGATCAACGTCAATGATCCCTCGTCGATCGCCGACGTGAGCAGGGCCCTGTCTCGCTATTCGCTCGAGATGGCGGTGACCACCAAAGTCATAGGCAAGGGTGGTCAGGCCCTCGAAAAACTCACCAACATGCAATAGGCCAGCCCGTGAAGAAGCGACTTGCCCTGTGGTTCTGCGTGTTGATGCTGGCCGGCTGTAGCGAGCAGACCGACCTGTTCAGCGGGCTGTCCGAACAGGATGCCAACGACGTGATCGCCTCCCTGGGCGATTACCGGATCGACACGGGTAAGCGCACGGAAAAAAGTGGCATCGTCGTCTCCGTGGACCGCGCTGATACCAATCGCGCCATTCGTATCCTGGAGTCCGCCGGCCTGCCGCGCCGTGCCCGTACCAGCATCGGTGAAATCTTCAAGAAAGAGGGCGTCATCTCCACGCCCCTGGAGGAACGGGCGCGTTACATCTATGCCCTGTCCCAGGAACTCGAGTCAACGCTGTCGCAGATCGATGGCGTCATCGTCGCCCGTGTACACGTGGTGTTGCCGGAGCGGGTCGCGCCCGGTGAGCCCGTACAGCCGGCGTCGGCCGCGGTATTCATCAAGCACTCGGAACGGCTGGAGCCGGATGCCGTGCGTCAGCGCATCCAGATGATGGTATCCAGCAGCATTCCCGGCATGGCCGACACGGTCAGTGCCGACTCCGGAAAGTTTTCCATCGTCTTCGTGCCGGCAGCGGCCTTCGACGACGCCGAGCCCCTGGTCAAGTTCGGACCCTTCCTGCTCGAGGAGCACCAGTTGGGCTTCTGGCAGCGGGTCCTGTGGGGCGCGCCAGTGGTGCTCGCCTTGCTGTTGCTAGTCATCGTTCTGGCCGCGCGTGCCGACTGGCGGCAGGCATTGCTTTCGCGCCTTGCGCCGCGGCGCTCCACCACCACCTTGCCGAGCCGCACCTGATGGACGGGCTGGCAGCCGGCTGGATTCGCTGGTGGTATGCGGCCGGCGACCCCGCTTCCTCAGGATGGACCGTCGGTGCCAATGCCGAGCATATGGCCCTAGCCCTTCGCTCACCCATCAGCCGCCATGCGTGCATCGCCGAAAGCCGCGCGGTGCGACTGGCGCAACCCCCGGAGCCTCACCAGGGGCTGTTACGCTGGATCGGTTTGTCCGAAGCCGAACAGGTCTTCACGCTGCATCTCGTCGAAGGCGTATGCGCCTTGTCGCGTTCTTGTGACGCCCTGCCGAGTGTCGACGAGCGTTGGTGCCGCAGCTTGGCGAAGGCGTTACGCCCTGGGCTCTGGCTACCCGCTGGGCCGGTCGACGCACGTCTTCTGCTGGGCGCCTGGGTCGGGCCGCAGCGCTGGGCGAGGGTACGGCTGCAGTGGCCGTCGGCGGCGCTCGACGGGCTTCCGTCCGGGCTGCCTGGCCACCGCCTGGATACGCTCTGGTCAGCGGTGCTCTGGCGCGTGGGGCGGGGAGGTGAGCATGCTGGTCAAGCGTAGGCTGGCGGTGCCCGAGCAGGTGTTGCACGAGCCGCTGCTGCGTCGTGAGACCCTCGACGAGGTGCGGCGCGCCGAGCAGTTGCTCGAGCAGGCCAGGCAACAGGCGGATGAACTGCTTCAGGCTGCAGAACAGCAGTGTCAGCAGTACCTGCAGGACGCCCAGGCGGCTTTCTGGGAGCAGGCCAATTTCCAACTGCAGGCCTTCGCTGACGAGCACGCGGCACTTCAGCGCGAGGTGCTGGCCAGTCTCGACCGCCTGCTGAGCCATGCCCTGAGCCGTCTGCTCGACGAGACGGATCTGTCCCAGCGTATCCACGCCGTACTGCGCAATCTGAGCGCCAGTCCGGCTGCCCAGGCCGCGGCTACGCTCAGTTGTCATCCGCAGCAGGCGCAAGCGGTGCGGGCCTGGCTGGACGCTTCGCCATTGGCCAGCCTGTGGACCGTGCACGAGAGCCCCCAGCTCGGGTTGCAGGCGCTACGCCTGAGCCACGCCCAAGGGGCGCTGGAACTCGATTGGGATGGCTTGCGCAGCTCGCTCGCCGGCCAGCCAGCGGCGGATGCGGCGGCGCATTCACCGATGCATCTACATCAACAAGGAGATCAGGCATGACCAGTATCAACGCGTTGCGCAACGGCTTGGACCGTGTCAACAAGGAGGCCAAGGAGGGGATGATGGATGCCCTGCACCAGGCCATGGACACGGCCAGCGTCGATGATATCAATGCATACAACGATGCGGCCCGCCGGGCGCAGTTGACCGGTGCAATGGTTGGCGAGGAACTGCGTGCTCAGCATGGCCTGACCAAAGCCATCATCGATGGCATACAGTGAGTTTAACCAAGCGTTCGCGGCATGGTGTGGCGAGGGGTATCCGGCCAGCCTCGAGTGCTGGGTCGATGACGCCTCGTTCCAGATAAGCCTGCATGGCGCAGGCCTGCGCTGCAGCCTGGAGATCTGTCAGGGCTGGGATCTCCCGCGCATTGCCGTCTTGCTGGGCGAAGCGGGCGCTGGCCTGGCCTGTGGCTGCCGGGGAGCCCTGGCTTTCGATCCCCAGGCGCATGCCCTGGTGCTGGTGGAGTGGTTGCCGCTGCCCGTCCAGGCCTCGCAGATCCTGACGGCCCTGGAAAATCTGGCTAACCAGCGGGCCGCTATGCTCAGCCTGGCCAGTACTCGCACGTTCGATTTTACCGATTCCACCCCGTTCAACCCGAAGGGCATTGAAGCCCGCTGACAGGAGTAACCGATGCGCAAGGCCCTGAGATGGCTACCGTGGTTGTATTTCGTTGTCGCGATGCCTGCACTCGCGCTCCCGCCGGAAAGCTGGAAGCGCACGGCCTACGCCTATGACGCTCAGCAGGCGGAATTGATGACCGCGCTGGGCGACTTCGCCCGCGAGTTCGGCCTGGCCCTCGACATGCCGCCCATGGACGGTGTGATCGATGGGCGCATTCGCGCCGACAATCCCCAGGGGTTTCTCGACCGGCTGGGCCGTGAGTACCACTTTCAGTGGTTCGTCTTCAACGAGACCCTGTACGTCAGTCCCACCCAGGAACAGACCTCGGCACGCATTGACGTGTCCTCGGAGGCGGTCGACGACCTCGAGGCGGCGCTGAGCAAGATCGGCCTGCTCGATCCGCGCTTCGGCTGGGGGCTGTTGCCGGACGAAGGCGCGGTGCTGGTACGCGGCCCGGCCAAGTACGTGCAGTTCATCCGGGACTACGGCGAAAAGGTCGAGGAGCCGGAGGAGGCGGAGAAGCAGGATGTCATCGTGTTCCCGCTCAAGTACGCCAACGTTGCCGATCGCACAATCCGTTACCGGGATCAGGAGTTGCAGGTGGCCGGCGTGGCACGCATTCTCCAAGAACTTCTGGACGCCCGTTCGCAGACCGGCATGCGGGGCGCGGTGGATGCGGGGGCGAGCCTGAATGGTTTGCGAGCCGGTGGCGGCAGCCGCGACTCGTCCTCCCTGGTCCAGGACGCGCTAGCCAACTCGGGCTTCGAAAACTCCGGCTATGGCCCTGACCTGGGGGCCATGATTGGCTTGGCGCCGGTACCATCTTCGAGTGGCAAGGGCCGTGAGCGAAGTGGCAAGATTCGCGTCAGCGCCGATGTACGCAACAACGCGGTGCTGATCTACGACCTGCCGGCGCGCAAGGCCATGTACCAGGGGCTGATTGCTCAGCTGGACGTGCCGCGCAATGTGATCGAGATCGATGCGGTGATTCTCGACATCGATCGCAACGAGCTGGCTGAACTGTCCAGCCGCTGGTCGCTCACGGCCGGCAGTGTGACGGGCGGTGCCAACCTCCTCCAGCCAGGCGCGCCCTCGACGCTGTTTATCCAGGATGCCGGGCGCTTCTCCGCCGACCTCCGAGCGCTTGAAGGCAATGGCGCCGCCTCGATCGTCGGCAACCCGTCGATCCTGACGCTGGAAAACCAGCCGGCCGTCATCGATTTCAGCCGCACCGAGTACCTCACCGCACTGGCCGAGCGTGTCGCCAATATCGCACCCATCACCGCTGGCACCAGCCTCCAGGTGATTCCTCGTTCGTTGAACCACAACGGTCGCTCCCAGGTTCAGTTGATCGTCGATATCGAAGATGGACAGATCGTCGAATCGCAGATCAAGGAAGAACAGCCGTCCGTGCGTCGTGGCAACGTCAGCACCCAGGCGGTGATCGCCGAACACGGCTCCCTGGTGATCGGCGGTTTTCATGGCGTGGAGGCCAATGACCGGCTCAACAAGATTCCGCTGCTAGGCGATATTCCCGTCATCGGCAAGCTGCTGTTCCAGTCGCGCAGCCGTGAATACACCCAGCGCGAGCGGCTGTTCATCCTCACCCCGCGGTTGATCGGTGACCAGGTCAATCCAGCGCGCTACGTGCAACACGCCAACCCCCATGACCTCGATCGCCAGCTCAAGGAAGTGCAGGCGCGTCGCGGTGTCACCGATCGGCCGACGCGCAACGATGTTCGCGAGGCATTCGAAAACCTGGTCGCCGGCACGCTGCCGCAGGGCTTCAGTGCTGCCAGGGCCTCGTTCCAGCACAACACCCTGTGCCGGTTCGACCCGGGGCTGACGGTCAATGCCGAGCACTCCCAGTGGTTCGTCCGCAAGGACTGGGGCGTGGCAGTGGTGGCTGTGCGCAATGATTCGGCTATGCCCATGCGTATCGACGAGAGCCAGTGTGGCGGTCGCTGGGTCCTGGGCGTGAGCGCCTGGCCGCAAGCCTGGCTGCAGCCCGGCGAGCAGAGCGAGGTTTTCATCGCCATGCGCCAGGCCAAGGCCCTGGACCCTTCCCTCGAACTTCGCCCCTCGCTGCTAGGCGATAAGGAGCCATGATGATGTTTCGCGTATTGGCCGTTGTGTCGATAGTCGGTGTGCTGGCCGGTTGTGCCAGCCCCAAAGGTTGTTCAGGTCAGGCGTGCAAGCGCCCTGACTCCACCCCCAGGAGCCTGGTGATCTGGTGGCCCGACGACATGCGCCAGGGGCTCAATGAGCAGGATCGCCAGCGCGACCTGGACTACACCGTCACGCCGCTGGAGAACTGAGCATGATGCAGACCTCGGAAAAGCGCACCTTCCTCGAACACGCCGCTGCCGAGCGCGGCGCGGTTTGGCCGCTTGCTTCCGGGGTGGCATTCATCAGTCGCCGCGATCACCGATGCTGGGGCATTGCGTTGCACGTGGAGGTTGAGGCCCTGGGCCCCGATCAACTGCGTGCCACCCTGGCGCGGCGTTTTTGCGAGGCCGATCGCTACGATCAGTTCTTCCTGTTTCTCAATCTGCAGCGAGAGTTGGTGGTTTGGCATGCGGCGCCCATACAGGACACCGACATCGTCTCCCTCGACCATATCTGCCAGGAGCAACTCGCCCTCGTAGGGCTGGAGCACCTGCCATGATGGCCCTCGCGTCGCTCACTCACCACTGTGCGCATCCGTCCTCGGTGCCGCACACCCCCCCGTGCCACCGCCCACCGTTCAAGTCAGTGATCGGCAGGTCGACGCACGCAGCGACATTGACCATGGCCAGGCCCCTGGGTCGTCGGGGGAAGTCGACCGAGCCAAGAACGAGCGGTTGATCACAGGACGCATGTACCGAGTCACGGCCGCTGCTCTCAAGCCAGAGCGATGTTAATGAGGCTCGGGCGCCTCGCTCATCCGATGCCGTTTTTGGGCGGCAGGTGAGTCCTGATTCTGACGGCAAGGACGTTGATCGATACCTGATGCGCAATCCTCGCGCCGCCTGACCCGAGACTTTGTTCGGTGCCCGAGCAGCACGCCGGGGGCAGCTGTTCAGGGCGTACTCATAGGTGATCGGTACGAATCACCTGGTCGTCGACCTCGTCGAGCTGCTTCACCAGTTGGTAGATCTGCGCCACCATTTCCAGGGTGGCCCTGGGGATGTAGCGGCCGGTCCGGGTCTTGTACAGGGTGCGTGCCAGCCACACGCTCTGCACTACCGGCACCTTGGCGACCTTGGCCTGGGCGATCAGCGCCAGGGCGTCGTCGTCTTCGCCCTTGCAGTGGATCATCGGCAGGGGCGTTTTGCCGGGCCGGTAGAACAGCGCAACGGCGTAGTGGGTCGGGTTGACCACCAATACGTCGGCCTCCTGCACCGGGCGCGGCGCGGCTTCGGGTTCCTGGTTGAGAATCTCGAAGGCGAACTGGCGCCGCTGGCCCTTGACGTGGGGGTCGCCCTCGGACTGTTTGTATTCCTTCTTGATATCGTCGTGGCTCATGCGCAGGCGCTTGGCATGGAAGAATTTCTGCAGGCCGAAGTCGATGGCCGCCAGCACCAGCAGCAACCCCAGGGTGATGCGCAGGATGTGGCGGAACACCTGCAGCAGCGACTGCCAATAGGTGTCGAGATCGGAATTGGCCAGCAGGATCAGCGTTCCCAGTTCCGGCTCCAGCAACAGGTAGAGGGTGTAGCCAATGACGATGGCCTTGAGCACGCTCATCAACAGGTTGGAGAGGTTTTGCCCGGAGAACATCTGCTTGAGTTGGGCGAAGGGGTTGAGCTTGTTGAAGTCGACTTTGAGCGCCTTGGGCGCGAACAGGAAACCGAACTGCCCCCAGCCGGCCGCCAGGCGCATCAGCATCGCCAGGCCGACGCTCAAGGCGAGAAAGGGCAGCATCACCGCGATGGCTTCGGTGACCAGTTGCTCGACGATCCGCTCGAAGGGTTGCTGGGTTGCATTGACCGACAACTCCATCAGTTGCTTGAGACTGTCCATGCTGCTGTTCGCCAGGCCCAGCGTCACCTCGCTGACCAGAAGCAGGATCAGCAGCTTGCTGACGTCCTGGCTCTGCGCGATCTGCCCCTTCTCGCGGGCATCGCGCAACTGTTTGGGCGTGGCTTTTTCGGTCTTCTCACTCACGGCTCCGGTACCCCTACGATGTGCTGGAGCAGATCGCTGATCACCCTCAGTTGCTGCAGCTCACCGCTGCCCAGCTCCAGCAGCGTCGGCAGATAGATCAGTAGGAAGGCGATGCCGGCGATGCTTTTGGCGGGCATGGCGAGGATGAACACATTGAGCTGTTGTGCGTACAGGCTGATGATCGCCATCACCGCTTCGATCAGCAGCAGTACCGCGATGAAGGGCGCGGCGTACAGCAGCATGTGGTGCAGCGTGCGGCTCAGTTGTTCGAGCAGGATGATCAGGCCATCCTGGGTAAGAATCGGCAGCCAGGCCGTGGGTGGCCAGATCAGGTAGCTGTCCCAGATCACCTGCAGGATCAGCGGTAGCCCGCCGATCACCATCAGCAGCATGATCATCGCCTCCTGAAACAGCATGCCCATGGGGGTCACGTCCGGCCCCAGTGCGGGGTTGATCTGCCCGCCGCTCAGGGCGCCGCGCTGGCTGTCGAGCAGGGCGCCCACCGAGGCGAACATCCAGAACGGCATGTACAGCAGCACGCCCAGCAGTGCGCCCAGGGCCACCTCTTTGAACAGCAGGCCAATCATCCAGCCCAGGTTCGAGTCCTGGCCGTCCAGCGCCGCGCTGATCGACGGTGCCGGGATCAGGGCCACGGCAATGACCACCGCGTAGCGCAGGGGGCCCTTCAGGTATTTGAAGCAGAAAGCGGGTACCAGAAACATGCAGGGCACCAGGCGCGCCGCTGCAAGGCCGATGCCTTGCAGCAGCTCGAAGGCGCTTTGCGTGTCCCAGGGCATCTAACGGGGGCCGCCTGTTCGGGCGATCAGGTCGAAGGCCATGTTGATGAACTGGATCAGTTCCAGGCCGACCCAGCGGCCGGTCATGGCCAGGGTGAGGCCGACGGCGGCCAGCTTGAGGCCGAACGGCAGGGTCTGATCCTGCATCTGCATCAGGGCCTGCAGCAGCGAGGTGACCACCCCCACCAGTACCGCCACGGCCAACGGCGGGGCGGTGAGGATGACGACCAGGAACATGCCTTGCTTGAACAGTGCCAACGCTTCCATGGTGACCTCACAGGTAGGAAAGGAACAGGCTGTCGATCAGCTTCGTCCAGCCATCCACGAGCACGAACAGCAGCAGCTTGAGTGGCAGCGAGATGGTCATCGGCGACACCATCTGCATGCCCAGTGCCAGCAGCAGGTTGGAAACGATCAGGTCGATCACGATGAAGGGGATGTAGATCAGGAAGCCGATCTTGAAGGCGGCCTGCAGTTCGGACAGCACGAACGCCGGGATGGCCAACAGCAGGTCGCTCTTGCTGGCGCTCTCGGCCATCTCCTTGGGCCACATGCGGTGGGTGTTTTCCAGCAGGTGGGTGAGCACGTCCGGGTCGGTGTTATGGGTCATGAACTGTTGCAGTGGGTCGATGATGCCACCAGCGCTTTCCTGCAGGCTCTGGGTGCTGGACATGTCCAGGGGGTTCTGGTCCAGGCGCTTCTGGACCTCATGGGCCACCGGGGCCATGACGAACATGGTGGCGGCGAGGGCGATACCATAGATGGCCATGTTCGGCGGCACCTGCTGCACGCCAATGGCGTTGCGGGTGATCATCAGGGTCATGGCGATCTTCAGGAACGCGGTGCAGACGATCAGCAGGAAGGGCACCAGCGACAGTGCGCCCAGGAACAGCGCCAGGAGAACCGGGTTCATCCCGTCCAGAATCATGTCAGCGATGCCATGCGAGTGATCTGCAGGCCCAGGCGGCCGCCCACGTCGACCAATTCGCCTTCGGCGACCACCTGCTCGCCGCTGCATAGCCAGGCCTGCCCCGGCGTGACGCCCTGCACCTCGAGCACCGCACCATGGTCGAGCCGTTGCAATTGCTCCAGGCTCAGGCTCAGTGAGCCACAGCGCAGCGTCAGGGCCAGGGGCAGATGCGCGAGAGGCGAAAGAGGCTGCCGGTCAGCCAGATCCTCGGGGGGCGTGTCCGTCGACGGCTGCGCCGCTGCCCAGGCCTGCTGCTCGTCATCGGCCCCGTCGACTGCCACCTCGCCCGTATCGTCGGGCGTGATAGGCGTTTGCTGGGCGTCGGGTTGCACCGCCGGGTCTGGCCGCTCATCAAGGTAGGCGGTCTCGCTGGCTTCGTTGGCGTAGGGTGTTTCCAGGGTCGGGTCAGTGGTCGTCATGCTCATGGCCGTCGATTTCCAGGTTCAATAGGAGGCGTGTTCCGCATGCCGTTGTCTGCGCGCGCCAGCGCTGCCCGGCGAGCGCCAGCACACCCTGGCCGTCGCAGTCGAAGTGCGGGTCGCTTGGCACCACCACGTCCCCCGGGCGCAGTGAGGCGAGTTGTTCCAGGGTCAGCTCGCAGCGGCCCAGGATCAGCGGCTCGTGCACCTGCAGGGCGGCCGGAAAGGGTCGGTGAAGCGGGTGCCAGAACGGCGCCTGCAACAGCTGGAGCAGGGTGCCCGCGGCGGCCGTCAATTGGCCGTGGGCGACTTCCTCGCCCAGCGTCACGCGCAGGGCGCAGCGCATCTGCAGGTCTCCCGACGGGGCGCTTTCACGCATCGATAACGGAGCCAGGCAGGTGCTTATCAGCGGGCTAAGCTGCTGACTGATCACCTGCCAGTACCAGGCCTGGGAGTCGCCCGCGACGCTGACCGGCAGCTCACCCAGCAGGCTGAGCAGGGCGCCGGCATCGCTCAGTTGCAAGGCCCCCAGGGCGCTGTCGAACCAGGTGCCGGGGGCGGCCTGCGTCTCGGCTGGCAGCGGCGTCACGCGCAGCTCGCCGCTTAGCCCCCTGGCCTGAAAGGTCGCGCTCAGCCCTACGCCCAGGGCCCGGCTGGCTTGGGCCTGCAGCGGTGCCAGCTGGCGAAGACCCAGCGCGCTCATGCCAGCGCCTCATCGACCAGGGCCAGGCGAACCGGGCTGCCCATGGCCTCGGCCAGCGCCGCCTCGCAGGCGCCGCGCTGGCCACGCAGGCGCTCGAAGGTTTCCCGGCGCGCGCAACCCAGCTCCACCTCCCATTGATCGTCGCGTTTGCCGGCGCGTACCTGAATCCGGCCCAGGTTGGGCATCAGCAGGGTGGCCGTGAACGCGCCTGGGGGCGCGATGGGCAACCGTTGCGCCAATTCGTCGACCAGTTGGCTCGCGGCGGCATCGGGCTTGCCGGCCGCGGCGGTCTGGCCGCCTCCCAGGCCCGAGCCTTCGTCCGATACCGCTTGCGCCGGCTGGATCAGTTGGGCGAAGACCAGCCCGTCGGCCATCAACGCCGAAGGCGACAGGTCTACGCCCTGTGTGAGCATGCGCAGGTCGATGTCGCCACGTCGGAGCGGGCCGCCTTGCTGGAGCCTGGCGGCGGCAGGTTGCGTTTGGGCCGGGGCTGCCGGCGGGCTGGGCGGCTGCGGCCGTCGAGGCGCCGCGGCGGTTTCAGCTTTCATCGTTCAGGGCCTCGGTAAGGCAGGCGAGTTTTTCCACGGCGCGCTGCGCCTGTCTGGCCTGGTCGCTGGCCTGCTGCAACTGGGCCTGATGGGTTTCGAGAAGGGCCTGCTGCTGGTGGACCTCGTGGCGCAACGTGGCCAGGTGATCGAGCATGCGGCGCTCGCGGTCATGCCAGCGGCCGACCTCCTCGAACCCCATGCACTGCTGCAGGTGCTGGCTGGCCAATTGTGCACGGCGGGTGTGCTGCTCCTCTGTCTGTCGCGTGAGCCGCGCCTCGACGTGCTGCAGCTGTTCGTGACTGTTTTCCAGGGTTTGCTGCGCCTCGCGCTGCTGGCGCTCGGCACGTGCCTGGCGGTGCTGGCGCAAGGGTTTGAGCAGGGCGATGGCCTGCTCCAGCGAGGCGCGTTGCGGGTCGATTTCCAGATCGTTTTCCATGCTCACTCCGGTAAGGCATCGGTCAACTGGTTCAACGCCGCCAGCGTGTCTTCCAGGGGCCATGGGCCGCGCAGATCCTGCTGCAGGAACTGGTCGATGGCGCCGTTGAGCTGCACGGCGCAATCGGTGACCGGATCGGCCCCGGCCTGGTATTCGCCCAGGCGCAACAGCATCTCGACCTGGCGGTAGGCGGCCATGAGCCGGCGCAGCCGGTTGTTGGCGCGCTGATGCTCGCGGCTGGCCACGTTGCTCAACACCCGGCTGATGCTGGCCGGCACGTCGATCGCCGGGTAGTGGCCACGCTCGGCCAGCTTGCGCGACAACACGATGTGGCCATCGAGCAGCGAGCGCACCTCGTCGGCCACCGGGTCGTTCATCGAGTCCTGTTCGATAAGTACGGTGTACAGGGCCGTGATCGAGCCGACTTCACTCATTCCCGCCCGCTCCACCAGTTGCGGCAGCAGCGTGTACACCGAGGGCGGCAGGCCACCACGGCCCAGGGGTTCGCCGGCGGCGATGCCGATTTCGCGCTGGGCGCGGGCGAATCGGGTCAGGGAATCGATCAACAGCAATACCTTCATACCGCGGGCTCGGAACGCCTCGGCAATGGCCGTGGCCGTGAAGGCTGCGCGTGCCCGTTCCATGCTGGACCTGTCGGAGGTGGCGCAGACCAGCACCGAGCGCTTGCGCAGCGTCTCGTCCAGTTCGTGGTCGAGGAACTCGCGCAGTTCCCTGCCGCGTTCGCCAATCAGCCCGAACACGATCACGTCGCACCCCATGTTGCGCGCCAGCTCGGCCATCAGGGTGGTCTTGCCGCAGCCCGCTCCCGCGAACAGGCCCACGCGCTGACCCTCGCCAAGCAGCAGGGCGCTGTCGATGGCGCGGATACCGGTGGTCAGCGGCCGGCTGATTCGCGGGCGCTGGGTGGGCGGCAGGGCATCGCTGATGACCGGTAGCGTCTGGCGGGTGTCGCTGGGGCCGGCGAAGGCGCCCAGGGCGTCGCCCAGCAAGGGCCGGCCGAAGCCATCGAGCACGCAGCCCAGCAGGGTTTCGTCGACGCCGATGCGGTGGGCGATCCCCAGCGGTCGGATGGCGGCTCCGACCTGAATGCCCTCCGGGGTGCCCAGGGCGCTGAGCAAGGTGCAGTCCGGCGTGAAACCGACGATCTCGGCGAGAATGTGGCTGCCATCCGCCTTGATCACCTCGCACAGATCGCCCACCTTGGCCGCCGGTACCTGGCACTCGAGCAGGATGCCGCTGACCGCCGTGACCTTGCCACTCACGCGCACGGCGCTGAAATCGTTCAGACGCGCCGCCTGGCGCTGCTCCCACTGTTGCAGGGCCGGCAGCAGGGCACTCACCAGCTCACCTCCAGGCGTTGCTCGCCATCGAACTGGATGCGGCCGTTGTCGATCTGTACCAGGCGGATACCATCGATGCGGTCGCCGATGTACATGCGTCGCCCATCGGCCATCACCAGGTGGCCATTGCTGCCGCCGATGATCTGGGTGATCGCGAAGGGCAGACCGCCGTTGCCATTGAACACCCGGTCGTCGATGCGAAAGTCCACCCGGTGATCCTGTTTGAAGCGCTGCAGCATGCGCTGGTAAACCTGCATGCTCTCGCCCTTCAGGCTACCGCTGAGTACCAGCCCCTGATCGTCGTGTTCCAGGCTGACAGCACCGAGCATGCGCTCGCTGAGCATGGTCTTGAGCAGCCGGGCAGCGCTCTGCTGATCAAGGGCTGCCCGCTGATCTTGTGCAGGGGGGGCCGCGGGCGTGGCGAGTGGCGAGGCGGCAGGGGAGGCACTCGGCGTCAGCGTCGCGCTGCTCAGGCTCCAGGCACTGCCCACCACGCCCAGCAGCACCCCTAGCGTGATGCAGGCGCCGCGGCTGAGTAGGGTGCCGCGGGGCGACGATGTGGTGGGGCCCGGTGTCTCGTCGCCCTGAGCGCCTTGCGCGCCATCGTCGGGGGCGATGATCGGCAGGTTGGTCCAGGGCGCCTCGGCAGGCGCGAGGCTCAGCCACACGGAACCCAGGGCGAACTGGGCATGGGGCTGCAGGTCGGCCAGCGGATGGCCCTCGATATCCAGGGGGTGGCCGTCGGACGCCTCCAGGCGCCAGCCCTCGCCGTCGCGCCGTAGCTGACAGTGGCGAGGGTGCACGCCTGCATCGTGCAGCGCGAGGTCCAGCTCGTCGTCGGCGCCGATAGCCCAGTGATCGCCAATCAGCGGCAGTGCCGCGCCCTGGTGAAGGCCGTTCAGCACCCGAAGTTCAAACAGGTCGTTACCGGATTCGTTCATGCGTATTGCTCGCTCTCTAGGGCCGCTGTTTCCTCCAGTTCGAAGCGGCCGAGGACCTTGACCTGTGCCGAGCTGCTGATCTCCGCGAAGGACAGCACGGGCACGTGATAGAACTCCTCTTGCAGAAGAATGCGCAGGGGGCTGCGCAGATCCTGGGGGACCAGCAGCACGGCGCGCTTCCTGGCGCGCTGTGGAAAGGCCATGTGCAGGTGCTGGAGCAGCAACTGGCTGGTCGCATCACTGAGTGCGAAGAAGGTTTCGGTTTGCGTCTGGCGCAGGCCATCGCGCAGAACACCCTCGCTCTCGGGGGTCAGCAACCAGACCTCCAGGCCTTCTGCAGTGGCGTACTGGTGGTAGATCTGCGACTTCAGGGCGATGCGTACGTAATTCACCAGCATGGCGATGTCGCGTTCGTACTGGCCGTGCTCGACCAACGTTTCGGCGATCACCCGTACCGAGCGCAGCGGTACGCACTCGGCGGCCAGCCCCTGCAGCACCGCTGCAAAGCGCGCCAGTGGCAGGACCCGGAGCATTTCCTGGGCGAGTTCGGGCTGCTCGGACTCCAGCCAGCCAAGGATCGCTTTGGTCTCCTGCAGGCCGATGAACTGCGGTGCGCAGGCATGCAGGGTGCGCTCCATGCGTTCGATGATCAGGGTGGCGGCGCTGATCTGTTCCAGCTCCGCGTTGTGCAGAACCGGCGAATCGGCGGGCATCCAGACCCACTGGCCCTCCTGGCGCTCGACGCTGCCAGGGATCAGCTCGTCGAGTTCGAGCTCGTCAAGGGCCTGGGCATCGACGGCCACATGGCTGTGGCTGAGCGTGGCGCGCATCATCGGCACTTCGTACACCGAGAAGCGGAATTCGTCCTCGGGGATGTGTTCCGACTGCTCGATGATGAACGAGGGTAGGGTCAGGCCGTACTGCACCACCAGGCGATTGCGGCGTTGGCGGATCTCGCTGACGATCGTGGCGATCTGCTGCGCGTCCTGATTGGGGTGGAACTGCAAGACGAACTGGCGGCTGGGATTGAAGGTGCGCAAGTCTTCGTCGCCGTTGAGCTCCGGCGCCACCCACTGGGCTTGCTCGTCCTCCGGTTGCGGTTTGTCGCGGTAAATCTGCAGCACGCCGCCGCACCCGCAGATCAGGGCGATGGTGATGAATATCCCGGTCGGCATGCCGGGCAGCGCGGCGAAACCGAGCATGGCCACCGCCGAGATGATCCACACCTTGGGCTGGCTGGTCAGCTGCTCGGCGATTTCACGGCCGATGTTAGATTGCGGCGTCGGGTTGCCGTCCGGCACCCGAGTGATCACGATGCCGGCGGTGACCGAGATCATCAGGGCGGGAATCTGCGAGATGAGGCCGTCGCCGATGGTCAGGATGGTGTAGATGTGCAGGGCGTCGCCGGCACTCATGTTCATCTGCATCACGCCGATGCTGATGCCGCCGATCATGTTGATGGCGATGATGATCAGCCCGGCGATGGCGTCGCCCTTGACGAACTTCATGGCGCCATCCATCGCCCCGAACAGCTGGCTTTCCTTGGCCAGTTCCTCGCGTCGGGCCCGGGCATCCTGCACGCTGATCAGGTTGGCGCGCAGGTCGCTGTCGATGGACATCTGCTTGCCGGGCATGGCGTCCAGGGTGAAGCGTGCGCCGACTTCGGCGACCCGTTCCGAGCCCTTGGTGATGACCATGAAGTTGACCACCGTGATGATCAGGAAGATCACCGTGCCCACCGCCAGGTTGCCGCCGACCACGAATTCGCCGAAGGCTTCGACGATGTGGCCGGCGTCCTGATCCAGGAGGATCAGGCGCGTGGTCGAGATCGACAGGGCCAGGCGGAACATGGTGGTGATCAGCAGCACCGCCGGGAAGGTGGAGAAGGCCAGTGGCCGCGGCAGGTTCATCGCCAGCATGATCAGCAGGCAGGAAATGCAGATGTTGATGGCGATCAGCACGTCGATCAGCCAGGTCGGCATGGGAGTGATCATCATGAAGATGATCGCCAGCACCACGAAGGCCCCGACGATTTCCGAGCGGCGCATGGCCGCCAGGGCGAGCTGGTTGGCGACATGGATGAGGTACGTCATCAGGCCATCGCCTCCTGCAAGCGGCGCTGTTCTTCATTGACCAGCGCAGTGGACAACAGCAGCAGGTTATCGAGGGCTTTTTGCCGGCTCTTGTTGTCGTTCCAGTTCATGTACTTCAGCTCCTTGAGCAGGGCCAGCAGGCGATTGACCAACGCCAGCTGATGTTCGAGCTGGCGGCCGCCGACTTCCTGCACCAGTTGCAGGGTTTCCTTGGGTTGCATGCCGTCGCTGATGAGTTGCTGCAGGACCTTCACGAATGCTGAGGTCTTCATCTCGAATCCCGGGTTCTTGGCCAGCATTTCGTTACGCATGTGGGCGCAGCTGCCATAGAACTGTTTCAGGAAAGTGGTGCGCTCGATGTTCTTCAGCGCTTCGTGTTGCTGCTTGGGCCGGGCGGTGGTCACCAGGTGGTTGGTTTCCACCAGCAGGTCGCTGAGCTGGGCGTCGAAGCCGTGGTCGCCGTCGCTGTCCTGGTCTTCCCGTTCGCTGATCATCCGGGTCAGTTCCAGCAGGTTCACCTGGCCGTTTCCTGACAGGCTGCGTGCGCTTTCGCGGCGCCGCGGGTCGGCGACTGCCGATGCGAACGGTACCCGGGCGCGCAGTGACCGAGCCTGCTGCCTGTGCTGTGCAGCGAACTGCAGCCGCAATGCCTGCAGCTTCCTGGCTTCCTCGAACGAGCGCTCCTGCTGCGCTCGTCGTTCGGCAAGGCGCAGCAGGCTCAGCGCCTGGCCGAGGTCGTGCCGCGAGCTATCGAAAACCTGCCGGAAACCGCCGTCGCTACGGGCGCTCTGGCGCAACAGGTCGGCCTTCGACTCCAGGGTCGTGAGCAGCTGTTTGTACAGCTTGTACTGCAGGACTTTCTGCGACTGCAGTTGCAGGGCCTTGAAGCGCAGGTTGCGCTTGTGCAGGCGGATGCTGACCTGACTCAGCTCGGCATTGAAGCTGGAAACCTGCTGCGCCGTGGTGCCTGCCGCCTGCGCGCCACCCTGTTGCCCAGGCGTGCCTGAGGGCCCCGCCGATCCCGGTGTGGTCGGCGGCAGGCGCGTGGGCGCAGTGGTGGATTGAGCACGGTTGATCATGGCGCAGCCTGGAAGAACGAATGTTCAATGAGTGGCGTGGGAGCCGAACCGGTTCCCCCAGGTTGCCGTGTGCAGAAATTCGTTCAGGAAACTGTCCGCTAGCGCAGGATCTTGCTCAAGATGACACGGTGGTTAATTGGTATTTACTTATAAATCATTGGCTTATAGCGGCTAATTGAGATGGCATGCATGTAGCTATAGCTCCTGGTCCCTACACAGGAGAATCCCATGTCCGCTAATCTCGCCCTTCGCCATGCCACGCCTCTGCCCGTTAGCCGCACACCCAGCGCCATTCGCCAGTTGACCCAGGCCCAGGTGCAGAAGCTTCGTGCCTTCGTGCACAAGCGCGTGATGAACCCCGACGATGCCGATGACATCCTGCAGTGCACGTTCTTCGAGGCGTTGCGCAACGAGCACAAGTTTCAGCACGCCAGCAAACCGGAGACCTGGCTGTGCGGCATCGCCCTGAACCTGATCCGCAACCATTTCCGGCGTACCTACAACCAGCCTTATCAGGAGAGCCTCGACGACCAGACCAATGTGGCGCACGAGCAGCACATCGACATTGGTCAGTGCGTTGACGGAAGCCGGCAGTTGCAGCGCACGGTGGAAGCCATCCAGACGTTGCCCACGGCCATGCGCCAGGTGATCCATGTCAGCCTGGTGATGGACGGCAATTATCAGGAAACGGCGCAGAGCCTTGGCGTACCGATTGGCACCGTGCGCTCGCGGCTGTCGAGGGCGCGGGAGCAGTTGCGTCGCTCGATTGATCCGTTTGCCTGAAGCCATGGCCTGACGACATGTATCTAAGCATCAGAGATGCATGCCGTCAGGCAGTTGAGGTTTTATTTCGGGTCGCTGCTGAACTGACAACAGCACGACCTTAAAGGTATTCAGGGCTCGGCCTAGTCGTTCGGGGCTTTGCCTAATCAGATCTTGTCAGCGACCTTGCGCACCTTCTCCGGGGCAGCTTCGGTGTTGGAAAGCTGATTGGTGTAAGCACCGATGAACATCTGTACCGGGCTGAATTTACCTTTCTTGAGCCCATCCACGGCTCCCACGATGGCATCCTTGAACGTATTGGCATAGCCACTCAAACCACCTTTGAGTGCACCCAGGAAGCCATCCTCATCCTTGGAGTCGCCTACACCCTTAAGGGTGTTGCTGAGGATGGGAATGAACCACAACTTTTGTGCCGCAGAGCTCACGAATCCCTTGAAGCCGCTCTTGTTGGTGCCATCTTCATACACATAGGGATCTTTTGTCTTATCGAGGCGGTGATCGTCCTTCAGGGCACCGTAACCTTTTTCGGTGAAGTCTTTCCAATTGCCTGCGGGAGTACCATGGCGGGCGTCACCGTCCTTGGTAATCCCGTAAAGATCGCCTTTGCCGCTGACCTTCTCTCTGGAGTCACCGCCGGCAGTCTTCGACGTGTCGATCCAGTTCAGAACCTTGGCTGCATTGTAGGCCGCGTCGGCTCTTGCCTTGGGGTCCTTGTTGTTCTCGGTCCAGTCGCCCAGCTGCTTGTACGCCCCCTCGCGATTAATGTCCTTCTGATCGCCGAGATTTTTCAGAATGGGGTTGGCATTGATGATTTCCTCGGCACTTCGTGTATCACCGGCAGGTCGACCTGTGGCTGCCGTTGGCTTGCTCTTGATCTCCTTCTCCGTCTCTTTGATGGAGCCATCAGGGTTTTTGACCTGCACAGCCGCAACATCGCCGGTTTTTCCACTCGTGGCTGGTCTCTCGTTACCGGTAGTGGCGGTAGGCATCGACGCGGTGGGCTGCCCCGCGCCTAGCATTTGCGCAGAACCATTCTGCAACTTGGCCGTGACCTGCTCCGTGGCCTGTTGAACCAACAGTTTTGCAAGTGTTTTAGCCACTGTGCCTAGTACCTGTTCAAGAAGGCTTTGCTTGGAGCCACCGTGGTTGTTGTGACACCGCTGTTGGTCAAGACCGTTACGTGGCCCGGCGCTGGGGCTGCCAAACGACAGTGGTTTGTTGAGCGGACCAAAATTTACGCTGGCATTGCCCGTGTCTGGCTTGTTTTTACCTGGGGACTTCGCTGCTTCCTCTCGTGGAGGTAAGCCATTAGCTGCGTTACCTGGGTTGTTGAAAGTGGGTTGCTGTCTGTGTGACGGTGCCTTGATCATCATCGCTCTCCGCATTTTCTTTGCATGGGAACTGGTGGTTGGCCGAGTGGCTGCTCGACGAATGGGATCAAATAGTTGTGTGGCAAGCCCGGAGGATCGGTTCCTTGAACTGCCTTGGTCATCGTTAGCCAGATAGGCTGTCGACGTTGTGCAGGGCGAGAAGGGGATCGGCTTGAGCAAGCTGGTCACCGCCCGGTCACCTGGCTCTCCGAGCGTGGCCGGAGGCGTCAGGCAAGGGAACTGTTCGGTGCGGGCTTGCCACCTATTGGGCTCAGCCAGGGCTCAAGGCCCCAAACCGAAGGAGGTATCCATCCGGTGATTTCCAGTCTGGGTTCAGCCGCCAGAACCAATGCCGTCGCCCCGTCCGCGCCGGAGCAGGCGCGTGGCGCCGTCTCCGATCAACTGAAGGTCGCGTCGCACATTGCTGGGAAGCACGACACCGTGTTTTCCAGTGATGTGCTCGACCAACGCTCGGCGTCGCTGACGCCGTTACAACGCCAGTGGCTCGATCGGGCGCGTGCCGCCTTGGTCGGCGATTCCGGGGTTGCGGTGATCAAGGCCGAGGCCAACGAGCACGGTGGGCGTTTCGAATTCGCGCAGATCCTCCATGGTGCCCAGCATGTCGCGTTCCAGCGCGATCAGGCGGGGCGCGGCAGCGAGCTGGCCGTGCTCGACGCGCAGGGTGCTCCGCTGGTGCGACTGACCGATCTCCTGGCGCATGCCGGGCAAGCCCACGCGACATCGCTGACCTCCGCGCAGACGCCTCCCGAGGCGCAGCGGCGTACTTCTCTGGCCCAGGCGCGCGTCGAGCAGAGCGTCGTCGCCGCGCAATCGTCGACCGTTCTGAAGCGTACCGCCGAGGCTGCCGCGATCACGGACGATGAGCCTGCCCGGCGTGGGTTCACCCCTGTGCGGCTCAAGGTCCAAACGCAGCAGCAAGCCCTGGGTTTGCCGGGTGGCGTGGGGCCGATGGAGGTTCGGCTGGCGAAAAGAACGCGCGAGTTGCATGGCGAGAATGGCGCGCCGAAGAGCGATGCCATCGTCGCCAACCAGGCTCCCGACGGCAGTTGGATCCGTAACGGTGACGTCACGGACAAACTGGACGGCTCGTTCATCTTCGTCAGGTTGCTCGACGGTACCCGGCGCGTCGGCAACGCGGGCAATGGCCAGAATGCGCATTTCCAATTGGCCGGTAGGGCCGAGGAAGTCATGTACGCGGGGCGCGTCGAATTTACCGCGGGCCGGGTCAGCCACTACGACAACCAGTCAGGAACCTACGTGCCACCCGGCGAGCTTTGCGCCCAGGCCGGTTTTGAGGATGCGCGCTTCGAGGATGAGGCGCTGAAGAAAACCTGAAGGCGCGCGGTGAGCGAGTGGTCGAGAGCCTGATGGCACGCGAAAACACGCCCAGGCACTCGCTTGCACTCAATTCTCCCGTTCCCGTTGGCCCCCGACATTCTCGCCCATCTCGATGTCCACTGGCGCAGGGCGTTCGCGACGTGCGTTGACCTGGCGTGCCACCTGTTCGCCCAGGCTGGCGAGCCCGCTCAGGGTTTTGCTTACCAGCGCCTCGGTCGCCACTACCCCGGCCTGTGGCAGCGCTTGCTGCAGGCCTCGCAGGCGGTGATAGCCATTCTCCACCGTCCGGGCGTTGGTCGCGGGGCGAGTGCCGTGGGGCAGATGCTCGCGATCAGGGTGGCGAATGTTCTCGACGGCGCTGGCAAGCCGCGAGCTGTCATCGAGCCTGGCTTCATCGCGTGACTGCTTGTTGGCATAGAAGGGCGCCAGAAAGCCGACCGCCTGGATACCTGTCATCAGTACCGAACCGGCCTTGGCTGCCGTCGTGTCGACGCCGACCCGGCTGATCGCCTTGCCCATGCCGTTGAAGAACATCATCGCTGCCGATGCGCTATAGACCTTGCTGGTATAGGCTTCGCGGCTGCTGGGCAGACGAGGATCCGCGCTGCTCAGGCCCTTGTTCCACACCGATGCCAACCGTGCGTCGAGGTTCGCCTCGGGAGGGCGTTCGGGCACATGGGTGGGCAGGCTGCGACCGTCGTGATCGAAGTGCTTGTTTTGCTGGCCCAAGGCCTGCAGTCCGGACATCGCCGCGCCGCCCATGAACGAGGATGCCATGCCCGCCTCCACGCCGGCGGCGGGCAGGGTCGTGGTCAGCTCCAGCAGCCGGCGTACTACCTGGGCACCGCCTTGGGTGGCGAAGGTGATGCCGTCACCCATGAGCGTGCCGTTGTAATAATCCTGCTGCGCGTTGATGAAGCCTTTTCGCGCCTGCTCCAGCGGCTGGGACGCGGCCTGCAGCTCGGCATCGTTGAACTCGCGATAGCGCCCGCCCTCGGTGGTGGCGCGGCGTGGGCCGGGAATCACTTCCCGTGGGTCGACCTTGCGCAATTCGTGGGCGCCGACGCTGGCGAGCATTTCCCGGGCTGCCGGCTTGATGAAATTGTCCAGTGTTTCGTGCACCGCACCCACGGCGGCGCCGCTCGCGGCGGACTGCCTGGCAAGGTCGAACAACGACAGGCGTGGGTCGACATAGGCCCTGGCCAGTACGAATTGCAGGCACGAGGCCAAACCTTGTGGAATGGCCGCGGCGATGAATACCCGGGCGCTGGTGAACAGGCCGCGATTGTGCTCGTCGAGCGTTTGCAGGTGCTGTTCCAGATCCATGCGGTAGAGGCTGTCCTGCAGGGCACTGTCGTGCACGGAAGCGAACGCATCCTTAAAGTGCGCCTGCACCTGCCGCCATTGTTCGACCTGCGCCGTGGCGTGCGCGGTTTGCGTGTCACGCTCGGCCTTGTCCGGCATCTTGCGGGCGCGGCGCAGATCCCGTTCAGCGGCTTGCAGACTGGCGTCGGCCAATGCCTGGCAGGTCGCCAGGATGCGTTCCTTGATGTCCGCCGACCAGCGCTGGGCCAGGGCCTGGAAGGCTTCACGGCCCGCGATCACCTGACGGCGCTCCTCGGCGTTGAGCGAGCAATGCTCCAGTACTTCGTTGTACAGCGCGGCCTGCCCATCCAGATGCCTGGCGATGCGTGGGAGCGCGATGTCCAGAAGCGCCTGCAAGCCTTCGCCGCATACCGCCTGACCGGCGGGCATGGGCTGGCTGTAGTGCCGATCGATTTCGCCGAGCAGTTGCTCCACGCTGTCTCCATAGGGAATGCCGGTGTTGAGTTGGCCCGGCTGGTCGGCATGCAGCAACGTGCTCATGCGTTCGAAATCGAGCTGTGGATCGAGCAGCAGTACACGGCCTTCCAGAATCATGCGCTGGCGGTTCAACTGCAGCGGATCCTGGGCAATCCGCTGTGAGTCTCGAGCCTGGGGCGTGATCGGCCGGGAGAAATTCAGCGGCCGCTGGCCCTGGACCAACCGGGCAAACTCGGCGCGCAGCGACCGCAACTCGGGGTGCAGGGCCTCGAACAACTGGGCCTGGCTACGGGGTGGCGGTTGTTGAGCTTGCAGCCGTTGTTGGGTGGTAAGAGGCGGCTGGTTCGAGGGCTGAGCTCGCGCAGGGCGTGCGTCGGGGCGCTGGAGCTGCTCCCGTGTCGTGGCGCTGGGCGCTGTGGTTTGCGGGCCGGTGCTGGAACGGATGATTTCCATCACTGCGGCCTCAGTAGCTACGCAGCGCAGAGCGCGTCAAACCCGCCATGGGGCGCTCGCTGGGCGGCGGCTCCGGGGGGGCCTCCAGAAAGCAGTCACGACGCCATGCCCTGGCCAGGTCGGCCAGCTCCGCGAGCAACTCCACCAGTCGTTCCGCATGCAGCCCCGGCAGGGTCAGGTTGACTCCAAGGGTGACGCGCCGGCTTTGCGGGTTGAGCGTGAAAACCGGCCCGGCGTGGCCGTCGAACAGATGGAAGTTCATCTCCAGCAGCCGCTGGGCCGCCGTTGCCGTTGCCAGGTCCCCGGCAGGCAGGTTCCCCAGGTCGCCGTGCAGCAGTATCCGGCCGCCACTGGCGGTGTCCTGATGCAACAGGGTGAAATCGATACCGTTGAACTCTACGGCGGTGTGTTCGTAAAGGCTGTGAGGGTTGCTCAGTCGCGTCAGGCTGCAAAAGCTGTCGATCAGGGAACGATAGGCGGGCGTACTCATAAGCACCTTCAAGTCAGGGTGAAGATGCGCCATGGGTGGGGCAATGGAGTCGGCTGGTTCCTTGGATTTTTTGGAAAAATTCAATTAAATCAATTGTTAAGGATTTATTTAAGGTCTGTGAATGTTTGATGAACTCATCGCCTGGCCGCCTCTGGGGGCGTACCGATACGGAAGCGATCAGCCTGTCAGGAGCGCTGTCGGAGAATCGCCGGGCACTCGGTTGTCTTCCTGTTGACCAATACCTAACCTCGCCCATTCATGCCTGCCATCTCCAGGCGCTGGCAGGCAACATCCAATCCGGAGGATCAATATGGCTAACGAGCAAATCGTCATCACCACGCCAGACGGCCAATGCCCGGCCCACGTGTTCACCCCCGCTGACGGGCAGGGCGGCCCGGCGGTCATCTTCTACATGGATGCCGGCGGCATTCGCCCTGCCGTGCTGGCCATGGCCCAGCGGCTCGCCGATGCCGGCTATGTGGTGCTGTTGCCGGATACCTACTATCGCTACGGCGCTTACGGGCCCTTCGATCCCAAGGAAGTGTTCAAGGGTGATTTCCGCGCCATTCTCGGCCCGCTGATGGCCACCACCGGCAATGCCAAGGCTGCGGCGGATATCGATGCCTACATTGCCTACCTAGACGGTCGCAGCGACGTGCAGGGGCAGCGCATCGGCGCGGTGGGTTTCTGCATGGGTGGCGGCATGGCCATCGCCTGCGCGGGTGCGCGACCGGAGCGCTTTGCGGCCGTTGCCAGCTTTCACGGCGGCAACCTGGCCACCGACGCTGCCGACAGCCCACATCTCGCGGCGTCTGCACTGCAGGCCGAGGTCTATATCGCCGCCGCCGAGAACGATGGCAGCTACCCACCGGAAATGGCCGAACGCTTCGAACAGGCGCTGCGTGACGGCGGCGTGACCTTCAGCGCGGAAACCTACCCGGCCAAGCACGGCTGGATGAAGCCGGACTTCCCGGTTTATGACGAGCAAGCGGCCGAGCATGGCTGGAAGCAGATGCTGGCGTTCTTTGGCCGTGCCCTGAAGCGGGGCTAAATCGCAGGCATTAAAAAGCCGGCTTGTGGCCGGCTTTCGTAAGGCAGGTTGTGCTTACTTTTGATAAGCAGCAGCCGCCTTGGTGATCTCGGCGCGGGCCGCGTCGGCGTTGCCCCAGCCTTCGACCTTGACCCACTTGCCCTTCTCGAGATCCTTGTAATTCTCGAAGAAATGCTTGATCTGCTCGATCAGCAGCGGGGGCAGGTCGGTGTATTCCTGAACGTCTTTGTAAATGGTAGTCAGCTTGTCGTGCGGTACGGCGATCAGCTTGGCGTCGCCACCGGCTTCGTCGGTCATGTGCAGCACACCGACCGGGCGGGCGCGGATTACCGAGCCTGGGGCGACCGGGTACGGGGTCACGACCAGCACGTCGAGGGGGTCACCGTCGTCGGCCAGGGTGTGCGGGATGAAGCCGTAGTTGGCCGGGTAGAACATGGGGGTGGCCATGAAACGGTCGACGAACAGGCAGTCGGTGTCGTGATCGATTTCGTATTTGATCGGCGCGTGGTTGGCCGGGATTTCGATAGCGACGTAGATGTCGTTCGGCAGGTCTTTACCGGCCGGAACCTTGCTGTAGCTCATGGGTGACTCCCTGATGTGCGCCAAAAAAAGTGGCGCGATTATAGGTGGATTCCCGCGTCGTTGCCATTACAGCCAATGGTCGTATCGGCAGCCGCGGGCGTGGGTTCCTGATAGTCCGGGTGTTCGACCTGCAGGCGGCGCAAACGTGCCAATGGGTCTTGCCGGTAGAACAGGCGCAATTGTTCGTAGACCGCGGGAAAGGCCTCATCGAGCAGATCCGGCGCGTTGAAGAAGTATTCGCTGCTCACCGCGAAGAACTCGGCAGGGTTTTCCGCGGCGTAGGGGTCGATGACGGTTTGCGCGTCCTCGTCGGCATCCAGCTCGGCATTGAGGCTGTCGAAGGCCTCCTGCATGGCGCTGGCCCACTGCTTCACATCCATATTGCTGTGCAGCGGCGGCAGGCCGTTGGCATCGCCGCCGAGCATGTCCAGCTTGTGGGCCAGCTCGTGGATCACCAGGTTGTAGCCTTCCCAGCCGCCACTGGCCTGCACGCCCGGCCAGGCGAGAATCACCGGGCCCTGCTGCCAGGCTTCGCCGCTGTGCTCGCCGTCCCATTCGTGTTCGATGCCACCGGAGTCGCGATGGCGCTGCGGGCTGACGAAGTCGTCCGGGTAGAGGATCACCTCGTGGAAGCCCTGGTACCAGTTCAGGTCGGCCAGGCCCAGCAGTGGCAATTCGGCGAGCGCCGCCAGGGCCAGGCGGTCCTCGACGTCCAGCTCAAGGCCGGGCAGGGTGCTCAGGTGCTTGGCGTGCAGAAACAGTACGGAGCGCTCGCGCAGCAGCTGCTCTTCTTCTGCACTGAGGCCATCGAGAATCGGCAGGCGCTGGCGCACCGTGGCCCAGCTGCTGGAGCTGACGGGGTGGCGGGAGAGGATGCGACGACGGCGCCAGGCGCTAAACGACCACATGGAAACGACTCGGTGGGAGAGTGGCCGTCACCATAACAGGCCCCCCGCCGACCGCAAGCAGCGGGCGTTACTCGCTGTTGATGGGCAATACGTAGTTCTTGAACTGCTCGTCCTCGACGAAGCCGATCGACTCGTAGACCTTCTGCGCCACCTCGTTATCGCGGCTGGTGGCCACGCGCATGCGCACGGCCTGGGTCTGCTTGGCCATCTTCTTGGCGGTCTGCAGCAGGCGATCGGCGACCAGTTGGCGGCGCGCATCTTCGGCCACGAAGATGTCGTTGAGGATCCACACGCGCTTGAGCGACAGCGACGAATAGCTCGGGTACAGCTGGCAGAAGCCCAAGAGCTTGTCATCGTCGTCGGCCAGGGCCAGGTAGATCACCGATTCGTCGCGCTTGAGGCGGGTTTCCAGAAACTTGCGCGAGGAGTCGGGGAACGGCCTTTCGCCATAGAACTCGCGGTAGCGAACGAACAACGGGGTGAGTAGATCCAAGTGCTCCAGGGTGGCTTGCACGATGCGCATGGGCGAGGGCCTCGTTTGGCTGTCGGGTGGAGACGGCAGGCGTTTCGATTAAAGTGCAGTTTTCGCCCTAAAGCCAGCGAGACAGAGCCTTTAGCCTGCGGTGGGGTGCCATTCGCAGCGCTGGTTTCGCCCTACCGGGCAGGCACGGCGAAAGGCGCCGCTGTGCTAATCTGCGGCCATGTTTTCACGCGGCTCGCCGCCCCCAGGCGCGCCTGTTCTCGAGGTTTTCATGCATATCCACATTCTCGGCATCTGCGGCACCTTCATGGGCTCGCTCGCGGTGCTGGCCAAGGAGCTGGGCCATCGCGTCACCGGCTCGGACGCCAACGTCTACCCGCCGATGAGCACCCAGCTCGAAGCCCAGGGCATCGAGCTGATGCAGGGCTATGACCCGGCGCACCTGCAGCCGGCGCCCGACCTGGTGGTGGTCGGTAATGCCATGAGCCGCGGCAACCCGGCGGTGGAGTACGTGCTCAACAAGGGCCTGCCCTATGTGTCTGGCCCGCAGTGGCTGGCCGATCACGTGCTGCAGGGCCGCTGGGTGATGGCGGTGGCCGGCACCCACGGCAAGACCAGCAGCTCGAGCATGCTGGCCTGGGTGCTGGAGCACGCCGGCATGGCGCCGGGCTTCCTGATCGGCGGCGTGCCACAGAACTTCGGGATTTCCGCACGCCTGGGCGACACGCCGTTCTTCGTGGTCGAGGCCGACGAGTACGACAGTGCCTTCTTCGACAAGCGCAGCAAATTCGTGCACTACCGCCCGCGCACCGCGATCCTCAACAACCTGGAATTCGATCACGCGGACATCTTCCCGGACCTGGCCGCCATCGAACGGCAGTTCCATCACCTGGTGCGCATCATCCCCAGCGAAGGCCTGGTCATTCATCCGGCCAGCGAAACCGCTCTGGCGCGGGCAATCCAGATGGGCTGCTGGACGCCCGTACAGACCACCGGTGAAGGCGGGCAATGGCAGGCGCGCCTGCTCAGCGCCTATGGCTCGCGCTTCGAGGTGAGCTTCGACGGCAAGGTCGAAGGCGTGGTGGACTGGCAACTGACCGGCCAGCACAACGTCGCCAACGCCCTGGCCGTGCTGGCGGCAGCGCGCCATGTCGGCGTGGTACCGGCGCTGGGTATCGAGGCGCTGGGCAAATTCATCAATGCCAAGCGTCGTATGGAAAAGGTCGCCGAGGTGAATGGCGTGACCGTTTATGACGACTTCGCCCACCACCCGACCGCCATCGCCACCACTCTCGATGGCCTGCGCAAGCGGGTCGGCGATGAACAGGTCATCGCGATCATCGAGCCGCGTTCCAACTCCATGAAGCTGGGTGCCCACCGCGACGGTCTGGCCGAATCGGCGGTGCAGGCCGATGCGGTGTTCTGGTACGCGCCGCCGAACCTGGGCTGGGACCTGGCGGCCACCGTTGCCGGCGCCACCAACCCCACCCAGGTGTGCGATTCCCTGGAGGCCATCATCGATGGCGTGAAGGCGCGGGTGCGCCCCGGCACCCAGGTGGTGATCATGAGCAACGGTGGTTTTGGCGGCTTGCATGGCAAGCTGGCTATCGCGTTGGCAAGTGGTAAGGCCTCGTCGGATCAAGAGCAGTCGGAGAGTATGAGTAGTGACAATGTGATTCCTGGCCCATGGGGGACTGGAGGTTAAATGAACGGTCCCGAGAGAATCACCCTTGCCATGACCGGCGCCTCGGGCGCCCAGTACGGCCTGCGCCTGCTCGATTGCCTGGTGCGCGAGGATCGGGAAGTGCACTTCCTGATCTCCAAGGCCGCGCAACTGGTGATGGCCACCGAGACGGACGTCAGCCTGCCGGCCAAGCCCCAGGCCATGCAGGCATTTCTCACAGAATACACCGGCGCCACCGACGGGCAGATCCGCGTCTACGGCAAGGAAGACTGGATGGCGCCGGTGGCCTCCGGCTCGGGAGCGCCGTCGGCCATGGTGGTGGTGCCGTGCAGCACCGGCACCCTGTCGGCCATCGCCACCGGTGCCTGCAACAACCTGATCGAACGCGCCGCGGACGTGGCTCTCAAGGAGCGCCGCCAGCTCATCCTGGTGCCGCGCGAGGCGCCGTATTCGAGCATCCACCTGGAGAACATGCTCAAGCTCTCCAACCTGGGCGCGACCATCCTGCCGGCCTCGCCCGGCTTCTACCACCAGCCGCAGACCCTGGATGACCTGATCGACTTCGTCGTCGCACGCATCCTCAACTGCCTGAACATCCCCCAGGACATGCTGCCGCGCTGGGGCGAACATCACCTCAACAGCGGCGATGACTAGATCCGCCGGCTGGCTCCTGCTGCTCGCCTGCCTGCAACTCGGCGGCTGCGCCACCGCACGTACCCTGGACGCCAACCAGCCCGGCGCACCCGTAGTGTACGCCGGCACGCGGCTGGACTGGTACGCGCTGCAAGGCGGTTGCTGCCCGGTCGAGCGCTTTGGTGCCGAGGCGCCGCGCTACGCCGGCGTCGACCTGCCAGCCAGCGCCTTGCTCGATACCCTGTTGTTGCCGCTGTCGCTGGCCAATGCGCTGGGCATCGGCTTGCAGGTCAGGGGCGGCGGCTGAGGCAAGAGAGCCCGTTCACGATCTTTCGGCTCGATTTCATCGCCTTGGCTGCAAAGTGGCGGGAGTGGCCGTTACCCGATCCACTGTGGGAGTCGCGACCTCGCGACGATTCGCTCAGGCACCGCCGATAGGCAGTCAGGCTACGATCGTTTCGCCCCGAGGTCGGGGCTCCCACAGGTTGGTTTGGGTGGCTGCTTATGCCTTTAAACCGCCTCTTTTGCGTCGCCCGAATGAATCAGATCGGCGTCAGCAATTGCTCACCGCGAAAATGCCGGCCGATGTTGTCGAGAAACTGTGAAAGCGACTGTTCCAGCGCCTGGGGCGAGTTGCCACCGACGTGCGGGGTGATGGTCAGGTTATCGAGGTCGAGCAACTCGGTAGGCGGCAGTGGTTCGCTCTCGTACACATCCAGTGCCGCGGCGCGGATGCGTTTTTCGCGCAGTGCGGTGCCCAGCGCGGCGGTGTCCACCACGCTGCCGCGTGCCACGTTGACCAGATAACCCTGGGGCCCCAGCGCATCGAGCGCTTCGGCGCCGATCAGGTGATGGGTCGTGGCGCCGCCGGGAATGGCGATCACCAGGCAATCGCACCACTGGGCCAGCTCCAGCACGCTGGCGAAATAACGGTGGGGGCTGTCCGCTTTAGGTGAGCGATTGTGATAGCCCACCGGCATGTCGAAGGCTGCCGCGCGGCGGGCCAACTGCTCGCCGATGGCGCCAAGGCCGAGGATGCCCAGGCGTTTGCCGTTGACGCCGTCGGTCATCGGCAGGGCATCGCGCCAGATGCCGGCGCGGCAGGCGTTGTCCAGCCGGCGTACGTCGCGAATCACCGCCAGCAGCAGGGCCATGGCGTGATCGGCGACGCAGCTGGCGTTGCTACCCGCACCGTTGCTCAGGGCGATGCCGCGGGCGCGGGCGGCGTCGAGGTCGACCTTTTCGTAGCCCACGCCGAGTGTGCCGACGAAGCCGAGCTGGGGCAGGCGGGTGATCTCCTCGCCGGTCAGGCCGATGGTGCCGATGGTCAGCACCGCCTGCACGCTGTCGCCGTGCTCGGCGATGGCCGCCTTGCGGGCTTCTGCGCCGGGCGCGTGGGTTACCCGGTAGTGCTCGGCTATGCGTGCCAGGCTGCTTTCGCTTAGCGGGTTGAGAATCAGCAGGTGCGGCTTCATAGATGCTCCATGGCAGGTGGGCGGCTGATGGCGGTCACTCGATGATACGCAGGGTGCTGCGCCCGCGGCTGATATCGGCAAGCAGGCGTTGCAAGGCGTCGATCTGGAGGGGCGGGACGGCAAGGTGCAACTCAGCGCCCTCGGCGTCGAAGTGCTCCTGTTCCAGCGCGGCGTCGAACTCGGCCAGGCGCGACTTGAACAGGGCCAACTCGGCGAAACCGCAATGGCAGGCGCAGGCGGTGCGCGGCACCTGTTCCTGGCGCTCGGCGTTCTGCAGGCATTTGTTGGCGCTGCCGCCATAGGCGCGGGCCAGGCCGCCGGTGCCGAGCTGGATGCCGCCGTACCAGCGCGTCACCACCACGGCCACGCCGTCGAAACCCTGCCCCTCGATGGCGGCGAGAATCGGTCGGCCGGCGGTGCCGCCGGGCTCGCCGTCGTCGCTGAAACGGTACTGCTGGCCAATCTTCCAGGCCCAGCAGTTGTGCGAGGCGCTCGGGTCGCTGACCTGCTCGATGAACGCCTGGGCATCCGCCGCGCTGCTGACGGCGCGGGCCTGGGCGAGAAAGCGGCTCTTGCGGATTTCCTCGCGGTAGTCGCAAGGCGCGAGTAGCAGGTAAGGCATCAGAGGCTCGGCTTCAGCCCGCAACCCTTGAGGATGATGCGCACCATGTTGTCCGCCGCGGCCTGGTAATCGGGTTTGGTCAGGCGCGAGCGGCCGGTGACCCGGCAGATTTCCGAGGCGAAGTCGGCGTGGTACTGGGTGCTGCTCCAGATCAGCAGGATCAGGTTCATGGGGTCGACCGGATCCATCTTGCCGGCGGCGATCCACTGCTCGAAGATCGCCGCGCGCTCGCGAAACCAGGTCTGGTGATCCTTGCCGAAATGCTGGGACAGGAAGGCGCCGCCGCTGATCACTTCCATGGCGAAGATGCGCGACGCCTTGGGGTAGCGGCGCGAGTATTCCATCTTGGCGCGTATGTAGCGCTCCAGCGCCTCGGCCGGGTCGTCGTCGACGCCGAGGCTGTCGAAGGCGCTGTCCCACAGGGCGAGGATGTTGCTCAGCACGGCCAGGTACAGGCCCTGCTTGCTGCTGAAGTAATAGTGCAGGTTGGCCTTGGGCAGGCCCACCGCCTGGGCGATGGTGTTCATGCTGGTGCCCTTGAAGCCGTGCCGGGCGAACTCTTCCTCGGCGGCCGTGATGATCGCTTCTTCGTTCTTCTGCCGGATACGGCCGGTCGGTTTGCCGGATGTGGCGGCGGGGGCGAGGGCGTCAAGGGACATCGAGGGCTTCCGTGGTGATCGAGGAATTCAGCGAATGCAGAAATACTCCACCACAGCGGGCGTGACAAGCGCCGGGGGAGCCCGGTGCATGTCCGCCGGCCCCCTGAAGATCAACTGAACGCCTGGACGATACGCTCGCGCAGTTGGGTATCCGGCAGGCGGCCCTGGCCGGCGCGCAGGTTGTCGACCACGTAGCGCGGGTTGGAGGTGGCTGGAATTACCGCCGTTACGGCTTCGTCGGCGAGGATGAACTTGAGCAGCAGCTGCGCCCAGGATGTGGCGTCGATCTCGTTGGCCCACTCCGGCAACGACTTGCCCTTGACCCGACCGAGCAGCTGGGCGCGCTGGAACGGCCGGTTGATCAGCGTGGCGATGCCATTGTCGCGGCAGTAGGGCAGCAGGCGTTTCTCGGCATTGCGCTCGCCCACCGAATAGTTGAGTTGCACGAAATCCACCTTTTCCTTGGCGAGCACGGCCAGCAGGTCGTCGTGGGCCGACTCGATGTAATGGGTGATGCCGATGTAGCGCACCTTGCCCTGTTCGCGCAGCTCGCGGGCCAGGGCCAGCTGGGTGGTGGTGTCCTGCAGGTTATGCACTTGCAGCAGGTCCATCTTGTCGGCCTGCAGGGCCTTGAGGCTGGCCTCGAACTGCGCCAGGCCGCCCTCGCGTCCGGTGCTCGATAGCTTGGAGGCAAGAAACGCCTTGCCCTGGGTCTTGGTGCGTTTGAGCAGCTCGCCGGTCACCGCTTCGGCGCTGCCATAGCTCGGCGCGGTATCGATCAGCGTGCCGCCGCCATTGATGAAGGCGCGCACCACCTCGTCGAGCGGTTTCAGGCTGGCGTTGTCGAGGCCCACGTTGAAGGTCTGCGAGGTGCCCAGGCCAATCACCGGCAGGCTCTCGCCGCTGGACGGGATCTTGCGCTGCAGTACCGCGGCGGGGTTGGCGGCGAAGGCGAAACCGGGCAGCAGCTGGCTGCTGGCCGCAAGCGTCATCAGGGCAGCACTGCCCTGCAGGAAGTGGCGACGGCTGGGCATGGCGTGCTCCGTTATCGAGAGGGTAAACAGAAGAGACTAGCCGGCCACTCCTGCTGATCGATCGTATCGGTGTCATGACTTGTTACCTGGTGTGTCCTCCTCACGGCGCTCCGTTTGTCCGTCACCGGCAACGGCGCTCGCGCTGGCGCGGTCATCTATCAGGACAGCCAGCCGCGAGGATGCTCCATGAGTAGTACCGCGAAGAAGACCGACCCCAAACTGTGGGACAAAGTGAAGCAGCGTGTCACCAAGGGCGACAAGGGCGGCAAGCCCGGCCAGTGGTCGGCGCGCAAGGCGCAGCTCGCCGTGCAGCTCTATCAGCAGGAGGGCGGCGGCTACGAAGGCGGCAAGCGCCAGGACAACGGCCTGCACCAGTGGACCGAGCAGGACTGGGACACCAAATCCGGCAAGCCCTCTGGCGAAACCGGCGAACGCTACCTGCCCAAGAACGCCCGCGATGAGCTGAGCGCCAAGGACTACGCGCGCAGCACCCGCAAGAAATGCGCGGACAGCCGCGCCGGGCGCCAGCACTCCAAACAGCCGAAAGATGTCGCCGAGAAGGCCGCCAACCACCGAACACCAGCGCTGAGCGGGCTGACCAAGGCCGAGCTGATGAAGCGCGCCTCAAGCAAGAACATTCGTGGCCGCTCGCGGATGAAGAAGGATGAGCTGGTCAATGCGCTGGAAAAGGAGGGCAGCAAATGAGCGAGTTGAACGAGGCGCAGAAGAAGGCCATTCGCAGTGACTTCAAGGCCGCGGTGAACATGCCGCCAGCACGCCTGCGTCGCTGGTTGCAGGCCGCCGACAGCAAGCGTGTGGGCATGACCAAGGGCGGGCGCAAGGTCGAGTCCGTCGGCGATGGCAAGTCGGTCGGCCACCAGATGGGCGAGCGCATTCTGGAGATCAAGGGTAAACGCGTGGCCGAGCTGGAAACCGACGACTACCAGGCGATGCGCAAGGTGATCGGCTACGTGCACCGCCATCTCAAACAGCGCCCGGCTGGAGACCTGAAGGACAGCCGCTGGCGCCAGTCGCTGATGAACTGGGGCCACGACCCGCTCAAGGGCTGACGCGCCATTCGGGCCTGCGAGCGCGCGTCAGGCGCTGGCCGCCAATTCCTGTAGAAAACTCTCCAGCACCAGATGCGGCCGCCGGCCCTTGCGGGTCACCGAGGCCAGGCTGATGTCGTAGAAGCGCGAGTCGGCCTTCAGCGCACGCAGGCGGCCCTCCTTGATCCACGCCTCGGCGTAGTGGTCGGGCAGGTAGCCGATGTAGCGCCCGGTAAGGATCAGAAACGCCATGCCTTCGCGATCGGATGCGCTGGCCGTGCAGTTGAGCACGCCGTAGTGGTTCTGGATTTCCGGCGGCAGGCGGAAGGTCGGTGCGATGGCGTCCTGGGCGTTGAGGCGCTCGTCCGGCAACTCGCGATCGTCGACATAGAACAGTGGGTGGCCGACTGCGCAGTAGAGCAGCGAGCGTTCGTCGTACAGCGGCTGGTAGTCGAGGCCGGACAGGCCGCCGACCATCGGCACCACGCCGACATGCAGACGCCCGTCGAGCACCCCTTGCTCGACTTCGCTGGGCGGCGTCATGCGGATGTTCACTCGCACGTCCGGCCCCAGCGCCTTGAGGCGGGCGAGGGCGCCGGTGATGCGCATGTGCGGTACCGTCACCAGGTTGTCGGTCAGGCCGATGTTCAGCTCGCCGCGCAGGTGCTGGTGCAGGCCGTTGACTTCGGTGCGGAAGCTCTCCAGCGCCGCCAGCAATTGCTGGGTCGACTGATACACCTCGCGGCCTTCCTCGGTCAGCGCGAAGCCGGCGCGGCCACGTTGGCACAGGCGCAGGCCGAGGCGCTGTTCCAGGTCGCTCATCTGCTGGCTGATCGCCGAACGGCCGATGCCCAGTACGCTTTCCGCAGCGGAAAAGCCGCCGCACTCGACCACGCTGCGAAACAACTTGAGCAGGCGGATATCGAAGTCGCTGACTTGGGCGAGGAGCTCGGGGCGTCGGGCGCTTATTGTTTAGTCACCAGTGAACTGAGGATTCGAAGAGTCAGGTTTGAGTGACTTTATGCCTGTGGCACCTTGGCTGACAACTGACCTATGCAGTCTTAACTAAGTGGGAGCGGGCCATGCCCGCGAATAGCAGTTTCGAGCTCCCCATAACTGTTGCGACCACACTGGGCACATCATCCTCACGAGGCCACCGCCATGAACATGCCGCAGACCGCCACGCCGCCCTTGGCCAGCCAGCTCAAGCTCGATGCCCACTGGATGCCATTTTCCGCCAACCGCAGCTTCCAGCGCGACCCGCGGATCATCGTAGCCGGCGAAGGCGCCTGGCTGACCGACGATTCCGGTCGCAAGGTCTACGACAGCCTGTCCGGCTTGTGGACCTGTGGCGCTGGCCATTGCCGCCAGGAGATTCAGGAAGCGGTCGCCAAGCAGCTCGGTACCCTCGACTATTCGCCGGGCTTCCAGTACGCCCACCCGCTGTCGTTCAAGCTGGCCGAGCAGATGGCCGACCTGATGCCGGGCGAGCTCAACCATGTGTTCTTCACCGGTTCGGGCTCCGAGTGCGCAGACACCGCGGTGAAGATGGCCAAGGCCTACTGGCGCCTCAAGGGCCAGGCCAGCAAGACCAAGTTCATCGGCCGCGCCCGCGGTTACCACGGCGTCAACATCGCCGGCACCAGCCTCGGCGGCATCGCCGGCAACCGCAAGATGTACGGCCAGTTGATGGACGTCGACCACCTGCCGCACACCTTGCAGCCGGGCATGGCGTTCACCAGGGGCGCTGCCGAGACCGGCGGCGTCGAGCTGGCCAACGAGCTGCTCAAGCTGATCGAACTGCACGATGCCTCGAACATCGCCGCGGTGATCGTCGAGCCGATGTCCGGTTCGGCCGGCGTCATCGTGCCGCCGGCAGGCTACCTGCAGCGCCTGCGCGAGATCTGCACCCAGCACAACATCCTGCTGATCTTCGATGAAGTGATCACCGCCTTCGGGCGCATGGGCAAGTGGACCGGTGCCGAGTACTTCGGCGTGACGCCGGACATCCTCAACGTCGCCAAGCAGATCACCAACGGCGCCATCCCCTTGGGTGCGGTGATCGCCAGCCGCGAGATCTACCAGACCTTCATGAGCCAGCCGACGCCCGAGCACATGATCGAATTCACCCACGGCTACACCTACTCAGCCCATCCGGTGGCCTGCGCCGCCGGCCTGGCCTCGCTGGAGCTGCTCAAGCGCGAGAACCTGATCCAGCAGGCCGCGGAGCTGGCGCCCAAGTTCGAGAACGCCATCCATGGCCTCAAGGGCGCCAAGCACGTGGTCGACATCCGCAACTGCGGCCTGGCCGGCGCGATTCAGCTGGCGCCCCGTGACGGCGACCCGACCATCCGCCCGTACGAGGCCGGCATTGCCCTGTGGAAGGCCGGTTTCTACGTGCGTTTCGGCGGCGACGGCCTGCAGTTCGGGCCGATGTTCAACGCCAGGATCGAAGACCTCGACCGCGTGTTCAGCGCCGTTGGCGATGCGCTCAACAAACTGGATTGATCGAATACCCGTAGGAGCCCCGCCCCAGGGCGAATGGCATAGGCGACGCAGATGTTGCGTCAAGGCCGCCTTGCTCGCGCCGAGGGCGACGCTCCTACCCGCTCTCGGGCACCTCTAAAAACCCAGGCGATGGCAACGCAGGTCGTTTTTGAGGTGCCTTCAACGTTATCGAGGACTTTACATGAGCACCATCCAGCACCTGATTCACGGCCAACTCACCGACGGCCAGGGCGGCCGCAGCGCCGACGTGTTCAACCCGGCCACCGGCGAAGCGATTCGCCGCGTCGCCCTGGCCGACGTGGCCACCGTGCAGCAGGCCATCGACTCGGCCAAAGAGGCCCTTCCGGCCTGGCGCAACACGCCACCGGCCAAGCGCGCCCAGGTGATGTTCCGCTTCAAGCAGTTGCTCGAGCAGCACGAAGACGCCATCGCCAAGCTGATCGCCGAAGAACACGGCAAGACGCTGGAAGATGCTGCCGGTGAGCTCAAGCGCGGTATCGAGAACGTCGAGTACGCCTGTGCTGCACCGGAAATCCTCAAGGGTGAGTACACCCGCAACGTCGGCCCCAACATCGACGCCTGGAGCGACTTCCAGCCGGTGGGCGTGGTCGCCGGCATCACCCCGTTCAACTTCCCGGCCATGGTGCCGCTGTGGATGTACCCGCTGGCCATCGTCTGCGGCAACTGCTTCATCCTCAAGCCGTCCGAGCGCGACCCCAGCTCTACCCTGTACATCGCCCAGCTGCTCCATGAGGCCGGCTTGCCCAATGGCGTGCTCAACGTGGTACACGGCGACAAGACCGCCGTAGACGCGCTGATCCAGGCGCCGGAAGTCAAAGCCCTGAGCTTCGTCGGCTCCACGCCGATCGCCGAATACATCTACGCCGAAGGCACCAAGCGCGGTAAACGCGTGCAGGCCCTGGGTGGCGCCAAGAACCATGCGGTGCTGATGCCCGATGCCGACCTCGACAACGCCGTCAGCGCCCTGATGGGCGCCGCCTACGGCTCCTGCGGCGAGCGCTGCATGGCCATCTCGGTGGCCGTGTGCGTGGGCGACCAGATCGCCGATGCGCTGGTCGAGCGTATCGTCCCGCAGATCAAGGCCCTGAAGATCGGTGCCGGCACCCAGTGCGGCCTGGACATGGGGCCGCTGGTTACCGCCGCAGCGAAGGAAAAGGTCACCGGCTACATCGACGCTGGCGTTGCCGCTGGCGCCCAACTGGTGGTCGACGGCCGCGGCCTGAGCGTGTCCGGCAATGAAAGCGGCTTTTTCCTCGGCGGCAGCCTGTTCGACCGGGTGACCGCGGACATGAGCATCTACACCGACGAGATCTTCGGCCCGGTGCTGTGCATCGTGCGCGTGGACAGCCTGGAAACCGCCATGAAGCTGATCAACGACCACGAGTACGGCAACGGCACCTGCATCTTCACCCGCGACGGCGAAGCGGCGCGGCTGTTCTGCGACGAGATCGAAGTGGGCATGGTCGGCGTCAACGTGCCGCTGCCGGTGCCAGTGGCCTACCACAGCTTCGGCGGCTGGAAGCGCTCGCTGTTCGGTGACCTGCACGCCTACGGCCCTGACGGTGTGCGTTTCTACACCCGCCGCAAGTCGATCACCCAGCGCTGGCCGCAGCGCAAGACCCACGAGGCGGCGCAGTTTGCGTTTCCCAGCAATAGTTGAGGTGGGGTGAGGTAACAGAAGGCCGATCGGTTGATCGGCCTTTTTGTTGGTGGTGATAAATGCGTCGGCAATTCCTGGGTATCGCTACGCTCAACCGCAGGCTACACGCGACTCGTAGCCCGGCGTCGAGCGAAGCGACACCCGGGGGTGATTTTCAAAGCACCTACAACCTCTCACCGGTAAACATCTCATCGTCCCCGCTGCCCGCCCAATCTGCCGGCAGCAACCCTGCCGCCACATAACGATGAAACGACGACCACGGCCAATCAACCACCCGCTCGACATGCCCATGCTTGCGCGGGTTGTGGTGGATGTAATCGACATGCCGGGCGAAGTCCCCGTCGTCACGAATCCGGTGTTCCCAGAAACGCTGCTGCCATATGCCTCGCTCGCCCTTGCGCTGACGGCTGGCGGATATCCGTTCGCTGTTCGGCAGGGTTCTGGAAAAACCACTCTTGATAAGCCGCCAACGTAAGGCGAAATCCGCATCGCCAGGTGGCAGGGTACACAGGGCGTGCAGGTGATCGGGAAGGATGACGATAGCGTCGATGCGCCACGGACGAAGGCGCATCACATGCCGGAAGCTGCCACGCAGCAAATCAATATGCGCGGTCAGCAAGTCGCGGCGGCGATCTGCCAGATTGAGTGTGAAGAACTAGGTGGCGCCCGGGGTTTTGTCGCGGCGATACAGCACCATTGCCTGCAGTCTCTTGCAGAAGAAACACCGCTCAAATGTAGCCCGGGTTGAGCGAAGCGATACCCGGGGATCGGTGCCCTGGGTATCGCTCTGCTCAACCCAGGCTACGGTCTTTGGTTTACGGTTTCGCACAAATAGAACCTTGCCACCTGTCCAAAGCCGATAACTTCCAAACCTTCCTCACGCAATCGTACGGCCAATCGTGTGAAGTCACTGTCGCTGGAGATCAGGCAGAAGCCATCGAATCGCCGCGTATAAAGCAGATCCATAGCATCAATAATTAACGAGCTGTCGGTGGCGTTCTTTCCCTTGGTATAGGCGAACTGCTGGATCGGTTGGATGGAGTGATCGAGCAGCACCTTTTTCCAGCCGCCCAGGTTGGGCAGGGTCCAGTCGCCGTAGATGCGTTTGACGCTGGCAACGCCGTATTTGGCGATTTCTTCGAAGAGGCCTTTGACGATGGCGGCGGGGCGTTGTCGGCGTCGATCAGGACGGCGAGGTGCTTTTGGTGGGCGGCGTTCGCGTTCTTGCTGGCCATGGTTCTTCCTTGAAAGGCGATGGCCGACCTTACTGCGAAATACTGGCGGTGCGCCACCAGGTGTGGATGGCTTTTAGTCGCATGGGGAAGTTCGCTGCCAGTACAGAGCAGCTATTTGCGTCGAAACGCGCAACAAACCATTGCGCGTTAGGCCGTATTTCGAACCTATCCATCTCTCTATGATGGCTCGCACTTTCCCTTGCGAGGCCATGCCATGAACGCTTTACGTCTGTTGCGCCCTTTGCTGTTAGGCAGTGCCGTGCTGGCTGTGGCCGGTCAGGTGGTGGCGGCTGAGCCGTTGCAGTTGGAGGTTTACAACCCTGGTGCGAAGTCGATTTTCCCGGTGTCGGCGCAGATCGTGTCCGGGCCTACCGAGGCGGTGTTGATCGATGCGCAGTTCCAGCGTGACGATGCCCAGGCGCTGGTCGAGAAGGTGCGCGCTACCGGCAAGAAGCTGACCACCGTGTATATCAGCCACAGCGACCCGGATTATTACTTCGGGCTGGATGTGATTCACCGCGCCTTCCCGGACGCGAAGATCGTCGCCACTGCCGAGACGGTGGCCGCCATCGAGGCGAGCAAGGACGGCAAGCTGGCTCACTGGGGGCCGATCATGGAGGGTAATGCGCCGCAGGCACTGGTGGTGCCTGAAGCGCTGGAGACGCCGAAGCTGACCGTGGATGGTCAGGTGCTGGAAATTCGTGGGCCGGAGCCGGCGCGTACCTTCGTGTGGATTCCGTCGTTGAAGACCGTGGTCGGTGGCATCCCGGTGTCGGCCAATATCCATGTGTGGATGGCCGATACCCAGACCGTGCAATCGCGCCGCGACTGGCTGGCTACCCTGGCGGCCATCGACGCGCTGAAGCCGAGCCGCGTGGTGCCCGGCCATTACCTGCCCAACGGCGATGGCAGCCTGCCGGATTCGCCGCAGACAGTCGCCGCAACCCGCGAGTATCTGCAGGCGTTCGAGGAGGAGGCCGGCAAGGCCAAGGATTCGGCGCAACTGATCGCCGCCATGCGCAAGCGCTACCCGAACCTGGCCGATGAGTCGTCCCTCGAGCTGAGTGCCCAGGTGATCAAGGGCGAGGTGAAGTGGCCGCAATAAAGCGGCGAGAGGGATCGTGCTGGCATCGCTGGTGCCAGCACGATGTTGTTACCGGTTACAACGCGACTGGATCTTCTCTTATAACCACTGGAGCAGGAGATCGACCGCTCTGGCATAAGCCTCGGCAGGCAAAATGGGCGTTTTTCGCGAACGCTCGGAGGGCCTGTCCAAGGTTGTGCAGTGTTTCCCACGGTTGCACCAGCATGGACGACGCCTTGCCCGGCTACGGTGCGCAACAGGCGGCGGTTTGTGGTGAACGTGGCGCCTTTTCAATCGAAAGTGACGCATTGCCTCCAGACATGTGAGGTTACATCGGCGTCAACCGCGACTTTCGTCTAGAAGTTTCAAACGGACGTGCGAATGGCATAGCGCTTGCTCCAGCAGGCGGGCCAATCCAAATACTCCTCAGGAGCACGTCCATGCCTCACACGTCTTTCAAGAAAGGTTTCTTGGCGCTCGCGATCACTGGCGCACTGGGTTTTTCCTCGCTGACTCACGCGGACATCACCATCGGTGTCGGTGCGCCGATGACCGGCGGCAACGCTGCGTTCGGTGACCAGCTGTGGCGCGGTGCCGAGCAGGCTGCGGCGGATATCAATGCGGCGGGCGGTATCAACGGAGAGAAGATCAAGCTGGTGAAGGGCGACGATGCCTGTGAGCCGAAGCAGGCGGTGTCGGTGGCCAACCGCATGGTCGATGCGGACAAGGTGGTGGCGGTGATCGGACACTTCTGCTCGTCGTCGACCATGCCAGCGTCCGAGGTGTATGACGAGGCGGGCATCCTGGCGGTAACGCCGGCGTCCACCAACCCGCAGGTGACCGAGCGCGGCCTGACCGCCATGTTCCGCATGTGCGGCCGTGACGACCAGCAGGGCATCGTGGCCGGCGACTATATCGTCGACGTGCTCAAGGCCAAGAAGATCGCCGTGGTGCACGACAAGGACACCTATGGCCAGGGCCTGGCCGATGCCACCCGTGCGCAGCTCAACAAGCGCGGCGTGAAGGAAGTGATGTACGAAGGCCTGACCCGTGGCGAGAAGGACTTCAACGCCCTGGTCACCAAGATCCGCGCCAGCGGCGCCGAGGTGGTCTATTTCGGTGGCCTGCATGCCGAGGCCGGCCCGCTGGTACGGCAGATGCGCGAGCAGGGCGTGACCGCCAAGTTCATCTCCGGCGACGGCATCGTCACCGACGAGCTGGTCGGCACCGCTGGCGGCCCGCAGTACGTCGACGGCGTGCTGATGACCTTTGGCGCCGACCCGCGCCTGATCGCCGACGGCAAGGCGGTGATCGAGAAATTCCGCGCCAATGGCTACGAGCCGGAAGGCTACACCCTGTACTCCTACGCCTCGATGCAGGTGGTCGCTGCCGCGTTCGCCGGCATCAAGGGCACCGATGGCGCCGAAGCCGCCGCCTGGCTGAAGGCCAACCCGGTGCAGACGGTGATGGGCAAGAAGGAGTTCGACGAGAAGGGCGACCTGAAAGTCTCCGATTACGTGATGTACCAGTGGGGCGCTGACGGCAAGTACAAGCAGCTTTAAGAGAGCGCCTGTTCACGGCCGGCAGAGCAGAACCAGGCAAAGCGAGTGTGGCCATTCGTAGGGTGGGCCGGGGCGCGTAGCTGACGCTTCACCCGTCCCCCTTCTTGCATTCGCAATGGTGGATGAAAAAAGCGTCATCCACCCTACGTCTAAGAGCTCTGCCTCTCGTGAACGAACCTCCAAACCCGGCGGGCCATGACCTGCTGGGGCTGCTGCGGTCGCCTGGCGACCTCGCGCTTCTTTCCGTCACGGACTCAGAGATTTTTCAATGGACGGCATCTTCCTGCAGCAACTGGTCAACGGCCTGACCCTCGGCTCGGTCTATGGCCTGATCGCCATTGGCTACACCATGGTTTACGGCATCATCGGCATGATCAACTTCGCCCATGGCGAGGTGTACATGGTCTCGGCCTACCTCGCCGCCATCGCCATCGCCGTACTGGCCTTCTTCGGTGTGCATTCCTTCCCGCTGGTGATTCTCGGCACGCTGGTGTTCACCATCGTGGTCACCGGAGTGTACGGCTTCGCCATCGAGCGCATCGCCTACAAGCCGCTGCGCAACTCCACGCGCCTGGCGCCGCTGATCAGTGCGATCGGCATGTCGTTGATCCTGCAAAACTACGTGCAGCTCAGCCAGGGTGCGCGGCAGCAGGGCATCCCGACGATGCTCGAAGGCGCGCTGCGCCTGCATGTGGGCGATGGCTACGTGATGATCACCTACACCAAGCTGTTCATCATCGCTGCGGCCATCATCGGCATGCTGGCGCTGACCTTCATCATCCAGAAGACCCGCCTGGGGCGCATGTGCCGCGCCACCCAGCAGGACCGCAAGATGGCGCAGATCCTCGGCATCAATACCGACCGGGTGATCTCCTACGTGTTCGTCATCGGCGCTTCCATGGGCGCGCTGGCCGGGGTGCTGATCACCCTGAACTACGGCACCTTCGATTTCTATGCCGGCTTCATCATCGGCATCAAGGCCTTCACCGCGGCGGTGCTTGGCGGCATCGGTTCGCTGCCCGGCGCGATGCTCGGCGGGCTGATCCTCGGCGTGGCCGAGGCGCAGTTCTCCGGGATGGTCAATTCCGACTACAAGGACGTGTTCAGTTTCTCGCTGCTGGTGCTGATTCTGATCTTCCGTCCCCAGGGCCTGCTGGGCCGTCCTCAGGTAACCAAGGTGTGATGCCGTGAGTACGACTTCTATCGATGTGAAAAAGAGCCTGGTCGATGCGCTGATGGCCGGGTTGATCGCCCTGATCGTGTTCGGCCCGGTGGTGGGCGTGGTGCTCAAGGGCTACGACTTCACCCCGCAATTCGACCGGGTGGCCTGGATGGTCGGCGTGGTGATGATCGGCCGCCTGCTGCTCAGCCTGTTCCTGCAAACGAGCAAAGGCCGCGTGGTGCTGGAGGGCTTCGAGCGCTCCGGTGGCGGCGTTGGCGTGCAGCCGCCGGGCTACGTATCGCGCATGCGCTGGATCATCCTGGGGCTGATCGTGCTGGCGCTGATCTTCCCCTTCTTCGCCAACAAGTACCTGCTGACGGTGATCATCCTCGGCCTGATCTACGTGCTGCTTGGCCTTGGACTGAACATCGTGGTCGGCCTGGCGGGTTTGCTCGACCTGGGCTTCGTGGGTTTCTACGCCATCGGCGCCTACGGCCTGACCATGGGCTACGAATACCTGGGCCTGGGCTTCTGGAGCCTGCTGCCGCTGGCGGCGGTCATGGCGGCCTTCGCCGGGATGATCCTGGGCTTTCCGGTGCTCAGGATGCACGGCGACTACCTGGCCATCGTCACCCTGGGCTTCGGCGAAATCATCCGCCTGGTGCTGACCAACTGGCTGGAGGTTACCGGCGGCCCCAACGGCATGAGCGCGCCGTCGCCGACCTTCTTCGGCCTGGAATTCGCCCGCCGTGCCAAGGACGGTGGCGTGCCGTACCACGAGTTCTTCGGCGTGGCCTACAACCCCAACATGAAGTTCCTGTTCATCTACGCGGTGCTGGTGCTGGTCGTGCTGTTGGTGCTCTACGTCAAGCATCGCCTGACCCGCATGCCGGTCGGCCGCGCCTGGGAAGCGCTGCGCGAGGACGAGATCGCCTGCCGTTCCATGGGCCTGAACCACGTGCTGGTCAAGCTCTCGGCCTTCATGCTCGGCGCCTCCACGGCGGGCATCGCCGGGGTGTTCTTCGCCACCTATCAGGGCTTCGTCAACCCGACTTCGTTCACCTTCTTCGAGTCGGCGTTGATCCTCGCCATCGTGGTACTCGGCGGCATGGGCTCGACGGTGGGCGTGGTGATCGCCGCGTTCGTGCTGACCATCGCTCCGGAGCTGCTGCGCAGCTTCGCCGACTACCGTGTGCTGCTGTTCGGCATGCTCATGGTGCTGATGATGATCTGGCGACCGCGCGGGCTGATTCGCATCAACCGCATCGGCATCGCCCCGCGTAAAGGAGTCGCGCCATGAGTGACAAGATCCTCTCGGTCGACGGCCTGATGATGCACTTCGGTGGCATCAAGGCGCTCAGCGACGTCAATTTCTCGATCAAGCGCAACTCGATCTCGGCGCTGATCGGCCCCAACGGTGCCGGCAAGACCACGGTGTTCAACTGCCTGACCGGCTTCTACTCGGCCACTGGCGGCAAAATCATGCTCAACGCCCAGGGTCGGCAGACCGACGTCATCCAGATTCTCGGCGAGCCGTTCCAGGCCGATGACTTCATCAAGCCGGCGCAATTCGGCTCGCGGCTCTGGTACAAGATGTTCGGCGGCACCCACCTGGTGAACCGCGCAGGCCTGGCGCGCACCTTCCAGAACATTCGCCTGTTCAAGGAAATGACCGTGCTGGAAAACCTTCTGGTGGCCCAGCACATGCTCGCCGAGCGCAGCCTGATCAAGGGCATCCTCAACACGCCCGGCTACCGGCGCGCCGAGAACAAGCTGCTGGACACCGCCTTCTACTGGCTGGAAGTGGTCGATCTGGTGGAGCAGGCCAACCACCTGGCCGGCGAGCTTTCCTATGGCCAGCAGCGCCGCCTGGAGATCGCCCGTGCCATGTGCACCGGCCCGGAGCTGATCTGCCTGGACGAACCCGCCGCCGGCCTCAACCCCTCGGAAACCCACGCGCTGAGCAAGATCATCCGCCTGCTGCGCGACGAGCACGGCCTGACCGTGCTGCTGATCGAGCACGACATGGGCATGGTGATGAGCATCAGCGACCACATCATCGTCCTCGACCATGGGCTGGTCATCGCCCAGGGCGGCCCGGACGCCATCAAGAACGACCCGAAAGTGATCGCCGCCTACCTCGGCGCGGACGAGGAGGAAGTGGCATGAGCGATGTGAATACGGCACCGCTGCTGGCGTTCAAGGACGTCGACGTGCATTACGGGCAGATTCAGGCGCTGAAGAAGGTCAACCTGCACATCAACCCCGGCGAAACGGTGAGCCTGATCGGCGCCAATGGCGCGGGCAAGTCCACGCTGCTGATGTCGATCTTCGGCCAGCCACGGGCCAGCGGTGGGCAGATTCTCTATCGCGGCGAGGACATCACCCGCAAGAGCACCCACTTCGTGGCGTCCAACGGTATCGCCCAGTCCCCGGAAGGGCGCCGGGTGTTCCCGGACATGAGCGTGGAGGAAAACCTGCTGATGGGCACCATCCCGATCGGCGCCCAACACGCCGACGAGGACATGCAGCGCATGTTCGAGCTGTTCCCGCGGCTCAAGGAGCGACGCACCCAGCGAGCGATGACCATGTCCGGCGGTGAGCAGCAGATGCTGGCCATCGCCCGGGCGTTGATGAGCCGGCCCAAACTGCTGCTGCTCGACGAGCCGTCGCTGGGCCTGGCGCCCATCGTGGTCAAGCAGATCTTCGCCACCTTGCGCGAGCTGGCGCAGACCGGCATGACCATCTTCCTGGTCGAGCAGAACGCCAACCATGCGCTGCGCCTGAGTGATCGTGCCTACGTGATGGTCACCGGGGAAATCCGCATGACCGGCACCGGGCAGGAACTGCTCGGCAACCAGGATGTGCGCAACGCCTACCTGGGCGGGCACTGAGGGCTGCAGACGATCCGGCAATGTTCGCGCCGGGGTCGGCGCTCCTACACGATCGGCGCAATGGTTACGCCCGCGTAGGAGCCCCGCCCCGGGGCGAATGGTGGCCGAGTTGCGGTACTGCATGAAGGCTCCATCGCTTCGCACCGGGTCGGCGCTCCTACACGATTGGCGTGATGGCTACGCCCGCGTAGGAGTCCCGCCCCGGGGCGAATGGTGGCCGAGTTGCGGTATTGCATGGAGGCCGCCATCGTTTCGCGCCGAGGTCGGCGCTCCTACACAATTGGCGTGATGCCTGCGCCCGCGTAGGAGCCCCGCCCCGGGGCGAATGGTGGCCGAATCGCGGTATCGCATGAAGGCCGCCATCGTTTCGCGCCGGGGTCGGCGCTCCTACACGATTGGCGTGATGGCTACGCCCTCATAGGAGTCCCGCCCCGGGGCGAATGGTGGCCGAGTCACGGTATTGCATGAAGGCTGCCACCGCTTCGCGCCGGGGGCAGCGCTCTACACGTTACTCGGCGCTGGAACAGCCGCTGGCAGCCTGTGCATAAGCAGCGAACCAATGCTGCAGACTTTCGATGATGGTCATGGTCATGCTCCTCCCGTTCATGGGCGTAGCCTAAGCCTCGTCTCCACGTTGGGCTGCTTGCTTATCTCGATCGTTTCGATAGTTTTCATGGATGGCCGATGAATGGCCTATCTGCATGACCGACGCGAATCACCTGCGGTCTGTTGCCCCAGGTCATGGGAAATGCCCGGCCGATAGGGCACCCTGCAGGCTGTGAACGTTTTCACTGCCAAGGAGACTCCCATGATTCGCAAGTTTGTCGTCGCCTCCGTGCTGGCCCTGGTCAGCGCGCCGCTGTTGGCTGCCGAATGCTCGGTGGAGGTGCATTCCACCGACCAGATGACCTTCGATACCAAGGAGATCAAGGTCAGCAAGAGCTGCAAGACCTTCACCATCGAGCTCAAGCACGTCGGCAACCTGCCCAAGAACGTGATGGGCCACAACCTGGTGGTGGCCAAGACCGCCGACGTACAGGCGATCAGTGCCGACGGCATCGCTGCCGGGGTCGACAAGGATTACCTGAAACCCGACGACGCGCGGGTGATCGCCCACACCAAGTTGATCGGCGGTGGCGAGTCCGACTCTGTGACCTTCGACGTGAGCAAGCTGGATGCTGCCGGTGCTTACCAGTTCTTCTGCTCTTTCCCAGGCCATGCCGCGCTGATGAAGGGCGCGCTGACCCTGGTCGACTGATCCCGGTCGTCATCCCCCGGCCGCTGCTCGTCAGCGGCCTTTTCGTTTTTGCATGAAAATCAGCTGTTTGCCATGGTTACCCACAGACCCTGTTGATAAGCCTGTATCGATCATGTGCAAAAGGCGATGCAGTGCCCGCACCACTTGGCTTGCGGAGCATCGCGCTATTTTTGAGCAGTGTTGGAAAAGCTTTCGGAACAAGGTGTTAGGCGCGAAAGCATGCGGGTCATGAACTTTTCCACGGCTGCTGTGCGTAGTGCTGTGGATAAGGTGAGGGTGCTCGGCTGGAGGCCTCTGAAGACTAGGTCTGCAGGTGATTGGTCAAGTTTTGATCAGCTCGACTGGCTGCGAAAATACGCCATGAAGTCAACCATTACTTCAATGAATTCAGTGTGTTGACTACCCTGGTCGAGAGGGTTGTCCACGGAAGGTGTGGAGCACGTTGTGGATAACGTGCGCGTACTGATGCCCGAGCCACGAACCATGGGCGTTGCGCGGGGGTGATCGTTTTTTGCTCAGCGCCGTCAGCCCTTGTCGCTGCTCAGGCCGCGCCAACGCTTGGCGCCGATCAGGATGAAGCGCAGTTGCTCGATCATCTTGGCTTCCGGGCGGCGATGGGCGGGCAGGGCGCTTGCCTGTGGGTCGATCAGCTCGGGCAGGGTGGCGAATACGGTTTTCACCACCAGATCAGCCAGCACGCTGCGCGCTGCCTCGTCGAGGTGCTGCAGCTTGGGCATCAGGCTCAGGTCGCTGGTCAGGTCGGCAGCGATGTCGTCGCGAAAGGTCGCCAGTGCCTGGCGCACCGGCAGCGAGCCGCCGTATTGCTCGCGGGCGAGAAACAGGAACTGGCCGCGGTGCTGCTCAACTGCACGCAGGAAGATCTGCACCGAGGCATCGATGATGCCGCCCAGCTCGAACTCGTTACGGCGTACCTGGCGCAGGGTAGTGCGAAAGGTTTCGCCAACCTCGGCCACCAGGGCCAAACCCAGAGCGTCCATGTCCTTGAAGTGGCGGTAGAAACCGGTGGGTACGATGCCGGCCGCGCGGGCCACTTCGCGCAGGCTCAGGCTGCTGAAGGCTCGGCCGCTGTCCAGCAGCTCGCGGGCGGCGTCCATCAGCGCCTGGCGGGTAGGGTGGTGCGACTGGCGCGCTGGCATGGAATCACGTCCTTGTCTGGCTCGGTGCAAGCATCGTAAAACAAAACCCCGCCATGGGGCGGGGTTCGATGGTACTGCGCTCGCCGCTATTCAGTAGCGGTTTTTCAAGCCGTAGCCCTCGTCGAGCATGCCAGGAACGTCGCCGGTCTTGGGCGCGTAATCCTTGGGGATTTCCATGTCGCGCGGCGGCGTCAGGCGATCGCGCTTGTCGTTGCTCGGCTCGGCGTGCAGGGTGGCGAGCAGGCGCTGGCGGGTCACTTCGTCGAGCGCCAGGCGATCGGCGCCGTGGGACAGGTGCTCCTGGACGTCGTGATAGCTCTGGGTCAGTTTCTTGACCAGATTGGCGGTGGTATTGAAGTGGGTGACCACTTCGTTCTGGTAGGCCTCGAAACGTTCCTGCATCTCGTCCAGCTGGCGCTGCGTGCGGCTGGGGGCGGCATTGGGCGCAAGACGGGCGATCAGGAAACCGATGGCGATGCCAGCGACCAGGGTAAGTGCCGGTAGCAACCAGGCGGTGAGCGTCTGTTCCACGAGTCCTTCCTCTCTAAACGGCTTTGCTTTACGTTAACGGCTGGAACCTGCGCTGTACACCGCTAAGTGCGTGTAGGCGAAGGTGTTTTAAGGTGTTTACCCGGCAACGCGCAGGCGCGGTGCGGGTACATCGTTCGACGAGTCGACCCGATTGAAGGTCACGGAGTTCACTGTTGCTGATCCGCGAAACCCCCACGATGATCGACGGCCCGAGCGGCCAACTGGAAGCCCTTTGCCTGGAAGTCGCCGACGCGCGCGGCGTTGCGCTGATCTGCCACCCGAACCCGGTACAGGGCGGCACCATGCTCAACAAGGTGGTGTCGACCCTGCAGCGCACCGCCCGCGATGCCGGCTATCACACCCTGCGATTCAACTACCGCGGCGTGGGCGCCAGTGCCGGCAGCCATGACATGGGCAGCGGTGAAGTGGATGACGCCGAAGCCGTCGCCAAATGGCTGCATGAGCGCTACCCGGATCTGCCGATCACCCTGATGGGTTTTTCCTTCGGCGGCTTCGTCGCTGCCGCCCTGGGTGGTCGTCTGGAGGAGCAGGGCGTCGAGCCAGCCAAGCTGTTCATGATCGCCCCGGCCGTTACCCGCCTGACCGCTGAAACGCCCCCCGCCGAGCGCTGCCCGTTGGTGGTGATCCAGCCGGATGCTGACGAGGTGATCGAACCACAGCGCGTCTACGACTGGTCGACCAACCTCGGGCGTGCCCACGAACTGCTGAAAGTGGCAGAATGCGGCCACTTTTTTCACGGCAAGCTGACCGATCTCAAGGATCTGCTGCTGCCTCGCCTCTGATCTGCCGCGTGCCTGCCTGGCACGCGTCCACGTAAGCGAACCTGAACATGACCACGCGTATTCTCACCGGCATCACCACCACCGGCACGCCGCACCTGGGCAACTATGCCGGTGCGATTCGCCCGGCCATCGTCGCCAGCCGCCGCGCCGACATGGATTCCTTCTACTTTCTGGCCGACTACCACGCGCTGATCAAGTGCGATGACCCGGCACGGATCCAGCGCTCGCGCCTGGAGATCGCCGCCACCTGGCTGGCGCTGGGCCTGGACGCCGACAAGGCGACCTTCTATCGCCAATCCGACATCCCGGAAATCCCCGAACTGTGCTGGCTGCTGACCTGCGTGGCCGGCAAGGGCCTGCTCAACCGCGCCCATGCCTACAAGGCCTCGGTGGACAAGAACGTGGAAGCCGGTGAAGACCCGGACGCCGGCGTGACCATGGGCCTGTTCAGCTACCCGGTGCTGATGGCCGCGGACATCCTGATGTTCAACGCCCAGAAGGTGCCGGTCGGCCGCGACCAGATCCAGCACGTGGAAATGGCCCGCGACATCGGCCAGCGCTTCAACCACCTGTTCGGTCAGGGCAAGGATCTGTTCAAGCTGCCCGAAGTGGTGATCGAGGAAGACGTCGCCACCCTGCCGGGCCTCGACGGCCGCAAGATGTCGAAGAGCTACGACAACACCATCCCGCTGTTCGGCAGCTCCAAGCAGCTCAAGGACGCCGTGGCGCGCATCGTCACCGACTCCCGCCAGCCGGGCGAGGCGAAGGATCCGGACAACTCGCACCTGTTCACCATCTATCAGGCCTTTGCCGCACCGACCCAGCAGGCGGATTTCCGTGCTGCGCTGCTCGGCGGTCTGGCCTGGGGCGAAGCCAAGCAGGCGCTCTATGAGCTGCTGGAAGCCGAGCTGGGCGAGGCCCGCGAGCGTTATCACGCCCTGATTGCCCGCCCGGCGGACCTGGAAGACATCCTGCTGGCCGGCGCCGCCAAGGCGCGCAAGATCGCCACGCCGTTCCTCGGCGAGCTGCGCGAAGCGGTGGGCCTGCGCTCGTTCCGCGAGCAGGTGCAGGTAGCCGCCGATACCAGGAAGAAGGCCGCCAAGCGCGCCCGCTTCGTCAGCTTCCGTGACGAGGAAGGCAGCTTCCGCTTCCGCCTGCTCGATGCCGATGGCGAGCAACTGCTGCTGTCGCCATCCTTCGCTGACGGCAAGGCAGCCGGGCAGGCGAGCAAGCGTCTGCAAAGCGGCGAGCCGCTGGACATCCGCGTCCAGGGCGAGGCCTTTGGCGTGTGGCTGGATGACCAACTGGTCGGCCAAAGCCCGGCCTTTGCCGACTCCGCGGCTCTCGAGGCTGCCATCGCCCGCCTGCGTGACGCTCTGGCGCCGGAAGAAGCCTGAGACCATTGGCGCGCGCCGCGGTCTGAGCCGTGTAGGGTGGGCAACGCGAAGCTTGTCCACCATTTGGCCGGTGCAATGGTGGTTCGGTGGAGCGTGGCCTATGCAGCTCGATCCACCCTGTGGCCGCTCGCAAAGCCCTTTGCACCGATAGGGCCTATTTGCCAATCCCCGGGGGCGTCGTTAAAGTGTCGCCCCCGCTTCATTTGCCCGGTTTTCGCACTATGACTCCGCTCGAACGCTACCAGGCCGACCTCAAACGTCCGGACTTCTTTCATGATGCCGCCCAGGAAAAGGCCGTGCGCCACCTGCAGCGCCTGTACGACGAGCTGATCGCCGACGAGCGCAACAAGCCCGGCGTGCTCGGCAAGCTGTTCGGCAAGAAATCCGTCACCCCGGTCAAGGGCCTGTATTTCTGGGGCGGCGTCGGCCGTGGCAAGACCTACCTGGTCGACACCTTTTTCGATGCCCTGCCGTTCAAGGAAAAGGAGCGCACCCACTTCCACCGCTTCATGAAGCGCGTGCACGAGGAAATGCGCTCGCTCAAGGACGTCAAGAACCCGCTGACGGTGATCGGCAAGCGCTTCTCCGAGCAGTTCCGGGTGATCTGCTTCGACGAGTTCTTCGTTTCCGACATCACTGACGCGATGATCCTGGCGACCCTGCTCGAAGAGTTGTTCAAGAATGGCGTGACCCTGGTAGCCACCTCCAACATCGTGCCGGACGGTCTCTACAAGGACGGCCTGCAGCGCGCGCGCTTCCTGCCAGCGATCGAGTTGCTCAAGGTGCACACCGAGATCGTCAACGTCGACAGCGGCATCGACTACCGCCTGCGCGCGCTGGAGCAGGCCGAGCTGTTCCACTTCCCGCTTGGCGACGCGGCCGAGCAGAGCCTGGAAAAGAGCTTCAAGAGCCTGTTGCACGAGCAGACCACCGTGCAGGAAAACGAGTCGCTGATGATCGAGAACCGTGCCATCGTCGCGCGCAAGGTCGGCGGTGACGTGGGCTGGTTCGATTTCCGCGAGCTGTGCGACGGCCCGCGCAGCCAGAACGACTACATCGAGCTGGGCAAGATCTTCCACTCGGTGATTCTCGCCAACGTCGAGCAGATGAGCGTGGCCAAGGAAGACATGGCGCGGCGCTTCATCAACCTGGTGGACGAGTTCTACGACCGCAACGTCAAGCTGATCATCTCCGCCGAAGTTGAGCTCAAGGATCTGTACACCGGCGGGCGCCTGAGCTTCGAATTTCAGCGTACCCTGAGCCGCTTGCTGGAGATGCAGTCCCACGAGTTCCTGTCGCGCCCGCACAAGCCCTGATCGGCCCGCCGCGACGGCAAAGGCCGCACGCCCGCTTCCAGACCGGAAGCACGGCGTGCGGCCTTTTTCGTTTCAGCCTGCGGGCTGCACCTGCTGCTGGAACTGCTGACGGTAGTGGTTGGGCGACAGCCCCGTGTGCTGGCGGAACAGGCGGGCGAAGAAGCTGGCATCGTCATAGCCGATTTCATAGCTGACCGCCTTGATGCTTTTCGCCGATGACGACAGCAAGCCCTTGGCGGTTTCGATGCGCAGGCGCTGCAGGTAGTACAGCGGCTTGTCGCCGGTGGCGGCGTGGAAACGGCGCATGAAGTTGCGGATGCTCATGCCGTGGTCACGGGCCACGTCCTCGAAACGGAAGCGCTCGGCGAAGTGCTCCTCGAGCCACTGCTGGATCTGCAGGATCTTGGTGTCCTGATGCTGCTTCTGGCCGCCGAAGCCGATACGTCCTGGCGTGTAGCTGCGGCGCACTTCATAGAGAATGTCGCGGGCCACGCTCTGCGCCACGCTGGTGCCGCAGAAACGCTCGATCAGGTAGATGTACAGATCGCACGCCGAGGTCGGGCCGGCCACGCAGTAGAGGTTGTCGGCGTCGGTCAGGTGCTTGTCCTGGTTCAGCGCCACGGCGGGAAAACGCGTGGCGAATTCGCCGAAGAAGCGCCAGCAGGTGGTCGCTTCCTTGCCGTCCAGCAGGCCGCTGGCGGCCATCCAGAACACTCCGTTGGCTTCGCCGCACAGGCTGGCGCCGGCGGCGTGCCGCGCCCGCAGCCAGTCGAACACCTGGGGGTAGCGGCTGCACAGGGCGTCGTAGTCGTCCCAGAAGGCCGGCAGAATGATCAGCTGGGCCTCGTTGTCGAGCGGGCCGTCGACCGGTAACTGCACGCCGCTGAAACTGGTGACGGGCAGGCCGTCCGGGCTGACCAGGCGTACCTCGAAGGTTGGTACCAGGCCGAGGCCCTGCTGCTTGCCATGGCGCAAGCCGGCCATATGGAAGAAATCTCTGGCCTGCATGAGGGTCGAAGCGAATACACCGGGCGTGGCGAGGATGCTCACGCGCGTGAGCGGGGACGGGCTGGACATGGCTGTTGTTCTTGTTCGAGTGATTATCGGCCTGATGGTAAAGCCGTCAGGTTCCGGCTGAATCGTCTTCTTTTATCCGGGCTGAGTCCAGCCCGGTCTTGCAACGCCGTGATGGGGGATAGGTTGTCATGCTGAGTTTTGCCGAGTTGGCCGCATCGCCATTCGCCGAGTGGGACGGCACACCCGCCGCCGCGAGAATCCTGCAAAAGGAACTGGCCGAACAGGTGCGGCTGGAGGATGACTTTGCGCCGTTGCGTCTGCTGGCCGGCGTGGATGTGGGCTTCGAGGAGGGCGGCGAAATCACCCGCGCCGCCGCCATTCTGCTGGATGCCGAAACCCTGCAGCCGGTCGCCGAATGCGTGGCGCGCATCCCCACCAGCATGCCGTACGTGCCGGGGTTGTTGTCGTTTCGCGAATTGCCTGCCCTGTTGTCTGCACTGGCGGGATTGCCCCAGGAGCCGGACCTGATCGTCGTCGATGGTCACGGCATTGCCCACCCCCGTGGCCTGGGTATCGCCGCGCACCTGGGCGTGGTCACGGGGCGGCCGACCATCGGCGTGGCGAAGAAAATCCTCACTGGCCATCACTGCGAGCTTGGCGAGGAGCGCGGTGACAAGGTGGAGTTGCTCGACCGTCAGAACCGGCAGATCGGCTGGGTGCTGCGCAGCAAACGCAAGGTACGGCCGCTGATCGTCTCGCCGGGGAACCGCGTGAGCATGCACAAGGCGGCGGAGTTGGTGCTGAGCTGGGACAAGGGCTATCGGCTGCCGGAGCCGACACGCCTGGCGGACCGGCTGGCGTCACGGCGCGACATGAAGGGCCCCAAGCTCCTCTAGGCCGCTTGGTGCAGGGATATGATGGGCTTTCGACCATCCTGCGACTACCGCCTGGGCAGCTTGTGTGGTTTGAGGAAGAGGCCGGGCTAGCCCCAGCCTACCGGCTGAAAGAACTCACGCAACGTAGCCCGGCGTTGAGCGCAGCGATACCCGGGGCAATGCCGGGATTACCATCGCCGGCAAGACCGACCTGGGTATCGCTTCGCTCAACCGCAGGCTACGAATGCGGGGCGATATTCCTGAAGGCACATCGCCCCGCAAGGGACTGATTTATGGCGCCGGATTTGGCTGCGATTTGTGGATCGCCTCGATGCCCTTGAGCACCTCATCGCTGAGCTTCAACTCGCTGCTGGTCAGGTTTGCCTCCAACTGCTCCAGCGAGGTGGCGCCGATGATGTTGCTGGTCACGAACGGCCGGCTGGTCACGAAGGCCAGGGCCATTTGCGCCGGGTCGAGGCCATGTTCGCGGGCCAGGGCCACGTAGCGCGAGCAGGCCGCCACGGTTTCCGGGGCGTTGTAGCGCTGGAAGCGCTCGAACAGGCTCAGGCGCGCATTGGCCGGGCGGGCGCCGTTCTCGTACTTGCCCGAGAGCATGCCGAAGGCCATCGGCGAGTAGGCCAGCAGGCCGCACTGCTCACGAATCGACACTTCGGCCATGCCCACTTCGTAGCTGCGGTTGAGCAGGTTGTAGGGGTTCTGCACCGACACCACGCGGGACATGCCGCGGGCTTCGGCCAGTTGCAGGAACTTCATGGTGCCCCACGGCGTTTCGTTGGACAGGCCGATGTGGCGGATCTTGCCGGCCTTGACCTGCTCGTCCAGCGCTTCGAGGATTTCCTCGATGGGCGTGGAGTCGCTGTCCTGATGCTGATAGCCGAGCTGGCCGAAGAAGTTGGTTGGGCGCTCCGGCCAGTGCAGCTGGTAGAGGTCGATCCAGTCGGTCTGCAGGCGCTTGAGGCTGGCATCCAGGGCGGCGACGATGTGCTGGCGGTTGTGTTTGAGCTGGCCGTCGCGAATGTGGGAGATGCCGTTGCCGGGGCCGGCGACCTTGCTGGCCAGGATCCAGTCGGCGCGATCACCGCGCTGCTTGAAGTATTCGCCGATGATCTGTTCGGTCTTGCTGTAGGTCTCGGCGCGCGGCGGCACCGGGTACATCTCGGCGGTGTCGATGAAGTTGATGCCATAGGCCTTGGCGCGCTCGATCTGGGCGAACGCCTCGGTGGCATCGTTCTGTTCGCCCCAGGTCATGGTGCCCAGGCACAGGGCGCTGACATTGAGATCGGTTCGGCCGAGCTGGCGGTATTCCATTGGAGCGTCCTCTGACAAAAGGGCCATACAAGCAGGTTGAAATTTTTTTCGCAATCAGGATAATCCGCCTCCTCTTTCTGCGGTGGAAGTGATGCGCCGCCTGCCGAAGAATCTTGCCGTACGCGGACGCGCTGACCCGAGCCCCCGAATAGCGCCCGCATCCGGCTGCCTTTGACTTGTCAAAGTACGCACTATTCAGTAAGATCCGCCGTCTATTTTTGCTGGGCGGCCCCTGAGGCTATAAAGAATGAAAACTTTTACCGCTAAACCGGAAACAGTAAAACGCGACTGGTTCGTCGTTGACGCTGCTGGTCAGACCCTGGGTCGTCTGGCTACAGAAATCGCGAGCCGTCTGCGTGGCAAGCACAAGCCTGAGTACACCCCTCACGTTGACACCGGCGACTACATCGTCGTCATCAACGCCGAGCAGGTACGTGTAACTGGCGCTAAAACCAGCGACAAAATGTACTACTCCCACTCCGGTTTCCCGGGCGGCATCAAGTCGATCAACTTCGAGAAGCTGATCGCCAAGGCCCCTGAGCGCGTGATCGAGACCGCGGTTAAAGGCATGCTGCCGAAAAACCCGCTGGGCCGCGACATGTACCGTAAGCTGAAAGTGTATGCGGGCGCTGCTCACCCTCACACTGCTCAGCAGCCTCAAGAACTGAAGATTTAACGGAATAGTTCATTATGTCGGCGACTCAAAATTACGGCACTGGCCGTCGCAAGACTGCAACCGCACGCGTTTTCCTGCGTCCGGGCACTGGCAAGATCTCCATCAACAACCGCACTCTGGACACCTTCTTCGGTCGTGAAACTGCCCGCATGGTAGTTCGCCAGCCGCTGGAGCTGACCGAGACCGTCGAGAAGTTCGACATCTACGTTACCGTCATCGGCGGTGGTGTAAGCGGTCAAGCTGGTGCGATCCGTCACGGTATCACCCGCGCTCTGATGGACTACGACGAGACTCTGCGTCCGGCTCTGCGTAAAGCAGGCTACGTGACCCGCGATGCTCGTGAAGTCGAGCGTAAGAAGGTCGGTCTGCGTAAAGCACGTAAGCGTCCTCAGTACTCCAAGCGTTAATTCGCGACGGTACTCGAAAACGCCCAGTTTCCTCACGGAGCTGGGCGTTTTTCATTTGCGCTCGTAAAAGCCTGGCGCATTTTCCAGGTACGGCTCCCTGTCGTCCTGTCGTCCTGTCGTCCTGTCGTCTTTTCGGCCACGCCATTTCCTGCCTGCTCTGCCCGAGCGCGGGCGTATACGGCCTACTCACCGCTTCGTTGATGCGCGTCATGAGTCGCCCCATCGGCCTGTGCGAATCTCGCGCCGGATTGCAGCAGAGCTGATCTGGACGCACGACCACCACGACTTTCCACCTTCTTCATGCCCAGGCCGCAGCCAGATCTGCACGAGCCGTCCGGCTGGGGCCGTGGATTAAAGTCCTTGATGAGCGTCGAATGGATGCGCCTGGGCGCGAGGCCTCTGCAAGGGTTGGTCGAGCGCTGTGCGCTCGATGCCAGGATGATCATCCGGCCGCTGCTGCGCGCGACCAACACTTACTTATTAGAGGCCTGAACAACAGGCCGGAAAGCCGATGGGAGACGACTGAATGAGCAATGACGGCGTGAATGCGGGCCGGCGTCGCTTTCTGGTGGCAGCCACTTCGGTGGTTGGGGCCGCTGGGGCGGTGGGGGCTGCAATTCCGTTTGTGGGGTCGTGGTACCCGAGTGCCAAGGCCAAGGCCGCTGGCGCTCCGGTCAAGGTGAACGTCGCCAAGATCGAGCCAGGTCAGCAGATGGTGGCCGAGTGGCGGGGCCAGCCGGTATTCATCATGCGGCGCACCGAGGCGATCCTCAGCAACCTCACCAGAATCGAAGGGCAACTGGCCGACGCCGATTCCCAGCATTCGGTGCAGCCGGGTTACGTCGACCCGAAGACGCGCTCGATCAAGCCGGAAATCCTCCTGCTGGTCGGGCTGTGCACGCACCTGGGCTGCGCGCCGTCGTTCCGCCCCGAAGTGGCCCCGGCGGACCTGGGCGAAAACTGGGTGGGCGGTTACTTCTGCCCCTGCCACGGTTCGCGTTACGACCTGGCTGGTCGCGTCTACAAGTCGCAACCGGCGCCGCTGAACCTGCCGGTGCCGCCGCACCGCTACGAATCGGCTGACGTGATCATCATCGGCGTTGATCAGGAGCAAGCATGATGAGCAAATTCATGGACTGGGTGGATGCGCGCTTCCCCGCCACCAAGATGTGGAACGACCACCTCGCCAAGTACTACGCACCGAAGAACTTCAACTTCCTGTACTTTTTCGGCTCCCTGGCTCTGCTGGTGCTGGTCAACCAACTGCTCACCGGCGTATGGCTGACCATGAGCTACAACCCGACTGCCGAGGGCGCCTTCGCGTCGGTAGAAGGGCTGATGCGCGACGTGCGCACCGGCGATACGCCTCACGGCGCGATCCTGCGCTACATGCACTCGACCGGCGCTTCGGCGTTCTTCATCGTGGTCTACCTGCACATGTTCCGCGGCCTGCTCTACGGCTCGTACCAGAAGCCCCGCGAGCTGGTGTGGATCTTCGGCATGCTGATCTACCTCATGCTGATGGCCGAAGCCTTCATGGGCTACCTGCTGCCGTGGGGTCAGATGTCCTACTGGGGCGCCCAGGTGATCATCTCGCTGTTCGGCGCCATCCCCTACGTCGGCGATGCGCTGACCGAGTGGATCCGTGGCGACTACCTGATCTCCGGCATCACCCTCAACCGCTTCTTCGCTCTGCACGTGGTGGCCCTGCCGATCGTCATCCTCGGCCTGGTGGTGCTGCACATCCTGGCGCTGCACGAGGTCGGCTCGAACAACCCGGACGGCATCGACATCAAGAAATACAAGGACGAAAACGGCATCCCCCTCGACGGCATTCCCTTCCATCCGTATTACACGGTCAAGGATATCGTCGGCGTGGTGGTGTTCCTGTTCGTGTTCTGCTTCGTGGTGTTCTTCTTCCCGGAGATGGGCGGCTATTTCCTCGAGAAGCCCAACTTCGAGCAGGCCAACCCGTTCAAGACCCCCGAGCACATCGCCCCGGTGTGGTACTTCACGCCGTTCTACGCGATCTTGCGCGCCATCCCCGACAAGCTGATGGGCGTGATCGCCATGGGCGCCGCCATCGCCGTGCTGTTCGTGCTGCCCTGGCTGGACCGCAGCCCGGTGCGCTCGATGCGCTACAAGGGCTGGCTGAGCAAGCTCTGGCTGCTGGTGTTCTGCGTGTCCTTCGTCATCCTCGGCGTGCTCGGCGTACTGCCGCCCACGCCGGGCCGTACGCTGCTGTCGCAACTGTGCACGGCGCTGTATTTCGCGTACTTCATCCTGATGCCCTTCTACACCAGGATGGAAAAGACCAAACCCGTTCCTGAAAGGGTGACAGGCTGATGAGAAAGCTATTTGCTGCATGTGTGGTCGCGCTACTGCCTGCCTTCGCCCTGGCCGCCGGTGGCCACGGCGTGGCCCTGGACAAGGCCGATATCGACCTGACCGACAAGGCCGCGCTGCAGGACGGCGCACGTACCTTCGCCAACTATTGCATGGGCTGCCACAGCGCCAAGTTCCAGCGCTATGAGCGCGTCGCCGCGGACATCGGCGTGTCCGCAGAGCAGATGATGGCGAACCTGGTGTTCACCGACGCCAAGATCGGCGATCACATGAACATCGGCATGAAACCCGAGGATGCCAAGCGCTGGTTCGGCGCGGCGCCACCGGACCTGACCCTGGTCGCCCGGGTGCGCGGCAACGACTGGCTGTACACCTACCTGCGCACCTTCTACGACGACCCGGCGCGGCCCCTGGGGGCCAACAACCTGGTGTTTCCCAACGTCGGCATGCCCAATGTGCTCGGTCGCCTGCAGGGCCGCCAGTACATGGGTTGCAAGCAGGTGCAGGTGGTCGAGGATGGCAAGAAGCGGTACGACCCGCTGACCGGCACGCCGCTGACCCACGAAGCCTGCGACCAACTGGTGCTCGAGCCCAACAGCGGCCAGCTCAGCCCACAGGCGTTCGATGACAAGGTCCGCAACCTGGTGACCTTCCTGGCCTACTCGGCGGACCCGAACAAACTGCACATGCAGCGCATCGGTACCTACGTGCTGATCTACCTGGCGTTCTTCTTCGTATTCGCCTATTTGCTCAAGCGCGAATACTGGAAGGATGTGCATTAAAAACTTACCTCGGCTTTGGCTTCCTGCGTCGCTCTACCTCCTGCATCCATGCAGTCGTGTGTTGCCATCGCAGCGTTAAAAACAGGCGAAAAATGCTCATGTACTACTCGTACACTCCGCTTTTTCGCCTGTTTTTGCCTCGCGCTGGCTGCCTCGCCTACGTTTTTAAACTGTTCGTCCGGTATCATGCTCAGCCCGCGTATCCCGCGGGCTTTTTTATGCCCTGAACATTCATCCTCAGGGACTGCCGGGAACCGTCGCTAACAATAGTGCTTCCCGGTGCGTTCACGTTTCCCGAATCTGGAGGATCGCCTTGGCTGCGACCAACCGGTTGGCCTGTTATTCCGACGCTGCCGACCACTACTCTCACCGCGTACGCATCGTGCTCGCCGAGAAGAGCGTCGTTGTGGAAATCATCGACGTCGAACAGGGCCGCTTCCCCAACAAGCTGTTGGAAGCCAACCCCTACGGGACCATGCCGACCCTGGTCGACCGTGACCTGGCGCTCTACGAGCCGACGGTGATCATGGAGTATCTGGAGGAGCGCTACCCCCATCCGCCGCTAATGCCGGTGTACCCGGTGGCGCGCGGCAACACCCGCCTGCTGATGCACCGTATCCAGCGCGACTGGTGCTCGCTGGTCGACCTGATTCTCGACCCGCGCAGCAAGGAGCCGGCCCGCGTGCAGGCGCGCAAGGAGTTGCGCGAAAGCCTCACCGGGGTGTCGCCGTTGTTTGCTGAAAAAGCATTTTTTCTCAGCGACGAGCTGAGCTTGGTAGACTGCTGCCTGTTGCCGATCCTGTGGCGCCTGCCGCTACTGGGGATCGAACTGCCAAGGCCGGCCAAACCGCTGCTCGATTACATGGACCGGCAGTTCGCGCGCGAAAATTTTCGCCAGAGCCTGTCGTCCGTCGAACGAGCCATGCGCTGACCCATTTTTCCGGCGCGCCGCATTCGGCGTGCCACGTTCAGGAGGTTTGATGAACTCCAGTCGTCCTTATCTGATCCGCGCGCTGTACCAGTGGATCGTCGACAACGATTGCACACCCCATCTGCTGGTAAACGCCGAATATCCTGGCGTTCAAGTGCCGAGCAAGTTCGTCAGCGATGGGCAGATCGTGCTCAACGTATCGCCCACTGCGGTGCGTGAATTGTCCCTCGATAACGATGCGGTCAGTTTCGAAGGCCGCTTTGGCGGCGTCGCCCACAGCCTGTTCGTACCGTCGCCCGCTGTACTGGCGATCTATGCCCGGGAAAATGGCCAGGGCATGGTGTTCGATCAGGAGCCGCCCCCCGTGCAGAACGACGTCGAAGAGGTCGAGGATGAGCAGACGCCGCCCGACGACGAACCGCCGCGGCCGAGTGGGCGCCCCAGCCTGAAGGTCGTCAAATAGGCGGCCGGTTCGCCAGTGGCCCCGAAATGCCGGTCTCGTGACCGGCATTTTTCGTTTCTAGAGTTTGGATGCGCTGCTTGCATGATGGCATTAAGTCACTTCGTGCAATCTGCCTGAGCCGTTACGCTTGAACTTGCAGTTTGCACGGCAATCATTATCTTTTTATCTGAATAAGTTGTTGTTTTGTAAGGGTTATTTATCATTCCAAAACCTGGCACAGCGCTTGCGATATTCAAGGGGAAGCCACAGCCCTGAAGTTGGATGTGGCGAACTTGAATGAAACAGGAGTGTTGCCCATGAAACAGCCAATCAATAAGTTCGCTTTTGCCGCTATCACTGCGACCGCCCTGAGCTTGTCCGTGGCGGGTACCGCTTTCGCCGATACCTACAACAGCACCCAGCCGACCATGCTGGCTGCCAACACCATGGACAAGGCTGAAGAAGCCGTTTCCGATACTTGGATCACCAGCAAGGTCAAATCGTCCTTCCTGGCTGACGACGGTCTCAGCGCTCTGGACATCAAGGTCGAGACCAACAAAGGCGTGGTTTCCCTGTCCGGCGTAGTGAAAACCGAAGCCGAGCGTGACCTGGCTGTTGCCAAAGCCAAGGAAATCAAAGGCGTTCAAGCGGTTTCCGCTGACGGCCTGAAAGCTGCCGACTGATCATGGGCCAGGGCAGGCCACCGCGGCCTGCCTCCTTCCTTGGAGAATGCATCATGAATTCCGACATCATCAAAGGTAAGTGGAAGCAACTCAGTGGCGATATGAAGGCGCGCTGGGGCAAGCTCACCAACGACGACGTGGATGTCGCCGAAGGCCATAGCGAATACCTGGCGGGTAAACTGCAGGAGCGCTACGGTTGGACCAAGGAAAAGGCCGAGGAAGAACTGCGCGATTTCAGCAGCAAGTACTGACTCGTTCTCGGCGTGATTGGAGAGCCCTGGCCTGTGCCGGGGCTTTCTGCTTTTCAGGGATGAAGTCGCAAGTGCTGCCCGCCGTTTCAAGTTCGCAGGGGCCAGGCCGATACCCTGAGCACATTCGCCAGGCACAGGGCGTCGCATGTCGACCATCACTTCCTCGGGCGCCAACTCGGCGCTACCGGCCAAGGCCGCGGCTACACGCACCATGGATGACGCCAGCGCGTCCGCCGCCAAAGCCGGCAGCGAGCCGGAGCAGCAGCCCTCGGTAACCGTCACCCTCAGCGAATATGCCCAGAAGCGTGCGAAAAGCATGCGCGATGCCTTTGGCAAGCTGCGCGAAATGCAGGCCAGGCAGGACGAATCGCGCAAGGACGCCGCGCGCCAGCGCCTGGAAGACATCAAGAAACGTATCGAGATGCTCAAGCAACTGGTCATGACACTTGGGCCGGCGGGCGCGAAAGGGGCGCTGCGCCAGCTCAAGCAATTGGCCCAGGAGCTCGGACAGGTCGCCTCCGTGCTCAAGGAGCCGTCCGGTGGCGGTACGTCCTCGGTCGGCGTAGCGCAGGTGTCGACTGCCGAAAGCCAGAGTGGAGGCGCGGGCGCTGCCGTTCAGGAGATGGCCACGGTGGATGCGGTGAGCGAGGCGGCGCCTATTGCCGAGGTCGAAGCCCCCGAGGTGAATGCCGAGGCTGCCGAACTGGCGGCCGGCGAAGAGGCCGAGCAGGGCGATGAGCCCGTGGCCAGCGAAAAGGAGGGCGAGCAACAGGCACAAGGCGCCCTCGGCCAGGCGCGCAATGAGCGCAACGAGCGGCAGCGGCGTGCCGATGCCGAAGAGCTGAAGAAGGTCGCCGCACAGCTCAAGCAACTGCTGGCCATGGTGCGCTCGCAGATCAGCGGCAAGCCGGACGAAGAAAGCAAGAAACTCATCGACGGCATCGACAAGCAACTGGCCGAGGTCGAGAAGGCCGCTGGCGAAATGACCGGCGGCGGGTTGTCCCTGAGCTCTTCGATTGGCGCGACGCTGTCGATCAGCGTCTAGCCGGCTCGGGTCGATGGCGGCTCAGGCGAGAATCGCCGCCAGCGCCGCGCGGTCGACGTTGGCACCGCTGAGTACCACGGCGGCGCGCTCGCCACGATTGATCTCCCGCTCCTGAATCAATGCCGCCAGGGCTGCCGCGCCGGCGCCTTCGGCCAGGTTGTGGGTGTCTTCGTGGTAGATGCGCATGGCCTGGCGAATCTCGTCGTCGTCGACCCGCACGATGCGCGCTGCGCCCGCGCGGATGATCTCCAGCGCTTCGGGCTGCGGCATGCGGCAGGCCATGCCATCGGCGATGGTGTCGGCGCTGTCGGTGCAGATGATCCGGCCGGCGGCGAAACTCTGCGCATAACCGTCGGCGGCAGCGCTGACCACGCCGATCACCTCGGTGTCCAGGCCCAGCAGGTCGCGGGTACGAATTACCCCGCAGATGCCCGAGCCCAGGCCGATCGGCACGTAGATGCGTTTGAGCGGCGGTGCGGCCTCGAACAGCTCCAGGGCGTAGGTGGCCACGCCGCGGATCAGGTCCGGGTGCAGCGACGGCACGAAATGCAGGCCATGCTGCACCGCCAGCTCGGCCGCATGGGCGCGGGCTGCGTCGAAGTCACAACCGTGCTCGACCATCTGGGCACCCAGCGCCGCCATGGCCGCGTTCTTTTCCCGGGCATTGCCCTTGGGCACCACGATGATGATCGGCAGCCCGGCCTTGCGGGCGGCCAGCGCCATGCTTTGCCCATGATTGCCACGGGTCGCCGAGATCAGCCCGCTAATGGCCGGATCGCGACGCAGCAGCTCGTCTACGTAGACCAGCCCGCCGCGCACCTTGAAGGCGCCGGTCGGCGTGTGGTTCTCGTGCTTGACCCACACTTCGCAACCCAGGCGCTCGGCCAGCAGCGGCCAGGCGAACTGAGGCGTTGCCGGAATGCTCGGGCGAATCAGGGTGACGGCTTGGCGCAGGGCGGCGAGGTCGAACATCGGGTGGTGCTCCGGGTGGGCTTTGACCAGATGCTACGGTTCGGGCATTGTATGGGTAAATATTTATATTGCATGGCAAGCAATGTGGCTACCTGACCTCCAGGGCAGTTCGCTGCCCACCTATCTGGCATTGGTCGAGGCGATTTCCGTCGCCATCGGCAAGGGCGAACTCAAGCCAGGCGAACGGCTGCCGCCGCAGCGGCGCCTGGCCTGGACGCTGGGCATCAACCCGAGCACGGTGATGCAGGCGTACCGCGAGGCGGCGCGTCGTCATCTGGTGTCCGGGGAGGTCGGCCGCGGTACCTACGTGTTGGCCGATAGCCACGAAGCCAGCCTGTTCCACCTCAAGCAACCGCGGCTACCGGCCGACGGCATCGACCTGTCGACCAACGTGCCGGTGCACGATGGCGGCAGCGACGACCTGTCGCACACCTTGCAGCGGCTGATCGCCGAGAGCCGCCTCGATGCCCTGCAGGCTTACGCGCCGGCCGAGCTCGAACAGCGCGGCCGGGTGGCCGTCAGCCAGTGGCTGCAGCAGCGCGGCCTGCATACGCCGCCGTCCCAGGTGGCGCTCTGTGCCGGGGCTCAGCAGGGCGTCTCGGCAGCGCTGCTGGCGCTATGCGAGGCGGGCGACCCGGTGCTCGCCGAAGCCTTCACCGCGCCCGGCATCAAGGCTGCTGCCCGGCAGTTGCGGCTGCCGCTGCACGGCGTGGCCATGGACGAGCGCGGCATTCTTCCCCAGGATCTCGACCGCCAGGTGCGCGCTACCGGAGCGCGGGTGCTGGTGCTTACTCCGTGCCTGCAGAACCCCACCGGCAGCAGCATGGATGGCGAACGCCGCCAGCGCATTGCCGAACTGGTGGAGCGCCATGGCCTGTGGCTTATCGAGGATGACGTCTACGGCGCTCTCGGCAGCCAGGCGCCGTTGGCCGCGGCGGTGCCGGCACGCAGCCTGTTGGTCAGCAGCCTGTCGAAAACCGTGGCGCCCGGCCTGCGCCTGGGGTTCATGCACGGGGCCCAGGCGCTGCTCAAGCGCATCGACCCGCAAGGCCACGCCACCAGTTGGGCGGTGTCACCGTTGTGCCTGGCGCTGGCTTGCGAATGGATCGAAGATGGCACCGCTGCTCGCAAACTGGCCTGGCAACGCGACGAACTGCAGCAGCGCTGGCGCCTGGCGAGCCGCGTGCTGGGCCCGCGCATGCCGCCTGGCCGTGAGGTGGCGCCGCACCTGTGGCTGCAGCCGCCGGACAGCGCCGCTCTGGTGGCGGCCTGCCGGGCCGCGGGCGTCGAGGTTGTGCCGGCGGACGTATTCGCGGTCGGCCCGGCCCAGGCCAGCGCCATTCGCATCAGCCTGGCCGCCGCGCGCAGCCGCTCTGAACTCAAGCAGGCGCTGGAGCACATCGCCGCCGCCTGGCCTGCTTGATCGAGCCACTTGCACCGGCGTTGTAATGCGTGTCAGCTATGAACCATGAACCCACGATAAGGAACCGTGCATGTCCCTTCCTACAGACGGCGCTTTTATCGTCGTCAACACAGCAGAAGAAGCCGTTGACCGCCTGGCCGCGCTGCACCAGCGCGCCACCGAGGGCCTGAGCCAGGCGCTCAAGCGCTACCTCAAGGACCGCGTGCGCCCCAATGCCGACGAGCAGGCGCTGTTCCGCTACCCCGAGCTGCGCCTGACCTACGATTGCCAGGGCGAAGTGCCGACCACCGTGCGCGCCTACGCCAAGGTACAGGTGCCCGGCACCTACAGCGTGACCATCACCCATCCGGCGGCCTTTCGTAAGTACCTGCTCGAGCAGCTGCAGCCGCTGATGGCCGACTTCACCCTGACCGTCGAAGTCGGCGTCAGCCAGCAGTACATTCCCTATCCCTACGTGGTGGAGCAGGGGGACGAGCTGGCCGGCTCCGGGGTGACCGCTGCCGAGCTGGCGCGGGTGTTCCCCAGCACCGACCTGTCGGCCGCCACCGATGGCACCGCCGATGGCCTGTACGACTGGGAAAACACCGACCCGCTGCCCCTGGCACTGTTCGACGCCGCCCGCGTGGATTTCTCCCTGCGCCGTCTGGTGCACTACACCGGCAGCGACTGGCGCCACGTGCAGCCGTGGATTCTGCTGACCAACTACCACCGCTATGTCGACCAGTTCATCCGCCATGGCCTGGACATGCTCAATGGCGACTCGCGCTTCGAGCGTATGGTGCTGCCGGGCAACGTGGTGATCTCGCGCGGCATGCCCGAAGGCGAAATGCAGGCGATCATCGAGACCGTGGTCTGGCATCGCTACCAGATGCCGGCCTATCACCTGCAGGCGCCGGACGGCGATGGCATTACCCTGGTCAACATCGGCGTCGGCCCGTCCAACGCCAAGAACATCACCGACCACCTGGCCGTGCTGCGCCCGCACTGCTGGCTGATGATCGGCCACTGCGGCGGCCTGCGTCAGTCGCAGACCATCGGCGACTACGTGCTGGCCCACGCCTACATGCGTCGCGACGGCATTCTCGACCGCGTGCTGCCGCCGCACATTCCGCTGCCAGCCCTGGCCGAGGTGCAACAGGCGCTGCAGGACGCCGCTGCCCAGGTTACCGGCGAGCGTGGCGACGACCTCAAGCGCCGGCTGCGCACCGGCACGGTGCTGACCTACGACGACCGCAACTGGGAGCTGCGCTGGGCTCAGGAGCGGCCGCTGATCAACCTGTCACGGGCGGTGGCGGTAGACATGGAAAGCGGCACCATCGCCGCACAGGGTTATCGCCTGCGCGTGCCGTACGGCACCCTGCTGTGCGTGTCGGACAAACCGCTACACAGCGAGATCAAGCTGCCGGGCGCGGCAGGGGCGTTCTACGAGCGGGCGGTGACCCAGCACCTGCACATCGGCATCGCCGCGCTGGATCTATTGCGTGGCCAGCTCAACTCGCTGCACTCGCGCAAACTGCGCAGCTTCGACGAGCCGCCGTTCCGCTGAGGTCATTGCGCTACGAACCTGGCGATGATTTTTCAGCCCATGTTCGCCGATTAGGCAGCTAAATGGCCGGAACGGACATCGGTGCAGTGCCTGTAGGAGCGGGCGGGGACGCCCAGTTCATGCCTGCGATTTTTCGCGCGCATGGCACGCTCCCACAGTGAATCGGCGAACGGCTGCTCCTGCTTTGTAGTTGCCTCTTCATGCGCATACAAGACTTTGAACAGGTTCTAAGAACTTGGTCCGTTTTTGTGGGAGCCGCGACCTCGCGGCGAATTAGTCAGGCACCGCCGATAGGCAGTCAGGCTGCAATCGTTTCGCCCCGAGGTCGGGGCTCCCACAGGTTGGTTTGAGTGGCTGCTCCTGCCTTGTAGCTGCAGCTGCAGCTGCCGCGTCATGCGCATGAAGATCGCGAACGGGTTTTAGGCGGGAGCCACCCCGGTCAATCCGGCGCGGCGTTTACTTGCGGGGTTTGCCGAACATCATCCGCCAGCGGTTGCGGTTGAGCAGGATGTAGCCAGTGAGCTGCATGCCCGCGGCGATCACCAGGCTGCGGGTCAGGTCCGGGTCAGCCGGGCGTGGGCCGCTGTAGATCTGGTAAAGGGCATACACGACACCGATCAGGCCGAGGATGAAGAACACCAGGCCGAGGATGGTCAGGCGGTGAAGCTTGCGTGGCAGCATGGCAGTAAATCGTCATGGATAACGGGGCGGCCAAACTAACCCGGAATCGGTGACGGCGCCAGCCATCTTGTCATTCTGAAATGCGCAGTGATGGGCTAGATTAGTGAGCAGGTATCGACGTGTTAGCTGAGTCCTCTCGAGGCGCCCATGCTGAAGAAAATCCCCACCCACGCCGTTCGCATCGGCATGTTCATCCAGGGCTTCGACGGCAACTGGCTGTCGCACCCGTTCTGGAAAAGCCGCTTCGTCATCGACGACGCCGAGGACCTGGCCCGCGTTCGCCAGAGCGGTGTGGCTGGCGTATGGATCGACACCAGCAAGGGGCTGGACGTCGCCAGCCAATCCGGCCCGGTGCCTGCAGCCATGGTGGCCGTGCCGGTTGCCGAGCCGCTGGTGCTTGCCACGGCGCCGGTGGCGCGCTGCAGCGTGCGCGATGAACTGCAGCGCGCCACCAAGCTGATCAATCGCTCCAAGAAGGCCGTTACCGAGCTGTTCCAGGAGGCGCGACTGGGCAATGCCATCAACGTCGAGGGCTGCATGCCGCTGGTCGCCGACATCAGCGAGTCGTTGGCGCGCAACAGCTCGGCGTTGCTCGGCCTGGCGCGGCTCAAGCACAAGGACGAATACACCTATATGCACTCGGTGGCCGTGTGCGCACTGATGCTGTCGCTGGCCCGGCAACTGGGGTTGGACGAGGAGCGCGCCCGGGAGGCAGGCCTGGCGGGGCTGCTGCACGACGTTGGCAAGATGGCCATGCCGCTGGAGGTGCTCAACAAGCCCGGCAGCCTCACCGATGCCGAGTTCGCCATCATGCGCAGCCACCCCGAGCGTGGCCACGCCATGCTGCTGGCAGCCGGTTCGCTGCCCGAGTCGGCACTGGACGTTTGCCTGCATCACCACGAGAAATACGATGGCAGCGGTTATCCCGGCCGCCTCGCCGGCGAGGCCATCAGCCTGCTGGCGCGCATGGGTGCGGTGTGTGACGTGTACGATGCCATCACTTCCAACCGGCCGTACAAGCAGGCCTGGAACCCGGCCGAGTCCCTGGCGCGCATGGCGCAATGGACCGGCCACTTCGATACCCACGTGTTCCACGCCCTGGTGCGCTCGGTGGGCATTTACCCGCTGGGCTCGCTGGTGCGGCTGGAGTCCGGCCGGCTTGGCGTGGTGGTCGACCTGTTGCCCGGCAAGCTGACCACGCCCGTGGTGCGGGTGTTCTTCTCGGCGAAGAGCAAGGCGGCGATCGCTCAGCAGGAGGTCGATCTGTCCAGGCCGGGCGTCAGTGATCGCATCGTCAGCCGCGAGGATCCGTCCGAGTGGGGGTTCAGTAACCTCGACGATTTCTGGCGCTAGTGAGCTCGCGGCAACTCCACGACGAACCGCGTACCGCTTCCCGCCCGCTCGCAGCGTACCTGACCGCCATGGGCCAGGGCGATGGCCCTGACCACCGCCAGGCCCAGGCCGCTGCCGCCGCTGTTGCGCGAGCGCGACGGCTCGCCGCGGCGGAAGGCCTCGAACACCTGGGTGGCCTGTTCGGCGTCGATGCCCGGGCCGTTATCCGTGACGCTGAGTCGGTAACTGTCAGCCACCACCCCAGCGTCGATGCGCAGCACACCGGGGTCGGCATGGCCCAAGGCATTTTCCAGCAGGGCGATCAGCGCCTGGCGCAGACGAAATTCGTCGCAGACCACGCAAGTTTGCTCATCGAGCTGCAACTGCACCTCGAAGCCGCGGGCCTGCAAACGGCCAGCGAAAGCCTGCACGGTGGTCGCGATGCCCTCGGCGGGGCAGGTAGTTGCGAGGTCGAGCTGCAGGTGGTCGCTGTCGCCCAGGCTCAGCACGCGCAGGTCCTCGATCAGCCGGCCAAGCCCTTCGACCTGACGCAGCAGCCCCTCGAAGGTTTCCGTACTGGGCGTGAACACGCCTTCGGCCAAGCCTTGCAGGCGCCCGCGCAGGATGGTCACCGGTGTGCGCAGCTCGTGGGCCACCGCGGCGTTCCAGAATTGCTGTTCGCGGGTCACGTTCTGCAGGCGCTCGGCCATGGCGTTGAAGTCGCGCACCAACTGGCCGGTTTCACCGAGCGCCCGGTCGTCCGGCGCAGCGCGAGCCTGCAGATTGCCTTGGGCGATTTCCCGCAGGCTGTGGGCCACCGAGTTGAGCGGGGTGAGAATGCGCCGCGACAGGCGGATGCCCACGTAGCCGGCAATGCACACCGCCGCCAGGAGGGTAACCACCATCCACAGCAGCTCGAGGCCCGAAGGCACCCAGGTTTCCGAGATGCTACCGGGCGCGATGGTCGAAGCCACGGCATAGAACGCGTAGCTGCCGATGATCGACAGCAGAATCACGCCTGCCGCCATGATGCTCAGCGACAGCAGAATCTGCCGACGCAGGCTTACCGCGCCACTCATGAGCCGCTCCCGAAGCGATAGCCGACGCCACGCACGCTGACCGGCGTGCCCTGGATGCGGAGGTGTTCCAGTTTGCGGCGCAGCTTGCTGATGTGGCTGTCCACGGTGCGCTCCTGGGTGTCGCCTTCGGGCAGGCAGCCGACCAGCAGCTCGGCGCGGCTGAACACCCGCTTGGGCGCGCGCATCAGGGTCACCAGGATCTTGAATTCGGTGAGGGTCAGATCGAGGGCGTGCTGCCGGTCTTCGATGATCACCGTGGCTTCGTGGTTATCCAGGTCGACCTGGAACTGGCCGACGCGCAACAACTTATTGCCCGCTGCGCCGGCGGTCTTGGCGCGGCGCAGCACGGCACTGACCCGAGCCACCACCTCGGCGGGGTTGAAGGGCTTGACCACATAGTCGTCTGCGCCGATGCGCAGGCCCATCAGCTTGTCGATGTCCTGATCCAGGGCGGTGAGCATGATCACCGGCGTGTCGCCACGGTGGCGGATCTCGGCCAGTACCTGCCAGCCATCCATGCGCGGCATCTGTACGTCGAGCAATACCAGGTCGGGCTTGAGCGCCTGGTGGAGGACCAGGGCCTCCTGACCGTCGCGAGCATGCACGGTGCGCAAGCCGCCGCGCTGCAAGTAAGCGGCGAGGATCTCGGCGATCTCGCTTTCGTCCTCGGCGATCAGGATCAGGGCGTCCTGGCGGGGCGCGGCGGTGGTTTCGGGTGGCGGCAACGTCATGAGCTTCACCTTTTTGGCTGTCTCCACATTATCTCCACAAAAGCTCGAATCAATCCCGATTGTTTGCAACGACACTCGCTTGCTGATGCTGCGCCACGTGCGCAGGACCAAGAATCATCTGGGAGGTCGGCACGGTTATGGGAAGTCAAAAAGGGCGGTACGTCATCGGGCTCAGCCTGTGCGCCCTGCTACTGGGCGGTTGCGACTCGGTGGAACAGGAGGCGCAACCGGTGCCCGTGCAGGTGTCGGTAATGACGCTGACGGCGCAGCCCCTGGATGTCAGCGAAGATCTGCCGGGGCGTGTCGCCGCCCTCAGAACCGCGGAAATTCGCCCGCAGGTCAGCGGCATCGTGCAGCACCGACTGTTCGAGCAGGGCGCCGACGTCAAGGCCGGCGCTGCGCTGTTCCAGATCGATGCGGCACCGTTCGGGGCCGAGGTACAAACCGCGGCGGCCGCCCTCAAACGCGCCCAGGCGGTGCTGGCGCGTGCGCGCATTCAGGCCGAGCGCCTGCAGCCGCTGGTCAGTGCCGAAGCGGTCAGCCAGCAGGTCTATGACGACGCCGTTTCCCAGCGCGAGCAGGCCGTTGCCGATGTGGCCCAGGCCGAAGCGGTGCTGGCGCGCAAGCGCCTGGACCTGAAGTTCGCCACCGTCAGCGCACCGATTGCCGGCCGCGTCGACCAGGCGCAGGTCTCCGAAGGCGCGCTGGTGGCGAGCAGCGATGCGACGCCGATGGCCACCGTCCAGCAGATCGACCAGGTGTATGTCGACGTGCGTGAGTCCGCCACCAGCCTGGAACGCTGGCGCAATGCCCTGGGCCCCAGCACCGACGGCGTGCCGGCCGAGGTGCTGGACAGCAGCGGCAAGGCCTACGGGCTGAGCGGAAAGATCCTGTTTTCCGGGATCAGCGTGGATGCCGGTACCGGCAACGTGCTGCTGCGTATTCAGGTCGATAACCACACCCGCCAGTTGTTGCCCGGCATGTACGTGCTGGCGCGGGTGCTACGGGCGCACTTCGCCGATGCCTTGAGTGTGCCGCAAGAAGCCGTGGTGCGCCGTGGCGGCCAGGCCAGCGTATGGGTGCTTGGCGAAGGCGAGCAAGTGCAGCGTGTGCCGGTCGAGCTGGGCGAACTGGTGGCGCGTCGCTACCGCATCGTCAGCGGCCTCAGCGCAGGCCAACGGGTGGTGATCGAAGGTCTCGATCGCCTCGCCGAGGGCGCGCCCGTCAAGGCGCGCTTGTGGCCAGCAGGCGAGCTGGCCGGCTCGTCTGCGCGCTGATCAGGAGAATTTCCCATGCCGCAATTCTTCATCAATCGCCCGGTGTTCGCCTGGGTGATCGCCCTGTTCATCGTGCTGGCCGGCGTCATCGCCATCCCGCAGTTGCCGATTGCCCGTTATCCGTCGGTGGCGCCGCCCTCGGTAACGTTGTACGCCAGCTACCCGGGCGCCACACCGCAGACCCTCGATGATTCGGTGGTCAGTCTGGTCGAGCGCGAGCTGTCCGGCGTCAAGAACCTGTTGTACTTCGAATCCTCGGTGGATACCTCGGGTACTGCGCAGATCACCGCCACCTTCAAGCCGGGCACTGACCCCGAGCTGGCTCAGGTGGACGTACAGAACCGCATCAAGGCGGTCGAGCCGCGCCTGCCCCAAGTGGTGCGCCAGAGCGGCCTGCAGGTGGAGTCCGCGGCGTCGGGCTTTCTGATGATGATCGGCATGACTTCACCGGATGGCCAGTTCGACGAGGTGGCGCTCAACGACTATCTGGCGCGCAACGTGGTGCCCGAACTGCGCCGCATCGACGGCGTTGGCCGCGTACAGCTGTTCGGCGCCGAGCAGGCGCTGCGCATCTGGGTCGACCCCAGCAAGCTGACCGCTTTCGGCCTGACCATGGGCGATCTGGCCCAGGCCATCGAGGGGCAGAACGCGCAGATCGCCCCGGGTCGGATCGGTGACGAGCCGGCGCTGCCGGGCCAGCGGCTGACCGTGCCGCTGACGGTGCAGGGCCAGTTGGAGACTCCGGAGCAGTTCGCCGCCGTGGTTCTGCGCGCCACCACTGATGGCGCGCGGGTGACCATTGGCGATGTGGCCCGGGTCGAACTCGGCGCGCAGTCCTACGGCTTTTCCAATCGCGAGAATGGTGTGTCGGCGACCAGCGCCGCGATCCAGCTGTCGCCCGGTGCCAACGCGGTGCGCACCGCGCAAGGAGTGCGCGATCGGCTGGCCGAACTGGCGGCAAGTATGCCCAGTGGCATGAGCTACTCGGTGCCGTTCGATACCGCGCCGTTCGTGAAGGTGTCCATCGAGAAAGTCGTCTACACCCTGCTCGAGGCCATGGTGCTGGTGTTTCTGGTTATGTTCCTGTTCCTGCAGAACATGCGCTACACGCTGATCCCGGCTATCGTCGCGCCCATCGCGCTGCTCGGCACCTTTGCGGTGATGTTGCTGGCAGGCTTTTCGATCAACTCGCTGACCATGTTCGGCATGGTGCTGGCCATCGGCATCATCGTCGATGACGCCATCGTGGTGGTCGAGAACGTCGAGCGGCTGATGGCCACCCGTGGCCTGTCGCCGCGCGAGGCGACCCTGCATGCGATGAAGGAAATCACCGGTGCGGTGATCGGCATCACCCTGGTGCTCACCGCGGTATTCATCCCCATGGCGTTCGGCAGCGGCTCGGTGGGGGTGATCTACCAGCAGTTCACCCTGTCGATGGCGGTGTCGATCCTGTTCTCGGCCTTTCTGGCGCTGACCCTGACACCGGCGCTATGCGCCACGCTGCTGCGCCCGGTAGGCGCCGGTCACCATGAGAAACGCGGTTTCTTCGGCGCCTTCAACCGTGGCTTCGAGCGCCTGACCGAGCGTTACACCGGGCGCATCACGCGGCTGGTCGGGCGTAGTGGGCGGATGATGGCGGTATTCGCACTGCTCTGCGGGGTACTGGCCATCGCTGCTCAGCAGTTGCCGTCGTCCTTTCTGCCCGAGGAGGATCAGGGCTATTTCATGACCTCCATCCAGCTGCCGACGGGGGCCACCAGCGAGCGAACGCTGGATGTGGTCAAGCGCTTCGAGGCCCATGTGGCCACGCGCTCGGCCCTGGACGCCAATATGGTGGTGCAGGGCTTCAGCTTCTCGGGTTCCGGCCCCAATGCAGCGATGGCCTTCACCATGCTCAAGGACTGGGACCAGCGCAATGGTGCCACCGCCGCCGAGGAGGCCGAGCTGGCCCAGGCGGCCATGGCCGACGGCGCCGAGGGCACGGTGATGAGCCTGATGCCGCCGGCCATCGACGAGCTGGGCACCTCCTCGGGCTTCACCCTGTTCCTGCAGGATCGCGGCAACCGTGGTGAAGCCGAGCTGTTGGCGGCCCAGGCGCAGCTGCTGGAGCTGGCCGGGCAGAGCAAGATCGTCAGTGATGTGTATCCCGATGGCCTGCCGCCAGGCGAGAGCATTCGCCTGAACATCGACCGCCAGAAGGCCGAGGCCATGGGCCTTTCGTTCTCGGCGGTGAGCAGCACGCTGTCCGCGGCCATGGGGTCGCTGTACGTCAACGACTTTCCCAATGCCGGGCGCATGCAGCAGGTGATCTTGCAGGCCGACGCCCCAGCACGCATGCAGCTCGACGATGTGCTCAATCTGCGCGTGCGCAACACCGGCGGCGGCATGGTGCCGCTGCGCGAAGTGGTGACGCCGGTGTGGAGCGAGTCACCGCAGCAGATGATGCGCTTCCAGGGCTTCCCGGCGGTACGCATCTCCGGCGGCGCGGCCCCCGGCGTTTCCAGCGGCGCGGCGATGGCCGAGATGGAGCGCCTGGTCGTTCAGTTGCCGCAAGGCTATGCGGTGGCCTGGACCGGCCAGTCGCTGCAGGAGCGCCAGTCGGCGGCTCAGGCACCGATGCTCATGGTGCTCTCGGGGTTGGTGGTGTTTCTGGTGCTGGCGGCGCTGTACGAGAGCTGGTCGATCCCGCTGTCGGTGATGCTGGTGGTGCCTCTCGGTCTGCTCGGCGCGGTGGCTGCGGTGATGCTACGGGGCTTGCCAAACGACGTGTTCTTCAAGGTGGGGATGATCACCATCATCGGCCTGTCGGCGAAGAACGCCATCCTGATCGTCGAGTTCGCCCGCCAACTGCACGCCGAGGGGCGCTCGCTGGTGGATGCCGCGGTGACCGCCGCGCGCCTGCGCCTGCGGCCGATCCTGATGACCTCGCTGGCCTTCACGCTGGGTGTGGTGCCGTTGATGCTCGCCGCCGGCGCCAGCGCCGAAACCCAGCACGCCATCGGCACCGGGGTATTCGGCGGCATGCTCAGCGGCACCTTGCTGGCGGTGTTCTTCGTGCCGTCGTTTTTCGTGTTCGTGATGGGGCTGCAGGAGCGCGTCCTGGGTTGGCGCGCACGGCGTGCCGCCGATGTGCCGCAGCCTGGTGAGGAGAAATGAGCATGCGTTGGTTGGTGATGATCGTTTTGCTCGGCAGCCTGTCGGCCTGTTCGATGGCGCCGGAGCTGGAGCGCCCGGCGCCGCCGGTGCCGGCTCGCTTTGCGGAGGTCGGTGCCGTGCAAGGCGGCATGGTGCCCGCTCATGAGATGGGCTGGCGCACGATGTTCGCCGACCCGCAGTTGCAACGGCTGATCGAGTTGGCCCTGGCGCACAATCGCGATCTGCGCCTGGCGGCGTTGAACGTCGATGCCACGCGGTCGATGTTCAATATCCAGCAGTCCACGCGCTTGCCGTCGGTGTCGCTGGATGCCAGCCACACTCGTGAACGGTCACTGGCGCAGGACAACAGCGGTGAATCGCGCCGAGAGGTGAGCAACCAGGTGGCGGTGAACGTTGGCGTAAGCGCATTCGAGCTGGATCTGTTCGGCCGCGTGCGCTCACTGTCCGATGCGGCGTTGGCCCGTTACCTGGCCAGCGAGCAGGGCCGCGACGCGGCGCACATTGCCCTGATCGGGGCGGTTGCCGACGCCTACTTCGCCCGCCAGCTGGCCGACGAGCAACGCCTGTTGGCCGAGCGCACCCTCAAGGATTGGCAGCAGTCCCTGAAGCTCGCGCGTCTGCTGCAGGACGCCAAGCAGAACGGTGGCCTGGATGTCGCCCAGGCCGAAGGCCAAGTGGCCAGTGCCGAGGCCGATCTGCAGGCGCGTCAGCGGGCGTCCGCCCTGGCGGGTAATGCGCTGCAGTTGCTGGTTGGCGAGGCACTGCCCGCTGACCTGCCGGCCGCTCGTATGCTCGAACGGCAGCCGCTGGTGGCGCTTTTGCCGGCTGGCCTGCGTGCGGACATGCTGCTGCTGCGCCCGGACATTCGCCAGGCCGAACAGACCCTCAGCGCCGCCAATGCCGATATCGGCGCAGCGCGGGCTGCGTTCTTTCCCCAGGTGTCGCTGACCGCCTCGTTCGGTTATGCCAGCACCTCGCTGGGCAGCCTGTTCGACCCGAGCCGCCAGGTGTGGCGCTTCACCCCGCAGATCTCCCAGCCATTGTTCCAGGCCGGGCGACTGCGCGCCGAGCTGCGCCTGGCAGAGGTGCGTAAATCCGAGGCGGTGGTTCAGTACGAGCGCGCCATCCAGATCGCCTTTCGCGAAGTGGCCGACGCACTGGCCGGCGTGGCCACCCTGGACGGGCAGATCGAGGCGCAGACCCGCGTGGTGGCAAGTGCACAACGCCGCGTGGCACTCTCGGCGCTGCGTTACGGGGCTGGGGTCGACGGCCGGCTGGAACTGCTCGATGCTCAACGCCAGCTCTACGGCGCCCAGCAGACATTGCTGGAACTGCGCCGTGATGCAGTCGTCAACAGCGTGGCCCTTTACAAGGCGCTCGGCGGTGGGTTGCGCGAGCGCACCATCATCACGGCGGCCAGCGGCACCGCCGACCCTGCTCATCGAGAACCCTAGTCATGTGGCGTGCCGTACCTACCCGTTGGTTGATCCTCGTCGCGGTGATGCTGGCCTTCATGCCGATCGTCATCGACATGACCATCCTGCACATCGCGGTGCCGTCGCTGACCCAGGCGCTCGGCGCTTCGAGCACCGAGATCCTGTGGATCATCGATATCTACCCACTGCTGATGGCCGGCTTGCTGGTGCCAATGGGCACCCTGGCCGACCGGATGGGCAACCGTCGCATCCTGCTGTGCGGCCTCTGCGTGTTCGGGCTGGCCTCGCTGCTGGCCGCGTTCGCGCCCACGCCGGCCCTGCTGATCGGCGCTCGGGTGCTGCTGGCGCTCGGCGGTGCGATGATCATGCCCTGCGTGCTGGGGATCATCCGCCGTACCTTCGAGGACGAGCGCGAACGAGCCATGGCCCTTGGCTTGTGGGGCACCGTCGGCGCCGCTGGGGCGGCAGTCGGCCCACTGATCGGTGGCGCGCTGCTCGAACATTTCTGGTGGGGCTCGGTGTTCCTGATCAACGTGCCGGTGATGGCGGTGGTGATTCCGGTGGCCTTCGCGTTGCTACCGCGCGTCGAGCAAACCACGCCGGGCAGGTGGGCCATCGGTCAGGCGCTGATCCTGATCGCCGGCATCATCGCCGTGGTCTACGGGATCAAGGCCGGCGTCGGCGGCACCCAGGCGCTGCCAATCGCGCTGTTGGTACTGATCGTGGGCCTGGCGTTGCTGGCGTTGTTCGCTCGCCAGCAACTGCGCTCGGCCGAGCCGATGCTCGACCTTTCGCTGTTCGCGCGGCCGGTGCTGCTGGCCGGGTTGATCATGGCGGTGGTCGCCATCGGTGCCCTAGCTGGCGTGGAGCTGACCCTGGCGATGGAGCTGCAGTACGTGCTCGACAAGTCGCCGCTGCAGGCGGGCATTTTCATGATTCCGATCATGACCGCGGCGGCGGTCGGTGGTCCGCTGGCCGGCTACCTGTCCAATCGCTTTGGCCTGCGCCTGGTGGCCAGCCTGTCGCTGGCGGCTTCCGCCGGGGCGCTGGGCTACGTGGCCTTCGCCGATTTGCATGAGCCGGGCCTGGGCGTACCGCTCATGCTCGCTGTGCTGGGGCTGGCACTGAGCATCGGCCTGACCGCTTCTTCGATCGCCATCATGGGCGCGGTGGAGGCCAGCAAGGGCGGCGCCGCGGGCGCTCTGGAGGCGACCGCCTACGAGTTGGGCACCGGGCTGGGAATCACTTTCTTTGGGGTGTTCATGGCCAGCGTTTACGGCCACACCATCGCTTTGCCGGCGCAGCTGGCGGCGCCGCTGGCCGAGCGGGCAGCACGCTCGATCGGTGACAGCTACCTGGTGGCAGCCGAGTTGCCGGCCGAGCAGGGCAGTGCGGTGATCGCGGCGGCCAAGGCGGCGTTCTCCAGTACCCATTCGGTGTTGCTGTGCACCGCGGCCGTGGTGGTCGGTGTGTTGGCCATTGTGGTGTTCAGGTTGTTCAGCGCGCAGCGCGGGCAAAGCGTCCACTAGCCTCTTTAGGAAAAGTATCTGCGCTGCGAGTCGTTTTATTCAGACCTGAAGGGCTGTTCGCGATCCTCTTGGGCGACATGAAAGAGGCTGCTGCAAGGCAGGAGCAGACACTCAAACCAACCTGTGGGAGCCCCGACCTCGGGGCGAAACGATTGCAGCCTGACTGCCTATTTCGGCGGTGCCTGAGCGATTCGCCGCGAGGTCGCGGCTCCCACAATGGATCGGATAACGGCCGCTCCCGCCACTTTGCAGCCACGTAGGGTGGATGACGCTCTTTTCATCCGCCGTTGCGATCACGAAGCGGTGGACGGATGACGCGTCGTCCACCCTACAAATGTCCGCTTCCGCCACTTTGCAGTCAAAGCGCCAAGTCCGAGCCTCGTGAACAGATTCTAAAAAGCGGGCCGCCATTGCGGCGGCCCGGCTCTTTGGCGAGCGGCGTCACCACACCGCGATATGGGAGTCCGCGCGGGGCTCGGTGCCGCCACACAATACGCCGGTTTGCGGGTCTCGCACGATGATCTGCCCGCGGCCGTAATCGGTGGAGTCGCAGGCCACGCTGACGTCGTGACCCAGGCGCGCCAGGGCGGCGGCCAGGTCGCGCGAGGCGGCCTGTTCGATGCCGACCTTCCTGTCGCCCATCCACTGCCAACGCGGTGCGTCGAGCGCCGCTTGCGGGTTGAGGCCGAAATCGACCAGGTTCATCACCATCTGCACATGGCCCTGGGGCTGCATGTAGCCGCCCATCACGCCGAACGGCGCGACCGCGTGGCCGTCCTTGCTGAGGAACCCGGGGATGATGGTGTGGAAGGTCTTCTTGCCGGCGGCCAGGGCATTGGCATGGTTGGCATCCAGGCTGAATTCCTGCCCACGGTTCTGCAGGGAAATACCCGTGTCCGGCACCACCACGCCGGAGCCGAAACCGTGGTAGTTGCTCTGGATGAACGACACCATGTTGCCTTCGCCATCGGCAGTGGCCAGGTACACGGTGCCGCTGGCGTGCGGGTCGCCGGCTTGCGGTTGCAAGGCGCGCTCGCCGATCAGCTCGCGGCGGCGCTCGGTGTAGCCGGGGCTGAGCAGATCGGCCACGGCGACGCGCATGTGCTCGGGGTCGGTGATGTGGTGCAGGCCGTCGCTGTAGGCCAGCTTCAGCGCTTCGATCTGACGGTGCCAGGTCTGCAGGCTGTCGCGGTGATCGAATTCGAAGCCTTGAAGAATCTGCAGGGTCATCAGGGCGACAAGACCCTGGCCGCTCGGCGGGATTTCCCACACGTCGTAGCCGCGGTAGTTGATGCCGATGGGCTCGACCCAGCGCGGCTTGTAGGCCTGCAGGTCAGCCAGGCGCAGGTAGCCGCCGGCGGCGCGCGAGGCCTGGTCGATACGCTCGGCGATCGCGCCTCGGTAGAAGCTCTCGCACTCGCTGTCGGCCAGTGCCTGCAGGGTGCGCGCCTGGGCTGGGTTGCGGAACAACTCACCGGCTTGCGGCGCGCGGCCATCGATCAGAAAGGTGTCGAACCAGCCTTGCAGTGCCGGCTCACGATGGGCGGAAAATTCGTCGAGGGCGACCTGCCACTGGTGGGCGACCACCGGCGACAGCGGAAAGCCATCGGCGGCCAGGCTGATCGCCGGCGCCAGCAATTCGGCGAACGGCAGCCGGCCGAAGCGCCGCGACAGTTCGGCCCAGGCCGAGGGGCAGCCGGGCACGGTGACCGGCGTCCAGCCGTAGGTGGGCATCTGTGCGTGGCCGGCGGCCTGCACGGCGTCGATGTTCAGCGCGGCGGGGGCGTGGCCGCTGGCGTCCAGGCCATGCAACTGGCCCTTGACCCAGACCAGGGCGAAGGCGTCGCCGCCGATGCCGCAGCCGGTGGGTTCGACCACCGTCAGGGCGGCGGCGGTGGCAATGGCTGCATCGATGGCGTTGCCGCCACGGCGCATGATGTCGATGCCGGCCTCGGCGGCCAGGGGTTGCGAAGCCGCGACCATGCCGCGCCGGGCGAACACGCTCTGGCGCTGCGAGGCATAGGGATAGCGGTGTGCGGAAAAACTCAGCATGCGGTTACCTCCGGCAATACGCGACTCAGGAATGCCCGCGTACGCGGGTGGCTGGGTGCGCTGAAAATCTGTTCGGGCGGGCCCTGTTCGATCAGTTCACCCTGGTCGAGTACTACCACGCGATCGGCCACTTCCCGGGCGAAGCCCATCTCGTGGGTGACCACCACCATGGTCATGCCCTGTTCGGCCAATTGTTTCATCACCTGCAGCACTTCGCCGACGGTTTCCGGGTCCAGGGCGCTGGTCGGCTCGTCGAACAGCATGGCCTGGGGCTTCATAGCCAGGGCGCGAGCGATGGCCACGCGCTGTTGCTGGCCACCGGAAAGCATCGACGGATAGTGGTCTGCCTTGTCGGCCAGACCGACCTGCTTGAGCAACTGGCGGGCGTGCTCGAGGGCCTCTGCCTTGCTGATGCCGAGCACCTGGATCGGCGCTTCGATGATGTTCTGCAGGGCGGTCATGTGCGGGAACAGGTTGAAGCGCTGGAACACCATGCCGATGCCGCGGCGCTGGCGGGCGATGTTGCGCTCGCTGTCGCGCACCAGCGAGCCGTCAGGGCGCTCGCGGTAGCCCATGGGCTGACCGTTGACGCGGATGCGCCCGCTTTCGATCTCCTCGAGCAGGTTGATGCAGCGGATGAAGGTGGTTTTACCCGAGCCCGAGGCGCCGATCAGCACCACCACTTCGCCACGCTTGACCTGCAGCGACACGCCCTTGAGGATCTGCAGGTCGCCGTAGGCCTTGTGAATGTCCAGCGCTTCGATGACCAGGTCCTGATTGCTGCTGTGCATCTCAACGCCCCCTCAACAGTTTTGCCGTGTAGCTGCCGAACAGCCGCCTGGACGCCGTGGCCGGGCGCCGGTCGGCCTGCCCGAAGCGCCGTTCCAGCCAGCTCTGGAAGAAACCCCAGAGGGTGGTCAGCAACAGGAAGTAGATCGCCACCACCAGATACAACTCGAATACCCGGAAGGTCGCCGAGGTGATCATCTGAGTGCTGAGCAGCAGCTCCTGCACGCCGATCACGCTGACCAGGGTGGTGTTCTTGAGCATCACGTTGAACTCGTTGCCCAGCGGCGGCACGATGATGCGAAAGGCCTGGGGCAGCACGATGCGGCGCATCAGCTTGCCGAAGGTCATGCCCAGCGAGCGGCCGGCCTCGTATTGACCCTTGTCCACCGCGGCGATGCCGGCGCGCATGATCTCGGCCATGTAGGCGCCTTCGTTGAGGCCAAGGGCGATGATCGCCGCCTGCAGGTTGCCCGGAATCACCACCCAGCCCAGGTCCAGGTCCTCGAAGCGGAAGATGCCGCCCGCCGCCAGCGCCGTGTACAGAAAAACGATCTGCACCAACAGCGGCGTGCCGCGCATCAGCCACACGTATAAGCGCACCGGCGCCTGCAGCAGCGGGTTGCTGGACAGGCGCATCAGCGCCGCGATCAGGCCCAGTACGCAGCCCAGCGCCATGGACAGCACGGCGATCACGCAGGTCAGCCACAGCGCGCGCAGATACACGTCGCTGGGCTGCAGCAGGTACTGCCAGAAGATGTCCCAGTTGAAGTTCATCGCCCCGGCCCTCAGTCCAGCTTGTCGCTGGCGACGTGCCATTTGGCGAGCAGCGCGGTGTAGCTGCCGTCGGCGCGCATGTCGTCGATGATCTGCTGCACGGCGGCGGATAGCTGCTGGTCATCCTTGCGCACGCCGATGCCGGTGAGGATGCGACCGAACGCCGGCACGCCTTCCTGGAACAGGTCCGGCGCCATGGCTGCGTAGTAGCCGGCGGTTTCCACCGTGGTGCCGTAGGCATCGACCTGATTGATGCGCAGCGCCTGGAAGGCGTCGGTGTCGGCGTTGTAGACCACCAGCTTCATCGGCGCTTTGCCGGCGTCTGCCAGCTTGGCGTTCTCGGCGTCGAGCAGGGTCTTGATGGTCGAGCCGTTGAGCACGGCGATCTTTTTGCCGGACAGGTCATCGAGGGCCTGGATGCTCTTGGGGTTGCCCTTGGGCACGACGACCGACTGACTGGAGTACATGTAGTTGACGATGTCGATCACCTCGCGGCGTTCGGGCTTGTCGAACAACTGGTCGACGATCAGGTCGCACTGGCTGGCGAGCAGCGCCGGCACCAGCCCGGAGAACGGGGTGACGCGCCAGGACACCTGCTTGTCGCCCAGGCGCTTGGCGATTTCCATGCCCAGGTCGATGGCCAGGCCGGTCGGCTTCTGCGCGGCATCGAAGGACACCAGTGGCGGCGAGTCCATACCCGAGCAGTAGGTCAGCTTGCTGACATCCTTGAGGCGGTCCGGAACGGCGGGGGCGGCCGAGGCCAGCGAAGCGGCCAGACCCAGGGAAACGACGGCGACGAGAGAGCATGGAAGGCGCATGGTGGTACTCCGTTTGCTGTGATCGAAAGGGCAGCAGTGAAGTGGAATCAGAGGCGACCGTCGGCGGTCGTCCAGTTGTTATTGTTCGGTTTGCAGGAACAGCGTCAGGGCCGGCAAGGTGCCCTCGATGTGCTCGCGAATCACCCGTTCGGCCAGGTCGGCGTCACGGGTGCGCAGGGCGGCCAGGATTTGTGCGTGCTCTTCGCGGCCGCTGAGCGGTTTCTCGCCGTGTTCGAGCCACAGGCGCATCGGCGCCTCGATCAGCGAGTAGAGCGCGACGATCTGCTTCATCAGCCGCGGGCGCTCGCTGATGCTGCACAGGTATTCGTGGAAGATGCGGTGGCGCACCACCCACTGGGCGGTGTCGTCGCGGCACTCGTCCATGTCGTCGAGCAGCCGCTCCAACAAGGTCAGATGGCGCTCGGTCACCTTGCTCGCCGCGACGCGAATCGCCAGGCCCTCAAGGGCGCTGCGCATTTCGAAGACTTCGCGCATCTCCTCGATGTCCAGGCCGCTGACCACCGCCCCGCGATTGGGGCGCAAGGTCACCAGGCCCTGGGCATCGAGGCGGCGGAAAGCTTCGCGCACGGGCATGCGGCTGGTGCCGATTTCGGCGGCGATGTCCTCGGCCACCAGGCGGTCGCCCTTGCGGTAACGCCCGGCACAAATCGCCGCGAGCAGAAAGTTGTAGGCCTCTTCCTCGGCGGTCACGGGTTGGCGCTGGGCGTAGAGCGGGGCGGTGAGCATGTTGGCCATCCTGAATAAATGTATCCAATTATCCGTTTAGCCAATTTTGCAAAGAGCGGGCCAGTATTCGGTACTGGGATTTTTGGGAGGTTTAACAGGATGTTAGCGACGCGGCCCCGCAGCGCCTTGCTCATGGCCAAGCGGCGAATGTCACCGAATGAAGCAGAGGCGCCGCGTGCTGCGCCCTTGTTGGGCGTTTTGGTGGCAGAGGCGCAGCGCCCGTGAACCAGACGCTGGGTGAGATGACGCGGGCAGCGGCGTGGCCGAGCCCGCGTTCGGTCAGCGCCGCCTGGCGTTCACCGGCGGCACGCGCCCGGCCCAGGGTTGGGCCTGTTCCAGTTGGGCCGCCAAAGCCAGCAGGGTGCCTTCCTCGGCGAAGCGTGCGGCGAAGTGCGAGCCCAGCGGCAGGCCGTCGGCGGTCCAGTACAGCGGCACCGACATCGCCGGCTGGCCGCTGGCGTTGAACAGCGCGGTAAAAGGCGAGTAGCTGTGGAAACGCTCGATCAGTGCCGCCAGGTCGAGGCTGTCGTCGAACGGATCCAGGGTGCCGATCAACGGCGGTTCGCGGGTCAGCGTCGGGGTGAGGATCAGGTCGTAGTCGGTGAGGAAGGCGGCCAGGCGCCGGCCCAGCATATGGATGCTGGCCACTGCATCGGCATAACGCGCACCGCTGGTATCGCCCTTTTCGCGCAGGATGACCCGCGTACGTGGCTCCAGCTCCGCATCGCTCACCGCTGCGCCGCGCATTTCGCCGAGCAGCGTTACGTAGCTGCTGGTGCTGGCGCCGATGATGTCGAACACCTGATCGAGAAAGGCCAGGGCATCGACCGGCAGCGCTGCGTGCTCGACGCGGTGACCGAGGGATTCGCACAGCCGGGCAGTGTGGCGCACCGCCGCCAGGGCTTCGGGGCCGCTGCTCCAGGGCGCCAGATGCTCGACCAGGGCGATGCGCAGCGGACGTGGCGGGCGACGCAGGCTGTCGACGAAAGGCTCGTGCTGCCAGGGCGCGGCGTAGGGCGCGCCAAGGTCGGCGCCGGCGGTGATGTCCAGCAGCGCGGCACTGTCACGTACCGATAGGGTGATCGCATGGGCGGTGCCCATGCCGGCCCAGCCTTCGCCGGTCAGCGGCCCACTGGGCATGCGCCCGCGGCTTGGTTTGAGGCCGAACACCCCGCAACAGGAGGCCGGCACGCGTAGCGAGCCGCCGCCATCGTTACCGTGGGCGAAGGGCACCACGCGGGCAGCGACCAACGCCGCGGCTCCGCCGCTTGAGCCGCCAGCGCTGCGCGCGGTATGCCAGGGGTTGCGGGTGGCGCCGAAACGGGTCGATTCGGTGGTGTAGGAGGTGCCGAATTCCGGCGCGGTGGTGGTGCCGATGAACTGGCAGCCGGCCTCACGAAGCCGGCTGACCACGGCGTCGTCCAGCGCCATGCGGGCTTCGCCGAGGGCCAGCGAACCATTGCTCATGCGTGCGCCGTCGAGCGGCGCGAACAGGTCCTTGATCAGCGTTGGTACACCGCGAAACGGGCCATGGCCGAGCTTCGCCTGGCGGGCGCTGTCGTAGAGTTTTTCGGACACCGCGTTGAGCTGCGGCTCGACCTGTTCCAGGCGCGTGATGCTCGCTTCCAGCAACTCGCCGGGGCTGACCTCGCCTTTGTCGACCAGGCCGGCCAGGCCGGTGGCGTCGTAGTGATCCATCAGGGTGTGAATGTCGCTCATGGCAAACCTCGGCTAGTGGGTAACGCCCGCTGGCAGGCCAGCGGGGCAAAGGGAATTCAGAGATGGGAGGCGAGGGGCGCCGCGCGTGGGCCGACCAGTGCGGCGACCAGCCAGATGGCCGCGCAGGCCAGGCTCGCGGCGGCCAGCCAGCCGATGGCGCCGCGCAGGTCGTAACCCAGTGACATCAGGGTGGCGACTGCCAACGGGCTGGCGAACTGGCCGATGTACAGGCAGCCGGTGAAGCCGCCCAGGCCGCGGCCGCGGGTGGTGGCGCTCAGGGCGTTCATCACCGGTGCCATGGCGTTGGGCACCAGGAGGCCGACGCCGAGGCCGTGGACGACCACCGCGATCAGCATGTCCTGGTAGCTGCCGGCGTGGATCAGCAGCCACAGACCGGTGGCCATCAGCCCCAGCAGCAGGGCATTGCAACCGGGGATGCCGAGGGCGCGGCGCAACAGCGGCCAGGCTATCGAGCCGCCGAGGCTGGACAGCAGGCCCAGGCCGGCGCAGGCGCCGATCATCGTGCTGGAGGTGATGCCCATGCTGGCCAGCAGCAGGGGCGACTGCACCGGCACCACCACGGCCAGCACCATGCCGCCGAGAATCAGCAGGTAGCCGACCACCAGCCGCGGGATGGACACCGGTGTGTCGTTCGTCTCGAGGCTGCTCGCCACCCGCACTGGCGGCTCCCAGAGCACGCGCAGCATCGCCGGGATCAGCAGCAGCGGCAGCAGGTACAGGTAGAACGGCAGCCGCCAGGACTGCTCGCCCAGGGCGCCGCCGATCACGAAGCACAGCGAGCCGACCAGGCCGATGGCAACCACCTGCAGGTTGACCAGGCGCATGCGGTCCTCGCCCTGCCAGTAGTCGGCGATCAGCGCGGCGCAGCAGGTCATGATCGCCGCCTCGGCGCAGCCGAACAACAGTCGCGCGCCGACGATATGGCTGAGGTCATCGAGCAGCGTCGGCAGCACGCCGAGTAGCGCGTACATCAGCGTGGCGATGACCAGCAGCGCCTTGCGGCCCACGAGGTCGGCGATCCAGCCGGCCAGGGGGGCGAACAGCGCAATTGCCAGGGCCGGCCCGGTGATGGCCAACGGCACCAGCACATCGGCGCGCGGCTCCAGCGGGCCGAATTCGGCGCCGAGCTTGGGCAGGATGGGCGCGACCATCACCGAGCCCATGATGGTCAGGCTGCTGCCCAGTACCAGCACCAGCCCTTCGCGGCGGGTCACGGCCTGGCGCGTGCCGCCTTGGGATGAGACGGCCTGGGATGACACGGAAGATTCGATCGTCATGGCGGCCACCTCAGAAGCTGTACGCGACGCGCAGCGCGACGTTGTAGCCTTCGCTGCGGTTCTCGGCGCCGAACTCCTTGTAGGCGTGCAGCCACACCGGCGGCAGACCGGGTTTGAAGAAGCTCACGGCCGGGCCGACGGCGATGACACGGGCGCGGTTGCCGCTCTGCAGGTTGGGCGCGTCGTCATCGCTGATCTGCTGGTAGTAGTAACCGCCCAGGCCGACGGTCCAGGGGCCGACGTGCTGGCCCACGGCGAGCTCGTGACGGTACTCGGTGCCGCTGCGGTAGTCGGTGGCGTGGTTGCGGCTGTTGATGTCCAACTGCTGGCTGGACGACACCTCGAAGCCGCCGTCGCTGATCCAGGTGGCGTTGAGCGCCGGCGAGACGGTCCAGTGATTGAGGCCGGGGGAGATCAGCCGGTTCTTGTCGTAATCGCCGGTCGGCGCCTGGATCTGCAGGCTGGTGTTGACGAACAGGTTGCGCGAGATATCCCACTGCAGGATCAGTGGGGTGATCTGCGTGTCGGCCTGGCGGAACACTTCCTTCTCGAAGCGCAGTGGGCCGAACGGGGTATCGACCTTGAGGCGAGCGTCCATCTGGAAGAACGGCTGGACGATGGCGAAACCGTAGCGGGCGCCGAACAGCTGCAGGTCGGTCATGCGGATGTAGGCCACGCCAAGCGACAGCACGTCCAGCGAGAAGGCATTGTTGACCTTCCTGCCGTCGCCATCCTTCAACTGGTTGGTGGAGTAGTAGGCCGCGCGCACGCCCAGGGTGCCGAACGGCGTGGGCGGCGGCGTCATGCCGGCACCGAAGTCGTTGAGCCCGGCGGGCGTGGTAGGTGCCCCGTTTTCCGTCGCCTGGGCCTGGCTGCCGAGCAGCAGGGTGGCGCCGAGAAGGGCGGATAGATGAACGAGTGACGCACGGCGAACCGTCATGGCTGACCCCTTTTATTATTGTGTGGGAGGTCAGCCTAGGGTGGCTTCAGCGCCTGCCGTTATCCGTTTTCAGCACAGTATTGGCGAGCCTGACGCAAGGTATCCGACGGCTTGCAGCCGAACAGCTGGCGGTAGTCGCTGGCGAAGCGGCTCAGGTGCCAGAAGCCCCAGTTGGCGGCGATGCTCTGTACCGAATCGGTCTCGCTGGCGTGGCGCAACTGGCGGTGCACCGCGTTGAGGCGGATGGTGCGCAGGTAGGCGATCGGGTTGATACCCAGCGCTTCCTGAAAGCAGTACTGCAGCTTACGGCGGCTGGCGCCTATCTGGTTGCACAGCTCGAGAATGTTGATCGGCCGGTCCGGGTGAGCCAGGGCGTAATCCCGGGCGCGGTCGACCATGCGCCGGCGCGCGCTGGGCGACAGCGAGTGGTCGTCTTCGCTGTCGATCAGCTCCAGCAGATGCATGATCACCGCATCGCGGATGGCGCCGCGGATCGTAGCGTGGTCGAGCAGTGTGGCGCCGGGCGCCTGCTGGTCAAGCACGCTGCCGAACAGGCTGATCAATTGCTGCTGGTCTGCTTGGCCGAGCAACTGGTAACAGCGTGACAGGCGCGTCAGGTCGAGTTCGCGCTGCTGCTGGTGCAGCGTGCGTTGCAGCGACTGCTCGTCGATGGCGATGCACACCGCATCCAGATCGCCATGCACGCGCAGTTCCGGCAGATGGGCGCCGTGGCCGATCAGCAGGCTTGGTGCGTGAATCGAATGGCCCCCGCAATGCACGTGCGGGTCGGCGCAGCGCATCGGCATGGCGAAGACAATCGCGCCGGACCAGGTGGCCGCCTGCTTGAGCATCGCCTGGTTGGCGCGGTCGCGGATCAGCTGCATGCCGTCGAGCTGCACCTCGAGTATCTCGCCGCTGAAGCGCCCGGCGCTGAGCTGGTCGTAACGCAGCTGCCAGCCGGACAGCTGCGCGTGTTCCTCGACGTCGTGGGAGCGCCGGTAGCGGATCGCCGAAGGCGAGGGGCAAAGGGGCGAATCGGGCGTGGGAGCGAGAGAACTGTGCATTTTCGAAACCTCTACTGCGCTTCGATGCGGTGTTCTCACAATAAGGCAATTTCCGTTCCGTAAAACTGTTTAATGATTAATAAGATTAACTTGTGCCGAAATGGGATAGCCGATTGCGTTGGGCCTGAAGGCTGAGCAAGCGTTAAGCAGGTGTCTAGATCGCACCATTGCCGCTGGGCATGAGCGTTATGCACCGCGTTCATTTGACCCTGGCGGCTTGAGTGCATAGGGTGGCGACCCGTTTTTCCAGACTCAAGGTCGCCCATGTCCGCTCGTCCCAAACTGCCGTTCACCATCTACCTGCTGGGTGCGACGATCTTCTCGCTGGTCACGGCCGAATTCATGGTCGCCGGCATGATGCCGGCCCTGGCCGAGGCGTTTTCGGTGAGCCTGGGTGAGGTCGGCAACCTGATTGCCTTCTACGCGCTGGGCATGGCCCTGGGTGGCCCACCGGTGACCATGCTGTTATTGTCACGCGGCATCGGCAGCAAGCAGGCGCTGGTCGGCTTGCTGGCGGTGTACGTGCTGGCCGGTGCGCTCGCCGCGGCGGCGACCAGCTATCCGGTACTGGCGGTTGCACGGATCATCATGGGCGTGTCCAGTGCGGCCTGCATCGGTCTGTGCATGACCCTGTGTGCGGCGATGGTCTCCAATCAGGAACGCGGTCGCGCGGTATCGGTGGTGCTCGCCGGCCTGATGCTCTCGCCGGTGGCCGGTGTGCCGCTGACCGCCTGGATCGAGCAGCATCACGGGTGGCGCGCCAGCTCCTGGGCGGTGGTCGGCCTGGCGCTGGTCTGTACGCTGCTCGCCGCCATGCGCCTGCCCAAGGGCGAGGCTGGTGGCGAAGCTCGCCTTGGCGAACAGATCAGGACTCTGCGCACCCGCCGCCTGTGGGGCGCGTACCTGACCAGCGGGCTGATCATTGGCGCGACTTTCGCGGCCTTCAGCTACTGCACGCCGATCCTTATTCAGGAAGTTGGCCTGGCGCCCGGCCAGGTCGCGCCGATGCTGGCGCTCTACGGCGTGGCCAATCTGATCGGTAACATGGTGGTCGGCCGTTTCGCCGACAGCCATACTTTCACCGCGCTAGGCCTGGGGCTGGTAGTGCTGGTGCTGGCCATGAGCGGCTTCGCCGTGGCCGGAGACAACCTTTGGCTCAACCTGACCTGCTTCATCGCCATCGGCCTGACCGGCGTGGCGCTCAACCCTGCGATGGTCGCGCGGGTGATGAAGGCAGCCGAGCCCGGCGCCCTGGTCAACACCCTGCACACGTCGGTGATCACCGCCGGGCTGGCGTTCGGCAGTTGGGCCGGTGGCGCGGCCATCGAGGCCGGCTACGGACTGCGCGCGCCGCTGTGGGTCGGCGCCGGCATCGCGCTGCTGGGGCTGCTCAGCGTGATTCGTCCGCTGGCCAGCCGACGTGTAGCCGCCAGCCCTTGCGCCTGATTGCCGCGCTCGCTTAAGCGGGAGCCAGCGGCAGCTGCACCCTGAATATGGCGCCGCCGCCGGTGGCGTCCTCGACCGTGATACGCCCACCGTGGGCCCGCACGATTTCCTGCACCAGATGCAGGCCGAGGCCGTGGCCCGGCTGTTCGGTCTTGCCGCGATAGAACGGCTGGAAGATCTGCTCTCGATCCTCCCGCGGTACACCCGGGCCCTGATCCGCTACCGCCATGCTGCCGTTCGTGCCGACCTGCAAGCTGATGCTGCCTACGCCGGCGCCGTGCACCAGAGCGTTCTGCAGCAGGTTGGTGATCACCCGGCTCAGGGCGCTGGGTTGGCCCATCACCCACACCGGATGTTCGGGTGCCTCCAGCACCAGGTCGTCACAGCGGGTCAGGGCCACGGGGGCGATATCGGAAATCACTTCGCGGCTCAGCGCGACCAGATCCACTAACTCGAACTCCACCTTTGGCGACTGCAGCCGTTGCAGGTCGAGCAACTGCTCGGCCACGGTGGCCAGGCGTGCCAGGTCGATCTGCAACATGGGTTTGATGGGGTGTGCCGGCATGCCGTCCAGGCGTGCCATCAACACGGCGATCGGCATGCGAAGCTCATGGGCGGCGTCACGCAGGAAACGGTCGCGGGCGTGATAGGCCTTGCTGGATCGCTCCATGGCCGCGTTGAAGGCACTGACCAGCGGGCGAATCTCTCGCGGCACCGAGTCCTCGGGCAGGTGCGCATCGTGCTGCGAGATATCCAGCGCCGCAGCGCGGCTGGCCAACCGGCGCACGCCGCGCATGGCGCGCAGCACCACGATGGGCGTGGCCAGCAGGGTGAAGAGCAGCAGCGGCGTCAGGAAGTAGGGGCTGAGCAGCCCGGTGGCCTGGACGATCAGGCTGGTGAAGCTCAGGTCCGCCACGCCGCCGACCATGATGTGCACCCGTTGCCCCTGGATCTCCTTGACCTCGATGCGCATGGTCAGATGACGGTGTTCCGGCAGCGCGCGTATCTGTGAGATGCCGAGCACTGAAACGTAATTCGCCAGTTCGCGGTATTCGCCCGGCACACTGCCAAGTTCTTCACGGCGCCCGTTACCGTCGGCGATCACCACCCATAGGCCAGGGTTGCTGGCCTGCAACTTGCGCAACGGCTCGTTGGGCTCGAATACCAGGCCCTGGGGCGTGACGGCGATGGAGTCTTCCAGTACGTCGATCACCGCGTCATCCATGAAGGTGAATTGGTCGTCGATGATGTGATACAGGGTGCCGGCGATCGCCGTCACCAGCACGACCACCTGCATGATGCACAGCGACCACAGCAGGCGCCCGATCAGCGATGGGTTGTGGGCGGCTTTCATCGGCTTTCCTTGAGCAAGTAACCGACGCCGCGGATCACCGCGATCTCCACGCCGGCCTCGGCGTCCTTGAGCGCCCGGCGCAGCCGCGACACGTGGGCGTCCAGGGCGTTGGACTGGATCTCGTCCGCCAGGCCATACACCGCCTCGTGGAGGTTCTCGCGCAGTACGGTGCGACCCTGGCGGTAGATCAGCGCCTCGAGAATCAACAGCTGGCGCCGTGGCAACGGCAGCGCCTGGCCATCGACGATGGCCTCGCGGGCGCTGAAATCGAACGACAGCGCACCAAGGGTCGCGGTGGGTAGGACCATGGTGGCCGGGCGCCGGGCAATCGCCCGCACCCGGGCCAGCAACTCGTCGACCGCCACTGGTTTGACCAGGTAATCGTCGGCGCCACCATCGAGGCCATCGACCCGCTCGGCGATCTCGCCGCGGGCGGTGAGCAGCACGATGGGCAGCGCCGGGCAGAGCCGCCTGGCGGTAGCGATGAAACCCACGCCATCGCCATCGGGCAGGCCGCGATCGAGAATCAACAGGTCATGCACGTTCAGCCGCAGGGTCGCGCCTGCCGCTGCCAGCGAGTGCACGCAATCCACCAGCAAACCGTGTCGGCCCAGCGCCTCTTGCAGGGCTTGGGCCATGGGCAGGTCATCTTCGACGAGGAGGATTCGCAAGGTGCATCACCGCGCGGTTTATCGGAGCTGCACATAGTAGCGGAGCCGGCAAAAACGCGACGCAATGTTCAGGCAATGTTACCGGGTGACCATCGCCTGCAACGGCCGACGGGGCCGTCAAGGCAAGGTGGCCGCCGCCCACGAGGCGATGCCGGAGCACCTGTGCACGCAACTTTCGGGCGGGTTGAGGCATGAATCGAACTTTCGTGGTCTTCGGGGCGCAGAACAGCGTGGGCGCGCTGGCCGCCCGTCAGTACGGCAACCAGGGCTATGACGTGGTGCTGGTGACCAATCATGCGCACGGCGTGCAGGCGCTGACCTGTGTGCTGGAAAGCGAAGGCATCGCCACCCGCACTTTTACCGGCGACCTGTCCCACCCTGAGCAAGTTCGGGCAATCATTCGCTCCATTCGCAGCAGCGTGGGGCCCATCGACGCCATGTACTACGGCCTGGACTCCAGCAATGGCCCCGATCACGCCGCCGAGGCTGCCGAGCTGGGCTGCCTGAGCCTGGCCGCGGTGGTCAGCGAACTGCTGCCCGACATGCGCTCGCGCAAGGCCGGCGCCATCCTGCTCGACCAAGGCACCGCAGACCTGACATGCGCCCACGGCGCCAATGCCCGGCTGTGCCTGCAATGCCTGCAGGAAGCGCGGGCCTGCGAGGGCGTGCAGGTGGGCACGCTCAGCGTCGGTGGCCTGATCGGCGGGCGGCGGGCCAGCTGAGCCGCGGCGCTCCTGCACTGCCTCTGCCCGGTTGCTTCGCCAGCCATTGCTCGACAGAATCGCTCGCCGGCCCGGAAAGGTGCTGATTGACGAGGCAGCCGTTGACCCCACGAAAATTGTCCGCACGCCTGGAGCGCGTCGCCGCCCAGGTGCCCGCCGGAGCACGGCTTGCCGATATCGGCACCGACCACGGCTATCTGCTCGTCGCCCTGATGAGCCGCGGCCTGATCAGCGCCGCGGTCGCCGGCGAGGTGGCGCTCACGCCGTTGCGCGCCGTCGAGCGCAGCGTGCGCGAACACGAGCTGGGGGATCGCATCGCCGTGCGCCTGGCCGACGGGTTGGCGGCCATCGAGCCAACTGACTGCATCACTGCCATCAGCTTCTGTGGCATGGGCGGCGAGACCATCCGCGACATTCTCGCGCGGGACAAGGCGCGGCTCGGCGGCAACGAGCTATTGATCCTGCAACCCAACGGCGGTGAGCAGCCGCTGCGCCAGTGGCTGATGGACAACGACTACCGCATCGCCCATGAAGAGCTGCTGCAGGAGAATCGTTTCTTCTACGAAATCATCGTCGCCGAGCCCGGTAAGCCGACGCGCTATACCGAACAGGAACTGTATTTCGGCCCGCTGCTCTTGCAGGCACGCGATTTGGTGTTCGAGGCCAAGTGGCGGCGTCTGCTGCGCCTCAAGCAGCAGACCCTGGCCGGCCTGGCCCGCGCCAGCCAGGACGTACCCGATGAAAGGCTGGAGCAGCAGGTGCGCTGGATCAGTGAGCTGCTTGCCTCGAAAACTCCTGCACAGACCTGAAGTGCTCGTGCAGAACCAGGCCGGTCAGTGTCCCAGGCGAATGCGTTGATCCGCTACCGCCTCGATCAGCGCTTCGTCGTGGCTGACCAGCAGCACCGCGGTGCGGCGTTCCCGGGCGGTTTCCACCAGCAGTTCGATCATCTCCTGCTGGGTGATCAGGTCGAGGCGTGAGCTGGGTTCGTCGGCGAAGATGAACACCGGGTCGAGCAGCAGCACGCGCAGCAGGGAAAAACGCTGCAGCTCGCCGCCGGAAACGTTGCCGGGCAAGCGGTCGAGCAGGCCTCGGTCGAGGCGCAGGCGTTGCAGCAGCCCGTCGATACGGCTGGCATCGAGGCGATGCAGCTTGATCAGATCGGCCAGGCAGCGGCCCAGGGTGATCGTTGGCGCGAAGGCCGCCACCGGGTCCTGGTAAAGCTTCTGGAAGGCCACGCGCGGCGCCTCGCGGCACTTGGTCACGGTGCCGCGGCGCGCCTGCATCAGGCCGAGAATGACGTCGCCCAGGGTCGACTTGCCACAGCCCGAGGGGCCGGTCACGCCGACCACTTCGCCCCGGCGCGCTTCGAACGACAAGCCCTCGAACAGCACGCGTTCGCCACGCTCCACGGCCAGGTCACGTACCTGCACCACCGGCTCGCCGCCCGGCGTTGACGAGGCATGGCGCGGCCAGCGCGCCGGATCGGCATTCAGCAGGCGGCGGGTGTATTCGTGGCGCGGTGCGTCGAGTACCTGCTCGGCGCTGCCGCTTTCGATGACGCGGCCCTTGAGCATGATCATCACCTCGCCACCGAGCCGGCGCGCCACCTCGATGTCGTGAGTGATGATCAGCAGCGCGCCGCCCTCGGCGATGCCGGCCTGCAGCAGGCCGATCACTTCGCCGATACGCGCGCTGTCGAGACCTTTGGTAGGCTCGTCGGCGATCATCACCTTGGCGCCCCCAGCGTGGGTGGCGGCGAAGGCCAGGCGCTGTGCCATGCCGCCGGAGAGCTGAAAGGGAAACTTCGCCTCGGCCTGTTCGATGCCCAGCTGCGTCAGGTCCTGACGGCTTTGTTGACGGGATTCTTGAGCGCTTTTGCCGACCACGTAGCGGTAGGTTTCCGCGACCTGGTCGAGGGCGCGCATGGTCGGATCCAGGCTCAGCCAGGGCTCTTGAGGCAGTACGGCAAGTTCGCGGCCCCATGCGGCGTGACGACCGCTGGCCTGGCCGGGTTCGCGCAGGCCGCCGGCCAGTTCGATCTCGCCGTAGGCGGCGAGGCCCGGTGGCAGGTTGCCGACGATGCCCTGGGCGAACAGGCTCTTGCCTGAGCCGGTTTCGCCGATGATGGTCAGTACTTTGCCGGGCCACAGGTCGATGGACAGCGGCTCGACCAGTTGTGCGGTGGCGGTGCGGATTTCCAGGGCGCGGGTGCTCAGCAGTGGTTTCATGGCTTGCGCCCCCCGGCAATCAGCAGCAGTGACAGAACGATGAGAAAGATCACGGTGATCGGCAGGGCGATCACCGCTGGTGCTTCGGCGAAGTACGGCAGCAGCTCGGTGATCATCAGGCCCAGCTCGGCGGTCGGCGGCTTGACGCCGACGCTGACGAAGCCCAGGGCTGCGATGGCCATGATCGCCGCGGCCGCGCCAAAGGCGGCGATGGTCATCAGCAGCGGAGCCAGTTCCGGCAACAGGTGACGACGGATGATGTACAGCGGGCCGAAGCCGAGCAGTTGTGAGGCGGCCACGGCCGGCGAGGCCAGCACCGTACGCGCCAGGGCACGGGTCATGCGGAAATATTCGATCCACAGCACCAGCGCCACCGCGCCGTACAGGGCGAGGAACGAGCCGGGATAGATGGCCACGATCAGCAGAACCAACAGCAGGCCGGGCAGGGCCAGGAACATCTCGGCCAGCAGCCCAAGACCCTTGTCGACCCATCCGCCCTTCCATGCCGCCAGGATGCCCAGCAGCACGCCGGGAATGGCCGCAGTAGCGACGCTGACCAGCGCCAGGCCCAGCGACAGGCGCACGGCAGCGGCCAGGCGCGCGAGCATGTCGCGGCCCAGGTGATCGGTGCCCAGCGGGTGGGCGCTGCTGACGCCGGCGAGAATCGCGCTGTAGTCCTGCTTGGCGATGTCCACGCCCCAGAACAGTGGTATGCAGACGGCGAAGGCGACCAGTGCCGCAAGCAGGGCGAGGCCGATGTAACGGACGGTCGCGCGTGGTGCGGGCGCCGCCTCGGCGATGGCGATTTCCAGGCTCATGCGGTTCTCCGGCGCGGGTCGATCAGGTGGTTGAGCAGGTCCACGGCGGTATTGAGCAGCACGAACATCAGTCCCATGGCCAACGCGGTACCCTGCACCATGGGCACGTCGCGCTGGACGATGGCGTGAACCAGGCCATGGCCGATGCCCGGCCAGGCGAACAGGGTCTCGACCACCACCACGCCTTCGATCAGGTACACCAGCTGTACGCCGAGATAGGTCACCACCGGCACGCCGATATTGCGCAGGCCGTGGCGCAGGAATACCTGGGTGCCGCTGAGGCCCTTGAGGCGCCCGAAGGCGAAGTAGGCGGACGATGCCACCGCCACGGTGGCGTCCCTTGCGACCCGGGAGGAGACCGCCGCGAGCCCCAGCGCCAGGGTCAGCGTCGGCAGGATGGTGTGGGTGAAGCTGCCATGGCCGGCGGACGGCAGCACCATCAGCCACACCGAGAAGATCAGCACCAGAATCACTCCGAGCACGAAGTGAGGGATGGCGCGAGTGACCGTGCTGAGCAGCAGCAGGCCGCGATCCAGCATGCCACCCGGACGCAAGCCGGCGATCACCCCGATCGGCGGGCCAATCAGAAAGGACAGCAGGACGGCGCCGACCGCCAAGCGCACGGAGCTGCCCAGTTCGTGGGCGACCATGTCCATCACCGGCCGGCCGGTAACCAGCGAGTTGCCCAGATCGAGGGTCAGCAAGTCGCCGATCCACGCGGTGAAGCGCCACAGTACTGGTTGGTCCAGGCCCAGTTCGGCGCGCACCGCTTCAGCGGCGGCGCTGTTGACCATGTCGTATCCGTAGCGCCCGGCGGCGATGCGGTAGGCGGCATCACCGGGCAGCAGGCTCATCAGCAGAAAGGTCAGCGCGCCGATCAGCACGGCGACCATCACCGCCTGCAGCAGGCGAAAGCCCAGCAGGCGGATCATGGACGCCACCGCATGCTGCTCAGGCCGAAGGTGCGCTCGAACGGATCGATAGCGGCGCCTTCGATCTGCTTGGACACGGCGATGGACTGGCGATACCAGGCGATCGGAATCAACGGCAGATCAGTCTGCACACGCTTCATAAGCTCGTTGCGCAACTGCTGTTGCTCGACCGGATCATTGCTGGCCAGCAGTTTGCTCAGGGTCTGGTCGAACTGCGGGTTGTTCCAGCCCAGCGGGCCCCACTCGGCACCACCGTTGCCGAAGTCGGCCATCAGGGTCAGCAGTGGGTCGGGCACCAGGGCGTAGTTGCGGCCGTACAGGGCCAGTTGCAGGGTGCCGTCGTTATGGGCGGCGGGAACCGCGCTGGCGTTGCCCACGGCAACCTCCACATCCACGCCCACCTCGCGCAGTTGCGCCTGCAGGGCGGTGGCGATCAGCGGCAGTTCCGGGCGGTCGGAGTAGGTGAGCAGCTTGAGTTGCAGGCGCTGGCCGTCCTTTTCCAGGATGCCGTCGGCGCCGGGTGCCCAACCCTGTGCCTTGAGCAACTCGCGGGCCGCCTGCGGGTCGTACTTGAGCGGTGGCAGGCTGGCGTCGTGCCAGGCCGGCACGCTGTCGGCGAACATTTGCGTAGCGCCGGTGCCCGGTGCGCGCAGCACGGCGGCGGTGATGCCTTCGCGGTTGATCGCCAGGCTCAGGGCCCGGCGCACCTCGACCGGCGCGGTGGCACCGCTGCCGGCATTCGCCGCCAGCACCAGCACGCGCGGCACCGGGCCCATCAGCACCTGCACGTTGGGGTTGCGCTGCAGGCGCGCGATGCTCGGCGGGTCGAGCTGGAATACCAGTTCGGCGCCGCCGCTCTCGGCCATCAGCGAACGGGTTTCGCCGCGACCGGCGCCGAGGTAAGTGGTCTTCTCGATGCTCGGTTTGGTTCCCCAGTAACCGTCGAAGCGTTCTGCGGCGAGGCGCTGCGGCGGCTCCAGCAGGGTCAGCTGATACGGGCCGGTGGCGATGATCTGCTTGACGTTGTCGTCTGCGTCATAGGCCGCGCTGGCCAGAATGTTGGTGGACGAATGAGCCAGCAGCGCCGCCAGCGGTTTGAAGGGCTTGTTCAGGGCGATCACCACGTCATTGCCATTGGCACTGATCGCGGTGATCGGCGCGTCGCGCAACATGCCGGGCTTCTTGCGCGCCGCCTCCAGGGCATGGGCGGCAACGGCGGCGGTGAGGTCGCTGCCGTCGTGGAACTTCACGCCCTGGCGGATCGACAGCGTCCACTGCTTGCCATCGTCCGACACGCTCCAGCGTTCGGCCAGTGCCGGCAGCGGCTGGCCCTTGGCGTCGGCTTCGAGCAGGGTTTCGGTAATCTGCATGCGCTGGAAGATGAACCCGGAAATCGCCGGATCCAGCCCGCCGATCTCGAACGGTGCGACCACGTCGAACACGCGATCATCGGCGGTGACATGGCCGGCTGTCAGTGTCAGCCAGGTGGCGAGGGCACCTGCGAGCAGGGAGAGGCGAGGGCGTTTGCTGAGCAGCATGGGCAGATCCTTGGCAAGTCGGTCGACAGGCAGGGGCCAGCGCCGCACCGCCCAGTGGCAAAAAAGGGCGGACAATATAGTAATGTTATGTTGTATCGTCCAGCGCCAGGTTATTCGTAACCGCCGCTGCTGGTGTGTACAGGCGGGAATCTCGGGCGCTCCTTGTGCTGGGGAAATGATGTAGCTGCTAAGCCAGGTGAAGGAGGGCGCGCTTATCGAAATCGAATCCGTCCCTACCGCAAGGCCGCCAATGAACTAGTCGAAGCTCCACGGGCTCAGATGATCGATTCGTCGGCATCCGTTCCCCATCTGTGTGGAAACGCTGTCTCGCTTAGCTAGTACAGAGGACTCAGCATGACCAAGACCACGCCCGAAAAGGATCTGCGGATAGAGACCATTCGCGGACTGGCGCTGTTTCTGATGGTAGCGGGCCATGTCATCGGCAGTTCATCCGACCTGGGCATGAAGGTGCCGGACGACTCCGTGCTGCGCTATCTTTACGATTCACTCGTCTACATCCGCATGCCGCTATTCACCGCCATCTCGGGCTACGTCTATGCGCTGCGTCCGGTGAACACCGGCAGTGACCTCTCGCGCTTCTACCAAGGCAAGTTCAAACGCGTCGGCATACCGCTGCTGACGGTCTCGACGCTGTTCTTCGCTTTGCAGATGATCGTGCCCAACACCAACGACAAACCGCAGCTGAGCGAGATCTTCAGCATCTACTTCTTCAGTTACGCGCACTTCTGGTTTCTGCAGGCGATCTTCTGCATCTTCATGGTGATCGCGTTGCTGGAAAAAGCAGGTCTGCTGCTGAGCCTGCGTAATTACGGCCTGGTTTTCGCGGTGGCGCTGGCGGCGTCCTTTGCATCGGAAGGTTGCCCGAATCTGTTCAGTCTCGACAGGGCAGTAGAGCTGTTTCCGTTCTTCCTGCTGGGCCTGGGGCTCTATCGTTTCAGCGAGCAGCTGATCACCCGCAGCAGCGTCATCACCATGGCCGCGGCGCTGGTGATCCTGGTGGGTATCGACCAGGCCTATCTGTTCGCGCTGATCGACCTCGACGACATTGATCTAGCCGTGGTGGGTACCGCCCTGGGCCTGGCTGCCATCAGCCTGCTGATCGCCCGGCGTTTCTATTTCCTGCCATTGGCCTGGCTGGGCTATTTCTCGTTCGAGATCTACCTGTTCCACGTCTTCGGCACCGCCGGGGCGCGCATCGTGCTGAACAAGCTGCAGGTGGAGGAGCAGTGGCTGGTCTTTACCGTCAGTATGCTGCTGGGCCTTCTCCTGCCGGTGGCGTTCAAGTTGGTACTGGAACGGATCGGCCCGCTGCATGTTCTCAGCGTGGCGTTTTTTGGCACCAGGACGCGGGTCAACCGCGCGACCGCGCCGCTACAGAAGAAATCCGACGCACAGGATGGCGGTAGCCGGCACCACGGCCTTGAAGGTGCTCGCAAACACGAAGATCACGCCTCGAGGGTAAATGCTCGAGGCTGACACCGAGCGCAGCCTTCAGGCATTGAGGTATTTGGGGTGCCGCCGCAGCAATTTGAAGCGGCGCGGGGGGAGGCGTTGCATCCTGCGCTTGCCGCTGAGCACCCGCCCGCCCATGTTTCAGGGTTCAAAGGCCTGCGCAAACAAAACGCCGCGCAAGTGCACGGCGTTTCATTCGAGCGCATAGGCTCAGGCCGGGTAGATGGCGCCGAGTACTCGCAGGCCTTTGGCGCCGGTGACTTCCGGCCTGTTGGCGGGGATGCCGTTCAGGCAGCAGTGGGCCAACCAGGCGAACGCCATGGCCTCGACCCAGTCGGCGGGCACGCCATGGTCGTCGGTGCTGCTCACCTCGGCAGCAGGCAACAGTGCCTGCAAGCGTGCCAGCAGCTCCTTGTTATGAGCACCGCCGCCGCACACCAGTAGCTGGCTGCACGTTGGCTGCGCGTTACGCAACGAGCTGGCGATGCTGGTGGCCGTCAGTTCCAGCAGGGTGGCCTGCACGTCTACTGGTTGATAGGCAGGCTGCTGTTCCAGGTGGCGCGTCAGCCAGGGCAGGTTGAACAGCTCGCGCCCGGTGCTTTTCGGCCCGGTCGCCTGGAAGAACGGATCCGCCAGCAACGCGGTCAGCAGCTCGGGCTGCACCGTACCGCTGGCAGCCCATGCGCCGTCCTTGTCGTAGGCCTGGCCGCGATGATGGTGAATCCAGGCGTCCATCAGCACGTTGCCCGGCCCACAGTCGAAGCCCTTGGCGGGCTTTCCCTCTTCCAGCAGGCTGAGGTTGCTGAAGCCACCCACGTTGAGAATTGCCCGAGCGGAGCCGGGGCTGGCGAAAAGCGCCTCGTGAAAAGCCGGCACCAGGGGGGCGCCCTGGCCGCCAGCGGCTACGTCGCGGCGCCGGAAGTCGGCCACTACGGTTATGCCGGTCAGTTCTGCCAGCAGGGCAGGGTTGCCGATCTGGATGGTGAAGCCCCGGGCCGGTTCGTGGCGCACGGTCTGGCCGTGGCTGCCAATGGCGCGAATGGCGGTGGGTTGCAGGTTCTGCTGGCGCAGCAGGCCGTCGATGCCATCGGCAACCAGCCGCGCCCACGCGTGCTCGGCAAGAGCGGCCCTGGCGAGTTCATCCGCACCCGGGCTGCACAAATCGAGCAGTTGCTGGCGAAGCGAGTCGGGGAGGGCTTGATAATGGTGGGCGAGCAACCGAGTGCGCTCGCCTTGCTCGACAAGGGCGATGTCCAGCCCGTCGAGACTGGTACCGGACATCACCCCGAGATAGAGCATGGGATCAGCGCTTGTTGAGGGCGAGCATGGTGGCTTTTTCCTGATCCATACGGGCCATGAGCGGCTTGCTCATCTGCAGGAAGCGTTGCTTCTCCTGGCGGGCGATCGGATCGGACATCGGCAGCTTCTGGCTCAGCGGATCGACGTGAGTGCCGTTGACCTGGAACTCGTAGTGCAAGTGCGGCCCTGTCGACAGACCCGTGGTGCCGATATAGCCGATGATCTGGCCCTGCTTCACGCTGCCGCCCGTGCGAACGCCTTTGGCGAAACCCTGCATGTGCGCATAGAGCGTGCGGTAACGGCTGCCATGCTGCAGGACCACGGTGTTGCCATAGCCACCTTTGCGGCCGGCCAGGATGACCTTGCCATCACCGGCAGCCTTGATCGGCGTACCGCGTGGTGCGGCATAGTCGACGCCCTTGTGAGCGCGGATCTTGTTGAGGATCGGGTGCTTGCGGCCGTTCGAGAAGCGCGAGCTGATGCGCGCGAAATCTACCGGCGTACGAATGAACGCCTTGCGCATGCTGTTGCCATCGGCGTCGTAGTAGCTGACGTTGCCCTGCTTGTCGGTATAGCGAACAGCGGTAAAGGTTTTGCCACGGTTGGTGAAACGTGCGGACAGAATGTTGCCGGTGCCGACCGATTTATCGCCAACCTTCTTGTTCTGGTAGATGACCTCGAAATCGTCGCCTTCACGTATATCCATGGCGAAGTCGATGTCGTAACCGAAGATGTTGGCCAAGTCCATGGTCAGGTTGTGGGACAGGCCGGCGCGCTTGGCCGCCACGAACAGCGAGCTGTTGATCACCCCATGGGCGTAGGATTCATGTACGTCCGGCTTGACCAGCTCACGCTTGAAGTCATAGCCGCTGTCGGTCTTGCTCAAGCTGACGCTTTCCAGGTCGCTGAGCTGGCTGTGCAGGCTTTCCAACTGGCCGTCTTCGCTCAGCTGGAACTGCAGTTCCTGGCCGACCTTGAGGCGTGTCAGCTGCTTGGCCTCTTTGCTGCTGTTGATCACTTCATGCAGGGTGTTGGGGCTCAGGCCCACTTTGCTGAACACCGTGGAAAGCGTGTCGCCATTTTCTACAGCGACCGTCTTGCTACGCGGATCTTCAGGCGGCTGCTCGGCGATCTCCGGCTCTGCGTCGAGCTCGGCATTCTGCGAATCATCGCTGCCTTCTATCTGCGCGAACGGCGAGTCGACGTCTTCCTGGGCTTCGGCGCCTGCCTGATTACTGGGCAGGTTCTGCTGGATCTGCTCGGAGCCGTTGTCCATGTCCAGATTGAGAAACGTCTTCTTTGCTTCTACTTCGCGGGAGGGAAACACCAGCAGCGCAAGGCTTAGGAGGGCGGCGACGCCGCTGGCTGCGATGATGTGTGTCTTGGGGTAGAGCGGCGGCGCTTTAGTTGTAGAGGTCATAAGGGCTGCTTTTTGATGAAGTGAAAAGATGAAGAGGAAAAAGAAGAAACTGATGAATATGCAGTAACTGTATAAAATATAACCAAATCTACCTCGAGGCAACCCCGCAGGTGATGGCCGGCACCTGCAGCGGGCATTGCAGGGCAAAACTTGTCATTTGTTGGCGATCTTGTATGGTTGGAGCCCTTTTGAATCTGGTGGCTGTGAGTCCTATGAAGTCGGTTGAAGAGCAGCTCGCGCTGATCAAGCGCGGAGCGGAAGAAGTCCTTGTTGAAGCTGAGCTGATCGAGAAGCTCAAGCGCGGTGAGCCGCTGCGTATCAAGGCCGGCTTCGACCCGACTGCACCGGACCTGCACCTGGGCCACACCGTGCTTATTAATAAGCTGCGCCAGTTCCAGGAGTTGGGGCATCAGGTGATCTTCCTGATCGGCGACTTCACCGGCATGATCGGCGATCCCAGCGGCAAGAGCGCAACGCGCCCGCCGCTGACCCGTGAGCAGGTATTGGAGAACGCCGAGACCTACAAGGCTCAGGTATTCAAGATCCTCGACCCGGCCAAGACCGAGGTTGCCTTCAACTCCACCTGGATCAACGAGCTGACGCCGGCCGACTTCATTCGCCTGGCCTCTCAGTACACCGTGGCGCGCATGCTCGAGCGCGATGACTTCGACAAGCGCTACACCGGCAACCAACCGATCGCCATTCACGAGTTCCTTTACCCGCTCGTGCAGGGCTATGACTCTGTGGCGCTACGCGCCGATGTCGAGCTCGGCGGTACCGATCAGAAATTCAACCTGCTGATGGGACGCGAACTGCAGCGCGCCTATGGGCAGTCGTCCCAGTGCGTCGTCACCATGCCGCTGCTCGAAGGGCTGGATGGCGTGAAGAAGATGTCCAAGTCCCTGGGTAACTACATCGGCATCCAGGAAGCACCGGGCGTCATGTACAACAAGCTGGTGTCCATGCCGGATGCGCTGATGTGGCGTTACTTCGAATTGCTCAGCTTCCGCACCATGGATGAGATCGAGCAGTTCAAGAAGGACGTGGAAGCCGGCGCGAACCCGCGTGATATCAAGATCAAGCTGGCCGAAGAAATCGTCGCGCGTTTCCATGGCGAAGAGGCGGCGGCTACAGCCCACCGTTCTGCCGGTAACCGGATGAAGGATGGCGAGCTGCCTGAAGATCTGCCGGAGGTCGAGCTGGCAGCTGGCGATGATATGCCGATTGCCGCGCTACTTAATAAAGCAGGCCTGGTGAAGAACGCAGCGGTCGCGCGTGATCTTCTCGGCTCAGGCGGTGTGCGTGTGGATGGTCAGGTGGTCGATCGCAGCTTCGTGTTCAAGCTGGGCGCTACCCACGTCTGCCAGGCCGGCAAGAAGGCTTTCGCGCGGGTTACGCTGAAAACTGAATAAAAGCGTAAATTAAGGGTTGACCTGATCTCGTGGGGGCCTATAATGCGCACCACTTCCGGCGCAGCCTGATCTGAAAACTCCTTGTAGATCAACGAGTTAGACGAAAATAAAGGTTGCACGGACGGCGAATTCGAGTAGAATGCGCCAGCATCGACAGGGCGGTTTGAGTGGTTCTGTTGATGGTTCGGTCAGGTTGATCGAAGGCGGTAAAAGAGGGTGTTGACAGCGGTTTGTAGCGCTGTAGAATGCGCCTCCCGCTGGAGAGAAGATGGTCTGGTCGGGCGCTGCAAGGTGTTGAGAAGAAAGAAAAAATTCTTCAAAAACAGCTTGACAGCAAATGAGGGTGCTGT
>NZ_MSXU01000012.1:220480-220803 GCF_001945375.1 Pseudomonas sp. PA1(2017)
GTCTGGTCGGACGCTGCAAGGTGTTGAGAAGAAAGAAAAATTCTTCAAAAAACAGCTTGACAGCAAATGAGGGTGTTGTAAGATGCGCGCCTCGGTTGAGACGAAAGCCTCAGCCAAACGTTCTTTAACAACTGAATCAAGCAATTCGTGTGGGTGCTTGTGAGTTAAGACTGACTGATCGCAAGATTATCAGCATCACAAGTAACACTCGTGAATTCGAGAGTTTTTTGCGATTGCTGAGCCAAGTTTAGGGTTTTCTCAAAACCCAAGCAGTATTGAACTGAAGAGTTTGATCATGGCTCAGATTGAACGCTGGCGGCAGG
>NZ_MSXU01000012.1:220813-220938 GCF_001945375.1 Pseudomonas sp. PA1(2017)
GGCGTCGACAGGGTGGTTTGAGTGGTTCTGTTGATGGTTCGGTCAGGTTGATCGAAGGCGGTAAAAGAGGGTGTTGACAGCGGTTTGTAACGCTGTAGAATGCGCCTCCCGCTGGAGAGAAGATG
>NZ_MSXU01000003.1:0-17211 GCF_001945375.1 Pseudomonas sp. PA1(2017)
GCGTTACAGCATCGTCTTCTACAATGAATCAAGCAATTCGTGTGGGAGCTTATGAATAAGCTGCGATCTTCGATTAAGGAGGTGATCCAGCCGCAGGTTCCCCTACGGCTACCTTGTTACGACTTCACCCCAGTCATGAATCACACCGTGGTAACCGTCCTCCCGAAGGTTAGACTAGCTACTTCTGGTGCAACCCACTCCCATGGTGTGACGGGCGGTGTGTACAAGGCCCGGGAACGTATTCACCGTGACATTCTGATTCACGATTACTAGCGATTCCGACTTCACGCAGTCGAGTTGCAGACTGCGATCCGGACTACGATCGGTTTTATGGGATTAGCTCCACCTCGCGGCTTGGCAACCCTTTGTACCGACCATTGTAGCACGTGTGTAGCCCTGGCCGTAAGGGCCATGATGACTTGACGTCATCCCCACCTTCCTCCGGTTTGTCACCGGCAGTCTCCTTAGAGTTCCCACCCGAGGTGCTGGTAACTAAGGACAAGGGTTGCGCTCGTTACGGGACTTAACCCAACATCTCACGACACGAGCTGACGACAGCCATGCAGCACCTGTGTCTGAGTTCCCGAAGGCACCAATCCATCTCTGGAAAGATCTCAGCATGTCAAGGCCAGGTAAGGTTCTTCGCGTTGCTTCGAATTAAACCACATGCTCCACCGCTTGTGCGGGCCCCCGTCAATTCATTTGAGTTTTAACCTTGCGGCCGTACTCCCCAGGCGGTCAACTTAATGCGTTAGCTGCGCCACTAAAATCTCAAGGATTCCAACGGCTAGTTGACATCGTTTACGGCGTGGACTACCAGGGTATCTAATCCTGTTTGCTCCCCACGCTTTCGCACCTCAGTGTCAGTATCAGTCCAGGTGGTCGCCTTCGCCACTGGTGTTCCTTCCTATATCTACGCATTTCACCGCTACACAGGAAATTCCACCACCCTCTACCGTACTCTAGCTTGCCAGTTTTGGATGCAGTTCCCAGGTTGAGCCCGGGGCTTTCACATCCAACTTAACAAACCACCTACGCGCGCTTTACGCCCAGTAATTCCGATTAACGCTTGCACCCTCTGTATTACCGCGGCTGCTGGCACAGAGTTAGCCGGTGCTTATTCTGTCGGTAACGTCAAAATTGCAGAGTATTAATCTACAACCCTTCCTCCCAACTTAAAGTGCTTTACAATCCGAAGACCTTCTTCACACACGCGGCATGGCTGGATCAGGCTTTCGCCCATTGTCCAATATTCCCCACTGCTGCCTCCCGTAGGAGTCTGGACCGTGTCTCAGTTCCAGTGTGACTGATCATCCTCTCAGACCAGTTACGGATCGTCGCCTTGGTGAGCCATTACCTCACCAACAAGCTAATCCGACCTAGGCTCATCTATTAGCGCAAGGCCCGAAGGTCCCCTGCTTTCTCCCGTAGGACGTATGCGGTATTAGCGTTCCTTTCGAAACGTTGTCCCCCACTAATAGGCAGATTCCTAGGCATTACTCACCCGTCCGCCGCTGAATCAGGGAGCAAGCTCCCTTCAACCGCTCGACTTGCATGTGTTAGGCCTGCCGCCAGCGTTCAATCTGAGCCATGATCAAACTCTTCAGTTCAATACTGCTTGGGTTTTTAGAAAACCCTAAACCTAGCTCAGCAATCGCAAAAAACTCTCGAATTCACGAGTGTTACTTGTGATGCTGATAATCTTTCGATCAGTCAGTCTTAACTCACAAGCACCCACACGAATTGCTTGATTCAGTTGTTAAAGAACGTTTGGCTGAGGCTTTCGTCTCAACCGAGGCGCGCATCTTACAGCACCCTCATTTGCTGTCAAGCTGTTTTTGAAGAATTTTTTCTTTCTTCTCAACACCTTGCAGCGCCCGACCAGATCATCTTCTCTCCAGCGGGAGGCGCATTCTACAGCGTTACAAACCGCTGTCAACACCCTCTTTTACCGCCTTCGATCAACCTGACCGAACCATCAACAGAACCACTCAAGCCACCCTGTCGATGCCGGCGCATTCTACTCGAATTCGCCGTCCGTGCAACCTTTATTTTCATCTAACTCGTTGATCCACAAGGAGTTTTCAGATCAGGCTGCGCCGGAAGTGGTGCGCATTATAGGCCCCCACGAGATCAGGTCAACCGTTTATTTCATTTTGGCTGAACTTTCTGCGCACGCCCGCCTATACGGGGAATTGCGCGCATCAGAACCGGGATACGCAGCACCAGCAATACCGCGCCAATGACCGCATAGACAGCCCACTCCCGCAAGTCCGCCCTGACGATCCACAACATGTGCAGCAACGCGAGGGGCAGAATGAGGTACACCAGGCGATGCAGTTTCTTCCAGGACTTGCCCAGCCGCCGCTGGCTGTAACGGTTGGATGTTAGGGCGAGGAGCAACAACCCCAACAGCGCGATAGCGCCGACGATGATGTAAGGACGCTTGCGCAGCTCCACACCAAGCTGCGACCAATCCAACCCCAGAATGAATACCGCATACGCCGCCAGGTGCAGAAACCCATAGGCGAAGCACCACAGGCCGAGCTGACGGCGCACCACCATCCATCCTGACCAGCCACTGAGCTTCTGTAGCGGCGTCATGCTCAGGGTTATCAATAGAAGGATGAGCGCCCCCAGCCCGAGTCGCTCGACCAACACCTTGCCGGGATCGGGCCCCAGGGCGAACGACCAGGCTTGATACAGCCAGAACAACGGCCATACGGCGACCAGCACGAAAACGAAGAGACGCCAGAACGGATGCCGCATCAATAGTTCTTCCGCAGATCGAGGTTGCTATAAAGGCTGGCGACTTCATCGGCGTACCCATTAAACATCTGGGTCTCGCGAACATTGGGGCTGAACAGCCCGCTGGGCAGACGGCGCTCGCGCGCCTGACTCCAGCGCGGATGGTCGACGGCCGGGTTCACGTTGGCATAGAAGCCATACTCCTGCGCCGCAATGCTTTGCCAGGTGGTTTGCGGCTGCTCACTGACCAGGCTGATACGCACGATCGACTTGATGCTCTTGAAGCCATACTTCCATGGCACCACCAGCCGCAACGGCGCACCGTTCTGATTGGGCAGCTCGCGGCCGTACATGCCGACGGCCAGGATGGCCAATGGGTGCATGGCCTCATCCAGCCGCAACCCCTCCACATACGGCCAGTCGATCAAGCCGAAACTCGAGCGTTGCCCCGGCATGCTTTCCGGATCCTTCAGGGTTTCGAAACGGATGTACTTCGCCGCCGAGGTCGGTTCTACCTTATTAAGCAGCGCCGCTATGGGAAAGCCGATCCAAGGAATGACCATCGACCAGGCTTCGACGCACCGCAGGCGGTAGATACGCTCTTCCAACTGATAGGGTTTGAGAAAGTCCTCCAGCGCATAACGCCCCGGCTTGCCGACCTCACCGTCGATCACCACCGACCAGGGCTCGGTTTTCAGGCTGCCTGCGTTCGCGGCGGGATCGGACTTGTCGGCGCCGAACTCATAGAAGTTGTTGTAGTGGGTGGCATCCTGAAAAGGCGTGAGCGCTTCGTCCTTGACGGTCACCGCATTCCATTTGGTGGCGGCGATGCGCTCGGCCAGCCAGACCGGTGCCTTGCCTGGGTCGACATCGGCATAGCGCTCGCCAGCCGCAGATTGCGCCCAGGCTGGCAGGCTGCTCATAGCCATCCCAGCGGCGGCGGCGGATATGAAGGTACGGCGAGAGAGGTAGATGGACTCGGGGGTAACATCCGACTCGTTGCATTCGGATGACTGACGCAGCTTGATCAGCATGGTGACTCCGCAGTATCGGGACAGGCCTGCCCAATAGACTACGGAGTCTGCAGGAAATTACATCACTCCACAGGCTTGCGGCGACGCAAACGCAGCAGATACTGGATCGGGCCAGAAGCGGCATAGGCCAGGAAGATCAGCAACAGGATGCGCGGTGGATCGCTGAATACCACGGCGAACACCAGCACCACGGCTAGAATCGCCACGAAGGGCACGCGGCCTTTCAGATCCAGATTCTTGAAGCTGTTGTACTTGATGTTGCTGACCATCAGCATGCCGGCGGCAGCGACGAGGATGGCAACCACGAACGACATGTTCGAGCCCTGGATACCGAAGTCGCTGAACGCCCACACGGTACCGGCCACCACACCAGCAGCGGCCGGGCTGGCCAAACCGATGAAGTAGCGTTTATCGACGCTGCCGATCTGCGTATTGAAGCGCGCCAGACGCAGCGCTGCACCGGCCACATAGATGAAGGCGACCATCCAGCCGACCTTGCCCATGCTCCCCAGCGCCCACTCGAACGCCAACAGCGCCGGTGCGACACCGAAGGCAACCATGTCGGACAGCGAATCGTATTCGGCGCCGAAGGCGCTTTGCGTGTTGGTCAGGCGCGCCACGCGGCCGTCCAGGCCATCCAGTACCATGGCAACGAACACCGTAGCAGCTGCCACGTAGAAGTTACCGTTCATGGCGTTGATGATGGAATAGAAGCCAGCGAACAGGTTCGCGGTCGTGAACAGATTGGGCAGCAGGTAGATACCGCGATGGCGCACCTTGCGCCCCTCGTCGTCATGCCCTTCCTCAATATGCTCGTCGATGGGCAGTAAGCTGTCGTCGTCTCGGGACGACTTGGGCTCTTGCGGACGCTCGCTCATGAACAACACCTTGCATCGGATTTGAATTTTCGACCGAGCCACCGGACAAGCGTTCGCCCTAATCGGCCTGGATACCCAGGCTTTATACCAGAAGCCCGTCCTAGAACGAAAAAACGCGGCCGGGGCCGCGTTCTTCGTGGATCGATTCGACTCAGTTCTTGGCTTTGTCGACGATCTTGTTGGCTGCGATCCAAGGCATCATCGAGCGCAGCTGCTCACCGATCACTTCGATACCGTGGGCGGCGTTGTTACGACGCTTGGCGGTCATCGACGGGTAGCCAGTGGCGCCTTCGCTGATGAACATCTTGGCGTACTCGCCGTCCTGGATGCGCTTGAGCGCATTGCGCATGGCCTGACGGGATTCGGCGTTGATGACTTCCGGGCCGGTCACGTACTCGCCGTACTCGGCGTTGTTGGAGATCGAGTAGTTCATGTTGGCGATACCGCCTTCGTACATGAGGTCGACGATCAGCTTCAGCTCGTGCAGGCACTCGAAGTAGGCCATTTCCGGCGCGTAGCCAGCTTCGACCAGGGTTTCGAAACCAGCCTTGACCAGTTCGACCGTACCGCCGCACAGAACGGCCTGCTCGCCGAACAGGTCGGTTTCGGTCTCGTCCTTGAAGGTGGTTTCGATGATGCCGGTACGGCCGCCACCAACGCCCGAAGCGTAGGACAGCGCGACGTTCTTGGCATTGCCCGAAGCGTCCTGGTAAACGGCGATCAGGTCAGGGATGCCGCCGCCTTTGACGAACTCGGTGCGCACGGTGTGGCCCGGGGCCTTCGGTGCGATCATGATCACATCGAGGTCGGCACGCGGAACGACCTGGTTGTAGTGGATCGAGAAGCCGTGGGAGAACGCCAGGGTGGCGCCTTTCTTGATGTTCGGCTCGATTTCGTTCTTGTACAGGGCGCCCTGGAATTCGTCCGGAGTCAGGATCATCACCAGGTCGGCAGCGGCGACGGCAGAAGCCACGTCAGCGACTTTCAGGCCGTGGGCCTCGGCCTTGGCAACGGTAGCAGAGCCTTTACGCAGACCGACGGTGACGTCGACACCGGAGTCCTTCAGGTTGCACGCCTGGGCGTGGCCCTGGGAGCCGTAACCGATGATGGCAACTTTCTTGCCCTGGATGATCGAGAGGTCACAGTCTTTGTCGTAATAAACTTTCATGTTCTTGGCTCTTGTGTATCGAAAAGGGATGGGGTGCCAGAGCACCGCGACGGAGCCACCTTAAGTGATCCCAACCATTGCGTAAAATGATATATTCGCAATACAGCATGCCGATATATGAAACACAAATGGATACTCACGCACTCAGCCTTTTTCTCGCTCTCGCCGACAACCTGCACTTCGGCAAGACCAGCCGCGAGCAGCACGTGAGCCCCTCCGCGCTCAGCCGCAGTATCAAGCAGCTCGAAGACGACGTCGGCGCGCCATTGTTCGTGCGCGACAACCGCTCGGTGCGCCTGACACGTGAAGGCCAGCAGTTTCGCGAATACGCCAGCGACGTCATGAATGGCTGGCAGGCCATCCGCCAGACCTTCAAGCAGGATCAGTTGATCCTGCATGGCGAGCTGTCGCTGTACTGTTCGGTGACGGCGAGCTACAGCTTTCTCTACGAGATCCTCAGCAGTTTCCGTCAGGATTACCCACGCATCGAAATGAAGTTGCACACCGGCGACCCGGCCAAGGCCGTCGAGCGTGTGCAGCAGGGCCAGGAAGACCTGGCCATCGGTGCACGCCCGGACAGCCTGCCGGCCGGCGTCGAGTTTCAGTCGATCACCCGCTCGGCGCTGCGCTTCATCGGCCCGCAATCCCCGCAACTGCTCAGCGACGAACAACTGAAGAGCCCAGGCGCAGAAAGCTGGCAGGACGTGCCGCTGATTCTCTCCGAGGAAGGCCTGGCGCGAACCCGCACCGATCGCTGGCTGAAGCATCACAACATCAAGCCGCGCATTTATGCCCAGGTCAGCGGCAACGAAGCCATCGTCAGCATGGTCAGCCTGGGCTTCGGCATCGGCGTGGTGCCACAGATCGTGCTGGACAACAGCCCGCTGGCCGCGCGTATCCGCCTCTACGATATCCAGCCACCACTGACCGACTACGACATCGGCCTGTTCGCCCTGCACAAGCGCCTCAAGGACCCGCTGATCGCTGCCTTCTGGAACCGCCAGTAGCGAAATCCAGGCATAAAAAACCCCGCACCAGGCGGGGTTCTTTACTTCAGCCTTGCGATCAGATGCTCAGCACCTTGTCGCCACGGGCGATACCAGTCACACCGCTGCGTACGGTTTCCAGGATCAGCGCAGTGCCGATGGCCTGGATGAAACTGTCCAGCTTGTCGCTGGTACCGGCCAGCTGGATGGTGTACACGCTTGGCGTCACGTCGACTATCTGCCCACGGAAGATGTCGGTGGTGCGCTTGACCTCGGCGCGCTGGGCGCCGGTGGCCTTCACCTTGACCAGCATCAGCTCGCGTTCGATGTGGGGGTTTTCCGACAGATCCACCAGCTTGACCACCTCGATCAGCTTGTTGAGGTTCTTGGTGATCTGCTCGATGGTGTCGTCGTGACCGATGGTGGTCAGCGTCAGACGCGACAGGGTCGGGTCTTCGGTCGGCGCCACGGTCAGGCTCTCGATGTTGTAGTTACGCTGGGAGAACAGGCCGACTACGCGCGACAGAGCTCCCGGTTCGTTTTCCAGCAGCAGGGAAATGATATGACGCATGTCAGGTACGCTCCGTCTTGCTCAGCCACATGTCGCGCATCGCGCCACCACGAATCTGCATCGGGTAGACGTGCTCGCTGGTATCCACGGCGATGTCGAGGAACACCAGGCGATCCTTGATCGCGAACGCCTCTTCCATCTTCGACTTGAGGTCCTTGAGGTCGGTGATGCGCATGCCCACATGACCATAGGACTCGGCCAGCTTGACGAAGTCAGGCAGCGACTCCATGTAGGAGTGCGAGTAACGGCTGCTGTACTGCATGTCCTGCCACTGGCGAACCATGCCCAGCGCGCCATTGTTGAGGTTGATGATCTTCACCGGCAGGTCGTACTGCAGGCAGGTCGACAGCTCCTGAATGTTCATCTGGATGCTGCCCTCGCCCGTCACGCAGGCGACATCGGCATCCGGGAAGTTCAGCTTGACGCCCATGGCCGCCGGGAAGCCGAAGCCCATGGTGCCCAGACCACCGGAGTTGATCCAGCGATTGGGCTTGTTGAAGCGATAGTACTGGGCCGCGAACATCTGGTGCTGGCCCACGTCGGAGCTGACGTATGCCTCGCCCTTGGTGACTTCGCACAGCGTCTCGATCACGGTCTGCGGCTTGATGATCGAACCGTCACCCTCGTTATAGGGGAACAGACGACCACCGCCGCGCCACTCGTCGATCTGCTTCCACCAGGTGGCTTGCGATTCCTTGTCCGGCGCCTGCTCGATTTCCTTGAGGGCGGCGACCATTTCGGTCAGCACGCTGTCCACCGGGCCAACGATCGGGATGTCGGCCTTGACGGTCTTGGAGATCGACGCGGGGTCGATGTCGATATGGATGATCTTCGCGTTCGGGCAGAACTTGGCAGCGGTCTCGCCATTGATGACGCGGTCATCGAAGCGCGCGCCAACGGCCAGGATCACGTCGGCATGGTGCATCGCCAGGTTGGCGGTGTAGCTGCCGTGCATGCCGAGCATACCGACGAACTGACGGTCATCGCCCGGGTAGGCGCCCAGGCCCATCAGGGTGTTGGTGACCGGCACATTGAGGGCGCGAGCCAGCTCGGTCAGTTGCGCCGAAGCGCCACCCAGGATCACGCCACCGCCTGAATAGATGATCGGGCGCTTGGCCGCGACGAGCATTTCCGCCGCCTTGCGGATCTGCCCCGAGTGGCCACGGGCAGCAGGGCTGTATGAACGCAGCTTGACCTTTTTCGGGTAGCTGTATTCGAACTTCTGGGTCGGATCACCCATGTCCTTCGGGATATCGACGACCACCGGGCCCGGGCGACCGGATTCGGCCAGATAGAAAGCCTTCTTGATGACTTCGGGGATTTCTGAAGGATGCTTGATGATGAAGCTGTGCTTCACGATCGGGCGGGAAATGCCGACCATGTCGACTTCCTGGAAGGCGTCGGTGCCGACCACGGTGCTCGCCACCTGGCCGGAGATGATCACCATCGGGATCGAATCCATGTAGGCCGTGGCGATACCGGTCACGGCATTGGTCGCGCCCGGACCGGAGGTCACCAGTACCACACCGGCCTTGCCGGTGGCACGGGCATAGCCGTCCGCCATATGGGTCGCCGCCTGCTCGTGACGAACCAGGATGTGGGTCACTTCCGGCTCTTTGAACAAGGCATCATAGATGTGCAGGAGGGCACCGCCCGGGTACCCGTAGATGTACTTAACGCCTTCGTCACGCAACGAGCGGACGACCATTTCAGCGCCGGATAAAAGCTCCACGTTGTTCACCTCTATTACGCCAGAAAACCGCCCTTTTGCAGGGTCGGCCCGAGTAGGTTTACTGTCAGCAGAGCATGAGCGACTGTGGTCGCCGACTACGTCAGCTACTACTGAGCAAGTATTGGGACTGCCCCAGATGTGTTGCGGGGCTTTCCCACCCAGCGCGAGGTAACGCGTTGCGGGTGTAACGAAAGGTCGGCGCGGGTAGCGCCTCATGTCTACTGAGCTGAAGCCAGCTTGCGGCTGACCCCACTACAGCGAGCAGTCGATTGTTGATATTCGCTGGCGGCAAGTCAAGCGATGCGTGATGGAATACGTAATATCCGGCAACGACGCCAAACGCCCTGGCAGACGCCGCCGATGTGAAACAGACCAGCCTGCGCTCAACGCCGATTGGTTATAGTGGCTACCTGCGTTGCAACTTCACGCTGCCCGCACTTCAATCAGTCGATGGACCATGCATAAGGAACCTCCATGCGCCGCATGATTCTCACCAGCAGTCTGCTGCTCGCCCTGAGTGCGAGCGCTATGGCCGGGCAGATCTACAAATGGGTCGACGCCCAGGGCGTAACCCATTTCGGCGAGCAGCCGCCACAGGGCCAGCAATCCACCACGGTCAATCCTTCGGCCGCGCCGCCACCCTCGACCACCCCCGAAGCGAAACCGGCGCCTACCTTCGATGCCATCGCCGATCCCGAGCAGGCAGCCGCCGATGCCAAGGTGAAGAAGGAAGTGGCCGCCCAGGAAGCCGAGCGCAGGAAATACTGCGAGACCCAGCGCAACAACCTGGCGCAGTTGGAAAACAACCCGCGCGTGCGCGTGGAAGACGGTGGGGAAATGCGCCGCCTGGGTGAGGACGAGCGCCAGAAGCGCATCGCCGACAGCAAGCAGGCAATCAAGGACAACTGCCAGTAAGGCGGATATCTGCGGGCCCTAGCGGCCCGCGGAGATCAGCCGGTCGAAATCACCCAGCGCCTCGAGCAGCGCCGTCGCCTGCTGATTGCCGGCGCCGTAGACCTGCTCGGCCATGGGCAGGATGCCGGACACTGCAGGCAGGTCCGCGCCCGCCTCGATGATTGCCTTCATACGCGGCAGAAAGATCCACTGCAGCCACTGGGAAAAATCCAGCGTATCGATGCAGAACGGCTGCTCGCTAGCCAGTGCCTGCGCACTGGGCGGAGACGCTTCCCACCAGCCCTGCACCCGCAGCGCTCGCTCGACCAGCAGCAGCTGGTCGGCAATCAGGGCTACCGGGGTTGCACTCACAGGTTGACCCGAGCCCGTTCACGGGCCTGAGCAGCGCCTGCCGCGTCGCCCTGCTGCTCGCGGGACTTGGCGATCAGGTCCCACAGGCTGGCCTGCAGGGCCGGGCGCCCATTGGCATAGCTCAAACCACGGCGCGCGAACTGCTCGGCCTGAGCTGCATCACCCTGGGCCAGGCGCACTTCAGCCAGACGATAAAGCACCTGCGGCTCACGCGGGGCGATGCGCTGGGCACGCTCCAGGCTGGAAGCGGCACCATTGAGGTCACCGCCGGTCTGCTGCTGCTGGGCGCTGGTCAGCAGCGCCAGCACCGGGCCATCGAGTTGCTCGTCGGCCGCCAGGCCACCACCGGCATTACCGCTGGGGATCCCGCTAGGGGTCGACGGCTGGGATGGCGCCGAGTTGCCGTAATTGGGCGAACCCAGTGGCTCGCTGCTCAGCGGCGGCTCGTCGAAGGTCAGGCCACCGCTGTTGGCAGGCGCACCGGCCGGTGCCGAGTAGGTCTCGATCGGCGCCGACGAGGACGCGCCGCCGCCTGGCACCATCACCACCACTCCCGAATCCTCGGGCATGGACTGCGCCTGCTGCTGTTGCTGCGGCGCATTGTTGTAACCGCCGCCCGGGCGATCGTCCTGCTCGTAGGCCGAGCTACCGGAATCCACAACCGGGATGGAACCACGCGGAACGCTGGCACAACCACCAAGAACCACCGAGGCGGTCAAAACGGGAATCAACCACTTGCTCACGGCAAACCTCTCTTATTCCAACCAGCCTTTCACCCAGTCCATCACCGAGTCGACGGGGGCCTGAATACCACAACCTGCACCCGGAGCCGGCTCGCTGCCGCGAATATACGGCATCTGTACGGCTCCCGGACAATTCTGCGCCGAGCCCTGCCCGGTCGCTGCATCTACCCAGGCCATCACCACGTTATCGGGCATCGGCATGTCCAGCGGCAGCGGGTCAGCACGGCGCATGAAGCCCGTCCAGGCCTGCAACGCACCGGTCGCACCGGTGAACGGCGTCGGCCCGTTATCGTCACGACCCATCCACACCACGGTCAGCAGATCCTGACTGAACCCGGCGAACCAGCTGTCACGCGAATCATTACTGGTACCGGTCTTGCCTGCCAGGGTCAACGAGCCCGGCAGTTGGTTGTAGACCGAGCGGCCAGTACCCTCACGCATGGTGCGCTGCATGGCGTTCTGCAACAGGTAGATGGCGCCCGCATCGAAACGTTGTTGAATCTGGTACGGATAGCGCTTGAGCGGCTCGCCCTCGGCGGTAAGCACGCTGCGAATACCCCGCAGCGGCGTGTTGAAACCGCCACTGGCAATGGTCTGATACATGCCGGTGACTTCCATCGGCGTCAGCGCACCTGCGCCCAGCAACATGGACGGATAGGCCGGCCACTGACGCGACACGCCCAGGCGCTCGAGTGTTTTGAGCACATTCGGCACGCCCAGTTCCAGGCCGAGCTTGGCGGTGGACAGGTTGTAGGAATGTGCCAGGCCCTGGTACAGGTAGATGCTGCCGTGGGCCTTGCGGTCGTAGTTCTGCGGTTTCCAGACCTGCCCGTCCTGGCCCTTCACCGAGAAGGGCTCGTCCTGCACGCGGGTGGTCAGCGTGTACTGGCTAGGCCGCTCCAGTGCCGTCAGGTAGATGGCCGGCTTGATCAGCGAGCCGATCGGGCGCACCGCATCCAGCGCTCGGTTGAAGCCGGCGAAACGCGGCTGACGACTGCCGATCAGCGCCTGGATCTCGCCGGTTTCCGGATTGGTCACCACCATCCCGGCCTCGACCTCGTCGGAGCCCTTGCGGCCAGCCTGGCGCTTGAAGGTTTCCGCCAGCGCCTCCTCGGCCTTGAGCTGCAGGATCGGGTCGAAGCTGGTGAAGATGCGCAGGCCTTCCTCGGTCAAATCCTCGTCGCGGTAATCCTGGCGCAACTGGCGCTTGACCAGATCCAAGAACGCCGGGAACGAGCCATTGGCCATGCTGCCGCGCTGGGTCACGCCCAGCGGACGCGCCTTGGCGGCGGCGGCCTCTTCAGGCGACACCACGCCCTGCTCGGCCAGCAGATCGAGAATCATGTTGCGGCGGTTCAACGCCCGCTCAGGATTGCGACGCGGATTGTAGTAGGTCGGCCCCTTGACCATACCGACCAGCAGCGCGACCTGGTCGAGCTTGAGTTCGGACAGCGGCTGGCTGAAGAAATACTGGCTGGCCAGACCGAAGCCGTGCACTGCGCGCTGGCCGTCCTGGCCGAGGAACACCTCGTTGAGGTAGGCCTCGAGAATTTCGCGCTTGTCGTAATGCAGCTCCAGCAGCACCGCCATCATCGCTTCGGTGATCTTGCGGGTCAGGCTGCGTTCGTTGGTGAGGTAGAAGTTCTTCACCAACTGCTGGGTCAGGGTACTGCCGCCCTGGCGCAGTTGGCCGGCCGATGCGTTGATCCACACGGCACGGGCGATGCCCTTGGGCGAGACGCCGAAGTGGTCGAAGAAGTCGCGATCCTCGACTGCCACCAGGGTTTCCACCAGATAGGCCGGAACCTGATCGAGCTTGATAAGTACGCGGTCTTCCTGGTGCGCCGGGTACAGGCCGCCGATCAGCATCGGCTCGAGACGCGCCACGGCCAGATCCTTGCCGTCGGCCTTGGTCAGCGAGGCGACGTAGTCACCGGAAAAGCGCACATTGACCTGCTGGGCCTGCTCGGCGCTCTCATAGAACTGGAAACCACGCGAATGCAGGGACACGTTGTTGCCGGAGACGGCTACCGCGCCTGGGCCATTGGCCACGCTCTCGCGGCGATAGCCGAGGGCGTCCATTTCCTTGAGCAGGTCGTCCTTGGCCAGTTTCTGGCCGACGAACAGCTCGAGTGGCCTGGCGTACACCTTGGCCGGGACGGTCCAGCGCTTGCCGGAGAATTTCTCCTGGACGATGGCATCGAGGTAAACCGCAAAACCGGCGAACAGCACCAGGCCGACCAAGCCAAGCTTTACAGCCCAGCCCAGCAAGGGGCGCATGCCACGGGGGCGGCGTTTGGAACGGGAGCGGGAAGATCGGGTACGAGTCATGGCGCGGCATTATACGCACTTTGCGAAGCACCGGCAGCGACCGCCAGCGGTTTGCACTGCGCCAGCGAGCGGCCATAATGCGCGCCTGTTCCCACTTCTGAATGCCAAGGATCGTCCGTGAGCCAAGCCCTGATTACCGCCTTGCAGAACCCGGCCCTTTATCCGCACCCGGTGGACGGTTTCAGTGTCATCGAGACCCATATTTCCTGGGTCATGCTGACCGGCCCTTACGCTTACAAGATCAAGAAGCCGGTCGACTTCGGCTTTCTTAACTTCACCTCGCTGGACGCGCGCAAGCACTTCTGCGAGGAGGAGCTGCGCCTCAACCAGCGCCTTACTGAGGATTTGTATCTGGAGGTGTTGCCGATCAATGGTAGCGTCGAGGCGCCGCAGATCGGCGGCGAGGGTCCGGTGCTGGAGTACGCCCTGAAGATGCGCCAGTTCCCGCAGGAGCAACTGCTGGCCCAGGTGCAGGCCCGCGGTGAGCTCAATGAAGCGCATATCGACGCCTTGGCCAAGCAGATCGCCGACTTCCACCGCGACACCCCCGTGGTCGCGGCCGATCATGCGCTGAGCAACGCCACCGCCATCGTCGCCCCGCTGCGCCAGAACTTCGAGCAGATCCGCCCGATGCTCAGCGACAAGGCCGACCTGCAACAGCTCGATGCCCTGGAAGCCTGGACCGAAACCAGCCTGGAGCGCCTGTGGCCGGACCTGGAAGCACGGGCGCGTGATGGGTTCATCCGCGAGTGCCATGGCGACATCCACCTGGGTAACGCCACCTTGCTGGACGGCCGCGCCACGTTGTTCGACTGCATCGAGTTCAACGAGCCGTTCCGCTTCACCGACATCGCCCTGGATACCGCCTTTCTGGTCATGGATCTGGAAGACCGCGGCCTCAAGTGCCTGGCGCGCCGTCTGTTCAACAGCTGGCTGGAACATACCGGCGATTACGGCTCGCTCAAGCTGTTCAATCTCTACAAGACGCACCGCGCTCTGGTCCGCGCAAAGGTCGCGCTGTTCCGCCTCGGCCAGGAGCAGGATGCCGTGCAGCGTGCGGTGATCCTGCGCCAATACCGCGCCTACGCCAGCCTGGCCGAAAGCTACAGCGCCATCCCCTCGCCGCTGCTGGCGATCACCCGCGGCGTATCGGCGGTTGGCAAGAGCCAGGTCGCGCTGCGCCTGGTCGAGGCCCTGGGTGCGATTCGCATCCGCTCCGACGTCGAGCGCAAACGCCTGCTGGGCGAGCAGACCGCCTGCGAACTGAATGCGGGCATCTACAGCCAGGACGCCAGCGATACCGTCTATCAGCGCTTGAACGCCCTGGCCGAGCTGGCCTTGCAAGCCGGCTACCCGGTGGTGCTCGACGCCACCTTCCTCAAGCGCCCGCAGCGCCAGGCCGCTCAGCGCATCGCCGACGAGACCGGCGTGCCCTTCCTGATCATCGATTGCCACGCGCCGGATTCGGTCCTCGCCAGTTGGCTGCAGCAGCGCCAGCAGGAAGGCAGCGACCCCTCCGATGCGACCCTGGCGGTGATCGAGGCGCAGCGCGCCGGTCAGGATCCGCTGGAAGAAGCCGAGCTGCCCTACAGCAAGCGCGTGGACACCCCGGACAGCGCCAGCCTGGCCGAATTGGTCAGCGCGGTTCGCCAGCGCTTCCCCAGCCTCTGACGGCCGGCCAGCGGCGCGGCAAAGCTCTTCTATACTGGCAGTAAGCCTCCCCCGGACGACTGCCACCATGAGCCAACCGCGTCAGCTGGACACCCCGCTCTACCGACTGCTGCACAACGACGACGTCGCAGGCTTCAACAAGCAGCGGCCGCAAGGCGAAACCATCGACCTGAGCGGTGGTGACTTCCGCGGCCTGGATCTACGTGCCCTGGATGCCGAGGGCATCGACTTCACCGACGCCTATTTCCGGGGCGCGGATCTACGCGGCGTCGACTTTCGCAGCGCACAACTCGAAGGCGCCAGCATCGCCCACGCGCAGATATCGGGCGCCTATTTCCCGGTCGAGCTCAGCGCCGACGAAATCCTCATGTCGATGAATTTCGGTACCCGCCTGCGCTACCGCACCCACCCCAATCACCTGTAGCAGCCTGTAACGCGAGGTCACAACAGCGCGGCCTGGCGACACTACACTGTCTTGACGGTGGCCAAGGGCGTCGCTGCTCGGGTGGCAGCAGGAGGAGATGGCGTGAACGATGAATTGCAGACCCTCAAGAACCTCGGCAAGACTTCGTCGCAATGGCTGCACGCGGTGGGTATCCACAATGCCAGCGACCTGCGCAGGCACGGTGCCGTGGAGGCCTACCGGGCAGTTCGGGCCCGCGGCTTCCGTGCATCCAAGGTGCTGCTCTACTCCATCGAGGGCGCGCTGCTCGACATTCACTGGAGCGAACTTCCGGTGGCGCGCAAGGAGAGCCTGAACCTGCAACTCGAAGCGGCCGTCAACGATGACCGGATCTAGGCCAGAACGCTCGTCTGTCTCCGCGGTGACAGCGTCACCACGGGCCGGAACAGGCGCTGGTTCACAAGCCCCAGCGAGACCGATTTACCTGAAGCGCGGCGAGTATTATCGTTTCAGGGATTTTCGTGCGTTTCCAGCATGAGCAGCCCAAGGAATCACCATGTATCTACTCGGGGAACAACCGGCTTACGCCGACCAATTGATCAGCCGCTTGCAGAGCATCCCCGGGAAACTACTCGACGGGCTCAGCCCCTGTGGCGAGCCGCTGCAGATCGAGCGCAGCGAAAACCTGGCGAGCGATCTGCCCAGCAACCAGCTGTTCATCATCGATAACGGCCTGCTGCATGCGCTGGTCGACGAGCGCCCGCTCTTCTACCTGCAGGAGGGCGACCTGGTCGGGTTGCGCCAGGGCATCGACCTGCCGAGTTGCCGATACACCAGCGATGAGCCGTTGACGCTGATTCCCTACTCGCGCAGCGATGTGTTCAAGCACATCTATGCCAACGAGTCGCGCCAGGAACTGTTCATCCAGTACCTGGTTGGGCATACCGCCCTGCTGTCCGACGCTCTGGCGCGCATCAAGCAACCCGAGATCCGACCAGCGACCGGCTTCAAGCATTTCGCCAAGGGCGATGCGCTGATCAACCAGGGCGATGAAGCCGACCATGTGTTCATCATCATCGATGGCCACGCCGAGGCTTTCGTCGATGGCGTGAAGGTCGGCGACGTGCAGAAAGACGAGATCTTTGGCGCCATGGCGGTATTCACCCACGAAAAGCGCAGTGCCACCGTACTGGCCAGCCAGGCCTGCACCGTGATGGTGATTCCCAAGGATCAGTTCCTCAGCCTGATGGAAAGCAACCCGCGCATCGCCCACAGCCTGGTGGAGAGCATGGCCAGGCGCATCGACCTGCTCAACAAGGAAGTCACCGGCTTGCGCCAACCTGGCTGACCGAAGACCGCTCCCCAGAAACCCGGCCATGCGCCGGGTTTCGCGTTTGGGGCGGGTCGAAAATAGCTACGGCGACGATCGGAAGAAATAATTTCCAACCGACTGTTGACTATGTAATGAGAATTGCTATTATTTGCATCAGCTGATCGCGAGATCGGTCGATAAGCTCAAGAGCCCTTAGGTCGGACTCTTCAGGTTATCTCCTCATCAGGCTAATCACGGTTATTGACCCGGCAAATTGCCGGGTCTTTTTTTGGTTCTTCACGGATTGCCGGGAAAGTCATTCTTGATCTTCATAAAGAAGAATTCGCTGTCCCGGTAGCCGTAAGCCA
>NZ_MSXU01000003.1:17221-81543 GCF_001945375.1 Pseudomonas sp. PA1(2017)
CTAATTGAAATAAAGCTGCCAGCCGGGCTCCCTCTATATAAGCAGCAACCTGAACAGACCTATTTCAGGCCCAGCCGCCGGGCCAACCGCTGCAGGTTGGCCCGATCCACTGCCAGCTCGCGCGCCACGTCCGCCCAGCGCCCGGCATGACGATCGAGGGCTGCCTCTATAACGCGCCGCTGGTAGTCATCCACCGCGTCGCGAAGCGACTGCCCCGCCGGCGGTACCTCTGACTCGCTCGTCCCGCTCACCTCTTCTTCTATATAGCTACGATGCGCGGGATGCAGGTCCAGCGCACGGCTGTCGATGGTCAGTATCTGCGGACGCTCGGCACAGGCCGACAGCGCCTTGATCGCTGCGCGGCCGATCAGGTGCTCCAACTCTCGTACATTGCCGGGCCAGTCATGCTGCAAGAGCGTCTTCTGCACATCCGGCGCAAGACGCAGGCTGCGCAGCCCCAGGCGCGCACGATTGTCTTCGAGAAAGTACCCCGCCAGCAGCAACACGTCGCGCCCCCGCTCACGCAGGGCTGGCACCTTGAGCGGGTAGACGCTCAGGCGGTGATAGAGGTCGGCACGAAAGCGCCCAGCACGCACCTCTTCGGCCAGGTCGCGGTTGGTAGCCGCCAGCACCCGCACATCGACCCGGTGCTCGCGATCCGACCCCACGCGTTGCAGCTGCCCGCTCTGCAATACCCGCAGCAGCTTTGATTGCACTGCCAGGGGCAGCTCGCCTACCTCATCGAGAAACAGGGTGGCACCGTCAGCCAGTTCGAACTTGCCACGCCGCTCGCTGACCGCTCCCGAAAATGCGCCCCGGACGTGACCGAACAACTCGCTCTCCACCAAGGTATCCGGCAGCGCCGCACAGTTGATGCTGACCATGGGTCGTGAGGCCCGGGCCGACGCTCCATGCAGCGCCTCGGCCACCAGCTCCTTGCCCACGCCCGTCTCGCCACTGATCAGCACCGTCAGGTCACTGCTGCCGACCAACTCAATCTCCTGCAGCAGCGCCTTGTGCCTGGGGCTCTGACCGATCATCTCCCTAGGCCGCACGGCGGCAGCTGCTTGCTTATAAAGGTCGGCGCGGCGCTGCTCATCTTCCACGCGCCCCATAAGCAGGGAAATGCGCTCACTGGCCGCCACGGTCGCCGCCGCGAGACTGGCGAAAGCTTCCAGCATGCCCAGGTCGACACGGCCGAAGCTGCTCGACTGCAGCGAGTCCAGGGTCAGCAGCCCCCAGAGCTGCTCTTTCACATACAGCGGGCAACCCAGGCAGTCATGCACTTCCAGGTGCCCATGCTGCCCTTCCAGCAAGCCATCGTAGGGATCGGGCAACTCGCAGTCGGCGGCAAAGCGGGTGGGCCCGCGATGCTGCAACAGCTCATGCAGGCGCGGATGCTCGCTCACCTTGAAGCGTCGACCCATGGTGTCGGCGCTCAGCCCCTCCACGGACAGCGGCACCAGCACCTCGCCGTCGAGCCTGAGCAGCGCTACGGCGTCACAGGGAAACAGCTGCCGCAAGGCAGCGAGCAGCCGTCGATAGCGCTCACGCTCGGGGAGTTCGCGGGACAGGTCATCCACCAGCGGAAGCAGGGCAACCAGCAACGGATTTGAAGTCATAAAGACACCAATAGAGTCATAAAGACACGAAAGCATCTAAGTCAAAAAGACTCATAGCATGCCCAACCCCAGTAATCCAGCGGCCTCGCAAGTTGGCACGGGATCTGTAATGAGCCAGGTAGAGAAAACATCCATGCCTTGCGACAGGAACGATCACCATGCTGAGCAACCAACAACGCGCCATCATCAAAGCCACCGTGCCCCTGCTGGAAACCGGCGGCGAAGCCCTGACCCGACACTTCTACGCGATGATGCTGAAGGAGTATCCGCAGGTACGCCCGCTGTTCAATCAGGCCCACCAGGCCAGCGGCGCCCAGCAGCGCGCACTGGCCAATGCGGTGCTGATGTATGCCCGGCACATCGACCGACTGGAGGCGCTCGGCCCGCTGGTAGACCAGATCGTCAACAAGCACGTGGCGCTGCAGATCCTGCCGGAACATTACCCGATCGTGGGCAGTTGCCTGTTGCGGGCCATTCGCGAAGTGCTGGGTGAGGAAATCGCTACGGATGACGTGATCCAGGCTTGGGGCGTGGCCTACGGGCAACTGGCGGACATCCTGATCGGCGCGGAAGAGCAGGCGTACAAGGAACACGAACAGGCACCGGGCGGGTGGCGCGGGTCGCGCGACTTCAGGGTGGTGAGCAAGAACGTCGAGAGCGAGGAGATCACTTCTTTCCTCCTGGCGCCGGTGGACGGCGGTGCCGTGCTACGCCAGCAGCCGGGACAATACATCGGCCTGCGCATGGTCATCGACGGCCAGGAACAGCGCCGCAACTACTCGCTTTCCGCTCAGGGCAACGGCCGCGACTACCGCATCAGCGTAAAGCGCGAAAACGAGGGCAAGGTGTCCAACTACCTGCATGACCATGTTCAGGAAGGCGACACCCTGGAACTGTTTCCGCCGGCGGGTGACTTCGTGCTGCGCCCCTCGAGCAAGCCCCTGGCATTGATCACCGCGGGCGTAGGCATCACTCCGGCGTTGACCATGCTGGAAGCGGCCCGCGAAAGCGGCCGGCCGATTCATTTCATTCACTATGCGCGCCACGGCGGGGTACATGCCTTCAAACGGTGGATCGAAGAACAGAGCCGCGATTACCCACAGATCAGTTACCGCTTCTGCTACAGCGCCCCGCGTGACGGTGACCAGCCCCATGCCCAGGGTGTGGTCAGCCGCGAACAACTGGCCGACTGGCTGCCGGAAGACCGCGACCTGGACGCGTACTTCCTCGGGCCGAAGCCCTTCATGGCGCAGGTCAAGCGGCACCTGAACGACCTCGGGGTTCCCGGCGGACAGTGCCACTACGAGTTCTTCGGCCCGGCCTCCCAGCTGGACGCCTGAGTACACTCAGCGTCTCTGACTCGTCGGCTCACGCCGGGTCAGATCACGCCCTGATCCCGTAGCGCCTGAATCTGCTCGGCGTCCAGCCTCAGCACCTCGCCGAGCACGCGCTCGGTGTGCTCCCCCAACAGCGGCGGCGCCTGGCGATATTCGACGGGGCTGGCCGACAGCCGCAGCGGGCTGGCCACCTGAGGCGTGTTGCCCGCCAGCGGATGGGGCAGGTCAAGACGCAGCCCCCGGGCGATAACCTGCGGATCGGCGAACACCTGCTGCAGATCGTTGACCGGCCCGCATGGCACGCCTGCCGCTTCGAGCAGGCCGACCCATTGCGCGGTGGTACGGAACACCGTGGCCTGGCGGATCAGCGGGATCAGCTCGGCCCGGTGGGCGACACGCTGGCCGTTGCTGGCAAAGCGCGGGTCCGCGCCCCATTCGGGATGCCCGGCCACTTCGCAGAACTTGCGGAACTGGCTGTCGTTACCCACCGTGAGGATCAGGTCGCCATCGGCGGTCGGGAAGGCTTGGTAAGGCACGATGTTGGGGTGGGCATTACCCAGGCGCTTCGGCGAAACACCGGTGGTCAGGTAATTCATCGCCTGGTTGGCCAGGCACGCCACCTGCACGTCGAGCAGGGCCATGTCGATGTGCTGGCCCTCGCCGGTCTTGTCGCGGTGCGCCAGCGCCGCCAGCACGGCGACCGTGGCGTACAGCCCGGTGAGGATGTCGGTCAGCGCGACGCCGACCTTGACCGGGCCGCCGCCCTCGCCGCCATCGGGCTGGCCGGTCAGGCTCATCAGGCCGCCCAGGCCCTGGATCATGAAATCATAACCGGCCCGCTTGGCGTAAGGGCCGCTCTGGCCGAAACCGGTGATCGAGCAATAGATCAGCCGCGGGTTGATTGCCTTGAGGCTGGCGTAATCCAGTCCGTAGGCCGCCAGGCCGCCGACCTTGAAATTCTCGATGAGGATGTCCGATTTGGCCGCCAGCTCGCGCACCAGGCGCTGACCTTCGGCCTGGGTGAAATCCAGGGTCAACGACTGCTTGTTGCGGTTGGCGGCGAGGAAATAGGCCGCCTCGCTGGTGTCGCGCCCCTCTCCATCACGCAGGTAAGGCGGCCCCCAGTGGCGGGTATCGTCACCGACCTTGGGCCGTTCGACCTTGATGACCTCGGCGCCGAGGTCGGCCAGGTTCTGCCCGCACCAGGGGCCGGCGAGCACGCGGGACAGGTCGAGTACGCGTAAATGAGACAGAGCACCGGACATCGCAGAGGCCTCGTACGGAGATGACGCAGGCGCTCCCACGCCAGGCGCGGGAACGATCGACAACCTGGAGCGGCTTAGAAGAAGGCCTGGATGCCCGTCTGCGCCCGCCCCAGAATCAGCGCGTGCACATCGTGGGTGCCCTCATAGGTGTTGACCACCTCGAGGTTGACCAGATGGCGGGCCACGCCGAATTCGTCGCTGATGCCGTTGCCGCCCAGCATGTCACGGGCCATCCGGGCGATATCCAGAGCCTTGCCGCAGCTGTTGCGCTTCATGATCGAAGTGATTTCCACCGCCGCGGTGCCTTCGTCCTTCATCCGCCCCAGGCGCAGGCAGCCCTGCAGGGCCAGAGTGATTTCGGTCTGCATGTCGGCGAGTTTCTTCTGGATCAGCTGGTTGGCGGCCAATGGGCGGCCGAACTGCTGACGATCCAGGGTGTACTGGCGCGCCGTGTGCCAGCAGGCTTCGGCAGCGCCCAGCGCGCCCCAGCTGATGCCGTAGCGAGCCGAGTTCAGGCAGGTGAACGGGCCGCGCAGGCCGCGCACATCGGGGAACGCGTTCTCTTCGGGGCAAAACACGTTATCCATGACGACTTCGCCGGTGATCGACGCACGCAGGCCGACCTTGCCGTGAATGGCCGGCGCCGACAGGCCTTCCCAGCCTTTTTCCAGCACGAAGCCGCGGATCTCGCCGGCATCGTCCTTGGCCCAGACCACGAAGACATCGGCAATCGGGCTATTGGTGATCCACATCTTGTTGCCGGTCAGGCGGTAACCGCCGTCGACCTTCTTGGCGCGGGTGATCATCGAGCCCGGATCGGAGCCGTAATTCGGCTCGGTGAGGCCGAAGCAGCCGATGTACTCGCCAGAGGCCAGCTTGGGCAGATACTTCTGCTTGGTCGCCTCGCTGCCGAATTCATTGATCGGCACCATCACAAGCGACGACTGCACGCTCATCATCGAGCGGTAACCGGAGTCGATACGCTCCACTTCGCGAGCGATCAGCCCGTAGCACACGTAGTTGAGGCCGCTGCCACCGTAGGCTTCAGGAATGGTCGCGCCAAGCAGGCCGGTTTCGCCCATCTCGCGGAAGATCGCCGGGTCGGTTTTTTCATGACGGAAGGCCTCGAGCACCCGCGGCGCCAACTTGTCGGCGGCAAATTGCTCAGCGCTGTCACGCACCATGCGTTCTTCTTCGGTGAGCTGCTGGTCGAGCAGCAGCGGGTCGATCCAGTTGAAGCTTGCCTTGCCAGCCATCGTGAAATCCTCGGGCAGTAACGTGTGAGCTGAGCCTAAAAGCCTAGCCGGCTGCCCGCAAACGACTAATCTGCATGCCACTGTGCAAAAAGCTCACTCCGAGATAGCCTGAATATCAATAAAAAGCGCTATCCAGTGAGGTACTTGCACAGATGCGTCGAAAGATTCCCAGCACCGCGGCACTGGTGGCCTTTGAGGCCTCCGCCCGCCACCAGAGTTTCACCCGGGCAGCCGATGAACTGGCGCTGACCCAGGGCGCGGTTTGCCGGCAGATCGCCGGGCTCGAAGCTTTTCTTGGCGTTGAGCTGTTTCGCCGCTCGCGCCGCGGCGTATTGCTGACCGAAGCAGGCACCGCCTATGCGGCCAAGGTAGCCGCACAGCTCGATGCCGTGGAGCGCGACACCCTGGCGCTGATGGGTGCCCAGGGCGCCATGGGCCTGGAGCTCGCCGTGGTACCAACCTTCGCGACGCAATGGCTGCTGCCGCGACTCAAGGACTTCCAGCGATTGCACCCGGAGGTCACCGTGCACCTGACCAACCGCACACGGCCGTTCCTGTTCGCCGATACCGGCTTCGATGCGGCGATCTATTTCGGCGATGGCGACTGGTCGGGTACCGAGGCGCATTTTCTGATGCACGAACACCTGACGCCGGTGTGCAGCCCCATGCTGCTCGGCGGCCAGCCGGCCACCGTCGAGCGAATCGCCGAACTGCCGCTGCTGCAGCAGAGCACCCGCCCCTACGCCTGGCGCCAGTGGTTCGCGGCGCAGGGGCTGAACATCAGTCGCGACATGACCGGCCCGCGCCTGGAACTGTTCTCGATGCTCGCCGAGGCGGCCCGCCATGAAATGGGCGTGGCGTTGATCCCGCCGTTTCTCATCCAGCGCGAACTGGCGGACGGCAGCCTGGTGGTCGCCCTCGATCGACCGGTACCGGACGGCGGCCGCGCCTATTACCTGACCGTGCCGGAGCGCAAGGTCGAGTCGGCGGCGCTGCAGGCCTTTCGTGACTGGCTCCTGGGGCAAGCCCAGCAGTACCGGGCGCTGGGCTGATCAAGCGTTTAGCAGAGCCAGCCGGCGCCCTCAGGCCACCTTGCGCTCACGTATGCAGGTCGGCCCGGCCCGCTCGACCACCTGATGCTCGACGTCCTGGCGCAGGCCGAGCAGAAAGGCCGCCTCGGCGACCACGAACAGCGGCCCGATGATCAGCCCCATCAGGTCGTCGACGAATGCCGGCTTGCGACCTTCGTAGAAATGGCCGATGAACTGGATGATCCAGCCGACCACGAACAGACCCAGGCCCATGCTCAGCCACAGCGCCGTGCCGGCCATCGCCAACCCGGCGCTGAACCACAGGCACAACCCTAGCAACACGCCCATCACCACACCGAAGCGGACGTCCAGGCGCAAGTAGAACAGGGTGCTGAGCAGCGCGGCCAGGGTGGCCGGCGAGAGCCACAGACTGCCCACCAAAAGGCCCGGTCGCGACAGCAGCACGGTAACGGCCAGCACGATCATCGGAATGCCGACGAAGTGAGTGACGATATTGCGCCGATCACGGTGATAGGCCGCATATTGGGCGAGGTGATCCACCAGGGTTTTCATTGTTGTTATCCTCTCGGGGTACGTGCCGCCTAATCATGGCGCAGCTCGTGCGCCAGCACTGTCAGCTAGCCGACAAAGCGGAATTTCCATGAACGATCTGCGCGATACCTTGCATCAAGGCCAATGGTTCGCCGCGTTGCCGCCAGCGTTACAACAGGCGTTGCTGGCGCAAGGCAAGCTGCTGAGCCTGGAGGCCGGGCAACGCCTGTTCAGCCGTGGCGACGCGCCCAGCGGGCTGTACGCCGTATTGAAGGGCGCCATGCGCGTCGGCAGCGTGGGTGAAGATGGCCGGGAAGCCCTGCTGGTGCTGGTGGAAGCGCCGCATTGGTTCGGTGAGATCGCCCTGTTCGACGGCCAGCCACGCACCCATGACGCGGTTGCCGAAGGCGCCAGCACGCTGCTGCACGTGTCCCAAACCGGCCTCCTGGCCCTGCTCGACACGCATCCCGCCTACTGGCGCGACCTCGCCCTGCTGATGGCTCACAAGGTGCGCCTGGCCTTCATCGCACTCGAGGAGATCAGCCTGCTACCCGCCGCGCAGCGTCTGGCGCGGCGCCTGCTGCTGATCGCCGAGGACTATGGCGAAACCCAGGGCCCGCGGCGCATCATCCACCTGTCCCAGGAGCAACTGGCGGCGATGCTGGCCATCTCCCGGCAGACCGCCAATGGCGTACTCAAGGATCTGCAGGCCCGCGGTATCGTCAGGCTGACCTACGGCGAAATCGAGATTCTCGACCTGGATGAACTGCGCAAGGCCGCGCAGTGAACCATGAAGCTTTTGTGACAGCAGAACCAATGGCCAAGCGCCATGTCCTTATTGATTCTCCAACCCCAGGCCAGCTGAATGAACAGCGGCCGCGAACGATCCAGGATGCCGTTGCCAGACTCTGCCCTCGCTACCGACCTGCCCGCCGTACTCGCCGGCCCGCTACTGCGCCGGCTGGAGCCGGGCCGCCTGGTACTCTGGCTGGTCGCCAGCCGCCCGCTGCAACTGACGCTGCGCCTGGCGCCCGGCGAGCAGCCCGCCGGTGATTACCCACTGGGCGACGATGCCTGCCAGCGCCTGGTGGTCGGTGAGCACGCGGTCATCCACCTGATCGACCTGCACCTCGACACGCCGCTGCCCCAGGACACCCGGATCGACTACGACCTGCTGATCGACGGCACCCAGGGCATCGCCGAGTGGGCCACGCACCTGCTATATGACGGCGCGACCTGTCCCAATTTCGTGCTGCGCGCGCGCATCGATCACCTGCTGCATGGCTCCTGCCGCAAACCGCACCATGCCGCCAAGGACGGGCTACCGTGTGCCGACCGCCTGCTGGCCACGCCCCATGCGCCCCACGAACGGCCCGCGCTGCTGATGCACAGCGGTGACCAGGTGTATGTCGACGATGTCGCCGGCCCGATGCTGTACGCCATCCACCAATTGATCGAGCGCCTGGGCCTGTACTACGAACGGCTCGAAGGCGCCGTCATCGACGACAGTGCCGACCTGTATCGACACCCGGCCAGCTACTACCACCGCGCCGATCTGCTGCCCGCGCTGAAGAGCAACGAAACCCTGCGCGAGCGCTTCTTCGGTGGCACGGAAAAACCCATCTTCACCAGCAGCAATGCCGACAACCACCTGGTCACCCTGGCCGAAGTGCTGGCCATGTACCTGCTGGTCTGGTCGCCCACCCCCTGGCGACTGCTCGATAACGCGGCGCCCGAGCTGAACGCCGAAGACGCCCAGCGCTACGACAGCGAGCGCGCCTGCATCGCGGCCTTCGTCGACAACCTCGGTGACGTGGCACGGGTGCTGGCGCACCTGCCGAACCTGATGATCTTCGACGACCACGACATCACCGATGACTGGAACCTGTCGGCCCAGTGGGAGGAAACCGCCTACGGCCATCCTTTCTCCAAGCGCATCATCGGCAATGCGCTGATCGGCTACCTGCTGTGCCAGGGCTGGGGCAACGACCCGGATGCCTTCGCCGAACCGCTGGCCAATGCCCGAGCGCTGTGCGAGCGAGCGCGAGACGCTGGCCTGGACAGCCCGGCCCAGGATCGCCTGATCGACGAGTTGATGAGTTTCCAGCACTGGCATTACGTGCTGCCCAGCAGCCCGGCGCTGCTGGTGCTCGATACCCGCACCCGCCGCTGGCGCAGCGAGCGCAACCTCAAGCGCCCATCCGGATTGCTCGACTGGGAAGCGCTCAGCGAACTGCAACAGAACCTGCTCGACCACCCGAGCGCCATCATCGTCTCGCCGGCGCCGATGTTCGGGGTCAAGCTGATCGAAGCCGTGCAGCGGATATTCAGCTGGGCCGGCCACCCGCTGATGGTCGATGCGGAAAACTGGATGGCACACCGCGGTGCCGCCAGCGTGATGATGAACATCTTCCGCCACTCGCGCACCCCCCGAGACTACGTGGTGCTGTCCGGCGACGTGCACTACTCGTTCTTCTACGAGGTCAAGGTGCGGCACCGGTTGCGCGGCCCGACCATCTGGCAGATCACCAGCAGCGGCGTGAAGAACGAATTCCCACGCCGTCTGCTGGACGTCTTCGACCGCCTCAATCGCTGGCTGTACGCGCCCTGGTCACCACTCAACTGGCTGACCAAGCGCCGGCGCATGCAGGTTTTCCCGCACATTCCCAAACACAGCAGGTCGGGCGAGCGGCTGTGGAATTCCGCCGGTCTTGGTCAGGTGTTCTTCAATGCCAAGGGCCAGCCGAGCCGGGTGTTCCAGCTCAACGCCGACGGCTCGCCGCGAACCGAATTCATCGACGACCGCGACGAAGTGGCCGAGCCCAGCGAAGCGCCGAAACGCGTTTAAGTGCGGCGCCGTGGCGGGCTAGCGGCGTGCCCAGGTTTCGAAACGATGTGCGGGTGCCTCATCGGTGGCCGCCTGCTCGTCGCACTCGACGCGCTGCCATTGCGCCTCGTCGAAGGCCGGAAACCAGGCGTCGCCCTCCGGCTGCAGCGCCACCCGGGTCAGGTACAGGCGGTCGGCATCCGGCAGCGCCTGCTCATAAAGCTGGGCACCGCCGATCAGCATCACCTCGTCGACACCCTGCTCGCGCGCCCAGGCTTCGGCACGCTGATGTGCGGCCTCGACCGTGGCGAAGACTTCCGCGCCTTCGAGCTGCAGGCCTGCCTGGCGGCTGACCACCAGATTGAGACGTCCCGGCAACGGACGGCCGAGGGAATCCCAGGTCTTGCGGCCCATGATGATCGGCTTGCCGAGGGTCATGGCCTTGAAGTGCTTGAGATCCGCCGGCAAGCGCCAGGGCAGTTGATTGTCGCGGCCAATCACGCGATTTTCGGCGAGGGCGGCGATCAGGCAGAGGGGGAGTCGAGTCGTCATGGCGGCGAGCATAGCAGAGGGCCGCCTGCCGTCGCATGACTTGCTGCATTGTCATGCGCGCGCCATGGTTGATGGTGCAGGCTAACCCTTCAAATCGCCAGGAAGCCCTCTCCATGCCGACCCACCAGCCCCGCGCGCTGCTACTCAGCGCCCTGCTCGCCCTGCCCTTCACCGCCAACGCGGAACAACCGACAGCCCCCGCAGCCAAGCGCGCCGACGACGGCAAGCCGCTGATCATCGCCCATCGCGGCGCCAGCGGTTACCTGCCCGAGCACACCCTGGCCGCCTATGCGGTCGCGGTGCTGCAGGGCGCGGACTACATCGAGCCGGACCTGGTGATGAGCAAGGACGGCCAGCTGTTCGCCCGCCATGACAACGAGCTGGGTTTGACCACCGACGTGGCCGAGCACCCGGAGTTCGCCGACCGCAAACGCAAGCAGCGCATCGATGGGGTCGAGCTCGATGGCTGGTTCAGCGAGGACTTTACCGCCGCCGAGCTCAAACGCCTGCGCGCCATCGAACGCATCCCCGATATCCGCCCAGGCAACACGCGCCTGGATGGCCAGTTCGAGATTCCGACCCTGCAGGAAATCATCGGCCTGGTGAAGGCGCTGCAGGTCAGCCAGGGCCGCGAGATCGGCCTGTATATCGAGACCAAGCACCCCGCGCACTTCCAGCAGCTCGGGCTGGCCATGGAGAAACCTCTGGTCGAGGTGCTGGCCCGCAACGGCTATCGGGACTCAGAGGCACCGGTGTTTATCCAGTCGTTCGAAGTGAGCAACCTCAAGGCCCTGCGCCAGCTCAGCCCGTTGCGCCTGGTGCAGTTGTACGGCAAGGGCCAGCCACAGGATCAGGTCGAGTTGGGTAATCCGCTGACCTACGCGCAGATGGCCACGCCTGCTGGATTGAAGGCAGTGGCCGAGTACGCCAACGGCGTGGGCCCGGACAAGGGCTACGTCATCCCACGCCAACCGGACGGCAGCCTGGGTGAGCCGACACGTTTTGTCACCGATGCCCATGCAGCCGGCCTCAAGGTTCATCCCTACACCTTCCGCGCCGAAAACCAGTTCCTGCCCACCGACCTGCAACGGGGCAGCGACCCGGCCACCCGCGGCGACATCGACGCCGAGCTGCGCGCCTTCCTGGCCACGGGCATCGATGGCCTGTTCATTGATCAGCCGGATATCGCCGTGCGCCTGCGCGACGCCGCCACACTTTAGGGTCTGTTGCGAGCTGTTGTCATTCACCACGCAGCGGGTATGCTCCCGGAGACTGACACTCACCGGGAGATCGCGTGTCCCTACCCAAGCTGCAACGCCTCTGGCTCTGCGAGGCCGTGCGCCTGCGCGAAGAACATGCCGGCCTGCTCGAAGACAGCGAAGCCAACCGCCGCGCCCAGGTAGCCGGTGGCGACCTGGCCACCCGTATCGAACACCGCGCCCTGCACCTGGCCGAACGTGACGGCCAAGTGCAGGCGCAGCGCCACTGGCTGCAAGGCGCGCGCCTGGCCCTGCTGCTGCTCGGCCTGCTGGCCCTGGCCAGTGGCGCCGGCCTGGCGGTAGCGGCCCTGGGTGACGGGCAGACGCCGGTGAACGTGTTCTGGGCCCTGGGCAGCCTGCTCGGCCTGCATATTCTGATGCTGCTGGGCTGGTTGCTCGGCCTGCTGTTCGGTGGCGGTCATGGCGCGGTGCTCGGCCGTCTGTGGCTGTGGCTCAGCGAAAAGCTGGCCCGCGATGCCAGCGCACTGCACACCGGCCCGGCCCTGGTTCTGCTGCTGCGTCGCCAGCGCCTCAATCGCTGGCTGGTCGGCATGGCCGTACACGGCCTCTGGCTGGTGGCGCTGACCACCGCCCTGGTAATGCTGCTGGCGCTGCTCTCCACCCGCCGCTATGGCTTCGTCTGGGAGACCACTCTGCTCGGCGGCGATACCTTCGTCGCCCTGACCCAGGCTTTGGGCGCATTGCCTGGCCTGCTCGGTTTTCCGGTGCCCGATGCCGCCACCATCCGCGCCAGCGGCGACAGCCCATTACCACTGGAAGCCGCCCGCCACGCCTGGGCTGGCTGGCTGATCGGCGTACTGGTGATCTACGGGCTGCTGCCGCGCCTGTTGCTGGGCCTGGTGTGCCTGTGGCGCTGGCGAGCCGGCACGGCCCGGCTGACCCTGGACCTGTCGCAACCCGGCTACGACCTGCTGCGTGACCGCCTGCAACCCAACAGCGAGCGCTTAGGCATCTGCGATGCCGAACCGACGCAGTTGCATCGGGTGCAGCCGGCTGCCGGCGTCGCCGCAAGCGACGGCGCACTGCTGGTGGCGATCGAACTCGACGACCGCCGCCCCTGGCCGCCGGCGCTGCCCAAGTCGGTGGCCGACGCCGGGATCATCGACAGCCGTGAGCAACGCCGTCAGTTGCTCGACCAGCTCACCCGTTTTCCGCCGGCGCGCCTGGCCATCGCCTGCGATCCACGGCGCTCGCCGGACCGCGGTAGCCTGGCACTGCTCGCCGAACTGGCCCGCAGTGCCGGCGAAACACGCATCTGGCTGCTGCAGCCACCCCAGGGCGAGACCCTCGACAGCGAGCGCCTCGGCGACTGGCACAAGGCGCTGGACGACCTGCAACTGGCCCACCGCGGCAGCTCGCCGCTGACCTGGCTGGAGACCGGCCATGACTGAAGAGAACCGTAGGCGTGGATCGGGGCGCGCAGCCGGCGATCCTTTCATCCAACGTGCAACTGTGAAGCCTGGTGGATCGGTCAAGCATCATCCACCCTACCGCACTGAGGCCCGAATCAGCGTAGGAGCCGCGCCCTCCCAGCGAATGGGTACCGTACCGCTGCTACGGCTCCATGGCTCCCTTCGCATCGCCCCGAGGTCGGGGCTCCTACAGGATCGACACGGGAGCCAGTACCTATGACCCAGGCCCTGAGACTCGCCGTGGTCGGCCACACCAACGTCGGCAAGACCTCGCTGCTGCGTACCCTGACCCGTGACGTCGGCTTTGGCGAGGTATCCCACCGCCCCAGCACTACCCGCCACGTCGAGGGCGCGCGCCTGTCGGTGGACGGCGAGGCGCTGCTGGAGCTCTACGACACGCCCGGCCTGGAAGATGCCATCGCCCTGCTCGATTACCTCGACGGGCTCGACCGCCCCGGCGAGCGCCTCGACGGCCCGGCGCGACTGGCGCGCTTCATGGAAGGCAGCGAGGCGCGCCAGCGCTTCGAACAGGAAGCCAAGGTGCTGCGTCAGCTGCAGGCCTCGGACGCCGGCCTGTATGTAATCGACGCCCGCGAGCCGGTGCTGGCCAAATACCGCGACGAGCTGAACGTGCTGGCCATGTGTGGCCGGCCGCTGCTGCCTGTGCTGAATTTCGTGGCCAGCGCCAACCACCGTGAGGACGACTGGCGCGAAGCCCTGGCGCGCCTGGGGTTGCATGCCCTGGTGCGTTTCGACAGCGTGGCGCCGCCGCTCGATGGTGAGCGCCGCCTGTACGAAAGCCTGGCGCTGATGCACGAGAAGTCGCGCCCGCAATTGCAGCGCTTGATCGACGATCACGAAGCCCAGCGCGTGGCTCGCCACCGCAGCGCCAAGCGGCTGATCGCCGAGCTGCTGGTCGACTGCGCCGCCTGCCGGCGCAGCGTCGCCAACCAGCCGGAGCTGGAAAAAAGCGCCATCGAGGATTTGCGCACCCAGGTGCGCCAGCGTGAACAACGCTGCGTGGAAGCCCTGCTGCGCCTGTACGCCTTTCGCCGCGAAGATGCTCGCGCCGACGACCTGCCCTTGCTGGACGGCCGCTGGGGCGAGGATCTGTTCAACCCGGAGACCATCAAGCAACTGGGCATCCGCCTGGGCGGCGGCGCGGCCGCCGGTGCCGCGGCCGGCGCGGGTGTGGATCTGCTGGTCGGCGGCCTGACCCTGGGCACCGCCGCTCTGGCTGGCGCGCTGCTCGGCGGTGGCGCGCAGACCCTGCGTAACTATGGCTCGCGCCTCAAGGGCAAGCTCCAGGGCCAACGCGAGCTGACCGTCGACGACGCCGTGCTGCGCCTGCTCGCGCTGCGCCAGGAGGACTTGCTGGCCGCACTGGATCAACGCGGCCACGCGGCCGTCGAAGCGGTGCGCCTCGGCGCCCTGCAAGACAGCCAATGGCGCGAAGGCAAGCTGCCGGGCGCCCTGCGCGTCGCCCGCGCACGGCCGGAATGGTCGTCGCTGAACCCGGGCGCCCGGGTCGATCAGGTCGAACGCCAGGAACAGGTCGAACGTCTGGCTCGTGAAATCGGCTCGGTGCCGAGCGCGTCATGACCTTCTGCGCAGAGCTGGCCGCGGTGCTGGCCCGCGAATTGAGCAGCGGCAACCGCCTCGGCCAGGCGCCGCATCGCGCCGGCTGGCCACAGCCCGACTCGCTGTTCGCCGCCCTGCGCGATGATTTCAAGAGTGACCTCGCGCATCTGCCGGCCTGCCTGCAACATGGCTACTGCAACGATCCCCACTACGGCTGGTACGAAGAACTCTACTGCCGTGATCACCACCACCTGCTGGTCGCCGGCGTGCCCAAACCCGGCCGCCGCTGAACACGAGCCCGCCCGATGCTCATTGCCAACCTGTTCCATGACAGCCAGCCGCCTGCCGAGGGTGAGCGCTTCGACACCCTTCTCAGCCACCGCAACCTGCAGATCGAACGGATCCTCAGCTCGTCACGGATCGAGTCGGTGGACTACGTGCAGGAACAGGATGAATGGGTACTGCTGGCCCGCGGCGAGGCGAGCATGACAGTGGCAGGTGAAGCGATCGAGCTGAGCGCGGGCGACCACCTGTTCCTGCCCGCTGGCACGCCCCACCGGGTGGAGCGCACCAGCGACGGCGCGCTATGGCTGGCTATCCATTTGCACCCCAGCAACCCGTAGCCTGGGTTGAGCGCAGCGATACCCGGGATTTGTGCAAGCCCTTACCATCGTCCCGGGTTACGCCTTCGGCTAACCCAGGCTACGAAACTGTTCATGCCCGCTGGCACGCCCCACCGGGTGGAGCGCACCAGCGATGGCGCGCTGTGGCTGGCCATCCATTTGCACCCCAGCAACCCGTAGCCTGGGTCGAGCGCAGCGACCCCCGGATTTTTTCATACTCTTGCTCAGCCCCGGGTTGCCCCTTTGGCTAACCCGGGCTACAGAGCCGAGGCCACAGGTAGACTCAGCCCCGTAGGGTGGAAGACGCCTCACCCTTCCACCACGAATAATCACCTCAACTCAGCGCCTAAGCAAGCTCGTCCACAGCGTCGCCGCGACGATCAGAAAGCCGCCGATCCAGGCCTGTACGCTCAATTGTTCACTGAGCCACAGCACGGCGAACAGCGCGCCGAACAGTGGCTCGCTGCCCATCAACAGCGACACCCGGGTCGGGCTGCTGCGCCGCAGCGCGTAGTTCTGCACGAAGAACGCGAACAGCGTGGCGAACAGCACCAGGTACAGGGTGCCGATCCAGAACGCTGGCACGGTCGGCAGTGCAGGCAAACCGCCTGGCAGAACGATCACCCCGAGCAGCAGACAGCCAATACCGATCACCCCGGTTTGCACGGCGGTCAGCGCCAGGGCCGGCACCTGGGTGTGTGCGGTCAGCCGCCCGGTCAGACACACCAGCACCGCGCGCAGCAGCGCCGCCAGCAGCATCAGGCCGTCGCCCAGGTTGAACTGCAGATCGACGCCACCGCTGAGCAGCCAGGTACCGAACAGCGATAGGACCACGGCCGGCAGCAGCCGCGAGTCGGGACGGCGGTCGAACATCAGCCATTCCACGAACGGCGTGATGACCACGCACAGGCTGATCAGGAAGGCGGCATTGCTCGCCGAGGTGTGCAGCACGCCGTAGGTTTCGCACAGGAAGATCGCCAGCATCACGCCGCCCAGCGGGAGGCCGGGTGCCCAGGCTTGGCGGCCTTCACCGCGCAGCTGCGGCAGCAGGATCAGAAAGGTCAGGCAGAAGCGCACGGCGAGAAAGCCCAGCACCGGGTAGAACACCAACGCCTCCTTGGCCACGCCGTAGCTGGTGCCCCAGACCATGGCGACCAGCAACAGGAGCACATCACTGGCCTGCAGCAGGCGCGAAGGGGAACGGCTAACCAGGGTGGACATGTGGATACTTCCTGCATTTGGTGAGGAGCGCATTGTCCATTGCGTCCCTGAGCGTGATAATCCACCAACCCCGAACAAGACCTGTTCCCCATGCGCACGAATATCACACCACAGTTGCTTCCCTATCTGGCCATCTTCGTGCGCGTGGTCGAGGCTGGTAGCTTCTCTGCTGCGGCCCGTCAGCAGGGCAGCACGGCGTCGGCGGTGAGCCGGCAGATCGCCCATCTCGAGCAAACGCTCGGCGTTCGTCTGCTCGAGCGCACCACACGGCGCCTGCGCCTGAGCGAAGCCGGCAGCGAAGTTTTCGAGCGTTGCAAGGACATGCTCGACGCCGCCCAGGCTGCCGTGGATGTCGGTGAGAGGCTGATGAGCCAACCGCGCGGCCGGGTGCGCCTGAGCGTGCCAAAGGCCTTCGGGCGCTTCCTGGTCATGCCGCTGGTTCAGGACTTTCTGCAGCGCTATCCGGAAGTGGACGTCAGCCTCAACCTCAGTGACCGCAGCCCGGACCTGATCAGCGAGCAGTTCGACCTGCTGGTGAGCATCACCGACCAGCCGCCAGCGGCTCTCGCGGGTCGGCCGCTGTGCAATGTCCAACAGCTGCTGTGTGCAAGCCCCACCTATCTGCAGCGCCATGGCACGCCCCAGCATCCGAGCGAACTGGTGCGCCATGCCTGCCTGTATCTCGACGAAACGCCGGACGACCACCGCTGGCACTTCAGCAACGGGCCGGAACAATGCGTGGTAACGGTGGGCGGCCGCTTCGCCAGCAACCACAGCGAAGTACGTCTGAACGCCGTGCTCGGCCACCTGGGCATTACCTGCCTGCCACACTTCACCGCCGCGGCGGCATTGGCCAGTGGCGAGTTGGTACGGGTGCTGCCACAGTGGCGCTACACCGGCTCGTACCAGGGTACCGCGTGGATTCTCTATCACCCCACCCGCCACCTGCCGCCGAAACTGCGGGTTCTGATCGATCACCTGGCACAAGGGCTGGGCAAGGACTCATCACGATGACCCGGCTCTGGCGGTGGCTGAAACGACGGCGCCTGGAATGGCAGCCGGTGGATACCACCGGGCACATCACGCTGGAGAGTATCGATACGCAAGTGGGCAATCGCCTGCTGGAAACCCTCAAGGCCGAGGGTTGGCGGCAGGTCGCGCAGTACAGCCCGCTGGCGTTCGACAAGGGCATCGATTACGACAGCTACCGCCTGCGCCGCGGCCTGGATGAGCTGAGGCTGGAGTGGGACAACTGGTTCGAGTGGAAACTCAGCGGTCCGAGTGAGCTCGTCGAAGAGATCGCCGAGCGTTTTTCGTTACCCAAGTGAGCGATAGCATTACCGGGTTACGCCTTCGGCTAACCCAGGCTACGAGATTATTTGAACGTAGCCCGGGTTGAGCGAAGCGATACCCGGGAAATGCATCAGACCGCCACCGGCGCTTTGATATGCGGGTGCGCCTGGTAGCCGACCAGTTCGAAATCCTCGAACTTGAAGGCGAACAGGTCCGTCACTTCGGGGTTGAGCTTCATGGTCGGCAGGGGCAGCGGCTCGCGGGTCAGTTGCAGGTCGGCCTGCTCCAGATGATTGGCGTACAGATGGCAGTCACCGCCGGTCCAGATGAACTCGCCCGGCTGCAGACCGCAGACCTGCGCGACCATCAGGGTCAGCAGGGCGTAACTGGCGATGTTGAAGGGCACGCCGAGGAAGATGTCGGCCGAGCGCTGGTACAGCTGGCAACTCAGCTTGCCGTCCGCCACATAGAACTGGAACAGCGCGTGGCACGGCGGCAGGGCCATCTGCTCGACCAGGGCCGGGTTCCAGGCCGAGACGATCAGGCGGCGCGAATCCGGGTTCTTCCTGATCATCTCGATCAGCTTGCTGATCTGGTCGACCGACTCGCCATTGGGCGCCGGCCAGTTGCGCCACTGGTAGCCGTACACCGGGCCGAGGTCGCCGTTCTCGTCGGCCCACTCGTCCCAGATGCGTACGCCGTTGTCCTTCAGGTACTTGATGTTGGTGTCGCCCTGCAGGAACCACAGCAACTCGTGGATGATCGACTTGAGGTGGCACTTCTTGGTGGTCACCAGGGGAAAGCCGTCGGCCAGGTCGAAGCGCATCTGGTGAGCGAACACGCTGTAGGTGCCGGTGCCGGTGCGGTCTTCCTTGAAGGTGCCGTTTTCGCGCACGTGGCGCATCAGGTCGAGATACTGTTTCATCGGGCCACCTCCACTGCAGCTTGGCGCTTGTAGGCGTAGACCATCAGGCCCAGGCCGGCGAGGACCATCGGCACGCACAGCACCTGCCCCATGGTCAGCCAGCCCCAGGCCAGGTAACCGAGCTGGGCGTCCGGCACGCGGACGAACTCGACGATGAAGCGGAAGATGCCGTAGCACACCGCGAACAGCCCGGAAACGGCCATGGTCGGGCGCGGCTTGCGCGAGTAGACCCACAGGATGACGAACAGCGCCACGCCTTCCAGGGCGAACTGGTACAGCTGCGACGGGTGGCGCGGCAGTGGCCCGCCAGTCGGGAACACCATGGCCCACGGCACGTCGCTGACCTTGCCCCACAACTCGGCATTGATGAAGTTGCCGATGCGCCCGGCGCCCAGGCCAATCGGCACCAGCGGCGCGATGAAATCCATCAGCTCGAAGAAGCTCTTGCCGTTGCGCCTGGCGAACCACAGGGTTGCCAGCATCACGCCGATCAGCCCGCCGTGGAACGACATGCCGCCTTTCCACACTTCGAGGATCAGCAGCGGGTTGGCGATGTACGCCGGCAGGTCGTAGAACAATACGTAGCCCAGACGCCCACCGACGATCACCCCCATAGCCACCCAGAACACCAGGTCGGAAAGTTTCTCCTTGCTCCAGGTCGGGTCGAAGGCGTGCAGCCGCCGCGAGGCGAGGAACCAGGCACCGCCGATGCCCACCAGGTACATCAGGCCGTACCAGTGGATCTGCAGGAAGCCCAGGTCGAGGGCGACCGGGTCAATATTCGGGTAAGGCAGCATCAGGATTCCTCACAACAGAAAATTCAGGCCGACGATAAACAGCAACAGGGCGAACAACCGCTTGAGCACCCGCGGCGACAGGCGATGGGCCAGCCGCGCGCCGGTACGGGCGAAGAACACGCTGGTCAGCGCAATGCCGAGCAACGCCGGCAGGTACACGTAACCCAGACTCCAGTGAGGCAGACGCGCGTCGCCCCAACCCAGCCACAGGTAACTCAGGGCGCCGGCGGCGGCAATCGGCCAGCCACAGGCCGACGAGGTCGCTACCGCCTGCTGCACGGGCACACCGCGCCAGGTCAGGAATGGCACGGTCAGCGAACCGCCGCCGATACCGATGATCGCCGAGGCCCAGCCGATCACGCCACCAGCAGCGCCCAGCCCTGCCTTGCCCGGCACCTCGCGGCTGGCCTTGGGTTTCAGATCCAGTGCCAACTGCAGCGCCACGCACAGGGCGAACACGCCAATGATCTTCTGCAGCACCAGGCCGTCGATGGAGTCAGCCGTCAGCGCGCCGAGTGCCGAGCCCAGCACGATGCCCACCGTCAGCCAGACGAACAGCCCCCAGCGCACCGCACCGCGGCTATGGTGCTCGCGCACGGCATTGACCGAGGTGAACAGGATGGTCGCCAGCGAGGTGCCCACCGCCATATGGGTCAGCACGGAGGCATCGAAGCCCTGAGCGGTAAAAGCGAAGATCAGCACCGGCACGATGACCATGCCGCCACCGACGCCGAACAGCCCGGCCAGCAGGCCTGCGGCGGCACCGAGCAGGATGTAGAGAAGGAAGATCATGGTGTGCTCTGCGAAGCGATGCGGCATGGTAGCGGATGCAGCCCGCAGCCTCTAGTTTTGGCGATGGATGCCACACGATGCTTTGCGTAGAGTGAGGGCTCTCCCAGACAGCGAACTGCACCGTGGCCAATACCTTTTACCTGCGCATCGCCTGCAATCATCTGCACCTGACCCATCTGGAAAGCGCCCGCGTAACGGTACTGGAGGCTGACCCGCCGTTTAGCAATCAACGTCTGCTGGTGGCGGATTTCAGCATCGCCGACCGCTTGATCGCAAAGACAGTGCAAGGCCTGATGCCCAAGCGCCTGGCCTTTCTCAATGCCGCACCCAAACTGTTGATCCAGCCACTGGAGCGGCTGGAAGGCGGCCTTTCCCAGGTGGAAGAGCGCATTCTGATGGAGCTCGGCATGGGCGCGGGAGCGCGCAAGGTCGTGGTACATGTCGGCGAAATTCTCGACGCCGCTGGCGTACGCAGCAGGCTGAAATAAACATGTGCCTGATCGTCCTCGCCTGGCGTCCCGGCCACACCTTGCCGCTACTGGTCGCCGCCAACCGCGATGAATTCCATGCCCGCCCGACCGCCGTCATGGCCGAGTGGCCGGATGCGCCTGGGCTGATCGCCGGGCGCGATCTGCAGGCTGGCGGCATGTGGCTGGGCATCGGCCCCGAAGGCCGCTTTGCCGCCCTCACCAATATCCGAGACCCGCAGGCCGAGCAGGGCTCTCGTTCGCGGGGTGAATTGCCGCTGCGCTTTCTGCTGGGAAACCAGGGTCCAGAGGCTTTTCTGAACGAGTTGCGCCGTGAGGCGGATGAATACAGCGGCTTCAACCTGCTGGTCGGCGACCGCCACGCACTGTGGCACTTCAATTCGCACGGCGGACAGGCCCAGGCGCTGCCCGCCGGTATCCATGGCGTTTCCAATGCAGGATTGGATACGCCCTGGCCCAAGCTCGAACGCGCCAAGGCAGCACTTGTCGCCACGCTCGAGGCGCCGGATGAGCAGGCGCTGTTCGCGCTGCTGGCCGACACCACCAAACCGGACGATGCGGCGCTACCCAAGACGGGGGTGAGCCTGGATCTCGAACGGCTGCTCGGCAGCGTGTTCATCACCAGCCCGACCTACGGCACCCGCGCGAGCACCTTGGTGTTCGCCCATGCTGACGGTCGACGGCGAGTCGTCGAGCGCAGCTTCGGTGCCGAAGGCGTACCAATTGGAGAAGCGAGGTTCGAGATCTAGGCTGGCAACTGGGTGCCGTGGAAGCAGCTCTGCTCCAGCCGCTAAGCCTGAATATCCGACGCCGGGTTGATCATGCGGCCCAGGCCCAGGTTGCGCAGGGCCAGTTGCAGGGTGCTGTGGATGACCTGCGGGTTGTCGATGCGCATGGCCTGGCCAAGCAGGTCCTTGGCCTTGCTCAGGCTGATCTGGCGCAGCAGCCATTTCACCTTCGGCAGGTTGGTGGCGTTCATCGACAGGCTGTCGAAGCCCATGGCCATCAGCAGCACGGCGGCGCTCGGGTCGCCGGCCATTTCACCGCAGATGCTCACCGGCTTGCCTTCGGCGTGGGCATCTTCGACCACCTTGGTCAGCGCCTGCAGCACCGCCGGATGGAGGAAGTCGTAGAGGTCGGCCACCCGCGGGTTGTTGCGGTCCACGGCCAGCAGGTACTGGGTCAGGTCGTTGGAGCCGACAGACAAGAAGTCCACCTGACGAGCCAAGTCGCGGGTTTGGTAGACCGCGGCGGGAATCTCGATCATCACGCCGATGGGCGGCAGCGGTACGTCGGTGCCTTCGTCGCGCACCTCGCCCCAGGCGCGGTGGATCAGGTGCAGGGACTCTTCCAGTTCCTGGATACCGGAAATCATCGGCAGCAGGATGCGCAGGTTGTTCAGGCCCTCGCTGGCCTTGAGCATGGCGCGCACCTGCACCAGGAAGATTTCCGGGTGGTCGAGGGTCACGCGAATGCCGCGCCAGCCCAGGAAGGGGTTGTCTTCCTTGATCGGGAAGTAGCTCAGGCCCTTGTCGCCACCGACATCCAGCGTACGCATGGTCACCGGTAGCGGATGGAAGGCGGTCAGCTGCTCGCGGTAGATGGCCAGCTGTTCCTTTTCGCTGGGGAAGCGGTCCTTGATCATGAACGGCACTTCGGTACGGTACAGGCCGACGCCCTCGGCGCCGCGCTCCTGGGCGCGCACCACGTCAGCGAGCAGACCGGTGTTGACCCACAGCGGCATCTGGTGACCGTCGAGCGTCTCGCAGGGCAGCGCGCGCAGGGCGTCGAGGCCCTTGGTGAGCTGGCGATCCTCCTCGACCACATCGGCATACTGCTTGCGCAGGATCTCGCTGGGGTTGGTGAACACTTCACCGTGGTAACCGTCGACGATCAGCTGAATGCCATCGATCTTCGAATACGGCAGCTCGACCGCACCCATCACCGTGGGAATGCCCATGGCACGGGCGAAGATCGCCACGTGGGAGTTGCCCGAGCCCTGCACCGATACCAGGCCGACCAGCTTGCCTTCCGGCACTTCGCCGAGCATCGCCGGCGACAGTTCTTCGGCGACCAGGATGCAGTTGTCCGGATACACCAGGGTCTGCTGACGGGCCTGTTGCAGGTAGGCGAGCAGACGGCGGCCCAGGTCGCGGACGTCCGAGGCGCGCTCGCGCAGGTAGGCGTCGTCCATCAGCTCGAAGCGGTTGATGTGCTCGCTGACCACATGGCGCAGGGCGCCCTGGGCCCACTGGCCGGTCTTGATGACGTTGACCACCTCGTTACCGAGGGCGGCGTCTTCGAGCATCATCTGGTAAACGTCGAACAGCGCGCGCTCTTCGGGGCGCAGCTGGGTCGCCATGCGCTCGGAAAGGTTGCGCATGTCGGCGCGCACGCCTTCCAGGGCGTTCTGGAACAGTTTCAGTTCGGCATCGATGTCGTCGATGCTCTTGTCCGGCACCACTTCCAGATCGGCCGGCGGCAGCACCACCACGGCAGTCCCGACCGCTGCGCCGGGCGAGCCCGGCACACCGATGAACTTGGCCTCCTGAATGCCCTTGCCCTGCTTGCCCAGGCCACGGATCGAACCGGTGGCCTCGGCGTGGGCGATCACCCCGGCGAGCTGCGCGCTCATGGTGACCAGAAAAGCTTCCTCGCCTTCGTCGAACTGGCGGCGCTCTTTCTGCTGCACGACGAGCACACCCATCACCCGACGGTGGTGGATGATCGGTGAGCCGAGGAAGGAGGCGTAGCGCTCTTCACCGGTTTCGGCGAAGTAACGGTAACGGGGGTGCTCGGAGGCGTTTTCGAGGTTCAGCGGCTCTTCACGGGTGCCGACCAGGCCGACCAGGCCCTCGTTCGGCGCCATGCTGACCTTGCCGATCGAGCGCTTGTTGAGGCCGTCAGTGGCCATCAGCACGAAACGGTTGGTCTCCGGGTCGAGCAGGTAGACCGAGCACACCTGGGTGCCCATGGTCTCCTTGACGCGCTGCACGATGATGCCCAGCGCCGCTTTGAGATCCTTGGCGGCGTTCACTTCCTGGACGATCTTGCGCAGCGTGTTGAGCATGCCTGACCCTGCCTAATCCCGTGCCAGCAGGCGCGGTGCGAGTTCCTTGAGTGCGCGACGGTAGACTTCGCGCTTGAATGTAACCACCTGCCCCAACGGGTACCAATAACTGACCCAGCGCCAGCCGTCGAACTCCGGCTTGCCGGTCAGGTCCATACGCACGCGCTGCTCGTCGGAGGTCAGGCGCAGCAGGAACCACTTCTGTTTCTGGCCGATGCACAGCGGTTGGCTGTGCGTGCGCACCAGGCGCTGCGGCAGACGATACCTCAACCAGCCCCGGGTGCAGGCGAGAATTTTCACGTCCTGCTCTTCAAGGCCCACTTCTTCGTTCAATTCGCGGTACAACGCTTCTTCCGGCGACTCGCGGTCATTGATACCGCCTTGCGGGAACTGCCAGGCATCCTGGTTAATTCGACGCGCCCAAAGCACCTGGCCGACATCATTGGTGAGAATGATGCCGACGTTGGGGCGAAAACCATCAGGATCGATCACGGCACACAACCTCGTAAACGCATGTCTCCGCATTGTTCCACAAAGCTCGCGACAGCGGCAACGCGCTCGGATGGGACTGCATGGCGGCCCGTCGCGCGGTTTTCCCCGGGCCGGCAAAGCCGCTATTCTGGCCGCCTCCATGGCCCTGTATGAAGAGGTGATTCTGTGCGTTTGGCTTTATTCGATCTCGACAACACCCTGCTTGGCGGCGACAGCGACCATGCCTGGGGCGACTGGCTGTGCGAACGCGGCATCCTCGACGGCGCCACCTACAAGGCGCGCAACGATGCCTTCTACCAGGACTACCTGGCCGGGCGCCTGAACATCACCGACTACCTGAACTTCACCCTGGCTATCTTCGGCCGCACCGAGATGGCCCAGCTCGACGCCTGGCACCGCGAGTTCATGGCCGAATGCATCGAACCGATCATCCTGCCCAAGGCCCTGGCGCTGCTCGACAAGCACCGCGTAGCCGGCGACAAGCTGGTGATCATCACCGCCACCAACCGTTTCGTCACCGCGCCCATCGCCGCGCGCCTGGGCGTCGACACCCTGCTGGCCACCGAGTGCGAGATGGTCGACGGTCGCTACACCGGGCGCACCACCGACGTGCCCTGCTTCAAGGAAGGCAAGGTCACCCGCCTCAACCGCTGGATGCAGGAAAACGGCTTCAACCTGGACGGCGCGACGTTCTACAGCGACTCGATGAACGATCTGCCCCTTCTCGAGCAGGTCAGCTATCCGGTCGCCGTTGACCCGGATCCGAACCTGCTGGCCGAAGCGCAAAAACGCGGCTGGCCGGTCATGTCACTGCGCGACTGAGGCGCAACAGGCCCCGTAAGCGGCCAAGGAGCTTTATGCCGCGCCCCGTCGAGCAGCCTGCGTCGCGACCACTGGTGGTGGTCGCACTGGCCACCGCGCTGTGTCTGGCTGGCGACTCCATGCTGTACATCGCCCTGCCCGTCTACTGGCAGGACGTGGGCCTCGATGCACTCTGGCAGGTCGGCGTACTGCTGTCGGTAAACCGGCTTATCCGCCTGCCATTCAACCCACTGATCGGCTGGCTGTATCAGCGTATCAGTCTGCGCACCGGGCTGTTGCTGGCCACCGTACTCGGCGCCGCCACGACATTGGGCTACGGCATCGCCAAAGGCTTTCTCGTCTGGCTCGTGTTGCGCGCAGCCTGGGGGATCGGCTGGTCATTCTTTCGCATTGGCGGCCTGTCGGCCGTAGTCTACTGCTCGGACGGGCAGTCGCGTGGCCAGGCAATGGGCCTCTACAACGGCCTTTACCGGCTCGGCAGCCTGGCGGGAATGCTGCTCGGGGGGTTGCTGGTTCCGCTCTATGGGTTGCCAGCGCTGGCGCTGAGCTTTACCGGCCTGGCCCTGCTGGGCTTGCCACTGTTGCTGCGTCATTTCCACCTGCCCGCCGGCCATGACCAACAACATATCGCACCCGCGCGAGGTAGCCGCGCCTTGCTCGACGGCAAGCCGGCGGCCGGCGCCCGCGGGGTTCTGGTCAATGGCTTTTGCGTTGCTCTGCTGATTCAGGGCGTGCTGGCAGCGACGCTTAGCGCTCTGATCGCCCACTTTTACGGCAACGAGCTCGACGTGTTCGGTCTGCTGCTCGGCGCCACTGCCTTGTCCGGCGTTCTGCAGGCGCTGCGCTGGGCCTGGGAACCCTGGCTAGGCCGGCGCGTCGGCGCCTGGTCAGACGGCCCGGGTGGGCGCTCACGGCTTTATGGATGGACGCTGATGGGCGCCGCGGCGAGCTTTGGCCTGATGGCCAGCGGCCTGCCGCTGATCGCCTGGATTGCCGTGACCATGCTGGTGATGGTACTGGCGACTGCGCTGACCACGCTCTCGGACGCCCTGGCCAGCGATGCCGCCAGTGCTGGCAATGTCGTCGCCTTCATGACTCGCTATTCGATCGCCCAGGATCTCGGGGCCGCGCTGGGCCCTCTGCTGGCCTACCTGCTGATCGAACTGGACAACGGCTTCGCCTGGCTGTACTGGGGTGGCTCATTGATCTACTTGCTGCTGGCCGTTACCTGGCTGCGCCCCGCCGCCCAGGCGCACAGCTGATCATGCCGGCTTGGCACCCATCACCGCCATGATCACCACCAGCAGCACGACGATCAGCGCGGTGTAGACCACCACCAGTCGCAACGACTTGGCGGGCACCGCGCCGTCGGCCTGGGCCTGCCAGGCGCCGAGGCGGCCGAGCAGCAACAGGCCGACGATCATCAGCACGGCAAACAGGATGCTGCCCAGCAGCAACCACAGCTGGCTCAGCGGCCAGCCGGCCAGGTTGACCATCCACCAGCCGGTCACCGGCAGGCTCAGCGCCAGCACGGCGAACACCGGCAGGCTGATGGTGCGGGTGCGCCGCAACTTGCGTTGCAACACCTCCCGGTCACCGCCGCGCCAGGCTTTCCAGAGCATGAAGGCATGGGCCAGAACGCCGGCCAGCAGCAGAATGCCGGGCAGCGCATGGAGGACTCTGATCAGCAGATAATGCTCCATCACGGTATTTCCTTTGTTTTTTATAAGTACAGGCCCTGGGTACCGCTGCGCTCAACGCCAGGCTACACGCGCAAGAACGGTAGCCTGGGTGGAGCAGAGCGATACCCGGGAACCTATCAGAGCTATCAAAAAGCCTATGTTGATCGGCGCCTATGAAAGACGCTGATCAGATGGCTAGCCAAGAAACAGCTTGTAGGCCGGGTTGTCGCTTTCGTCCCAGTACGGATAGCCGATGGCGTCCAGCGCCGGCGCCAGCAGATGGCGCTCGTCTTCGGGGACCTGCAGGGCAGCCAGCACCCGGCCATCGGCAGCGCCGTGATTGCGGTAATGGAACAGGGTGATGTTCCAGCGCCCGCCCAGCTTGTTGAGGAAGTTGAACAGCGCGCCCGGCCGCTCGGGGAATTCGAAGCGGAACACGCATTCGTCCGGCACTGCCGCCGCATGCCCGCCCACGGTGTGGCGGATGTGCAGCTTGGCCAGTTCGTTGTCGGTCAGGTCCAGCACCGGGAAGCCCTGGCCACGAAGGTTCTCCACCAATGCCGCACGTGGGTCGTTCTCCGGGTGGGTCTGCACGCCAACGAAGATGTGCGCCTCGCCGTCCTGATGATAGCGGTAGTTGAACTCGGTGATCTGCCGCTTGCCGATGGCCTCGCAGAACGCCTTGAAGCTGCCCGGCTTCTCCGGGATGGTCACGGCGATGATCGCTTCGCGTTTCTCACCCAGTTCGGCGCGCTCGGCCACATGACGCAGGCGGTCGAAGTTGACGTTGGCGCCGGAGTCGATGCCCACCAGCGTCAGGTCGGCGATGCCTTCACGCTCGACGTAGCGCTTGATCCCGGCTACGGCCAACGCGCCGGCAGGTTCAGTGATCGAACGGGTATCGTCGTAGATATCCTTGATCGCTGCGCAGATCTCGTCGGTGCTGACGGTGATCACCTCGTCCACGCATTGCTTGCAGATATCGAACGTATGCTGGCCGATCTGCGCCACCGCCACGCCGTCGGCGAACAGCCCGACCTGAGGCAGCACCACGCGCTCGCCAGCGGCCAGGGCCTGCTGCAGGCAGTTGGAGTCGTCCGGCTCCACGCCGATGACCTTGGTGTTCGGGTACAGGTATTTGACGTAGGCGGCGATACCGGCGATCAGGCCGCCGCCACCCACCGGCACGAACACCGCATGCAGCGGCCCCTGATGCTGGCGCAGGATCTCCATCGCCACGGTACCCTGGCCGGCGATCACCAGCGGGTCGTCGTAGGGGTGGATGTAGGTATAGCCCTTTTCCTCGACCAGCTTCAGCGAGTGGGCCAGGGCCTCGGGAAAGGCGTCGCCGTGCAGCACGACCTTGCCACCACGCGAACGCACACCCTGCACCTTGAGCTCAGGAGTGGTGCGCGGCATGACGATGGTCGCCTTCACGCCCATGTGCTTGGCGGCCAGGGCCAGCCCCTGGGCATGGTTGCCGGCCGAGGCGGTCACCACGCCACGGGCCAGCTCCTCGGGCGAGAGCTGCGCCAGCTTGTTGTAGGCGCCACGAATCTTGAACGAGTACACCGGCTGCAGATCCTCGCGCTTGAGCAGAATCTGATTGCCCAGGCGTTCGGAAAGCTGGCGAGCGGGTTGCAGCGGGGTTTCCACGGCAACGTCATAGACACGGGAGGTCAGAGTCTTCTTGACGTACTGTTCGAGCATGGCGGGCATCGCAGGCGGCTTCGAGGGGAACGGACGAGTCTAACACCAGGGGCTGCCGTCGTTTCAGCACAAGCCGCATTGCGGCGGAAAATTTCACCAGATTGCAAGGGGACCACAACAGCAGCCCCTACCATCCGCCGAGCGACCATACGAATTCCGGGGTTTTGCCGGCTATAATCGCGGCCTCGTTTCCTTCCTTCTCGTGGAACCCGCATGACCCAGGATCAGCTCAAACAAGCCGTGGCCCAGGCCGCCGTCGACTTCATCCTTCCCAAGCTCGATGCCAAGAGCGTCATCGGGGTCGGCACCGGCTCCACGGCCAACTGCTTCATCGACGCCCTGGCCAAGCACAAACTGGAGTTCGACGGCGCGGTGGCCAGCTCCGAAGCCACCGCCGCGCGGCTCAAAGGCCACGGCATCCCGGTGTATGAGCTCAATACCGTCAGCGACCTGGAGTTCTACGTCGACGGCGCCGACGAAAGCGACGAGCGCCTGAACCTGATCAAGGGCGGCGGCGCGGCCCTGACCCGCGAGAAGATCGTCGCCGCAGTGGCGCGTACCTTCATCTGCATCGCCGACGGCAGCAAGCTGGTGCCGGTGCTCGGCGCCTTCCCGCTGCCGGTAGAAGTGATCCCCATGGCGCGTAGCCATGTGGCCCGGGAGCTGGTCAAGCTGGGCGGCGACCCGGTGTACCGCGAAGGCGTGGTGACCGACAACGGCAACGTGATCATCGACGTGCACAACATGAGCATCACCGACCCGGTGAAGTTAGAAGCGGACATCAACGCCATCGTCGGCGTGGTCACCAACGGCCTGTTCGCCGCGCGCCCGGCAGACCTGCTGCTGCTCGGCACCGCCGAAGGCGTGAAGTCGCTGCAGCGCTAAGCACTCGGATTGGATCAGCGAAGGCCGGCTGAGCGATCACCCGGCCTTTTTTTCGAAGGTGTAGAACAGGTTCGGCTCGCTGATCATGTAGATCACGCCCTGCTCGTCCATGGCGATACCTTCGGCCTGCGGCACGGACTTCTCGAGCCCCTGCTGGCCACCGAGCAGCGACAGGCTGCTGACCGGTTCGCCCTTGGCATCCATCTCCACCAGCAGCCGCGAATCATCGGACAGTGCCAGCAGGTGGCCGGTACGGGCATCGTATTGCAGGCTGGACAGGTCACGGACGAACAGGCCGGCATCGCGCTCGCGATCATCGACGATGCGAATCGCCGACGGGCTCTGCGAGTCCAGATGCGGAAAGCCGTGCACTTCGTAGATGCGCAGTGGATCGCGCTCCTTGGCAATGAACAGGCGTTGGCCCGCCAGGTCGTAGGCCAGGCCCTCGAAGCCCTTGTTCTTGGCTTCCATTTCCAGGCCCAGCGACAGCTGCTGGCCGTCGGCAGCATCGACCTGAGTGGTGGCGTCGTCGATACGCACCTCGACCAGACGCTGCGGGCGCTCGTCAGCGATCACGAAAACGCCGGGGGCGACATACTCAACGGCCTCGGGATCGCCGAAGCCGACCAGGCCGATCTCGCGCAGCACCTTGCCGTCGAGCGACAGTTCGACCAGCCGGGAATTCTGATTGGTGACGGTGAACAGGCTCTTGCGCACCGGATCATAGGCCAGCGCCGACACATCATCGTCCAGGCCTTCGATCACCCTGGCTTCACGGGTTACCCGATAGTCGTCCAGCCACAGCGTGCTGGCCGGCGCCTCGGCCGGCTGCCGCACGTTGAACCAGGCGCGTTCGAACACTCGAAATTCCTGCCCCCACAGAATCAGCAGCAGCGCAGTGACCAATGCCAGCAACACTAACAGTGACTTGAAAGAAATCAGACGCCCCATACCCGCTCACCCATGAAAGAAGAAAACAGCCGCTGCGCGTGGTGCGGCCTCTCACGACCTGCGACGCTGACCAGCCTCACCCGGCCTTACCACCCTTGCTGAACACATAGAAGAGGTTGGGCTCGCTGGTCATGTACAGCACACCCTGATCATCCATGGTGATGCCTTCGGCCTGTGGCACCGATTTCTTCAGGCCCTGCTGCCCCTGCAACAGCGACAGGCTACTGATCGGCTTGCCCGCCTCATCCAGCTCAACGACCAGCCGCGACTCGTCCGAGAGCGCCAGCAGGTGGCCGGTCAGGCTGTCGTAGTGCAGGCTGGAAAGATCGCGTACAAAGATGCCGGCGTCGCGTTTTCGGTCGTCGCGAATCTGCACGGGATTGGGCGTTGCCGGGTCGAGGTTGGGGAAGCCCTGCACCTCGTAAATGCGCATCGGGTCGCGCTCCTTGGCCACGAACAGCCGCTGGCCTTTCAGGTCATAGGCCAAGCCCTCGAAGCCCTTGTTCTTGGTGCCCATTTCCAGGCCCAGCGACATCTGCTGCCCTTCGGCGGCATCGATGGACGTGGTGTCCTCATCGATCCGCACCTTGACCAGCCGCTGTGCTCGCTCGTCGGCGATCACGAAGCGCCCGGGTGCCACGTATTCGACGGCTTCCGGATCGCCAAAGCCGATCAGTTCGATCTGCCTCAGTACCTTGCCATCCAGCGACAGCTCGATCAGCTTGGGGTGCTGGTTGGTAACGGTATACAGGCTCTTGCGATCAGGATCGTAGGTCAGCGCTGACACGTCGTCCTCCAGCCCCTCGATGCGCTGTGCCTCGATCACTACCTTGTAGTCGCTCAGCCACAGTGAGTGGGCGGGCGCCTCGACCGGCTGACTGACGTTGAACCAGGCCCGTTCGAACAGGCGGAACTGCACGGCAACGGTGACCAGTGCGGCCAACAGCACAAGCACCAACAGCAGGAGTAATCCCTTGATCGAAAACAGACGGCCCATGGCGACTCACATATGCAACGACAGAAATGACGACGCCGCCCCTCGAATCATCGAGAGGCGGCCATTCAATGCGGTGATGGGAAGCTAACAGCGTGTGGCTTATTTCACCAGTTCGACGATATCGACGTCGATTTCACGGCTGGTCAGGTCCTTATCGACTTCACCGGTCAGCTTGACGGTGGCTTTCTCGGAGATGGCCTGCGGCGGCCAGTCTTCGTCGTCGATCTCGACATGGATGGTGCCGGTGGCGTCCTTGAACTCATAGAGTTCATCCTGCAGGCGCTTGGTGATCTGGCCTTGCAGCACCACTGGCGTATCGTCGCCGGCTTTCAGAGCCTGTTCGACCGTGGTGACCTGGGCGACCTGGCCCGGGCCGGTGTAGCCGGCAGCCAGAGCGGCGGTCGAGAACAGCGGAGCGAGCAGCAGTGCGATGACGGGAGCTTTCATGGGGATGACCCTCTATCTGTAGATGACGGGGTCAGGTTAAGTCGCCTAGCTGAAGCGAGCCTTAAAGCGGGCTTAAGCGAAGCTTAATTGGCAGGAGGCCGGTTTCAGGGGCGATGACCGCCGTGTGGCGGGAGCGGACGTTATCCGATCCATTGTGGGAGCCGCGACCTCGCGGCGAATCGCTCAGGCACCGCCGAAATAGGCAGTCAGGCTGCAATCGTTTCGCCCCGAGGTCGGGGCTCCCACAGGTTGGTTTGAGTGTCGGCTCCTGCCTTTCAGCAGCCCATGGATTGGGCGCTACGCCTGTCAGATTACCCGGCTGGCAAAACTGGAGTGACCGACCAGATCCAGCACCAGCTCGTCGCCCGTGTTCAGCGGGCCGACGCCAGCGGGCGTGCCGGTAAGGATCACGTCGCCGGGCTGCAGGTTGAAGTGCCCGGCCATCTCCTGGATCACCGGCACGATCGGGAAGATCATGTCGCCGCTGGTGCCATCCTGGCGCACATCGCCGTTGATGGTCAGGCGGATACCGATGTCGGACAGGTCGCTGATCGCGTCACCCGGCACGAAGGGCGCCAGCACGCAGGCGCCGTCGAAGGACTTGGCCGGCTCCCACGGGTGGCCTTTGTCCTTGAGCTTGTTCTGCACGTCGCGCAGGGTCAGGTCCAGGGCCGGGGCGAAACCGGAGATGGCGTCGAGCACTTCTTCTTCATTCGGCTTGCGCGACAATGGCTTGCCGATCAGCACGGCGATTTCCACTTCGTAATGCACGGAGCCACGGTCTTGCGGGATGCTGAAGCCGCCTTCCAGCGGCACCACGCAGCTGCCAGGCTTGATGAACAGCATCGGCTCGGTCGGCAGCGGATTGTTGAGTTCCTTGGCGTGCTCGGCGTAGTTACGGCCGACGCACACCACCTTGCCCAGCGGGAAATGGATACGGGTGCCATCGATGTACTGGTGCTGGTAGCTCATGGTCGCTCCTTTATTGTGTAGGGTCTGCTGCCGTTTCACCGCGACCCGCGTTGCAGCGAGAAATTTTGCCAAGCTAGGCGGAGGACGCAGGGAATGGCATTCCCTTTTCAAGTCCTCCAACGACGCATGGCGAGATTTCTCGCGCAACCCATAGGGCCGGGCCTGTTTTGCCGCGAGACAGCGTTTCTCGCCGGCTCATTTAGCCTACTAAACTTCGATGCTCGTGCCTTGCCTCGCGGCAAATCGGGCTCCGGCACGGCCGTGCGTGGAACGGCAGCAGACCCTAGTTCAGGCGAAGATCTTGCCCGGGTTCATGATGCCGTTGGGGTCGAACACCGCCTTGATCGCCTTCATGTAGGCGATTTCCGCCGGCGAGCGGCTGTATTCCAGATAATCGCGCTTGACCAGGCCCACACCGTGCTCGGCGGAGATCGAGCCGTTGTAGCGCTGGACGGTCTCGAACACCCATTTGTTGACCCGCGTGCACGAGGCGAAGAAGGCCTCCTTGTCCATATGCTCGGGTTTGAGGATGTTCAGGTGCAGGTTGCCGTCGCCGATATGGCCGTACCAGACCACTTCATGGTCGGGATAGTGCTGGGTGACGATGGCGTCGATATCGCGCAGAAAGGCCGGCACCTTCGAGACGGTGACGGAGATGTCGTTCTTGTAGGGCGTGTGGTGCGAGATGGTTTCCGACAGGTACTCGCGCAGCTTCCAGAGGTTCTTCAGCTGCGTCTGGCTCTGGCTCATCACCCCGTCCAGCACCCAACCCCGTTCGATGCAGTGCTCGAAGGTGCTCAGCGCCTCGCTGGCCACTTCCTCGCTGCTGGCCTCGAACTCCAAGAGGGCGTAGAACGGGCAGTGGGTCTCGAAGGGTGACGGTACGTCACCACGGGCCATGATCCGCGCCAGCCCCTTGTCGGAGAAGAACTCGAAGGCAGTAAGGTCGAGTTTGCTCTGGAAGGCGTGCAGCACCGGCATGATCGAGTCGAAATCCGCGGTGCCGAGCACCATGGCGGTGAGGTTGCGCGGGGCGCGATCCAGGCGCATGGTCGCCTCGACCACGAAGCCCAGGGTGCCCTCGGCACCGATGAACAGCTGGCGCAGGTCGTAACCGGTGGCGTTCTTGATCAGGTCCTTGTTCAGCTCGAGCAATTCGCCGGTGCCGGTGACCACTTTCAGCCCCGCCACCCAGTTTCGGGTCAGGCCGTAGCGAATCACCTTGATGCCGCCGGCATTGGTGCCGATATTGCCGCCGATCTGGCTGGAGCCGCTGGAGGCGAAATCCACCGGGTAGTAAAGGCCCTTGTCTTCGGCGAACTGCTGCAGCACACCGGTCACCACGCCCGGCTGGCAGACCACGGTGCGGTTGGACTCGTCGAAGTCGAGGATCTGGTTCATATAGTCGAACGACACCACCACCTCGCCGTTTGCGGCCACCGCCGCCGCCGACAACCCGGTGCGACCGCCCGAAGGCACCAGGGCGACCTTGTGGGCGTTGGCCCAGCGCACGATGGCCTGCACCTGCTCGACCGTCTTGGGAAACACGATGGCGCTGGGCGCAGGCGTGTACTGGCGGGTCCAGTCCTTGCCGTAGGCTTCCAGGGAAGCGGCGTCGGTCAACACCTTGCCGGGCTCGACCAGCGTTCTGAGTTCGTCAATCGGCATGAGATCGGTCATAGCAACTCTCGAAACGTTCATGGTCGCCCTGAGAACCGTTCAGGTCGCAACCGAGCAAGGAAAAGGGAAGCCATGCTAGCATATGCACCCCGCCAATCGCCCTGCACAGCGATCTGCCGGGCCGATTGGCGAGCGCGCCGATCCTTCTCCTGACACTTAAATTAGTGGGGCAACAGGTACTCCGATGAGCACGACCTCTCTCGACAAGAGCAAGATCAAGTTCCTTCTTCTCGAAGGCGTCCACCAAAATGCCGTGGATACCCTGAAGGCGTCCGGCTACACCAACATCGAGTATCTCAAGACCGCGCTCTCCGGCGAGGAGCTGAAGGCCAAGATCGCCGACGCACACTTCATCGGCATCCGTTCGCGCACCCAACTGACCGAAGATATCTTCGACTGCGCCAAGAAGCTGGTCGCCGTCGGCTGCTTCTGCATCGGCACCAACCAGGTCGATCTGGACGCCGCTCGCGAGCGCGGTATCGCCGTGTTCAACGCGCCGTATTCCAACACCCGCTCGGTGGCCGAACTGGTGCTGGCCCAGGCCATCCTGCTGCTGCGCGGCATTCCCGAGAAGAACGCCTCCTGCCACCGTGGCGGCTGGATCAAGTCGGCGGCCAACTCCTTTGAAATCCGCGGCAAGAAGCTGGGTATCGTCGGTTACGGCTCGATCGGCACCCAGCTTTCGGTACTCGCCGAGGCCCTCGGCATGCAGGTGTTCTTCTACGACACCGTGACCAAGCTGCCACTGGGCAACGCCCAGCAGATCGGCAAGCTGCATGACTTGCTCGGCCTGTGCGACATCGTCTCCCTGCACGTACCAGAGCTGCCGTCCACCCAGTGGATGATCGGCGAGGCGGAAATCCGCGCCATGAAGAAGGGCGGCATCCTGATCAACGCCGCGCGCGGCACCGTGGTCGAACTCGACCACCTGGCTCAGGCGATCAAGGACGAACACCTGATCGGCGCGGCCATCGACGTGTTCCCGGTCGAGCCGAAGTCCAACGACGACGTCTTCGAAAGCCCGCTGCGCGGCCTGGACCGCGTGATCCTGACCCCGCACATCGGCGGATCCACCGCCGAAGCCCAGGCCAACATCGGCCTGGAAGTGGCCGAGAAGCTGGTCAAGTACAGCGACAACGGCACCTCGGTGTCCTCGGTCAACTTCCCTGAAGTGGCCCTGCCGGCGCACCCGGGCAAGCACCGTCTGCTGCACATCCACGCCAACGTCCCGGGCGTGATGAGCGAGATCAACAAGGTGTTCGCCGACAACGGCATCAACATCTCCGGCCAGTACCTGCAGACCAACGACAAGGTCGGCTACGTGGTCATCGACGTCGATGCCGACTACTCGGACCTGGCGCTGGAGAAGCTGCAGCATGTCAACGGCACCATCCGCAGCCGCGTGCTGTTCTAAGCCGTTACTGCAGTGAAAAAGGGAGGCTTCGGCCTCCCTTTTTCATTTGCGTGTCACGACAAGCCGCTCAGAGCACGCCATCGCCACGGCGGCGAAACCAGCCGGTCAAGGACAGCCGGTCGCGGGTGGCCGGCAGCACCTCGTGGGGTACATCCGCCGAGAGAAACACCACCAGCGTGCCGGCTTCGGGCAGCACGTCGCGCACCTGGCCGTCCGCCAGATACAAGCGCAGCATGCCGCCCTCCTCGGCCTGCCAGTCGTCGTTGAGGTAGAGCACGGCCGATACCGCGCGGCGGTCGTCGTCGCGAAAGCGATCCAGGTGCTTGAGATAGAAGCCGCCCGGTGGATAGAAGGCGAAGTGACTCTCGTAGTCCACCAGCCCCAGGTAAAGGCTCTGGTTGATCGCCACACGCAGCTCGTCGAGTAACTGCAAGTAGCCATCGCAGGCCGACGACTGCCCGACTTCGAGCCACTGGATGTGGTCGCTGCGAGTGCCTTCGTGCACCGCCACCGCATGGCCACGGCCGGTACCGGCCGGCGCCAGGGTGCCCTGGGCGATGCGCTGGCGGCACTCATCGGCCAGTTCCCGGGTCAGAGAAGCGGGGGCGAATTGGGTTTGCAACGACCATCCGAATTCGGCAAGGTCATCGATGATGCGGCTCAGCAGCGAATCGGAAATGTCTGTCGTCATGGCAGGATTCTACCCTGTGTCGAGTACACCTCGACAAGCTCCACCTGGCTGCCGAAAATAGCCGCCCCAGACAGGAGTTCGTATGCGCGCGTTGTGTTGTTTCTTGCTGTTGCTCCTGAGCCTGCCCGCCGTGGCCGACACCCATGCCGAGCTGTATGAAAAAGCCGGCTGGCCGCAGCAGCGCGCGCATTTCAGCGATGCCCTGAGCGCCGCCCAGGCGCGCTACAGCAAGAGCCTGCCGCCGGCGGTCTATCAGGCGCTGGTCGACAACAGCAATCGGCGCTTCGCCGCCCGCGCCATGGACGAGCGCGCTGAAAGCAGCCTGCGCACCAACCTCGCTGACCCGGCGCCCGCCCTGCGCTTCTTCGAATCGCCCCTGGGCCGCAAGATCGTCAGCGCCGAGCTGCTCGCCACCCGGCCCGATCAGCTGGCCAAATACGCCGACGGCCTGCCGGTCAGCGAAGCCGACGCTACCCGCCGCCTGCTGATCCGCCACCTGGCCCAGGCCTTGCCAGCCAGTGAAGCGGGTGCCGAGATCAGCCTGGCGCTAGCCGGCGTGGCGGCCGACAGCCTCAGCCAGATGATTCCCGGCCTGCTCGGCGGCGGTACTGCCCAGGGACTGCTCGACGGTCAGCGCCAACGGCTGATGAGCCAGATCGACAAGGACCTGGACAACACCCTGCTGCACGTCTACCGCGGGCTGTCCGATCCGGAGCTGGAGGAGTTCGTGACCTTCGCCCAGTCCAGCGAAGGCGCGACCTACTACAAGGCAGCTCTGACAGCGATCCGCGCCGGCCTGGCGGTCGGCCAGTAAATCTCAGCTCAACTGTTCGCCGAGATAATCGAAATAGCGCTGGCGTAGCGGAGCCGCCTCGTTGGCGAGGTGATGACGCGCTTCGGGGAGCCGGAAGATCCGCGGCGTGCTGAACTTGTTTTCGAGCACCGTCAGGTTGTGGCGCCAGTCCACCGTCATGTCCGCCTCCCCCTGGATGATCAGCGGGCTGCGCTTGCTGCGTGGCGCCTGCTCGATGCGCGGCACCCACTGGCTCAGTGCACCGACCCAGACGGTCGGCACCACCTTGGGTTGCAGCGGGTCATGGTTGCGCAGGAAGTCGAGAAATTCCGGGTCGCTGGAGTTCTCGCTGAAGCGCCGCGGGATTTCCTGCACGAAGCGGCGCAGCAGGCGGTAGCTGAGCTGCGACCAGTTCCAGCGCCGTGGCCGAACCAGAGGCGCCAGCAGGATGGTTTCACCGACGGCGCCGAGCGGTTTGTCGTTGAGCAGATAATCGATCAGGATCGCCCCGCCGGTGCTCTGCCCACACAGGTGCCAGGGCACCGGCAGGCCCAGCGCATCGGCCTGTTGCAGAGCGCCGCGCAGCACGGCCTGGTATTCGGCGAAATCCCTGATGCTGGCACGCGCTCCGCTGGACAGCCCATGCCCCGGCAAGTCCACGGCGAGCACCGCGAAGCCGGCTTCCAGCGCCCACTCGATCACATGCCGGTACAGGCCACTGTGGTCGTAATAGCCGTGCAGCAGCAGCAGCGTGGCACGGGGCGCCAGGGGTTTCCAGAGCTGGCCGGCGATACGGTAATCGTCCACCTCGAACCAGCCGAGCCGACTCTCGACCGCCTCGCGCGGCACGAAGCCGTAGAACTGCCGATAGGCCAGCTCCGCAGCCGACAATGGCGCAGCGCTGGCCAGCGGGCGCAGGCTGGCGACCAGCGGTTCGGGTTGGAAGATATCGGACATTGGCACCATCGACTCGTTGATTCACGGCAGCATCATCAGGGCACGTGCCCGGTACAGTGACGATCTTCTGCTGCCATGCGCGCCATGGCAAGCTACCGGACCGCTCAACGGAAATTGTCGGCATGGCCCGCTCCCGCCGCACCACCCTGCTCGCCTGCCTGGTCGCCGTCATCTGGCTGGCCGCCATGGTCGCCGCCTTCTGGTGGTTCGAGGCGCGCTATCTGCGCCCGTTCGATGAGCGTACCGCGCTGTTTTCCGGCAGCCAGCTACGCCTGCCAGACCAACTGGCAGGGCCAGGCGAGATTCGGCTGGTGCATTTCTGGGACCCCGCGTGCCCCTGCAACGTCGGCAACCAGCAGCACCTCGGCGAACTGGTCGAGCGTTACGCCGGGCGCGGCGTGCAGTTCTATGCGGTGCAGAAACCCGGTAGCGAAGGGCAGTTGCCGCAGCCTCTGAGCGCGCTGCAGCCGCTGCCTGGCCTCGCCGGCAGTGAACGGCTACCCGCCAGCCCGGCGGTGGCGATCTGGGACCAGCGCGGCGAACTGGTCTACGTCGGCCCCTACAGCAGCGGGTTCACCTGCACCTCTGGCAACAGCTTCGTCGAACCGCTGCTCGATGCGTTGCTCGACGGGCGAAAGGTGCTGGCGGACAACAACCTGGCCAGCGGCTGTTTCTGCGATTGGATTAAATAGCGGCAATCGGCCAGCAAAAAAAGCCGAATCTGCTTTTCTTTCCGTACGGCCGCCACTTCTGAGCGCCGCCTCGACAGGAACGGACACCCATGCACGATCATTTCTATCGCCAGGCCGATCGCCTGATGCTGTGCGTCGTCTGGCTGATGGTGCTGTACGCGCTGGGCCTGGCCTTCTGGCACGCGACCTGGGCCGCCGCCCTGATCATCGGCGGCGGTACCGCCGTTACGCTCAGCACGCTCTACGCGATGGTCGGTGGCACGCGCCTGTACCGCTGCCTGATCGCCGTGGCCTTCATGGTGCTGGCAGCGCTGCATATCCAGCAGAGCCACGGCATGGTGGAGACGCACTTCAGCGTCTTCGTGCTGCTGGCCTTTCTGGTCTACTACCGCGACTGGCTGCCCATTCTCCTGGCGGCCGGCACCATCGCCGTGCACCACCTGAGCTTTTTCGCATTGCAGCAGGGCGACAACGGCATCTACCTGCTGCAGCCGGGCTCCGGCTGGCACGTGGTGTTCATCCACGCCGGTTATGTGATCGTCGAAACCGCCATTCTGCTGGTGCTCGCGCGCCACGCTGCCCGCGAGGCAGCAGCCGGGGAAGACCTGCAACGTACCTCGGCGCACCTGCTGCGCGAGGGCCAGCCGGTGGATCTGGCCTACCGCAGCCCATCCAGTGACGGTTTGGCGCAGCGCTTCAACCGCTTCCTGGCGCTGCTCGACAATCTGGTGAGCCGGGTCATCGGCGCCGGTGACGAGATGCGCGACACCAGCCAGCGCCTCACCCAGTCGACCCAGGAACTGAATCACTGCGCCGATGCGCTGCTCGATGCCACGGCGCAGATGGGCGGCGCCATCGAGCAGCTGAGCCATGCCGTCGGCGACGTCTCCAACAGCGCCGAGCAGGCGGCACATACCGCTCGCCAGGCCGATGCCGATGCCGCTGCGGGGGCCGCGGCGATCAGCGACACCCAGAGCGAAATCCACACCCTGGCTCGACAGATGGACAGCAGCAGCGGCGTGGTGCAACAACTGGCCGTCGAGGCCCAGGCCATCGACCGGGTGCTGGAGGTGATTCGTTCGGTGGCCGAACAGACCAACTTGCTCGCCCTCAATGCGGCCATCGAAGCGGCACGGGCAGGCGAACAGGGCCGCGGCTTCGCCGTGGTGGCCGATGAGGTACGCCAGCTCGCGCAGCGTACCCAACAGGCCACCGGCGAAATCCAGGGCATGATCAGTCGCCTGCAGCAGGGCTCGGCCAACGCGGTCAGCGCCATGGCCGAAAGCCACGCCGGCGTGGCCCGCTGCGTCGGCCATACCGAGCGTACGGTGGCGCTGCTGGACAACGTGCACCGCTCCATCGAAGCGATCCAGACCATCGGCGTGTCCACCCGCGAGCAGCTGGCGGCAACCACCGAAGTGGCCAGGCTGATCGAACAGGTGCGCCAGGTGGCCGGTGACACCGCTCGCGATGCCGGTGAGGTGGCCGGCGACAGTCAGCGCCTGGCGTCCCTGGCCGAGCACCTCAACGGGCTGTGCGGGCAGTTCCAGACCAGTCAGAGCCGCGTCACGTCCTGAGCAGGTCGCCTTGCAGTCCGTGCTGATTGCCCGCAGCATGGCGGCCCGCGTGAGACAAGGACGGCAGCATGAGACGCACCCTGATCACCCTGGCGGTCGTCCTGCTGACTGTCGCAGGTGGTGGCGCCTGGTACCTGCACGACAAGCGGCCGCTGCGGAGCGGCGAGCTGGCGCTGCAGCACCTCGGCGCACCGGTGCAGGTGCGCTATGACGAGCGTGGTGTGCCCCACATCGAGGCGCAGAACGAAGCCGACCTGTACCGCGCCCTGGGCTTCGTACAGGCCCAGGATCGCCTGTTCCAGATGGAGATGCTGCGCCGCCTGGCCCGCGGTGAGCTGGCCGAAGTGCTCGGCGCCAAACTGCTGCCCACCGATCGCCTGTTCCGCACCTTGCAGATTCGCCAGCGCGCCGACCAGCAAGCCCGCGAGCTTGACCCCGACAGCCCCCATGGCAAGGCGCTGGCCGCTTACCTCGACGGCATCAACCAGTACCAGAACAGTCGCCCGGCGCCGCTGGAGTTCGACCTGTTGGGCATCGAGAAGCGCCCGTTCACCGCAGCCGACACCCTGTCCATCGCCGGCTACCTGGCCTACAGCTTCGCCGCGGCGCTGCGCAGCGAACCGCTACTGACGCGCATTCGTGATGAACTGGGCAGCGATTACTTGGCGATCTTCGATATCGACTGGCACCCCGAGGGCGTGCTCGACACGGCACTGGGCAAAAACGACTGGCGGATGCTCGACCGGATCGCCGCCCTGAGCGATCAGGCCCTGGCTGACAGCGGCCTGCCGCAGTTCGAGGGCAGCAACGCCTGGGCAGTGGCCGGCGCCCGCACCGCCAGCGGCAAGCCGCTGCTGGCTGGCGATCCGCACATCCGCTTCTCGGCACCGTCGGTGTGGTACGAGGCGCACCTCAAATACCCGGGCTTCGAACTCTACGGCCATCACCAGCCCGCGACCCCGGTGGCCTTTCTCGGCCACAACCGGGAGTTCGCCTGGACCCTGACCATGTTCCAGAACGACGACATGGACCTGGTCGCCGAACGCCTCAACCCGGACAACCCTGCCCAGGTCTGGTACCAGGGCCGCTGGGTCGATCTGCAGCAGCGCGAGGAAGTCATCCGGGTCAAGGACGGCGAGCCGGTGACCCTGCAACTGCGCCGCTCGCCCCACGGGCCCATCATCAACGATGCTCTGGGTGACAGCGCCGGCAGCACGCCGATCGCCATGTGGTGGACCTTTCTGGAAACCGAAAACCCGCTACTCGACGCCTTCTACCGCCTGAACCGTGCCAACACCCTGGCAAAGGGCCGCGCCGCCGCCGAGCGCATCCATGCGCCGGGCCTCAACCTGGTGTGGGCCAACGCCAGCGGCGACATCGCCTGGTGGGCCGCGGCCAAGCTGCCGGTGCGGCCCACCGGGGTGAACCCGGCGTTCATCCTCGATGGCAGCACGAGCGCCGCCGACAAGCCGGGTTTTCATCCCTTCAGTGCCAACCCGCAGGAAGAGAACCCACCGCGCGGCTACATCGTCTCGGCCAACTTCCAGCCGCTGCCGGCGAGCGGCATCGAGATTCCGGGCTACTACAACCCGCCGGAACGCGGCCAACGCCTGAATCAGCGACTGGCCGACCCGCAGGTGCGCTGGGACCTGCACAACAGCCAGGCCCTGCAACTGGATACCGCCACAGCCTACGGGCCGCGGTTGCTGGCGCCAATTCTCGGCGAGCTGCGCGCCGCCGCTGCGGACCAACAGGAGCGGGAGCTGGTCGAGGCTCTGGCAGCCTGGCAGGGCGATCACCCGCTGCAATCGCTGCCGGCGACGCTGTTCAACCAGCTCACCTATGAACTGGGCCGCACGGCACTGGCGCCGCGCCTGGGCGCGCAGGCCTTCGAGCAACTGCTGTCGACGCGAATGATCGACAGCGCACTGCCGCGCCTGACCGCTGCCCCCGATTCTCCCTGGTGGGCGCGCGCCGATGGCCAGCCGCGCAGCCGCGCCGAAGCGGTGGCCGAAGCCTGGCGCGCCACCGTGCAGCACCTGCGCGCCACCCTGGGCGACGATCCGGCGCAATGGCGCTGGGGCCAGGCCCATACCCTCACCCATCAGCATCCGCTGGGCGTACAGTGGCCGCTGAACATGCTGCTCAACATCGGCCCGCTGCCGGCGCCCGGTGGCCACGAGATGCCCAACAACCTGTCGCACCGTATCGGCACGGCGCCCTGGGCAGTGGGTTACGGGCCCTCGACGCGGCGGCTGGTCGACCTGGCCGATGCCGACAACAGCCTGGGTATCAACCCGCTTGGCCAGAGCGGCGTACCGTTCGACCGCCACTACAGCGACCAGGCCCAGCGCTTCATACACGGCGAGTACGTGCCGCAGCACCTGAGTACCGACAACGTAACCGCCCATACGCGCAGCACGCTGACGCTACGACCGGCGCCCTGAACGACCGGCGGCACGCCAAATCGCAGGCATGAAAAAGCCCGCCATGGGGCGGGCTTTTCGAGTCAGCCGATCAATTACTTGATCTTGGCTTCCTTGTACGCAACGTGCTTGCGGACGACCGGATCGTATTTCTTGATCTCGATCTTGTCCGGAGTGGTGCGCTTGTTCTTGTCGGTGGTGTAGAAGTGGCCGGTACCGGCGCTGGACACCAAACGGATCAGTTCACGCATGACAGTCTCCTTAAACCTTTTCGCCGCGAGCACGAAGCTCGGCCAGCACTACGTCAATACCACGCTTGTCGATGATGCGCATGCCTTTGGTGGACAGGCGCAGACGTACGAAGCGGTTTTCAGACTCGACCCAGAAGCGGTGATGCTGCAGGTTCGGCAGGAAACGACGACGGGTTTTGTTGTTTGCGTGGGAAATGTTATTCCCGGTTACCGGACCCTTACCGGTAACTTGACAGACTCTCGACATACCTCAGCCCTCTAAAACCACATGCCCAACCCGGCATGGGTTGGCCGCTTAATCTCTGTTTTTCGGCGCTGGGCGCCGCGTTTCTTCAGGGTCTTACCGGTGATAGATCGCGATCAAGCAACCGGGCCCCTAGAAAAGAGCGCTGCTTTATACCAGAAAGCCCCCACAGCAACAAGCGCGAGCGCACTTTAAAATCCAGGCCATTCGGGGCTTGAGCCCCAGGCGTCGGGCATGGACGCGAACGACCGCTCGTCGCCGTATTGCATTGTTAGCCTGCATCTTATCGTTTAGGGTCTGTCCACGCGTTAACGCGACCCTCTCTCCCCTCAGTATTTCATGACCGGCCCGCCGGATGCGCGCCGTTACGTTCAGGAGATCACTATGCGCCTTGCCCTGTTGCCGCTGCTCGTCGCCCCGCTATTCGCCCAGGCCGCGACCCTGAGCGTCTGTACCGAAGCCAGCCCAGATGGCTTCGACGTGGTGCAGTACAACTCCCTGACCACCACCAATGCCTCGGCCGACGTGCTGATGAATCGCCTGGTCGAATTCGACGCCGCCAGCGGCAAGCTGGAGCCGAGCCTGGCCAGCAGCTGGAAGATCTCCGACGACGGCCTGAGCTACACCTTTACCCTGCGCCCGGACGTGCTGCTGCACCGCACCGCCTACTTCAAGCCCAGCCGCCCGACGCTGGAAGCCGACGACGTGCTGTTCAGCTTCCAGCGCATGCTCGACCCCAACCACCCGTGGCACAAGACGGCCACCAGCGGCTATCCCCATGCCCAGTCCATGCAATGGCCGGCGCTGATCAAGACGGTGGAGAAGGTCGACGCACATACTGTACGCATCACCCTGAACAAACCGGACGCGACCTTTCTCGCCACCCTGAGCATGGGCTTTGCCTCCATCTATTCCGCCGAGTACGCCGACCAACTGATCAAGGCCGGCACGCCGGAAAAGCTCAACAGCCAGCCGATCGGCACCGGCCCCTTCGTGTTCAAACGTTTCCAGAAGGATGCCGCGGTGCGCTACACGGCCAACGCCGACTACTTCGCCGGCAAGCCGAAGGTCGACGAACTGGTGTACGCCATCACCCCGGACGCCAACGTGCGCCTGCAACGCCTGCGCCGGGGCGAATGCCAGATTGCCCTGTCGCCCAAGCCGGTCGACGTCGAAGCGGCGAGCAAGGACGCCGACCTCGACACCGTGAAGACCGCCGCCTTCATGACCGCCTTCGTGGCCATCAACAGCCAGCACCCGCCGCTGGACAAGCCCGTCGTGCGCCAGGCGATCAACCTGGCGTTCGACAAGAGCAGCTACCTCAAGGCCGTGTTCGAGAACAGCGCCGAACCCGCCAACGGCCCTTATCCGCCGAACACCTGGAGCTACGCCAGCGATCTGCCGGGCTACGCCCATGACCCGCAAAAAGCCCGTGACCTGCTCAAAGAGGCCGGGCTGGCCGATGGGTTCAGCACCACCATCTGGACGCGCCCCTCGGGCAGCCTGCTCAACCCCAACCCAAGCCTGGGCGCACAATTGCTGCAGGCCGATCTGGCCGAAGTCGGCATCAAGGCGCAGATCCGCGTGATCGAGTGGGGCGAACTGATCCGCCGCGCCAAGGCCGGCGAGCATGACCTGCTGTTCATGGGCTGGGCCGGCGACAACGGCGACCCGGACAACTTCCTGACCCCGCAGTTTTCCTGTGCCTCGGTGGAGTCCGGCCTGAACTTCGCACGCTTCTGCGACGCCAAGCTCGACAAGCTGATCGCCGATGGCAAGGCGGTCAGCGACCAGGCCAAACGCAGCGCGCTGTACAAGGACGCCCAGGCGATCATCCAGCAGCAGGCGCTGTGGCTGCCCCTGGCCCACCCGACCGCCTATGCCCTGACCCGCAAGGGCGTCGAGGGCTACAGCGTCAGCCCGTTCGGCCGTCAGGATTTCTCCAAGGTCAGCGTGCCGTGACCCAGATGGGCTGCCATCCATGATGGTGGCAGCCCGGCCGCGGTAACCATGCCGGGCCCTGTCACCGGCATGACATACGCCTGCCGCACCCTGTTGGCTTTTCAGCGCAGGGAATCATCAGGTATGCGTCGACTCACTCATCTTCACGCACTACTGGCCAGCACGCTCTGCTGGGCCTCGCTCGTCGCGGCTCAGGACACCGCCACCGGCTATCCGGCCACGTTGGCTGGCCATGCCGTGTTGCCGGCCGCCAGCTTCATCCGCCCGCCCGCGGACGCGCCGGCGGATTTCACCCTCAGCGGCAAATTCTCCAACGGCCAGCGCAATGAACAGATCGGCAGCCTCGAAGGCCTGTCGGCCAATCGCCCCACCGGCCTCTCGCTGCCCTTCGAAGGCCAGCCACTGCAGGGTCACTCCGGCATCAAGCACATGCCGGACGGCAGCTTCTGGGTACTCACCGACAACGGCTTCGGCACCAAGGCCAACTCCGCCGACGCCATGCTCTATCTCAACCATTACGCCATCGACTTCAAGAGCGGCGAATTCAAGCGGCTGAACACGGTGTTTCTCAGCGACCCGGACAAGAAGGTCCCGTTCCGCATCGTTCACGAGGGCACGCCGACGCGCTACCTGAGCGGCGCAGACTTCGACCCGGAAAGCGTCCAGCTGATCGGCGATTCCATCTGGATTGGCGACGAGTTCGGCCCCTACCTGATCAAGACAGACATGAAGGGCCGCGTACAGGCGGTGCTCGATGTCGAGGCCGACGGCAAACCCGTGCGCTCGTCCGACAACCCCGCCCTGACGCCCCCCGCCTGGCCGGCCGACGCCATGAACTTCCAGGTGCGCCGCTCCAAGGGCCTGGAGGGTATGGCCGCCGCGAAGGACGGCAGCAAGCTATACGCGCTTTTGGAAGGCCCGCTGTGGGACGCGGCCAGCAAGGGTGCCGAGCAGCGCGATGGCAAGAACGTATTGCGCGTGCTCGAATTCGATGTCGCCAGCGAGGCCTGGACGGGCCGCCACTGGTTCTACCCGCTGGAGCAACCCGGCCACGCCATCGGCGATTTCAACATGATCGATGCGGCCAGCGGCCTGATCATCGAGCGCGACAATGGTGAAGGCACGGCGGACAAGGCCTGCCCGCCTGACGAGAAAGGCACCCGCTGTTTTTCGGATATCGCCCGCTTCAAGCGCGTCTACAAGGTCGCTTTCGATGATGGCAACGTCGGCCAGGCCGTGCGCAAGGTCGGCTACATCGACCTGCTCACCATCCAGAACCCGCAGCGCATCGCCCGCAAGCCGCTGAACGACGGCGTGCTGACCTTCCCGTTCTTCACCATCGAGAACGTCGACATCATCGATGATCGGCATATCGTGGTCGGCAACGACAACAACCTGCCGTTCTCCAGCAGCCGCGAACCGAACAAAGCAGACGACAACGAAATGGTGCTGCTGGAAGTCGGCGACTTGCTCAAGGCCCGCTGACGGCTGCCGAGTCGCCGCTACATCCAGCCGTGCTCGGCCATCGACAGCGGCTCGCCGTCGCCGACGATGAAATGGTCGAGCACGCGCACCTCGACCAGCGCCAAGGCGTCCTTGAGGCGCTGGGTCAGCACCTTGTCTGCCTGGCTCGGCTCGGCGACGCCAGAGGGATGGTTGTGGGTCAGGATCAGCGCCGCTGCATTGTGGGCCAGGGCGCGCTTGACCACCTGCCGCGGGTAGACGCTGGCGCTGTCGATGGAACCGTGAAACAGCGCCTCGAAAGCCAACACCCGGTGCTTGGCATCGAGAAACAGGCAGCCGAACACTTCGTGGGGTTCGTGACGCAGCTGCGCCTTGAGGTAATCGCGCACCGCCTGGGGGCTTTCCAGGGCCGAATCACGGCGCAGTTGTTCGGCCAGGTGGCGACGGCCCATTTCCAGCACGGCCTGCAATTGGGCGAACTTGGCAGGGCCGAGGCCCAGGTGCTGGCAGAAGGACGGCAGGTCGGCCTGAAGCAATGCGCGCAGGCTGCCGAAATCGGCGAGCAGGTGGCGGGCCAGGTCCACTGCACTCTGCCCGGCCACGCCGGTACGCAGGAAGATCGCCAGGAGCTCGGCGTCGGTCAGGCTGGCCGCTCCCTGGGCCAGCAATTTCTCCCGCGGGCGCTCTGCCGCAGGCCACTCACGAATGCTCATCGCACGCCCCTTGCCCATCCAGTCCGCTGCCGACGAATCGCCGCCCGGCGCGCCGCTGCCCCCCTGCTGCCGCTGTGCTATCGTAGCCGCGTTTTTCGCGGGGCGCCGGGCCTGGGGAGGTCTCGGGCACCTGCGTCTGTAACTACACACGACAAAGGCAGAGTTATGCAGCGGCTGTATCGCAAACGCATCATCCTCGGCGTGGGTGGCGGCATCGCGGCGTACAAGAGCGCCGAGCTGGTCCGCCGCCTCAAGGATCAGGGCGCCGAAGTGCGCGTGGTCATGACCCAGGGTGGTCGCGAATTCATCACCCCGCTGACCCTGCAGGCGTTGTCCGGCCACCCGGTGCATCTGGATCTGCTCGACCCGGCGGCCGAAGCCGCCATGGGCCATATCGAACTGGCACGCTGGGCCGACCTGGTGCTGATCGCGCCGGCCACCGCCGACCTGATGGCGCGCCTGGCCCAGGGCGTCGCGGATGACCTGCTCACCACCCTGGTGCTGGCTACCGATGCGCCGGTGGCCCTGGCGCCGGCCATGAACCAGGCGATGTGGCGCGACCCGGCCACCTTGGCCAACGTCGAGCTGCTGCGCAGCCGTGGCCTGAAAATGTTCGGCCCGGCCTCCGGTAGCCAGGCCTGTGGCGACGTCGGCCTGGGCCGCATGCTCGAGGCCGACGACCTGGCACACCTGGCCGCCGACTGCTTCGAGCACCTGGCGCTGACCGGCAAGCACGTATTGATCACCGCCGGCCCGACCCAGGAAAACATCGACCCGGTGCGTTACATCACCAACCACAGCTCCGGCAAGATGGGCTTCGCCCTCGCCGAGGCCGCCATGGAAGCCGGCGCCAAGGTCACCCTGATCAGCGGCCCGGTGCACCTGGCGACGCCGGATCGGGTCAACCGCATCGACGTGGTCAGTGCCCGCGACATGCTCGCCGCCTGCGAAGCGGCCATGCCCTGCGACATTCTCATCGCCGCCGCGGCGGTGGCCGACTACCGCCCGGAAGTTGTCGCCCAGCACAAATTGAAGAAAGACCCCAACAGCGGCGATGGCCTGCTGTTGCAGATGGTGCGCAACCCCGACATCCTCGCCACCCTGGCGCACCGAGATGATCGCCCGTTCAGCGTCGGTTTCGCCGCCGAAACCGAGAACCTTCTGGAGTACGCCTCGCGCAAGCTCAAGGACAAGAACCTCGACCTGATCGTCGCCAACGACGTGGCCAACCCGAGCATCGGTTTCAACAGCGAAGACAACGCGATCACCATCATCGATCGCGCGCTGCACCAGACCAGCTTTGCGCAGACCAGCAAGGGCAAGATCGCCCGCCAACTGGTGAGTTTCATCGCCGCGCAGCAACCCAAACACTGACATTCATTCGCACGGAAACCCTGATCGCCCCATGCACGCCCTACAAGCCAAGATCCTCGACCCCCGCCTCGGCAGCGAATTCCCCATGCCCGCCTACGCCACGCCCGGTTCGGCCGGCCTGGATCTGCGCGCCATGCTCAAGGAAGACCTGACCCTGGAACCGGGCCAGACCGTGCTGATTCCCACCGGCCTGGCGATACACGTCGCCGATCCGGGCCTGGCCGCCCTGATCCTGCCGCGCTCCGGCCTGGGCCACAAACACGGCATCGTGCTCGGCAATCTGGTTGGTCTGATCGACTCGGACTACCAGGGCGAGCTGATGGTGTCGTGCTGGAACCGCGGCAACAGCGCGTTCAAGATGGCCGTGGGTGAACGTATCGCCCAACTGGTGCTGGTACCGGTCATCCAGGCACGTTTCGAGGTGGTCGAGGAATTCGACGACAGCGAACGCGGTGCCGGTGGATTCGGCCACTCGGGCACCAAGTGATCCCCTTCTAGCTCGCCAGGAGACGTCGGATGAAAGGCTTCAAACGCGCGCCCAAGGAAGAACGCCCCGGCGACTCGAAACCCGCCACTCGCGGCCAGAGCAAGGCATCGGCCGACCTGGCCCCCGGCGTGATCGCCGCCGCCCTTGGCGTGGCCCTGGCCGGTGCCATCCTGTGGTTCGCCGCGGTGAGCCCGGCGCAAGAGTTACAGCAGCAACAGCTCAGCCAGGCCTGGGGCAGCAGCCAGGCGGCCAGCCTGCAGCAGGCGCTCAAGCAACTCAGCGCCGACACCCTCGCCGCAGCGCGCAACCCGGCGCTCTCGCAAGCCCTGCAGAGTGGCGATGACGCCCAGGTGCGCAATGCCGAGAACGGCCTGCGCTACTGGAATGGCGTAGTCGATGCCCAGCTCAACCTGCCTGGCCAGGCGGTTCCGGACAGCTCGCGCAGCGCGCCGATGAACTTCGCCGCGCTGGACTTGCTGCGCCGCCTGGAAGCCGGTCAGGCGCCGGCCGTGGAAGCCTACAAGGTCGGTGAGCGCTGGCTGGCCTACAGCGTGGCGCCGGTACGCCAGGACGACAAACAGCCCATGGTCGGCACGCTGCTGCTGGCCGTCGACCTCAACCGGCTGCTCGGCAACCTGCCGCCAATGCCGGCGGACGTCGGGCAGATCCAGCTGGTGCAACGCTTCGATGCCGGCGCCGCCCAGGTGCTGGCCCAGCGCGGCCAGGCCGAAGGCGTGCCCCAGGCGTTCGCCACCGGCAACCCGCACTGGATGCTGAACTTCACGCCGGCCTCAGGCCTCGGCGCCTCGGGCCTGTCGCCCCTGTTGCTGGGCCTCGCGCTGCTGGTTGCGCTGATCGGTGCGCTGGCCGGTCTTTATCTGACCCAACGCAGCCTGCAGCAGCGCCTGGATCGCGATACTGCGCAATTGGCCGAACTGGTTAAAGAACTCTCCGCGGGCAAAGCCGTCAAAGCCTTCAGCTTGAGCCTGCCCGCCCTGCACCACCTGGCACAGAGCCTGAGCCGACTGCCCCGTCGCGCCCAGGAACCCGTGGCGACCCGCCCGGACATCGCCGCCAGTGAAACACCCAGTAGTCGCGTCGCAGCCAAGCCGGCGGATCTCGTGAATCCGCTGTTTCAAGACACCGATATTCTCGATATCGACATTCTCGACGACGACCAGGATCTCCTGGGACTGGAGCAGACACCGATCATGACCGCGCCGCAAGCCCCGAAACTCCCAGCAGACATCTTCCGAGCCTATGACATCCGCGGTGTGGTGGGCGCAGGCCTGACCCCAGAAACCGCCTACTGGATCGGCCGCGCCATCGGCTCGCAAAGCCTGGCCGAAGGCGAGCCGAACGTCGCCGTTGGCCGCGACGGCCGCCTGTCCGGCCCGAGCCTGGTGGAACAGCTGATTCAGGGCGTGGCCGACAGTGGCTGCCAGGTCAGCGACGTCGGCATGGTGCCGACCCCGGTCGTCTACTTCGCCGCCCACGTGCTGGCCGGCAAGACTGCGGTGATGCTCACCGGCAGCCACAACCCGCCGGACTACAACGGCTTCAAGATCGTCATCGCCGGCGACACCCTGGCCAACGAACAGATTCAGGCGCTGAAGACCCGCATCGACACCAACGACCTGAGCAGCGGTGAAGGCAGCGTCGAGCGCGTCGATCTGCTGCCACGTTATCTGGAGCAGATCCGCAGCGACATCGCCATGGCCAAGCCGCTGCGCGTGGTGGTCGATTGCGGCAACGGCGCTGCCGGGGTGATCGCCCCGCAGCTGATCGAGGCGCTGGGCTGCAAGGTGATCCCGCTGTACTGCGAGGTCGACGGCAACTTCCCCAACCACCACCCGGATCCGGGCAAGCCCGAGAACCTGATCGACCTGATCGCCAAGGTCAAGGAAGAGAATGCCGACGTCGGCCTGGCCTTCGACGGCGATGGCGACCGCGTGGGCGTGGTCACCAACACCGGCACCATCGTCTACCCGGACCGCCTGCTGATGCTGTTCGCCAAGGACGTGGTGTCGCGCAACCCGGGCGCCGACATCATCTTCGACGTCAAATGCACCCGCCGCCTGACCCCGCTGATCAGCGGCTACGGCGGTCGCCCGGTAATGTGGAAAACCGGTCACTCGCTGATCAAGAAGAAGATGAAGGAAACCGGCGCCCTGCTGGCCGGCGAGATGAGCGGCCACGTGTTCTTCAAGGAACGCTGGTTCGGTTTCGACGACGGCATCTACGCTGCCGCGCGCCTGCTGGAAATCCTCAGCCAGGACAAGCGCACCGCCGAGCAGGTGTTCGCCGCGTTCCCGAACGACGTGTCGACCCCGGAAATCAACGTGCAGGTCACCGAGCAGACCAAGTTCCCGATCATCGAGCGCCTGCAGCGTGAAGGTCAGTGGGGCGAAGGCAGTGTGACCAACCTCGACGGTGTGCGCGTCGATTACCCCAAAGGCTGGGGCCTGGTGCGTGCATCCAACACCACGCCGGTGCTGGTGCTGCGCTTCGAAGCGGAAAGCCAGGCCGAGCTGGAGCGGATCCAGGAGCTGTTCCGCTCGCAGATGCACAACGTCGCCCCTGACGTCCAACTACCGTTCTGACCCGTCCAGCACTGGAGCCCCGCATGACCCTAGAGCGTGAAGCCGCCACCAACGTCGCCAAGGTGCTGTCCGAAGCACTGCCCTACATTCGCCGCTTCGTTGGCAAGACCCTGGTGATCAAATACGGCGGCAACGCCATGGAAAGTGATGACCTGAAGGAAGGCTTCGCGCGCGACATCGTGCTGATGAAGGCGGTGGGCATCAACCCGGTGGTGGTTCACGGCGGCGGCCCGCAGATCGGCGACCTGCTCAAGCGCCTGAGCATCGAAAGCCACTTCATCGATGGCATGCGCGTCACCGACGCGGCGACCATGGACGTGGTGGAAATGGTGCTCGGCGGCCAGGTCAACAAGGACATCGTCAACCTGATCAACCGTCATGGCGGCAGCGCCATCGGCCTGACCGGTAAAGACGCCGAGCTGATCCGTGCACGCAAGCTCACCGTCAGCCGGCAGACGCCGGAAATGACCCAGCCGGAAATCATCGACATCGGCCATGTTGGCGAAGTCACCGGGGTGAACACCGACCTGTTGAACATGCTGGTCAAGGGCGACTTCATTCCAGTGATCGCACCGATTGGCGTAGGCCCCAAAGGCGAGTCGTACAACATCAACGCCGACCTGGTGGCCGGCAAGGTGGCCGAAGCGCTGAAAGCCGAGAAGCTGATGCTGCTGACCAACATCGCCGGCCTGATGGACAAGCAGGGCGAAGTGCTGACCGGGCTGAGCACCGAGCAGGTCAACGAGCTGATCGCCGACGGCACCATTTACGGCGGCATGCTGCCGAAGATCAAGTGCGCCCTGGAAGCGGTGCAGGGTGGCGTGACCAGCTCGCACATCATCGACGGTCGCGTGCCGAATGCGGTGCTGCTGGAGATCTTCACCGATGTGGGTAACGGCACCATGATCAGCAATCGCAAGCGTCCCTGACCGCGGTTCGTGAAACGAAAAACGCCGGCCTCGTAGCCGGCGTTGTCATTTCTGCAGCTGATTAACTGCGGGATGGCTTGATCGGTTCTGACTGCCAGGTGGCGAGACCGGATATTCGCAAACCTAGTGGAAAGGGCTTTAGCCGCGAGCTTTTGATCTTCTCAAGCGAGAATTACCGTGTTGCTTGTACACTCGGTTCCGCTCTGTCGAGCGGGTTTCTTTTGGCATTGCCCGGATGGCCGGCCCCGCCAAAAGAAACCAAAAGGTCTAGCCCCGACATCCGGCCCCGGCTGCGCCGGGGTTCCCTCGTTCCATCATCGCTCCGAAGGCCCGACCTAGGCGGCCCCCCACGAAGGGCCATCCATGGCCCATCGCGGCTCTCGCGGCATCCATGCCGCTCAAGGCTACCCGCCCGGCCCTCTCCACAACGACTCCACTCGGCCTCCTGAAGGGGCGATTGGTGTCGCCTGCAAGTCTTGTGGCAGAAAAGCACCGAAAAGCCAAAGCAGCGACCGTCATCTCCTGTCTTCACTCAGAAGATCAGCGAATCGCATAAATATCCTTTTCGTTGGCTTCGGCATACTCGTACAGGCGTTGCAGGTAGGCCTTCTGCTGCTCCCAGACCTTTTGCGCGGCAGGATCCGCGGCGGCGGTGGCGTCAACCACCTCGGCCGAGACTTCCTTGAGCCTGGCGAGCACGTCATCCGGCAGGCGGCGCACGTCGACGCCGTCCTTCTTCAGTTGCTCCATGGCTTCCATGTTCTTGGCGTTGTAATCGTCGAGCATGTCGCCGTTGACGTCGCGGGCGGCGGCGCGAACGATGGCCTGCAGGTCCGCCGGCAGGGTCTCCCAAGCCTTGAGGTTGACGTCCAGCTCGAAGGTGACGTTCGGCTCCTGCCAGCCCGGCGTGTAGTAATACTTGGCCGCTTTGTGCAGGCCCAGGGCCTGGTCGTTGTATGGCCCGATCCACTCGGTGGCGTCGATGGTGCCGGTCTGCAGGGCGGTGAAGATTTCACCGGCCGGCATGTTCACCACGGTACCGCCGACCTTGGTCAGCACTTCGCCGCCCAGGCCCGGGGTGCGCATCTTCAGGCCCTTGAGGTCGTCGACCGAGTTGATTTCCTTGTTGAACCAGCCGGCGGTCTGCACGCCGGTGGCACCGCAGGCCATCGGCAGCACACCGTAGGGTTTGTAGACCTCTTCCCAGAGCTGGATGCCGCCACCGTAGTGCAGCCAGGCGTTCATTTCCTGGGCGTTGGGGCCGAACGGCAGGGCGCAGAAGAACTGCGCGGCAGGCACCTTGCCCTTCCAGTAGTAGGGCGCGCCGTGGCCCATTTCCGCGGTGCCGCGCGAGACCGCATCGAACACTTCGAGAGCCGGCACCAGCTCACCGGCGGCGTAGACCTTGATCTTCAGGCGACCATTGCTCATCTGCTCGACGAGCTTGGCGAAACGCTCGGCGCCGACGCCTACTCCAGGGAAGTTCTTCGGCCAGGAGGTGACCATCTTCCAGTTGAAGGTCTTGGCCTCGGCGGCCGGCTTGGACGCGTCAGCAGCGCCGGCCTCCTCCTTGCACCCGACCAGCGCTCCTGCAGCGATGCCGACACCTGCCGCTGCCAGTATTTGGCGACGTTTCATAGGTAACTCCTTGTTGTTGTAATAATGACCCGTGGGCCGTTCCAGCCCGATGCACAGTGGCGATCCGCCAACCGCCCCGCGCGCCAATCCTAGTACCGGGCGCCGGCCAGACAGGATCGGCAAGTGTTTCAATCCATGTCTAGCCAATGGCCATCAGTCCCCTCGGAAGGCTCAAGACCGATGCTTCCAGGTCATTCGACAAATCACGGCAAACCGCGCCAACCGGCCTGGGCGCCATTGCCGTACGCGCGAAGCGCCGCCTAAAATCCCCCGCTTTTCGCTCTTTTTCGATAACTATAAGGACGCATCATGTCCAATACGCCTTCACTTCCTCTGGGGATCGCACGGGTCATCGACGCCGTGAACTTCCGCTTCGGCCAGGCCTGCTCCTGGTTGACCCTGTTTCTGGTACTCGGCACGGCCCTGGTGGTGATCCTGCGCTATGGCATGAACCTGGGTGCCACTGCGCTGCAGGAAGCCGTGCTCTACGCCCACGCGCTGGTGTTCATGGGCGCCTCGGCCTGGGCACTGCAGCGTAACGCCCATGTGCGTGTGGATATCTTCTACCAGCAGTTCAGCGGCCGCCGTCAGGCGCTGGTGGAGGTGCTCGGCACCCTGTTCCTGCTGCTGCCGGTGTGCCTGTTCCTGGGCTGGGCGAGCTGGGACTACGTGGCCAATTCCTGGTCGACCCGCGAGGGCTCGAGCGAGTCGGGGGGTCTGAAATTCGTCTACCTGCAGAAGAGCATCATTCTGGTGCTGGTGGTCAGCCTCACGCTGCAGGGCATTTCCAATCTGATCAAGGCGATCTACCTGTTGTGCGGCGTGCTGCCGGAGCAGGAGGTGAAACATGGCTGAAGTCATGTCGATCCTGCTGTTCGTCAGCATCTGCCTGGTGTTGATGGGCGGCTACCCGGTGGCCTTCACCCTGGCCGGGGTGTCGCTGCTGTTCGCCGGTATCGGCGTGGTCACCGGCACCTTCGACGCCGGGTACCTGAGCGCCCTGCCCAACCGCCTGTTCGGCATCATGAACAACCAGACCATGCTGGCCGTGCCGCTGTTCGTGTTCATGGGCGTGATGCTGGAAAAGTCCAAGGTCGCCGAAGACCTGCTCGAGTCGATGTCGCGCCTGTTCGGCGGCATCCGCGGCGGCCTGGCGATTTCGGTGTGCTTGGTAGGCGCATTGCTCGCCGCCAGCACCGGCATCGTCGGCGCCACGGTGGTAACCATGGGCCTGCTGGCCCTGCCGACCCTGCTCAAGCGCGGCTTCGATCCCGCTGTGGCGACCGGCACCCTGGCCGCCACCGGCACCCTGGGGCAGATCATTCCACCGTCCATCGTGCTGGTGCTGCTGGGCGATGTGATGTCCAGCGCCTACCAGCAGGCGCAGCTGCGCATGGGCATCTTCTCGCCCAAGACGGTATCGGTCGGCGACCTGTTCATGGGCGCACTGATACCGGGTCTGCTGCTGGTGGTGCTGTACGTCGTCTACCTGATTCTGGTGGCGATCTTCCAGCCGAAGAAGATGCCCGTGGTGCCCAAGGAAGAGCTGGGCGAGGTGCAATGGGGCAAGCTGCTCGGCTCTCTGGTGCCGCCGCTGGCGCTGATCATCGCGGTGCTCGGCTCGATTCTCGCCGGTTACGCCACGCCCACCGAGGCCGCTGCCATCGGTGCCGTCGGCGCGACCCTGCTGGCGCTGTTCAAGGGCCAGCTGAGCCTGCCGCAGCTGCGCAGCGTAGCCCAGGGCACCACGGAAATTTCCAGCATGGTGTTTCTGATCCTGATCGGCGCCTCGCTGTTCTCCCTGGTGTTCCGTGGTTTCGGCGGTGAAGCGCTGATCGAGGACGTGTTCAAGCAGTTGCCAGGCGGCGTGCTCGGCGCGTTCTTCCTGGTCATGCTGGTGATTTTCCTGCTGGGCTTCATTCTCGACTTCATCGAGATCATCTTCGTGGTGGTGCCCATCGTCGGCCCGGTGCTGCTGGCCATGGGCCTGGACCCGGTATGGCTGGGCGTGATGATCGCCCTCAACCTGCAGACCTCGTTCCTCACCCCGCCCCTGGGTTTCTCGTTGTTCTACCTGCGCGGCGTCACACCCCGTACGGTGAGTACCGCGACCATGTACCGCGGGGTGATTCCGTTCATCATCATCCAGCTGATGATGCTGGTCATCGCCTACCAGTTCCCGGCGCTGATCACCTGGCTTCCGACCCAGGTCTACGGCTCGTAAACTGTGCGGCAACGCAAAACGCCCGTCTCGACGGGCGTTTTTCATGGCGCTGGCGAACCTCCCCGCCGCGCCGTGGCCCAACAGCCAACCTATTCAGGAGCAGCCCCCATGAGCACCTCGAACGAACGCATTCAACTGGGCGATCTGGCCTGCTGGCGCATCCAGCATGCCGGCGCCGAACTCGTGGTCAGCGAACAGGGCGCGCAGATCCTGCGCTATCAGCCGGCCAAGGGCGAACCGCTGATCTGGCTCAGCGACGAGGCGGCCTATGAAGCCGGAAAAAGCGTGCGCGGCGGTGTACCGGTGTGCTGGCCCTGGTTCGGCGACCTGCAGCGCAATCCCGAAGCGATCCGCGCCAGCCATGCGCGCCCGGCCGATGCGCCGGCCCACGGTCTGGTGCGTGACCGTGACTGGCAGTTGATCGGCCTGAATACCGAAGAAGACGGCGTAACCCTGTCGTTCGCTTTCGACACCGCTGCCGAGCCGATCGCCGAATGGCCACATGCCGCCGAGCTGCAGTTGGACATTCACCTCGGCGATCGCCTGACGCTGAGCCTGACCACCCGCAACCTGGGCGACAGTGAACTGCCGATCAGCCAGGCGCTGCACACCTATTTCGCGGTCAGCGACATTCGCCAGGTGCGCATCGAAGGACTGGAAGGCTGCAGCTACGTCGACACGCTGCAAGACTGGAAAACCGTACGCCAGCAAGGTGCGGTGACCTTCACCGGAGAGACCGACCGCATCTACCTCGAGACGCCGCCGCAGTTGAGCATCGTCGACTCCATCTGGAAGCGACGCATTTTCATGCGCAGCCAGGGCTCGGGCTCGGCGGTGGTGTGGAACCCATGGATCGACAAGGCCAGGCGCCTATCGCAATTCGCCGATGACGCCTGGCAGGGCATGCTCTGCATCGAGCACGCCAACGTGCTGGACGACTCGCTGATTCTCGCCCCGGGCGCCGAGTACCGCCTCGACGTGACGCTGTGGGCGCAACCACTTTGAGATGACGTGCCATGGCGGCAGTCAGGCGGCGCGGGTCAGCGAGTCGCCAGCCTGATAGACTGCCGCGATGCACGCCCCTCCACCGGAAACTCCGATGCACGCAAAGAACCCCGCAATCGGCTTGTGTCAGCAAGCCACCTTTCTGATCAGCGCCGCCAAGGTCGACCAGTGCCCGGACGACCAGGGCTACGAAGTCGCCTTCGCCGGGCGCTCCAACGCCGGCAAGTCAAGCGCGCTGAACACCCTGACCCACGCCAGCCTGGCGCGCACCTCGAAAACCCCGGGGCGCACCCAGCTGCTGAACTTCTTCCGCCTGGATGACGAACGCCGCCTGGTCGACCTGCCCGGCTATGGCTACGCCAAGGTGCCGATTCCGCTCAAGCAACACTGGCAGAAGCACCTCGAAGCCTATCTGGGGAGCCGCGAGAGCCTGCGCGGGCTGATCCTGATGATGGACATCCGCCACCCGCTGACCGAGTTCGACCGCATGATGCTCGACTGGTCCGGCGCCAGCGGCATGCCCATGCACATCCTGCTGACCAAGGCCGACAAGCTGGCCTTCGGCGCGGCGAAGACCACTTTGCTCAAGGTGCAGCAGGAGATCCGCAAGGGCTGGGGCGAGCACGTCAGCATCCAGCTGTTCTCGGCGCCCAAGCGCATCGGCGTGGAAGACGCGCAAACCGTTCTGGGTCACTGGCTGGGCCTGATCGGCGACGAGGAAGGGGAGCAACACCAAGAATAACCTCACTCCCGTAGCGTAGCCCGTGGTTGAGCATAGCGATACCCGGGAGCGGGATTGAGTGTTGTGGTGCTTACCAGCGTCTCCTGGGTATCGCTTCGCTCAACACCAGGCTACCAACGCCCCGCCTTGCGCGGGGCGTTTTGCATTGCGCTCTGGCGAAGAGCGGCTAGGCTCGAGGAAGGGGCTGGGGGATGGGGAGCTGCCGGCAGTTTCCTGCAGGCAAAAAAAACCCCGAACTTCGTATGGGGAGGGAGAAGATCGGGGTTTAAGAGTCTGAACCGCTAGGGCGGGGTTCAGATGTCTGCCAACACTTAACACAACAAAGGAGCATCGAAGGGCTTTATGGGCCATTCCCAAACTCTGACCGGGTGGACAGAAGTAAAGTTCAGCGGTGCTTAGATTCCTTTGTTTGGTCTTGATGCCGATTAAGACCACACGGTACTAACTGATAACGGGACGCAGCCGCGTCCCTTTTTTATGGGCGTCAGTGTGCTTCATCCCAGTTATTGCCCACGCCGACCTCGACCAGCAGCGGCACATCGAGCTTCACGGTTTCGCCCATCAGTGGGCGAATCTGCGCGCTGACCTGCTCGACCAGATCCTCGCGAACCTCGAGTACCAGTTCATCGTGTACCTGCAGGATCACCCGGGCATCCAGGCCGGATTCGGTCAGCCACTCATCCACGGCGACCATGGCCTTCTTGATGATATCGGCAGCCGTGCCCTGCATCGGCGCGTTGATCGCCGTGCGCTCGGCCCCGGCGCGCTCCTGCGGGCGGCTCGACTTGACCGCCGGCAAGTAGAGGCGCCGACCGAACAGGGTTTCCACGTAGCCCTGCTCTGCCGCCTGGTGGCGCGTGCGGTCCATGTACTCGCGCACGCCTGGGTAGCGGGTGAAGTAGGTTTCGATGTATGCCTTGGCGGTCTTGCCGTCGACGCCGATGTCCTTGGCCAGCTTCTGCGCGCCCATGCCATAGATCAGCCCGAAGTTGATCGCCTTGGCGCTGCGCCGCTGGTCGTTGCTGACCTGATCGAGCTCGACCTTGAAGACTTCCGCAGCGGTCGCGGTGTGCACGTCGAGGTTATCGCGGAAGGCGTTCATCAGCCCTTCGTCGCGGGACAGGTGCGCCATGATGCGCAACTCGATCTGCGAATAGTCCGCCGACACCAGCTTGTAGCCCTTCGGCGCCACGAAGGCCTGGCGAATGCGCCGGCCTTCGGCGCTGCGCACCGGGATGTTCTGCAGGTTCGGGTCGCTGGACGACAGCCGCCCGGTTGATGCCACGGCCTGTTGATAACTGGTGTGGATGCGCCCGGTGCGCGGGTTGATCTGCTCCGGCAGGCGGTCGGTGTAGGTGCTCTTGAGCTTGCTCAGGCTGCGGTACTGCATCAGTACCTTGGGCAGCTCGTAATCCTGCTCGGCCAGTTCGGCGAGCACCGCTTCGGCGGTCGAGGCCTGGCCCTTGGCGGTCTTGCTGATGATCGGCAAACCAAGCTTTTCATAGAGGATGGCGCCCAGCTGCTTGGGCGAGCCGAGGTTGAACTCCTCGCCGGCCACCTGGAAAGCCTGGCGCTCCAGGGCCACCAGCTTCTCGCCCAGCTCCTGGCTGTGCTCGCCGAGCAGCTTGGCGTCGACCAGCGCGCCATTGCGCTCGATTCGCGCCAGCACCGGCACCAGGGGAATCTCGATATCGCGCAGCACGCCGGCCAGGCTCGGAATCTCTTCCAGGCGCGCCCACAGGTTCTGGTGCAGGCGCAGGGTCACGTCAGCATCCTCGGCGGCGTACGGCCCGGCCTGCTCGAGGGCGATCTGGTCGAAGGTCAGCTGCTTGGCGCCCTTGCCGGCGATGTCCTCGAAACGGATGGTGCTGTGGCCCAGGTACTTGAGCGAAAGGCTGTCCATGTCGTGACGGGTGGCGGTGGAGTCCAGCACGTAAGACTCGAGCATGGTGTCGAAGGCCACGCCCTGTACGTTGATCGGCGTGCTGGCATTGGCCAGCACGTTGATGTCGTACTTGGCGTGCTGGCCGACCTTGGCCTTGGCCGGATCTTCGAGAATCGGCTTGAGCGCGCGCAGCACCGCGTCGCGGTCCAATTGCTGCGGCACGCCCATGTAGCTGTGCGCCACCGGCACGTATACCGCCTCACCGGCCTTGACCGCAAAGGACAGGCCGACCAATTGCGCCTGCTGAGCATCGACGCTGGTGGTCTCGGTATCGAAGGCGATCAGTTCGGCCTGCTTGAGGTCCTCCAGCAGGGTATCGAACTCGCCTTGGTCGAGGATGGTGCGGTACTCGCCCGTGACCACCGATGGCTGATCTTCGCCAGCAGCCGGCGTGGCGGCAGCCTGGACCGCTGGCACCTCGCCCGCATCAGTACTGGCCGTCGCGCTGAACAAATCGCCAGCAGGCGGCGCCATTTCGGAGCGGGCAGCCGCCTTGGTCTTGGGTGCGGCAGACTTGTTCTGGCGCAGCAGCTCGTCGAGCCAGCCCTTGAACTCCAGCTGTTCGTAGAGCGCGGTCAGGGCCTCGATGTCCGGCTCGCCGGGCATCAGTTGCGAGCAGTTCAGATCCAGCGGCACGTCCAGCTTGATGGTCGCCAGTTGGTAGGACAGGTAGGCCATCTCGCGGTGCTCTTCGAGCTTGGCGGGCAGGGTCTTGGCGCCACGAATCGGCAGGCCGGGCACCTTGTCGAGGTTGGCGTAGATCACGTCGAGGCCGCCGCCGACGCCGACCAGCAGCCCCAAGGCGGTCTTCTCGCCGACGCCCGGCACGCCGGGAATGTTGTCGATCTTGTCGCCCATCAGCGCCAGGTAATCGATGATCAGCTCGGGGCCGACGCCGAATTTCTCCTTCACGCCCTCGATGTCGTAGACGCTGCCGGTCATGGTGTTGACCAGGGTGACGTGCTTGCACACCAGCTGCGCCATGTCCTTGTCGCCGGTCGAGATCACCACGTCACGGCCTTCGGCGGCGCTCTGCCGGGCCAGGGTGCCGATCACGTCGTCGGCTTCCACGCCCTCCACGCACAGCAGCGGCAGCCCGAGGCCGCGCACACTGGCGTGCAGCGGCTCGACCTGCAGGCGCAGCTCGTCGGGCATCGGCGGGCGGTTGGCCTTGTAGTCGGCGAACAGCTCGTCGCGAAAGGTGCCGCCCTTGGCGTCGAACACCACCGCGAAGGGGCTGTCGGGGTACTGGCGGCGCAGGCTGCGCAGCATGTTCAGCACACCTTTCACGGCGCCGGTGGGCAGCCCCTTGGAGTTGGTCAAAGGCGGCAGGGCATGGAAGGCGCGGTACAGATAAGAAGAACCGTCGACCAGGACGAGGGGAGCTTGGCTCATGAGGGCAATCAACCTTTTCGGCGGGCGTGGCGCTAGAATACAAAGCACCGTTGATATCAAAGGGACAAGGTTACCATGGGACCATTCAATCGCTTGATCCTGCTTGCCGTGCTGGCAGCTGTGCCGTTCGCCTCGCAGGCCAGTGATGCGCCCTCGGCCGAGCCCGACGTAACCATCCGCCAGGACGGCGATCGCACCGTGGAGGAATACCGGGTCAACGGATTCCTCTACGCCATCAAGGTCACCCCGAAAGGTGGCAAACCCTATTTCCTGGTACGGGCCGACGGCAGCGACGGCAACTTCGTGCGTTCCGATTCGCCGGATATGTTGATTCCGGCCTGGGAAATCTTCAGCTGGTAAGGCAGTCAATTCATGTCGGTGTTCACCCCGCTGCAACGTCCGCAACTGGAAACCTTTCTCGCGCCCTACGGGCTCGGTCGCCTGCTCGACTTCCAGGGCATCGAGGCCGGTAGCGAGAACAGCAATTTCTTCGTCAGCCTGGAACAGGGCGAGTTCGTGCTGACCCTGATCGAGCGCGGCCCCAGCGAGGACCTGCCGTTCTTCATCGAGCTGCTCGACATCCTCCATGACGCAGGGCTGCCGGTTCCGTATGCCCTGCGAACCGACAGCAACGAGGCGCTACGCACCCTGGCCGGCAAGCCGGCGCTGTTGCAACCGCGGCTGAGCGGCAGGCACATTCGCGACGTCAACGCCCAGCATTGCCATGAAGTCGGCGAGCTGCTGGCGCGCATTCACCTGGCGACCCGCGACCACCCGCTGCAGCGCAAGAGCGACCGTGGCCTGGAATGGATGCTGCGCGAGGGCAAGGTGCTGGCCACTCACCAGACGCCGGAGGCCACCGCACTGCTGGAAAGCGCCCTGGCGGAAATCGACGCCGTGCAGGATCAGGTGCGCAAACTGCCGCGCGCCAACCTGCACGCCGACCTGTTCCGCGACAACTGCATGTTCGAAGGCACCCACCTGAGCGGCGTGATCGACTTCTACAACGCCTGCTCGGGGCCGATGCTCTACGACCTGGCGATAACCGTGAACGACTGGTGCTCGGACGAGCAAGGCCGCCTGGATGAAGCGCGCGCCCGCGCGGTGATGGGCGCCTATGCGGCCCTGCGCCCGTTCACTGCCGCCGAAGCCGAGATCTGGCCGGCCATGCTGCGCATCGCCTGCGTGCGTTTCTGGCTGTCGCGGCTGATCGCTGCCGAGGCCTTCGCCGGTCAGGACGTGCTGATCCATGATCCGGGCGAGTTCGAACGTCGCTTGGCCGCACGCCAGCAGGTCAGCCTGGCATTGCCTTTCGCGCTATAGACGCAGAATGTGACGAAATGGTGGCGCCTCGCTCAGGCGCCGCCCTTGTCCGTGCCCAACCCTTGTCCCTATGCTGCGCCACTCGATCGCCTGCGGCTGCCCGCCGTCCTGGGCTCGCCTGAGGTCGAGTCAGCCGTACGACCTTACAAGGGCCACCATGCAATCACCCTCACCCAAGCATCTCCGGCGCTCGACGCCCGCCATCTGGGCCCGCCGTGCGCTGGGCGCGGCCACCTTGCTGGTACTCGCCGTGCTCATCTGGAACGCCTGGGATCATCAGGCATTCATCGCCTGGCGCGAAGAAGCCGGCGTGGTGCCCTTCTTTCTGGCCATGGCCCTGCTGCCTGCGCTGGGCGTGCCGATCACACCGTTCTTCATCGTTGCCGGCGCGACCTTCGGCACCTTCGTGGGGCTCACCGGTAGCGCCATCGCCCTGTCAGCCAATCTGCTGGTCTGCTACTGGATCGCCCGCAGCGGCCTGCGCCCCTGGCTGACCCGGCTGCTGGAGCGCACCCGCTACGACATTCCGGACTTCGAAGAAGGAAAGGGCGCGCTGCGCTTCACGCTCCTGGTCAAACTGGCCCCGGGCGTTCCGATCTTCATCAAGCATTACCTGCTGGGCATGGCTGGCGTGCCCTTCTGGATCTACTTCGCGGTGTCCGGGACGATCACCGGCCTGTATGCCGGGGCCTTCGTGGTGCTGGGCGATTCGTTGCTGGAGCACGACCTGGGCACCAGCGCGATGGCGCTGGCCGTGCTGGCGGCAGTCGCACTGGCGATCTACCTGTGGCGCCGGCGCGTCGGCAAACGGTCGGCCGACTGACTGCCAAGCCCTAGGGCCTGTTGACACTACCGCGCAAGCCGCGTTGCTGCGAAAAATCTCGCCAGGCTAGGCGGAGGACGCAGGGAAT
>NZ_MSXU01000003.1:81553-103912 GCF_001945375.1 Pseudomonas sp. PA1(2017)
ACCAGGATGGACGCGATGGTGCCGCTCACCTCGGCCTCGACATGATTCATCATCTTCATTGCCTCGATGATGCACAGCAGATCGCCCTTGTTGACCGTCTGCCCGACGTCGACCAGTGGCGGCGCCTCTGGCGACTCGGCGCGATAGAAGATGCCGACCATCGGCGCACAGATGTTGCGCCCCCCGCTGCTTGCCTTGTTGGCGCGGGTGTCAGCCGGTGCCTGCTCGGCCGAGCGTTGCGTCGCTTCGCCAGCGACCCGCGATTGGCCCTTGTTCGACAGGCGCAGATGGAAGTCGCCTTCGCGAACTTCGAGTTCGTCCAAACCGGTGCGCTCGACCAGTTCGGCCAGTTTTTCGATGCGTTGAATGTCCAACTCGATTCCTCTCGGTTTCAGTTCAGCCGCGCGGCCATTTCGTCGACGCGCCAGTCGAGCACCAGCATGTGCCCGGGATAGTGGGAAAACACATAGGGCGCGCCCAGGGCAGGCAGCACCAGTTGGGGCGTCACCCCGCAGGCCCAGAACACCGGCACGCTGTCGTCGTCCATCGGCGGCAGCACGCCGAAGTCCGGCGTGTTGAGGTCGGTGATGCCCAGCCTGGCCGGGTCACCGACGTGCACCGGCGCGCCGTGACCGGTCGGATAGCGCGCCGTCACCTCCACGGCCAGCGACACCTTGCTGGCCGGTACCGGGCGCATGCTGACCACCAGCGGCCCGGACAGGCCGCCGGCCTCGCGACACGGCAGCGTCGTGCGGTACACCGCCGGCGCCGCGCCGGAAACCGGGATGCCGGCGCGGCGCAGCGGTGCATCGAAGGTATGGCTGCAACCGAGCAGAAAGCCCACGGCGTCGTCCTGCCAATAGCCACTCAGGTCGGTGGGTTCGTCGACCAGCACGCCCTCCTTCCACACCCGATAACGCGGCAGCATGCTGCGCAGGTCGATGGGCCCATTGCGGCCGTCGACGAACGGGCTACCCGGCTCGGTAACGGCGATCAATGGGCAGCTCTTCGGATTGCGCGTGCAGAACAATAGAAAGTCGTAGGCATGGGCACGCGGCACTACCGCCAGGTTGGCCTGCTGGTAGTCGTCGAGCACGCCCGAGGTGGGACGCGCCCATTCGCCTCGGGCGATCATTTCGCGCAATTGATGGGGCGTGCCCGGCACAGCGGTGGCGTCCAGATTCATCGCGACAGCTCCGTGTGTGCGGTTTCGCGCAGGGTCAGCAATGCCAGCAGTGCACAGAACGCCGCACCAGCCATGAAGATGCCAGGGGTCAGCAGGAAATCGGTCTTGGCGATGATCCAGGTCACCACATACGGCGTGAGGCCACCGCCGAGAATCGCGCCGATGTTGAAGCTGATCGCCATCGCCGTGTAGCGCACCCGGGTCGGGAACTGCTCGGCGTAGGTCGGGTAGCCCACCGACTGGATGATCGGCATTGGTAGCGTGGCGATGAACATGGCCAGTGCTGCGATCCATAGCGAGCCGCTATCCATCAGCAGCATCATCGGGATGACCAGGGTGATATAGCCGACAAAACCGATGGTCAACACCTTGCGACGGCCCAGGCGATCGGAAAGCCCGCCCCAGAATGGCATCATCGCCGCCATGCACAGGCTGATACAGGCGATCACCCAGAATACCTTGGATTTGTCGAAGCCCAGGTAAGTGGTCAGGTAGACGTTCATGAACACCAGGCCGATCCAGTAACCGGCGTTCTGCCCGAAGGTCAGCAGAATCACCCGGCCCACCGGGCCCAGTTGCGTGCTCAACACTTCCCTGATCGGCGCCTTGGGCGGCTGCTCCTTCTCGAGAAAGGCCTTGAACTCCGGGGTTTCCTCAACGTTGTGGCGCATCTTGCAGGAGATCAGCACCAACGGAATGGCCAGCAGAAACGGTATGCGCCAGCCCCACTCACGCAGCTGCTCATCGCTGAGCAGGCCAGTGGTGGTGGCGCAGACGATTGCCGCCATGCCGCCTCCCAGCGCGACGCCAACCGGGGTGAAGGCCCCGAAAAAGCCGCGCCGACCGGTCGGCGAGGACTCGGCGACGAAGGCCGCCGCGCCGATTACTTCGGCACCCGCGAAGAAGCCCTGGGTCAGGCGCATCAGCACCAGCAGAGTCGGCGCAAGGATGCCCACCTGAGCCGCGGTGGGCAGCAAGCCGATCGCTGCCGTCGCCATGCCCATGCCGATCACTGTCGTTAGCAGCACCTTGCGCCGGCCGATCCTGTCGCCGAGGCGGCCGAGCAACACCCCGCCCAGCGGCCGGATCAGAAACGAGCTGCCGAACACCGCCAATGCGGCGAGCAGCGAAGCGGTCGGGTTGTCGCCGGGGAAGAACAGCGGGCCGATGATCACGGCCATGTAACCGTACACACCGAATTCGTAATACTCGACCGCAGTACCCGTTGCCGAAGCGGTAGCGGCACGTTTGGCGACCGATGAAGCTTTTTGCGGGGCGGCCGAAGCCGTTCCCGAATAATCAGGACTGAGCACGCGAGACATATCTCACCTTTATGTCGATTTATGGAGGCAGTGTTGGCCAGTCGGGCTGGCTGTTTCTTGTCGTCCGTAACGCAGCGCGGCTGCGGCCACGGCCCTCTTGCTTTTTATTGGTTTGGTGAATCCCGGCAGTGATAGGGGTGTCGCGGCCCGTCTCCAGTGGGCGTGGGGTGTGACTGACACGGCGTTGTTATTGTTACCCGGGCCGCGTCATGGCTTGTTCGTGCAGGGTGCCTGCAGCAGCACGCCCTGTTCCTCCAGTGCCTGACGAATCGCCCGGGCGAATTGCGGCGCGCCAGGCTGATCACCGTGGATACAGACGCTGTCCGCACGCACGGACACCCAGGTGCCCTGCTGGCTGCGCACTCTGCCCTCGTGGAGCATCGTCAATATCTGCGCGGTAGCGACTTCGGGATCTTCGATCATCGCGCCGAGCGTGCCCCGGCGAGTCAGGGTGCCGTCCGCCTGGTAGGAACGGTCGGCGAATACTTCGTGGGCGACCTGCAGGCCCAGCGCCTCACCGGCGCGGGTCAGTTCGCTGTTGGCCAGGCCGAAGAGAATCAGTGCCGCGTCGACATCCCTGATCGCCTGGCAGATCGCCGTGGCCAGCTCGCGGTCACGGGCCGCCATGTTGTAGAGCGCGCCATGGGGTTTGACATGCCGAAGCTCGACGCCGGCAGCGGCAGTAAAGCCCTTCAGCGCACCGACCTGATAGACGACGAATGCATAGGCTTCGTCCATCGACAGCTGCATTTCCCGGCGACCGAAACCCTGCAGATCCGGCAGGCCGGGATGAGCGCCCACAGCGACGCCAAGCGCCTTGGCGCGAGCCACGGTCTTGCGCATGGTCGGCGCATCGCCGGCATGGAAACCACAAGCAATGTTCGCCGAGGTGATGTAAGGCAGCACGTTGGCGTCGTTGCCGGCCGAGTAAAGGCCAAAGCTTTCGCCCAGGTCGCTGTTGAAATCAATCTGCATGGGCGGCCTCCAGCTCGGCGAACAACGCGCTGCGCGCCAGGCTCAGTTGTTGGGCCCGATCCAGGCTGACCTGCTCGAAGCGGATTTCCTCACCGGGCAGCTTCTGCGCCAGGCGCGGCAGGTCGACACTGATCACACTGGCGATTTTCGGGTAGCCGCCGGTGGTCTGCCGATCAGCCATCAACACGATCGGCTGGCCATCGGGCGGTACCTGAACGGTGCCGAAAACGACCGCCTCCGACAGCAGGTTGGCCGGCTCGATCAGCTCGATGGGCTCGCCCTTGAGGCGATAGCCCATGCGCTCCGAATCGTTCTCGATGCGATAGGCGCTGGACAGGAAACGCGCCTGGGCGGCGGGCTCGAAGAGCGCCCACTGGCGACCGGCGACAACGCGGATCGGCCCATCTTCGTACCCCAGCAAGGCCGATTCACGAGGCAGCAGCACCCGCGGTGGATTGGCGAAGCCGGAAGCGATGCCAATCACGTCGCCACTGCGTAACGCCCGGCCGGCAAAACCACCATAGGCGCCGCGACCATAGGTGCTGGTGCTGCCCAGTGTGGTCAGCAGCCGATAGCCATCGCGCACCGCCAGATAGGCACGGGCACCACGAACCCGCTTACCGAAAGCCAGGACGGCACCCGAGCGCACGCGCACGGCTCGTAGCGGTTCAAGGGGCTGGCCGTCCAGCGTCGCGGCCAGATCGGCCCCGGCCAGCGCAATCACGGTACCGGCCTGAAAGACCAGCTCCGGGCCCTGCAAGGTGATTTCCAGAGTGGCCTGTTCGGCCCCATTGCCCACCAGCAGGTTAGCCAGGCGATGAGCATTCTCGTCCATCACGCCGTTGGCCGGCACGCCAAGATGCTGAAAACCACTGCGACCCAGGTCCTGAAAGGTGCAGGCCAGCCCGGGCTTGAGCACACGAAGCGTCATGGGCGCACCTCGGCCAGAGCCTGGAACTGTTCAGCGTCGATTGCGACGAAACGCACCCGGTCACCGGCCTGCAGCAGGCAAGGTGAGGCGTTGGCGAGGTCGAATACGTTGAGGGGCGTGCGGCCGATCAGGTTCCAGCCCCCTGGCAAATCCGTGGGATAGATGACGCTCTGGCGGTTCGCCACGCCGATACTGCCCCTGGCCACCAGGGTGCGTGGCGTGCTGCGGCGCGGTATGGCCAGGCGCGCATCGAACTCGCCGATATAAGCATGGCCGGGCGCGAACCCGAGCATCAGCACGTCCATGGGCGTGCGGGTGTGCAGCTCGATCACTTCACTGGGTGTCAGGCCGCAGGCGCGGGCCACCTCATCGAGGTCGGGGCCATGCTCGCCGCCGTAGCACACCGGCAGGGTAATCTCCATCGAGGTGGTCTCCCCGCCCCCGAGTTCCAGGCTGCCGAGCAGTGCTTCCAGCTGGCGGGTCAGGCTGCGATACGGCAACTCTGCGGCCAGGCAGTGAACGTGCTCGGCACGATAATGCAGGCCGATGGAAACCATGCCCGGCACGACATCGGTAATGCCCGCGAGCGAACCCCGGCTGCGCTGCGCCTCGATCTGCCGGGCAACGGCAGCAGCATGCCGGTTGGCCGCAAGGCTGAACTGTGCGGCGAACTGGATGATCAGGCAGGCATCGCCGCAAGGGACGATCTGCCAGGCATGCTGTGCCTGGTGGATAACGGAGGAATCAACGGTTGCTGGCTGGCCCATGGCGTCTTCATCGTCTTTGGCAGATGAAATGAAGCGCTCGACGGATACACCCACCCACCAAGGGCCTGTGGATTGACAAATAAAATCGATCATTATCGATTGTTATTCTCATCAAGCCAGGCCCACGGAAGGGAGATGCCGCAAAGCATTTTTGTCGAGCCGCCACTCTGTGTTGGCGGTCTGCGTTAGCGCATTACTTGGCGAACAGCTGACTCATGTCCTTGAATGCCTTGAACTCCAGTGCGTTGCCGCACGGGTCGAAGAGGAACATGGTGGCCTGCTCGCCGACCTGCCCCTTGAAGCGAACGTAGGGCTCGATCACGAACTGGGTTTCACGGGCGCGCAGGCGGTCGGCCAGGGCTTCCCACTCTTCCCAATGCAGGATGATGCCGAAGTGCGGCACCGGCACGTTGTGGCCATCGACAGCGTTGGTGTGAGCGGATTCCTGGGACGCGGTTTTCGGGTGCTCGTGGATCACCAGTTGGTGGCCGTAGAAATCGAAGTCGACCCAATGGTCGGACGAGCGGCCTTCGGGCAGGCCGAACACATCACCATAGAAAGCGCGCGCAGCGGCCAGGTCGTAGACGGGAATAGCAAGGTGGAAAGGCGAAAGGCTCACGGTAAGTCATCCTGTGCGGTGTTTTTTCTGTTGTCCATGGTGCAACTTGCCGCCCGCGCAGAAAAGCGGATATCTTTTGATTCGAGCTCAAATAATTTCGATCAATCGACCGCAGAAAGAGCGCCATGCTTCGTGAACTGAAAACCTTTCTGACCGTCGTCCGCTGCGGCACCTTCGCCGCTGCCGGCAAGCAGATCGGCCTGACCCAGTCGGCGGTCAGTGCGCAGATCAGAAACCTCGAAGATACCGTTGGCCAGTCGCTGTTCGACCGTACCGGGCGTACCGCCACCCTCAACCAGGCCGGCGCACGAGCGGTACCGCTGGCAGAAAAGATCCTCGAGCAATTCAGCTTGATGAGCACTCCCGAACGCCTTGAGGATTACCGGGGGGAATTGCGCATCGGCGCCATCGGTACCGTTCAATCCTGCCTGATGCCGGCGATGCTGCTGAAGCTGCGCGAACAGGCACCGGGCATCGAGACCAAGCTGGTGCCCGGCGTCTCGCTGGACCTGCTCAATCAGGTGGACAGCGGCGAAATCGATCTGGCGATCACTATCCGCCCGCCCTTCCAGCTACCCAAGGAGCTGGAACTCGAGCTGGTGCGTAGCGAACCCTTCGTACTGGTGGCACCCACCGGCATGGAGGCGAAAGATCCTCTGAAGATGCTCGCCGAGCATCCCTTCATACGCTACGACCGCAGCTCCTTCGGCGGCCGCCTGGTCACCCAGTTCATGCGCAGGCAACACATCCAGCCCCGCCAGGTGCTGGAGCTGGACGAGCTGGACGCCATCGTCAAGATGGTCGAAAGCGGCCTGGGCATCGCGCTGATCCCAGAGGCTGGCCTATGGGTCGAAAACAAGCCCCGGGTGCAGATCATCGACCTTGGCGACAAGGTGTTCTATCGCGACCTGGTGCTGATTTCCCGCTACGGCTCACGGCAGTCACCGGCCCAGAAACTGTTCCGCGAGTGTGTGATGGATCAGGCTTGAATGCCCCGCAAGGAGGGCCGGCAACGTGGCGGGAGCGGTCGTTATCCAATCCACTGTGGGAGTCGCGACCTCGCGACGATTCGCTCGGGCACCGCCGATAGGCAGTCAGGCTGCAATCGTTTCGCCCCGAGGTCGGGGCTCCCACAGGTTGGTTCGAGTGGCCGCTTTTGCCTTCCAGCGACCTCACCTGAACCACAAGAACGTCACCGACAGCCTCAGATCCACTGATCATTACGCTTGCGGCGCACGCGCAGCATGGTCGGCAGGATCAGCCCGAGCAGCAGGCCGGCGCCGGCGATGCTGCCGCCGTAGACCATGTAGCGCATCAGCACCTGCTTCTGCTCGTCGCCCAGTTGGGCCTGGGCTTCGCGCAGCTCCGAGCGGGCCTGGTTGAGCTCGATGTCCAGGGCGCTGCGGCTGGCTTCGAGCTCGTCGATCAGGGTCTTGCGCGAGTCGAGGGTCTCCTGCATGCCTTGCACGCGGGTTTCCCAGGTTTCGTTGATACCCTTGAGCTCGGTGCTCAGCTCGGTGACCTTCTGCTCCAGCGCCGGCAGCCGCTCGGCCTGGCCGGGTACTTCCTGCAGGTCGCGGTTGGGGATCCACACCGCATCGCCGTTCTCGCCGCGCACCTGGCTGTAGTCGCCCTGGGTGCGCAGCAGTTGCACGCGGGTGCCGGAGCTCAGGGTGCCGACGATGCGATAGCCCTCGGTGGGGCCGCTGCGCACGTAGGTGTTGAGGCTGTCACTGACCCAGCGCACGTTGTCGCTGGCCTGTTGGGCGTGGGCCGGCGCGGCGATCAGCAGCAGGCCGGATAGAACGCAAGTCCCCAATGCGCGAAGCGGCGACAGGGAAAAGGAAGCAGAAAAAGGGCGGGCTAGGGACATAAAAACCATCTTCACTCGGCGTGGAACACAATGCGACGTAGCGCGCGAACGTCGGCCAGGCGAATTGTTGTAACCGGCGCGAAAGTGGCGCAACGCCATGCCTTTCGCCGGTTTGGCCGACTGCTGAAAGACCGCAGCAGATCGGTCGGGTTCCTCAGCGCCCGGCAGATTGGCGGCGCTCCAACTGATGATCGGCGCGCCGCCCTCGCCCCTTACTTGCCGACGGCCAGCCCCTGTTCACCCGCAGCGCGCCGCCCGTGCCACAGCGCGAGCAGCAGAGCCAACGCCGGAAACGCTGCGCCTGCCAGCGCCGCGCCCTGCCAGCCGAAGCTTTCGTAGATCGGGCTGGCGATGGCCGAGCCGCTGGCACCGCCGATGAAGATGCTGGTCATGTACAGCGCATTGAGACGCGCCCGGCTGTTCTGCTCCAGCCCATAGACTTCGCGCTGGCCGAGCACCATGTTCAGCTGCACGGCGAAATCCAGCAGCACGGCGCACAGCACCAGACCGATCACGCCGCCCAGAGGGCCAGCCAGGGTCAGCGCGAAGGCCAGCGGTGCCAGCACCAGCGCCACTCGGGTGGCGCGCCGGGTGTGCCCGGCATCGGCTAGGCGCCCGGCGATCGGCGCAGCGATGGCGCCGATGGCACCGACCAGGGCGAACAGCGCCACGTGGGTCTGGCTGAACCCGTAGTGGCGCACCAGTTCCATCGGCGCAACTGTCCAGAACAGGCTGAACGAGGCGAACATCAGGCCCTGGTACAACGCCCGCTGACGCAGCGTCGAGTAGCGGCGCAGCAGGCCGAACAGCGACAGCAACAAGTGACCGTAATGGCCGCGGTTGTCCGGTGCATGGCGCGGAATGGTGGTGGCGATCACCACCACGATACCGAGCATCAGCGCCGCGGCCATGACGTACACCGCACGCCAGCCGAAATACTCGGCGATCAGGCTGGCCACCGGCCTTGCCAGGAGAATGCCCAGCAGCAGCCCGGCCATGATGTTGCCCACCACCCTGCCCCGACTCGCCTCAGGTGCCAGGTGCGCGGCGAGCGGAATCAACATCTGCACCGACACAGAGCTGAGGCCGATCAGCAGCGACAGGCCGAGAAATACGCCGGGCGCGCTGGAGAAGGCAGCGGCCAGCAGGCAGACCATGGCCGCCAGGGTGGTCAGCAGCATCAGCCGCCGGCTCTCCAGCAGATCCGCCAGCGGCACCAGAAACAGCAGGCCCAGGGCGTAGCCGATCTGCGTCAAGGAGACGATCAGGCTGGCCTGATGCATGGACAGGCCGACCGCCGGGGCGATCAGTTCGATGATCGGCTGGGCGTAATAGAGATTGGCGACGATGGCGCCGCAGCAGAAGGCGAACAGCAGCACCAGCGCCGGGGAAAGGCTGTGCGACGGGGTGGACGTGGATGTACTCATGATGACCTCGCGATGAGCCGCCCGGCACGAGCGGCTCGTCGGAACAGGAAGCGGGTAGGATGCCCGAATGTGCCGTGGCGTCACCAGCACGAGGCGGGCGGCCTGGGTTGCGCGAGAAATCTTGCCCTGGGTCGTTGGAGGACTTGAAAAGGAAAGGCGGTGGCTGGCCCACTCCCTGCATCCTCCGCCTCGCGGATTGCCGCCCGGCCTGGCGAGATTTCTCGCGCAACCCGAAGGGCCGGGCCCGTTTTGCCGCAATGCGGCGTTTCTCGCCGGCTCATTTAGCCCGCTAAACTTCGCGGCTCGTGCCTTGCCTTGCGGCAAAACGGGCTCCGGCGCGGTCGTGCGGAAGTGTTAACAGGCCCTAGCGCAAGTCCGTCAGCCGGCAGTGCATATGCGTCGTCTGCCACACCGGGTCGTTTTCCGCCTCGGTGACCGTGAAGCCCTGCCTTTCCCAGAAACGAATCGCGCCCGGCAGGAAGGGATGGGTGTGCAGGTAAAGCACCTCGACACCCTGGCCGAGGGCATGTTCGCGCAGCACGCTGCACAGCCTCGCCGCCAGGCCGGAGCGCCTTAAGGCCGGCGCCACGAACAGGCGCACGATTTCCACCGTACGTACACCCTGGTAATCGAGCTGGGCGAAGCGGTGGTCGTAGGGCAGATAGCCGACGGCCGCGACGATCTCCCCGGCGCAGCGCGCCAGCCAGAAGGCGCCCGCCTCGCCCTGCACGTACACCTGGGCGAAGCGCTGCAGGTCGGCCGGCAGCAGCGTGGCGTCGAGCATCGGGAAGGTCTCGGCGCGGGCGGCCATCACGAAGCCGATCGCTTCGTCGATATCCTCTGTCGTCGCCTGGGCTATGTGTACGAGAGAAGTCGCCGTCATGGGATCGATGGAGCACTCGGTCGCTTGCTTTGAAAGGTGCGCAACATAACGCGCAAGTAAAAGCCCGCCAAGTCGCATGGGCCATCGGGGCACCAATCGACGACCAGCTTGTCAGTGCAAACCTGGCGAAGGAAATGGACGCGACATTTATCCTTGAGCCCCGCCGCCGTTCTCGTTATAAGTCCCGCTAACTTTCCAAGGCCCATCAGGCAGACCATGAGCCAAGCTGATCTCCTCGACCAAGACCCCGTGTTCCAGCTCAAAGGCAGCATGCTGGCCATCACCGTGATGGAGCTGGCGCACAACGACCTGGCCCGCCTCGATGCGCAACTTGCCGAGAAGGTCGCTCTGGCGCCCAACTTCTTCAGCAACACACCGCTGGTCCTGGCCCTCGACAAACTGCCGCGCGAGGAAGGTGATCTCGATCTGGGCGAACTCATGGCCTTGTGCCGCAAGCACGGCCTGCGCACCCTGGCCGTGCGCGCCAGCCGCGAGGAAGACATCGCCGCCGCCAATGCCCTGGACCTGCCGGTGCTGCCACCGTCCGGTGCCCGCGAGCGGGTCATCGACCCGGCACCCAAACCGGTCGAGCCGCCCAAGCCGGTGGAACCCGAGGTCAAGCCGACCCGCGTCATCACCACCCCGGTGCGCGGCGGCCAACAGATCTACGCCCAGGGCTGCGACCTGGTGGTGCTGGCCCCGGTGAGTGCCGGTGCGGAACTTCTCGCCGACGGCAATATCCATGTCTACGCGCCAATGCGTGGCCGGGCGCTGGCCGGCGTCAAGGGCAACCGGCAAGCACGGATCTTCTGCCAGCAGATGGGCGCCGAACTGCTCTCCATCGCCGGCCAGTACAAGGTTGCCGAAGACCTGCGCCGCGACCCAAACTGGGGCCGGGCCGTGCAAGTCAGCCTGATGGGCGACGTGTTGAACATCACCCGTCTTTAACGGATACTGCCCGGCACTTTTAACTGTCACACAGGGCCCTCGAACGCCTCTGGGCGGGCTGTCAAAACAATCATCGGTCACCCCTGGCGAGCACCGCGCACGCCGCAGCCGAGCGATTCTTTCGACAGACCGCCAATCGCGGCAGGTTCCTGCTTTTATTCATTTTTAGGGTGAATCACCTTGGCCAAGATCCTCGTAGTCACTTCCGGCAAAGGTGGCGTCGGTAAAACCACCACCAGCGCTGCCATCGGTACCGGTCTCGCCTTGCGCGGCCACAAGACCGTCATCGTCGACTTCGACGTCGGCCTGCGTAACCTCGACCTGATCATGGGCTGCGAACGCCGCGTGGTGTACGACTTCGTCAACGTCGTCAACGGCGAAGCCACCCTCACCCAGGCCCTGATCAAGGACAAGCGCCTCGAGAACCTCTACGTGCTGGCCGCCAGCCAGACCCGTGACAAGGACGCCCTGACCCAGGAAGGCGTCGAGAAGGTCATCGCCGAGCTGTCGCAGAACTTCGAATACGTGGTCTGCGACTCGCCGGCCGGTATCGAGAAAGGCGCCCACCTGGCCATGTACTTCGCCGACGAAGCCATCGTGGTCACCAACCCGGAAGTTTCCTCGGTACGTGACTCGGACCGCATGCTCGGCCTGCTGGCCAGCAAGTCGCGCCGCGCCGAACAGGGTGGCGAGCCGATCAAGGAACACCTGCTGCTGACCCGCTACAACCCGGAGCGCGTCACCAAGGGCGAAATGCTCGGCGTTGAAGACGTCGAGGAAATCCTCGCCATCCGCCTGCTCGGCGTGATCCCAGAATCCCAGGCGGTGCTCAAGGCTTCCAACCAGGGCGTGCCGGTGATCCTCGATGACCAGAGCGATGCCGGCCAGGCGTACAGCGACGCCGTGGATCGCCTGCTCGGCAAGGAAGTGGCGCACCGTTTCCTTGATGTGAAGAAGCAGGGCTTCCTGCAACGCCTATTCGGAGGTCGCGAATGAATATTTTCGACTTCTTGCGCTCGCGCAAGAAGGAAACCACAGCCTCCATCGCCAAAGAGCGCCTGCAGATCATCGTTGCCCACGAACGTGGCCAGCGCACCCAGCCCGACTACCTGCCTGCCCTGCAGCAGGAGCTGGTCGAGGTGATCCGCAAGTACGTGGCCATCGACTCGGACCAGGTGCAGGTCGCCCTGGAAAACCAGGGCAGCTGTTCGATTCTGGAGCTGAACATTACCCTGCCCGACCGCTGATCCGTGTACCGTAGGGTGGGTTAGCGGCGCCTGGTGGTGACAGTCGCATCGCAGTCAGACTCAGCGCACTGCGTAACCCACCAAGCGATGCCGGAGAAGACATCGACCTCTGCGTTACTCAGCTCCACGAATGGCGGCCCCGATGGCCGCCATTCGCTTTTATCGCCCAACCCAAAGAACGCCCATGCCGCTCAGCCAAATCGAAATCGTCCACCAGGATGCCGCCCTGCTGGTGATCAACAAGCCTACCCTGCTGCTCTCGGTGCCCGGCCGCGCCGACGACAACAAGGATTGCCTGGTTACCCGCCTGCAGGAAAACGGCTACCCCGAGGCGCGCATCGTGCATCGCCTGGACTGGGAAACCTCGGGGCTGATCGTGCTGGCACGTGACGCCGACAGCCACCGCGAGCTGTCGCGCCAGTTTCATGACCGGGAAACCGAAAAGGCTTACACGGCCCTGTGCTGGGGCTCGCCCGAGGGCGACAGCGGCAGTATCGACCTGCCCCTGCGCTACGACCCGCCGACCAAACCGCGCCACGTGGTGTGCCACGAACACGGCAAGCATGCCCTGACCTTCTGGCGCGTACTGGAACGCCACGCCGAGCATGCCCGCGTCGAGCTGACACCGATCACCGGCCGCTCCCACCAACTGCGCGTGCACATGCTGTCCATCGGCCATCCACTGCTCGGTGACGGCCTCTATGCCCACGAACAGGCCCTGGCCGCCTACCCGCGCCTGTGCCTGCACGCCAGCATGCTCACCCTCACCCACCCGCAAAGCGGCGAACGCCTGCGCTTCGAGTGCCCGGCGCCGTTCTGAGCAGCCGAATCTTTCCGTAGCCTGGGTAGAGCGCAGCGAAACCCGGGGTTGCTCCTGGGTATCGCTGCGCTCGACACCAGGCTACGGCTGCCGGATTGCCAAAGCCACCATGGCAACCGCCGCCCCGATAAGCGACAATGCCGCCCCGCCAAGCGATGACTGCCGAACAGCCGATAAATCGCACGCACGCCGGATAGCCAACCGCCCACCTCTGCAATCAAGGATTTTGCATGGCCCTGCCTTGCCCGCGCTTTGCTCCGAGCCTGCTCGCCCTGGCGCTGAGCCCGACCTTCTGTTGGGCCGCCGAGTCGGCCATGGTGCTCGATGCCACCACCATCGAGGAACGGGCTGACGACGGTTACCGGGCGCGCAGCGCCGCAGTGGGCGGCTTCGCTGACGCCGAACTGCTCGACACGCCTGCTTCCGTTTCGGTGGTCAGCCGGCAATTGATCGACGACCAGCAGGCGCGCCTGCTCAGCGACGTGCTGAAGAACGATGCCTCGGTGGGCGAGGCCTACGCGCCCATCGGCTACTACGAGAACTTCGTGGTGCGCGGCTTTTCCCTCAATGCCGCCAACAGCTACCGGGTCAACGGCCGTAGCGTGGTGGGCGAGCAGAACGTAGCGCTGGAAAACAAGCAGCAGGTCGAGCTGCTCAAGGGGTTGTCCGGCCTGCAGAGCGGCGTGACCGAGCCGGGCGGGCTGATCAACTACGTGACCAAGCGTGCCGAGAACGTGCGCTCGCTCAGCGTGGCCAGCAATCAGGACGGCGAGCGTTACCTAGCCGCCGATCTTGGCCACTGGTTCGGCGCCGAGCAGCAGGTTGGCGTGCGCCTGAACATGGCTCACGAGGACATCCGCTCGTTCGTCGAACATGCCGACGGCAAGCGCGACTTCATTTCCCTGGCGCTGGACTGGAATATCTCGCCGGACGCCACCCTGCAGCTGGACGCCGAATACCAGACCCGCGAACAGCCGTCCGTAGCAGGCTACCAACTGCTCGGCGGCACCCAGGTGCCAAGCGGCGTCGACCCGGACAAGCGCCTGGGCCATCAGAGCTGGTCGAAGCCCGTGGGCATCGATTCGCTAAACCTCGGCGGGCGTTTCGAATACCGCTTCGATGACAACTGGAAGGCAGCCATCGATGCCTCGCGCAGCGAAGTGGTGATCGACGACTACAGCAGCTTTCCTTATGGCTGTAGCCCTGCCTCGGGATGCAGCGACTGGCTTACCCAGTTCAGCCCTGAGGGTGGCTACGACATCTACGATTACCGCAGCCCGGACGACACCCGCCGCCATGACGAGCTGCAGGCAACTCTATCCGGCGCCTTCACCACCGGCACCATTGGCCACGAGCTGACCCTTGGCAGCAGCGCACTGCGCCGCACCGTGGATCGCCGCAGCTCGGTCAACGAGTGGATCGGCACCGGCAATATTCACGAAGACCCAAGCGACTTCGCCCCGACCGACCTGCCGCTCAACCCCAGGCAACGGCGCCTGGACAGCCGTCAGTACGGGCTATTCCTCAGCGACCGCATCAGCTTCGACGAACACTGGCAGGTGCTGCTGGGCGGGCGGCAGGTACGCTTGGATGAGCAAGCTTTCAGCAGCAGCGGCGTTAGTGATCGCCGTACCCGGCGCAGCGAATTCCTGCCCAACGCCGCGCTGCTTTATAAGCCCCAGGCCGACACCACCCTTTACCTGAGCTACAGCAAGGGCCTGTCCCTGGGCGGCGAGGCACCCTGGTTCACCACCAACGACGGCGACATACTCGCCCCGACCACTTCCCGCCAGCTGGAAGCTGGCTTCAAGCGTGACTGGCAGGGCCTGAGCCTGGGCGCTGCGCTGTTCCGCATCGACCAGGCGCTGCAATACAGCCGCCCGAACGACGACGGCTCGCTCACCTATATTCAGCAGGGCAAGCAGCGCAATATCGGCCTCGAGCTTTCCGCCAGCGGCCAGGCCAGCCGCAATCTGCAGCTATCGGCCAGCACGGCGGTGATCCGCGCCCGGGCCATCGACAGCGGCACCGAAGCCTTCGAAGGCCACCAGGCGGTCAACGTGCCCAAAGTGCGCGCCAGCCTGGCCGCCGATTACCAGATCCCCGGCATCCAGGGCCTGTCGCTGCTCGGCGGCCTGCAATACAGCGCCAGCAAGTACGCCGACCCGAGCGGCACGGTGAAGGTCGGCGACTACACGGTGTTCAACCTCGGCAGCCGCTACACCACGCGCATCGAAGGCTATGAGACGGTGCTGCGCCTGAGCGTCGACAACCTGTTCGACAAACGCTACTGGCGTGATGCCGGCGCCTACCAAGGCGACGGCTACCTGTTCCCGGGTGACCCGCGTACGGCGCGGCTGTCCGCCACGGTGAACTTCTGATCACCACACCCTGTGGGAACGGGCGGGGACGCCTAGTCCATGCCCGTGATTTTCGCGGGCGCGGCCCGCTCCCACAATTGATCGCCGGCGGCTTTGCCCATTAACCATCGCCGCCCCACTGCAAGGATCATCTCAATGCGTAGCCCAGCACCTACTTTGGCTTTTGGCATGCTGAGCGCTCTGCTGACGGGCTGCCAGCAAGCTCCCAAAGAGCACGACCAGCTCGATGCCGTGCTGTGGACGCAGACCTCCATCGAGCACGAGGTGCTCTACCAGCAGATCTACGCCGCCGCGACCCGCCAGCTGCAGCCCGCGCTGGCCGACCCGCAGTGGGATGCCCTTGCCCAGGCGCCGCGCGAGCTCGATGGCTTGCCACCGGCGCTGATCGTCGACATCGACGAAACCCTGCTCGACAACACGCCGGTGAATGCCAAGTCCGTTGTCGATGGCGGCGCCTACGACTACGCCGAGTGGTACCGCTGGGTCGAGAAGGCCGAGGCCCGCGCCCTGCCCGGCTCGGTGGCCTTCATGCAGGCGGCTGACCGGCTGGGCATCACCACCTATTACCTGACCAACCGCGAACCAGGGCAGGAAGCCGATACCCTGCGCAACCTGCGCCAGGCGGGCTTTCCCATCAATGATATCGGGCAGATCCTCACCGCCGGCACGGCCATTGGCGGTTGCCAGCAAGCGGGCTCGGACAAGACCTGCCGTCGCCAATGGGTCGGCGAACACGCGCGGGTATTGTTGATGGTCGGCGACAGCTACGGCGACTTCATCGCCGCGCCCAATCGCCTGAGTGCGCAGCGCCAGGCCGCGATGCCCTACCAGAACTGGTTCGGCCAGCGCTGGTTCCTGCTGCCCAACCCCACCTACGGCGGCTGGTACACAGCGCCCTACGCTGATCGAAACGAGCTGCCGGATGGCGAAAAACGCGCCTTTAAGCAGCGCGCACTGATCCTGCCCTGAGCGACCAGCGGTCACGCTCGTGCGCTATGAGCCCAGCACGCACGACGTGATGGCACTTTGATTAAAAAGTTCAGTAAATAATCCCATATGTTGTGTTTGTGTGAGCCAGTGAAGCATCCCCGCCGCAGCCGGAAAAAAATCTACCTGCGGCATTAATGCCCATGCCCGGGCGAGCGCCAGCAACCATGGGCATTTGCGCCACTTACCCCGCCATAACCCACAGATTTATCCACAGCGTGAAGGGCTTGCCTTGACGCCCACACCGCACTATCTTGTATCCCCAGTTCGCCAGACCCCTATATGTTGGGTTTTGGCCGGAAAGACCCCAAGCACAGATGTGCTGAAAAAGTCCATGCCTCAAGCCCTTTTTGCAGAGGCCGTGGCAAACCGAGAAACAGTGGCAGCGAACGAGCCGATCGTTAGCGCCCGATGCGACACCAGACGCTGCGCCCGTAGCGGCCACCACAACATCTAGTGGCCCCACGCAGCAGGAAGCACCAGTAAACGCCAGGGATGAAGCGTTCCGGCATCGAACAGTACCGACCGCCGCCGAGCAGCGCCTCGACCGGTCCATCACCGCCTTTTTGCAACACCCTGCTGCCAGCCTCGTGCGGGCGCAGGCTTTGTCGATTGGAATGAACGCCAGGTACCACGTCGATCAACGACACAACGCTTCGCCCCGAAAATTTCATTGATCATGGAGACCTTCATGCACACCGACACCACTCGTGAGAACCCTCAGGCCAATGTGCCTCAGGGCGACGCCCCTCAGGATCTGGCCGCTACCGCGCCGGGCCAACTGCGTGTGATCAAGCGTAACGGCACCGTGGTGCCTTACACCGGTGACAAGATCACCGTTGCCATCACCAAGGCGTTCCTCGCAGTGGAAGGCGGCACCGCTGCCGCCTCGTCGCGCATCCATGACACCGTCGCACGCCTGACCGAGCAGGTCACCGCGACCTTCAAGCGTCGCATGCCGTCCGGCGGCACCATCCACATCGAAGAGATCCAGGACCAGGTCGAACTGGCCCTGATGCGCGCCGGCGAGCAGAAAGTCGCCCGTGACTACGTGATCTACCGCGAAGCCCAGGCCAACAAGCGCAAGAGCGCCGATGCCGGCAGCGGCATCGCCGAGCCACACCCGAGCATCCGCGTGACCCTCGCCGACGGCAGCCTGGAGCCGCTGGACATGGGCCGCCTGAACACCATCATTTCCGAAGCCTGCGAAGGCCTGCTGGAAGTCGACGGCGCGCTGATCCAGAAAGAAACCCTGAAGAACCTGTACGACGGCGTGAACCAAAAGGACGTCAACACCGCGCTGGTGATGACCGCCCGTACCCTGGTCGAGCGTGAGCCGAACTACAGCTACGTCACCGCCCGCCTGCTGATGGACAACATCCGCGCCGAGGCCCTGAGCTTCCTCAACATCGCCGCCAGCGCCACTCACCACGAGATGGCCGAGCTATACGCCAAGGCCCTGCCGGCCTACGTCGAAGCCGGTGCGCAGTTCGAGCTGCTCGACCCGAAACTCAAGGAATACGACCTGGAGAAGCTGGGCAAGGCGCTGAACCACGAGCGCGACCAGCAGTTCACCTACCTGGGCCTGCAAACCCTGTTCGACCGCTACTTCATCCACAAGGATGGCGTGCGCTTCGAACTGCCCCAGGTGTTCTTTATGCGCGTGGCCATGGGCCTGGCCATCGAAGAGCCGAAGAACCGTGAAGAGCGCGCCATCGAGTTCTACAACCTGCTCTCCTCGTTCGACTACATGGCGTCGACCCCGACCCTGTTCAACGCCGGCACCCTGCGCCCGCAGCTGTCGTCGTGCTACCTGACCACCGTGCCGGACGACCTGTCGGGCATCTACGGCGCCATCCACGACAACGCCATGCTGAGCAAATTCGCCGGCGGCCTGGGCAACGACTGGACCCCGGTGCGCGCGCTGGGCTCCTACATCAAGGGCACCAACGGCAAATCCCAGGGCGTCGTGCCGTTCCTCAAAGTGGTCAACGACACCGCCGTGGCGGTCAACCAGGGCGGCAAGCGCAAGGGCGCCGTGTGCGCCTACCTGGAAACCTGGCACATGGACATCGAGGAATTCCTCGAGCTGCGCAAGAACACAGGTGACGACCGTCGTCGTACCCACGACATGAACACCGCCAACTGGATTCCGGACCTGTTCATGAAGCGCGTCTTCGAAGACGGCAAGTGGACCCTGTTCAGCCCGAGCGAAGTGCCGGACCTGCACGACCTGACCGGCAAGGCCTTCGAAGAGCGCTACGAGTACTACGAAGCCCTGATCGAGTACGGCAAGATCAAGCTGTACAAGACCATCCAGGCCAAGGACCTGTGGCGCAAGATGCTCTCGATGCTGTTCGAGACCGGCCACCCGTGGCTGACCTTCAAGGACCCGTGCAACCTGCGCAGCCCGCAGCAGCACGTGGGCGTGGTCCACAGCTCCAACCTGTGCACCGAGATCACCCTGAACACCAACAAGGACGAGATCGCGGTCTGCAACCTGGGCTCGATCAACATGGTCAACCACATCGTCGACGGCAAGCTGGACACCGCCAAGCTCGGTCGCACCGTGAAGACCGCCGTGCGCATGCTCGACAACGTCATCGACATCAACTACTACAGCGTGCCGCAGGCCCGTAACTCCAACCTCAAGCACCGTCCGGTCGGCCTCGGCCTGATGGGCTTCCAGGACGCCCTGTACCTGCAGCACATCGCCTACGGCTCCGACGCCGCGGTGGAATTCGCCGACCGCTCCATGGAAGCGATCAGCTACTACGCCATCCAGGCTTCCTGTGACCTGGCCGACGAGCGCGGCGCCTACGAAACCTTCGACGGTTCGCTGTGGAGCAAGGGCATCCTGCCGCTGGACTCCCAGCAGATCCTCATCGAAGCCCGTGGCGCCAAGTACATCGACGTCAACCTGGACGAAACCCTGGACTGGGCACCGGTGCGCGAGCGCGTCAAGAAAGGCGTGCGCAACTCCAACATCATGGCCATCGCGCCGACCGCGACCATCTCCAACATCATTGGCGTGTCGCAGTCCATCGAGCCGACGTACCAGAACCTCTACGTGAAGTCGAACCTCTCCGGCGAATTCACCGTGATCAACCCCTACCTGGTTCGCGACCTCAAGAACCGCGGCCTGTGGGACCCGGTCATGGTCAACGACCTGAAGTACTACGACGGCTCCGTGCAGCAGATCGAGCGCATCCCGCAAGACCTGAAAGACCTGTACGCCACCGCCTTCGAAGTCGACACCAAGTGGATCGTCGATGCTGCCAGCCGTCGCCAGAAGTGGATCGACCAGGCGCAATCGCTCAACCTGTACATCGCTGGCGCTTCGGGCAAGAAGCTCGACGTGACCTACCGCATGGCCTGGTACCGTGGCCTGAAAACCACCTACTACCTCCGTGCCCTGGCCGCCACCAGCACCGAGAAGTCCACCATCAACACCGGCAAGCTCAACGCCGTGTCCAGTGGTGGCGACGAAGGCCTCAGCGCAGCCCCGGCTGCCGCGCCGGCCACCCAGGCCTCCCCTGGCCCGGCTCCGGTTCCGAAGGCTTGCGCCATCGACGAGCCGGACTGCGAAGCCTGCCAGTAATGGCCCAGCCGGCTGCAGCCCCTGCAGCCGGCGCAAATAACCCAAGAGCCGGGGTACAGCCCCGGCCTCTGATAATCAGCCGTAGCGCTCTGCGTGCACCGCGAGCTACCGACGATTAGCCACTATCCACACAGGCCGGCCCTTAGCCGGCCTCTCGAGCAGGAGCCCCACCATGCTGAGCTGGGATGAATTCGACAAGGAAGACGGCGCCGAAGCCGCCTCCCCCGCCAAGAACACCGCTGCACAGGCCCAGGCCGGTGCCGACATGAGCCTGGAGAAACTCAACCAGGTCGGCGGCAATGCCGCCCTCGAAGCCCGCGCCGTCGACGCCAACGACTCCGCTGCCGTAGCCCGCGCCAAACAAGCCCTCAACGACCTCGACATCCAGGAAGGCCTGGACGAGCTCGAAGGCAGCTCCGCGCGCGTGGAAGTCGGCGACAAGCAGATGATCAACGCCCGCGCCGACCTCAACCAGCTCGTACCCTTCAAGTACGACTGGGCCTGGCAGAAGTATCTGGATGGTTGTGCCAACCACTGGATGCCCCAGGAAGTGAACATGACCGCGGACATCGCCCTGTGGAAGTCCGCCGACGGCCTGACCGAAGACGAGCGCCGCATCGTCAAGCGCAACCTGGGCTTCTTCTCCACCGCCGACAGCCTGGTTGCCAACAACCTGGTACTGGCCGTGTACCGCCTGATCACCAACCCCGAGTGCCGCCAGTACATCCTGCGCCAGGCCTTCGAGGAAGCGATCCACACCCACGCCTACCAGTACTGCATCGAATCGCTGGGCATGGATGAAGGCGAAATCTTCAACATGTACCACGAGATCCCGAGCGTCGCGAAGAAGGCCTCCTGGGGCCTCAAGTACACCCGCTCGATCTCCGATCCCAAGTTCGAAACCGGCACCCCGGAAACCGACCGCCAGTTCCTCAAGAACCTGATCGCCTACTACTGCGTACTCGAAGGCATCTTCTTCTACTGCGGCTTCACCCAGATCCTCTCCATGGGCCGCCGCAACAAGATGACCGGCACCGCCGAGCAGTTCCAGTACATCCTGCGTGACGAGTCCATGCACCTGAACTTCGGCATCGACATGATCAACCAGATCAAGATCGAGAACCCGAGCCTGTGGGACGCCACCATGAAGGACGAGGCGACCCAGATGATCCTGCAGGGCGCCCAGCTGGAAATCGAATACGCACGCGACACCATGCCGCGCGGCGTACTGGGCATGAACGCCACGATGATGGAGGACTACCTCAAATTCATCGCCAACCGCCGCCTGACCCAGATCGGCCTGAAGGAAGAATACCCGGGCACCACCAACCCGTTCCCGTGGATGAGCGAGATCATGGACCTCAAGAAGGAGAAGAACTTCTTCGAGACCCGCGTGATCGAGTATCAGACGGGTGGGGCGTTGAGCTGGGATTGATGTCAGTTTGAAATCACGCTAGATTCACCCAACACCTGCCATGGATGTTGGGGTTGAAGCTTCGATAAAGAGCCCCGCCTAGTGCGTAATGCTGTTCACTTAAGCGGAGCAGCCTTACGATCCACCGGATATCGGGTTTTGGAAATCTTCACCGTCCTGGGTCTTCCCGGCCTTGGACGGTGATCCAGAAACATTCCTCCGATACCTCCCCGCAGCTCAGCCAACCTTCTGCCTGTCGCCGATACCGGATTAGCAGCTGCCATGACGATCAGTTGTACCGCAATGTACTGGCAGGCAGGTTTGAAGCGTATGTCTGAAGGCGTTCGGCCAAAGGCTATTGCGGCGTGGCTGGCCTCTCGACGGATGATGTTGTAAGCCAGTAAAAGTCCCCAGACCTCTTGATAAATAAGGTCGACCTTCTTGCTGCGCAGCGTTACCGCATTCTGCTGCATTGAGCTTTTGATATCCCGGAAGCCCAGCTCGATTTCCCAGCGTTCCAGATATAGTTCGGCGACCGCTTCTGCGCTGTAGTCCTCGACCGGCAGCGACGTGAGCAGCGATCTGATACGCCCTTGACTTTGATAGCTGACCTCGCGCACTTCCCAGTGTGTGGGCAGAGCCGGGTTTCGTTTGCGAGCCTGAGGCGAGACTTTCATCCGTACGAGGCGATCATGCTCGCCATAGCGCTCGACTTCCTCCATCACCAGGTTCTTGCGAGCTGGCGTGAGCCAGTGCCGATTGTTTCCCCCATCGGCAATGCTCAGCAGCAAATCAGCTCCCCAAAAGCCTTTGTCGAACAATGTGATCGAATTGTCCGGAATCTGGCCCAGGAAGGTTTCGGCCAAGCGCATCTCGCTGCCCCGATAAGGGCTGAGCTGCGCATCGAGGATCACGTGTGAGCGCACATTCATCAAGGCTACGAGGCGCAGCATCGGAAAGGGTGTCTGGCGCTCGGTG
>NZ_MSXU01000003.1:103922-257416 GCF_001945375.1 Pseudomonas sp. PA1(2017)
ATTCAAGAAACCCGGTCTTCAGGCCGGGTTTTTTATGGTTCTTCACGGATTGCCGGGGAAGTCATTCTTGATCTTCATAAAGAAGAATTCGCTGTCCCGGTAGCCGTAAGCCATCCGTTTGATGACCTTGATCCGGTTGTTAATCCCTTCTAGCTGACCCGTGTGCATGGGCCAGCGCACCCTGCTCAGGATGCCGCGCCAGTAGCCCCTCAGTCGTTTAGCAAACTGCTTCAGTGCCGGTATCTCGCTTTCTTCAGCCAAACGTAGCCACTGCTTCCAGGCTGATCGCCAGCTCCAGGCAGTGGTGGGCGACCAGAGCGCTTTAAGTTCGGCTTTCATCAGGTAAACCGTCATCAGCGACTGGTTAGCGGCCAGTAGATCCTGCAGGCGCACTTGCTGGTCTTCGCGTTTGAGGTTCTCTGGATTGCGCAGCAGCAGCCACCGCGCTTGCTTGATGACCTTACGTGCAGGCTTGTCATGCCGCAGACGGTTGGCTTCATCCACTCGCACTCGGTCAATCACTTCTCGACCGTACTTAGCGACCACATGAAACAGGTCATAGACCACGCGTGCCTGTGGGCAGTGTTGGCGCACCTCCAGGTCAAACGCGGTATTCATGTCCATCGCCACTGCTTCTATCCGAGCGCAGCCTTCCGCCCCCAGTTCTTCAAAGAAAGGCCTGATGGCAGCTCGACTGCGTCCTTCGCCAATCCACAGCACCCGTCGGGTATCGGCATCCAGCACAACGCTGGCGTAACGATGCCCTTTGAACAAGGCGAACTCATCCATCACCAAGCGCCTCGGCTGAGCTTTCGGTAGTTTCTCCAAGGCGGTTTGTAATGCCCGTCGCTCCAGCAAGCGCACGCTATCCCAGTGCAAGCCGAACAGCTCAGCGACGTGCAGGGTGGGCAACCGCCGGCAAGCCTGAATCACGGCTTCGGCCAGCCGTCTGGTCATCCGCGAATAGCGGTCAAGCCAGCTGACTGACTCCATTCGCTTGCCGCATGCGGCACATCCGACGCGCCGCAGCTCCACATTCAATCGCACCGAGCGGCCAAGAATGGGCAAGTCACGGATCGAGCGCTGACAGTATTCATGGATGGTGGTGCTGGGCCGATGGCAGCCGCTGCAGGTGGGGAATCTGGTGGGCTGTGGGATCAGGTCGATCAACAGCGCTTCGCCGTCAGATCTGATGCCAACGACAGAAAAGCCCTCCCAAAAGGGCAGGAACGTATTAACATCGTGCACAAGAACGCCGGTTTGTAGATATGTTTGCTCGCACGAACATCATCCATCAAACCGGCGTTCTTGTTTCTGTCTTTCCCAGGATTCCGTGAAGAACCTTTTTTATTGCCTGCGATTCGAGACTTCATAGCCTCCAGTATTGGTTGGACCGACCCAGGTATCGCCGGACTCAACCCAGGCTACGGAAAGCCTGCCCTGCACACGCGGGGATATGCGCGATGTAGCCCGCGGTTGAGCGCAGCGATACCCGGGAGCAACGAGAAATGGGATAAGGAGACCTACGCAGCCCCGCCAATGCAGCGGGGCTACGCAATCAGAGCACGTTCGGCTCGATCTCCAGGCTGACACCAAAACGCTCGGCGATATCCACCTGAATGCGCTGCGCCAGGCCGAGCAATTGCTGCCCGGTGGCGTTGCCATGGTTGACCAGCACCAGCGCCTGCAGGCGGTGCACGCCAGCGTCGCCATCGCGGTAGCCCTTCCAGCCGGCCTTCTCGATCAGCCAGCCGGCAGCCAGTTTCACCTGGCCATCGGCCTGCGGGTAGGCCACCAGGTCGACGTACTCGGACTGCAGGCGCTGCGCCAGTTCGGCGGGCACCAGCGGATTCTTGAAGAAACTGCCGGCATTGCCGAGCAGCGCCGGGTCCGGCAGCTTCTCGCCACGAATCGCGCAGATGGCGCGACTGACATCCAGGGCGGTTGGCGCCTCGATGCCCTGCTCTGCCAGACGCTGGCGCACCGGACCGTAATCCAGATGCAGCGCTGCGTTGCGGCTCAGGGCGAAGCGCACGCGCAGGATGATCCAACGCCCGCTTTCGCGCTTGAACAGGCTGTCACGGTAGGCGAAGGCGCAGTCCTGCAGGCTGAACTCGCGAACCTCGCCGCTCTGCCGATCCAGGGCCGTGAGACCGAGAAAACAGTCCTTGAGCTCAACGCCGTAGGCGCCGATGTTCTGCACCGGCGAAGCGCCGACCGTGCCGGGAATCAAGCTGAGATTCTCCAGACCGACCAAGCCCTGGCCCAGCGTCCACAGCACGAAGTCGTGCCAGGGCTCGCCGGCTTCGGCTTCGATCTGCACGTGCTTGCCGTCATCGGCCAGCACGCGAATGCCGCGGCCGACCATACGCAGCACCAGCGCCTCGATATCGGTGGTCAACAGCAGGTTGCTACCACCGCCTAGCACCAACAACGGCACCTGACGCTCGTGCGCCGCTTCGAGCGCCTGACGAACCTGCTGCACGTCGCCCGCCTCGGCCCAGTAGCGCGCGGCCACATCCACACCGAAGGTGTTGTAGGCCTTGAGCGATACGCCCGACTGCACCACCAGGCTCATAACCGCCCCTTGAGTTCGATCAACAAGGCATCGCTGGCCTGCTCGAGCAGATCCAGCACATGCTCGAAGCCTTCGCTGCCGCCGTAATACGGATCCGGCACGTCGTCCTCGGCCAGTTCGAAACGGCGCAGATAGAGGTCCAGCTCGCCCCGCGCCTGGGCCGGACGCATACGCTGCAGATCGCGCAGGTTGGCGCCGTCCATGGCCAGGATCAGGTCGAAACGCGCGAAATCATCCACCGAGACCTGGCGGCCGCGCAGGCTGGACAGGTCATAGCCACGGCGGCTGGCCGCCTGCTGGGTGCGCGAATCCGGCGCCTTGCCCACGTGCCAGTCGCCAGTACCGGCGGAGTCGACTTCGATACGCTCGGCCAAGCCGGCCTGCTGCAGGCGCTGACGCATGACCGCCTCGGCGGTAGGTGAACGGCAGATGTTACCCAGGCAAACGAACAGGACGCGCATCAGGCACCTAGCAAACGACGGACACGATCCAGGTCTTCCTGGGTGTCGACGCCCGCGGGCGGTGCTTCCAGGGCGTCGGCGACATGGATACGCACGCCATGCCAGAGCGCACGCAGCTGCTCCAGGCATTCGGTGTTCTCCAGCCAGCACGGGCCCCAGGCGACGAAATCCTGCAGGAACCCGGCGCGGTAGGCATAAATGCCGATATGCCGGCGGTAAGGCACGCCCGCCGGCAACGCGTCACGGTCGGCGGCAAAGGCATCACGCGCCCAGGGCAACGGCGCTCGGCTGAAGGTCAGCGCCAGGCCGTTGAGGTCGCTGGCGACCTTGACCACGTTGGGATTGAACAGCGCGGCGACATCCTCGATCGGCTCGGCCAGGGTGGCGATGCCCGCCTGGGGATTGCCAGCCAGGTTGGCGGCCACCTGATCGATGATCGACGGCGGCACCAGCGGCTCGTCGCCCTGCACGTTGACCACGATGGCATCGGCTGCCAGGCCCAGCGCCGCGGCCACTTCGGCCAGGCGATCGGTACCGGAGTTATGGTCGACGCGGGTCAGCAGCACCTGGGCGCCAAAGCCTTTGCATGCTTCGACGATGCGCGCATCGTCGGTGGCCACTACTACCTGGGTCGCACTGCTCTTGCAGGCCTGCTCCCAGACATGCTGGACCATCGGCTTGCCGGCGATGTCCTGCAGCGGCTTGCCAGGCAGGCGGGTCGACGCATAGCGCGCTGGAATAACCACGGTAAAGGCGTTGCTCATGTTACTTGTCCAGGCGCTCGTCATCGTTGAGGGTGCGGGCTTCGCTTTCCAGCATGACCGGAATGCCGTCGCGGATCGGATAGGCCACACCGGCGCCCTTGCTGATCAGTTCGGTCTTGTCCTGGCTGAGCTTGAGTGGGCCCTTGGTGATTGGGCAAGCCAGGATATCGAGCAGTTTCGGGTCCATGGGAAATCCTTGAGAACAGGGAGGAAATAGGCGCGCAGGCTTAGTGCCGTTCGCCGAGCAGACGTTCCAGCCGGGCGTCGAACCAGGCGCGGAAAGCAGCGGACGGCTGGGCATCGACGGCCAGGTACCACCAGTCGTCGGCCGCGAAGGCCCGGCATTTCACCGCATCCTTCTCGGTCATTACCAGCGGCAGCGCCGGCGAGAAATTCAGCAGCTCCGCGCTGTAGGCAGCATGGTCGGCGAAGGCATGCGCGACAGGCCGCCAGTGTAGCGCCTCGAGGGTCTTGAAGAAACGCTGCGGGTTCCCAATGCCGGCCACGGCGTGCACGGCCTGGCCGGGGGGGAAATGATCGAGTGAACGGCGCTCACCGCTGCGCAGGTTGATCAGCGCGCTGGGCACCAGGGTGAAGGCGTAGCCGCCAGGTGGATCCTCGGGCGCGCCATTGTAGAGGCAGGCATCCACGCTCTGCAGGCGCTCGGCCGGTTCGCGCAGCGGCCCGGCAGGCAGACAGCGGGCATTGCCGAGGCCGCGGGCGGCGTCGATCAGCACCAGCTCCACGTCGCGGGCCAGGCGGTAATGCTGCAGGCCGTCGTCGCTGAGCAACAGATCCAGCGGCTCCTCGGCAAGCAGCGCGCGGGCCGCACGGCTGCGATCCGGGTCGATCATCAACGGCACGCCGCTGCGTTGCACGATCAGCAAGGGTTCGTCCCCCGCCTGCTCGGCACTCTGTTCGGCGCGAACCCGCCAGGGCAGGCTCGGCGGCTTGGCGCCGTAGCCGCGGCTGATCACCCCAACGCGCAGGCCGCGGGCCTGGCACTGCTCGACCAGCCAGAGAATCAACGGGGTTTTGCCGGTACCACCGACGGTGATGTTACCCACCACGATCAGCGGCACCGGCGCGCGGTAGATCTCGCCGTCACCGGCCAGGAAACGCTCGCGCTTGCGCTCTACCACGCGGCGGTAAAGGGCCTCCAGCGGGCGCAACAAAGCCAGCGCCGGGTGCCCCGCATACCACGCCCGTACCAGGCGGTCGGACAGGCTCGCCATCAGGGTGCGGCCTGGGTCTCGACCGTGGTGATACGCAGGTGCGCGAAGCCCAGCTTGCCGGCAGCGTCCATGGCAGTGATCACCGACTGGTGGCTGGTCTTGGCATCGGCGCTGATGGTCAGCGGCAGGCTGTTGTCGCCGCCGGATTCTTTCTGCAGCGCCGCCATCAGGTTGTCCAGGTCGTTCTTGATCAGCGCCTGACCGTTGAGCGAGAAGGCGCCGTCAGCGGAAATCACCACTTCCAGTTGCTTGAGCTCGCTCTGCTCCGGCGGCGTGCCACTGGCCGCCTCGGGCAGATCGACCTGCATGCGGGTCTCACGGGTGAAAGTGGTGCTTACCACGAAAAACAGCAGGAGGATGAACACCACGTCGATCAGCGAGGCGAGATTGATCTCGACCTGCTCACGCCGTCTACGTCTGAACTTCACGCCTTTTTGCTCCCCTTGGCCGGCTTGGGCTCCTCGGCCAGGTCGACGTCGCGTTCGCCCTGCACCATCTCCACCAGTTTGATCGCCTCCTGCTCCATGCCGATGACCAGTTCATCGACACGGCGCTGCAGGAAGCGGTGGAAGAACAGGGCTGGAATCGCCACGGTGAGGCCCGATGCGGTGGTGATCAGCGCCTTGGCGATGCCGCCGGCGAGCAGCGCTGGGTTGGCGGTGCTTCCGCCCATGAACGAGCCGAAGATGTCGATCATGGCGATTACCGTACCGAGCAGGCCGAGCAGCGGCGTGATGCCGGCGATGGTGCCCAGCGCATTGAGGTAGCGCTCCATTTCGTGCACCACCCGTGCGGCGGCCTCCTCGATGCACTCTTTCATGATCTCGCGACCATGCTTGGAGTTGGCCAGGCCCGCAGCGAGGATCTCACCGAGTGGGGAGTCGGCGCGCAGTTCCTTGAGCTTCTGGCTGTTCAGCTGTTTGTCCTTGATCCAGCGCCAGACCTGCCCCAGCAGATGCGGTGGCGTGACGCGGCTGACGCGCAGCGTCCACAGACGCTCAACAATGATGCCCAGGGCAGCGATTGAACACAGAATGATCGGCAGCATCACCCAGCCGCCAGCTTTAACCAGTTCCCACACGGTGGCAGATCCCCTTCGCAAAAGTGGCGCCACTCTAGCATAGGGTCGTGATGTCGCCGACGGCTGCGGTTCTCATTTTTCCCGCCAGAAACGCGGTATTTCACGCAACGCCTGCGGCTCGTCAAAGCTGCCGAGGTCGATACGCAGCGCGCCGGTCTCGACGCTGTCGTAGGCACGGGCATCGAAGACCTCGTAGCGAGAGACGATTGCCGGATGGGGATGGCCATAGGCGTTATGGTTGCCCCGCGAATACAGCACCGCCCGGGGCTGCACCGTCTTGAGCAACGCCCAGGACGACGAGCTGCGGCTGCCGTGGTGCGGCGCCACCAGCCAGTGAGCCTGCAGGTCACGGCCCGTGTCGATCAGTGCACGCTCGGCCCGGGCATCGATATCACCGGTCAGCAGGATGCGCTCGCCGGCAGCCTCGATGATCAACACGCAGGATGACTGGTTGCTGTTCGCCGCATCGGCCCAGCGCCAGGTGTCGAATTGCACGCCATCCCACGACCAACTCGTTTCCTCGCAATCCTCCGCACCAAGCCCGCCGGGCAGCTCGGGGGCTTCGCCGCTGACTACGCGCTTGACCGGCATGCCACGCGCCACCGCTTCGGCACCTCCGGAATGATCGTTGTCCGAATGACTGATCAGCAGCATGTCCAGCCCGCGCACGTCCAGCGCCCGCAACGACGGCAGCACCACCCGCTCGCCCATGTCGAAGTCGCCGAAACTGGGGCCGGCGTCGTACAGCAACGCGTGATGGCGGGTCAGCACCAGCATCGACAGGCCCTGGCCGACATCCAGCATCCACACCTCGGCGCGCTGCTCGGCAGGCCGCGGTACAGGCGTGAAAAGCAGCGGCAGCAGCAGGATCAGCCCCAGCCCGCGCACTGGCACACCGCTGGGCAGCAGAATGAACAACGCCCCCAGCGCCACCAGCAACCAGCCCCACAGCGGCAGGTCGCTGGGCAGCCAGGCCGGCAGCCACTCGGCCATCGCCCCAAGCACGCGAAACAGCCACTCCAGCGAGAAGCCGGCTAGCCACAGCAGCCCCTCGCCGAGCCAGGGCACCGGTAGCAGCAAGGTGCCAAGCAATGCCAGCGGCACCACGGCGAAGCCGACCCAGGGCACGGCGATTAGATTGGCCAGCGGGCTGCTGGCACTGACCGGCAGGCCGAGGGCCAGCAACATCGGTAGCAGGCCCACGGTCATTGCCCACTGCGCGCGACCCAGGGTGCGCCACCAGGCCCAGGCCCCCAGGCGCGCGGCGAAGATCAGAATCAGCAGCCCCACCGCGCCGAACGACAACCAGAAGCCTGGCTGCAAGACTGCCAGCGGTTCGAGAATCAGCACTGCGACCAGCGCCATCAGCAACGGCAAGGTGATACCCAGGTGACGAAAACGCCAGCGCCATAAAAGTACCAGGCCGATCATTGCGCAGGCGCGCTGCACCGGCACCTCGAAACCCGCCAGCAAGCTGTAGCCCAGCGCCGATGCGAAGCCCAACAGACAGGCAACCGGCAGCCAGGGCAGCGCGCGCGGCCACCAGCCCAGGCGCGCCAGCCAAAACACCAGGCCGTAGAACATGCCGGCCACCAGCGTCACGTGCTGGCCGGAGATCACCAACAGGTGCACGGTGCCGGTGTCCTGCAGCACCCGCCAGTCGGCCACCGACAGGCCAGAACTGTCGCCCAGCACCAGAGCGGCCAGGCCACCGGCGCGGCCATGGGGATCCTTGGCGAGCATGTGCTGGCGCAACCCATCGCGCCATGCCGAACTGCCGCCGGCTTCGCTCAGGCGCTGGCCGGACTTGATGGTGCCCACCCCGCCGATGCGCTGGGCCAAGAGCCACGCCTCGTAATCGAAGGATTGCGGATTGACCAGCCCATGGGGCCGTTTGAGGTTCACCGCCACGCGCCAGCGCTCACCGGCACGAATCTCCGGCCCGTCGTACCAGGACAGGCGCAGCAACTGCGGCAGCTCGGCGCGACGCGAGTATGGCTCGGCCAGATGAAAGCGCACCACGCCTTCGCGCACGTCCGGCAGGTCGACCACCCTGCCCTCCAACCACAACGTGCGACCGTCCAGTTCCGGCTCCAGGCGATCATCCAGCGCCCATTGCGCAGAGGTACATGCCCAACTGAAACCAAGCAGAAACAGACCGACCAGATAGCCGCGAGAAACCAGAAGTACCAGCCCCAGCAGCGCCGTCATCCACAACAGAGAGGTGGGCGGTAGTTGCGGCAGGAAGCGCAGCAGCAGCAAGCCGGCTGCCAATGCCAGCAAAGCGCTACGTAAATCGCCTGTTCGAGTGCCGTCCATGGACGTCCCGCTGAGCAAAGGGTACAGAAACGCGAAGGCCGCTACGTTCATAGCGGCCTTGCGAGCCTAGCAGGCGGATGATGCGGCGGCGGGCGTCACTCGTAACGCAATGCCTCGGCCGGCTGGGTACGTGATGCGCGCCAGGACGGATACAAGGTGGCGAGGAAGCTCAGGGTCAGCGCGGCACTGCAGATCAGTACCACGTCGGCGACCTGCAGCTCCGACGGCAAGGTGCTGATGAAGTACACGTCGGAGCTGAACACGTGCTGGCCGCTGACGCGCTCCAGCCAACCCACCAGTTCGCTGACGTTGAGCGCCGCCAGCACACCCAGCACGCCGCCGATCAGTGTGCCGATCACGCCGATCACCGTGCCCTGGACCATGAAGATGCCCATGATTTGCCGTGGCGTGGCACCCAGCGTACGCAGGATGGCGATATCGGCGCCCTTGTCGGCGACCACCATGATCAGCGTGGCGATGATGTTGAAGGCCGCCACCGCGACGATCAGCAGCAGCAACAGACCGATCATGGTCTTTTCCATCTTCATGGCGCTGAACAGGCTGCCCTGGGTCTGGGTCCAGTCGCTGGCGTGGTAGCCCTCGCCCAATTGCGCGGCAATCGCCGCCGCCACCTGGGGCGACTGATACAGGTTCTTGAGCTTGAGGCGGATGCTCTGCACCGAACCCGGCTCCAGGCGCTGGATCTGCGCGGCATCGGCGACGTTGATCAGCGCTAGGGAGCTGTCCAGGTCGGCGCCGACCTTGAAGATGCCGACCACGTTCAAACGCTGCATGCGCGGCGTGATGCCACCAGGCACGGAGCTGACTTCCGGCACGATCAGCGCCAGGCGATCGCCGATCTGTAGCTGGAAACGCCGTGCGGTGATCTCGCCGATGATCACCCCGTACTCGCCTTCGCGCAGATCGCTCAGCCGGCCCTGCACCATGTGGTCACCGATGATCGAGACCTTCGGCTCCAGCGCAGGGTCGATGCCATGCAGCTGAATCGGCTGCATCACGCCGCGGTAGGAAAGCATGCCTTCCAGCTCGGCGAACGGCACCGCAGCCTCGACCTGCGGATTTTGCAGCGCCACCTTGGCCGGCGCCTGCCAGTCGGCCAGGGCAGGTGCCCCGGCGATGGTCGCGTGGGGCACCATGCCGAGGATGCGCGAGCTCATTTCCCGGTGAAAGCCGTTCATCACCGACAGCACCACGATCATCGCCAGCACGCCCAGGGACAGGCCGATCATCGAGGTCAGGGAAATGAACGAGATGAAATGATTGCGCCGCTTGGCGCGGGTATAACGCAGGCCGATGAAGACACTCAGCGGGCGAAACATCAGGCGCGCACCAGCTTGCCGTCTTCCAGGCTCAGCACCCGGTCCATCTGCCGCGCCAGATGCAGATCGTGGGTCACGATCAGGAAGGCGGTCTGCGACTGGCTACTCAGCTCGCGCATCAACTCCTGAATACCCTGGGCAGTATGGGAATCGAGGTTGCCGGTAGGCTCGTCGAGCAGCACCAGGCCGGGGCGGTTGACCAGTGCCCGGGCGATCGCCACACGCTGGCGCTCACCGCCGGACAGCTCGGCCGGCTTGTGGCTCAGGCGATGGCCAAGGCCGACTCTCTCGAGCAGCTCGGTGGCGCGCTGGCGCGCTTCGGGAATCGGCGTTTTGCCGATCAACAGCGGCATGCACACGTTCTCCAGCGCAGTGAACTCGGCAAGCAGGTGGTGAAACTGGTAGACGAAGCCCAGCGCGCGGTTACGCAGCAGGCCGCGTTGCTTCTCGTTGAGTGCCGACAGCTCCTCGCCAGCCAGCCAGACGCTGCCGCTGCTCGGCGTATCCAGGCCACCGAGCATGTTGAGCAGCGTGCTTTTGCCCGAACCGGAACTGCCGACGATGGCCACGCGCTCGCCGGGAAACAACTCCAGTTGCAGATCGTCGAGCACCACCACCGATTGCGGGCCTTCTTCGTAGCGCTTGCTCAGGTTGCGGCAGCTGAGCACGGCGCCTTGCGCCTGCACGACCGGTTCACTCATAACGTAATGCCTCCGCGGGCTGGGTGCGCGCCGCGCGCCAGGCCGGATAAAGAGTAGCGAGGAAACTCAGGACCAATGCCGCACCGCACACTTGCACCACGTCGGCGAGCATCAGCTGCGACGGCAGGTAGTCGATGAAATACACGTCGGCATTGAGAAACTTGAAGCCCAGCAGGCGCTCGACGCCGGCGATGATGGCGCTGATGTTCAGCGCGGCGAGAATGCCCAGCACCGCACCGATGATGGTGCCGATTACCCCGATCACCGTGCCCTGCACCATGAAGGTGGCCATGATCTGCATCGGCGTGGCGCCCAGGGTGCGCAGAATGGCGATGTCGCCCTTCTTGTCGGTGACCACCATCACAAGCGTGGAAATGATGTTGAACGCGGCGACGGCAACGATCAGCAGCAGCAGCAAGCCGATCATGGCTTTTTCCATGCGGATGGCCTGATAGAGGTTGCCGTGGGTGCGCGTCCAGTCGCGGGCCAGGTAATCCTGCTGACCGAAGCTCTGGGCCAGTTGCCAGGCGGTGCGCGGCGCCTGGAACAGGTCGGCGAACTTGAGGCGGATACCCTGGACCTGGTCAGGCTGATGACGCTGCAGGCGGGCCAGATCCTGGACGTGAGTCATGGCCATGAATCCGTCGATTTCGCCAGCACCGACATGGAAGATGCCGACCACGGTAAAGCGCTTCAGGCGCGGGAACACGCCGCCCGGGGTAACGGTGACTTCCGGCGCCACGAAAGTGATCTTGTCGCCCATGCCGACGCCGAGCTTGGCGGCGGCCTTGTCGCCGATGACGATGCCGAAGGTGCCCGGCTGCAGATCCTCGAGGCGACCTTCCCGGAAGAAGTCGCCGATGATCGACACCTTGGGCTCCTCGACGGGATCCACGGCATTGATCAATACCTTCTGCACCTTGCCGTCGTTGGTCAGCAGGCCCTGCATCTGACTGAAAGGCGCCACCGCCAGCACCTGCGGGTTCTTCAACGCGCGGTCGGCCAGGCGCTGCCAGTCGGTGATCGGCGTAGCGCTCTCGATGGTCGCGTGGGGCACCATGCCGAGCACCCGGGTGCGCATTTCATGGTCGAAGCCATTCATCACCGACAGCACCAGGATCATCACCAGCACACCAAGTGCCAGCCCGATCATCGAGGTCAGGGAAATGAACGAAACGAAGTGGTTGCGACGCTTGGCCCGCGTGTAGCGCGTACCGAGAAAAACGGACAGGGGTCTGAACATGTGGGGCGCTTGTTCGAGGGAAAGAGAAACGTCCTTGTGGCGGGGCCTGGCGAGCGGCCTTACACTCTGACCACCACTGCTGCCATGGGTTCGCCATGTCGACTCAAGACGAAAACGATCGCCGCGAATACTACCGTATCGAGGACACGATCGCACTGGATTTCACCCCCCTGGCCGGCGCCGAGGCCCTGGCCAGTGACGAGCTTCACGACGCATCCCCCCTGTTCAACCTGCTCAGCGAACTGCACGTGATGGACTTCGAATCCCAACACCTGCTGCGCAACATCAGCGAGCGCGACCGCACCCTGGCGGGCTACCTCAAGGTAGTCAACAAGCGCATCGACCTGCTCGGCCAGGCGATGGCCCAGAGCCTGCTGCGCGATATCGGCCCGCCCAAGCGGGTGACGCTGTCCGAGGGCGGCATCAGTTTTCTCAACACACAGCCGGTAACAATCGACAGCCACCTGGCCATGAAGATGGTCTTGATGCCCCAGGCACTCGGCCTGCTGCTGCGCGCCAAGGTGCTGCATTGCACCGAGCGTGACGGCCAGTTCGAGATCGGCGCCGAGTTCGAAGCGCTGACTGACGCACAACGCCAATTGCTCGCCCGGCATATCCTGCAGCGTCAGGCGCAGGAGCGCCGCCAGGCCCGCGAGGAACTCACGTGATACCGTCCCGATTGCTGCTTTCGTTGGTTCTGCTGCTGCCCCTGGCAGCCCAGGCCGAGACCCTGACGATTCCCGTCGGCCAGCAAGGCGCCGATCTCACCGACCTGCCGCAAAAGGGCCAGTCGAAGCGTTCGGTACTGGAACGCTTCGGCCTCGCCGATGAAGAACACCCCGCGGTCGGCAAGCCGCCGATCACCCGCTGGGACTACCGCGAATTCAGCGTCTACTTCGAATACGATCATGTGATCGACAGCGTGCGCCACCTGCAACCGCGCACCACCGCCACCGAGTAAGGAGCAACCGTGACCCTGATCTACGGCCATCGCGGCGCCAAGGGCGAAGCCCCGGAAAATACCCTGGTCAGCTTTCAGCAGTGCCTGGAGCACGGCGTACGCCGTTGTGAGCTGGACCTGCACCTGTCGCGCGACGGCGAGCTGATGGTCATCCACGACCCGACGCTCAAGCGCACCACCGGCCAGCGCGGCAAGGTGGTCGAGCACGATGCCGCCGAACTGGTGCATTACGACGCTCGCCGCGGCGGCCCGGGCTGGCGGCACCCCTGCCCCATTCCACGGCTGAGCGAACTGTTCGAGCAATGCGACTTCGAGCACTGGCAACTCGAGGTCAAGAGCGCCTCCAAGGTGCGCGCGGCACGAACCGTGGAAGCCATTGCCCTGCTCAGCCGCCGTTTCGGCCTGGACGACAAGATCACCATCACCTCCAGCTCTCGCGAAGTGCTCAGCGCCGCCCAGCGCCTGACGCCACATCTGGGTCGCGGCCTGGTCGCCGAATACGCCTGGCTGGACCCGATCAAGGTGGCACGTAACTATGGCTGCGACCTGCTCGCTTTGAACTGGACGCTGTGCACCCCGGAACGCCTGCTCAAGGCGCAGAAAGCCGGCCTGCACGTGTCGGTGTGGACCGTCAACGAACCCGCCCTGATGCGCCGTCTCACCGACTTCGGTGCCGACAGCATCATTACCGATTTTCCCGGTATCGCCGTCAACACGCTGCGCAGCTAAGCGAAGCGGCTCCTTAATGTGGGAACGGGCCATGCCGGTGATTTCGCGCGCATGGTGCGCTCCCACTTCCTGCCCCGCAGTGAAGGCGCAAGCACAAATGGATCGAACATGCTGATCGTCCTCAGCGGCCTGCCGGGCACCGGCAAGACCACCCTCGCCAAAGTCCTGGCCGCCCATCTCGAAGCCGTCTACCTGCGCATCGACAGCATCGAGCAGGCACTGCGTAACAGCACGGTACTCAGCCAGGGCGTCGGTAGCAGCGGCTACCAGGTGGCCAACGCCATCGCGCTGGACAACCTCAAGATGGGACGTCGGGTGATCGCTGACTGCGTCAATCCGGTAGAGGAAAGCCGCCAGGCCTGGGCCGATACAGCCGCACAAGCACGGTGCCCATTGTTGAACGTTCGGATCATCTGTTCCGATCCTGATCAACATCGCCGGCGCGTGGAGTCCCGAATCAGCGACGTACCGGGGCTGGTGGTGCCGGACTGGCAATCGGTCATGGTCCACGAGTACGAGCCCTGGCTGCAGGCGCCACTGACCCTCGATACCGCGCAGCTATCGACGGATGCAGCGCTGGCGCTGCTCATCGAGCACCTAGCCGCCTATTCGTAAGCGCGCGTTTGAAAACGCCAGGGATCGCCCATAAAAAAACCGATCCACTGGGAATCGGTTTTCTGGCCTGCTCAGACGCTCTCGCGGTTTGGCCAGCGCCAGTCGCGGGAGTCGGCGAACGGATCCCCGACCGGCTCAGGCCGCCGGCCGGAGCCGCTCAAAAAAGCCGGTTGAGGCCGTCGAATGCCGCCACCCGGTAGGCTTCGGCCATGGTCGGGTAGTTGAAGGTGGTATTGACGAAATACTTGAGGGTATTCGCCTCACCCTTCTGGTTCATGATCGCCTGGCCGATGTGCACGATCTCCGAAGCCTGGTAGCCGAAGCAATGCACGCCGAGCACTTCCAGGGTTTCGCGGTGGAAGAGGATCTTCAGCATGCCCACCGGCTCGTGGGAAATCTGCGCCCGCGCCATGCTCTTGAAGAACGCCTTGCCGACTTCGTAGGGAATCTTGGCCTTGGTCAGCTCGTGCTCGTTCTTGCCGATCGAGCTGATCTCGGGAATCGTGTAGATACCGGTCGGGATGTCGTCGACGATCCGCCAGCTACCGTTGTCGACGATGCTGCCGGCGGCGGAACGGCCCTGGTCGGCGGCGGCACTGGCCAGGCTCGGCCAACCGATCACGTCACCCGCGGCATAGATGTTCGGGACTTCGGTACGGTAGTACTCATCGACCTGCACCTGGCCACGGCTGTTGACGTTGATGCCGATGTTTTCCAGGCCCAGCTTGTCGGTGTTGCCGGTACGACCGTTACACCACAGCAGCGCATCGGCCTTGATCTTCTTGCCGGACTTCAGGTGCAGGATCACGCCGTTGTCCAAGCCTTCGATGCGCTCGTACTCCTCGTTGTGACGAATCAGTACGTTGTTGGTGCGCAGGTGATAGCTCAGGGCATCGGAAATTTCCGAGTCGAGGAAGCTCAGCAGTTGATCGCGGTTGTCGATCAGATCGACCAGCACGCCCAGGCCGCTGAAGATCGACGCATACTCGCTGCCGATCACGCCGGCACCGTAGATGATCAGGCGGCGCGGGGTGTGGCTGAGGGTCAGGATTGTGTCGCTGTCGTAGACCCGCGGATGGTTGAAGTCGACATCCGCCGGGCGGTAAGGGCGCGAGCCGGTGGCGATGATCACCTGCTTGGCGGACAGGGTTTCCACCACGCCGTTGGGGCAGACCACTTCGATGGTCTGCTCGTCGGCGAAGCTGCCGGTGCCGAAGAACACGTCGATGCGGTTGCGCGCGTAGTAACCGGTGCGCGAGGTGACCTGCTTGGCGATCACCCGCTCGGCACTTTTCAGCACGTCGGGGAAGGAGAACCAGCGCGGCTCGCCGATCTGGCGGAACATGGGGTTGGTGTTGAACTGCATGATCTGCCGCACCGAGTGGCGCAGCGCCTTGGACGGGATGGTGCCCAGGTGGGTGCAGTTGCCGCCGACTTCACGGCGGTCGTCGACCACCGCCACCTTGCGACCGGCCTTGGCCGCGTTCATCGCCGCCCCTTCACCTGCAGGGCCGGAGCCCAATACCACGACATCGTAGTTGTAGACCGCCATGTTCACTCCTCTGATCACGCCGTAACGCTTATCGCGCGTTATCGACAGAACCAGGCCGACCGGGCGGCCTGGCACGCAACATCATGCAAAACGTTGCATAGGGTAACGCCCTATGCGGCGCTTGGCGATCAGCGCTTGCTGGCGTCGTAGGTTTGCACGCCGGATTTGCCATTGCCTTCGGCATCACCCGACACTTCCGGGCACTTCTCGCGGTCGTCACCGCAGATCGAGCACTTCTTCTCGATCCCCAGGTTGGCGATACCGCCGCACGAACCGGCGATGGGCTTGCGGCCCATCATCACACCGACGGCCATCAGACCGACGACGGTGAGCATGATCAGAAAAACCATCACGAATGTCATTGCTTGCCTCCCGCAGCGAATAGCTGCTCGAAAGTGGCGGTACTGCGTGTGACGAATCCGTCACCCTCACGGGTCACGAAGAACGCCGCGATACCTTCGCGCTCCGCGTACTCGAAGCCCTTATCCGGGCCGAGCACGAGCAGCACGGTGGACAGGCCGTCGGCCATCAGCGTAGTGGGCGCGGCCACGGTGACCGCCGCCAGGGTGTGCTGAATCGGTGCGGCGGTCTGCGGATCGAGGGTGTGGGAATAACGTACGCCCTGCTCCTCGAAATAATTGCGGTAGTCACCTGAGGTGGAAATGCCGTAACCGTCCAGTTCGATCACCCGCTGGATGGCACGCTGATCGTCTCGAGGCGCCTCGAGCGCAATGCGCCAGGGCTGGCCGTCGGGTTTGCGCCCTACCGCCTTGAGTTCACCCGTGGCTTCGACCAGGTAACTGCTCACCCCCTGTTCGACCAGCCGCGCAATGATTCGATCAACCGTATAGCCGGCCGCGATGCTGTTGAAGTCGACCTGCAGGTCGAGATCCTTGCACAGGCGCTCGCCGTCGATGTGCAAATGCTCCTGGCCGATACGCCCGCGCACCTCCTGCAGCGCCTCGGCATCCGGCACCTGACGTTGGCCATTGCCGCGCGGACCGAAGCCCCACAGGTCGAGCAACGGCTCGAGGGTCAGGTCGAAGGCGCCGCCACTGTCGCGATGCAGGGTATTGCCGGTCTCGATCAGTTGCAGCACGCCCGCCGGCATCGGCATGCAGGTGCCGGCGGGGGCGCGGTTGAACTGCTCGATCAGCGAATCATCGCGGTAAGTGGACATCTGCTCGTCGACTTCGGCGAAGATTGCCTCCACATCGGCTTTGAGCGTGGCCTTGTCCGGCACGCCTTTGGCGCTGACGTACTTGACCGAGTAGGTGCTGCCCTGGGCGGGCCCACCGAACTCTTCGACGGTCTCGGAAAAACCGCAGCTCACGAGCGTAGCAACCAATGTCGCAGCCAGGGCTGCGACAAGGGCGGGCTGCTTCAGAGCGGCTGCAATCATCCGCCGAAGTCGTCGAGCAGGATGTTGTCCTGTTCGACACCCAGGTCGGTGAGCATCTTGATGACCGCGGCGTTCATCATGGGCGGGCCGCACATGTAGAACTCGCAATCCTCGGGCGCCGGGTGATCCTTGAGGTAGTTCTCGTAGAGCACGTTGTGGATGAAGCCCTTGAGGCCGGTCCAGTTGTCTTCCGGCTGTGGGTCGGACAGCGCCAGGTGCCATTCGAAGTTCGGGTTCTCCGCCTGCAGCTGGTCGTACTCCTCGGTATAGAACGCCTCGCGCATCGAGCGCGCGCCGTACCAGAAGCTGATCTTGCGCGTCGATTTGAGGCGCTTGAGCTGATCGAAGATGTGCGAGCGCATCGGTGCCATGCCGGCACCCCCGCCGATGAAGACCATCTCGGCATCGGTGTCCTTGGCAAAGAACTCGCCGAACGGCCCGTAAACCGTGACCTTGTCACCCGGCTTGAGGCTAAACACGTACGAGGACATCTGCCCCGGCGGCAGGTGATCCTTGCCGGGAGGCGGCGAGGCGATGCGGATGTTGAACTTCACCAGCCCGCGCTCTTCCGGGTAATTGGCCATGGAGTAGGCACGAATCACCGTTTCGTCGACCTTGGACACGTACTTCCACTGGTTGAACTTGTCCCAGTCGCCGCGATACTCCTCCTGGATGTCGAAGTCCTTGTAGTGCACTTCGTGGGGCGGGCACTCCAGCTGCACGTAACCACCAGCGCGGAAATCGACGTTCTCGCCTTCCGGCAGCTTGAGGGTCAGCTCCTTGATGAAGGTAGCCACGTTCGGGTTGGACTCGACCGTGCACTCCCATTTCTTCACGCCGAACACTTCTTCGGGTACTTCGATCTTCATGTCCTGCTTGACTGGCGTCTGGCAGGACAGGCGCCAGCCCTCGCGGGCCTCGCGCTTGTTGAAGTGCGACTCCTCGGTGGACAGCATCTCGCCACCACCGCTTTCCACGATGCACTTGCACTGCGCACAGGTTCCACCGCCGCCACAGGCGGACGACAGGAATATCTCGTTTTCGGCCAGGGTCTGCAGCAACTTGCCGCCGGCCGGAACGGTGATGGTGCGCTCACCGTTGATCTCGATGTTCACGTCGCCGGCGGAAACCAGACGCGCACGCGCCATGAGGATCACCGCCACGAGGAGGATGATCACCACGGTGAACATGGAGACTGCTACTAGAATCTCGAAAGCCATCGGCAACCCCTTACAGCTGTACGCCGGAGAACGACATGAAGCCCAGCGACATCAGGCCAACGGTGATGAAGGTCAAACCCAGGCCGCGCAGGCCGGCGGGTGGGTCGCTGTACTTGAGCTTCTCGCGGATGGCGGCCAGCAGCACGATGGCCAGCGCCCAGGACACCCCGGCACCGGCACCGTAGACCACGCTCTCGGTGAAGTTGTAGTCGCGCTCGACCATGAACAGCGTGCCGCCGAAGATGGCGCAGTGCACGGTGATCAGCGGCAGGAAAATGCCCAGCGCGTTGTAGAGCGCGGGCAGGTACTTGTCGAGCACCATCTCCATGATCTGCACCACCGCAGCGATCAGGCCGATGTAGCAGATCAGGCCGAGGAAGCTCAGGTCGACTTCCGGCAGGCCGGCCCAGGCCAGCGCGCCGTCCTTGAGCAGGTAGACGTACAACAGGTTGTTCAGCGGCACGGTGATGACCATCACCACGATGACCGTCAGGCCGAGCATCAGGGAGGTTTCGACCTTCTTGGAAATCGCCAGAAAGGTACACATGCCCAGGAAGAACGCCAGCGCCATGTTCTCGATGAACACCGCGCGGACGAACAGGCTGATGTAATGTTCCATATCAGTAAGCCTCCTCGTTCTTCACTTGCGGCGCCATGCGGTACTCGACCTTCTCGACCTGCTCCTTCTTGTAGCTACGCAGGGCCCAGATGAACAGACCGATCAGGAAGAACGCCGACGGCGGCAGCAGCAGCAGGCCGTTGGGCTGGTACCAGCCGCCATTGTTGACGGTGTGCAAGATCTGCACGCCCATCAGCGAACCGGCACCGAACAGCTCGCGCACGATACCCAATGCCACCAGCATGGCGCTGTAGCCCAGACCGTTGCCCAGGCCGTCGACGAACGACGCCACCGGCGGGTTGGACATGGCGAACGCTTCGGCACGGCCCATGACGATGCAGTTGGTGATGATCAGGCCGACGAACACCGACAGACGCTGACTCAGGCTGTAGGCATAGGCCTTGAGGAACTGGTCGATGACGATCACCAGGGAGGCGATGATCACCACCTGGGCGATCATGCGAATGGAACCCGGGATCTGGTGGCGCACCATCGAGATGAAGAAGCTCGAAAACGCCGTGGTCAGGGTCAGCGCGATGGACAGTACCAACGCGGTGCTCAGGCTGGAGGTAACCGCCAGCGCCGAGCAGATGCCGAGAATCTGCAGGCCGATCGGGTTCTTGTTGAGAATCGGATCGAGCAACAGCTCTTTCATGGTGGGTTTGGACATGGATCAAGCCTCCCCTGCGGACAGCTTCTTGAGGAACGGCGCGAAGCCATCCTCACCGAGCCAGAAGTGGATCATGTGGGTCACGCCGTTGGCGGTGATGGTCGCCCCGGCGATGGCGTCCACCTGGTAATCGGCCTGCGGGCTCTGGGCATTGACGCTGCCCTTGATCACGCGCAATACCGGCTCACCGTTCTGGTAAACCTTCTTGCCGACCCACTTGGCCTGCCAGTTGGGGTTGTCGATCTCGCCACCCAGGCCCGGCGTTTCACCGTGCTGGTAGAAGCCGATGCCGGCCACCGTTTCCAGGTCGCCCTGCAGGGCCACGAAACCGTACATGGTCGACCACAGGCCGTAGCCGCGCACCGGCAGCACCAGGCGATCCATCTGCCCGTTCTGCTCGATCTGGTAGACCACCGCGTAGTGTTCCAGGCGACGGATCGAGGCGATATCGCGCTCTTCCGGAATCGCGCTGGACAGCGACGAATCGGCAACGGCCTTGTTCTGGTCGAAGGTGTGCGGGTCGAAGGCGTCGCTGTAATCACCGGTGCGCAGGTCGACCAGGCGCGGCGTGACGCGCGAGGCGAACACCTCGCGCACTTCGTCGCTGGACATGCCGGGCTGCCACAGCTCGGCGATCACCAGCACCGCGCGCTGGCGATCCACCAGGGCATTTTCCTGCTGGGTAGGACGCAGGATCAGTGCAGCGGCCGAGACGGCGATGGAGCACACCAGGCACATCACCAGGGTGACGACCAGCGTGCGTGTCGGGGTTTCTTTGAGCTTAGACATTACGCGCCAGCCTCCGCTTGATGTTGGCCCGCACCACGTAATGGTCGATCAGGGGCGCACACAGGTTGCCGAACAGGATCGCCAGCATCATGCCTTCCGGGAACGCCGGGTTGACCACACGGATGATGGTCACCAGCAGGCCGATGAGAATGCCGAAGATCCACTTGCCGGTATTGGTCATGGAGGCCGACACCGGGTCGGTGGCCATGAAGATCATCCCGAAGGCGAAGCCCCCGGTGACCAGGTGCCAGTACCAAGGCATGGCGAACAGCGGGTTGTTGTCCGAGGCGATGGCATTGAACAGCGTGGCGGTGGCGATCATGCCGATCATCACGCCGCTGACGATGCGCCACGAGGCGATCTTGGTGATCAGCAGCACCGCGCCGCCGAGCAGAATCGCCAGGGTGCCGGTCTCGCCGATGGAGCCCGGCATCAGGCCGATGAAGGCATGCGTCCAGGTCAGGCCATCGTTGACCAGGCCGTTGACGCCGCCGTCGGCGATAGCGGTCAGCGCCGTGGCGCCTGCGTAACCATCGACGGCCGTCCACACGCCGTCACCGGATATCTGCGCCGGGTAGGCGAAGAACAGGAAGGCGCGACCGACCAACGCCGGGTTGAGGAAGTTCTTGCCGGTACCACCGAACACTTCCTTACCGATCACCACGCCGAAACTGATGCCCAGCGCGACCTGCCAAAGCGGAATGCTCGGCGGCAGGATCAGGGCGAACAGCACGGAAGTGACGAAGAAGCCTTCGTTGACCTCGTGACGGCGGATGGACGCGAACAAGACTTCCCAGAAGCCGCCGACGATGAACGCCGTGAGGTACACGGGCAGGAAGTACGCCGCCCCCTGGATGAAGTTGTCCCACAGGCTGGTCGGGTCGAAGCCTCCCAGCGCACCGATCAGCGCGAAGCGCCAGCCGTCCTGGGCGGCGAGCAGGTCAGGGCTCTGCGCATAGATCAGGTTGGCCTGGTAACCGGTGTTCCACATGCCGAAGAACATGGCCGGAAAGGTGCAGGCCCACACGGTGATCATCATGCGCTTGAGGTCGATGCCGTCACGCACGTGGGCGGTGGTCTTGGTCACGCTGCCGGGGCGATAGAAGAAGGTGTCAACGGCCTCGTAGAGGGCGTACCATTTTTCGTATTTGCCACCTTTTTCGAAGTTGTGCTCGATCTTGTCGAGGAACTGGCGAACGCCCATGTTCAACCCTCCTTCTCGATGAGGGCCAGACAATCACGCAGGATCGGACCGTATTCGTATTTGCCGGCACAAACATAGGTGCACAGCGCCAGGTCTTCCTCGTCGAGCTCCAGGCAGCCGAGCTGCTGGGCCATCTCGGTGTCGCCGACGATCAGCGAACGCAGCAGTTGCGTCGGCAGGATGTCCAGCGGCATCACTTCCTCGTAGTTACCTACCGGCACCATGGCGCGCGGGCTGCCATTGGTGCTGGTGGAAAACGCGAAGCGCTTGGCGGCGTTGAGCTTGGACACGAAGATATTGAGGATCGAGTGCTTGTTCACCCCGGCACGCAGGTAATGCAGCATTTCGCGTTCGGTGCCTTCGCTCAGGCACGACACCTGCAAGTGGTAGCGCCCCAAGTAGGCGCAGGCGCCACGCGAAGTGCGACCACCGAGTACCGAGCCGGAGATCACTCGATTCTCGCCAGGTGCCAGTTCACCTGCCGTCAGCTCGGTGAGGTTGGCGCCCAGACGGGTACGCAGCAGGCGCGGACGCTCGACGACGGGGCCGCCCAGCGCGACCACGCGCTCGACCCATAGCTGGCCGCTGGTGAACAGCTTGCCGACGGCGATCACGTCCTGGTAGTTGATGCTCCACACGCTCTTGCTGGCGCTGACCGGGTCCAGGTAATGAATGTGGGTACCCGGCAAACCAGCCGGGTGCGGCCCGGCGAAGGCCTGGCTGCGCACGCCTTCTGCCTGCTCGCCCGGCACGCTCACGCCTGGCGCTTTGCACAGGAATACCGGGCTCAGACGAGCCAGCACCTTGAGGCCGTTTTCGAAATCGCCAGCATGCTCGGCGATGATCGGGGCTGGGTCTGCAGCCAGGGGGTGGGTGTCGATTGCGGTGACGAAGATCGAACTCGGCACGGCATCGACTGCCGGCACCTTGCTGAACGGCCGCGTACGCAGCGCCGTCCACAGGCCGGACTGCTGCAGGTTGTCGCGCACCTGCGAAGGCTCCAGGCTGCCCAGTTGGGCGGCCGGATACTGGGCGAAGGTTTCCTGCTCGTCGCCATCGAGATCGATGACCACCGACTGCAGCACCCGTTTTTCACCGCGGTGAATCGCGCTCACCACACCGGCACCTGGCGCGGTGTAGTGAATGCCTTCCGAGCGCTTGTCGGAGAACAGAATCTGGCCCAGCTTGACCCGGTCGCCCACCTGTACCGCCATGGTGGGCTTCATCCCGTGATAATCGAAGCCTATGACAGCCACGCTGCGCACCGGTCTCGAGGTATCGATCTGCTGAGCCGGCGCGCCCGCTATGGGCAAATCGAGCCCACGTTTTATTTTGATCATAGGTTTGCCTAACCACTGAGCTTATAAATTTTTGAATGACGCTCGACAAACCGTCAGTCACAAAGCAAGACGCACCCCAATATCGCTACTGGTGTAGATCAATGTCGAACGCAGGTAAGAAATCGCCGGGATTATAGAGTTATGCGACAACGTGAAGCCACCCGGGCGGCCGGCTTTTTTCGGATTTCCGTTACAGAACGCAACAGGAATTTAGCGATGGCAGGCTCACCAGGCGGCGACATAACGCCGCACCACCCTACCCGCCGGCTCCGCCGTTGAGCGGCCGCGCAAAAACGGCAGGCAAAAAAATGGGAGCCCGAAGGCTCCCATCTGGTGTCGCGCGGTGCGCTGCGATCAGCGCGGGAAAGCAGGCGGGTTGACCCCGGCCATGTCTTCCATGACGCGGATCACCTGGCAGCTGTAGCCGAACTCGTTGTCATACCACACGTACAGTACGACGCGGTTGTCGTTGGCGATGGTGGCTTCGGCATCGACCACACCGGCGTGGCGCGAGCCGACGAAGTCGGTGGAAACCACTTCCTGGGAGCTGACGAAATCGATCTGCTTCTGCAGGTCGGAGTGCATGGCCATCTGGCGCAGGTACTCGTTGATCTCTTCGCGGCTGGTGGCCTTCTCCAGGTTCAGGTTGAGAATGGCCATGGACACGTTCGGCGTCGGTACGCGAATCGCGTTGCCGGTCAGCTTGCCCTTGAGCACCGGCAGTGCCTTGGCAGCGGCAGTGGCTGCACCGGTTTCGGTGATGACCATGTTCAGCGCGGCGCTACGACCACGACGGCTGCCCTTGTGGAAGTTGTCGATCAGGTTCTGGTCGTTGGTGTACGAGTGAACGGTCTCGACGTGACCGTTGACGATGCCGTACTGGTCATTGACGGCCTTGAGTACCGGCACGATGGCGTTGGTGGTGCAGGAAGCGGCCGAAATGATCTTGTCGTCAGCGGTGATCTCGCCATGGTTGATGCCATGCACGATGTTCTTCAGCGCGCCCTTGCCCGGCGCGGTGAGGATCACGCGGTCGATACCCGGGCACTTGAGGTGCTGGCCCAGGCCCTCGGCATCACGCCATACGCCGGTGTTGTCGACCAGCAGCGCATCCTTGATGCCGTACTGGGTGTAATCGATGGCCGACGGGTCCTTGGCATAGATCACCTGGATCAGGTTGCCGTTGGCGGTCAGGGTGCTGTTCTCTTCGTCGATGGTGATGGTGCCATCGAACTTGCCGTGTACCGAGTCGCGGCGCAGCAGGCTGGCGCGCTTGACCAGGTCGTTCTCGGCGCCCTTGCGCACCACGATGGCACGCAGACGCAGGCCGTCGCCACCACCGGTGTGTTCGATCAGGATGCGTGCCAGCAGACGACCGATACGGCCGAAACCGTACAGCACCACGTCGGTGCCCTTGCGCGGCGAAGCGTTCTGCTGGTTGGCGACGTCGGCCAGCTCGTGCTTGACGAACTGCTCGATGCTGCGGCCATTACCTTCGGCCTTGAACTTGCCGACCATCTTGCCCAGGTCGACGGACGCAGCGCCCAGCTTGAGCTCGCTCATGGCCTTGAGCACGGCGTAGGAATCGTGAACGGCCAGGCCGTTCTGATCAGCCTGACGGTGACGGGCGAAGCGATGCGCCTTGAGAATCTCGATGACCGAGCGGTTGATCAGGCTGCGGCCATGGATCGACAGCACCACGTTGTTGTTGCGGTACAGCTGACCAATCAGCGGAATCATCGCCTCGGCGAGGGCTTCACGGTCAATCCATTCACCAAGACACTGGTCGGGCTTCTGAGTCACGGCAATACCTTCCACATGTAGGGGCTGAAAAAAGGGGCTACATTATGACGACCCAGCTGTGGGTCGGCAATCTGCAGCGGTCGAAACACTGACAGTCATCCTCGCGGATAGTTACAATCGGGGGCCATATCGTTACCAATCGCGAGCCACCCGTGCCTGTACTGCGTCTGCCGTCCTTGCCGGCCACCGCCGGTAAACAACACTGGGGCAACCTGCCCGGTGCCGCGCTGAGCCTGGCCATCGCCGAGGCGGCCAGCTCCGCCAAACGCTTCACCCTGCTGCTTACCGCCGACAGCCAGAGCGCCGAGCGCCTGGAGCAGGAATTGAGCTTCTTCGCGCCGGAATTGCCCGTGCTGCATTTCCCAGACTGGGAAACGCTGCCCTACGACCTGTTCTCGCCGCACCAGGACATCATCTCCCAGCGCATTTCGGCGCTCTATCGCCTGCCGTCGCTGAGCCATGGCGTGCTGGTGGTGCCGATCACCACCGCCCTTCATCGCCTGCCGCCAAAGCGTTTCCTGCTGGGCAGCAGCCTGGTGCTGGACGTGGGCCAGCGCATCGATGTCGACGACATGCGCGCGCGCCTGGAGGCGGCCGGTTATCGCTATGTCGATACCGTCTACGAGCATGGCGAGTTCGCCGTACGCGGCGCGCTGATCGACCTGTTTCCCATGGGCAGCAAGCAGCCGTTCCGTATCGATCTGTTCGATGACGAGATCGAAACCCTGCGCACCTTCGACCCGGAAACCCAGCGCTCGATCGACAAGGTCGAGTCGATCAAGCTGCTGCCGGCACGGGAATTTCCACTGGAGAAGAAAGCCGTCACCGATTTCCGCGGCCGCTTCCGCGAGCGCTTCGATGTCGACTTCCGGCGCTGCCCGATCTATCAGGACCTGTCCACCGGCATCACCCCGGCGGGCATCGAGTACTACCTGCCGCTGTTCTTCGAGGAAACCGCCACCCTCTTCGACTACCTTCCCCAGGACACCCAGGTGTTCTCGCTACCCGGTATCGAAAAGGCTGCCGAGCAGTTCTGGCTCGACGCACGCAACCGCTACGACGAGCGCCGCGTGGACCTCGAGCGCCCGCTGCTGCCACCAGCCGATATCTTCCTGCCGGTCGAGGACTGCTTCGCGCGCCTGAAGGACTGGCCGCGCGTAGTGGTCAGCGCCGACGACATCGAGCCGGGCGTTGGCCGCACGCGCTTCGAGGCCGCCGCCCTGCCCGACTTGGCGATCCAGGCCAAGACCAGCGAGCCGCTGGCGGCGCTGCGCCGCTTCATCGAGGAGTATCCGGGCCGCGTGCTGTTCTGCGCAGAATCCGCGGGGCGCCGCGAGGTGCTGCTCGAGCTGCTCGCCCGTCTCAAGCTCAAGCCCAAGGAAGTCGAGGGCTGGCCACAGTTCTGCGCGAGCAAGGAGCGCCTGGGCATCACCATCGCGCCGCTCGATGAAGGCCTGCAGCTCGAAGATATCGCGCTGATCGCCGAAAGCCCGCTGTTCGGCCAACGCATCATGCAGCGCCGTCGCCGCGAGAAGACCCGCGATGCCGGCGACAACGTGATCAAGAACCTTACCGAGCTGCGCGAAGGCGCACCGGTGGTGCACATCGATCACGGCGTAGGCCGCTATCTGGGCCTGGTGACCATGGAGTTCGACGGCCAGGCCGCCGAGTTCCTGGCGCTGATGTACGCCGAGGAAGCCAAGCTCTACGTGCCAGTGGCCAGCCTGCACCTGATCGCCCGCTACACCGGTAGCGACGACGCCCTGGCGCCATTGCATCGCCTGGGCTCGGAAACCTGGCAGAAGGCCAAGCGCAAGGCTGCCGAACAGGTGCGCGACGTCGCCGCCGAGCTGCTCGACATCTACGCACGCCGCGCCGCCCGTGAAGGCTACGCGTTCCGCGATCCAAAGGCCGATTACGAAACCTTCAGCGCCGGCTTCCCGTTCGAGGAGACGCCGGACCAACAGAGCGCCATCGAGGCGGTGCGCGAAGACATGCTCGCCGCCAAGCCGATGGATCGCCTGGTGTGCGGCGACGTCGGCTTCGGCAAGACCGAAGTGGCCATGCGCGCGGCGTTCATCGCCGTGCACGGCGGCCGCCAGGTGGCGATTCTGGTCCCCACCACCCTGCTCGCCCAGCAGCACTACAACAGCTTTCGCGACCGCTTCGCCGACTGGCCGGTAACCGTCGAGGTGATGAGCCGCTTCAAGAGCGCCAAGGAAGTCAGCGCCGCCATCGAGCAGCTTGCCGAGGGCAAGATCGACATCATCATCGGCACCCACAAGCTGCTGCAGGACGACGTCAAGATCAAGAACCTTGGCCTGGTGATCATCGACGAGGAACACCGTTTCGGCGTGCGCCAGAAGGAGGCCCTCAAGGCCCTGCGCAGCGAGGTGGACATTCTCACCCTGACCGCCACACCAATCCCGCGCACCCTGAACATGGCCGTGTCGGGCATGCGCGACCTGTCGATCATCGCCACCCCGCCGGCGCGGCGCCTGTCGGTACGCACTTTCGTCATGGAGCAGAACAAGCCGACCATCAAGGAAGCGCTGCTGCGTGAGCTCTTGCGCGGCGGTCAGGTGTATTACCTGCACAACGACGTGAAAACCATCGAGAAATGCGCGGCGGATCTGGCCGAGCTGGTGCCCGAAGCACGTATCGGCATCGGCCACGGGCAGATGAACGAGCGCGAGCTGGAACAGGTGATGGGCGACTTCTATCACAAGCGCTTCAACGTGCTGATCGCCTCGACCATCATCGAAACCGGCATCGACGTGCCGAGCGCCAACACCATCATCATCGAGCGTGCCGACAAGTTCGGCCTGGCCCAGCTGCACCAGTTGCGCGGTCGGGTCGGCCGCAGCCACCATCAGGCGTACGCCTACCTGCTGACCCCGCCACGCAAGCAGATGACCGACGATGCGCAAAAGCGCCTGGAGGCCATCGCCAACGCTCAGGACCTGGGTGCCGGCTTCGTGCTCGCCACCCACGACCTGGAAATCCGCGGCGCCGGCGAGCTGCTCGGCGACGGCCAGAGCGGTCAGATTCAGGCGGTCGGTTTCACCCTGTACATGGAAATGCTCGAACGTGCGGTCAAGTCGATCCGCAAGGGCGAGCAACCGAACCTCGACCAGCCCCTGGGCGGCGGCCCGGAAATCAACCTGCGGGTGCCGGCGCTGATCCCCGAGGACTACCTGCCGGACGTGCACGCCCGCCTGATCCTCTACAAGCGCATCGCCAACGCCACCGACGAGGACGGCCTCAAGGAACTGCAGGTGGAGATGATCGACCGCTTCGGCCTGCTGCCCGAGCCGACCAAGAACCTGGTGCGCATCACGCTGCTCAAGCTGCAAGCCGAGCGGCTGGGCATCAAGAAGATCGATGCGGGCCCGCAGGGCGGGCGCATCGAATTCGCGGCGGAAACACCGGTCGATCCGCTGACGCTGATCAAGCTGATCCAGAGCGCGCCGAACCGCTACAAGTTCGAAGGTGCCACGCTGTTCCGCTTCTCGGTACCGATGGAGCGCGCCGAGGAACGCTTCAATACCCTGGAAGCACTGATGGAGCGGCTGCTGGCGACGGTGAAGAGCTGAAAATGATCAGGGCCGCTTATGCGGCCCTGAGCGTTTGTGGTTGAGCTAAAGCAGACACAGCCGAAAGTAATACTCTGTGGGAGCGGACGGGGACGCCTAGTTCATGCCCGCGAAAGAAGTCACGGGCATGGCCCGTTCCCACAGACTGCCTACCCTGTCACTTCGCGGCGACTCGCCTCAAGCTCACTCCACCAACTGCGCCGCGCGTAGCGCCGAAAGCGCCTGCGCCCAGCGCGGATCCTGGCGATAGTCGACGCCCGGAAAGGCCCGCCGACGCATGCGTGCAAGGCCCTTGGGTGCAAAGACATTGAGACGCTGCGCGGCCGACAGGGCCAGCTCCGCGGCCGCCCGGTCGTTGCATACCAGGCCCATGTCGCAGCCGGCAGTCAGCGCCGCCTCGATACGACTGGCCGCATCACCAACCACGTGGGCGCCCGCCATCGACAGGTCGTCACTGAAAATCACTCCATCGAAGCCCAGCTCGCCGCGCAGGATGTCCTGCAGCCAGCGACGCGAGAAGCCGGCCGGCTGGCTATCGACCTGCGGGTAAAAGACGTGGGCCGGCATCACGGCGGCCAGGTCACGACTCAGCGCCGCGAAGGGCCGCAGATCGTTCTGGCGGATTTCCTCCAGGCTGCGCTCATCGGTAGGAATCGCCACGTGGGAGTCGGCCTCGGCCCAGCCATGGCCAGGGAAATGCTTGCCTGTAGCGGCCATGCCCGCCTCTGCCATACCGCGGATAAAGGCCCCGGCCAGCTGGGTAGCGCGCTCGGGGTCGCCCTCGAAGGCGCGATGGCCGACCACCGCGCTGCGCGCGTGGTCCAGATCCAGTACCGGGGCAAAGCTCAGATCGAGCCCCACCGCCAACACTTCGGTGGCCATCAACCAGCCGCACTGGCGCGCCAGTTGCTCGGCGTCGGCGCAACCGGCGATCGCCCGCATGGCCGGCAGCGTCACGAAGCCCTGACGCAGACGCTGCACGCGACCGCCTTCCTGATCCACCGCCAGCAGCAGATCGGGACGAATCGCACGGATGGACTCGCACAGCTCACGCACCTGGCGCGGGCTCTCGATATTGCGGGCAAAGATGATCAGGCCGCCCACTTCGGGCTGGCGCAGCAACTGGCGGTCTTCGGCGGTCAGCCAGGTACCGGCGATGTCCACCATCAGGGAGCCATACAGGGGAGTCGTCACAACGCGTATTCCTTGAATAGAAGCTTCACGCCCATGGGACATTGGTGCCGGCCAGAGTTCCGGGCCGTGGGCGGTTATCTCGAAGGACGCTAGCTTAGGGGCAGCCAGGAGCCACGGGCAAGCAGTGCCCCCGACTCATGGCTTGATGATGGGCGGGCTTTTGTGGCGAGGAATGAGCTGGGCAGCGGCAAGGCGCGGATCGGTCACGCCGCTCTCCGAACGCATGCCGGCCGCCAGGAAAGGCACCATCAGGCGCATCACCTGCTCGATGGAGGTGTCCACGCCAAAGTCGCTTTCGGCCATGGCGCGCAACGCCTTGATGCCGGACATGCTGAACGCCGCCGCACCGAGCATGAAGTGCACGCGCCAGAACAGCTCGAGGGGAGGAATACCGGGAGCAGCTTCATGCACCAGGAACATGTAGCGGCGGAACACCTTGCCGTAGACCTCTTCGAGGTATTTACGCAGGTGGCCCTGGCTCTGGCTGAATGCCAGGCCCAAAAGGCGCATGAAGATCGACAGATCGTTGCCACTGCGCGGCTTGACCGCCAGGGCCTGCTCGACCAGGAGTTCGAGCAGCTCCTCTAGGCTGAAGGTGACCCCTGGCTTGCTCTGGCGCTTGTCCAGTTCACGCTCCAGGCTGGTGCAGAATGGCCCGAGAAAGCGTGAGAACACCGCCTGGATCAGGGCCTTCTTGGAGCCGAAGTGATAATTGACGGCCGCCAGGTTCACCCCGGCCTTGCTGGTGATCAGGCGCAGCGACGTTTCGGCAAAGCCCTTCTCCGCGAACAACTGCTCCGCAGCGTCGAGAATGCGTTCAACGGTTTCAGATTGCGCCATGACATCCACCAGACAAACAAGTGTTTGAAACATACGTTTCAGCGCGTGCCACTGTCAAGTCGCGCAAGGCGTATTCTGGATGCTCAGTCATCATTTGGCGATAGCGTCGCACGCAACCACGCTATCCGGTGTCTCGAAGGCTACCGGTCATCCGCCGCCCGGCTGTTAGAACCTGTTCATAATCTTTAAGCCCAGGTTCGTCGACTTTGGCGGCTAAGTGGGGCGGACATTTGTAGGGTGGACCGGGTCGCGTAGACGACGCTTCACCTAAGCGGCCCGACCCGTCCACCGCTTCGTGATCGCAACGGTGGATGAAAAGAGCGTCATCCACCCTACGTGGCTGTGGGAGCGGGCCATGCCCGCGAAAAATCACGGGCATGGACGGTCCCACAGGTGAAGCAACGATGTCCGCCTCTGCCTTGTAGTTGCCTCTTCATGCGCATACAACACTCTGAACAAGTTCTTATATGGGCGGCACCTTCATCAATCGATTGCCAAGCACGCCTTACTGTATATAATACCAGTCACTGTATAAAAAGCCAGAGCGCCTCACATGATCAAGCTGACGCCCCGCCAAGGCGAAATTCTCGCCTTCATCAAGCAGTGCCTGGAAGACAACGGCTACCCGCCGACCCGCGCGGAGATCGCTCAGGCGCTCGGTTTCAAGTCGCCGAATGCCGCCGAGGAACACCTCAAGGCCCTGGCGCGCAAAGGCGCCATCGAGATGACCCCAGGCGCTTCCCGCGGTATCCGTATTCCGGGTTTCGAACCCAACCAGGAAGAGGAAGATGGCCTGCCGGTGATCGGCCGGGTCGCCGCCGGCGCACCCATCCTGGCGCAGCAGCATATAGAGGAGGCCTGCCGGATCAACCCGGACTTCTTCCGCCCCAAGGCCGACTACCTGCTGCGCGTGCGCGGCATGAGCATGAAGGATATCGGCATCATCGACGGTGACCTGCTGGCGGTGCACACCACCAGCGAGGCACGCAACGGCCAGGTGGTAGTGGCGCGCATCGATGACGAAGTGACGGTCAAGCGATTCAAGCGTGAAGGCAACACCGTTTGGCTGCTGGCGGAAAACCCGGAGTTCGCCCCGATCGAAGTGAATCTGGAAGAGCAGGACCTGATCATCGAAGGTTTGAGTGTCGGCGTCATCCGCCGCTAATTGGAGGCGTCATGCAGTTTCCCCAGTCGTTGAGCCGTAACCAGCTGCCCCTGTTCGATGCCTTCCTGGCATCGACCATCGCAGCCGTCGAGGAACCAACCAGCCACGAAGCCACCTTCAGCGAGGTGTCGCTGCGTGGTGCCGCGGGGCATTGCCTGACGCTACTGGCGCCCATGCTGCGGGAACTGAGTGAGAAAGATGACGAGCGCTGGCTGACCCTGATCACCCCACCCGCCAGCCTGACCCAGAGCTGGCTTCGCGAGGCGGGCCTGAACCGCGAGCGCATTTTGCTGCTGCAACCACGCCACAATCAGAGCGCACTGCAACTGGCCCAGGAAGCACTGAAGCTCGGTCGTAGCCATACCGTGGTCAGCTGGCTGCATCCCCTGCCCCAACATGCACGCCAGCAATTGGAAGCTGCCGCCCGTATCGGCAAGGCGCAAAGCCTGAACATCAGCCTGGGCTAAGATTCAGCAGCGGGTAAGCATCAATCCAGAAAGACAAAGGCCAGCAATATGCTGGCCTTTCGTTTAGTTGCGTTCGCCTGACTGGATGCAGACGAATGCCTGTCAGTGAAGAACGCGCGGCTGCTCGTCTTCTTCGTGCTCGAAATCACCTTCCGCCATTCGGCCGGCCATCTGCACGCCGACGTTGAGCATCGCCTTGGCGACCTCCACATGCTGGCCCTGCAGGAACGCCTTGGCATCTTCCGAGAAGTCCAGCACCACCAGTGCTTCCTCATCGTCGGCTCGACGCAGGGCGATACGCCCATCGGGCAGTTCGACGATTTCAAGGAAAGACGTAGGCATGACTCGGGTTCTCCACGAAAGGCCGCCCAGTGTAACAGCGAGCCCGCCCGATCGCTTGGCGAAAAAACCGCCAATTGCCGAACGGGCGTTCAATCAATGGCAAGCGGCGTGATTACCACTCACTGAGGCCGACACGAAAACGCTGGGCCAGCGCCTTGAGTTCCTGCCGCCAGCTTTCCAGGGTTTCGCGCTCGAGCAATGGCGGCTCGTCGCCCACGCTTACCGCCTCGATCAACGTCGAAGCGCCGGGATCGCTCTTCTGCTCGCGCGGCGGACGCGGCGGTTTGAACAGCTCGGCATGGGCGGCCAGAAGCTGCCCCAGCCAGGTCTGCCGGTTCTCGGCCAACTCGATCAGCTCAGCCAGCTCCGGGCTCGGCGCCCCATCGAGGTTCTGACGATCGAGCAGCACTTCGGCACGGGCCGCGCTGCTGTTGGGCAAGCGGTAGAAACCGGCGATTTCATGGCACAGCCCGAGCAACGCGCCGTACAGGTGGAACAGCGTAGCCTCGCGCTCGGCCTGTACCAGCGCCTGGGCATTCATCGCCCGCCCTTCCTCGGCCTTGCGCCAGGACTCCAGGGAGAGCCCGGCGTAAAAGATCTTCTGGTTGGTGCGGGTATACAGTTCGCCAGCCATTTGCACTCCTTCAGGTGCGCCCATCAAGCGCGCACCGAACACGGATCAACGCTTGTCTTCGACCTTCCACTTGCCGCCGTCGAAGAACGCCTTCCAACCAGTGGGCTTGCCGTCCACTTCGGTCTGCACGTACTGCTCCTTGGTCTTGCGGCTGTAGCGGATGACCGCTGCGCGGCCTTCCGGATCCTTGGCCGGCGCATCGATCAGGAAGTGGTACTTCGGATCGATCTCGTCCTTGTGCGGAATCAGTTCCAGCACCAGCGGCGCGCGGGTTTCGCGATTCTTCGGGAACTGGCTGGCGGCCAGGAACAGCCCCGAGGCGCCGTCGCGCAGCACGTAAGTGTCGTCGACCTTCTCGCACTTGAGCTCCGGCATCTTCACCGCGTCCATCTTGGGTGGCGCAGGCTCGCCATTGCGCAGCAGCTTGCGGGTGTTCTTGCACTCGCTGTTGGTACAGCCGAAGAACTTGCCGAAGCGGCCGGTCTTGAGCTGCATCTGACTGCCGCACTTGTCGCATTCCAGGCTCGGGCCTTCGTAGCCCTTGATGCGGAACTGGCCCTGCTCGATTTCATAGCCGGCGCAATCCGGGTTGTTGCCGCAAATATGCAGTTTGCGGGTTTCATCCAGCAGATAGGCGTCCATGGCGGTGGCGCAGATCGGACAGCGATGCTTGCCAAGCAGCACGCGAGATTCCGACTCGCCCTCGTCGTCAGCGGCGATCTCGTCGCCCGGCACCAGGTTGATGGTGGCCTTGCAGCGCTCTTTCGGCGGCAGGGCATAGCCCGAGCAACCGAGGAACACACCGGTGGACGCGGTGCGGATCATCATCGGCCGGCCACATTCGCGGCACGGGATATCGGTCAGCGTCGGCGTGTTGGCACGCATGCCACTGTCGCCGTCGGCGGCCACTTCGAGCTTCTTCTTGAAGTCTCCATAGAACTCGTCGAGCAGGTTCTTCCACTCGCGCTCGCCCTGGGCGACGTCATCGAGGTTCTCTTCCATGCCGGCGGTGAAGCCGTAGTCCATCAGGTCGGAAAAGCTCTCGCTGAGGCGCTCGGTGACGATGTCGCCCATCTTCTCGGAATAGAAGCGGCGATTGTGCAGGGCCACGTAGCCGCGGTCCTGGATGGTGGAAATGATCGCCGCGTAGGTCGACGGGCGGCCGATGCCGCGCTTTTCCATTTCCTTGACCAGGCTGGCTTCCGAATAGCGCGCCGGCGGCTTGGTGAAGTGCTGGCTGGGGTCGAGCTTGATCAGCTTGAGCGACTCGCTTTCCTTCATTTCCGGCAGCACGGCGTCGTCGCCCGGCTTGCTCATCTGCGGCTGGGCGCGGGTGTAACCGTCGAACTTGAGGATACGGCCCTTGGCACGCAGTTCGAATTGCGCAGCGGTGACGGTCACGGTGGTCGACAGGTACTCGGCCGGCGGCATCTGGCAGGCCACGAACTGGCGCCAGATCAGCTCGTACAGGCGCTCGGCATCGCGCTCCATGCCGGACAGCTGGGTCGGGCGCAGGTTGACGTCCGAAGGTCGGATCGCTTCGTGCGCCTCCTGGGCGCCTTCCTTGCTGGAGTAGAAGTTGGGCTTCTCCGGCAGGTATTTCTTGCCGTACTCGCTGTCGATGAAGCCGCGCACCATCTCGATGGCGTCGGCCGACAGGTTGGTCGAATCGGTACGCATATAGGTGATGTAGCCGGCCTCGTAGAGACGCTGGGCCATCATCATGGTCTTCTTCACCCCGAAGCCCAGGCGCGTGCTCGCTGCCTGCTGCAGAGTGGACGTGATGAACGGTGCCGACGGCTTGCTGCTGGTCGGTTTGTCCTCGCGCTTGGCGACGCTGTAACTCGACGCCTTGAGGGTCGCCAGCGCGGCCATGGCCTGGGATTCGTTCAGCGGCTTGAAGGCGGCGCCGTTCTCACGAACCACTTCGAAACGCACTTGGGCGTCCTTGGCGGTACCCAGGTCGGCGTGCACTTCCCAGTATTCTTCGGGTACGAAGGCGCGGATTTCCTTCTCGCGCTCGACCACCAGCTTCACCGCAACCGACTGCACGCGGCCGGCCGACAGGCCACGGGCGATCTTCGCCCACAGCAGCGGCGAGACCATGTAGCCCACCACGCGGTCCAGGAAGCGGCGCGCCTGCTGGGCGTTCACACGGTTGATATCCAGCTCGCCCGGGGCGGAAAACGCCTCCTGGATGGCCTTCTTGGTGATTTCGTTGAATACCACGCGTTTGTAGCGGCTGTCATCGCCACCGATGGATTCGCGCAGGTGCCAGGCGATGGCCTCCCCCTCTCTATCCAAGTCGGTCGCGAGATAGATGGTGTCGGCTTCCTTGGCCAGGCGGCGCAGTTCCTCGACCACCTTTTCTTTGCCGGGCAGGATTTCGTATTTGGCTTTCCAGCCATGCTCCGGGTCGACGCCCATCCGCGCGAACAGCTGGCGCTTGGCCTTTTCCTTCGGCGACAGCGCCGGCGCTTCGCCTGCTGCTGCCTTGCCGCGCTTGGCAGGTTCCTTGGTAGCCGCCCCGCCGCTGGTGGGCAGGTCGCGGATATGGCCGATGCTCGACTTCACCACGTACTGGCTACCCAGGTACTTGTTGATTGTCTTGGCCTTGGCCGGGGATTCCACGATGACCAGCGATTTACCCATGGATTGGAAAATTCCTGAAATTCGGTAGGTGAAGGCGACGGACGCCTGGAAACACTATTGGGCGTATCGGGCCGACGCTAATCACGTCGACGATGAAGGCGCTCGCCCGATGAAGCGAACGCAAAAAGCGTGGTGCTGCCGCGGGTTCCAGACCGATATCGCGCTCTTGCACGATCATGACTGCCCTGCGATCAGCTTTGGCCCCGCTATATATAGTGGCGGTCAAGGCGAGGTCAAGGGCGACCGCTTCCTGATGTGCCGTCAGGGACGGGTCAGAACGCTCGCCTCGGCCTCGACGAAAGCAAAGCGTGGAACCCGCTTGCCGTCCAGTTCGACCTCACCGGCGAACATCGCCAGCGGCCTTACCCAGAGCCCGAACTCGCCGTACAACGCCTGATAGACGACGACTTCCTCTTCCGTCTCCGAATGCCTGGCCACGCCCAGCACGCGGTACTCGGGACCTTTGTAATGACGGTAGAGACCGGGTTGCAGCGACATCATTCAATTTCCTGGAAATATTTTTCGTCTGATAGAAAGGGTCGACCGTGATTTTCACCAGGGCCCGCGCACATTGGCGCAACGCAAAAAAACAAAAACCGGGGCAGAAGCCCCGGTCGTGCAACCCATACAACGGATTTTGCCAAAGCCTGCTGCGCGAAACGCGTGCGGCGCAGCAGCCCCTGGCGAATCCTCAGATGCGCTCGAACACCGTGGTGATGCCCTGGCCAAGGCCAACGCACATGGTCGCCACGCCAAAGGTGCCGCTGTTCTGCTTCATCACGTTCAGCAGGGTACCGGAGATACGCGCCCCGGAACAACCGAACGGGTGACCCAGCGCAATGGCGCCGCCGTGCAGGTTGACCTTCTCTTCCATCTTGTCGAGCAGCTTGAGGTCCTTGAGCACAGGCAGTGCCTGGGCCGCGAAGGCTTCGTTGAGCTCGACGAAGTCGATGTCGTCGATGGTCAGGCCGGCGCGCTTGAGCGCCTTCTGGGTGGACGGCACCGGGCCGTAGCCCATGATCGCCGGATCGACACCGGCCACGGCCATGGCACGCACCACGGCCATCGGCTGGATACCCAGATCCTGAGCGCGCTGGGCGCTCATGACGATCATGCAGGAAGCGCCATCGGTGATCTGCGAGGAGGTACCCGCGGTCACGGTGCCGCCCTTGGGGTTGAACGCCGGCTTGAGGTTGGCCAGGCTTTCCAGGGTGGTTTCCGGGCGAATGGTTTCGTCGTAGTCGAAGACCTTCAGGAAGCCGTTCTCGTCATAGCCCTGCATCGGGATGATCTCGTCCTTGAACTTGCCTTCCACCGTGGCCTTGTGGGCCAACTGGTGCGAACGCACGCCGAACTTGTCCTGGGCCTCGCGGCTGATGTTGTGCATCTTGCCCAGCATTTCGGCGGTCAGGCCCATCATGCCGGACGCCTTGGCCGCGTACAGCGACAGGTGAGGGTTCGGGTCGACCCCGTGCATCATGCCAACGTGGCCCATGTGCTCGACGCCGCCGACCACGAATACATCGCCGTTGCCGGTCTGGATCGCCTGCACGGCGGTGTGCAGCGCACTCATCGACGAGCCGCACAGGCGGCTGACGGTCTGCCCGGCACTGGTGTGCGGGATCTGGGTCATCAGCGACGCCATGCGCGCGATGTTCCAGCCCTGCTCCAGGGTCTGGTTGACGCAACCCCAGATGACGTCCTCGACTTCCTTGGGATCGACCTTGCCGTTGCGCTCCAGCAGCTTGCTGATCAGCTGCGCCGACATGGTTTCGGCGCGGGTGTTACGGTGCATGCCGCCCTTGGAACGACCCATCGGGGTCCGGCCGAAGTCGACGATGACTGCATCTCTTGGATTCAGGCTCATAAATTCACTCTCGCTCCAATCGTTGCGCGATTAACCAAAGAAGGTCTGGCCGTTTTTGGCCATTTCACGCAGTTTCTCGGTCGGCTGATACAGCGCACCCAGATCGGCGTACTTGTCGGCCAGGGCCACAAATTCGGCGACCCCGACGCTGTCGATGTAGCGCAGCGCGCCCCCCCGGAACGGAGGGAAACCGATACCGTAGATCAGGCCCATGTCGGCCTCGGCGGCGGTCTCGACGATGCCGTCTTCCAGGCAGCGCACGGTTTCCAGGCACAGCGGGATCATCATGATGTTGACGATGTCCTCGTCGCTCAGCTCGCGCTGCTCGGCCACGATCGACTTGAGCAGTTCGTACGCCTCGGGATCACTGACCTTCTTCGGTTTGCCGCGCTTGTCGGTCTCGTAGGCGTAGAAGCCCTTGCCGTTCTTCTGGCCCAGGCGGTTGGCTTCGTACATCACGTCGACGGCGGTACGACCTTCCACGGCCATGCGGTCCGGGAAGCCTTCGGCCATCACGTCACGGCCATGGTGGCCGGTGTCGATACCGACCACGTCGGACAGGTACGCCGGGCCCATGGGCCAGCCGAACTTCTCCATGACCTTGTCGATGCGCGCGAAGTCGACGCCGAAGCTCAGCAGTTTGGAGAAGCCGCCGAAGTACGGGAACAGTACGCGGTTGACCAGGAAGCCCGGGCAGTCGTTGACCACGATCGGGTTCTTACCCATCTTCTTGGCGTACGCCACGGTGGTGGCCACCGCTTCATCACTGGACTTCTCGCCACGGATGACTTCGACCAGCGGCATCATATGCACCGGGTTGAAGAAGTGCATGCCGACGAAGTTTTCCGGACGCTTGAGGGCCTTGGCCAGCAGGCTGATGGAAATGGTCGAGGTGTTGGACGCCAGGATGGTGCCCTCCTTGACCGTCGCCTCGACCTCGGCCAGTACGGCCTGCTTGACCTTGGGGTTCTCGACCACGGCTTCGACGACGATGTCGACGTGGCCGAAGTCGCCGTAGGACATGGTCGGGCGGATGGCACTCAGCGACTCGGCCATCTGCGCAGTGGTCATGCGGCCTTTCTCGACGCGCTTGGCGAGCAGTTTGGAGGCCTCGCCCAAGCCCATCTTGATGCCTTCCTCGCGGATGTCCTTCATCAGGATCGGCGTGCCCTTGGAGGCCGACTGATAGGCGATACCGCCACCCATGATGCCGGCGCCCAGCACGGCGGCCAGTTTCACGTCCTGGGCGATGGCGTCATGGGCCTTGGCCTTCTTCTTCAGCTCCTGGTCGTTGAGGAACAGGCCGATCAGGCTTTGCGCCACGGAGGTCTTGGCTAGCTTGGCGAAACCGGCGGCTTCCACTTCCAGGGCCTTGTCACGACCGAAGTTGGCGGCCTTCTGGATGGTCTTGATCGCTTCGACCGGCGCCGGGTAGTTCGGGCCAGCCTGACCCGCAACGAAACCCTTGGCGGTTTCGAAGGCCATCATCTGCTCGATGGCGTTGAGCTTGAGCTTCTCAAGCTTGGGTTGACGCTTGGCCTTGTAGTCGAGCTCACCGGAGATGGCGCGCTTGATCAGGTCCAGGGCACCGGCCTGCAGCTTGTCAGCGGCGACCACGGCATCGACCGCGCCGACCTTGAGCGCTTCCTCGGCGCGGTTTTCCTTGCCGGATGCGATCCACTCGACGGCGTTGTCGGTACCGATCAGACGCGGCAGGCGCACGGTGCCACCGAAGCCCGGGTAGATGCCCAGCTTGACTTCGGGCAGACCGATCTTGGCGCCTTCGGCCATGATCCGATAGTCGGCGGCCAGGCACATTTCCAGACCGCCACCCAGGGCGATGCCGTTGATGGCAACCACGGTGGGCACGTTCAGGTCTTCGAAATCGCTGAAGATCCGGTTGGCTTCCAGGCCGCTGGAAACCAGCTGCTCCTCGGGCAGCTTGAAGTTGTCGACGAACTCGGTGATGTCGGCACCGACGATGAACACGTCCTTGCCGCTGCTGACGATCACGCCCGTGATCGAGGCATCGGCCTTGATCGCATCGACGCTCTGGCGCAGCTCGCTCAGGGTCAGACGATTGAACTTGTTGACGGACTCACCCTTGAGGTCGAACTTGAGTTCGACGATGCCGCTTTCAAGAGCCTTAACCGTGATGGCTTTACCTTCGTAAATCATCAACTGATCTCCACGCTAAGGGAATCTGAACAGTACACACCGGAGCCAACCGGCCAATTCACGCTACGAACAACGTAGACGAAAAAGAGCTACCCGCCGATGCGATAGTCGGACTGAATTGGGCACTGCCAGCGAGGCAAACGCTCAATTCATACGCCCGTTTGATTTGGGTGAGCACACCTTCTCGGAAAAGCCTGCGATTGTCAATTGGCGTTATGTAGCCGAGTGAAGCCGGCACTACGCAGACCATACAGTCACTTTCAGCCTGGGCGAAAAGTCGATCATCGGTGTCGATAACACATCATTCGGGCGGCGCAGATAACCCCTTTGCAGGCGCTAGCCAAAACGCCCGACCGCGGGTAGAGTCGCGGCCATTCGGCTGCCACCGAATACCAAAAAAACAACAAGAACGAGCGATGACCCGAGGTGCCAGCATGCCAGCCTACTTGCGTGCCTTCTCTCTGCGTACCCTCCTGCTGACCGCCCTGCTGCTCTCGAGCACCGGGCACGCCAGCACCACCACCGATTTCCAGCATCTGCAGACCTTCCATCTCGCCACCCAGAAAAGCCTGGGCGACTTCTACATGTACAACGCCATGGAAGGCGATCAGCGTTACGCGCGAATGATCGACGCTTCACGCCAACAGGCGCGCGACGGGCTGAACAAATTGGCGAACCTGGCCGATGTGGGCGCCGCGCGCCTGCAGACGCAACTGCAGCAACAATGGCAGTTGTACGACGGGGAGCTGACGACCCTGATGGCCGCGCTGCAGAAACAGGGCTACACGGACCTGCAGCCGGTAGCGGACCTGGCCGCACGCAACCGCCAGCTTCTGGCCACCGCCCAGGCGCTTTACGAAGCGCTGCAACGCATGGACGACAGCGCCATCAGCGCACAGATGGCGGCCACACGCGAGCTCAGCGTGCTGATGCAAGGCATCGCGGTGAACTACGCCGCGCGTAGCGCCTCGGTGGGTGCGAGTTTTTCGGGGGACAGCAGCGAACGCCCCATCGAGGAGCTGGTGGCCGACTTTTCCGCGCGCCTGACCGCACTGCGCAAGCAGCCCGGCAACAGCGTGGCGGTCAATACCACGCTCGACGGCGTGGCAACCAAATGGCGCTATATCGAGGGTTCGCTGCGCAACTACAACGAAAAGAGCGTGCCATTTCTGGTCAACAAGTACTCGGACAGCATCATCCGCAGCCTGGCGGATGTCGACGCGATCTACGCGCAGCCAGGCAGCCAGTCGTGATCCATTGCCATGAACCGGCCTGCGACTCAGGCGCGGCCCTTGAGAAAGGCAGCAATCGCCGCCAGGGATTCCGGCTGCGCGCGCTCGCCCCAGAACAGCGCGATCATCTGCGGCGTGGCCTCGGCCTTGTAGACGTCGGCGGGCAAGGTGGCGAGCTGCTCGCTCAGCGACGCATCCGCGCAGGGTTCCTGCCACTTGTTCAGCCACTTGCCCGGCTCGCTCTGCCAGTAGCACCAGCTGTCCTGTCGGCCCCTAGGGCGCGGGCTGTGGTACTGCGGGCAGGGGTTGGGCGGCGTTTTACTCAGCCAGTACGGCCACTCCTCGCGGGCCAGCTGCATCGCCAAACCGAGACGCCGGGCCTGCATGCGCACGTCCATCTGCCCGCGCTGGCGACGCGACGGCACCAGCCAGACCAACGGGCTGAGGGCGAAAACCAGTAGGGCGAGAACGATCCATCCCGTCATAATTTCTATCTCGACTGCGCAACCTGTGGTAAATGCTCAAACCAGCCATACTTGAAATCACTGGTCACCCTTGTAAGGAGACAACCCCATGTCCTACCAGCACATTCTGGTCGCCGTCGATCTGACCGAGGAGTGCGACCCGGTAATGAAGCGCGCCCAGGCTCTGGCGAGCAGCACCCAGGCCAAGCTTTCCGTGGTGCATATCGTCGAACCCATGGCCATGGCTTTCGGCGGCGACGTGCCGATGGACCTGTCGATGCTGCAACAGCAGCAGTTCGAACAGGCCAAGGAGCGCCTCGACGCCTTTGCCATCAAACACCCGCAACTCACCGCCGAGAACCGTCACCTGGCCTACGGCCAGCCGCGTCAGGAAATCCACCGCCTGGCCGCCGAACAGCACTGCGACCTGATCATCGTCGGCAGCCATGGCCGCCATGGCCTGGCCCTGCTGCTCGGTTCCACCGCCAACGACGTGCTGCATGGCGCGCCGTGCGACGTACTGGCGGTCAGCCTGAAGAAACCAGCGGCCTGATCAGCCCTGCCGAATGACGCCGGGTACCCGCCCGGCGTCATCCCACCCGATCCTTCCGACGCTGCGCCGCCTTAGCCTGTCAGCCTTCCAGCTCAGCCCAGCGCTCGACCAGGCGATCCAGCTCTTCCTGTTGGGCCTGCAGTTGCGCCAATACCGCGGAGGTCTGCTCGGCCGGCTGCTGATAGAAGGCCGGATCGGCGATTTTGGCTTCCAGCGCGGCAATCGCCTGCTCGGCGGTATCGATCATCTCCGGCATGGCGTCCAGCTCACGCTGGTGCTTATAGCTGAGCTTCTTCTTGGCTGCCGGTACAGCGGCGGTAGTTTCGACGACCGCCGCCTCGACCACGGGTGCTTCGACGATGGCCGAGCCCAGTTCTGCCTTGCCCGATTTGCTCTCGCCCACACCGAGCAGGCGCGGCGAGCCGCCCTGGCGCAGCCAGTCCTGATAGCCGCCGACGTACTCACGGACTCGCCCTTCGCCCTCGAAGACCAGGGTGCTGGTCACCACGTTATCGAGGAAGGCCCGGTCGTGGCTGACCATCAGCACGGTGCCCTTGAAGTTGGAAAGCACCTCTTCGAGCAGCTCCAGAGTTTCCACGTCGAGGTCGTTGGTCGGCTCGTCGAGCACCAGCAGGTTGGCCGGTTTGCTGAACAGCTTGGCCAGCAGCAGGCGCGCACGCTCGCCACCGGACAGCGCCTTGACCGGCGTGCGTGCACGCTGCGGGCTGAACAAGAAGTCGCCCAGGTAGCTCAGCACGTGACGGTTCTGGCCATCGATCTCGATGAAGTCGCGGCCCTCGGAAATATTGTCGATAACGGTCTTTTCGATATCCAGTTGGTGGCGCAGCTGATCGAAATACGCCACTTCGATCTTGGTGCCCTGCTCCACCTTGCCGACAGTCGGCTGCAGACCGTCGAGCATCAGCTTGAGCAGCGTGGTCTTGCCGGTGCCGTTGGCGCCGAGCAGGCCGATGCGATCACCGCGTTGCAGCACCATGGAAAAGTCCCTGATCAGCAGCGGGCCGCCCGGATGGGCGAAGCTGACGTTTTCCAGCACCATTACCTGCTTGCCGGACTTGTCCGCCACATCCAGCTGGATATTGGCCTTGCCGGTGCGCTCGCGGCGCTCGCTGCGCTCCACGCGCAAGGCCTTCAGGGCACGTACGCGGCCTTCGTTACGAGTGCGGCGTGCCTTGATGCCCTGGCGGATCCACACCTCTTCCTGGGCCAGCTTCTTGTCGAACAACGCATTGGCGGTTTCTTCGGCGGCCAGCGCGGCCTCCTTGTGCACCAGGAAACTGGCGTAATCGCCGTTCCAGTCGATCAACCCGCCGCGGTCCAGTTCGAGAATGCGCGTGGCCAGGCTCTGCAGGAAGGCACGGTCGTGGGTGATGAACAGCACGGCGCCCTGAAAATCCTTGATGGCTTCTTCGAGCCAGGCGATGGCGCCGATGTCCAGGTGGTTGGTCGGTTCGTCGAGCAGCAGCAGATCCGGCTCGCTGACCAACGCCTGGGCCAGCAGCACGCGACGGCGCCAGCCGCCAGACAGCTCGGCGAGGGTCTTGTCGGCCGGCAGTTGCAGGCGACTCAGGGTACTGTCGACCAGTTGCTGCAGGCGCCAGCCGTCCTTCGCTTCCAGCTCCTGCTGCACATGCATCAGCTTGTTGAGGTCTTCCTCGGTCACGCAGTTCTGCGCCAGGTGATGGTACTGGGCGAGCAGATCACCCACGCCGTCGAGGCCCTGGGCGACCACGTCGAACACCGTACGGCCATCGGCGACCGGCAACTCCTGGGGCAACTCGCCGATCTTCAGGCCCGGCGCCCGCCAGATCGTGCCGTCGTCGGGCTTCTGCTGGTCGTTGACCAGCTTGAGCATGCTCGACTTGCCGGTACCGTTGCGACCGATGATGCACACCCGCTCACCGCGCGCGATCTGCCAAGACACCTTGTCCAACAGCGGCATGGCGCCAAAGGCCAGGGAAACATCGGTGAACTTGAGCAGGGTCATCAGGGTTGCCTCGGACAATACGCGGGAGTGGTGGACGAAAACCTGGGGCGCGACCAAGGCCTCGTTGCTGCCGACCACGAAAGTGATCTGGCCGACGCGTGCGCCAACCAAAAACGGGCGCGTATTCTAACCGAGATGGCCGGCGGCGTCTGTGAGCCCGCATTGATGTGACATAAACAGACATGCGCCATGTACCGGCGGCCCTTTCGCGGCACGCAGGCAAAAGGCTAAGCTAGCGACCATTGCCGCCGCCGCGCCTGACGATGCACGTTTCGCAGCGGCGCACACCGGTAACCGCCCCAAGGGCACATCAGGCGACCGGCACCAGCCAGTCGCGCCCGATCACGAGATGACCCCGGAAGTGCCATGCGCTGTCGTTTGCCCAGTCTGCTGTCCTGCCTGATTCTTTGCGCCGCCACATCCACGCTGAGCCAGGCCGCGAGCCTGCAGCAGCAACGCCAGTACTACGACGAGGCCAAGGCCGCTCTCGCCAAGGGTGACAAGGGGCCTTACGAGCGCTACGCCAGCGCGCTGCGCGACTACCCGCTGACGCCGTATCTGACCTACGACGAGCTGACCGCACGGCTGAAATGGGCCAGCAATCAGGAAATCGAAGCCTTTCTCGCCGCCCATGGTGACCTGCCCCAGGCCAACTGGATGAAGTTGCGCTGGCTGCGCTGGCTCGCCGAACGCGGCGAATGGCAAACCTTCGCCAAGTACTACGACCCGGGGCTCAACTTTACCGAACTGGACTGCCTGAACGGCCAGCGCCAGCTTGCCCAGGGCCAGACCGCCGAAGGCTATGCCACCGCCGAGAAGCTCTGGCTGGTGGGCAAATCCCAGCCCGAAGCCTGTGACCGCCTGTTCGATCGCTGGGCCGCCGAAGGCCAGTTGACCGAGCAACGTCGCTGGCAGCGCGCCAAACTGGCCGCCGAAGCGCGCAACTACAGCCTGGCAACCTTCCTGAGCAAGGACCTGCCGACCCTGAGCAACCACGGCAAGCTCCTCGTGGAAGTCGCTCAGAAACCGCAGATTCTCACCCAGACCGCCCGCTTCACGCCGGCCGACGACGCCATGGGTGACGTGGTCAGCCTCGGTCTGCGTCGCCTCGCGCGCCAGGATCCGGAACAGGCCCTGAGCCTGCTCGAGGGCTACTCCCAGCGCATGCATTTTTCCGATCAGGAAAAGGTCGCCATCGCCAACGAGATCGGCCTGACCCTGGCGCGCCGCTTCGACCCACGCGCCCTCGACATCATGGCCAAGTACGACCCCAACCTGCGTGACGACACCGTCAGCGAGTGGCGCGCCCGCCTGCTGCTGCGCCTGGGCCGCTGGGACGAAGCCAATAAGCTGATCAGCCGCATGCCCGAGTCCCTGGCCAGCACCAACCGCTGGCGCTACTGGCAGGCGCGCAGCCTGCAACTGGCCCAGCCCAACAGCAAGGCCGCCCAGCCGTTGTTCCACGACCTGGCCAAGGAGCGCGACTTCTATGGTTTCATGGCCGCCGACCAGGTCAAGGAGCCCTATTACCTGAAGAATGCACCGCTGCAGCTCAGCCCTGCCGTGATCAAGAAAGTACGCAACGCGCCCGGCATCCGCCGCGCCATGGAATTCCACGACCGCGGACAGATCGTCGAAGGCCGCCGCGAGTGGTACCACGCCAGCCGCCATTTCGACCGTGACGAGCTGGTCGCCCAGGCGCGCCTGGCCTACGACATGCAATGGTATTTCCCGGCAATCCGTACCATCAGCCAGGCCAAGTACTGGGACGACCTGGACATCCGCTTCCCCATGGCCCATCGCGAGCCGCTAACCGCGGAAGCCAAGAAGCGCGGCCTGCATTCGAGCTGGGTATTCGCCATCACCCGCCAGGAGAGCGGCTTCATGGCCGATGCCAAGTCCCACGCCGGGGCCCTGGGCCTGATGCAGGTGATGCCGGCCACTGCCAAGGAGACCGCGCGCAAGTTCGGCATCCCCCTGAGCAACCCTAACAACGCGCTGCTGCCCAGCGTCAACATCCAACTGGGCGCCGCCTACCTGAGCCAGATCTACGGCCAGTTCAACGGCAACCGGGTGCTCGCTTCGGCCGCCTACAACGCAGGCCCGGGCCGCGTGCGCCAGTGGCTGCGCGGCGCCGATCACTTGTCCTACGACGTGTGGGTGGAGAACATTCCGTTCAACGAGACCCGCCAATACGTGCAGAACGTACTGTCCTACGCGGTGATCTACGGCGACAAGCTCAACGCGCCCCAGCCGCTGGTTGGCTGGCATGAGCGCTTCTTCGAGGATCAATGAACATCAGCCAAAATGCTGAGCTCCGGCTCTGTCACCCTGGCCTCCACTGACTGAAACCACAACCCCGACAACAGCCGCTGCAGGGCAAGCCTGCAGCGGATCGTACGCAGAACAGCCTGCTTGGCTGAGCCCTGTGACTGCCTCCAGTCTCTCCAGCTATGTAGCTGACCGCCTCCAGCATCCTCCCTCCTCGCTCGGCATCCGCAGCGCTCTGGCGCAGTGATCCGCAACCTCCAAGGCTCGATCAGCCGCTTGTGGGTAACGTAGTTGACTCACGCAGGGAACCAGTTCGCCGCCCAAACCACCCAGCGATATGGCTTTCTCACTGGAGAAGGCGGCTGATTACTGCCCCAGCCCTCCAACTGCGCGCAAGGAGCTAGGCCATTTCAGCCCAAAGCACATAACAACGATGAAACAGCAACATCACTGACTGCCCTGCTACGCGGCTTGATGCCTTGTATTTCATAAAGAAAAGAGGATTCGTTATGGATGGAGTTTCGCGCGGTACCCCTGCATTACCAGCTGTATCGCATACCCAGGTCGAAAATGACTCTCGCGCCGAGGGCCGCCGGGCAACCGAGATAAGTGCAGCACAGCGCCAAGCACAGAACCAGCGTGAGATACATGAACACCTGGACGGTATGTTCCAGAAATATCGCAAACCCACCACGCTGCCACCAGGCGCTAGCGCGCAAGATCATGCGAAAGTCGCCGAGCACAATACAAAGATCGACGCTCTGGTGAGCTCCCGAGCCGAGCTGCTGGCGAGTGAAGGCGAAGATCTCGATTCAGTTCGCAGAACGCTGGATAACGCCCATTCACTCGACAGCAAGTCGACGTCAGGCTCTTCATTGGTCGCAGGATTGCCGTTCGCCTTGGTTGCGATTGCTCAGCATCTCAAACCCAACCTGGTGGAGGCCCCTGCCAAGATGTTGACCAGCCTTGCTGGCACCACTTCCCCATATGCCGAAGCGGCAGCTCAAGGCCTGGTTGCTGCTCTAGAAGCGGTCGCGCTCGATCAGGTATCCACCGCCGCTCAGAATGAAATGAACAAGGACTTGCTGTTTTTCAAAGCACCTGAGGACAACCTGCACGATGTCATGGTGGAGGCGTTGAAAGACAAGGAGCCAGGATGGTTGACTCAGTCCGGTACTGGCGCCGCGGAAATGCAAACGTTCAGTGTGCGTAATGTGTTGCGTAACGGCCTTGACACACACCTCTCTTCTCAGGCGAATCAGCCCGGTCTTCGGCCGGAAGCGCAAGCGGCAGCGACAACCAAGGCCGCGAACGCCGGGACGACAATCACCAGTGCCGGCGGTGTTTTAGCGACAATGGGGTCAGCGCATCTTGCACGTATGCGGGAAGAAAAGAGTGGCCTACGCGATCCTGCGCAAATCTTCGCGCGCAAAGATGCCGAGCCCAAGGAAAATCTCGCTGATGAAAGGGACTGGTACGACATCTATAAAGCGGCCAAAGACACCAGTTGGAAGGCCATGGCCAGTCATGGTGCCAGCCGGGTAGGCAATGCCGCGATGGGCACCCTGAGTAGTACCCTGGACGGCGTACGAAGCCTCGGTACCGCGCGTAGCGTTCTGGCCAATGGCGGCTTTGCGGCAACGTTTAGCGGGGTCAGCGCCATTCAGAAAGCGGCTACGGCCCCAATCAGCAATCCTCTGGCCAAGGCTGCGGTCAACAACGCGATCAACCTTGTCGGCTCAGCTACGGCGTTTGGCGTGTACGGCGCCATGAACGCCGTGGGTCAGAAAGTGGCCGATAAAGCCTCAGAGTGGTACGACAAAGACAACCACGCGGCCCCCAAAGCGGCCGCTCGCCAGGCGATGGAGTCCGCGCGTGACGGGACAAAGCACGCCTTCGAGGCAACACGCAACGGGACAAGCCACGCCATAGAAGCCACGCGTAACGGCGCAAACCAAGCGCTCGAATCCACACGCAATGGCATCAACTCGGCACTTGCAACAGGCCGACAAACGCTCGATACCGCTGCCGCCATGGTGGGTAGCATCGACTCGGACGCGATAACTCGACAGCTGATGGGGCAAGTCAATGAACTACGTCAGCGCCAGCGGCAACAGCCGAATGAGGAAGATGGTATAGAGATGGTCTAAATGCGCTGACTGTACGAGCACCTGCGCCTTTCGACTCGTTACTCTTCGTAGTAAGAGTCGAAATGGCAACACGGGCCGAGCCACGGATGGCAGCCCCGTGTGATACGCGTTTGTAGCTCCACCCTACTGCAATATTTCAACCGGCATGCCGACGCGCAGCTCGCCGCTGCCGTGGTTGATCAGGTTCTGTCCGAACATGATGCCGTCTTCGCCCTGGCGATAGCTGCGCAAAGTGGTCAGCGGCTCACGGTCGGCGCTGCGCTCCCCGGTCCTGGGGTCAATGGTGGTGATCACGCAGCGCGAGCAGCGTTTGGCGAGGGTGAACTCGACGTCACCGATACGAATGCGCTTCCAGCCGTCTTCGGCGTAGGGTTCGCTGCCCTGCACTACCAGGTTGGGACGAAAGCGCAGCATCTCCAGCGGCCTGCCGACCCGGGCCACCAGATCATCCAGTGAAGCCTGACCGATCAGCAGCAATGGGAAGCCATCGGCGAAGCCGACCTTCTCGTCGCCATCGACGTTGCCTTCAATGAAGCGCGCCCGCTCTGCCGGCACATGCACCAGCCGGCAGCTCTTGCCCATGAACTCGCTGCCCCAGGCGGCGGCCTCGTCACCGGCATCCGGTACCCGCAGAGTGTCGCGCCAGATGATCACACCGCGCAGCGCCTGGTCAGGATCCGGCAACGCCACCTGCAACACCGGCATGCCAGGCGCTTGCAGGGTAAGGCCACCGTCGACATTCCAACGCGCCTGCAACTGGCTCATATGGGGAAAGGTGCGCTGCGTCATGAACCGACCGGTTTGCGCATCCGCGAACATCCAGCGGCGATCGCCGGCCACGCCCAGGCCATCGAGCTGCAGGCTAGGCAGAGACTCGCCCATGGCGGATTTGAGAGGGAAACGATATAGCGTGGAGAGGTGCATGGCTCGGCGTCCTGACTTGAGCGAAACGGCGGTTATACGCAAACCGCCGCCAGGGCTCAAGCCAGCAGAGCTCTACTTTTCGTCGAGCGCCAGACGCTGACGAATCACATCCACCAGCTTGTCCGGCTGGAACTTGGACAGGAAGTTGTCGCAACCGACCTTCTTGACCATCGCATCGTTGAAACTGCCGGACAACGAGGTGTGCAGCACCACGTACAGGTCACGCAGGCGCGGATCCTGACGAACCTCGGTGGTCAGGCGATAGCCGTCCATTTCCGGCATCTCGGCGTCGGTGAACATCATCAGCAGCTTGTCGGTGATGACTTCACCGGCATCGGCCCAGGCCTTGAGCATCTGCAGGCCTTTGAGGCCATCGGTGGCGACGTGCAGCTTGATGCCCAGTTGCGACAGGGTATCGCGCAGTTGCGCCAGGGCCACGCTGGAGTCATCGACCAGCAGCACTTCGCGGCCACGGGCTTTTTCCAGCAATGGATCGGCCAGACGGTCACCGGAAATGCGCGTGTCGTACGGCACAATTTCGGCCAGCACCTTTTCCACATCGATGATTTCCACCAGTTGGTCGTCGACCTTGGTGATGGCCGTCAGGTAATGCTGGCGCCCTGCACCACCGGGCGGCGGCAGGATGGATTCCCAGTTGAGGTTGAGAATGCGGTCGACGCCACCGACCAGGAACGCCTGGATCGAGCGGTTGTACTCGGTGACGATGATGGTGCTGCGCTCATCCGGCACGATCGGGCGCATGCCGATGGCCTGGGACAGGTCAATCACCGGCAGCGTCTGGCCGCGCAAGTGGATCACCCCGCAAACGAAGCGATGACGATGCGGCATCAGCGTCAGCTTGGGCATGTGCAGCACTTCCTGCACCTTGAACACGTTGATGGCGAACAACTGCCGGCCCGCCAGACGGAACATCAGAATTTCCAGGCGGTTCTCGCCTACCAACTGCGTCCGTTGATCAACGGTGTCGAGAATACCGGCCATTATTCGCTCCTGTGAGGCGTGATGTTCGTATGAAGCTATCGGCCAGTCGTGCAATTACTGTAGGCGGCATGGCGCAACGCCATCTTGCACCAGCGCGCGGCGCCGCACCAGTACCCGCCGGTCAGTCACGCAGCAACGGCGACTGCGCCGGCAGATGCAGACGCAATGCCTGGGGCCTTGCAGCGAAGCGTAGACGATGCCCGCCGCGAGGCTCGCCGTCGAGGTTCAAATCCAGCCCTTCGGGTGCGTCGATTTCCAGCCACGGCAGGCGCGCGCTGATCGATACCCCCTCGATGCCTTTCAGGCCGCCGGACAGCAGTGTGCCTAGCGTACCGACCACATCGGAGGCGGCCGGCACGATGCACACGTCCAGCAAGCCGTCATTCACGCGAGCATGGGGGCACAGCACATGCCCGCCACCGGCCTGGCGGCCATTGCCGATGCCAAGGGCGAGAAACTCGCCCTCCCAGGCGAAATCCGGGCCCTTGAAGCGACCAAAGGCCGAACGCACTTCGGCAAAGCGAGTCAGGCCGGTGAGCATGTAGGCCGCACCGCCCAGGAAGCGCTTGAGATCCTCGGAAGTATTGGCCGTGATATTCGAGCCAAAGCCGCCCGTGGCCATATTGAGGAACAGCTCGCCGTCGACCTCGCCCAGGTCGATCGGCTGGGCAGGCGTGTCCAGCATAGCCAGGGCCTCACCAGGCGTCAGCGGAATGCCCGCGGCATGGGCGAAATCGTTGGCGGTACCCAGCGGTAGCAGCACCAGGCTGGCATCGGTTTCGGCCTTGGCCATGGCCTCGGCCACGTCCCGCAGCGTGCCGTCCCCGCCACCAGCTATCACGGTCGGATAACCCGCCTGCAAGGCCTCGGCGACCAGGCGCTGTGCATCGCCAGCTTCCCAGGTCAACCGCACGGTCAGCTCCCAGCCGTTCTCGCGCTGGCTGCTGACTGCCGCACGCACCTCTTCGTTGAGGGACTGCTTACCATGAAGGATCAACAGCGCTTTACGCTCTTGCATAACGGCTCCGAAAACGGGAATTGAACACTGTGCTGCCTAATGCAGACAGCGTGCGGGGCAAATAATCACGCCCACCGCACGCTCGTGCCGCTTGCCGGTGTCAGCCGAGCAGCTCGCTCATCGGGATGAAGTGCACGGCATCGCCTTCGGCAACGGTGCTGCCCTCCAATACCTGAGCCAACCCCTCGGCCCAGGCGGCGCTGCGCAACACGCCCGAGCTCTGGTTCGAATAGGGCACCACGCGGCCGTTTTCCAGGCGTGCGCGCAGGAACTCGCGCCGCTTGCCCGGCTTGGGCCAGGCGAAACCCGCCGGCACGCTGAAGCCCAAGGGCTCGACCTTCTGCACGCCGAGGCGACGCAGCAGATACGGGCGCGCCAGCAGGCCGAAGGTCACCAGGGTCGAGGCCGGGTTGCCAGGCAAGCCGATCACCGGGCGGCCGCGGAATTCGCCGACGGTCAGCGGTTTGCCGGGCTTGATCGCCAGCTTCCATAGGGCCAGTTCGCCGGCTTCGCGCAGGGCGATGCCGAGAAAATCCGCCTCGCCCACTGACACTCCGCCGGTGGACAGGATCAGATCGACGTCATCGAGCTCACCCAGCGCCTGGCGCGTGCGGTCCAGGTCATCCGGCAGGATGCCGCCATCGACGACCTCGCACCCCATACGCTTCAGCCAAGCGACCAGCAGGTATCGGTTGCTGTTATAGATTTGCCCGCCGCCCAGCGCGTTGCCGGGCTCGACCAGTTCGTCACCAGTGGACAGCACCGCCACCCGCGGTCGGCGCCGTACCGGCAGCTGTGCCAGACCGATGGAGGCGGCCAACCCCAGCTCGATGGGCCCCAGCCGCGTGCCGGCAGCCAGCAGTGTTTCGCCCTTGCGGTTTTCCTGGCCCTGGGGGCGAATGTTCTGCGCGACCTTCAGGGCCTGGTTGAAATGCACGCAGCCGTCGTCACCGACACTGACGTTCTCCTGCATTTCCACCGTATCGGCGCCCTCAGGAACCGGCGCGCCGGTAAAGATGCGCGCGCAGGTGCCGGGCCGCAGCGCATCGGGCGCCATACCGGCGAGAATGCGCTGGCTGACCGGCAGCGGCTCGCCCTGCCAGTCGGCCAGGCGCAATGCGTAGCCATCCATGGCGCTGTTCGGCCAGGGCGGCAGATCCAGACCGGCGACCATGGGCTCGGCCAGCACACGACCATCGGCCTCGGCCAGGTCGACCCGCTCGTGCTCGACGATCGGCGTCGCCTCGGCCAATTCCAGCAGCCGGGCCAGCGCCTGCTCCACCGGCATCAGCGGGGAATGCGCCTCGCTCATCCGCGGCTCTCGCAGGGCGCGGCGAGCTTCAGGTGTGGCACGAAATTGCACGGGCGATGGCGCGCATCGAGCTGTTCGGCGAGGATGCCATCCCAGCCGGTGCGGCAGGCGTTGGTCGAGCCCGGCAGGCAGCACACCAGGGTGCCGTTGGCCAGGCCAGCCAGCGCGCGGGACTGGATGGTCGAGGTGCCGATGTCGGCGATGGATATCTGCCGGAACAGCTCGCCGAAGCCATCGACCTGCTTGTCCAGCAGACAGGCCACCGCTTCCGGCGTGCTGTCACGCCCGGTGAAGCCGGTGCCGCCAGTGATCAGCACCACCTGCACCACATCTTCGGCGATCCAGGTGGCGACCTGGGCGCGGATCTTGTACAGGTCGTCCTTGAGCAGCACGCGCTCGGCAAGGTTGTGGCCTGCCGCCTTGAGGCGGTCGACGAAGAGTTGCCCGGAGGTATCGGTTTCCAGCGTGCGGGTATCGCTGACCGTCAGCACGGCGATATTCAGGGGCACGAATGGCGCATCGGCCTTGTGGCTCATGGCAGGCTTCCAGTTGTCGTGAACAAAGGCCGGTGTTATACCACAGCGCCACCTCCGGAGACCCCGCCATGCCCGCCACCGCAACGCCCCAGCCCTTTTCGGTGGTTCTGCTCGCAGGTGGCCGGGGCCAGCGCATGGGCGGCCTGGATAAGGGCCTGGTGCACTGGCAGGCGCGACCGATGATCGCATGGCTGCACGAGGTGGTTCGCCCGCTCACCGATGACCTGATCATCTCCTGCAATCGCAACCAGTCGGCCTATGCCGCCTACGCCGATCGCCTGGTCGGCGACGACAGCGCCGACTATCCGGGGCCCCTTGCCGGCATCCGCGCGGCCCTGCAGGTCGCCCGCCACCCGTTGCTGCTGGTGCTGCCGTGCGACGCCCCCAGGGTCGACCGCGCACTCATCGAGGGCCTGCTGGCCCTGGCAGACGGGCGCCCGTCGATGGCGCAGCGCGACGGCTACTGGGAGCCGCTGTTCGCGGTCATCCCTCGCCGCCTGCTGCCGTCGCTGGAAGAGGCCTGGCTTGAGGGCGAGCGCAGCACCCAGCGCTGGCTGCGCGCGCATGACCCCGCCGCACTGCGTTGCGAGACCGACGATCCGCGCCTGAGCAACCTCAACTCCCCCGATCTGCTCGGCTGAAAGCTTGCGGCATGGGGCCACAGGTGGATAAATAGGGTGGAACTTGGGCTCGGCCTACTCGTCTGAGCCAAGGTAATCACTCTGCCTCGACTTAAGGAGACACGTCATGAAGCAACGGACGTCCGCTGCGTTTCTACTCGCCCTCGGCCTGGTGACCCTGGCTGGCTGCTCCACGCCATCGGTGATCACTCTCAATGATGGCCGTGAAATCCAGACCGTCGATCGCCCTGATTTCGACGACGACACCGGTTTCTACGAGTTCGAACAGCTGGATGGCAAGCGCACCAAGGTCAACAAGGACCAGGTTCGTACCGTCAAGGAGCTGTAAGCGCCATTCGGGTCGTGGGCGCACGCCAGGTGCGGCGCCCCGATTAAAAATTTTTGCTAACCCCTTGTGTTGCAAAAGTTTTTGAGTAGAATTTGGCGCATTCGGAGTGTAGCGCAGCTTGGTAGCGCGTCTCGTTCGGGACGAGAAGGTCGCAGGTTCGAATCCTGTCTCTCCGACCAAATCCCAGAAAAACCGGCCCTCGCGGCCGGTTTTTTCGTTTTGGCGCCCTGGCATCCATCTTCCATGGACGCCAGCGCCACTCCCCTGCCATACGCCTCGTCCTACAAGGCATGAAAAAGCCCGCTCTGCGGGCTTTGTCTGGCATTGCTGGGCCAAAGGCTCCAGACGGTTCAGCCCTCGCCTCCGCCACCGCAGGCAATCAGCTCGATCAGCCCCATCTGATACCACTTGTTCTGGCAGCTCCAGCCATGCTCGAACGTCCAGGCACTGGCGGTGCCACTGAATGCGATACCGGCCAGCAATGCTGCCGCCAGCCCAAAACGACGTGAACTCACCTTCTTCATGTTTTTCACGGAAATCTCTCCATCGATCCAGGATTGATGGGCAGCGCATCGCACCGCAGCCGTCCAACTCATGACACGCCACCCGCCCCAAAATCCTCTTGCAAGACCGGGCCTGGCTCAATAGAACAGGTGGCCTAGAGGCGAGATGCCAGCCCGCCGGTTTTCGGCCGCCCATAAAAAAGCCCGCCACAAGGGCGGGCCAGGTGACCTTCCCTGCCGGGAAGGTCGACGACATTTCTATCAGGAAACCTTGCCAGCGTTATCGGCAGGCACGGCCACCACGTCCGGACGACCACCGGAGGCCAGCTCGCGCTGCAGGGTGTCTTCGTCCAGCTCTTTGCACCACTTGGCCACCACGATGGTGGCGACGCCGTTACCGACCAGGTTGGTCAGCGCGCGGGCTTCGGACATGAAACGGTCGATACCCAGGATCAGCGCCAGGCCGGCAACCGGCAGGTGGCCGACGGCAGACAGAGTGGCGGCCAGCACGATGAAGCCACTACCGGTCACGCCAGCAGCGCCCTTGGAGGCAACCAGCAGCACCAGCAGCAGGGTGATCTGGTGGGTGATGTCCATCGGGGTATCGGTGGCCTGGGCGATGAACACCGCGGCCATGGTCAGGTAGATCGAGGTACCGTCGAGGTTGAAGGAGTAACCGGTAGGGATCACCAGGCCGACGACCGACTTGTTGGCACCGAGTTTTTCCATCTTGGTCAGCATGCGTGGCAGGGCCGACTCGGACGACGAAGTACCCAGCACGATCATCAGCTCTTCGCGGATGTAGCGGATCAGACGCAGGACGCTGAAGCCGTGGGCACGGCAGATGCCGCCCAGCACGATGAGCACGAAGAAGAAGCAGGTGATGTAGAAGCACAGCATCAGCTGACCCAGCTGCACCAGCGAGCCGACACCGTACTGACCGATGGTGAAGGCCATGGCACCGAAGGCACCGATGGGCGCGACCTTCATGATCATGTTGATGATGCCGAACATGACATGGGCGATGCGGTCGATGAACTCGAGCACTGGGCGACCGAACTCACCCATGCGCTGCAGCGCGAAGGCGAAGATCACCGAGAAGAACAGTACCTGCAGGATGTCGCCGTTGGCGAAGGCACCGACCACGGTGGCCGGGATCACGTTGAGCAGGAAGCCGATGGTGGTCTGCGCTTCACCGGCCTGGGCGTAGGCGGCGATCTTGCTGGCATCCAGCGTGCTCGGGTCGACGTGCATGCCAACACCTGGCTGCACCACGTTGACCACGACCAGACCGATGATCAGGGCGATGGTGGACACGATCTCGAAATACAGCAGCGCGTAGCCGCCGGTCTTGCCGACTGCCTTCATGTCCTGCATGCCGGCGATGCCGCTGACGACGGTACAGAAGATGATGGGTGCGATGACCATCTTGATGAGCTTGACGAAGCCATCGCCGAGCGGTTTGAGGGCGACGCCTGTTTCTGGATAGAAATGGCCGAGCAGGATGCCCACGGTAATGGCGAACAGCACCTGGACGTAAAGCATTTTGTAGAACGGTTGACGGACAACTTCGTTCGTTGTGGCAGTCATGGTGAATCCTCATGGGTGCGGCTGACATCCAGCGACGTCCGCACCACCTTTCTTGTTTAGGCGCCAACCCTCCTGACCTGGAGGGATTTGTTAGTAGGACGCTAGCGCGACCTTGACGCAGCAAAAGCAAGCGCCATGCCATACAAGAAAAAACAGGATAAACCTTTGATATAGCTGGATTTTAAAAAGAACCGCAGGCGCATTTACGCCGCCAATGGCGGTTTTCCGCACGCGTCTCGTGTGGGCATGGCGGATTCCCACCAACGCATCTGAACGCGATCAGATGCGCACCCGGAAAGCCGCACCGCCCAGATCGGACTCTTCGAGAAAAAGCTCGCCTTCGTAGCTTTCGATGATGTCCTTGACCACCGCGGTACCGATGCCCTGCCCGGGGTGCTGGGCGTCCAGACGCTCGCCACGGCGCAGGATGCGCTCACGTTGATCCACCGGCACGCCCGGCCCGTCGTCCTCTACGCAAAGCTGACAGGTGCCACCTTCGATCCGGGCACTGATGCGCACCTGGCCCAGGCAAAGGCGGTAGGCGTTTTCCAGCAGGTTGCCGAGCAGCTCGAGCAGCGCGGCACGCTCCATGGGAATTTCCAGCCAGGCATCGAACTGGCGCTGCACGCTGACCTGTTTGTCGCGGTAGACCTTGTCGAGTGCCCCGCAGAGGTTGTCCACCACGCTGGCCAACGGCACCCGATGGCGCACCAGGCCGCTCTTGCGCAGGCTGGCGCGTTGCAGCTGATAGCCGATCTGCTGGCTCATGCGCTCGATCTGGCCTTGGAGTATCTGCGACTGCTCACGGTTCTCGGGCTTGGCGGCGATCACCTCCGCGGCGCCCTGCAGCACCGACAGCGGCGTCTTCAGGCTGTGCGCCAGGTCGTCCAGAGAGTGCCGGTAGCGCTCACGTTGCTGGCGTTCGCTGTCGAGCAGGCGGTTCAGCGAGCCGGTCAGGCGCAGCAGCTCGCGGGGGTGGTCATCGCTCAGTCGCTCGCGTGTGCCGCCCTCCACTTCGTCCAGTTCTTCACGCAGCCCGCGCAGGCTGCGAAAGCCCCAGGTCAGCCCGAACCACAACAACCCTAGAAGCAGCAACAGCGCGCCGCCGAGCCACAGGTAGAGCTGCTTGGTGAAATCGTTATAGAGCGCCAGGGTATCGCTGGCCGGCTGCATGGTGACGATGCTGAATGCCGCGCTCTGCCCGCGCAGCAGCTTGATCTCCACGTCATAGAGGTAGAACTCGCGGCCCTGGCGATCCGTGGTGCGCAGCAGTTCGTCGCCGCGCCCGTCATAACGCGGCAGGTAGGACACCGACATGTCACGGGTCGACGGGGACTGCCACACACGCTGCCCGTCGCGGTCGTAGATGAAGCCCAGCAACTGGGCGTCGGGCAGATCGAACTCCTCGTCGGGCAGCTTGCTGGGCATGCGCAACTTGCCATCGTCGGTGCGGGCGGCGGATATCAGGGCTCCGGCGTCGGCAGCCAGGCGTTTCTCCACGGATTTTTCCAGCGCGATCAGGAAGGCGCCCTGCAAAGCCGGCAACAGCGCCAGCATGAACAGTACGGCGATTACCGTGCTGCCGAGCATCAGGCGCAGGCGCAGGGAGGACACCCAATGTGTTTTCAACCGCGCCAAGCCTGACGTCACCGGCAGCGCTCGGTGAACAGATAGCCCTGGCCGCGTACCGTCTCGATCGGTTTGAAGCCGTTGCAGTTTTCCAGCTTGCGGCGCAGACGGCCGACCAGCACCTCGATCACGTTGGGGTCGCGTTCCTCGTCATCGGGGTATAGCTGCTCGATCAGCCGCTCCTTGGGCACCACCTGTTGATGGTGGCGCATCAGGTACTCGAGGATGCGGTACTCGTAGGCGGTCAACCCCATGCCCGCACCATCGATCAGCGCCTGCTTGCGGTTCATGTCGAGCAACAACGGGCCGGCCTCGATGGTCGACTGGATGAAGCCCGAGGAACGGCGCAGCAGCGCATTGAGGCGCGCTTCGAGTTCTTCGAACTGAAAGGGTTTGACCACGTAATCGTCGGCGCCGGAGGCCAGGCCCTCGACCTTGTCCTGCCAGTTACCACGGGCGGTGAGAATCAGGATGGGAAAGGTCTTGTCACGACTGCGCAGCTGGCGAATCAGATCCAGCCCGCTGATGCCCGGCAGACCGAGGTCGATCACTGCCAGGTCATGGTGGTATTCATCGACGCGATACAGCGCCTCCTCGGCATTGGCGACCGCGTCCACCACGTGGCCTTGTTCGCCGAGTCGGGTATAGAGATGGTGACGCAGCAGCGCCTCATCCTCCACGACCAGCAATTTCATCGTTGCATGCCCTCTTCATCAGGAGTGAAGCCGGGCCGCCCAAAGGGCGACCCGAGTCCTCGACAACAGATTTAGAACTTGTAGTTGACGCCCATGTACCACTGCCCGCTGCTATGCAGATCCAGGGAGCCGACCTTGCCCTCGCCGTGCGGGGCGAATTCGGTGCTGGCATTGGTGCGCAGGTAACGGTAGCCACCCTCGATGGAAGCGTTATCGTTGACTTCCTGCAGCAAGCCCGCCTGCAAGCCGGCAGCATACCCGACATTGGTGTCACGCGAGACACCGGGGCTGTTCTGCTCCAGCTTGACCAGACCCAGGGTGCCGCCACCGAACAGCTTGGTGCCGTTCTCGTTCAGTGGCAGAAAGGCGTCGTAGCTGCCGAGCAGATTCTGCTGACGCAGCTTGAGGCCGTCGTTGCTACCGGAGATGTACTCGTAGGTGGCGTAGTAACGGCCGGCATCGTTCTGCTGACCGGCGCGCACGCCCCAGGTGCTGGTGTTGTTGATCACGCCGTCGAAGTTCGGATCACCCAGGTTGGCATTCAACGCCGAGGACTTCTGGATGTTGTTGCTGGTTTGGCCCCAGGTGAAGCCGGCGAAGTTGTTGTCGGCATGGGCGGTGGACGCAGCGCCGACGACCAGGGAAGTTGCCAGAGCCAGTTTGGTCAGAGTCGCTTTCATGGAGATGCCTCTCGATTGGCAGTGGGTTGATGAAGAACTCGAGAATCATCCTGCCTTGGGTCGACTGAACCCCTCCTGAACCCTTGCTGAACCTCGCCTGAACGACCGACCAGCAGGCTTTTCGCCGCCTGCCACGGCGTAATGGCCCAGGCATTGACCAGGGTCAATACCCCACTGGCCAGTGCGACTAAGGTCGGGCTTAACGACCAGAGACCGTCAGATTGCCAACGCCAGAAGCGTGGCACCAATCCATGACGGCACATGCACACGCCTGACCGATGAAGACCTGCCCATGCCTAGCCCTTCCGAAGACACCGGGGGCAAACGCCGCGAACGCCGGCTGTTTCTATTCCTGGTGATATTCCTCTTCCCGCTGCTTTCCGTGGCCCTCGTCGGCACCTACGGCTTTGCCGTCTGGTTCCTGCAGATGCTCTTCGGCCCGCCCGGCCCACTCAACTGATTCACCTCGGCTTACAGGAGCCCGTCATGGACGCCCCCCTGCACATCGCCAGCTTCATCGTGCATGCCCGCCCCGAGCAGCTCGATGCGGTGCTCGCCAACCTGCGCCTGCTCGACGACCTGGACGTGCATCAGCACAGCCCGGAAGGCAAGGCCGTGGTGGTGATCGAAGCGGTCGACGAAAAACTCATCCTGCAGCGCATCGATCAGGTCAACGCGCTGCCCGGCGTGCTCAACGCCGCACTGATCTACCACGAATGCCTCACTTCGGAAGGAGCCGCTCGATGAGCATGACCCGCCGCGAATTCACCAAGGCCCAGGCTGCAGCCATCGCCGCAGCCGCCGCTGGCCTGCCGATCGCGTCCAGCGCCAGCAACCTGGTCGCCGATGCGGAGAACACCCGCCTGGAGTGGAACAAGGCGCCCTGCCGCTTCTGCGGCACTGGCTGCAGCGTGATGGTCGCCACCCGCGACAACCGCGTGGTGGCCACCCACGGCGACATCAAGGCCGAGGTCAACCGCGGCCTGAACTGCGTCAAGGGCTACTTCCTGTCGAAGATCATGTACGGCGTCGATCGTCTGACCACACCACTGCTGCGCATGAAGAACGGCGTCTATGACAAGCAGGGCGAATTCCAGCCGATCAGCTGGGAGCAGGCCTTCGACATCATGGAGGAGAAATTCAAGGCCGCCCTGCGCGAGCACGGCCCTCAGGCGGTCGGCATGTTCGGTTCCGGACAGTGGACGATCTGGGAAGGCTACGCCGCCAACAAGCTGATGAAGGCCGGCTTTCGCAGCAACAACATCGACCCCAACGCGCGCCACTGCATGGCCTCGGCGGTGATGGGTTTCATGCGCACCTTCGGCATGGACGAGCCGATGGGCTGCTACGACGACATCGAAGCCACGGACAGCTTCGTGCTATGGGGCTCGAACATGGCCGAGATGCACCCGGTGCTGTGGAGCCGGGTCACCGACCGGCGCCTGAGCCAGCCCGGCGTCAAGGTGGCGGTGCTGTCGACCTTCGAACACCGCAGCTTCGACCTGGCCGACATCCCCATGGTGTTCAAGCCGCAAACCGACCTGCTGATCCTCAACTACATCGCCAACCACATTATCCAGAGCGGCGCGGTGAACCAGGATTTCGTCAAGCGCCACACCCGCTTCGCCCTCGGCGCCGACGACATCGGCTATGGCTTGCGCCCGGACAACCCGCTGGAGGTGAAGGCCAAGAACGCGAAGAACGCCAACACCTGGAGCGACATGTCGTTCGAGCAGTTCGCCGCCTTCGTCAAACCCTACACCCTGGAGCGCGCCGCCAGAGAATCGGGCGTGCCGGCCGAACGTCTCAAGGCGCTGGCCGAGCTGTACGCCGATCCGAAGCGCAAGGTGGTGTCGTTCTGGACCATGGGCTTCAACCAGCACACCCGAGGCGTGTGGGCCAACAACCTGATCTACAACATCCATTTGCTGACCGGCAAGATCAGCGAGCCGGGCAACAGCCCCTTCTCGCTGACCGGCCAGCCCTCGGCGTGCGGCACCGCCCGCGAAGTGGGCACCTTCTCCCACCGCCTGCCGGCGGATCTCGTGGTCACCAACCCGAAACACCGCGCCACCGCCGAGAAGACCTGGAAGCTGCCCGCCGGCACCATCCAGGAAAAGCCCGGTTTCCACGCCGTGGAGCAGAGCCGCATGCTCAAGGACGGCGTGCTCAAGGTGTACTGGACCCAGGTCAGCAACAACATGCAGGCCGGCCCGAACATCATGCAGGAGGTGCTGCCCGGCTGGCGCAAGCCGGACAACTTCGTGATCGTCTCCGACGTCTACCCGACCACCTCGGCCCAGGCCGCCGACCTGATTCTGCCCAGCGCCATGTGGGTCGAGAAGGAAGGCGCCTACGGCAATGCCGAGCGTCGCACGCAGTTCTGGCACCAGCTGGTCGGCGCACCGGGCGAGGCCAAATCCGACCTGTGGCAACTGGTGGAATTCTCCAAGCGCTTCACCACCGATGAAGTCTGGCCGGCCGAGCTTTTGGCCCAGACGCCGCAGCTCAAGGGCAAGACGCTCTATGAGGTGCTCTACCGGAACGGCCAGGTCGACGCCTTCCCGGCCGAACAGCTGGAAAAGGGCTTTCGCAACGACGAAGCGCAGGCCTTCGGCTTCTACCTGCAGAAGGGCCTGTTCGAGGAATACGCCCAGTTCGGCCGTGGCCATGGCCACGACCTGGCGCCGTTCGACCGCTACCACAGCGAACGCGGCCTGCGCTGGCCGGTGGTCGAGGGTTCGGAAACCCGCTGGCGTTATCGCGAGGGCCACGACCCTTATGTGGCCAAGGGCAGCGACGTGCAGTTCTACGGCTACCCCGACAACCGCGCGATCATCTTCGCCCTGCCCTACGAGCCGCCAGCCGAGGCGCCGGACGACGACTACCCGTTCTGGCTCAGCACCGGCCGCGTGCTCGAGCATTGGCACACCGGCAGCATGACCCAACGCGTCGACGAGCTGCACCGCGCCGTGCCCGATGCCCTGGTGTACATGCACCCCGACGATGCCAAGGCCATGAAGGCCCGGCGCGGCAGCGAGGTGAAGGTAATCAGCCGGCGTGGCGAGATCCGCGCGCGCATCGAGACCCGCGGGCGCAACAAGCCGCCACGCGGTCTGGTGTTCGTGCCGTTCTTCGACGCCAACAAGCTGATCAACAAGGTCACCCTCGACGCCACCGACCCGATCTCCAAGCAGACCGACTACAAGAAGTGCGCGGTGAAGATCCAACTGATCAGCGCGGCATGAGGAGCACAGCCATGAAACTGCGTTATCTGCCATTGCTGCTGCTCGCCGTGTTCGGCGTGGCAGTGGCCGCCGACCTCGGCTACCCACTGGACGCCCCGGCACCGGACGGGCGCCGCCCAGGCGGCACCCTGACCCAGGAATTCCCGGCGCCGCGCATCGCGCCCGAGGAAAACAAGGACATCCGCCGCGAGCGCAACTACCCCGAACAGCCGCCGACCATCCCGCACACCATCGTCGGCTACCAGGTGGACCGTTTCGGCAACCGCTGCATGGCCTGCCACAGCCGCGCCAACAGCGCGCGCAGCCAGGCGCCGATGATCAGCATCACCCATTACATGGACCGCGAAGGCCAGGCCCTGGCAGCGATGTCGCCGCGCCGCTATTTCTGCACCCAGTGCCACGTCACCCAGGCCGAGGTGAAGCCGCTGGTGGAGAACGGTTTCAGGAACATCGACCAGATTCTGCAGGATGAACGCAAACCTGCCGGGCACCCCTGAGGAGGCACCATGAAATCGCTGCTCGCCCTGCTCGGCACTTACTGGAAGGTCCTGCGCCGTCCCAGCGTGCACTACAGCCTGGGCTTCCTGACCCTGGGCGGCTTCATCGCCGGGATCATCTTCTGGGGAGGTTTCAACACCGCGCTGGAGGCCACCAACACCGAGCAATTCTGCATTTCCTGCCATGAAATGCGCGACAACGTGTTCGTCGAGCTGCAGGACACCATCCACTACAACAACCGCTCCGGAGTGCGTGCCACCTGCCCGGATTGCCACGTGCCGCACCAGTGGACGGACAAGATCGCGCGCAAGATGCAGGCCTCCAAGGAGGTATGGGGCAAGATCTTCGGCACCATCAACACCCGCGAGAAATTCCTCGAGAAACGCCGCGAGCTGGCCGAACACGAGTGGGCACGCCTCAAGGCCAACGACTCGCTGGAGTGCCGCAACTGCCACAACTTCGATTTCATGGATTTCACCCGCCAGAGCAAGCGCGCCGCGCAGATGCACTCCACGGCGCTGGCCAACGGCGAAGCCACCTGCATCGACTGCCACAAGGGTATCGCCCACAAGCTGCCGGACATGCACGGCGTGCCCGGCTGGTAAGCGGCGGGCCGGCGCGGCAGAATGCCGGCCATGAGCAAAGCCCCTCTGCCCCGCTGCTGCAGCCCCCTCGCCGATCACTGGCCGTTCACGCGGCCACTGGCCGGCGCGCAGTTGATCAGCACCCATTTCGACCCAACCCGACTCGACGAAGGCGACTACCTGGCCGCAGGCGTACCGCCGGTGCGCGGCGTCGCCAAACGCCAGGCCGAGCACCTGGCCGGGCGTCTGTGCGCACGCGAAGCGCTGTATCGGGTCACCGGCGTGGCCAGCGTACCGGCGGTCGGTGAGGACCGGGCGCCGCAATGGCCGGCGCAGGTCAGCGGGTCGATCACCCATGGCCAGGGCTGGGCCGCCGCCATCGTCGCGCCCGCCCGGGATTGGCGAGGGCTGGGCCTGGACGTCGAGCGGCTGCTGTCCAGCGAGCGCGCCGAGCGGCTGGTCGGCGAGATTCTCACCGCCGATGAGCTGGCACGCATCGCCGAACTATGCCCAGAGCAGCGCGCCTGGTGGATCAGCCTGACCTTCTCGCTCAAGGAAAGCCTGTTCAAGGCGCTCTACCCGCTGGTGCTCACGCGCTTCTATTTCCAGGATGCGGAACTGCTCGACCTAGACGCCGAACAAGGCAGCGCGCGCCTGCGCCTGTTGATCGACCTGAGCGAAGAGTGGCAAGCCAAAACCGAACTGGCCGGCATGTATGCCGAGCTAGACAATCAGGTACTCAGCCTGGTGGCCATCAAGGCCTGAACGAGCACTTGCTCTTGTAGCCTGCGGTTGAGCGCAGCGATACCCAGGGCCAACTCGAATACACCGCCGTTTTCAAGACCGCCCCGGGTATCGCTTCGCTCAACACCGGGCTACCTGAACTGATCCCTGCATACGCGAGGAAACGCCAACAGCGCCGCGGGCAAATCCGATAAACTCGGCACATTGCCGTCCGGAGTGCCCCATGCGCGAAGAATTGAATCAAGGCCTGCTCGACTTTCTCAACGCCTCCCCTACACCCTTTCATGCCACCAGCAGCCTGGCCATGCGCCTCGAAGCCGCTGGTTACCGCCAGCTCGACGAGCGCGCGCCCTGGTACACCGAAGCCGGTGGCCGCTATTACGTGACCCGCAACGATTCCTCGATCATCGCCTTCCAGCTCGGCACGCGCTCGCCCGTCGAAGGCGGCGTGCGCCTGGTCGGCGCCCATACCGACAGCCCCTGCCTGCGCGTCAAGCCCAACCCGGAGCTGGAGCGTCAGGGTTACTTCCAGCTCGGCGTCGAGGTTTACGGCGGCGCGCTGCTGGCCCCCTGGTTCGACCGCGACCTGTCGCTGGCCGGCCGCGTCACCTACCGCCGCGACGGCAAGGTGGAAAGCGCGCTGATCGACTTCTACCAGCCGATTGCCGTGATCCCCAGCCTGGCCATCCACCTCAACCGCGAGGCCAATCAGGGCTGGGCGATCAACGCGCAGAACGAATTGCCGCCGATCCTCGCCCAACTGGCCGGTGCCGAGGGTGCCGACTTCCGTGCCCTGCTCAGCGAGCAGTTGGCCATGGAGCACGATTTCAACGCCGATGCGGTGCTCGATTACGAGCTGAGCTTCTACGACACCCAGAGCGCTGCGGTGGTGGGCCTGAATCAGGACTTCATCGCCAGTGCGCGCCTGGACAACCTGCTGTCCTGCTATGCCGGCCTGCAGGCGCTGCTCGACGCCGGTGAAGATGAAACCTGCGTACTGGTGTGTACCGACCATGAAGAAGTCGGTTCCAGCTCGGCGTGCGGCGCCGATGGCCCGATGCTCGAGCAGGTGCTGCGCCGCGTATTGCCCCAGGGCGATGATTTCGTGCGCACCATCCAGCGTTCCCTGCTGGTCTCGGCGGACAACGCCCACGGCGTGCATCCCAACTACGAAGCCAAGCACGACGGCAATCACGGGCCCAAGCTCAACGCCGGCCCGGTGATCAAGATCAACAGCAACCAGCGCTACGCCACCAACAGCGAAACCGCCGGTTTCTTCCGCCACCTGTGCCTGGAAAACGAAGTGCCGGTACAGAGCTTCGTGACCCGCAGCGACATGGGTTGCGGCTCGACCATCGGTCCGATCACCGCCAGCCAGCTGGGCGTGCGTACCGTCGATATCGGCCTGCCGACCTTCGCCATGCACTCGATTCGCGAGCTGGCCGGCAGCCAGGATCTGGCGCACCTGGTGAAAGTGCTGGGCGCCTTTTACAACAGCCATGACCTGCCCTGAGGCGACCATGATCGAACATATCCGCAACAGCCTGATCGAAGCCCAGCGCGCCCTCGACGCCTTCATCGGCAACGAGCAGACGCTGGCCAATATCGAGCACGCCGCCAACCTTCTGGTGAGCAGCTTCGAGGCCAAGGGCAAGGTGTTTTCCTGCGGCAACGGCGGCTCGATGTGCGACGCCATGCATTTCGCCGAAGAACTCACCGGCCGTTACCGCAAGAACCGCCCGGGCATCGCGGCGGTCTCGATCAGCGACGCCAGCCACATCAGCTGCGTAGCCAACGACTTCGGCTACGACCACATCTTCTCGCGCTACGTTGAATCCCACGGCCGCGAAGGCGATGTGCTGCTGGCCATCAGCACCAGCGGCAAGAGCCCCAACGTGGTCAAGGCCGCCGAGGCAGCGAAGGCCCTCGGCATCAAGGTCATCGCCCTGACCGGCAAGCCAGGCTCGCTGCTGGAAAGTCTGGCCGACGTGTGCATCTGCGCGCCGGGCGGCGATTTCGCCGATCGCACCCAGGAGCTGCACATCAAGGTCATCCACATCCTCATCGAACTGGTCGAGCGTCGTCTCAGCCCGGAAAACTACGCCTGAGCCCAGGGCGGCGTCAGCCGACGCCGCCCGACACTCACCCGCGTGTTGGAGAATTCGCGCGTGATCCGCCTCAACGCCCTGCTGCGCCGCCTGCTGTTGCTCACCCTGGTCATGTTCACCTGCGCGTCTGCCGAGGCGGCGGGCATCCCGACCCTGTTTGGCGGCACTGGCGAAGCCAGCACCCAGCCCCAGGCGGATCAACCGCTGGATCGCTCCCTCGATGAAGTGATCCAGTCGCTGGAGAACGACAAGCAACGCGCGCAGTTGCTCAACGACCTGAAGACCCTGCGCGACACCACCCAGAAAGCCCAGACCGAGAGCCGCGACGGCGTGCTGGGGCTGATCGGCAATACCCTGAGCGGTATCGAAAGCCAGTTCTCCGGCGAGCACAGCCCGCTGGCGCGCTGGCAGCTGGAGCTGTCACGCAGCCGCAGCGAACTGGCGGCGCTGTTGCCCGAGGCCGGCGAGCGGTTTGCGCTGGTCAGCAACTTCGCGCTGATCATCGGTATCTGGAGCCTGCTGGCCTTCGGGCTGCGGGCGCTCAGCCACCAGGTTCGCCTGCGCTTCGGCCTCGCCGAGGACCTGCCACAGAACCCACGCCCCACCGACCTGCTGCGCTTCGCCCTGCGCAAGCTCGGCCCCTGGTTCGCTGCCCTGCTGATCACCGGCTACCTGAGCTACGTGCTGCCCGCCTCCCTGGGCCGCGACCTGGCGATGGTGCTGGCCTACGCACTGGTGGTGGGCACCTGCTTCTCCGCCATCTGCGTGATCGCCTTTTCGCTGCTCGACGGCCCGCACCGGCGCACCGCGCTGAACATCCTGCGCCGCCGCGCCTTTCGCCCGCTGTGGCTGATCGGCAGCTTCGCTGCCTTTGGCGAGGCGCTCAACGATCCGCGTCTGGTCGCCAGCCTCGGCGCCAACCTGGCGCACACCACTGCCACCCTGACCAACGTGCTGGCGGCGTTGTGCACCGGCCTGTTCATCCTGCGCTTCCGTCGTCCGATCGCCCACCTGATCCGCAACCAACCCCTGGCACGGCGTCTGCGCCAGCGCGGCATCAGCGAGACCGTGGAGCTGCTCGGCAGCTTCTGGTACCTGCCGGCCCTGGCCCTGGTGGCGATTTCCCTGTCGGCGACCTTCGTGTCGGCCGGCGACACCAGCACCGCCTTCCGTCAGTCGCTGGTCTGCACCGTGCTGCTGGTCACCTGCATGGTCGTCAACGGGCTGATCAGGCGGCGTCTGTTCAGGAGCCGTTCGCGGCATCGCCGGCATGCCGCGTATTTCGAGCGCTTCCAGAACTTCTTCCACACCATGCTGAGCCTGGCCGTGTGGCTGCTGTTCATCGAGCTGGGCCTGCGTGTGTGGGGGCTGTCGCTGATCCGCTTCGCCGAGGGCGACGGGCACGAGATCAGCCTCAAGCTGGTCGGCCTGGGCGCGACCCTGGCCTGCGGCTGGCTGGTGTGGATTCTCGCCGACACCGCGGTGCATCACGCCCTCACCCGCTCGCGCAAGGGCCAGACCAACGCCCGCGCGCAGACCATGATGCCGCTGATCCGCAACGTGCTGTTCGTCAGCATTTTCATCATCGCGGCCATCGTCGCCCTGGCCAACATGGGCATGAACGTCACCCCGCTGCTGGCTGGCGCCGGGGTAATCGGCCTGGCCATCGGTTTTGGCGCGCAATCGCTGGTGGCGGACCTGATCACCGGCCTGTTCATCATCATCGAGGACTCCCTGGCCATCGACGACTACGTCGACGTCGGCGGCCACCTCGGCACCGTCGAAGGCCTGACCATCCGCACCGTGCGCCTGCGCGATATCGACGGCATAGTGCACACCATCCCGTTCAGCGAGATCAAGAGCATCAAGAACTACTCGCGCGAGTTCGGCTACGCCATCTTTCGCGTCGCCGTGCCCCACGACATGAACATCGACGATGCCATCAAGCTGTTGCGCGAGGTGGCCACCGAGCTGCGCAACGACGTGCTGATGCGCCGCAACATCTGGTCGCCCCTGGAGATCCAGGGCGTGGAAAGCTTCGATTCCGGCAACGCGGTGCTGCGTGCCCGCTTCAAGACCGCGCCGATCCGCCAGTGGGAGGTGTCGCGCGCCTTCAACCTGGCGCTCAAGCGCCACCTGGACGAATCCGGCCTGAGCCTGGCGACGCCGCGCCTGACCATCCAGATGATGGCGCTCAGCCCGAACAAGGCGGACGAGCAGTAACCGGAACCACCGCACATCCGCGCGGACTGCCCAGTCATGGTGCGCCCGGCGACCTGCACTTTCCGCTACCATGCGGCGACGTTCACCAACCGATAGGGACATCTCATGGATATCTCCACCCTTATCATCATCGCCGTACTGGTCGTGGTGGTTTTCTACGTGATCAGCGTCTACAACCGCCTGGTCAGCCTGCGCAACCGCTACCAGAACGGCTTCGCGCAGATCGAGGTGCAACTCAAGCGCCGCTATGACCTGATCCCCAACCTGGTGGAAACCGCCAAGGCCTACCTCGCCCACGAACGCGAAACCCTCGAGGCCGTGGTGGCCGCGCGCAATGGTGCGGTCGAGGGCCTCAAGCAGGCCTCGCAGAATCCGGGCGATGCCCAGAGCATGAACCTCCTGGCCAACGCCGAGGGCGTGCTGAAGAATGCCATGGGCCGCCTCAACGTGACCGTCGAGGCCTACCCGGACCTCAAGGCCTCGCAGAACATGCAGCAGCTCAGCGAAGAACTCTCCAGCACCGAGAACAAGGTGGCCTTCGCCCGCCAGGCCTACAACGATGCGGTCACCGCCTACAACGCCTACCGCCAGAGCTTCCCGCCGGTAGTGCTGGCGGGCGCCTTCGGCCACGGTAGCGATGCGGCCCTGCTGGAATTCGCCGACAGCGCGGCGATTCAGGACGCGCCCAAAGTCGCCTTCTGAGCACCGGGGCTATCGGATGGATTTCTTCGAACAACAGGACCGTGCCCGACGCAACAGCTCGCGCCTGGTGATACTGCTGGTATTGGCGGTGATAACCCTGGTGGTCAGCACTACGCTGGTGATCGCCGTCGCCTGGCAGGTCTACCAATACGGCAACTACAGCCTCGAGGCGCTGAGCAAGGAGTTGCTGCTCAGCGTGGCCGCGGTGGTCGTCGGCGTGGTGATCCTCGGCTGGGCGTTCAAGACCTCGCAACTGCGTGCAGGCGGCAAGGTGGTCGCCGAGCGCCTTGGCGGGCGCCTGCTCAACCTCAAGCCCGAGGGCCTGCACGAGCAGCGGGTGCTCAACGTGGTCGAGGAAATGGCGCTGGCCGCCGGCGTACCGGTACCGCCCGTGTACCTGCTCGAAGAACCGGGCATCAACGCCTTTGCCGCCGGGCTGCGACCGGAGAACGCGGTGATCGGCGTGACCCGAGGCGCCATCGAGCGGCTCAACCGTGAGGAGCTGCAGGGCGTGATCGCCCATGAATTCAGCCATATCCTGCATGGCGACATGCGCCTCAATACCCGCCTGGTGGCGGTGCTGCACGGCATCCTGCTGCTCGGCCTGATCGGCGAGCTGCTGATGCGCGGTGTGGGCCACAGCGGCCCGGCGCGCTCGTCCAGCCGTTCGGACGACAAAGGCCGTGGCAACGCCGTCGCGCTGGTCATGGTGGTCGGCCTGGCGCTGCTGGTGATCGGCTACGCCGGCACCTTTTTCGGCAACCTGATCAAGGCTGCCGTCAGCCGCCAGCGCGAGTTTCTCGCCGACGCCTCGGCCGTGCAGTACACCCGCAACCCCAACGGCATCGCCGGCGCGCTGAAGAAGCTCGGCCGCGGTTCACGCCTGGAAGCCAGCCACGCCGCCGAGTACAGCCATATGTACTTCGGCCAGGGCCTGGCGCTGAGCCGGATGATGGCCACCCACCCGCCGCTGGAGGAGCGCATCCGCCGCATCGATCCGAACTGGAAAGGCGTGGTGCTCGGCGACGAGGTGTTCGAAGCGTCGACGCAGCCCGTCGCGCCGCAACAGGCGGCGACCGCAGGCTTCAGCGCTGCCGCGGCGAGCGCCGCCATCGCCAGCATCGGCGAGCCACAACCGCTGCATCTCGAAGAGGCACGCGAGAGCCTGGCGCAGATCGACGAGCGCCTGCGCGACGCCGCCCACGATCCACACGGCGCCCTGACGATTCTCTACGGCCTGCTGCTGGGCCCTGATGACGCTGCCCGCCAGCAGCGCATGGCCTGGATGCAGGCCAACCTGCCACCTCTACTGGCCGACCGCCTGCTGGAGTTGGCCGAGCCGCTGCAACGGTTGCCCGCCGGGCGTCGCCTGCCGCTGCTGGAGCTGGCCATCCCCGCACTCAAGCAACTCGAACCCCAGGATTTCGTCAGCCTCAAGCGCGATATCGGCACCCTGCTGATCAGCACCGGGCAACTGGGCTTGATGGAATGGGCGCTGCTGCGCATCGTCGAACGCAACCTGGGCATGCAACGCCCCGTGCAAGGCCGTCTGCCGCTGGCCGCGCTGGGCAATGAAAGCTGCGTGCTGCTGGCCGCCCTGGCACGGGCCGGCAATGCCGGCGAGCAGGCGGCCAGCGAAGCGTTCCAGGCCGCCTGGAGCACCCTGCCGTTCACCGCCCGGGTATTTGCCGAGCAGCGCCGCGCGGGAGTCAGCGAACTGAACGATGCGCTCAACCGCCTCAACCAGATGCGCCCGCTGCAGAAGCCGCAATTACTCAAGGCCATGGCCCGCTGTATCGAGCATGACGGACGCATCAGCGCGGGCGAGGCGGAATTGATGCGTGCCGTCGCCGACACTCTGGATTGCCCTATGCCGCCGCTGTTGAGTGATCGTCAGGTCTGACGCCCAATAACAACAGGCCGTTGTTGGCGCAGCCTCTGCCTCTGCGGGAGCTGCGAACCAGCAAATCCGCCTAAAGCCCCGAGCGTCCCGCCGTGCCGAATACCTGCGTCCAATAGATGGTTGCCTGGCTCTGCGGGTTGCTGGCGTAGGCCGCGCCCATTTCATGGAAGTCCGGGTTCATCAGGTTGTAGCAGTGCGAAGGGCTGGCCAGCCAGCCTTCGACCACCTGCTGGGCGCGGCCCTGGCCGGCGGCAATGTTCTCGCCGATCACCGTCCAGGTATAGCCGGCCGCCGTGGCCCGGGCGCCGACCAGGCTACGGTCGCTGCCCTGGTGGCTGAACAGGCTGTTCATCGCCATGTCGCGGCTGTGAGCCAGGGCGGCCTGGCCCAGCGCGTCGTTCCAGCTCAGCGGTTCGGCCGCATCGAATGGCTGGTCGCCACATTGGCGAGCCGTGCCGCGAGCCTGGTTGACCGCCTCGAGAATCGCCTTGCCCTCTTCCTGCCAATCGCCCAGACGCGCTGGCAACAGCGCCCGGCCGAGCACCACCTGCCAGCTGTTGCCCTCGTGCAGCACGCCGATGTCGGCGAATTGCGCATCCTGCAATTGCTTGCAATACGACTGCTGCAGCATGGCCATGGCCGCTTCCGGGGTGTCCGGGCCGGTGACGCGGATCAGTTGCACGGCCGCAGCCTGATAGCCAGCCTGTTGCAACGCCTGCTGAAGTTGATCGGAAGAATTGACCTTCTGCCCAGCCAGGCGTCGATCAGGCGCCAGTGGGCCGGCCGCCGGGCTGGCTTGCCCGCCACAGCCCTGCCCGGCCTCGCGGTAGCTGTTGATCAGCTTGGCCAGTTGCGCGGCTTCATCGCCCCTCGCAGTACCTGCGGCACTCGCGCAAAGCAGCAGCGCTGCCGTAACGATCTGCCGAACCCGCTTGGGTGAATCACTCATCCGTGCTTCCTCTCAAATCCGCTCTGCCAATCTGATGATGGACAACCGCTATGGCCAAATGCTTCAGTGAATCGCCCCATCAGGTGAAACCGCGTTAGACTCGGGCCCATGATTGTGACCGAAACCGCGTATTCGCTCGACCCCACTTCTCTGCTCGATAGCCTCGCTGGCACCGATGACCTGCTGATCATCCAGGATCTGGATGGCGTGTGCATGGCCCTGGTGCGCGACCCCTTAACCCGTACGCTGGATCCTGCCTACCTGCAGGCGGCCCGCGAGCTGGATGGTCACTTCCAGGTGCTGACCAACGGCGAGCACATCGGCAACCGTGGTGTGAACGGCCTGGTCGAATGTGCCATGGGGAGCGCGCGGCACTGCCAGGAGCAGGGCCTGTACCTGCCAGGGCTGGCCGCCGGCGGTGTGCAGTTGCAGGATCGCCACGGACGCATCGCCCATCCAGGCGTCAGCACCGAGGAGCTGGCGTTTCTCGACGCAGCGCCTGCATGGCTGAACGAATCGCTGAAAGAACTGCTGCGGCAGGCGCCCTACCACCTGGCGGATCGCGATATCGAGCGACTACTGGCCAGCAGCGTGCTCGACAACCCGGTGTCGCCCACGCTCAATCTCAACGCCTTCCATCATCACTGGCATGACCACCCGGCGCTGTATGCGCGTATCCAGATCGACGGCGCCGGGCTCCTTGGGCAATTACTCGACAGGGCCGCTGCGCAGGGCCTGGCGCAATCGTTCTTCGTCCATTACGCCCCCAATCTCGGTCGTGATGCAGAGGGCCACGAGCGCCTGCGCCCGGCGCAAGGCACCGCGGCGGGTACCACCGATCTGCAACTGATGCTACGCGGCGCCGTCAAGGAAGCCGGTGTGCTGGTGATCCTCAACCGTTACTACGGGCAGCGTACCGGCACGTTCCCCTTGGGCGAGGACTTCAACGTGCGCCAGGCACCAGCCAGCCTCGACGCGTTGCTGCAGTTGGCCGTCGAGCGCTTCGATCCGCGCGGCATGCCGCGCTTGGTCGGCGTTGGTGATACCCTGACCAGCTCGCCCGCCACAACCGATGCTGGCGATAGCACCTGGCTGCGCGGCGGCAGCGACCGCGGCTTTCTCACCCTGGTGCAAGAACTGGGCAAGGCGTTCGCACAGGACAACCGCGTGCTCTACGTCGACAGCAGCCAGGGTGAGGTGCAGCGCCCCGGCGTGAATGCCGCGTACCTGCGCGATCACCCTCGGGATCCCTGGCCGGCGCTCGACGGCATCACCGATGCCAGAGATCCGTTGCGCCTGAATACTATCTTCGCCGGCGGGCCGCGCCAGTACCTGGCCTTCTTCCGCGAGCTGGCCAAGGCTCGCCAACGAGGCTGATTCACCGACCCTGCGAACCTTTCCCGCGGCCCCACGTCCGAATCTCTGCGCTTTCGCCTCACTCGCTCGCGGAGAATTCCACGTGATGCATTCCCTCACCCGTGGTTATCGCTATCTACTCAAGACCTTCGGCTATGTCGGCTGGTCGCTGTTCTGGCTGCTGATCTGGGACATCATCGTCACGGTCGACTACATGCTGTTCCTCGACCGCAGCATCAAACTGCCCTCCATGCCGCTGACCCTGCTCGGCTCGGCCCTGGTAGTGCTGATCAGCTTTCGCAACAGCAGCGCCTACAACCGCTGGTGGGAGGCCCGCACCATCTGGGGCGCGCTGATCAACAGCTCGCGCAGTTTCGCCCGCCAGGCGCTGACCCTGATCGACGACCATGAAGGCAGCAATCCTGTGAAAGTGGTGCTACTGCGCCGCCATGTCGCCTACATCCGAAGCCTGTCCGCCAGCCTGCGCAACCAGCCCTGCGACGACGAGGTACGCGCCTTCGTGTCCGCCGAGGAGTTCGAGCGGCGCGGCACCACCAACAATTTTCCCAACGACATTCTCAACGGCTCGGCGGCCATGCTGGCCAGCGAATACAAGGCGGGCCGGCTCGACAGCATACGCCTTACCCGTCTTGAGTCGACGCTGGTCGACGTCTCCAACTGCCAGGGCGGCCTGGAGCGTATCGCCAACACGCCACTGCCCTACCCCTACGTTTACTTCCCGCGGCTGTTCATCACCCTGTTCTGCGTGATCGTGCCAATCGGCCTGGTCGAGACTCTGGAGTGGTACACACCGCTGGCCTCGACGGTGGTCGGCTTCATGCTGCTGGCGATCGAACGAGTAGGCAGCGACTTGCAGAGCCCCTTCCAGGTAAGCGAACACCAGATCCAGATGGACACCCTGTGCGAGACCATCGAAAAGAACCTCGAGTCGATGCAACGTGATGCTCAGCGCGAGCGCGACGGGCGCCTCTCTGAAGGCTGACCAGAGGGTCATTTTTCGGCGCGCCAGACGCTTTGCAGCGGGCTCGAAGATTTTTTGTAGCGAGCAAAATAAATCACTACAAAACTGTTGACGACCCCTGTGCGCTTTTGCATGATGGGCTCGCCTCCCCTGACGGGAGCCCTGACAAGGGCACTTGGGCGAGCTCGGTAATACCAGCCGAGCGTTCCACGATATGTACTGCCCACAAGGCAGATTGATGAAGTCGAGCGTCCCGTGCGGACGAGAGCGTTAGCGAGACATTGTCATGATGCCTGTGGCTGATCCTGCCGATCACCTGCATCCGATCCTGTCTTCACGGCCTTCTCCCCCACCTCCTCGACCTCGGTTAGCCGCCGTTGCGTAGCGATATCCACGCATCACTACACAGCTGTCGGCAGCACTCAAACGCCACGGGCAATGACGGCCGCACTGCAGCGGTCGCCCTAGACAGATCAGAGAATGAAGGGGTAAACGCCATGAACCTGAATCAGCAACCGACCATCGACGACCTCGCCCAGCTGTTCTCCCAGCACAAGGACAGCCTGCACAACCATATTCTGTGGGTATGCGAATCGGGTGAAGTCCGCATCGACCGCCTGCCTGCCGACAAGCCGGAGCAGGAGTTCGTGAGCGAGCGGCCGAACATGCGTACCCGCCTGCGCACCTACCGCCGCGGCCAGGGCTATGTAGGCCGCCGCGCCGCCGCCGATCGCGACTTCATTGGTAACGTGCTGCGCACTCTGCAGCACGACTGGGCCCGCCCCCGTGACCAGAAGCAGGAACTGCTCGACACTTACTGTTGAGCACATCATCCGGTGGGCCGCGACGGCCCACCTTCCAGGACTCGTGACACGCCACATCCTGGAAATACCCGGTAAAATCTCTCGCGCTCCTGGAGGAGCCGTTCGCCGCGCTGCAAGGCATGTGACGAGCGTTGAACCACTACGCCGCCAGCCCCAGGCGGTGCCTGCGAGACTCAAGGTCAATGGATAACCTGTATAAAACGCCCAGCGCTGAACTTCTGATCGAAGAGCGCCCCCGCGATGCGTTCTTCGTCACCTCTCTGAACAAACTCTTCACCCTGTACTTCGTGACGCTCGGGCTCTACTCGATTTACTGGGTCTACAAGCAATGGGATACGCAAAGAGCCGCGATGCGCCCCAAGAAGATCAGCCCGGCTGCGCGCTCGATCTTCCAGATATTCTTCATTCACTCGCTGTGCAGGCTGATCGCCAGGCAATTGCAGGCCAAAGGCCTGGGGGATTGGAAGTATGCGGGCGTGGCGTGGGCGTACATTGTTCTGATCTTCGTCAGCAATGGGCTTTCGCGTGCCGACGGCCACCTCGGCGCCACGCTGGAACTCATGCTGTTGCTGGTTGGCACCATCCTGCCGGCCTGGCCGCTTTCGATCATTCAAGCCAAAGCCAATCTGGTCAGCGGCGATTCCGATGGCAGCAGCAACAGCCGTTTCAGTGTCGCGAACTACCTGTGCATGGTACCGGGCGTACTGCTCTGGTTATTGGTGTTCCTCGGTTATTTCCTCTGAACACGGAGCCCCTCGCTTCGCTAGCACGGTTGAGCGACCCAATAAAAAGCCCCGGTCGATGCCGGGGCCGTTCGTTCTTCGGGACTGCGTTACCTGGGCTTATCGTCCGGCGCATTGTTCAGATCCATCACGCTGGACACCGGCGGCGGCGTTTCGCTCGGGGCAGGCTCGGCCTTGGCTTGCGGCTGCACCTGGGGCTCGACAGGCGCCGGCTGCTGCTTCTTGCCGGTCATTCGCCGCCAGACCCAACCGATCAGCAGTACGGGCAGGAACCACAGTTTTTTCAGCAGCACCAGCGCCGCGGCGAACAGGCCGACCTTGGCCGCCGCCTTGCCGGCGATCAGTGCGCCGAGGCCGTAGGCCGCCACTTCGTCGAGGTCCGGGTTGAAATCGGCGTAGCGGTTGCCATCGTTGAAGTCGGTCATGGCCAACACGGCCGGCACGTTCTCCTCGATCTGCGGCAACTGGTGCATGCCGGCGATGAAGTTGAGCACCAGCACGCCTTTACGGCCCAACACGCGGATGTTGTAGTTGAGGATGTGCTCGTCGCTGTCGCCGAACTTCACTTCCTTGGCCCAGTGCAGCTTCTTGCCGGCGGCGTCGTAGTGCGGCGCCGACGCCCAGCCGACGATGGCGATGGGCTCGTAGCCGTTTTCGGCGCGCCACTCGTTGTCGGCCCTGGCGCCGTCCTGCAGATCCTTGAGCATGTCGTTGTAATCGATATCGGCGGCGTCCTCGTCGGACACGTAGCCGCTTTCCTCATACTCGACGGTTACCGCCCAAGACTCATCGGCCAGCGGCGAAACGCCTTTGGGCAGGATCATGCCCAGGGGCAGCTTGTCGTCCGGCGGGTTGCCCCAGGCTTCGACGAGCACGCGCTCGGCGTCGGCGCCATCGAGAAACACCATGTTGTCCGGCAGGTTGAGGGTCGCCAGGTTGCTGCCGACAACCACCTTGCCGGAGCGGAAGTGGAGGCTGTCGAGGAATTGCTCCTCGCTAAGGTACTGGCCTTCAGCCTCCTGCGTGCCCGTGGCTTGCTGCGCGTCCTCGGCCGGTGCCTGGTCCGCACAGGCCAGCGGAACGGTGGAAGCCAGCAGGCTGGCCAATAACAACTCCTTGTAGAACATCTGCAACTCCGTGAGATCGGCTGAATTTCGGGCGCCAGCCTATCATTCATTGCAGAATCATTTAGTAACGTTACGTCATTTTTGGATACATCTCACATTCAGGCGCCCCGACGATCAGCTTCTGACCGTCAATTTCACCAGGCTCAGCACCACGGGCCGGACGCCCATCACGCAGATGAAGGCCACCGGCATGGCCAGCCGATAGGCTTCCAGTACGGCCCCCAGGTAACCCTCGGCCAGGCCGCGATTGGTGGCGGTGATGACCAGGCACATCAGGAACGCCATGATACTGGACATGAAAAAAGCGAAGGCGACAGGCGATAACTTCGCTGGCAGTTTCCAGGTCGTGCGGGTTACGTTCAGCGTCGAATCGGGCATCCGTAGAGTCCTTTTGGAGGTGATTGATGTTGCGGTAAGCGCGGCCATTATCTGCAGCAGCCGTTGCCCCGAGTAGCACGCCGCAGGTAAGGTCAGTACCAAGCAAACCTTATCAATCAGGCAACCAGAAGAAAGCTTGGCTATGGATACTCTGCGTGGCATCGAGAGCTTCGTGAAGGCGGTGGAAAGCGGCAGCATTGCCTCGGGTGCACGTTTGCTGGGCATCAGTGCGGCAGCCGCGAGCCAGAACATCGCGCGACTGGAAGCGTCCCTGGGCATTCGCCTGCTCACCCGCACCACGCGCAGCCTGTCTCTGACCGAAAGCGGCGAGCTGTACTTCAGCCAAGTGCGCAACGTGTTGCGTGACCTCGAGCTGGCGCGCAGCAGCGCCACCTTGCAGCACGACCATCCCCAAGGACGCCTGCGCATCGCCGCCAGCGCCGCCTTCGGCCGCTATGTGCTGGCACCGATGCTGCCGGCCTTCGGCGCCCTTTACCCGCGTATCGCCTGCGAGCTCAGCACCACCGATCGCAGCGTCAACCACATCCAGGAATCGGTGGACGTCAGTATCCGCATCCCCCAGCAGCTGGAGGACGGCCTGGTAGCGCGACACATCGCCAGCGTGCCGTCGATCTATTGCGCCTCGCCGGCCTATCTGCAAAAAGCCGGCATGCCGGACACCCCCGAAGCGCTGCGCGAGCATGACTGCCTGGCCTTCAAGGTCGCTGTGGATGGCCGCCTGATGCCCTGGCGCTTCGTGCGCGACGGCGTGCGTTTCGAGGCGCCGATCCGAGTCGCGCTGGTCAGTGACGATATCGACGTGCTGGCCCGCGCGGCGGTCAATGGCGGTGGCATCACCCGCCTGGCTGCTTTCGTCGCCGAGCCGCTGTTGGCGAGCGGGCAATTGCAGCAGCTGTTCACCCCCTCGCAGGATGCCGGTGACCAGGCGCTCATCGAACCGCTCGACTACTACCTGTGCGTGCGCGACCGCTTCGAGCTGACGCCCAAGGTGCGCGCCTTCATCGAACATGTCGTGCACAGCCTGCGCGACGACTGGCGCCCTTGACGCGAGCCCGCGATTCGCGGCGTGAGGCGCTAACGCAAATTTGACTCGCAGGGCGAATCCGGTAGGCTCGGCAGCTCATTTGAACGGAGTGTTTCCCCATGGCCAAAGCCACTGCCCGCCACATCCTGGTTGCCACCGAAGAGAAGTGCAACGAACTGAAAGCTGCCATCGAAGGCGGTGCCGATTTCGCCCAGGTCGCCAAAGACAACTCCAGTTGCCCATCCAGCCGTGACGGCGGCAACCTGGGTTCCTTCGGCCCGGGCCAGATGGTCAAGGAATTCGATACCGTGGTATTTAGCGCCCCGGTCAACGTGGTGCAGGGTCCGGTGAAGACCCAGTTCGGCTACCACCTGCTCGAAGTGACCAGCCGCCAGGACTGATTCACGCCTCGCCTGGCGCCGCCCTGGTGCCAGGCGTTCCCCTCGCGCCCCCGCCTCCCCCTACCTGGCCTTCGAAAAGCCTGGAACCGCCGCCCCTGCGCACCACTCTACCGCTGCGGTAGTCAGCGTGGGCGAGGCCATCACATGAACCGGTTCTTCCAGGCCCTTGGCCTGCGCATTGGCGACTCGGCCAAGCAAACCCGCATGCCCAGTCAGAAAGCCCTGGGTAAATGCACCTGCGGCCAGCCCATCTTCTTTCGCAACAGCCAGTGCCTGGCCTGCCAGTCACCCTTGGGCTACGAGCCCGAACGTGGCCAGGTGGTGACCCTGATTCCCGGCGAGGATGCCCACAGCTGGCGTATCGACGGCGACTCCCGGCGCTACCGGCGCTGCGCCAACCTGCATGCCGCCGCCGGCTGTAACTGGCTGCTGCCGCACGCCAGCGAAGCGTCGCTGTGCATCGCCTGCCAGCTCAACCGTACCATTCCCGACCTGTCGGTACCCGGCAATGAACAGCGCTGGGCGCGCCTGGAAATGGCCAAACGTCGGCTGGTCGCGCAATTGCTGAACCTTGGTCTGCCACTGCTCAGCAAATACGAGGATGCCGAACGCGGCCTGGCCTTCGATTTCCTCGGCCCGGATCTCAGCGGCCAACCGCCGATGACCGGACATGCCAGCGGCCTGGTCACCCTGAACATCGCCGAAGCCGACGACGACGTGCGCGAGCAGACGCGCATTCAGTTGCACGAGCCCTATCGCACCCTGCTCGGCCACTTCCGCCATGAGGTCGGCCACTATTACTGGGACCGGCTGATCGCCGGCAGCGCGTGGCTGGACGACTACCGCCGGCTGTTCGGTGACGAGCGCGCCGACTACGGTGCCGCGCTGCAACGCCACTACGAACAGGGCGCCCCGGCCGACTGGCAGGCCTCCTTCGTCAGCGCCTACGCCACCATGCACCCCTGGGAAGACTGGGCCGAAACCTGGGCCCACTACCTGCACATGATGGACACCCTGGACACCGCCCTGAGCTTCGGCATGCGTGCCGGCGACGTGGAGCTGGAGTTCCGGCCCTACACCCGGGCCGCGTTGTACGACCCGGGCGATCCCCAGGCCGAGGAATTCCTGCAGTTCATCAATGCCTGGATCGAGCTGGCCGCTATGCTCAACGAGCTGGCACGCAGCATGGGCCACAAGGATCTCTATCCGTTCGTGCTGTCGGCTGCGGTGGTCGGCAAGCTGCAGTTCATCCACCGGGTCGTCGAGGCGGCGTCCCCGAACCATTGAGCCCGGCTGGTCCAGGCACCGGCCAAGCTGAAGGAGTTCTTGCATGACTCAACTCGACCGACACGGAAGCTGCCTGTGTGGCGCCGTCAAGCTGACCTTGCGCACCGCCAGCCCCGACATCAGCGCCTGCCACTGCGCGACCTGCCGCAAATGGGGCGGCGGCCCGCTGCTGGTAGCCGAGGGTGAATTGGCGCAGCTCAGTGGCGAGCATCAGGTGCGCATCCACGACTCATCGGAGTGGGCCGAGCGCGGTTTCTGCGGTCAGTGCGGCAGCCACCTGTTCTATCGCCTGAAAAGCAACGGCCACCATGCCGTGCCGGTCGGTCTGCTCGACGACCATGGCGACTGGCAGTTCGACAGCCAGATCTTCGTCGAATCCAGGCCGGCCTATTACTGCTTCGCCAACCAGACCCGCGAGCTGACCGGCGAGCAGGTGTTCGCCGAGTTCGGCCAGGGCTGATTCCGGGCGCGCCCAGGGACGGCACGACAGCGCTGGCTTGCGAGGCAGCGGCGACAGCCTCTACCCTGCGCATTCGTTGAATGAGCCCTCCTGCAATGACCCTCGCTGACCTGCTGTTGTTCGCCATTCCTGCCGTCTTTCTGACCGGCCTGTCCAAGGGCGGCTTCGGCGGCGCGCTGGGCGGCATTGCCGTGCCGCTGCTGGCATTGGCCACCTCGCCGATGCAGGCGGTTGCGGTGATGTTGCCGATCCTCTGCCTGGCCGATGTGGTAGGGCTCAAGGCCTACTGGGGAAAATGGGATACGGCCAACCTCAAGGTCATGATTCCTGGCGCGGTGATCGGCATCGTCATCGGCTCGCTGACCTTCGAGCTGCTCAACGAAAACCTGATCGGCCTGCTGATCGGCGTCATTGCCATTTCCTTCGTGCTGCTGGGGCTGCTCAAGAGCGACCCGGCGCCTCGCCCGTTGCGACCCAGCCGGGGCCTGGCGCTCTGTTCGGTGGCGGGTTTCACCAGCTTCGTCGCCCATGCCGGTGGCCCACCGGTGATGATGCACCTACTGCCTCAGCAACTGGAAAAGCTGCGCTACGTGGCTACCATCAACCTGTTCTTTCTGCTCACCAACGCGATGAAGCTGATTCCCTACACCTGGCTCGGCCAGTTCAGCCGAGAAAACCTGCTGCTCAGCCTGATGCTCGCACCCATCGTGCCGCTCGGCGTATGGACGGGCCTGTGGCTGCAGTCACGGGTCAACCACACCTGGTTCTACCGCATCGCCCGCCTGGGCATGCTGCTGGCTGGGCTGCAGCTGATCTGGAAGAACATCTAGGAACCTGTTCACGATTTTTATGTGCCTTAAGCGGCAAGTACAAGCATAAGCAGCCACTCAAACCAACCTGTGGGAGCCCCGACCTCGGGGCGAAACGATTGCAGCCTGACTGCCTATTTCGGCGGTGCCTGAGCGAATCGCCGCGAGGTCGCGGCTCCTACAGTGGATCGGGGAACGGCCGCTACCGCCACCTAGCCGCCTGAATCAACGAACCTGGGCCGAATGGTCATGAACAGGCTCCAAGCCAAATCGCACCTACAGCGCGAACAGCGTCCGATACTCGTCATGGGCATGCTGATCGGTCATGCCGCTGATGAAATCCTGCACCAGTCGGCAACGGTGGTAGAACTCCCAGGCGGCGCGATCCGGCTCGCCGCACTCACGCACGGCTTGGCGATAGGCCTTGATCAACTGGCCCGGCAGGCGCCGCACCAGCATCTGCAGATAAGCCTCGCGACGGCAATTGCCCTCGGTAAGCTCGGCGAAGGTCTGAGCATCTACCCGTAGCAGCGCGCCGTAGCTATCCAACAGGCCCTGGATGATGCGGTGGCCCTGCAGTTGCAGGGTCTCCACCTCGCGGTGGCAGAACACCCGGGCCATGGCCACGTCCTTGAAGGTCTGCACGATGGCATGGGGCAAGCTGTCATCCTCGATCAGGGCGCGGTCCAGGGTACCGGCGTGCACCGCGTCGATGTTGTCGATGAACTGCCGCGCCGCGTGCTGCACCAGCGGGTGGATCATGCTGACGCGCAACTTGACGAAGAATTCCCCGGCCTTGTTGATCTCTTCCTGGTGATAGCGCTCGAGGGCTTGCTCGACCAGGCCTCGGAATGACTGTTTGGAGCCGGGAATCGGAGTGTCCGGGGATTTCAGCTTCTCGAACGTGGACACCAGCAGCGGCGCCAGCTCGGTCACGGTGAGGATGCCCTTCTCCACCGAATCCTCGATGTCGGCCAGGCAATAGGAGATGTCGTCGGCGGCCTCCATGATGTAGGCCACCGGATGACGAGTCCCCGGCGCCTGGCCCAGCGCCTGCTGCAGTTCGGCGACGAAATGCTCTTCGGACAGATAGAAACCCGGCTTCTTGTTCAGGTAGGCGCCGGCCGTGCCCTTGCCGGGCCTGGGCTGGTAGGCCGGGCGCAGGTACTTGAGCAGGCCGGCGGTCTGGGTGTAGGTCAGGCGCAGGCGCTGCAAATTGACCACCAGCCGCACCGCCTGGGCGTTGCCTTCGAAGTTGCGCAGGTCGGCGCGCATGCGTGCTTGCAGATCAGGGTTGCCATGGTGCTGCGGCACGGCCACGGCGAACAGCCCATCCAGGGCCCGCTCGAACCATTCGCCAATGGCGAATTCACCGAAATGCCCGAATGGCGGGTTGCCGATGTCGTGCATTAGGCAGGTCATTTCCACTAGGCTTTCCAGCGCTCCCTGCAAGTCGTCAAGGCCGTAGTCCGCAGCCCGCTCGCCGAGCTGGGCATACAGGGTACGGACGATGAAGCGTCCGGTCTGCTGCACCTCCATGGAGTGGGTCAGGCGGCTGCGCACCGCCGCATTGCGCTCGAGGGGAAACACCTGGGTGCGTTGCTGCAGGCGGCGAATGGCCGCGGAATTGATGATCCGCCCGCGATCGCTTTCGAAGGCGTAGAGCAGATCGACATCGCCGCCAGCCTGATCACCAGGGCGCAATGCGCAGATTCGCTGTTTGAAGTTCACCGCTGCTGGCATCGTCAGGCTCTCGATCAGGCACACAAGCCGCGAGCCTAACGCGCAGCGCCCGGTTTACCAAGCGCCCGACGCCGGGGACAATGTGCGCTTCGCTCCACCAGACAGGAGACAAGCGTGAGCCGCGCCGACTTCCACCAGCAACGTGCCTCCCAAGCCAGCGCCGACGCCCAGCGTTTACTGGATCGCCAGGCCAGCCTTGGCGCTGGCTGGCTGACCTGGGTGGCCAGCGAGCTCTATCAACTCTCGCCGCCGGAATACGCGGCGATGGTCAGGCGCGAGTTGCAGCGCCTGAGCACAGGGCGATCCTAGCTCAGGCGCCCTGCGCTCGCAGCCACTGCACGAGCCTGGCCTCCAGGCTTTCGGCTGCAATCGGCTGTGGTGCCAACAGGCAGTAACGCGAACCGTCCTCCACGAACCCCAGTGGCGCGGCGAGAAGCCCCGCGTCGATATCGTCCCGCACCAGGTGCCATGGCCCGATGGCGATACCCAGCCCGGCAACCGCCGCCTGCAAGCTGAAATAGAAGTGTTCGAAGGTGCGCGCCGGCCCCGCTGGCAGCGGGCGTCCGCTGGCCTGAGCCCAATCCTCGAAGGCGCCGGAGCGCGTGCGGGTCTGCAGCAGCGGCGCCGTTGGCAGTAGCGCCAACGCTGCGGCGGAACCGACGAACCATTCGCTGACCCTTTCAGGCCGGCAGACCAGGCCGACCCGCTCGGGGAAAAGCACTTCGGCGTGATAGCTGGCGGGCCAGACGAAGTCGTCGCGGCGGATGGCCAGATCAACGCCCGCCTCGAAGCTGAATGCGCCGCCGCCCGCTACCAGGTGTGGCTCCAGGCCTCCGTGCGACGCTTGAAAACCGCTCCAGCGCGGTATCAGCCAGCGCATCAGCAAGGTCGGTTCGCAGGACAGCACCGCGGGGCGCGGCTGTCGAACGCTGTCACGCAGCGCTCGAACGGCCTCGTGCATGAGATCCAGCCCCTGACCGACCGCGCGTGCCAGGGTGCGCCCTGCACCATTGAGAAAAACCCGCTGCCGTCGCCGCTCGAACAGTGGCATGCCCAGGTCGTCCTCCAGCAACCGCACGGCGCGGCTGACGGCGCCGTGGGTCAGATGCAGCTCCTGCGCCGCCTGGCTGAAATTCTCCAGGCGCGCAGCCGCTTCGAAACAACGCAGCGCCATGAGCGACGGTAGCCGCGTCCGCCTTGGTTGTGAGCCTGGCTCACCACTCATGTCAAAAGTCATCGCTATCCACCTACGCTGCCGGAATTGAATAATCGGCCTGTTGTAGAAACTTCGACAGGATAAGCGATGAATGAATGGATAGCTGTAATCAGTATCACCCTGCTGGCGGTGATCAGCCCTGGCGCGGACTTCGCGCTGGTCACGCGCAACAGCTTGATGCTTTCCAAGCGCGCCGGACTGTTCACGGCGATGGGGATCGGGCTGGGCGTGCTGGTTCACCTGAGTTACACGCTGCTGGGGGTCGGCTTGCTACTTCAGCAATCAACCTGGCTGTTCAATTTACTCAAGCTGGCAGGGGCCGCCTACCTGGTCTACCTTGGCATCGCCATGCTGCGCAGCAAGGCCGTCGACACACCGGCCGCCGCCTCACCCACGCCCGTATCGAGCCTGGTGGCCCTGCGCGGTGGCCTGCTGACCAATGCGCTGAACCCGAAAACGTCGGTTTTCATCATCAGCCTGTTCATGCAGGCCGTTCAGCCTGGCACTCCGACGACCACGCAGATCGCCTATGGCGCCTTCATCGCCCTGACCCACGTGGGCTGGTTCAGCCTGGTGGCCCTGTGTTTCTCGGCGGGCTCGGTCAGAAGGCGTCTGTTGTCGGCCAGGCAGTGGATCGATCGGCTATTCGGCGGCCTGTTGATCGGCCTGGGCGCGCTGCTGGCAGCGTCGCACTAACCCAACCAGCGATCGCTGGGCACCGCGTGGGGGTGCCCAGCGTCTCTGCGAGCGCGGTGGCGCTCAGGCCAGCTTGTTCTCGTGCAGCCGCACGTTCAGCTCGTCCACCACCGGCGCCCATTCGGCGTCTTCCAGCAGTTCGTCCTTGAGAAAGGTCGCCTGGGCCTGGTTCCAGAACGGCGCTTCGGAGACTTTCACGTCATCGGGCAACGGATAGTGCTTGGCGATGAAGGCGTCGATGCTGGCAGGGTCGGAAGGCAGTCCCAGTTGCTCGAACAGGGTACCGAGGTCTTTATTGGGCAGTTCCATGGGCGTCTCCATCAGTTGCTGTGTGGTGTGTAGAGCCGCGCCGACAAACGACAGTTCAACCTCTCGGCTGCGACGCAGCGCGCTATCGGGGGTCGTTATCGGCTATGGTTGAGCCATCGACCACGCACCGGGGACGCCTCGTGATCACTTCGCAACGTTGCAGCACCGCCCTTCTCCCAGCCACCATCGCCCTGCTGCTCGGCGCCTGCGCCCACGTGCCAACGCCGCCCGCCGACAAGCCCGAGCGCATCGGCCGCGCCCAGGATCTCTACGAGCTACCGCCGACCTATCAGGCGGGTACCTACCGCAACATGGACGAGCTGTTCTACACCCGCACCGTGCACCGCGGCCCGCAGGTTCTGCCGCTGCCCAAGGGCAGCGAAGTACCGGTGCAATACACAGCAGGCGGCCAGCGCCTGGGCGTCGACGCGTTCATGCAGCGCAATCAGGTCAGCGGGCTGCTGATTCTCAAGGATGGCAAGGTGGCGCTGGAGCGGTACGCCATGGGTAACGACGCCAGCACCCGCTGGACGTCTTTCAGCGTGGTCAAGTCGATATCCTCGACCCTGGTCGGCGCTGCGGTGCAGCAGGGCAAGATCGCTAACGTAAACGACCCGATCACCCGCTATCTGCCGCAACTCAAGGGCGGCGCCTACGACGGCGTCAGCGTCGAACAGGTGCTGCAGATGAGCTCCGGCGTGGCCTGGGACGAAACCTACCGAGACCCGCAATCGGACAGGCGCCGTATGTTCGAACTGCAATTGGCTAACGACCCTGGCGCGTTGCTCAAGCAGATGTCTGCGTTGAAGAAGGCGCAGGCACCCGGCACCACCTTCAACTACAGCACGGGTGAATCGCACCTGCAGAGCGAGCTGGTCCATGCGGCGACCGGCATGACGGCCAGCGATTATCTGTCCGAACGCATATGGGCGCGCCTGGGCATGGAGCGCGACGCGTTCTGGCAGCTCGACAGCCGTGCGGGCCAGGAAATCGGCAGCAGCGGCCTGTCGGCGACGCTGCGTGACTACGGCCGCTTCGGCCAGTTCATCCTCGATGACGGGGTGATTGATGGCGAACGCATCCTGCCGGCCGGCTGGCTGCAACGCGCCACCCGCGCGCCAGCAGGCTCGCACCTGGAGCCTGGCAAACTGTACGACGGCGAATACGCCCTGGGCTATGGCTACCAGTGGTGGCTGTTCCCCACCGGCAGCACAGCGCTGCCCAACCACGACGGCGGTGCCTTCGAGGCTCAGGGCATCTTCGGTCAGTTCCTGTACATCAACCCCAGGGAGAAGGTCGTTGCGGTGGTGTGGAGCACCTGGCCGAAGCCGGAGATGGATGAGCGGGAAATGGAAACCTACGCCTTCATCGGGGCGGCGGTCGAAGCGCTGCGTTGAACGGGAAAGCACCGGCGCGCCGAACCTGAAGGCGGCGCGCGGGTCGATACATCAGATTTGCCTGGGGAACTCCTATGATTGACTGCCGACATGGCGTGGGCTGCCTGCTGCTGAGCCTGATGCTCGCAGGCTGCGCCTCACCGACCACCTGCGACGAGCCGCTGAGCGGCGACAGCTGCCGCGATCGCCAGCTGCTTTATCAGAACGACATGCTGCAGGCCAAGATGCTGGTGATGTCCGGCGACATGGAAAGCCATGAGCTGGCCAACGCCCTGCTGCGCCGTGCGGCGAGCGAAGACGAACGCGGCGAGGTGGAGTTCTACCAGGCGATCCTGATGATCCGCGAGGGCCCGCAGACCGAGGACGTGCTCGCCAAGCTGGAAACTGCCGCCGAGAAGCAGCAGCCCTATGCCGTGGCGCTGCTCTACCGGATCTGGTCGCAACCTTATCTGGTCGATGAGGCCGACCTCATCCGCGCTGAAGAGTACCGCGCCGACTACGCCGAGCTGGATGTCGCCAAGAGCGGCTACCCATCCTTCGAGAAAGCCCTGGAGCTGGTCGATACGCTGATTCAGACGCCCTGAACCGGATGCAGCGGGCCAGGGAGCCTTGGCCCGCTCCTGCCGAGCAGTCGCTGACTGCCTTGCAGAGCGCCGATATCGGATGCTCACACGCAAAATGTGATTTGCCGGGTGCCAGCACGGCGCCGACGCATTAAAATCTGCCACCCTAATTCGTTGCACAGCCCGTCCGGTCACCTCGAGGCTGCGCCACACCACCATTCGCACAGCCGAGAGAACAGACATGGGCGCCCAGTGGAAAGCCAAACCTAAAGAAGCCGCCGCCAACGCCAGGGGCAAGATCTTCGGCCGCCTGGTCAAGGAGATCATGGTCGCCGCGCGCAATGGCGCCGACCCGGACATGAACCCCAAGCTGCGCCTGGCCATCCACCAGGCCAAGAAAGCCTCGATGCCCAAGGACACCCTCGATCGCGCCATCAAGAAAGGCGCGGGCCTGAGCGGCGAGACGGTGAACTTCGAGCGCACCACCTACGAGGGTTTCGCGCCCCATCAGGTGCCGCTGATCGTCGAATGCCTGACCGACAACGTCAACCGCACCGTGGCCGAGATCCGCGTGCTGTTCCGCAAGGGCCAGCTGGGCGGCAGTGGCTCGGTGGCCTGGGATTTCGACCACGTCGGCCTGATCGAGGCCTCCAGTGACAGCGACGCCGACCCCGAGCTGGCCGCCATCGAAGCCGGTGCCCAGGATTTCGACGAGGCCGACGAAGGCAACACGCTGTTCATCACCGAGCCGACCGACCTCGACCTGGTCAGCCGCGCCCTGCCCGACCAAGGCTTCACCGTCAACTCGGCCAAACTCGGCTACCGCCCGAAGAACCCGGTCACCAGCCTTACGCCGGAGCAACTCGAAGAAGTCGAAGCCTTCCTGGAAGCCATCGACAACCACGATGACGTGCAGAACGTTTACGTGGGGCTGGCTGGCTAATCCGGCCAGAAGGGTAAATTGCGGCAATCCATCACGGTATTGCCGCAATAACCCGGTATACTGTCCGGCTTCCTTCTGCGCCGCTCAAAGGCGCAGCGGAATACAGCCTTACAGGAGCTTCATCGTGCACAAATCCCTCTTCATCGCCGCCTGCCTTATGCTCGGAGCTTGCAGCAGCGCCCCACACTCGTCCGCCCCGGACGTTCAGGACCGCATCGTACGCAGCAACCTGGAGGCGATCCATAACGCCCAGGTCGTGCCGCTGCCGCTGGACCCGCAGAGCAGCGTGCCTCACGGTATCGCCAGCGATGCCAGCATGCAGTTCGGCAGTTCGCTGTCCAACTACCGCGTCTACTCCCTGAAGCTCAAGCAGGGCGAGCGCTACCGCCTCAACGTCAATTCGCTGTGCGACCACACCTGCATGGGCATCAACAAGTTCGCCCTGAAGCCCCGTGCGGTTCTGATGGACGCCTACGGCACGGTGATCCCCAACAAGCCGGCCCGCCCCTCCGCGGTGATCGGCATGACCAGCATGGGCTGGGATGGCGAAGCGCCGGAAGATGGCACCTACTACCTGCTGGTGGCTGCCGACAAGGAAGACATCGGCCGCACCATCGTCATCGACGACGTGTGGATCAACAACTCGCCGCTGATGGCGGTGAAGGTCGGCCTGCTGGAAACCCCGCCCAGCCACCTGCGCTGAACATGCCGTCGCGTACCCTGAACATCGCAGCCGCCTGCCTGCTCGACGACGCGGGCCGGCTGCTGCTGGTGCGCAAACGCGGCACGCGGATGTTCATGCTACCGGGCGGCAAGCGCGAAAGCGGTGAAAGCGCCCTGCAGGCCCTGACCCGCGAACTCGACGAAGAGCTGAACCTGCAGCTCTGCGAAGCGGCGTTCACGCCACTGGGCCATTTCAATGAAATAGCCGCCAACGAAGCCGACACCCGCGTGCAAGCCGATATCTTTCGCGCCGCCATCGACCATCCGGTGGCGCCAGCCGCCGAGCTCGAGGAGCTGCGCTGGCTGCACCCGGACGATCCACGTGGAGACGACCTGGCGCCGCTGCTGCGCCTGCATGTACTGCCGCTGATCTGGACCGCACGCCAGCTCTGAACGTTCGGCCACAGGGGCGCCGATAGCCACTATCGAAGTGAATGATTTCTGCGCCAGCGAGCCAGCCAATAGCCTAAGCACTATCCCATACGGCTTCGCTCACAGGTGCCCACCATGCAACGTTCACTGCTCATTCTGCTGACCCTTCTTACCCTCTCGCTTGCCGGCTGCGCCACCCCGCAGTCGGCTGCCGAACGCCCCTATACCGACGCCGAGATCAAGCAGTTCGCCCTGGAAATGCTCAGCCGCAGCGGCCTGCAATACGAGGACTACGAAAAGATCCGCGGCGCTCTGCAGGCACCCAGCTACCGCGTATCCAACTCGATCCGCGATATCGGCCCGCAACCTCGCGTACTGCCGGAAGGCTGATCGACCGCGCAGCGACGGCATGGGCGGCGACTGCGACAACGCGTACAGCGCGGCGCAGTGGCCCGCTACCGATTCGTTGATCCACGACAACGCACTTCTGCACGCAGCGCTTAGCCTGAGCCGATCCATTGCGCTATCACGAGGGCTCACCATGGCTATCACTTCCGCCGGCATCTGCGCCGCAGCCGACCAGTTGCAAGGGTTCGTCGGCTTCAACCTCAAGACCGGCCAGCATATCGTCCGTTTCAGCGAAGACTCCTTCGGCCTGGACGTTGCCGAAGACAGCATCACCCCGACCAGCGAGTTCGTCTGGCAAGCCGCGGACGATGGGGAGCTGATGACCCTCAAGCGCAACCGACTGCGTCTGCTGATCGAACTGCGCATCGACGAGCGCCTGGCTATCAGCGAACCACTGCGCATCTACCTGCGCCGCGATGACCTTCCGGAAATCAGCGCCGTGCGCCTGCTGCAACGCAGCGCGTGAGCCTAGCAGCCATGGCAACTGAATCGTAGACTGGCGCCCCGCCCTTCACTGCCCTGCATCAATGTCCGAGTTTCGCTGCCTGCCCGACCACCTGCGGCCCCTGGCCGATAAGTTCTACCGAAGCCAACACTCGGCCATGCGCACCCGAGCCGCCCATCAGGTGTGGGTGGCCGAACGTGCGCAGATCATCGCCGCTCTGTGCTTGCAGCCCGTGGCTCATGGCCAATGGCTGACCAGCCTGCTGGTCGATGCCGAGCAGCGCCAGCAGGGCGTGGCCAGCGCCCTCGTCACCCACGCATTACAAGCGATCGACACACCGGTGTGGCTTTTCTGCCATCCCGATCTCGAACCCTTCTACGCTCGCCTGGGCTTTTCGCCTTGCACATCACCGCCTGGCCCCCTGGCTGACCGCCTGCTACGTTACAAACAGAAAAAAATATTGAACGTAATGGCACGTTGATATCTCATAAGGCCTGACGTGACGCTGGCAATCGAGCCGACTCGCTTCGGGTTAGCGCTTTCTGCCCGCCATGGCCGCCGGCCATGGACTCAAGCGCTAGCGACGAGCGAGCACTGCTGCCAGGCGTACGCGGACCAATGAGAACAACAGGCCATGGGCAGACCTTTCAATCGTGCTCTTGCGCGGCTGCGCAAGGACTTTCAGCTTTCCATCATCACCCTGATGGGCTTCTTCGGGGTGCTCGGCATTACCCCCTACGCGGTCTATAGACTTTCGCAAGGCAATTATCCGGTCGGCATCGCCGATACGATCATCGTGCTGTCGACGCTGTTCGCCATGGGCTACGCCTGGCGAACCGGCGATACCCGCAAGCCCGGCCTGTTCCTGGTCGTGGTCGATTCGCTTTGTGCCACGCTGATCGCCGTCAAGCTGGGGATCAACGGCCTGTTCTGGATCTACCCGCTGATCCTCGTCAACTTCTTCATGGCACCGCCCTTGCTGGCCTTGCTGGCGACCGTCGCGGTGCTGGTCGCACTGGTAATCTATGCCAGGCTGATGCCGGGAGCGGTGTTCGAAAGCGATTACCAGATGCTGTCGTTCATCGTCACGGTAATGATGGCCAGTACCCTCAGCTTCATCTTCGCCCAGCGCGCCCGCTACCAGCGCAAACAGTTGCAGTCCTGGGCCACCCGAGATCCGCTGACCGGCGCCCGCAATCGCCGCGTGATGGATCAGGAGCTGAAGATCGCCGTGGCCAACAAGCGCCGCCACCACACCAGCAGCGCCGTTCTGGTCATCGACATGGACCACTTCAAGCAGGTCAACGACCGCTTCGGCCACGCCGCGGGCGATCAGGTGCTGGTGAGCTTCGTCGAGCTGACCAATCGCTGCTTCCGTCACGAAGACCGGCTGTTCCGCTTTGGCGGTGAAGAGTTCCTGTTGCTGCTGTGCAACACCAACGAGAAGGGCCTGCGGGCGGCGGCTCTGCAGTTGCAGGCGCAGATCGCCCAGCACCTGAAGACCCCGGACGGGCCGGTAACGGTATCGATGGGCGGCGCGGTGCTGTACGCCAACGAGCGCTGGCAGGACTGGCTGCAACGCGCCGACCATCAGCTCTACGAAGCCAAGCGCGCCGGGCGCAACCGGATCCATATCGACACCTATCAGGTGCCGGCAACGGCGTAAGCGGTAGCGGCCACTCGCTGATCCACTGTGGGAGCGGGTCTACAGGATGGAAGGGGCGCGCAGACGAAGCGTCAGCCACGCACCCTGAACCACCCTAAGAACTCGGCCCGTTTTTGTAGGAGCCGCGACCTCGCAGCGAATTAGTCAGGCACCACCGATAGGCAGTCAGGCTGCAATCGTTTCGCCCCGAGGTCGGGGCTCCCACAGCTTGGTTTGAGTGGCCGCTTCTGCCTTGTAGTTGCCCCTTCATGCGCATACAAGACGTGAACAGGCTATAAGCGCTCAAGCCCGCCCAGCCTGCCGACGCCCCTCTGCCAGACCACGAGGCGCCGCGTTGACTGCCCGTCGCTGCCGGCTTGGCCATGGGCGGTAAGCAGGCACGCTCGCCCCTCCATCTATCTGTGCGGCACCAGAATGAAAAAGGGCGACCCGAAGATCGCCCTTTGTCTACCCGATATGGATCAGTGGGCCGAAGCGCCGCTGGCCCCCAGGCCGGTGTGCGAACGCACGAATTGTGGCAGGAACAGCGCACGTTCTTCTTCGGCAGCCTTGGACTTGTCGGTGATCGAGAAGAACCAGATGCCGACGAAGGCCGTGATGATCGAGAACAGCGCCGGGTATTCGTACGGGAAGATCGCCTTCGCGTGGCCGAGTACCGAGACCCAGATGGTCGGGCCGAGCACCATCAGCACCACTGCGGTGATCAGGCCCAGCCAGCCGCCGATCATGGCGCCGCGGGTGGTCAGGTTCTTCCAGTACATGGAGAGGAACAACACCGGGAAGTTACAGCTCGCCGCGATGGAGAACGCCAGGCCGACCATGAAAGCGATGTTCTGCTTCTCGAAAAGAATCCCCAGGCCGATGGCCAGGACACCCAGGCACACGGTAGTGATCTTCGAAACGCGCAGCTCGTCCTTCTCGTTTACGTTGCCCTTCTTGAACACGCTGGCGTACAGGTCATGGGAAACCGCCGAAGCGCCTGCCAGGGTCAGACCGGCAACCACCGCGAGGATGGTGGCGAAGGCCACGGCCGAGATGAAGCCCAGGAAGATGCTGCCGCCCACTGCGTTGGCCAGGTGCACCGCCGCCATGTTGTTGCCGCCCAGCAGCGCGCCGGTGGCGTCCTTGAAGGCCGGGTTGGTGCTGACCAGCAGAATCGCGCCGAAGCCGATGATGAAGGTCAGGATGTAGAAGTAGCCGATGAAACCGGTGGCGTAGAACACCGACTTGCGGGCTTCCTTGGCATCGCTCACGGTGAAGAAGCGCATCAGGATGTGCGGCAGGCCGGCAGTACCGAACATCAGCGCCAGGCCGAGGGAGATCGCCGAGATCGGATCCTTGACCAGGCCCCCCGGGCTCATGATCGCTTCGCCGTTGGCGTGCACCTTGATGGCTTCGGAGAACAGGGTCGCGAAGTTGAAACCGACGTGCTTCATCACCATCAGCGCCATGAACGACGCACCGGAGAGCAGCAGCACCGCCTTGATGATCTGTACCCAGGTGGTGGCCAGCATGCCGCCGAACAGCACGTACATCACCATCAGGATGCCGACCAGCACCACGGCCACGTGGTAGTCGAGACCGAACAGCAGCTGGATCAGCTTGCCGGCACCGACCATCTGCGCGATCAGGTAGAAAGCCACCACCACCAGCGAGCCACTGGCCGAGAGGGTGCGGATTTCCTTCTGCTTGAGGCGGTAGGAAGCTACGTCAGCGAAGGTGTATTTACCCAGGTTGCGCAGGCGCTCGGCGATCAGGAAGAGGATCACCGGCCAGCCGACCAGGAAGCCGATCGAGTAGATCAGGCCGTCGTAGCCTGAGGTGAACACCAGGGCGGAAATACCCAGGAAAGATGCCGCCGACATGTAGTCACCGGCGATTGCCAGGCCGTTCTGGAAGCCAGTGATACCGCCCCCTGCGGTATAGAAGTCGGATGTCGACTTGCTGCGCTTCGAAGCCCAGTAGGTGATGCAAAGGGTGCCACCGACGAAGGCCAGGAACATCACGATGGCAGGTGTGTTGACCGCCTGACGCTGCACGTCACCGGTCAGCGCGTCGGCCCACAGGGCCGGTGCCATGGCCATCAGGGCCAGGGCGCTAAGGATACGGCCGATCATTTGCCCACCTCGTCCAGGATGGCCTGGTTCAGGTTGTCGAATTCGCTGTTGGCGCGGCGCACGTAGATACCCGTCAGCACGAAGGCCGACAGGATCACGCCGACGCCGATGGGAATGCCCCAGGTGATCGGCGAATCCGCACTGATGCGGGTTCCGAGCAGGCCAGGCACGAAGGCGATGAGCAGAATGAAGCCGACATAGATGCCGAGCATGATGGCAGAGAGTATCCAGGCGAATCGCTCGCGCTTGGCTACTAGCTCCTGAAAGCGCGGATTTTGCTCGATCCGCCGGTAGATGCTGTCGTTCATTTTATTGTTATCCTCCACAGCAGGATGCTGGTACGGATAACTGTATGTCAGCATTCGACTTGCGACAGACGACCTTAGTCGAAGCACTCGGCTTTTTAGACCAAAGTCTAATGCGGCCTATCGACGCTGCTCGTACCGCTGGGTGCCCTGCCCCGGATAGCGCTGCACCTCGTAACCGTTGGGATACTCGATGCTCTGACGGATACCGCCGCGGGTTTCGAAGGTGGAGCTGCGCTGGCCGCTTTCATAGCGACTGGAGTCGATGCCCTGGGGAATACGCTGGCCACCGTAGAGGTTGTAGCGCTCCTGGCGCTCGTAAGTGTCGACGCTGCCGCTCGCTCCGGGGCTGACATACGCCTTGGGGATCACGCGAATGGTCTGCGGCGCACGCTCATCGGCAGACGCGGCACAAGCGCCGGCCATGATGGTCAGCGCCAGAGCAAGACTGATCGATGCTTTCATGGCGAACTCCGTAAGGGGCGCGAACGCGCCCTCGATGCATGTCTATCTGGGACAACGCCAGACGCGGATCATTTGCGGGTCAGCGCCTCGCCGATGCCATAAAAGTGACCGCCGGCGACATGGTGAAGGCTGCGCCAGGCCGGATCGGCGTCCTCGAAATGCCAGCGCCCATCGCGAAATACCCGGTCGTCGGCCCATGCCGCGGTGACTTCGCCGATGAACAGGTCGTACGCCTGCTGGTTATGAGGCTCGTCGATCAGGCGGCAGGCCATCCACGCCGAGCAACCGGCCACGAACGGCAGATCCAGATCCCCCATGGAAAGCAGCTCGACGCCACTGTCGGCCAGCTTGCCCGGTTCATCATTGAGGCTGCGCGAGCCGACCTGATAGGTCAGTTCCAGTTGCGCGGCGGTGGGTACCTGGATGACGAACTGCCCGCTGCGCTCGATCAGCACACGGGTAGCGGTGATCTTGTCGAGCACCACGGTCAGCTTGGGGGGATCGAAATCCAGGGCACAGGCCCAGGCGGCGGCCATCACCCCGTCGACCCCGTCATGACGAGCCGATACCAGCACCGTCGGGCCATGGCTGAGCAGTCGATAGGCCTTGTCCAGGCTCACGGGCTTCATCGAATCGGGCATTGCGGCACCTCACTGGAATTCAGACGCCACTGTACAACATCAGGCCTGTGCAAAAAATTGAACGCCTGGGGCTGCCCCTTCTGCACGGCTGGCACTAGAATCGACGGTCGACCGGCTCCATGCGAGCCGCCATTGCACCGGGCATCAGGCGCGCAAAGAACGTCGCCGGCCCATGAGCCATCAGGGGTGACAGCATGTTCGAGGTAACCGAAGTCTCCATCGCCGAGCTGCGCGCCGCGCTCGAGGCTGGCCGCGTCACTGCGGTCGAACTGGTCAGGGCCTACCTCGCGCGGATCGATGCCTACGACGGCGCCGATACGGCCACCCGACTCAACGCCGTGGTGGTGCATAACCCCGATGCCCTGACAGAGGCCGAGGCCTCCGATGCCCGTCGCGCGTGTGGCGAAACCCTGAGCCCGTTGGATGGAATTCCTTACACCGCCAAGGACAGCTACCTGGTCAAGGGCCTGACCGCCGCCTCGGGCAGCCCGGCCTTCAAGGATCTGGTCGCCCAGCGCGACGCCTTCACCATCGAGCGCCTGCGTGCGGCCGGCGCCATCTGCCTGGGCAAGACCAATATGCCGCCGATGGCCAATGGCGGCATGCAGCGCGGCGTCTATGGCCGCGCCGAAAGTCCCTACAACGCCAACTACCTCACCGCACCGTTCGCCTCCGGCTCCTCCAACGGAGCCGGCACCGCGACCGCCGCGAGCTTCTCTGCCTTCGGCCTGGCCGAGGAAACCTGGTCGAGCGGCCGCGGCCCGGCGTCGAACAACGGCCTGTGCGCCTACACGCCATCGCGCGGGGTGATCTCGGTGCGCGGCAACTGGCCGCTGACTCCGACCATGGACGTGGTGGTGCCTTTTGCCCGCCGCATGGCCGACCTGTTCGAAGTGCTGGACGTGGTGGTCGCCGACGACGCCGATGCCCGCGGCGATCTGTGGCGCCTGCAGACCTGGGTGCCGATTCCCAAGGCCAGCGAGGTACGCCCGGCGTCCTACCTGGACTTGGCCGCCAGCCCCCAAGCCCTGAAAGGCAAACGCCTGGGCGTGCCGCGTATGTACATCAACAAGGACGAATTGGCCGGCACCAGCGAAAAGCCCGGCATTGGCGGCCCGACCGGCCAGCGCATCCATACTCGGGCCTCGGTGATCGCGCTGTGGGAGCAGGCTCGCGCCGCCCTGGAAAAGGCCGGTGCCACGGTGGTCGAGGTGGATTTCCCGCTGGTCTCCAACTGCGAGGGCGATCGCCCTGGCGCGCCGACGGTGTTCAACCGCGGCCTGGTGTCCCGCCAGTTCCTGCATGACGAGCTGTGGGAACTGTCGGGCTGGGCCTTCGATGACTTCCTGCGCGCCAACGGTGATCCGAAGCTCAATCAGTTGGCCGACGTCGACGGCCCGCAGATCTTCCCCCATGACCCCGGTACCCTGCCCAACCGTGAAGACGACCTGGCCGCCGGCATGGACGAGTACGTGCGCATGGCCCAGCGCGGCCTCAAGGCCTGGGACGAAATCGCCAGCGTGCCGGACGGCCTGCGCGGCCTGGAAAAGACCCGCCAGCTCGACCTCGAACAGTGGATGGACGCGCTCAGGCTGGACGCCGTGCTGTTCCCCACCGTTGCCGACGTGGGCCCGGCCGATGCCGACGTGAACCTGCAGTCCGCCGACATCGCCTGGAGCAACGGCATCTGGGTCGCCAACGGCAACCTCGCCATTCGCCACCTCGGCGTGCCGACCGTGACCGTGCCCATGGGCGTGATGGCCGATATCGGCATGCCGGTCGGCCTGACCTTCGCCGGCCGCGCCTATGACGATAACGCGCTGCTGCACCTGGCCTCGGCCTACGAGTCGACCGGTAGCAAACGGCAGATTCCGCCGCGTACACCGCCGTTGAAGGGCTGATAGCCGCCCTATGGAATCGGCCAGCCAAACGGCCGATTCCGATTTCCTTCGCCGCGCCGAAGCACCCAGCGGCGCCGCTTGATCACGACCATCAGGAACCCCATGTCCGCCCAAGAGCAACGCCCTTTACAAGCACTCGACCTCGCACTGACCTGGGATGGCTTTCGGCAATTTCTGCCGATTTCGGCCTTCGTGGTGCTGTTCGGCCTGGCATTCGGGCTCGCCGCCACGCAAACCGGGCTGAGCAGTGAAACCAGCCTGGTCATGAGCGCCCTGGTATTCGCCGGTGCCTCGCAGTTCGCCGCGCTGGATCTGTGGGGCACGCACATTCCGCTGGTGCCGCTGGCGCTGACGGTCTTCGCCATCAATGCCCGCCATCTGCTGATGGGCGCCACGCTGTATCCCTGGCTCAGCAGCCTGCCGCCGGCCAAGCGCTATGGCGTGATGCTGGTGGCGTCCGACGCCAACTGGGCCATGTCGATGCAGGCATTCGGTGCCGGCAAGCCCGGCCTCGGCCTGCTGCTCGGGGGCGGCCTGGCGCTGTGGCTGGCCTGGTTGGTCGGCACCTGGCTGGGCATCTATTTCGGTAGCGCCATCGACGACCCGGTGAGCTTCGGCCTCGACATGGTGATGGGCTGCTTCCTGCTGGCCATGGTGGTCGGCGGGCAGAAGAATCTGCGCATCCTGATCATCTGGGCGGTCGCCGCCGTCGCATCGCTGCTGGCCTACTGGTACCTGCCCAGCAACAGCCACGTGGTGGTCGGTGCCCTGGCCGGCGGTGCCCTGGGCGCACTATGGATGGAGAAACAGCCATGATGCTCGAAACAGCCGGATCCGGCGCCCTGATCGTGGTGGTCGTCATGGCCGTGGTCACCCTGGCCACCCGTTGGGGTGGCGTGTTCGTGATGTCCTTCGTGCCGATCAACCTGAGAACCCAGCAGTTCATCAGCGCCATGTCCGGCTCGGTGCTGGTGGCGATTCTCGCGCCACTGGCGCTCGAAGGCGATGCAGGCGCCAGGCTGGCGCTGCTGAGCACTGCCGTCGTCATGCTGCTGGTCAAAAAGCCGCTTGCCGCCATTGCCGCGGGCATACTGGTAGCCGCCCTGGTTCGCCACCTGATGTGAAGATTGCCGCCTACCCGCTTACCGATCTGCACGGCCTGCGCAACACAGTTGCAACCCGACCTGCCTATTTCCTAGCCCATCGAAGCAGTATGGTGCCGCGATCTTCCTTATCGAGGACAGCTCATGACATCGTTCAATCTTTTGTACATTTTCGATCCACTGTGCGGCTGGTGCTATGCCAGCTCACAAATCCTCGCGACTTTGGCCGATCGCTGGCCAGGGCAACTGAACATGCTGCCGAGCGGGTTATTCTCCGGCGCTGGCGCCCGCACCCTGTCGACCGCCTGGGCGGCCCACGCCTGGAGCAATGACCAACGCATAGAAGCGGCAACCCGGGAGGTCTTCAGCATCGCCTACCGTGACAAGGTGCTGGCCGATACCGACACCGCATTCGACTCGTCCCCTATCAACCGCGCCCTGACGGCAGCTCAACAGATCGACGCCACCCTCGAGCCACGTCTACTCAGACACCTGCAACTGGCCAGGTACCTGCAAGGTGAAAACACGTCCAACACCCAGGTGGTGGCGCGCTTGACGGCCCAATTCCTCATCAGGATCGGCCACCAAATCGACAGCGTGGTGCTGGCTCGGCAACTGGCTTCTTGCGAAGCGCTTGCGCGGCAGACCGACGAACGCATCCAGACCACCCAGGCACTGATGAACCGTTTCGGCATTCAGGGCGTGCCGCAACTGCTGGTACGGGTCGATGAACGCACCCATACCCTCTCCTCCAAGGCGCTGTACCAGGGGCCGGCCTTCTTGATGAACGAATTGCGCCTACTGCTCGGCAGCGAAGTAGCCTGATGGTCCCGAAGGTTCGGGCCGATCAGGCATGGCGGCGCCCTACAGCTTGTAGTCGAGCACCAGCCCGAAGCTGCGCGGCGCACCGACGTCGATGATCTCGTCGTTGCGGTTGTTGGTGATGTAGTGCTTGTCGAATAGGTTCTTCACGTAGCCCGATAGCAGCAGTTGCTCGGTCAGCGCGTATCCGGCATTGAGGTTCATCAGTACGTAGTGATCGGCCACATGGGTGCGGGTGACCTTGCCGTCGGCACCGAACTCGTACTGACTCGGCGCACCTTCCTGATACACCAAGTCTGCGCCCACCATCAGGCCATTGGCGAAGCGGTAGCGCGCGCCGGTCGAGGCCTTGTAGCGGGGCGCATAAAGGAATGGTTTTCCACCCATGTCTTCGCCGTCGCCGGTCACGAAGTCACCGTATCGTCCATCGGTATAAGCCAGACCGGCGTTGATGTTCAACTGGCTGGTCAGGTCCTGTTCGAGGAAAACTTCAAGCCCCTTGATGGTGCTGTTGGCTGCGTTATAGACCTGGAAGAAGTTCCCGTCGTCGTCAAGCACGCTGACCTGCTGATCCTTCCAGTCCGTATAGAAGAGGTTGACACGCAAGCGTACGCTTTCCTCGCGCCAGGCGCCACGATAGGAGAGCTCGTAGTTGGTGGTGTATTCCGGATCATAGGCGACATGTCCGCCACCTGCCCTGACGTTCACGCCACCGCCGCGGTAGCCCTTCTGCACGGTAACGCCCAGGTACTGGCTATCGGCGAACTGGTAATCCAGGCCAAGCTTGGGCAACAGCGCGCTGAACGTATTGGAGACCTTGCCGGGCGTAGAGAAGTCGTCCTGCTGCACGTCGGTCCGGTTGCGCTCGCGGTCATAGCGCAATCCGGTGATCAGCGTCCATTTTGGCGCGAAGGTCCAGTTCAGCTCGCCGAACAGTGCGCGGTTATCAATCCGAGTATCACCCATTACGGTGCCCAGCAGCGTACCGTTGTTGGTTAACCGATCATGGTAATCATTGGTAGTACGACCGTAATAGGCGCCTACGAAACCGCGCACATCCTCCCCTTCGTAGCCCAGGCGCAATTCCTCGCTGAACAGTCTTGTGTCCTGGCGGCGATGCGCTTCCCGATTGGCCGTGGCGCCCTGGTCGAAATCCAGCAGTGCCCGGTAGTCTGCGCGGGTCAGCGCGGTCTGGCTGGTCAAGGTCCAGAAGTCGTCCAGGCGATAGTCGATCTTGGCGCTGCCGGTGTCCTGCTCGAGGTCGTCGTACGCCTGGGTGTTGGAAGCGACCTTGTAGTAACGCACGCGGTCGCCCTGACGCAGGCTGGAGTTTTCGCCCTGGCGGTTCTCGCCGCGCGAATAGCTGAGCAGCACGTCCAGGCCGTCGCTGGGCAGTACCAGCAGCTTGCCGCGCACAGTACTGGCTCGCTGCGGGTTGGCGTTGCCGCCGGTGGTGATGTTGTCGATGTAACCATCGCCGTCCTGGTAATCGACGGCCAGGCGCCCCGCCACCACCTGGTCGACCAGGGCGCCACCGACGGCAACCGCCGCGCCCCGCTCGCCATGATTGCCGACACGGGTCTGCGCGCGCAGGTCCGGCTCGAACGTCGGGTTACGGGTCTGCACCACCACTGCCCCAGCCAGGGAGTTACGGCCCTGGGTGGTGGACTGCGGGCCCATCAGCACTTCCACCTGCTCCACGTCCCACAACGGGACAGGCCCGAGGGTCAGGGCGCGATTGGGCTGCTGAGCGCCGTCGACGAATACCGATACTGCACCGTTGAGGGTGGCCGGGCCCTGATCGTCGAACCCGGAAACCGGTACGCCGCGAATGCCCCAGTTCTCGTTGCCGGCCTGGGTGTAGACGCCAGGCGTGCGGGCGAACACGTCACCCAAGTCCTTGTCGGCATGTTCGCGCAGGTCGTCATCGGTATTGACCGCGACGCTGGTCATGGTCTGCTCCAGGGTGCGACCGATCTTCTCGCCGCTGACCATCAATGGCGACAATTCCAGGCTGCCTAACGCAGGCGCGGGGGTGGACTCGGCGCTCAGCGTGGCGCTGCGTTCGGCAGTGAAACGATAGCTCAGGCCGGTTCCCGACAAGAGTTGCGCCAGCGCCTGCTGGCGAGTCATCTCGCCCTGCACCGCGCTGGACTGCAGGCCGCCGGTCAGCGACGCCCCGTAAAGCACCTGCACGCCACTGCTGATGCCATAGCTGGCCAGCGCTTCATCCAGAGGTTGCGGGGGAATGTCGAAACGCAGCCGTTGTTGCTCGCGTGCCGAATCGGCGGCCGCATCCGCAGCCAGCAGCGGCTGGGCCGGCAGGCCGGCGATGGCCAGCAGCAGCGAACAGGCCAGCATGTGGCGGGTACCAGCAGTCGTTTTCTTGCAGCGTGGATTGCGCATCTTCCCCATTACATACCCCGAAGCGTCGTCAGATAAGCGCGCTAGATGGCGCTCTTACCTCAATGACGCTGCTCGGAGAAGCGACCCGCAAAGGAATCTGCAAAATAGTTCAGCGCAGCACCACAACGCCCGCCGGCAGGCGCATGGCACTGAGCTGCAGGGCCTGCTCGATATGGCGCAGCGCCTCGTCGGCGCGATTGAGGTGGAACACGCCACTGACCGGCATCTGCGCAACCTTCTCGCTGGCGATCACGATACGTCCCTGGTGATAGCGATTGAGTTCGTGCACCAGCTCCTGCAGCGGCCGGTTGCGAAACACCATCACGCCCTCGCGCCAGGCCAGTTCCCTGGTGCTGTCGATGCGCTGCAGCGGGCTGGCACCCGCCGCGCTGTAGACCACCTGCTCGCCGGCCTTGATTCGCTGCCGGGTGCCATCGCCCTGGCGCACCTCGACCACGCCTTCGGTACAGGTCACGCTGATGCCAGCGGCCAGGTGGCGCACCTCGAACACGGTGCCGACAGCGGTCACCGTCATGTCCGCGGCATGCACCACGAATGGCCGCGCGGTATCGTGCTGAACATTAAAGAGCGCCGCGCCATCGGCCAGATCGAGACGCCGCTGCGCCGCACTGAAATCAACGCTCAAGCGTGTTTCGGCGTCCAGCTCCGCCTGACTGCCATCGGCCAGATCGATGATCTTGTGCTCGGCGCGCTGGGTGTGATGGTCGGCCAGCAGCGCGCGACCATCAGGCACTACGCCGAGCAAGGTGCCGCCCACCACGGCCAGCGCCAGGCAGGCCGCTACGGCGCTGGCCGCGAACAACCTGCGGCGCGGCTTGAAACGCCGTGGCGTTGCCAAGCTGCCGGCCTGACGCCACAGGCGCGTCGCCTCGCGATAGGCCGCAGCGTGCGCTTCGCTTTGCGCGCACCACTGGCGCAGGGCCGCGGCGTCTTCCACGGTGGCGTGCCCGGAGGTCAGCCTCGCCACCCAGGCGTTGGCCTGCTGGCTCAGGGTCATGTCGGACGGTTCGGGTGCGGCAGGTTGAGTCATCACAGGCAGGCATCGGCGGCAGAGGCGGTACTGTACACCAGCACCATGCTATCCCCCCGCCTCGCCGCTGATCTGCCGCAAGCGCTCGCTGCAATGATCCAGCGCCCGGGCGACCTCCAGTTCGACGGTGCGCACGCTGACCCCGAAACGCTCGGCCAGCTGCTTGTGCGGCGTGCCTTCGATGCGCGCGGCCAGAAACAGATCACGGCAGCGTGCTGGAAGCTCCTCGACGATCTGCGCCAGACACTCCAGCTGCTGGGCATCGCTGACTTTCTGCTCGGCATTCGGGGCCTCGTCGGGAAATGCCAACAAGGCCTCGACTTCGACGGTATCGAGCCGCCGACGCGAGTGCGCGCGGGCATTGTCGATGGCCAGATTGCGCGCTATGCGCTGCAGATACGCCAGGGGATTGCCCACCGGCCCGCGGTTCTCGGAGCGGTCGAGCTTGAGCCAGGCGTCCTGCAGGATGTCTTCGGCCGTGGCCGCACAGCCGGTGCGGCCGGTCAGGTAATGAACCAGGCGCTTGCGCTCGGAAATGAAGCAGGCCAGAAGCGATGATGGCTTTTGCGTGATCACAGGGAAGCATCAGCGTGAAAGAGAGAGCGCGAGCTTAGCGCTATCTGCAGCCACTCTCAATTGCCAATGCTTCTCGAATACAAAATGCACTGGCAAGCTTGATCGTCAGATGCATCGACACAATAAAAAACCGCCAATTGGCGGCTTCCGGGGCACTGACTTCACATATTGAGATGGTGCCGGAGACAGGAATCGAACCTACGACCTTCGCGTTACGAGTGCGCTGCTCTACCGACTGAGCTACACCGGCGGGGCTCGCATTATTGGCAAGCGCCGCGTGTCGCTCAAGTGCTTTTTGTGGCGCCTGCCCGTCGCGTGGTTACTTCACCAGTTCGATGCGCTCGTCATGGATGCGGATCAGGCCCTGCTTGTAGAGGCCGCCGATGGCTTTCTTGAAGTTGCCCTTGCTGACCCGGAACATCGCGCTGATGCGTTCTGGCGAGCTCTTGTCGCTCAACTCCAGCATGCCGCCGCTGTCACGCAGGCGCTGGAGAATCTGTTCGCCAAGGCTGTCAGCCACTTGCTGGCCGACTGGCTGCAGGCTGAGGCTGATCTTGCCGTCGCTGCGCATTTCCTTGATGAAACCCGGCTGGCGGATGCCACCACGCATGAAACCGATCACCTCGTTCTTGTGGATCAGGCCCCAGTGCTTGCCGTTGATGATCGCCTTGAAACCCATGTCGGTCGGCTCGACCACCAGCAGGTCGACTTCGTCGCCGGCCTGGTAGGTCGCCGGCACCTTGTCCAGGTAGCGGTCAAGGCGCGCGGTGGCGGTGATGCGGCGGCTGCGCTTGTCGACGAATACGTGCACCACGCAGTAATCGCCGATTTGCAATGGGCGCTTTTCTTCCGAATGCGGCAGCAGCAGGTCCTTGGGCAGGCCCCAGTCGAGAAACAGGCCGACTCGGTTGATGTCGACGACCTTGAGGCTGGCGAACTCGCCGACCTGCACCTTGGGCTTGTCGGTGGTGGCGATCAGTTTGTCTTCGCTGTCCAGATAGACGAACACGTTGAGCCAGTCGTCCACATCGCTCGGCGTGTCCTTGGGAATATAGCGTTTGGGCAAGAGAATCTCGCCGTCCGCGCCGCCGTCCAGATACAGACCGAAGTCGGTGTGCTTGACGACCTGCAAGGAATTCATACGTCCGATAACAGCCATGGTACCTACCCTCGTTTTCAGGCCGGCAGTGTACCCGAGTCGTCGCCGCGAAGCCCGACCGGCAACCAGCCGTTTGCCCACTGGTCATCGAATGAACAGCTGAGCGCTCAGCGGTGATACAATGGGCGGCCATCTTGATGACTCGAGTAGGCAATATGACCGTCATGCGCGTCAAAGCATCCCACAGCAAAGCCAAACCCGCTCCCGCGGTGGAAACCAGTGAATCGATCGACGCTCAGGTAGCGGCGTTCCTCAAGTCCGGCGGCAAGATCCAAGAGATCGCCAAGGGCGTCAGCGGCCAGACCAATGGCCCTGCCAGCCGCCACATCACCATTTCCAAGAAGTAATTTCGTCTGTATCGACCTGCAGCGCCCGATACCGGGCGCCAGGTCGGCAGCCTAGGTACTAGTCCCTCCCCCTCGCCCGTCCGGGCAATGATTTGAACGACTTATTTCGCGTCTTCGGCGCTTGTCGCTAGCGATGAGCACACGCATGTTTCAAAATGATGTCAGTCGCTTTATCAGCGCTCAGCCCTTCGCCCAAGCCGTGAAGCACGCTGAAAGCCATCGTCTGTCGATCATCGTTTAAGGAAGATACGTGCGTTCTCTCAGCCCCTGGCTGCAGCGGCCGGCCAGCATCCTGCTGGTGTTGGTTGTCCTGTTTATTGCATTGCCGCTGCTCAGCCGTTACGCGCTGGGCTGGTCCCATCCGTTCGGCTACCTCTCCGATCTGGCCATTGGCAGCCTGCTGTTATGGCTGGCGCTGCGTCGCCGCCTGCTGCTGGGCCTTCCACTGGCGTTGATCTGGGTGGTGCTCAACCTGGGCACCATCGAGCTGGTCAGCGCGGTGGGCCGCATGCCCGAGCCGGCCGACCTGCATTACCTGACCGACACACAGTTTCTCAGCCACTCGACCCAGGGCGGTGGCCTCACTCACCCCTGGCTGGCAGGCGCCTCCATCGCCGCCGCGCTGGCGTTCCTCATCCTGCTCGCCTTCCGTGTGCGCGTGCGCAAGCCGTCGGCGGTCTGGCTGCTGGCACCAATGGCGCTGCTCACTGCCCATGCCGCCTACCAGTACCGCAGCCCCAGCGAAGCGGACCAGTGGGTGCAGTTCAACCTGCCGCACAAATGGCTAGCCGAAGGCATCAGCGTCGCCCAGCTGGGCGTCGAGGACTGGATGACTCGTGGCCAGCCCAACAGCCCACCGGACATCACCGGCCTCACCCGCCTGGACATGGACGGCACGCCGCTGCTGGCCGAACCAGGCCGCGCCCGCAACGTGCTGATCATCACCCTGGAAGGCATTCCCGGTGCCTATCTCGATGCCAGCCGACGGGCCATCGGCAGCAGTTACCAGGATGACTTGATGCCGCGCCTGAGCGCCTGGGCCGAGCGCGGCATGCTCACCAGCGACTACGTGCTGCATGCCCACCAGACCATTCGCGGGCTGTACGCCATGCTCTGTGGCGACTACGACAAACTGGCCTCGGGCACTCCCAAGGGCATCGAGCTGCTGGGCAACGCCCAGCGCGCGGCCCAGTGCCTGCCGGCGCAATTGCGCGACAACGGTTTCAGCACGCATTTCCTGCAGGGCGCCGGGCTGCGCTTCATGGCCAAGGACCAGATCATGCCGCGCATGGGCTTCGACAAGACCCTGGGCCGCGACTGGTTCCGCAACACGCCCTACCTCGACTTCGCCTGGGGCATGGACGACAAGGCTTATTTCGAAGGCGCGCTGAGCTACGTCGACGGCCTGCGCACGCAGAAGACGCCATGGATGCTGACCCTGCTGACCGTCGGCACCCACCAGCCCTACTCCGCGCCGGACGACTACCTCGCCCGCCACGCCAGCGCCAAGCAGGCGGCCATTGCCTACCTGGACGACGCCATTGGCGATTTCCTCGATGCCCTGCAAAAACGCGGCGTGCTCGACGACACCCTGGTAGTGGTGACCTCGGACGAATCCCACGGCATCGAGAACGTGCGCCTGGCGTCAGCCTGGGGTTTCAACCTGATGCTGGCGCCCGAGCAGGCGCAACTGCCGTCGCTCAAGAGTGGCGTGTACGGGCACATCGACCTGACCGCCTCGGTGCTCGACTACCTGGCCCTGCCGCTGCCGGAGAACATCGCCGGGCGCTCGATGCTGCGCGATTACAGCCACGGCCGCCAGATCATTTCCTATACCAACGGCTTGCTGCGCGAGCACGATGGCCAGGGCACGCTGACCGAGTGCAACTTCCAGCAGGTCTGCCGGCGCTATGCCAGCCCGGGATTCATTGCCGAGCAGGCCGAGTACCTGGGCCGCGTCAGTGGCAAGCCGGCACGCCAGGTGAGCCTGCGTGCCGAGCTGCTGGATCGTTCGCTCAGCGATGGCCAGGGCAACCAACTGCTGCAGTTCGCCAGCAACGAGCGCATTCGCCTGCGTGCCACGCCCGGGGACGACTGGGCCGACAACCTGATCGGCGCCCAGTATCTGGAGCTGCCCAAGGGCACCCAGACCCGCGTGACCCTGAAGATCAACGCGCTGAACATGAGCGAAGCCGGCGCCACGCTGCGCCTGAAGACCAAGGAATTCGACCGTGACGTGCTGATCAACGTCCCGGAGATACCGCGGCTGAAAAAGGGCCAGCCAGTGGAGCTGAGCTTCACCTTCGACAATCTGGACACCCGCAAGGCGTTCTCCTTTCACCTGATGGGCGAAGGCAAGGGCTCCATCGAAATCGCCGATTTCAGCGTCGAGACGCGCCCGATCGAGACCGAGATGCTGGCCGCCACCCTCGAAGACGAGTCAGAAGAAACGACCCAATGAAGAGTCGGTTCAGTACATGGCGTAGCGGCGCTCGATCTGGGCGTACTCGCCACTGGCGATGATGTCGGCCAGCCCCTGATCGAAGCGATCGCGCATCGACTGGTCACGCAACCCCAGCTGATAGGGCGTGGGAGGGAACAACGGGTATTCGCTGATCGGCTGGCTGACGTCCACCTGGCGGTAAACCTCACGGTTGAAATAGCGCAGGATCCGCCGATCGGCGATCACCACCTCCACACGGCCGCTGTACAAAAAGCGGTTGCGGGCGATCTGCTGGGCCTCTTCGTGATAACGCGGGTTGGCCTCGGCCATGCGCTGGAACTCCTCGCCCAACAGCACTCGCGCGCGCTGGAAGGCGCGCACCGAGTGCTTGCCCAGGTCAGCGATGTGCTCGATTCGGTAACCGCGCGAAGTCAGGGCGACTGCCACGTTGTCGTAGCGAATATAGGGCTGAGAATAGAAGCTCGTCACACCGCCCTGCAGACGCGTGGTGGCGATGCCGTCGAGCTCGCCACGGCTGAATGCACGGTGCAGGCGCTCCATCGGCGCATAGGAAGGCACGACGGTGATGCCCGCGGCACGGGCCGCAGCGACCACGATGTCGTACTCGATGCCGCGCTGCTCGCCTTCGAAGATATAGGGTGGCTTGTGCGTACCGAAGCCGATCCTCAGCTCGTCGGCCGTGACGTCGATCGCCAACAGCAGCAGTCCGATTGCCCACCATTTCATTGCACAACCGCCCTCGCCGCGCCGACCGTACCCGTGGCCTGGCGAGCCAGGTCATCAGCGCACAGTTTACGCGGCCAGGGCGCAGGTGGGTATCAGACCAGCGTCGCCCGTGGCGCCAGCCCGTCGAACACCTCGGGGTTCAGCGCTGCCAGGCCGTGGCGGTCGAGCACCTCGCGCGGGTGTTCCTCACCGGGGAAGGTGCTGTCGATCATGCTCAACAACTGAGCACCGCGCGGGGTGAGGACGAAGTTCTCGCCATTGCCACCTTCCTCCTCGGGGCGCGGCTCGATGTAGCCGCCCTTGAGCAGCGTGGCCTCGTAGTCGTCGGCCTGCGCTTTCAATGAGTCGACGTTGTCGACCGGTTTGCCGGCCTGCTGCAAGGCGTCGGCCAATTCCTCGGCGCAGCGGCGTGGCACGAACGGCTGGCCCGCACCGTTCTGCACCGCGTGGAGCATGCGCTCGACAAGATCCCAGTTGTGGGTGTGCTGATGAGTCGTCATAGCCTCGTCTCCCTTCTCTTCGGCGCCACAAGCGCCTGTGAAGGTGTGACGCCAGCGCCGCGAACAAGGTTCGGGCTATCTGCCGAACGCAGCCTGAACCAAGGCCTGCGCCGCCAGTCTGAGGCGCATCCCCCCTGCACAAAGGATTTCGCCATGCTCAGCCGGCCCCTGCTGCGCCCCGTTCTCAGCGCTCTGCTCGTGGCAAGCATCGCGCCATCGGCACTGGCGGCCGAGCCGTTGCGGCTCAAGCACCTGTATCGCTGCGAAGACGTGCTCGATACCCAGCGCCAGACCTTCTGCCTGACCGCACGCGGACTGGCCGACGGCGAGCTGCAGGTGCTGCTCGATGGCAAGCCGCTGCCGGCCAGCGCCGTGAAACGTGAGGACGGGCTGCGCATCACCCTCGACAGCAAGGGCTACAAGAGCGGCCCGCTATGGCTGAAACAGGGCGACGAGGTGAGCAACCCGGTGTGGCTGTCGATGGCCGGCAGCCACGTGCTGGCAGCCAAGCCAGGTGAGGTGGCAAAGAACATGGACGGCCTCAACACCTATGTCGATCTGGTCAGCGTGGTCATCGAGGAAGATGCCCACGGCCTGGATACCGCCAAGGCGCTGGCCAGCAAATATGGCGCCGGAGTGGTCGGCGCCATCGCGCCGCTCAACACTTACCAGTTGCGCCTGCCGGCCAAGGATCTGATCCAGCGTGACGCCATGGTGCTGCGCCTGGGCAGCGAGCTGAGCGTGGACGCCGTGGTGATCGAGGAATCCTCCGCCGAGGAGCAGGAAGCGTCCGCTGGCGCCAGCAACGAGGAGCAGTTGGGCGAGGAGGAATGGGCGGCCAACCGTTTCGTCGACGCGGTCAACTACTACCAGCGGCGCATTCCGTCCAAACGCTCGCCCATCGCCACCAAGCCGGTGCGCATCGGCCTGATCGAGCGCAACGTCGACTTCGACGCGCCGGATTTCAAGGACTACCTGGGCGCCGCCGAGCGTCAGGGCAACACGCCTCACACTCGCCTGTACAGCCGCGACGCCGACAAGCCGGACGGCCACGGCTCCACCGTGGCGGGCATCCTGGCGGCACGCTGGGACGACGGTGGCAACACCGGCTTTCTGCGTGGCCTGGATGGCGCCGGCCCGGGCTTCGAGGTGATCGTCGACCGCAACTCGGATGCCGGCATCACCGCCAACATCGCAGCCTCGGTCAACCTGGTCGAGGACGGCGTGCGGGTGCTGAACTGGAGCTGGGGCATCCACCGTATCGGCGCGAAGAACATTCACGGCGACGAGATCGACTCGCTGGTTCGCTCGGGCGTGGCCATGAGCGGCTATGAAGAGCTGCTGGAGGAATTCTTCCTGTGGCTGCGCCGCGAGCATCCGGATGTGGTGGTGATCAACTCGGCCGGCAACGGCGCCTCGTTTTCCGGTGCCGATGACTATCGTCTGCCCTCCTCGTTCGTCACCGAGCAACTGTTCGTGGTTGGCGGCCACCAGCGCAGCGACCGCAAGGATGTCGCCGTAGACGACCCGGCGTACGTGAAACGGCGCAGCTCGTCGAACGTCGACACCCGCGTGGACATCACCGCCGCCGCCTGCGTACGCGCCTCCACGGCTGAAGAGAACCAGCAGGGCAGCGTGCATTGCGGCACCTCCTATGCCACGCCGCTGGTGGCCGGCGTGGTGGCTTCGCTGATGTCGATCAACCCCGATCTGCATCCCGATCAGCTGCGCATGCTGCTGCGCCGCAGCGCCATGACCATCGGCGAAGAATTCGACTTCGAGCCCACCGACGCCGATGACCTCACCGCGCCGATCCTGCCATCGGAACGCGGCTTCGATCTCAACGACAAGGACATCGGCCGCTCCGCCCGGCTGGACATGCAGAAGGCCCTGGATTTGACCGTGCGCAGCCTGAACAACAAGCAGTAGACCGAAGCCCTGAACCTTCAGCGCTGGCAGGCACTCAACCGCTCGGACATGACCCTGCAAAGTGTGAGGATTCGAGCATGATCAAGCACATCGCGCCGCTTTGCGGCCTGACCTTTTACAGGCCGTTGAAAAATGTAGGCGAGGAAGCCAGTGCAAGGCAAAAACAGCCGAAAAAGCGCAGTTTACTTGCTGTAAATGAGCATTTTTAGGCTGTTTTTAACGCAGCAATGGCGACGTAGGTAGTTTTTCAACGGCCTGTTACGGCATGGGCCAGGCGCAGGCTTGTACGGCCGACGAAGCGACCGCCAAGGCCCAGGAGCTGGCGGCCAAGATCGAAGAAATTACCCAGCGCGACCCACAGCGGGCCGCGGTGCTGCGTCAGGAGCTCAAGCAGGCGCAGCCCGAAAGCAGCGGCCAGCACGCCACCGATTGCGATGCTTACGACCAGCGTCTGCAGGAGCTCGAAGAGATCGGCGGTGAGGTCGAGGAACAGGTGCAGTGAGGGTCACCGGCAATAGCTGCCGGTGACCGAAGCAATCATCAGGCGTCGGTCGACGGCGCCTTGCGCTTGAGCGGCGCCAGGCCGTCCTGGCTGACCAGTCCTGCATCGTTCTTCGGCTTGTTCACCGTGTTGCGCTTGGCCGGGGTTTTCGCCGCGGGTTTCTTGGCGATCTTCTTGCCGGTTTTCGGGTCGACCTTTTTCTTCTTGGTGCCAGCGGCCTTGCCGGACGCCTTGAGGTTCTTCGGTCCCTGGTAGCTGCCCTTGAGCTCCTTGACGGTACGTTTCTCGAAACGCTGCTTGAGATAGCGCTCGATGCTCGACATCAGGTTCCAGTCGTTGTGGGTGATCAGCGAGATGGCCAGGCCTTCGGCGCCAGCTCGACCGGTACGCCCGACGCGGTGCACGTATTCGTCACCGGAGCGCGGCATGTCGAAGTTGATCACCAGATCCAGGCCCTCGACATCCAGGCCGCGAGCCGCCACGTCGGTGGCGACCAGCACCTTGACGGCGCCCTGACGCAGGCGGTCGATGGCCAGTTTGCGATCCTTCTGATCCTTCTCGCCGTGCAGCACGAAGGTCTTGAATTCCTTGGCCACCAGCTTGCCGTACAGGCGGTCGGCCTGGGCGCGGGTATTGGTGAAGATGATCGCCTTGTCGTAGGTCTCGTTGCTCAGCAACCACTCGACCAGCTGTTCCTTGTGATAGTTGTGGTCGGCGGTGATGATCTGCTGGCGGGTGCCCTCGGCCAGTTCGCTGACGCGGTTGAGCTGCAGGTGCGTGGGCTCGCGCAGCACTTTGGCGACCACTTCGCGCAGGCCGGCGCCACCGCCGGTAGCGGAGAACAGCAGGGTCTGATGCTCGCGGTCGCACAGTTCGGCCAGGCGCTGCACGTCTTCGGCAAAGCCCATGTCGAGCATGCGGTCGGCCTCATCGAGCACCAGCACCTCGACGTCTTCGAACAGCAGGTTGCCGGCATTGGCGTGCTCGATCAGGCGCCCCGGCGTGCCGATGACGATATCGATCTTGCGCAGCATGGCGGCTTGCACCTTGAAGTCTTCGCCGCCGGTGATCAGCCCGGCCTTGATGAAGGTGTACTGGGCGAAGCGCTCGACTTCCTTGAGCGTCTGCTGGGCCAGCTCGCGGGTCGGCAGCAGGATCAGCGCACGCACGCTGACCCGCGCCTTGGAGCTGCCGTCGCCAAGCAGGCGGTTGAGCATGGGCAGTACGAAGGCGGCGGTCTTGCCGCTACCGGTCTGGGCGATCACCCGCAGGTCCTTGCCCTCCAGCGCCGGGGGGATCGCAGCGGCCTGCACCGGGGTCGGCTCGGTGAAGTTGAGCTCGGCGACGGCTTTGAGCAGGCGTTCATGCAGGGCAAATTGGGCAAACACGGGGCAACCTCGATGCAAATGCTAAATCAGCCGCATAGGTTACCGCGTTCGTGCCTCGGGGCCGAACGCTTTCTCTGCGCAACCGCTTGAAAAGCTCGCCGCCCAGTAGCCTTTGCGAAAAACCAGCGATCTCTGCACGGCACCACGCCATCGGCCGGTACCTGCTTGAACAGCGCAGACGCGGCGGTGTATGGCGTTTTGCTCGGCGATCTGTCACTAACCGCGCGGTCCTCAACGCCCTAACATGCGCCTTACCTTCTGCACCCGCAGGAGCGGGCCGCGCTCGCGGCCGCGAATGAGACTCCAGGAGGCGCTCATGCCCGAACTGTCCAACCTGCTGGCCTACGCGCTGATTTCCCTCGGCATGGTGCTGACGCCAGGCCCCAACATGGTTTATCTGGTCTCACGGTCGATCTGTCAGGGGCCGGTGGCCGGGCTGGTTTGCCTGGGCGGCGTGGCGCTCGGCTTCGTCTTCTACATGTTGTGCGCGGCGCTGGGTATCACCGCTCTGCTGCTGACCGTTCCCTATGCCTACGATGCGGTGAGGATTGGCGGCGCGGCGTACCTGCTCTATCTGGCCTGGCAGACGGTCAGGCCCGGCGGACGCTCGCCATTCCAGCTACGCGACCTGGCAAAAGACAGCCCGCGCAAACTGTTCACGATGGGATTGCTGACCAACCTGCTCAATCCCAAGATCGCGGTCATGTACCTGTCACTGCTGCCACAATTCATAGCCCCACCCGAACACGGCAGCGTACTGGCACAGTCGCTGGTGCTGGGCTTCACGCAGATTTTCATCAGCGTGAGCGTCAATGCGCTGATCGTCTTTACAGCAGGCTCCATCGCGGCGTTCTTCATCGCCAGGCCGAGGTGGCAAAGCGTGCAACGCTGGCTGATGGGCACCGTGCTGGCGACCCTGGCAGTGCGCATGGCGCTCGAAGGGCGACGCTGACCAACCGTCGCCTCAGGCGGCCGTCTGCATGCGCCGCTGCTTGATCAGCAGGCGCCCGCTGTCCCAGCCCACCAGCACCACCGCCACCCAGATCGGCAGGTACGTCAGGAATTGGTCCGGATCGAATTGCTCGCCCAAGAACAGCAGGCTGACAGTGAACAGCAGCACTGGCTCCACATAGCTGAGAATGCCGAACAGGCCCAGTGGCAGCAGGCGCGACGAGGCCATCATCGCCGCCAGGGCGATGGTGCCCAGCAGCGCCATGCCCGGCACCAGCCACCACAGGCGCGGATGCTCGGCAAACATGCCCGCCGGCGCCCAGTAGAGAATCAGCCAGATGGCCAGGGGCGCCATTACCAGCATCTCCAACACCAGGCCCGGCAAAGCATCCAGGCGCATCCAGCGACGCAGCATGAAATATGGCGGATAGCCCAGGGCGGTGACCAGCGTGACCCAGGAAAACGCCTGGGATTGCCACAGCTCGTGCAGCACCCCGGCAAAGGCGCAGGCTACGGCGAGCCGCTGCAGCGGACGCAGGCGTTCGCCGTAGAACACCCGGCCGGCCAGCACCATGGCCAGCGGCAGCAGGAAATAGCCCAGGGAAACATCGAGCATGTGCCCGGTCAGCGGTGCCCACACGAACAGGAACCACTGCAGGCCGATCAGCGCCGCGGCGACTGGCAGCGCCGCCAGCAGCAACGGCTCGCGACGCAGGCGCTGCAGCGCGCCGAGCAACAACGGCCACTGACGCAGCAGGGTGAGCAGCAACAGCACCGCCGGGATCGACCAGAGCACGCGCTGGGCGAACACCTGGAAACCATCCAGCGGCGTGAGCATTTGCACGTAGCCGGGAATCAGGGCGAACAGGATCGAGGCGCTGACAGAGAACAGCACGCCGGGTCCGGAAAGCGTCATCGCGCACCTCGAGGAATAGGAAAGTCGCCCTAACGGTTCAGCCTATCAGGCAGCCGCGCAGTTGCGGCGGCGACGGCGCGCGCAGATAGGCGAGCGTCGCTGCGTGAACGGGCGGCGCACCATAACGGTTCGCCGTCCGGCAGACAATCCGCGGCAGCGACCTGCCCTGAAAACCAGGCATGGCGCGATGACGATCAGACGAGTTCGGCAATCCGCTGCTGGGCAGCCTGGATGCCACGCGCCATGAACGCTTCGCCCAGGTTGAGACCTTCGGCAAGGATGACGGTGACGTCATGAATGCCGACGAAGGCCAGCAACTGGCGAAGATAGGGCTCCTGGAAATCCTGATTGCCGCCAGCGTAGATACCGCCGCGCGTGCATAGCACGAAGGCACGCTTGCCGTGCAGCAGGCCCTGGGGGCCATTCTCGCCATAACGAAAGGTCACGCCGGCGCGCAGCACATGGTCGAACCAGGCCTTTAGCGTGCCGGGAATGCTGAAGTTGTACATCGGCACCGCCAGCACCAGCACATCGGCGGCCAGCAGCTCGTCGGTCAGTGCATTGGCACGCTGCAGGGCATCACGCTCGGCCTTGCCGTGCTGCGCGGCGGGGCCTGTCCAGGCGCCAAGCAAGGCGCCGTCCAGATGGGGAGGCGGTTCGGCAGCCAGATCCCGTCGACAGATGCGGTCGGCGGCATGGCGCTCGCGCCAGCAGGCCACGAAGCGCTCGGTGAGCTGCCGCGACACCGAATCCTGCTGCCGTATGCTGCTGTCGATCACCAGTAACTGGGCCATGAGCTCGCTCCATCGAAGGCAGTTAAACGATGGTCGCGAGGGTAGTAAGCTGGTATCCGATGAAAAAGCGTAATTATCCGCCTCTAACTATCGATGAAGTTGATTTGTTCCACGCCTGCTCATAGGCTGGGTAAGTTATTGAGGCTCGCAGTTGAGCTGAACCCGCAGGCGAATGATGCTACGGGCGAATTTCACCGTGAGATTGCCGCTCTGCCCGGCCGCCAGGTTCACGCTGCGGGTACGTGGCGCCTCGGGGCCATTGCGAAATACCGCCTTGCAGGAAGCGGCCTGCTGACCATAGTTCTGCACCCGCACGGCGGCCATGTTGTGATCGATTTCCTGGGTGCTGGCCGATATCTCGGCGCCATTGAACTGTTTTTCCAGTTCGATGGGATAAGCCTGCACCGCCAGTGGCAAGCAGGCGATCAGCGCGCAACAAAGTTTTTTCATGGCCAGCCTCCAAGGTCAGCCCCCAGTTTAGAACCACAGCCTGTCCATGCACAGCCGCTGGTGAAGGAGATCAAATGAAGGCTCCACGCGTAACCCTCGATCAATGGCGAACCTTGCAGGCCGTGGTCGATCACGGCGGCTTCGCCCAGGCGGCCGAGGTGCTGCATCGCTCGCAATCGTCGGTCAGCTATACGGTGGCGCGCATGCAGGAGCAATTGGGTGTGCCGCTGCTGCGCATCGATGGCCGCAAGGCGGTGCTCACCGAAGCCGGTGACGTGCTGCTGCGCCGCTCCCGGCAACTGGTCAAGCAGGCCAGCCAGCTCGAAGACCTGGCGCACCACATGGAACAGGGTTGGGAGGCCGAGGTGCGCCTGGTGGTCGACGCCGCCTACCCCAGCGCGCGCCTGGTGCGAGCGCTGACCGCTTTCATGCCACAAAGCCGCGGCTGCCGGGTGCGCCTGCGCGAAGAAGTGCTGTCCGGCGTCGAGGAAGTGCTCAAGGAAGGCGTCGCCGATCTCGCGATCAGCGCCTACAACATCCCCGGTTTTCTCGGCTCGGAAATGAGCCCGGTGGAATTCATCGCCGTGGCCCATCCCGATCACTCCCTGCATCGCCTGGAACGCGAAATCAATTTTCAGGATCTGGAAACCCAGATGCAGGTGGTGATTCGCGACTCCGGACGCCACCAGCCCCGCGACGTCGGCTGGCTGGGTGCCGAGCAGCGCTGGACGGTGGGCAGTCTGGCCACTGCGGCGACCTTCGTCGGCAGTGGGCTGGGGTTCGCCTGGCTGCCACGCCACATGATCGAACGCGAACTCAAGGATGGTCTGCTCAAGCCCCTGCCGCTGGACAAGGGCGGCAGCCGCAAGCCAGTGTTCTTTCTCTACGCCAGCAAGGACAAGGCCCTGGGCCCGGCCACACAGATCCTTACCGACCTTATCCAGCGTTTCGATGCCGCGCCGCTCAACGCCGCGTTCGGCGCACCTGCTTCGCAAGACTGAATCCAATGGCCTACTTCACGCATCGCGGCTGCCGGCTTTTCTATGAAGAGCATGGCCAGGGCACACCGGTACTGCTGATCCACGGCCTGGGCTCCAGCGCTCTGGATTGGGAGCTGCAAATTCCTGCCCTAGCTGCTCATTACCGGGTGATCGCCCTGGACGTACGCGGCCACGGCCGCTCCGACAAACCGCGCCAGCGCTACCGCATCGCCGACTTCGCAGACGACGCTGCGGCGCTGATCGACCATCTGCAGCTAGCTCCGGTGCACCTGGTCGGCATTTCCATGGGCGGCATGATCGGCTTCCAGCTGGGGGTCGATCATCCACAGTTGCTGCGCAGCCTGACCGTCGTCAACAGTGCTCCTGAGGTTAAAGCGAAAAAACCCAGCGACTACCTGCAGATCGCCAAGCGCTGGACGCTGGCCCGGGTGCTGAGTCTGGACGCTACCGCCAGGGCCCTGGCACGACTGCTGTTTCCAAAACCGGAACAGGCCGAACTGCGCCGCAAGGTCGAAGAGCGTTGGCCTCGCAACGACAAACGCGCGTACCTGGCCAGCCTCGACGCCATCATCGGCTGGGGCGTACGTGAACGTCTGGCGCTGATCACCTGTCCTACCCTGGTGATCAGCGCCGACCGCGACTACACGCCCATCGCGCTCAAGCAGGCTTATGTCGACGAACTGCCCGACGCCCGCCTGCTGGTGATCAGAGACTCACGCCATGCCACACCGCTCGACCAGCCTGAACACTTCAACCGCAGCTTGCTTGCCTTTGTGCGGGAAGTCGAAAACACTGCCGCCACCTCATCCAAGGATTAGACCCAATGCTGAAGAAACTCGCCCTCACCGCCTGCTCGCTGCTGTTCACCGCCCACCTGATGGCCGCAGAAAACCCCACCGTTCTGCTGACCACCAGCCTGGGCGAGATCGAGGTGCAGCTCGACGAGCAGAAAGCGCCGATCAGCACCCAGAACTTCCTCGCCTACGTGGACAGCGGCTTCTACAAAGGCACCGTGTTTCACCGAGTGATTCCAGGCTTCATGGTCCAGGGCGGGGGCTTTGACGAGAGCATGCGTCAGAAGCAGACCAAGGCGCCAATCAAGAACGAAGCCGACAACGGCCTGCACAACGTGCGCGGCACCCTGGCCATGGCCCGTACCCAGGTACGCGATTCGGCCACCAGCCAGTTCTTCATCAACCACGCCGATAATGCCTTTCTCGACCACGGCTCGCGCGACTTCGGCTACGCGGTGTTCGGCAAGGTGACCCGCGGCATGGAGGTGGTCGACCGCATCGCTCAGGTGCGCACCGCCAATCGCGCCGGCCAGCAGAACGTTCCGGTCGATCCGGTGGTGATTCTCGACGCCAAGCGCCTCTGATACTGCTACCCTCCCCCGGTAACCTGCGCGCTTGAGCGCGTGGGTCTACCTCAGCGCCCTGCGCTTCTGCCCCTCGGCAGCCTCCTTGACTCGCCCCCATCACTCGCCAGAGCAGACTGCACCTCATGTTGTTTCGCCGCTTCGAAAGCCTGATCGACGTCTTCAAGCCCAGCCCTGATGTGGCGCCGCCCAGCGGCATGCTGCGTTTCTACGCCCATTACCTGAAACAGGTTTGGCCGCTGATGCTCGCCGTCCTGGTGATCGGCTTTTTCGCCGCTGTGATCGAAGTGGCGTTATTCAGCTTCCTCGGCCAGTTGATCGACATGGCCCAGAGCACCGCCGACGCCCGCACCTTCTTCGCCGAACACCAGGGCGAGCTGCTGTGGATGGCGCTGGTGGCCCTGATCATCAGGCCGCTGGTGTTCGGCCTGCACAACCTGCTCACCCACCAGGCGATCAACCCGGGGCTGACCAACCTGATCCGCTGGCAGAACCACCGCTATGTACTCAAGCAGAGCCTGAATTTCTTCCAGAACGATTTCGCCGGGCGCATCGCCCAGCGCGTGATGCAGACCGGCCCGTCGCTACGCGATTCGGCCATGCAGGTGATCGACGCGCTGTGGCACGTGGTGGTCTACGCCGGCAGCGCGCTTTACCTGTTCGCCGCCGCCGACCTGCGTTTGATCGTGCCATTGACGCTGTGGATCATCGGCTACAGCGCCGCGCTCTGGTACTTCGTGCCGCGCATCAAGGAGCGTTCGGCAGCTGCTTCGGCGGCGCGCTCCAAGGTCATGGGCCGGGTGGTCGACGGCTACAGCAACGTCGCCACGCTCAAGCTGTTCGCCCATTCCCGAGAAGAGGAAAGCTACGCCCGCGAGGCCATGCAGGAACTGCTCGACAAGTTCCGCCTGCAGTCGCGCACCATCACCAGCCTGGACTTCCTGATCACCTGCATGAACGGTCTGCTGATCGTCGGTACCGGCGCCCTGGCCCTGTGGCTGTGGAGCGAGTCGCTGATCAGCACCGGCGCCATCGCCCTGGCGCTGGGTCTGGTGATCCGCATCAACAACATGGCCGAATGGATCATGTGGGTGGTCAACGGCATTTTCGAGAACGTCGGCACCGTGCAGGACGGTATGCAGACCATCGTCCAGCCGCGCCACGTGCTCGACCGCGAGGACGCCAAACCGCTGCAGGTGCAACAAGGCGGCGTGCGCTTCGACGACGTGCACTTTCATTACGGCAAGAAGGGCGGCGTGATCAGCGGCCTGGCCCTGGATATCCGTCCGGGCGAGAAAATCGGCCTGGTCGGCCCGTCCGGCGCGGGCAAGTCGACCCTGGTCAACCTGCTGCTGCGCCTCTACGACCTGGAGAGCGGACGCATCCTCGTCGACGGCCAGAACATCGCCGAGGTCAGCCAGGAAACCCTGCGTGCCAATATCGGCGTGGTTACCCAGGATACTTCCCTGCTGCACCGCTCGATCCGTGACAACCTGCGCTATGGCCGCCCCGAGGCCAACGACGAACAACTTTGGGCCGCGGCCCGCAAGGCCCGCGCCGAGGGTTTCATCGCCACGCTGGACGATGGCCAGGGCGGCACCGGCTTCGATGCCCAGGTCGGCGAGCGCGGCGTCAAGCTCTCCGGCGGCCAGCGCCAGCGCATCGCCATCGCTCGCGTCTTGCTCAAGGACGCGCCGATCCTGGTGCTCGACGAAGCCACCTCGGCGCTGGATTCGGAAGTCGAGGCGGCGATTCAGGAAAGCCTCGACGACCTCATGGACGGCAAGACGGTGATTGCCATTGCCCATCGCCTGTCGACCATCGCGCGTATGGATCGCCTGGTGGTGATCGACAGGGGCCGGATCATCGAGACCGGCACCCACGCCGAGCTGATCGAGCGCGGCGGCCTGTATGCGCGCCTCTGGCAGCATCAGACTGGTGGTTTCGTCGGCGTCGATTGACGCCGACACGGGTAGGCTCAGCGGCCTGCGACCGAGCAACTAGTTAGCTTGCTAACAATATCATTTTCCATGATATCTACTAACGAGACCATCAATTTCCGCCGCTTCGCCTTTGCTGGTCATATGAGTCCACCAGGCAACCAAATCGAATAGGTCGATCCGGTTGCCGGCAATCGAACATCGAGGACTCCACCATGAAAGTTGCAACCGCTGTCACCGCTCTGCTTTCCAGTCTCGCTCCGGCCGTGTTCGCCGCTGACATCCAGGCCAAGCCCGGTGCCGGCCTGCCGACCGAGGAATACCACTACGGCATGAAGGTCGACGTACAGAAAGTGCTGTACCGCACCGACGTTTCCGACAAGCGAGGCGTGGTGCCGGTGATCATGGTCTACACCGACAGCCAGGGCGAAACCCACAAGATGCGCTTTCTCGAGTGGGGCGGCCGTTACGATGGTTGACCCGGTGCGTGCCGCGCTGCGGGCAACTGCAGCGCGCAGCGCTATCGTTCAGGCCTGCCGATAAGGCAATAGCTCCCGCGCCTGCTCGGCATAGGACAGAACCCCCACCCGCTCCTCCTGGAGAAAGCCCGCCACCGCATCGCGCAGCCCGTCATGCACCAGGTAGTGCCATGAATGGGTGATGGTTGGCTCGAAACCACGAATCAGCTTGTGCTCACCCTGAGCCCCCGCATCGAAACGCTTCAGCCCGAGCGTGATCGCCTGCTCCATGCCCTGGTAGAAACAGGTTTCGAAGTGCAGCCGGTCGAACTCGGCCAGGCAACCCCAATAGCGTCCATACAGGCTGCCGCCGCCCTGCAGGCTGAAGGCCATGGCCACTGGCTGCGTACCGCGGCAGGCCAACACCACGCGAATCGCCTCGGGCATGCGCTCGGCCAGCAGGCTGAAGAAGTCGCGGGTCAGATAGGGCCGCTGTCCGCGAACATGGTAGGTGTTGGCGTAGCAGTGATAAACGAAATCCCACTCCGCCTCGCTCAACTGGTGTCCTTCACGCCAGTCGAAGGCGATGCCCTGCCCGGCCACCTGCTCGCGCTCCTTGCGCATTTGCTTGCGCTTGCGTGAACTCAAGGTATCGAGGAAATCCTGAAAGTCCCGGTAGCCGCGGTTGTGCCAGTGGAACTGGCAGCCCAGGCGCTGCAACCAGCCGTCACGCCCCTGCATCACCGCATCGCCCGCCGCATCGGTGAAATTCACGTGCAGGCTAGAAAGCCCCTGCGCTTCGAGACTCGCGGTGATGCCATCGAGCAGTTGCCCGGCCGCTTCGGGCGCGCCCAGCAGGCGCTGGCCCGTCACCGGAGAAAAGGGAATGGCGCCCAGGAGTTTAGGGTAATAGCCGACTCCAGCACGACGACAGGCATCGGCCCAGCCGTGATCGAATACGTACTCGCCCTGGGAGTGGTACTTCACATAGGCCGGCAACGCCGCCAGTGGCTGGCCATCGGCGTCGAGCAGTACCTGATGGGCAGCCTGCCAGCCGCTACGCCCACCTACGCTGCCGCTGTCTTCGAGCGTAGATAGAAAAGCGTGGCGCAAGAATGGCTGGGGTTCGCTGAGCAGGCCGTCCCAGGTAGTGGCGGCGAGATCCTTGAGGGAGTGCAGGCTGTAAACGGGCATCGGTTATATCCGCGGGCATTCAGCGCACACTATATCGCCAAGCAGGCGGCCAATAAAAAACCCCGCCGAAGCGGGGTTCAAGGGAGCACCACGTTTGAAAGGTGTTGCTTAGAACGCGTATTGGGCGCGGAAGACGAAACCGTCGCCGCTGTCGTCGCCAGTACGGACGCCTGTGGTAGAAGCGTTGTAAACGTTCTCGGTATTGGCCCTGACGTACACGCCGCTGATTTTCACCGCTTCGTTCACGTACCAGTTGACGCCCAGGTTGTGCACTTTGGCTTCCAGGTCACCGACATCACGGGTAGCGGAAGCGGTCACCAGGTTGTCGTCTTCGACATTGATGCTGTCATAGCGATAGAACACTTCCCACGCACCGATCTGCTTGTTCTCAGGCTTGATGGCGTCGAACTTGCCCAGCTTGTAGCCACGGGATTCGCCGGTCAGGGTGTAGGCGGCCTGCACGTAATAACCGTCCGCTTTGATGTCCTGGAAGGCAGAGGAGTCAGATTTCAGCTTGCGCTTCATGTACTCACCCTGGATCGACAGCGGGCCCATTGCCCAGGCAGCCTCCAGACCCAGGGCGGTATCGTCGTCGTAGGAGCCAGCGACGGTGTTGTTGGCGCCCGCGAATACAACGCGGTTGCCGTTGGTGCCGGCGTCGTTACCACCGGTGGTTTCCACGCCACGCATGCCCAGGCGGCTACGGAAGCGTGTATCGATCACCGAGTCGGATACATCGCGGCGAGCGGCGTTGAAGCCCAGGTGCAGCACGTTGCCGGCGTCGTGCAGGGGTGCGAATACACCGCGCAGGTTGACTTGTTTGTTGCTGTCGCCATCGGTGTCGTTGTTGTCCTTGGCGAACAGACCACCGGACAGGTAGACCGAATCACCGATGGTGCTGGAGGCCTGGATACCCATGCCGTTCTGGTGGCCGTTGGCCCAGTCGATCACGTCGTAGAAAGCGTTACGCTCCTGGGCAGTTACCCACTTGGAGCTGGTGGCCTTCTCCAGACCGAACTCGGGATCGAAGCGACCGACCTTGATGGAAACCGGCTTGAAGCCGTTGTAGGCGATGGACGCCTCGTCGAAGTAGCCGTCGTCCGAGCTACCGGAGTTGTGCGAGAAGTCGTAGTTCAGGGTGTAGGCCCAATCGGTAAAGGCGACACCGGAAAATTCCAGGAAAGCACGGCGGAAGTAGGCCGCGTCGGCGCTGTCGCCGTTACGGGTGTAGATACCGTCGAACGAGCTGTAGTCAGCCTGCAGACGACCACCGATCTTGAAACCGAATGCCTTGTCGGTGGTAGCGACCTCGAGGCCGCCCTTGGTTTTGACCACGATGTCAGCGCCGTCGGTGGTGACGGTGCCGGCGAAAGCCTGGGCGGAAACGGCCAGAGCCAGGGCGCTGGCTGCGAAACCGGCGAAGTGCTTACGGATCATCGAGAATTCCCCTAATTGAACTTAAGTGCTGAAAAACACCCGAGCCTTGGGCTCGTTCGTGCTGGGGGAATCTTCGCGGCGACTTATTTCAGCGCAGTTGCTGATATATAAATATTTGGTGACAGGGGAACTTTTTAGTCGCTTTGAATATAAAGCTTGACAGCGAAGCGCTCAGCCGAGTAGCTGAACCCGCTGCATAGTGCGTACTAGAGGGGTTGCGGACGTGAAGCAGGCGGCACCTTGCATGCCGCCTTCATGCGCTCAGCGCTTGCGCAGAATCACGCTACCGATCGAATAACCGGCACCGAAGGAGCTCAGCACGCCCAGCGAGCCTGACGGCAGATCATCCTGATTCTTGTGCAGGGCAATCACCGAACCGGCAGAACTGGTGTTGGCGTAGGTATCGAGAATCACCGGTGCCTCGTCGGCCTCCGGGTCGCGCCCCAAGAGCTTGCGGGCAATCAGCTGGTTCATGTTGAGGTTGGCCTGGTGCAGCCAGAAGCGTTTCACGTCCGCCACATTCAGGCCGTTTTCCTGCAGGTGAGCGGCGATCAGCTCAGCGACCATCGGGCAGACTTCCTTGAACACCTTGCGCCCTTCCTGCACGAACAGCTTGTCGCGGGAGGTCTGAACGCCGTCTTCAGCGGCACGATTGAGAAAACCGAAGTTGTTGCGGATGTTATTGGAGAACTGGGTCAGCAGCTTGGTGCCGACCACCTCGAATTGATGGCCCGAGGTGGCCAAGTCGGCGCGCTCGAGCACCACTGCGGTGGCCGCATCGCCAAAGATGAAGTGGCTGTCACGGTCGCGGAAATTCAGGTGCCCGGTGCAGATCTCCGGGTTGACCATCAGGATCGCCCGCGCCTGGCCGAGCTGAATGCTGTTGGCCGCGGCCTGGATGCCGAAGGTTGCCGAGGAGCACGCCACGTTCATGTCGAAGCCGAAGCCCTGAATGCCCAGCGCCGCTTGCACTTCGATGGCTACGGCAGGATAGGCGCGCTGCAGGTTGGAGCAGGCGACGATCACGCCGTCGATGTCCGCAGCGCTCTTGCCGGCCCGAGCCAGCGCCTCTTTGGCCGCCGCCACCGACATCTCGCAGAGAATGCCCCACTGCTCGTTATTGCGTTCAGGGATGAAAGGCACCATACGCTGCGGATCGAGAATGCCCTGCTTGTCGATCACGAAACGGCTCTTGATGCCCGAAGCCTTTTCGATGAAGGCGCTGTTCGACTCGCTCAGCGCCTCGACCTCGCCACGCTCGATGGCGTCGGCGTTGTCGCTGTTGAATTGCTGCACGTAGGCATTGAAGGACGCCACCAACTCGTCGTTGGAAATGCTGTTGGCCGGCGTAAACAGGCCGGTACCGCTGATGACGACGTTATGCACGCTGCTTCCCCTTGTTGTTGTGGCCATTGCCGGGCTGACCGCCTGCGGCACCAGGACGCGGCAGGTGGTCGACCGTATCGTTGTCCGCGCTCACAGGCGGCCAAGTGTGCCACAGCCAAAAGGGTCACGCCCATCGGGCAGGTGGGCTGCAGCCCACAAAAAGCAGCGCTTGCCGGGTAAGCGCCGGGGAAATCCGCTACTGACCTGGCCGGGCTCAGGCGCCACCGTTGATGCGCTGGAATGCCTCGTCGGACCGCCCTTCACGCTCGGCCAGCCGCTGGAAGCGGGCACGCTCGACGATGATTTCGTCCGCCACCGGCTGCTTCGCGAACAGCGCCATCACTTCATCTACGAACGCCTCCAGCGGCATGTATCCCTCACGGGTGGCCTGTCCGGGCGTAAGCTCGGTCTGCACTGCCGGCGGCGCCAGTTCGATGACCCGAACCTTGCCCGCCAATTGATGCCGGAGCGACTGACTGTAAATGTGAATCGCCGCCTTGGTGGCGCTGTACACCGCCGCATCGGCCCGAGGCACGAATGCCAGCCCCGAGGAAACATTGACGATGACGCCCGCATCCTGGCGTTTCAGGTGTTCGACCAGCGCGTTGTTCAGGCGGATGGGGCCCAGGAGGTTGGTGATGACCTGAGCCTCGGCGTCGGCCAGGTCCGACTCGGTACCGACATCGTCGATGTGCATGATGCCCGCGTTGTTGATCACGCCATTGAGATTCGCGAAGCGCTTGGTGATCTCCCTGGCAAAATCGCGAATCGCTTCTGCATCTGCCACGTCCAGGGTCATGGCATGCATGCCTTCTCGCCCGGCGATGGTTTCCTGCAGAGTGTCCAGATGACGGCCGGTGACGATCACGGTATTGCCCAGCGCATGAAAACGCAGCGCCAGCTCGCGGCCGATGCCAGAACCACCGCCGGTGATCAACAGAGTATTACCCGATGCTTTCATGGTCATGCCTCTCGGTTGGTTGCTCGGTACGCACGAGCGCCATGTGACTCGCGACGATCTGGCATCCCAACTGTTGGAGCACGCTGGATGCGAAAAGGTCGAGCCAACATGTCCCTTTTACGAATGGTCGGTTCGATATTCGACGCCAGCTTATGACGACCACTTACCTGCCGAAAGTAGGCACCCGAAAGTGCTATACACACCTGAGGGTAACTATCGAATGGTGAAGCCATGTCCACGGATGAAAAACGTCATCGAGAAACGCGCGAGCAGTTGAGAGCCACTGCCCCGCTGGAGCCTCGCGTGGCCGAACTGGTCAACGGCGTGATCGCCCGGGTAGCTGACAAATGGACGATGATCATCCTCGACGTGCTCGCCGAGCACGGCGAGACGCGCTTTGTGCAACTGCAACGACAGGTGGGCGGTATCAGTCAGAAGATGCTCACGCAGACACTGCGCGACATGGAGCGCGAAGGCCTGGTGATCAGGACGGTGCACGCCGAGGTACCACCGCGGGTGGAATATCGCCTGACCGATCTGGGCCTGAACCTAGGCGAGGCGTCTTGCGGGGTGTGGATTTGGGCGCAGGATAATCTCGACACCATCGAGCGCGCCCGAGACGCATTCGACCAGCGCAAAGCGAAGCGCTGAGGCGGCCGTCGCCCTTCAACCGGGAACGGCCGCCGGCACGTCAGCTCAGGCTTTCATCGATGACCAGCACCAGCTTGCCGTTGACCTGGTTGCCTTCCAGGGTCGAATAGGCCTCATGAGCCTCGGCAATCGCAAAGGTGCGCGCCAGCTGCGGCTTGAGGCGCCCCTCGCTGAACAGCGGCCACACGTGCTGGCGCAGGTCGCGCAGCAGTTCGGCCTTGAACAGATCGTCGCGGTTGCGCAGCGTCGAGCCGATCAGCTGGATGCGCTTGCCAAGCACCTGGGCCATGTCGATCTCGGCCTTGCGCCCGCCCATCAGGCCGATGTTCACCCAACGGCCGTCGCGGGCCAGCAGCTTGAGATTCAACGCGGCATAACTGGCACCGACCGGGTCGAGGATGACTTCGAACGGGCCGAAATCATCCGTCACGTTCAGGCCGTCCTTGTCACGAATCGCCCCGCCACTGGCCCCCAGGCTTTCGCAGTAGGCCAGGCGATCCTGCGAACCGACGGTCACCCAGCAGGTGCTGCCGAAGGCCTTGCACAGCTGGATGGCCGCCGAGCCAACACCACTGGCACCTGCGTGTAACAGCACCTTCTCACCGGGCTTCAGGCCGGCCAGCTGGAACAGGTTGAGCCAGGCGGTGGCGTACACCTCCGGCAGCGCCGCCGCCTCGTGCAGCGACAGGCCTTCTGGCACCGGCAGCACATGGCGCGCATCGACCACCACTTCTTCGGCCACGCCGCCGCCAGCCAGCAATGCGCAGACGCGATCACCCACCTGCCAGTCATCGCACCCGGCGCCCACTTCACTGACGATGCCCGCACATTCCAGGCCCAGCGTATCGCTGGCACCCGGCGGCGGCGGGTAGTTGCCGGCCAGTTGCAACAGGTCGGCGCGGTTCAGGCCCGCTGCCGCCACGCGAATGCGTACTTCCCCTACATCACAGGCAGGTGCGGGACGATCGACCCATTCCACCTGCCCTTCAACGCCTTGCAATGCTTTCACGGTGCCTCCATAGTGCATTTGAACCTGGCCCGTCGCTGAGTGACGGGCCTTTGCATTGCGCCAATGGAACCTGGCGCCCTCAAAGACGGCCTAATATGCGTTATCAACTGTCCCCACGTCGAATCAGCATGAAGCGATCCTTTATCAGTGCCACCCTGACCCTTGTACTCGGGCTGGGCGCCTTGCCCCTCGCCGCCAAAACCACCAAAGCCGATTCTTGGGAGTACCTGCAGCCCGATCGTGATCAGGTGATCGCCAGCCTCAACGTGGTCGAATTGCTGCAGCGCCATCACTACAGCAAGCCTCCGTTGGACGACGCCCGTTCGGAAAAGATCTATCAGGGTTACCTGAAAATGCTCGACCCGGCGCGCAGCTACTTCACCGCCGGCGACATCGCCGAATTCGACCGCTGGAAGGACAAGTTCGACGATTTCCTGAAAAAGGGTGATCTGGAACCCGGCTTCGCGATCTACAAGCGCCAGCTCGAACGTCAGCAGGACCGCCTGAACTACGTGCAGGGCCTGCTGGCCAAGGGCGTCGACAAGATCGACTTCACCGTTGACGAAAGCCTGCTGGTCGACCGCGAGAAAGCCCCGTGGGCCAAGGACGTCGCCGAACTCGACGACCTGTGGCGCAAGCGCCTGAAAGACGAAGTGCTGCGCCTGAAACTCGCTGGCAAGGAACCCAAGGCGATCCAGGAACTGCTCACCAAACGCTACAAGGCACAGCAGGCGCGCCTGCAGCAGACCCGCAGCGAAGACGTGTTCCAGGCATATATCAACGCCTTCGCCATGACCTACGATCCGCACACCAACTACCTGTCGCCGGACAGCGCGGAAAACTTCGACATCAACATGAGCCTGTCCCTCGAGGGCATCGGCGCCGTGCTGCAGAGCGACAACGAACACGTCAAGGTGGTGCGCCTGGTACCGGCCGGCCCAGCCGAGAAAAGTAAGCAGATCTCGCCTGCCGACAAGATCGTCGGGGTTGGCCAGGGCGACGGCGAAATCGTCGACGTGATCGGCTGGCGTCTCGATGAAGTGGTCAAGCTGATCCGCGGCCCGAAAGGCTCGCGCGTGCGCCTGGAAGTGATCCCGGCCAGCAACGCACCGAATGACATGACCAGCCGGGTGGTGAGCATTACCCGTGAAGCGGTCAAGCTCGAAGAGCAGGCCGCCAAGAAATCGGTGCTCAAGGTCGATCAGGACGGCCGCTCCTACAAGCTGGGCGTGATCGAAATCCCGGCCTTCTACCTGGACTTCAAGGCCTTCCGTGCGGGTGATCCCGACTACAAGAGCACCACGCGCGACGTCAAGAAACTGATCACCGAACTGCAGGCCGAGAAGGTAGACGGCATCGTCATCGACCTGCGTAACAACGGCGGCGGCTCGTTGCAGGAAGCCACCGAACTGACCGGCCTGTTCATCGACAAAGGCCCTACCGTGCTGGTGCGCAACAGCGATGGCCGCGTGGACGTGCTGGCCGATGAGCAGGAGGGTGCCTTCTACAAAGGGCCAATGGCCGTGCTGGTCAACCGTCTGTCCGCCTCGGCTTCGGAGATCTTCGCCGGTGCCATGCAGGACTACCACCGTGCGCTGATCCTTGGTGGCCAGACCTTCGGCAAGGGCACCGTACAGACCATCCAGCCGCTCAACCACGGCGAGCTGAAGCTGACCCTGGCCAAGTTCTACCGCGTATCCGGGCAGAGCACCCAGCACCGCGGCGTGGTGCCGGATATTTCCTACCCCGACGTGATGGACAACAAGGAAATCGGCGAAAGCGCGCTGCCCGAGGCCATGCCATGGGACAGCATCCGCCCGGCGATCAAGCCCGAGCTGGATCCGATCAAGCCGTTCCTCACCGAACTGAAGAACCGTTACGACAGCCGCACTGCGGATAACCCGGACTTCAACTTCGCCCGCGAGCGCCTGGCCCTGTCCCGCGAACTGATGGCCGAGAAGACCGTCAGCCTCAACGAAGCCAAGCGCCGTGCCCAGCAAGCCGATATCGAGAAGCGCCAGTTGGCGATCGAGAATGCTCGTCGCGTTGCCAAGGGCGAGGAGCCGCTCAAGGAGCTGAAGAAGGAAGACGAAGACGACGTGCTGGCGCAGGCCGAGGAAGACAAGAAGACCAAGCCGGAAGACGACGCCTACCTGACAGAAACCGGACACATCCTGATCGACTACCTGAAGCTCAACACCCGCCTGGCCAAGCAGTGATTGCTGGCCCGAAGTAAGCCGAAGGGCGTCTCCACCGAGACGCCCTTTTTTATGGCCTTCCCGGATTGCCGGGACAACGCAGACCGTGTCAGAAAAGCATTGGTTTTTTGTTGACGCCCGACCCACTTCATCAATCGGTCATCATTCTGTAGTCAAATCATGCGCATCTAACGGGACGCATCTATCATGGCTAATAGCCATCTCCCGTTCTTCGATTTGCATAGAGATTCGCCATGACCGTCACCGAACAGTTGAGCTCGCTGGGCCAGATCCTCGCCCACGGCGACCTGCATAGCCTGTTCCAGCCAATCGTGTCGGTCGCCGAGCGACGCATCCTCGGTTACGAAGCGCTGACCCGTGGACCCTCCAACAGCCCGCTGCACTCGCCGCTGACTTTGTTCGCCGCGGCGCGGCAGACCGGCATGCTCAGCGAGCTGGAGCTGGCTTGCCGCAAGAGCGCCTGCCGCCGGTTCAGCGAGCAGCAACTCGATGGCCTGCTGTTTCTCAACGTTTCCCCCGATTCGCTGCTCGACGCCAACCACCAGCCTGGCCGCACCCTACAATTGCTGCAGACCTACGGTATCGCCCCCAGCCGCGTAGTCATCGAGCTGACCGAGCAATCGCCCACCGACGACTTCTACCTGCTCGACACCGCCCTGCACCACTACCGCGACATGGGCTTCTCCATCGCTCTCGACGACCTGGGCGCCGGCTACTCCAGCCTGCGCCTGTGGTCGGAATTGCGCCCGGACTACGTGAAAATCGACCGTCACTTCATCGACGGCATTCATCGCGATGCAGTCAAGCGCGAATTCGTCGGCTCCATCCTGCAGATGGCCAAGGCCTCGCGAGCCAAGGTGATCGCCGAAGGTATCGAACTGGAAGAAGAGCTCGCCGTGCTCTGCGAGATGGGTGTCGATTTGCTGCAGGGTTACCTGCTCTGCCGCCCCCAGGAAACGCCGCCCACCGACGCCCGCAAGATGCTGCCCGCCTTGGGCCAGGCGCCCACACCGCTGGGCGAGGAAGGCAGCGATCTCACTGCCCTGCTCAACGAGCAGCAGGCGGTGTCGATTTCCACACCCACCGCCGAGGTACTGGAGGCGTTCCGAGCCCAGGCCAACCTCAACTCCCTGGCGGTGCTGGACGAAGCCCAGCGGCCGGTGGGCATCGTGCACCGTCATTCGTTGTCCGATGTACTGCTCAAACCCTTCGCCACCGAGCTGTATGCGCGCAAGCCGATCAGCCGGCTGATGAGCAACGACTTCCTGGCCGTGGAGATCAGCCAGTCGCTGCAGCAGGTCAGCCGCCTGCTGACCAGCCGCGCCCGCCAGCGCATGGAAGAAGACTTCGTGATTACCGTCGAGGGCTGCTACCAGGGCCTGGGGCGGGTAATCGACGTGCTCAAGCTGATCACCGAGATGAAGATCCAGCAGGCCCGCTACGCCAACCCACTGACCCTGCTGCCGGGCAACGTGCCAATTCAGCAATGCCTGGCGCGCCTGCTGCAGCAGAACCGCGAAGCGGCGATCTGCTACGTCGACATCGATAGCTTCAAACCTTTCAACGATCTCTACGGATACGCCAAGGGCGACGAGGTGCTGCTCTGCCTGGCGCACTGCCTGAACGAGCGCATCGACCCCAGCCGGGATTTCGTCGGCCATATCGGCGGCGACGATTTCCTGCTGGTGTTCGGCTCCAAGGACTGGCGCGCCCGCCTCAACCACCTGCTCGAAGATTTCCAGAGCCAGTGCCGGCGCTTCTACCTGGAAGAACACCTGGATGCCGGTTGCTTCGTCAGCCACAACCGCCAGGGCCAGCGCGAGGAGTTTCCCCTGCTGTCACTGTCGCTCGGCGTGGTGCACCTGCACCCGCAGCACTGCCCGCTGCTGGATGCCAGCGAACTGGCTGGCCTGGCTTCCGAAGCCAAACGCCAGGCCAAGGCGGTGCCTGGTTACAGCCTGCACGTGATCGACACCCATACGCTGCAGGAGCGGCCTGCTCAGGCCTCGGCGGGGTAATCGAACTCGAACACCCGGGCCACTTCCGAAGCATGCCAGGAGGCGGCCGCGACGCCGTCGGGGGCGCCGTCGAAACGGCCCAGGCGGGTGACGCACTCGAAGAACCCGGTGCGCGGCAGGCGGCTGGCGCCCTGGCTGATCACCAGAGCACTGCGCAGTGGGCGGTCACTGCGGGCATCCAGTGCGGCCAGGTGTTCCAGCGCGGCGGTGAGAGTCTGCATGGCAGGCGCGGGCAGCGACAGGCGCTCGATCAGTGCACGGTACGTCAGCAGGTGGCGTTGCCTGCGGGCGTCGTCGAGGGCCGCCAGCAGCGCATCCCAGTGTACGCGGCTGATGCGCACGCTCATGCTTGCCAACCCGAGATACCCAGCACCCAGGCCAGCGCACGCAAAATAGCGGCATCTGGCTGACGCTCGCCGCTCTCGATCATGCCCAGGTAATGGGGGCTGATGCCCACCGCCCGCGCCAGTTCATCACGGCTCAGGCCCTTGGCTTCGCGCAATGCGCTCAGTTCGCTCAACGCTTTCGGCGCATCGACATCCTGCGGGGTCGGCGCGGCCTCGGGGCGCTTGCCGGCCGCCTGGAGCAGCGCCTGATAATCGGCCCACGGCAACACCGCGTATTCCGGTTCGCCGTCACGCTCGATCACTTGTACGTTCATGATTGGTTTCTCCGCGAGGCGCAGCGTCCCTCTGCGTAATCCGGCTCAGGGCCACAACATGAGGCGCATACTACCAGCCCGCCGGCATGGCGCACTCATCAGACGTCACCGCGTGTGACGACTACCTTCAGGTCGCCGCCCCGTGCATGAAGAACGTCTGCAGCGATGAGCCCATGCTCGCCCGCGCGACCCGTCCACGGCGCTCGCCGTCGACCAGGCCGAACAGCAGCGAAGCGAACAGCTCGGTCAGTACCGGCGCGCCGATGTCGATGCGGAATGCGCCCTCCTGCTGCCCCTTCAGGAAGAACTGATCCAGCGCGTTGGTGTACGGCAGCCAGCGCGCCTCTTCGCCGCATTCATGCAGGGAGTCCGGGCGCCACTGGAACATCAGGAAAACCAGCAGATCGCGGTGGACCAGATGCCCATCCACCAGGCGTTGCAAGGCCTCGGGCACCGGCGCATGCTGCAGGTCGGCCTCGGCGATGACCTGGTTCATCACCTCGGAGCCGTAGTCGAAGAGCATTTCGATGAGGTTGTCGCGCGTGCCACAGAAACGATTCAGGGTTGCCTTGCTCACGCCTGCCGCCTGAGCGATTTCCTTGAAGGTGCCACGCGGGTGCTCGACCATGGCGACGGCCAGTGCTTTGAGCAGTTTTTCTTCAGCGACAGGTCTTTGCATCAATCGGTTCTTCTCGGGGCTCATCGGCACGGCGCGTCATTGTGCAGGAAAACCCCTAATGTTCAAAAGGACTGCCAAATTTAGTCACAAAAAATGCAAATGAGACAATATTGACTCACATGCATCTATAAACGACCATTCGCGCCTTTCGAGGACTAACTGGATTGGGCATCGCCCCAGGTGAAGCATGAGAAGGATTCGCACCCAACACGTCGTATCGGCGATCACCCTTTCAATCATCATCGGCCTGGCCGGCTGTGACAAAGGCGAACAAGGTTGGGGCGAAGCACCGCCTCGCGAAGTGGACGTTCTCACGATCAGAACCGAACCCTTCACCGTGGTAGCCGAATTACCCGGGCGCATCGAACCGGTACGCGTCGCCGAAGTGCGTGCCAGGGTCGCCGGCATCGTGCTCAAGCGCACCTTCGAGGAAGGTGCTGACGTCAAGGCCGGCGACCTGCTCTTCCAGATCGATCCTGCGCCGTTCAAGGCCGCGCTGTCGCGCGCCGAGGGCGAGCTGGCCCGCGCCGACGCGCAGCTGTTCCAGGCCCAGGCCACGGTCAAGCGCTATGAGCCGTTGGTGAAGATCGATGCGGTCAGCCAGCAGGACTTCGACGTGGCCCGCGCCACCTTGCGCAGTGCCCAGGCCGACAAACGCTCGGCCCAGGCCAATGTGGAAACCGCCAAGCTGGACCTGGGTTACGCCCAGGTACGCGCGCCCATCGCCGGGCGCATCGGCCGCGCCCAGGTGACCGAAGGCGCGCTGGTCGGCCAGGGTGAAACCACCCTGCTCGCCCGTATCCAGCAACTCGACCCGGTGTATGCCGACTTCAGCCAGCCGGCTGCAGATGCCCTGCGCCTGCGCGCCGCCATCGCCGATGGCAAGGTTTCCGGCGACGGTGACAAGACGCTGTCGCTACGCGTCGATGGCACCGATATCCAGAGCAAGGGCACCCTGTTGTTCACCGACATTTCGGTGGATCGAAGCACCGGGCAGATCGCCCTGCGCGGGCGCTTCGACAACCCGAAGGGCGTTTTGCTGCCTGGCATGTACGTGCGCGTCGGAACCCCCCAGGGGCTCGACCAGGACGCCATCCTGGTACCGCAGCGCGCCGTGCAGCGCGCTGCCGATGGCAAGGCTAGCGTAATGTTGCTCGGCGCTGACGACACCGTGGAGGCGCGGCCGGTGACCACTGGCGCCATGCAGGGCGCGCGCTGGCAGATTACCGACGGCCTCAAGGCCGGTGACAAGGTGATCACCAGTTCGCTGTCGGCCATCCGCCCCGGCGCCAAGGTGGTACCGCGCCAGCCCGACGCCGAAGCCCAGAACGACACCCCTTCCCAGGCGCAATAAGCCGGAGCACCCGACATGTCCTTGTTTTTTATCCGGCGCCCGAACTTCGCCTGGGTGGTCGCGCTATTCATCACCATGGGCGGCTTGCTGGCCATCCCCTTCCTGCCGGTGGCGCAGTACCCCAACGTCGCGCCGCCGCAGATCACCGTCACTGCCACCTACCCGGGCGCTTCGGCCCAGGTGCTGACCGATTCGGTAACCAGCGTGATCGAGGAAGAGCTCAACGGCGCCAAGAATCTGCTGTACTTCGAGTCCACCAGCAACGCCAACGGCATCGCCGAGATCACCGTGACCTTCCAGCCGGGTACCGACCCGGAGCTGGCCCAGGTCGACGTGCAGAACCGCCTGAAGAAGGCCGAGGCGCGTATGCCCCAGGCCGTGCTAACCCTGGGCATTCAGACCGAACAGGCCACTGCGGGCTTTCTGCTGATCTACGCGCTGAGCTACAAGGACGGCAGCGCCAACGATGACACCACGGCCCTGGCCGACTATGCGGCGCGCAACATCAACAATGAGATCCGCCGCGTTACCGGTGTCGGCAAGCTGCAGTTCTTCGCCTCCGAAGCGGCCATGCGCGTGTGGATCGATCCGCAGAAGCTGGTCGGTTACGGGCTGTCCATCGATGACGTCAACAACGCCATCCGCGCCCAGAACGTGCAGGTGCCAGCTGGTGCCTTCGGCAGCACGCCGGGCAGCGCCGAGCAGGAGCTGACCGCGACCCTGGCGGTCAAGGGCACCCTGGACAATCCCGAGGAATTCGCCGCCATCGTGCTGCGCGCCAACCAGGACGGCTCGCGCCTGACCCTGGGCGACGTCGCGCGTATCGAGGTTGGCAGTCAGGACTACAACTTCGGCTCGCGCCAGGACGGCAAACCGGCCGTGGCCGCCGCCGTGCAGCTGGCGCCAGGCGCCAACGCCATCCAGACCGCCGAGGCGGTCAAGCAGCGCCTCACCGAGCTGTCCGCGAACTTCCCGGACAACGTGCAGTTCTCGGTGCCCTACGACACCTCGCGGTTCGTCGACGTGGCCATCGAAAAAGTCATCATGACCCTGATCGAGGCCATGGTGCTGGTGTTCCTGGTGATGTTCCTGTTCCTGCAGAACGTGCGCTACACGCTGATTCCGTCCATCGTGGTGCCGGTGTGCCTGCTCGGCACCCTGACCTTCATGTACCTGCTGGGCTTCTCGGTGAACATGATGACCATGTTCGGCATGGTGCTGGCCATCGGCATCCTGGTCGACGACGCCATCGTGGTGGTGGAGAACGTCGAACGGATCATGGCCGAAGAAGGCCTGGAGCCGGTGCCGGCAACCATCAAGGCGATGGGCCAGGTGTCCGGGGCGATCCTCGGCATCACCCTGGTGCTGTCGGCGGTGTTCCTGCCGCTGGCGTTCATGGCCGGCTCGGTGGGCGTGATCTACCAGCAGTTCTCGCTGTCGCTGGCGGTATCGATCCTGTTCTCGGGTTTCCTGGCACTGACTTTCACGCCGGCGCTGTGCGCCACCATTCTCAAGCCGATCCCCCAGGGGCATCACGAGAAGACCGGTTTCTTCGGCTGGTTCAACCGCAAGTTCACCGGGCTGACCGGCCGTTACACCAAACTCAATAGCAAGCTTGTACCGCGTGCCGGACGTTTCATGTTCATCTATCTGGGCATCGTGGTGCTGATGGGTTTCTTCTACCTGCGCCTGCCGGAATCCTTCGTGCCGGTCGAAGACCAGGGCTACATGATCGTCGACATCCAACTGCCGCCCGGCGCTACGCGCGAGCGCACTTCGGCGACCGGCAAACAGTTGGAGGAATTCCTCGCCTCCCGCGAAGCCGTGGCGACCTCGTTCCTGGTGCTGGGCTTCAGCTTCTCGGGCATGGGCGAGAACGCTGCCATCGCGTTCCCGCTGCTCAAGGACTGGTCCGAGCGCGACTCGCAGCAATCGGTCGAGGCTGAGACGGCCGCAGTCAACGGCCGCTTCGCCAACCTCGACGACGGCGCGATGATGGCCGTTCCGCCGCCACCGATCGAAGGCCTGGGCAACTCCGGCGGTTTCGCACTGCGTCTGCAGGACCGCGGCGGCCTTGGCCGCGAAGCGCTGCTGGCAGCCCGTGACGAAGTGCTCGGCAAGGTCAACGGCAACCCGCTGTTCCTCTACGGCATGATGGAAGGCCTGGCCGAGGCGCCGCAACTGCGCCTGGTCATCGACCGCGAGCAGGCGCGCGCCCAGGGCGTCAGCTTCGAGTCGATCAGCAATGCGCTGTCCACCGCCTTCGGCTCCTCGGTGATCAACGACTTCGCCAACGCTGGCCGCCAGCAGCGCGTGGTCGTGCAGGCCGAGCAAGGCGCACGGATGACCCCGGACAGCGTGCTCAAGCTGCACGTGCCCAACGACAGCGGCAACCTGGTGCCACTGAGCGCCTTCGTGACCACCCAGTGGGAACAAGGACCGGTGCAGGTCGCCCGCTACAACGGCTATCCGTCGATCCGCATTTCCGGCGACGCCGCACCGGGGGTCAGCACTGGCGAGGCGATGGCCGAGCTGGAGCGCATCGCCGCCGACCTGCCGGAAGGCATCGGTTATGAGTGGACCGGCCTCTCCTACCAGGAGAAGGTTGCCAGCGGCCAGGCGGTGATGCTCTTCGCCCTGGCCATCGTGGTGGTGTTCCTGCTCCTCGTCGCGCTCTACGAGAGCTGGGCGATTCCTTTGGCGGTGATGCTCATCGTGCCGGTGGGTGCCCTCGGTGCGGTGCTCGCGGTGACGGCTATCGGCCTGCCCAACGATGTGTATTTCAAGGTCGGTCTGATCACCGTGATCGGTCTGGCGGCGAAGAACGCGATCCTCATCGTCGAGTTCGCCAAGGACCTGTGGGAGGACGGTTACTCACTGCGCGATGCCGCCATCGAAGCTGCCCGCCTGCGTTTCCGGCCGATCATCATGACCTCCATGGCCTTCATGCTCGGCGTGGTGCCACTGGTGATCGCCACCGGCGCCGGTGCCGCCAGCCAGCGTGCCATCGGCACCGGCGTGCTCGGCGGCATGTTCAGCGCGACGTTGCTGGGGGTGATCTTCGTGCCGATCTTCTTCGTCTGGGTGCTGTCGCTGCTGCGCACCAAGCCCAAGCAGACCGACCACCATCCCTTGCACAAGGCGGAGTAAGGCCATGACCTCCACGACCCTGCTGCGCCCTGCCCTGTTGGCCCTGGCCGTCGCCCTCGCCGGCTGTTCCCTGGCGCCCAGCTACGAACGCCCCGAGGCGCCAGTGACAGCGCAATGGAGCGCCCCCCAGGCGACCGGTACCAGCGCGCAAGCGCTGGACTGGCAGACCTTCATCGTCGATGCCGACCTGCGCAATGCCGTGCAAACCGCGCTCGGCAATAACCGCAGCCTGCGCCAGGCGCTGCTGGATATCGAAGCGGCCCGTGCCCAGTACCGTATCCAACGTGCCGATCGCCTGCCGTCGATCAACGCCAATGCCAGCGGCAACCGCCAACGCTTGCCGGCCGACCAGTCGCAGACCGGGCGTTCGGAGGTGACCAGCGTGTACCAGGTTGGCCTGGGCCTGGCCGAGTACGAGGTCGACCTGTTCGGCCGCGTGCGCAACCTTTCCGAGTCGGCACTGCAAAGCTACCTGGCCACCGAGCAGGCGACCCGCGCCACGCAGATCAGCCTGATCGCCGAGGTGATCCAGGCCTACCTGACCCGCGACGGCGCGCTGCGCCGCCAAGCCCTGGTCGAGCAGACCCTGGACAGCCGCCTGGCTTCCCTGGAACTGGTCAGCAAACGCCGTGAAGCGGGGGCCGCCACGGCGCTGGATTACCAGGAAGCGGTGGGCCTCGCCGAGCAGGCCAAGGCGGAGCGGGAAAGCATCCAGCGCCAGCTGCGCCAGGCCGATAACGCCCTGGTACTGCTGCTCGGCACGCCGGATGCCCTGCAAGGATTGCCCAGCGTGCCCCGCGACGATCGCCTGGTGCTGCAGGACATCGCTCCCGGCACCACCTCGGCGCTGATCGAACGGCGCCCGGACATCCTGGCCAGCGAGCATCGCCTCAAGGCGCGTAACGCGGACATCGGCGCGGCCCGTGCGGCGTTCTTTCCGCGCATCACCCTGACCGGCTCGGTAGGCAGCTCCAGCACCGAGCTGTCCGGACTGTTCGACGGCGGCTCACGGGCCTGGAGTTTCGCACCGACGCTGTCGCTGCCGATCCTCGCGGGCGGGCGCAACCGCGCCAACCTGGATCTTGCCGAAGTGCGCCAGGACGCTGCGGTGGCCGACTACGAAGGTACCATCCAGACCGCCTTCCGGGAGGTCGCCGATGCCCTCGCCGCCACCGACACGCTGCGCCGCGAGGAAGCCGCACGAAGCGCTCTGGCCGACTCCAGCCGAGCCGCGGAAACCCTGGCCGAAGCGCGTTACCGGGGCGGCGTGGACGACCACCTGCGCTACCTCGATGCACAGCGCAGCAGCTTCAACGACCAGACCGGCCTGATCCAGGTCAGCACCGATCGCCAACTGGCCCTGGCCGACCTGTTCAGGGCCCTGGGCGGTGGCTGGCCGGACGCTGGCATGGCGCGGGCGGATGCCTCACCTGCAACGCAGCGCTGATGAACAGGGGCGTGCTGGCACAAGCTGCACGCCCCTGCTCGTTCAGTTCAACAGGGCGATCAACGCAGGCACGCTGAGTACCGCCGTGTAGTAGCCCATGAACTGCACGCCGATATTGAAACCCAGGAAGCGCCCCAGAAAGCCGCCGAGCAGGCCGATGGTGACGATCACCAGCAGCCCGAGCAGGCCGCCCTCCCAGATCCCGACCACCAGCACCAAGCCGATGAAGGTGGCGATCACCGCCTCGTGGCTGATCCTGCGCGAGACGAAGGAAGCCGCCTGGTGGGCGAAGTTCATGGTGAAGGGGTAGGCGATCAGAATGGCCACCAACACGGCCATCATGCCATAGCCGAAGAACTCCCAGTTGTTGAGCAGGTTATGCAGGTTATTGACCTCACCGGTGGCGTTGTCGACGGTGAAGCGTGGCGGTGCGTTGAACAGCGGCGCCGCCGGCCCTGCGGCCACCGGGCTGAGCGGCAGGCCAAAGGCGATCAGCGGGATCAGCGCCTCGGCGATGTAGGTCGACTCGGTGACCCCATTACGGGCGGTGATCACCGTGGTCAGACGCTCGTAGGCCTGTTTGATACGCGCACCGATCAACTCGCCCATGATCACCGTCATGGCCACCGGGCTGAACACGAAGGTGGCACTGGTCACGCTCGCCGCCATGGCAGTCATACGTGTCTGGCGTTTATTGATCACCCGCAACGGGTTGGGAAAGTAACCGCGCCAGCCCTTCATGTCCGGTGCCAGGGAGAACACCCGATACTCATCGCGGCGCATGCGTTCACGCTCGGCTGGCGCCAGCATCGAGAACAGCGAGGTGATCAGCGGTGCCACGGCAATGCCGAGGAAGTAGCTGACCGCCAGCTTGACGCCGTACTGGGCCGTCAGCGTCTGCAGGGCGACGATCACCAGCACGAACGGCAGCAAGGCCAGCACCGAGGCCCAGCGCCCGGCCGAGAAGTAGGCGATGGTGAAGGCGGCGCAGAGGAACACCCAGGGGGCGAACTGCTTGATCACGTCACCGAACGGCGCCAGCAGTACGGCGAACAGCACCGCCAGCGGCACCGCGATGACGGCCGCCACCGCGCCTCCGGAAATCATCTTGCGCAACGCCACGTGAGGTACACCGAGGCGGCGCAGGTGGTTGGCGTCGCCGATCAGCGCGGTCGCCGAGGTATCACCGGGAATGCCCAGCAAGGCGGTGGGTACCGCGTGAGTCATATGCTTGGCCACCGCCCCGGCCAGGAAGAAGGTGAGAATGCCGGCCGGCGGCGCGCCGAGCAGCACCACGAGCATGGTCAGCGGTGCCAGGGTGGTGGTTTCGTCGGTACCCGATACCAGGCCGATGGCGGAGAACAGCATGGCGCCGAACAGGCCGAGCGCCAGGGCCATGAGAATCTCATAGAGCAGGCCTTCCATCATGGGCGCCCTCCACTCAGGGCCAGGGAATCGCGCGTATCCACGTCGACCTCTGCACTCTGCTCGCGGGCCTGTTCTTCCCGGGCCTGGGCGTCCCGGAACAACTCGTAGAGGCCGAGTTCGTGGAGTTCGGCGACCACTTCCGGCGAGGTGTCCTCGAGGCGGCCAAGGCTGCCGTACTCCTTGAGCAGGTCATCCACCACCTGCTCGCGAAAAGCCGGGTCCGCCACGTGCTCGACCACATCGCGCTTGGGCTTGAACAGCATGGCGCTGATCGCGCCACCGCCAAGGCAACCGAGAATGCCGAAGAGCATGGCGTAGGCTTTGGCCATCTGCGCGGATTCGACGAGGCCACCGAGTATCAACAGCGCCAGCCCATAAGCCCCCAGGCTGACGATGGCGCTGACGATGATGGCCAACACCAGATGCCTGGCATCGACGGTGTCGCCCCACACCTCGTAGAGGTTGTCGGTGTTGCGCGCCGCGTCCGCGCTAGGCGGTGTCGCGGCCGGTCTGGCAAGCTCTTGGCTCATGGTGTCCCCCGCCCTTTCGGGCTCTTGTTGTTATTGAGGAAGCAGCTGGTTGGCGACCGCAAGGTCAGCTTCGTGTGCATGTCAGGCGCCTGCCATGGCGCCCGTCGTATCTCCTGTTCATTGCGCGTGGGCAAGGCGTACGCTGGCGCTTGCCTGGGTGATCACTTGGCCCGCCTGGTTGGCTAGGCGCAACGCCAGGGTCACCTGCCCGCCCTCCACCGTGATGACTTCACCGACGGCGGTCAGCACATCGCCGAGATAACCGGCGCGGCGATTGCTGTACTGGAAACTCAGCAGTTCATCGCCCTCCTCCATCCAGTCGTACACCAACTGAGTCAGCCAATCGCCCTGCAACGGGCCGTCCACCAGCAGTGCCGGATGCCCTTCGCACTGCTGGGCATAAGGCAGGTCATAGTGGATACGGTGGGCATTCCAGATGGCCGCGTTGTACAAGAACAACTGCACGGTACCAGGCCGGTACTCGCGCTCAGGCAGCCGTTGGCCTGCTCTGATCATCTGCCTGGCCATGCTCACCTCGCGATCCGGGTCAGGCGCTCGGTCACTACCGGCTCACCTGATTCGGTTTCAAAACGGTTCTCGAACACCAGAAAGATCAGCGGCCCGTCGGCGCCCTGTTTCTGGTAGATGTCCAGCAGGGTCTGCCGACAAAGCAGCACGTCGCCGGCGAAGATCCTGCGGTGCACCTGGTATTCGCTGCCGCCGGCCATGATGCGTTTGAGCGGCAACTCGGGAATCAGCGGGTCGTCGGGTTTGTGTCCGTCTTCCAGCAGTTGCTCCAACGGCAGCACCGGCATCATCGCGCTGAACAGGAACAACAGCGGCGCTTCGTCGCCGTCGAGATAGCGGCGCTGGCGCTGCCCGGTGGCTACCGCATATTTTCTGATGTCGTTGCGGTTCACCTCGAAGCGCGACGGCGGCAGCGAGGTGCCGATGCTGCGCCGCGCCGCATCGCTGATCAGACTCTCCATCAGATCACCCCCAGCCGGACCAGCTCGGCGTATTCGGCTTCATCCAGGCCCAGCCACTGGCGATAGATGGAGGCGTTGTGCTGGCCGACCGCCGGCGCGCTGGCATCGCGTTCCAGAGTGCCACCAGAGAGTTTGATGGGGTTGCCGAACACCTCGAAGCGAGCACCCTGGCAGTCAACGGGCACCACCATATCGCGTTCGCGCAGGTGGGGATCGGCCACCACTTCATCGATGCTCTTGATTGGCGACAAGGGGAAGCGATCACCGGTCATGGCTTCCAGTTCGGCCTTGGTGTGGGCGCCGAGCCAGCGCTCCACGGCAGGCTTGACCTTGCGCAGGTAGACGTCGGCCTCGAAGCGCTTGGCCATGCTGTCGACCTCGGGGTCGCTGGCCATCGCCTCGTCACCGAAGGTCAGGCAGGCCTCGCGCCAGAACTTGTCGGTGTAGGCACCGAAGAACACGTAGCCATCCTTGCAGGCGTAGCGTCCGTAGGGGCGCACGAACGGATGGCCATTGCCCTCCGGCACCGTGACCTTGCCGGTTTCGGTGTAGGTCACCAGCGCGTTCTCGGTGAGCGAGACGATCGAGTCCTGCTGCGATACGTCGACCAGTTGGCCCTGGCCGGTGCGCTCAGCTTCACGCAGCGCACCGAGGGTGCCGATGGCCGCATACAGCGCAGCGGACAGGTCACCGAGCACAGTGCCCACGCGCATCGGTTCTTCCACCGTGCCATTCATGGACCACAAGCCGCCGCTGGCCTGGGCACTGCTGTCGAAGGCAGGCCGCAGCGAATTCGGGCCGTACTGGCCGAAGCCACTGATGGCCGTGAACACGATGGCGGGGTTGACCTCCCTGAGCACCTCGTAGCCCAACCCCAGCTTGGCCATGGTGCCGGGCCGAAAGTTCTCGATGACGATATCGGCCTTGCGCACCATGTCCAGAAAGGTGGCCTTGCCCTCGGCCTTCTTGAGGTCGAGACCAACCGCCATCTTGTTGCGGTTGAACTGGGCGAAGAAGCCACTCACCGGCTCGGCGCTGCTTCGGTTGAGCGGCGGAAATTCACGGGTCAGGTCGGGGTCGGCGGGGTTTTCGATCTTGATCACCGTGGCGCCCATGTCGGCCAGCAGCATGGCGCAGTATGGGCCGGCGACGACGCGGGTGAGGTCGAGGATGGTCACGCCCTGCAGAGGGCCGGCGGTTCTGGCGAAGCTCGCCAGTGCATCGGTCAGTGAATTCATGGGTTCTCCTGTGTCGGCACGTCGCCGCCGGCGCGCCGAGGCGCCTGCATGAAACACCAACGTGCGCTCGGCCAGTGAGTGGGCGGAGTGATGCGGGCAACGCGACCTGATGCTTGTCGCGGCTGGCCGTATCTGTTCCGGGTTGATGTTCTATTCGATCAAAGGGCCCTGTTGCGCATGGCGTTGGCCACTCTGGAAGCCGACGGTTTGCCCAGCGCCGCGTCGATGAAGGCGCCGGCTTCGAGCAGCGCCGACAGGTCCACGCCAGTTGCCAGGCCCTGGCCCTCGAGCAGGTAAACCAGCTCTTCGGTTGCCACATTACCGGTGGCGCCGGGTGAATACGGGCAGCCACCCAACCCGGATACCGAGCTGTCGAACACCCTTACCCCGGCCTCCAGAGCAGCCTGGACATTGGCCACTGCCATGCCGTAAGTATCGTGAAAATGCCCGGCCAGTGCCGTGATGGGCACCTCGCTGGCACAGGCCTGGAGCAGCGCCCTGGTCTTGCCCGGCGTGCCTCTGCCAATGGTGTCACCAAGGCTGATCTCGTAGCAGCCCATGGCATGCAGCGCGCGTACGACCTGGACCACATCCGCCACCGGCACCTCGCCAGTGAACGGGCAACCGAGCACGCAGGAAACGTAGCCGCGTACTGCCACGCCCTGCTCCAGCGCCTTGCCCAGCACTGGCTGGAAACGCTGCAGGCTGTCGGCGATGGAGCAGTTGATGTTCTTCTGCGAAAACGCCTCGGAAGCCGCGGCGAATACCGCCACCTCCCGGCAACCCGCCTGCAGCGCCGCATCCAGCCCCTGAAGATTGGGCACCAGCGCCGTATAGGTCACCCCTGGGCGTTGCCCGAGGCGGCGCAGCACCTGGTCGGAGTCGGCCATCTGCGGCACCCAGCGCGGCGACACGAACGCGCCGGCCTCGAGCGTTCGCAGCCCGGCCGCAACCAGCCGTTCGATCAGCGCCACGCGCACCTCGACCGGCAGGGTCAGGGCTTCGTTCTGCAGGCCGTCGCGCGCGCCGACCTCCACCAGTCTTACCGCATCCATGCTCATTGCCCGCGCTTTTCGCGCAGCAACGCCTCGGCGCGGTCGGCGCGTACGTCGCGGGTCTCGACCATACGCTTGACCAGCCAATCCAGCTCATCGCCACGGGCACCGGCCGACAGCGCGACATTGCGTGCATGCAGGGCCATGTGGCCACGCTGGATACCTTCGGTTGCCAAGGCACGCAAGGCACCAAGGTTCTGCGCCAGGCCGACGGCGACGGCGATCTCGCCCAGCTCCTGAGCGCTTTTCACGCCTAGAATGCGCAACGACAGCTGCGCCAGCGGATGGGTCTTGGTGGCGCCACCGACCAGGCCGAGCGGCATCGGCATCTCGATGGTGCCAACCAGATGACCTTCGCGATCCTTCTCCCAAGTGGTCAGGGAACCGTAATGGCCATTGCGGCAGGCATAGGCATGGGCACCCGCCTCCACAGCCCGCCAGTCGTTGCCGGTGGCCACCACCAGCGGGTCGATGCCGTTCATGATGCCCTTGTTGTGGGTCGCAGCGCGGTACGGATCAATGGCCGCGAAGGTATAGGCATCGATCACCCCTTCGATGACCTCGGTGCCCTTGTACTCGGCGGTATCCAGATGCTCCGGGGCGATCCGCAACTGTGCACGCGCCAGGCGCAGATCGGCGAGGTTGGAGAGAATGCGCAGGCGCACCTTGCCGCCCGTGAGCTGCTCCATCAGCGGCGCCACGGCCTCGGCCATGGTGTTCACGGTGTTAGCGCCCATGGCGTCGCGCACGTCGACGATCAGGTGCGCGACCAGCATCGGCCCGCGCGGGCTGTCGATGAAGGTATGCACCTCGATATCACGGCACCCGCCGCCCAGGCTGTTCAGCAACTGGTCCTTGCTGTTGGCCAGGGTGATGATCTCGTCCTTGTTGCGCAGCAGGCTGAGCCGCGCGTTGTAGGGATCGCTGACACCGATGATCTGCACCTGAGCACGCATCAGCGGCGCACTGCTGGAAGTCTGGAAGCCACCTGCCGGGCGGGTCAGCTTGGCCATGAAAGAGGCCGCCGCAACCACCGAGGGCTCCTCCACCACCAGTGGAATGAGCATCTCCCGGCCGTTGATACGGAAGTTGCTGGCCAGGGCATAGGGCAGCTCGAACTTGCCGATCACGTTCTCGATCATGCCGTCGGCAATCTCCAGTGGCAGCGCTCCGGCATCGCGCAAAAGCGCGACTTCCTCAGCGGACAGGCCAAGCAGATGCTGCACGTGTTCGAGACGTTTTGCGGGGGACAGGTTACGGAAATCGGGCAGGCGGGAATCGATCGACATGGGCGCTCCTCGGGGAGTCGTTTGTTCTTGGTTGAAACGAACGTTAGCCGCACTGTATCCCTGAAAGAAGGTACAGTTTGCCCGGACACTTCATTCCTGTACCCAGGGTTTGCGCCATGCCAAGAGAGACTCTCGCCCAGAAGGTCGCCGCTGCCATCGCCAGGCAGATTGCCGATGGCGCCCTGCTGGCGGGCAGCAAACTGCCCTCGCTGCGCGAGTACATGCGTCTGCACGGGCACTCCAAGAACACGGTGATCACCGCCTACGAGCACCTGGCCTCCCAGGGCCTGGTCGAGGCCCGCCACGGCAAGGGGTTCTTCGTCTGCAGTACCGTCAGAGCCAGTGTCGAGGATGACGAAGCGCAGCCCTACACCCGCGCGCTGGACACCATCTGGATGATGCGCCAGCAGTTCGTCCGCGACCCCGGCCACTCGCACCTCGGCGAGGGCTTTCCACCGGTCGAATGGCTGATGGACATGCGTCTGGACAAATTTCACCGCCAGGTGGTGCGCGGTGGCGTGACCACTCTGTTTCGCTACGGCACGCGGCTGGGTAACCCAGGTCTGCGCCAGCGCCTGGCGCAGAAGCTGGCGGATTACCGTATCGCCGTCTCGCCCAGGCAACTGGTCACCACTCTGGGCGCCAACCACGGTATGGATTTGATCATCCGCCGCTACGTCGTTCCCGGCGATGCCGTGCTTGTCGAAGACCCCGGCTATTACCCGCTGTTCGGCAAATTGCAGCTGCAGGGCGCACGCATGCTCGGCGTGCCACGTGAGGCCGACGGGCCGGACCTGGATGCACTGGAGCGGGTGCTGAAAAGGGAAAAGCCCAAGCTGTTCTTCCTGCAGTCCGTGGGCCACAACCCCACCGGCTCGGACATCTCCCCCGCCAAGGCCCACCGCCTGCTACAGATTGCCGAAGCGCATGACCTGTTACTGGTGGAGAACGACGCCATGGCCGATTTCAAGCCCAGCTCGGCAACCAAGCTGACGGCGCTGGATCAGTGCGAACGTACCCTTTACCTGGGCAGTTTTTCCAAATCGATTTCCGCGGCCCTGCGTGTCGGCTTCATCGCCGGCAGCAAACAACGCATCGAGGAGTTGGCCGACCTGAAGATGCTGCTGCACAACAGCGGAGCCGAATACAGCGAGCGCACCATCGAGGTGATCCTCGGCGAAGGACATTTCCTGCGGCACCTGTCACGCCTGCAGGATCGCCTGCACGCCGCCACCCAACGCGGTCTCGCGGTGCTCGATGAACTGGGTGCCGAGGTGTTTTGCCGGCCGGAACAAAGCCTCTACCTATGGGCGCGCTTCCCCGGTATCGATGACGCCAATGTCCTGACCCGCCATTGCCTGACCCAGGGCGTGATGCTCGCGCCGGGATCGATCTTCGCCGTCAATCGCCACACCCCGGTGCCCTGGACGCGGCTCAATGTGGCCTACCTGGATGACCCGGCGTTCCGCCGCAGCCTGATGCACCAGGCGCAACCGGTTATCGGCACACGGTGACGTCGGTCAGCCCCCGCGCAAGCGACGGTAACCGGACCTGGCGGTCAGCAGCATCTGGCTGATCAGTAAACCCGCGACAACGCCGCCTTAGCGACCCTGATGCCCTCGCTGCGCTCCAGTTCGCCCTTGAGCGCGCCTTCGGCCCGCACGAAACGAATATCGGTGATGCCCAGGAATTTGAAGAAGCCGCGCAGGTACGGCTCCTGGAAGTCCATCTGCATCATCGAACCGTGGGAATAGAAACCGCCGCAGGCCGACACCACGATCACGCACTTGCCGCTCGCCAGACCGACTGTACCGTTCTCCGTGTAATTGAACGTGCGGCCCTGCTGGGCGATGCGATCGAGCCAGGCCTTGAGCTGGGTCGAGATGGAGAAGTTGTACATCGGTGCGCCGATCACCAGGATAGTGCTGGCCAGAAACTCGCCCACCAGTTGCTCGGACAACCGATGTTCCTGTTGCGTGGCGGCGTCGAATTCTCCGCCCCAATGGCCACCAAAACCCGCGAAGATCGGGCCGGTCATGTGATTGATGGGGGCCTCTACCAGATCCCGATAAAGCACCTCGGCGTGCGGATAGATGGAGCGCAAATGGGTGACTGCGATGGCAGACAAGTCCTTGCTCAATGAGCTTTCGCCCGAGATGCTCGAGTCCACATGCAGGATTTTCATGCCTGGATCATTTCCATACCGGAGCATTCTGGAGACGGTGACTGAACGGGCTCAAACGGCTTTCAGCACGCAGGGCGCATCGAGGCCATCGATCAGCTTCTGCGCTCGGGCGAACAGGAAGCCCTGCACCCACTGGGCTTCACATTCACGGCTGATCGCCAGGTCGTCGGCGGTCTCGATACCTTCGACCACTACATGGGCGGCCAGGGTGTTGCACAGCCCCACCAGATGCCTGAGCGTCCTGACATGCTGCGAGGAGCGCCGGGCGCGCTGCACATAGCCCTGATCGATCTTGATGATGTCGGGTTGGGCCTGCTGGATGAAGGCCAGGGTGCCGAAGCCCGATCCGAAGTCGTCGATGGCCACGTGGCAGCCGGTGCTGCGCAGTTGGTGGACGAACTCGACGGCCTGATCGTGGCTGATTGGCGCCGAACTTTCGGTAATCTCGATGACCAGGCGCGAGGCGATATCACCGTCGGCCAGGCGCTGCAGCACCTGCTCCCAGTGGTAATCGAGCCTGGCGCTCTGTGCGGAAACGTTGCATCCCAGGGTCAGAGACGGGTGACGCTGCAGAAGGTCGATGATGGCGTCAACGACGCTGCGATCGAGACGGCGCATCGACTGATTGCGCTCCAGTACCGCGAACGGGTTGAAGCCCAGGGGCTCGCCGTCACTGCGCAGGAGGCCTTCCTGATACAGCGCGTGCTCGGTATCGGCCGCCGCCTTGACCGGCTGAAAGGCCAGATGGAACCGGCCGCCTTGCAACTGCGCATAGAAGTAGCGCACGCGCGCTTCATCGGATGACGCAGTGACTTCGGAAATGGCGTCCAGGCTGATCATCGGGCGCGCTGCAAACATCGAAGGCATTCCAGGATTTTCCATGACTGATCAACGTGACGGGCAACCGCAAACGTTTGCTTGTGGCGGTTTGTCGCCACTATTCGATAAGATCGCATCCCCTACTGGAATAAGGTGCAAGGCTGCTCGGCAGCGCCTCGGCGGTTCTTAAGGCGGCTATTCGGCCTCATGGCTCGAGAGAAAGCGCGAGGGCTGGCGCCGCGGCGGCACTGCGGAGCCTGCCTAGGTAAGCGGGAGTACCATGAACAGGATGCCTATGCTCCCAGCGCAGCGGCTTCGCGACCAGTGTTCCCATAAGCCCGTTTGTTGTCCGCACGTGCATTTCCTGTTCACTTCACTGCCAGCGGCATTCCAGGACACGCGATGTACACAGTGACAAGCAACTGTTTCCAGGTGATGGCCAAGACCTTTCTCGAACAAGGTGTCGACCCGAGAAAGCTCGACCAACAACTGCTCCAGGCCCTGAGCAGTGGCGCGCCGATCACCCTGGCCCAGGTATACAGCCTGTTCGGCCAGGCCAGCGAGCAGACCGCCAACCCTGACATCGGCCTCGGCACCTATGCCCACGCCCACCCGAGCGCCCTGGGCCCTCAGTGCTACCCGATGATGTCCAGCCCGACTTTGGGCACCGCATTGAAGCTGATGGTGGATTACCACCCGCTGATCACCAACGGTTCGCACTATCTGCTCGAGCAGCGCCAGGACACCCTGAAACTGATCGGCCTGGAAGTCGGCACCTCGCCCATACCAGCACCGCGGGCCTTCATCGATGCCGGCGCCGCGCTGACGCTCGGCGTCGTCCACTGGCTGACGCCTCATCAACGCCCACGGCCACTGGGCGCCGAGTTCACCTACGCGCAACCCGCCGATACCAGCCGCTTACGCCAGCTATTCGGCGACAACCTGCGCTTTTCGGCGCCGCACAACAGCTTGATCTTCAGGGCACGGGATGCCGCCATCGCCCTGCCGACGGCCGATGCAGCATTGCACGTCATGCATCAGGAATACGCGCAATCGCGCCTCGACGACTTGGTCAACGGTTCGGTGGCCGCGCGGGTGGAGCGCCTGCTTTCGAAACAGCTCACCCTGGGCATCAACATGGATTTGAGCGAGGTCGCCAACACCCTGCTGCTCAGCAAACGCGGCCTGCAGAAAGCACTGGAACGCGAGGCGGTCAGCTTCATCCAGCTGCAGGAAGAATCACGACTGAAGCTGGCGCACAACCTGCTGCGCAACTCCACACGCAGCCTCAAGTACATTTCGGCGACGCTGGGTTTTCGCGACCAGAGCAGCTTTCACAAGGCGAGCATGCGCTGGTTCGGCATGCCGCCGAGCCAGTACCGCCATCATGAGAATGTGTGCTGAGAGGGCCCGCGTATCGCTTTGCGGGTAATCGGTGAATGCGCGAATCGGCTTGCAGAAGAGATGGCTACCGGGCATTGCGCCTCGACATGGGCCAGGGAAAAGAAGGAAACAGGAACGGGACGAGCGCGCAGCAGGTGCCACGCGCTCGGCCATGCGATCAGGACGCGCGTCCTTCGCTAGGCGCCTGCTTGTGCCACAGGGTCGGGATCAGGAACACGATGGCCAACAGGCAAGCACCGATCAGCAGCACGAAACCACCATCCCAGCCGAAGTGGTCGACCGTATAGCCCATCGCCGCGCTCGCCGCGACCGAACCGCCCAGGTAGCCGAACAGGCCAGTGAACCCAGCCGCCGTACCGGCAGCCTTCTTCGGCGCCAGCTCCAGCGCATGCAGGCCGATCAGCATCACCGGGCCATAGATCAGGAAACCGATGGCGACCAGCGCGGCCATGTCGACGACCGGGTTACCCGGCGGGTTGAGCCAGTACACCACGGTGGCCACGGTCACCAGGCCCATGAACACCACGCCGGTCAGGCCGCGGTTGCCACGGAAGACCTTGTCCGACATCCAGCCGCACAGCAGCGTACCGGGAATGCCCGCCCACTCGTAGAAGAAGTAGGCCCAGGAGGTCTTGTCAACGGTGAAGTGCTTGACCTCTTTCAGGTAGGTCGGCGCCCAATCCAGCACGCCGTAGCGCAGCAGGTAGACGAACACGTTGGCCAGGGCGATGAACCACAGCATCTTGTTGCGCAGCACGTACTTGACGAAGATTTCCTTGGTACTGAATTCCTTCTCGTGGCTATCGTCGTAGCCTTCCGGGTAGTCGTTCTTGTACTTCTCGATCGGCGGCAGGCCGACCGATTGCGGCGTATCACGCATGGTCGCGAAGGCAAAGACGGCGACTAGCATCGCTACCGCGGCCGGTACGTAGAACGCTGCATGCCACTCATTGAACAGGCCCATGCCGAGCAGGAACAATGGGCCGATCAGGCCACCGCCCACGTTGTGAGCGACGTTCCATACCGAGACCACCCCGCCACGTTCCTTCTGCGACCACCAGTGCACCATGGTCCGGCCGCTGGGCGGCCAGCCCATGCCCTGAGCCCAGCCGTTGATGAACAGCAGGATGAACATGATGGTCACGCTGGAAGTAGCCCAGGGCGCGAAACCGAAAACGAACATCACCCCTGCCGACACCATCAAGCCGAACGGTAGGAAATAGCGTGGGTTGGAGCGGTCGGAGATCAGCCCCATGAGGAATTTCGACAAGCCGTAGGAAATGGCGATTGCCGACATCGCCAAGCCAAGCTGGCCGCGGGTATAGCCCTCTTCCTCGATCAGGTAGGGCATCGCCAGTGAGAAGTTCTTGCGCAGCAGGTAGTAGCCGGCGTAGCCGATGAAGATACCGGCGAAGATCTGCCAACGAAGGCGGCGGTAGGTGCTGTCTATCTGGTCATCGGGCAATTGTTCCCGATGGGGGGCAGGACGGAAGAAGGCGAACATCCAAAGGCTCCGGTTATTGTTTTAGCTGCACAAGCGAATGTGACAATTATGTGACATTTTCATTTGCGAAAATAGCACTCGCTAGTGAAGCGGTAAAGCCAGCAACCTGTTGGAATTCGAACTAATAGAATGATTCTGACCGAAGGCTGTGTCACCCCGGAATACAGCATCGAAGCACTGCTCATAAAAAAGCGCGATCCGCCCTGGACGAATCGCGCTCTTGCGTGATTACCGACGCTGCACTCAGCGGGCGGTGATCACAGCCAGCTTGGTAATGCCAGCGCGCTCGATGGCGGCCATGGCCTTGGCCACCGAACCGTAGTCCACCTGGTCATCGGCCTGCAGCTGCACCTTCAGTTCGGCGTCGTCCGCCTTGGCCTGGATCAGGCTGCTTTCCAGCAGCTCTGGCTGGATCTCGTCCTTGTTGATGAACAGCTTGCCGTCACCGTCAATGCTGATCACCAGCGGGTCTTTCTGATCGGCTGGGGCCACGGCTTCGGTCTTCGGCAGGTTGATCGGGATCGAGTTGGTAAGCAGCGGCGCAGTGACGATGAATACCACCAACAGCACCAGCATCACGTCGACCAGCGGCGTGACGTTGATTTCGCTGAGTACTTCGTCGTTGTCCTGGGTCGAAAACGCCATGTCACACCGCCTCTTTCACAGGTTGACCGCTGACGATGCCGCCGCGCTTGGCGCCCGGGTGGACGATGACCTTGAAAGCACTCTTCTGCGCCAGGCTGTAGAAGTCGTGGGCAAAGTCGTCGAGATCGGCGGCAGTGAGCTTGAGGCGACGCAGGAAGTAGTTGTAGACCAGCACCGCCGGCACTGCGACGGCGATGCCGACCCCGGTGGCGACCAGCGCGGCACCGATCGGCCCGGCGACGGTCTCCAGGCTGGCGTTACCCGCCGCGCTGATCCCCTTGAGCGCCTCCATGATGCCCCACACGGTGCCGAACAAGCCGATGAAGGGTGAGGTGGAACCGATGGAGGCGACCACCGCCAGGCCCGATTCAAGAGAGCGTCGCTCGCGCTGGATCTGCTGACGAAGGGCGCGCTCGAGGCGATCCTGATGGTTGATCGCCTGGCTCAGGTCACCCGGCTGCTGGCCGTCCGGCACCTGGATGGCGGCGAAGCCGGCCTGGGCGACGTGCGCCACGGCGCCGGACTGGTTGTGGCCCAGTTCGGCGGCCGAGTCGAGACTGGTGGCGGACCAGAACAGCTTCTGGAATTTGCGATCCTGATGGCGCTGACGGGTGAACTGGATGGCCTTGATCAGGGCCAGGCCCCAGGTAACGACAGAAAAGCCAATCAACAACCAGATGACGGAGTGTTCGACTGAGGCGAAAGGAGAGTCGGCTAGCAGGTTCATGGTGCGGTCCTCGCAAAGCGATGTGTCGATGACGGGATTCGGCCGCGGATTTTCCGGGCCCAGGGAAAAGGTATTTGCCGCGCGCGTCAGTTCAGGCGGAAATCCAGTGGCACCGTGACCCAGCCTTCCTGAGCGACATCGCCGCGCTTGGCCGGTACGAAGCTCCAGCGCTGTACCGCTTTCACAGCGGCCTGGTCGAGCACGTCACGGCCACTGCTGGTCTGGATCTGGATATCACCGGGCTTGCCGTTGGCCAGCACGCGGATGCGCAGCAACACAGTGCCTTCCCAGCCACGACGCTGCGCCAGGGACGGGTATTCCGGCGCCGGGTTGCGCAGGTAGGCAGCGTTGGCCGACGGCGGCGTCTCGGTCACAGGCTTGGGTGCTGGTGGCGCGGGCGGCGCTGGAGGCGCCTCGGCCTTTGGCGGTGCAGGCGCAGGCTCGACCGGTTTCGGCAAGGGCTTGGGCGCAGGCTTCGGTTTCGGCGGCTGCGGCTTGGGCTTCGGCGGTTCCGTCTTGGGCGGCGGCTTGACCGCCAGCTCATCGACCACCGGTGGCGGTGGTGGTGGCGGCTCGACGACAGGCTCGGGAGGCCGCACCGGCTCCGGTGGCGGCGACGGGGCGGCGAATTCGATGGTCATCGGTGGGATTTCCACCGGCACTTGCGGCAGTACCGGCTCGGGCCGCTGACTCAGCCAATGCAACACGGCGCCGTGGAGTACCAGCGCGAAAATGCCGAGCAGGACAGCCTCACGACGACTGAGCACGGACCTGGATGCCACCGGCCTGTGGCGTAGCGTGCCCAGCGCATGGCGCAGTGGAACGCCAAGATCCACAACCTCTGCTGGAACACGCACCTGAGGCCAGGGTGCAACAGATAGCGCAGAGGATTGAGCATTACTCATTACTGACAGACTCCTGGAAGTACCGACTTAGAGGCGGCCTAAGCGAAAGCGGAATTCCAGTGGTCTGGTGCAGCGAAGAATGAAGGTTAGTGAATATTTCGTAAAATCACTTTTACGAAGATATTTATTCAATTAGGGAATAAGAAGTCGTATAGCCGCCTTGAATTGCACACACGCCTCATCGGGTATTCGCCGATGAAAACCGAGCACTGGGCGGCAGACATCCAGGGAGGGTAGAAACAAGAAAAGCGACCCAGGGGTCGCTTTTCAGGAAACCTGCTCGAGGCAGGTGGATATGGCGCAGCGGACGGGACTCGAACCCGCGACCCCCGGCGTGACAGGCCGGTATTCTAACCGACTGAACTACCGCT
>NZ_MSXU01000003.1:257426-289388 GCF_001945375.1 Pseudomonas sp. PA1(2017)
GTCGGTGGACTTACGTCCGATTCTCTCAAGGCAAGTGGTGGGTGATGACGGGATCGAACCGCCGACCCTCTGCTTGTAAGGCAGATGCTCTCCCGGCTGAGCTAATCACCCTTGGCCTTGCGAGGACGCGAAATTTACGCGGGCACCCGACCTAAGTCAAGGCCGGCGTTGAATTTTTTTCAAAAAAGACGCGATGCACCCGACCACGCCTCAGCGGTAGATCATCTTGCGCGTCATGCCGCCGTCGGTGACGAAGTCCTGGCCCGTCACGAAGCCCGCTTCGGGCGACAACAACCAGGCCACCAGCGCCGCCACGTCCTCGACCTGCCCTACCCGCCCGACAGGATGCTGCGCGTGATCCTCGGCGCTCAGCGGCTCACTGGCGCGCTGCGCCGCATCACGGGAATCGATCCAGCCTGGGCTCACCGCATTCACCCGAATGCTCGGGCCTAGGCTGACCGCCAAGGCGTGCGTGAGGGCTATCAGCCCACCCTTGCTCGCCGCATAGGCTTCGCTCTCAGGCTCGGATTGGCTGGCGCGGGTCGACGCCATATTGACGATGGCGCCCCCCGTTGCACCCAGGTGCGCCGCGCAGTGCTTGGCCAACAGCATCGGCCCGCTCAGATTGATCGCCAATACCTGGTTCCAGTGCTCCAGCGACAGCTCTTGCAGCGGCCCGCAATGGGGGCTGGCGACCCCGGCGTTGCACACCAGCGCATCCAGCCTGCCGAAGCGCTCGATGACCGCTGCCACACCGTGAGCGACCTGACGCTCGTCCGCCACGTCCATGGCTACGAACATCGCGTTGCTGCCGAGGCCCGCAGCGAGCGCCGCGCCCCGACCGTCCGCCAAATCGCAGAGCGCCACCCGCCAGCCATGCTCCAGCAACCAGCGCGCGACACCTTCACCGATGCCACGCGCAGCACCGGTGACCAGCGCAACGCGGCCGTGAGCACCCTCGCCGACAGCACTCACAGCGCCTGCAAACCTCGGCTCAGGTCGGCCTTGAGATCGGCGATGTCTTCCAGGCCGACGGCTACTCGAATCAGGCTGTCACGAATCCCGGCATTCTCGCGCTCCTGCGGCGACAGGCGCCCATGGGAGGTGGTCGCCGGATGGGCAATGGTGGTCTTGGTATCGCCCAGGTTGGTGGTGATTGAAATCACCCGCGTGGCATCGATGAAGCGCCAGGCGCCCTCCTTGCCACCCTCGACCTCGAAGCTGACCACCGCTCCGAAGGCGCTTTGCTGGCGCGCAGCCAGCTCGTGCTGCGGATGGCTGGTGAGCCCGGCGTAGTGCACCCTCTCGATACCGCCTTGCTGCTCCAGCCAGCGCGCCAGCTCCAACGCCGTGCTGCAGTGCGCCTGCATGCGGATGCGCAGGGTCTCCAGGCCTTTGAGGAAAATCCAGGCGTTGAACGGGCTGAGGGTCGGCCCAGCGGTACGCAGGAAGCCCACTACTTCGGTCATCAGCTTGGCGCTGCCGGCTACCACGCCGCCCATCGCACGGCCCTGGCCATCGATGTACTTGGTGGCCGAGTGCATGACGATGTCCGCGCCGAGCTTCAGCGGCTGCTGCAGCGCTGGCGTGCAGAAGCAGTTGTCCACCGCCAGCAGTGCGCCCTTCTCATGAGCGATGGCCGCCAGGGCCGCGATGTCGACCAGCTCGGCCAGGGGGTTGGAGGGCGACTCGACGAACAGCAGCTTGGTGTTCGGCTTGAAGGCGGCGGCCCAGCCCTCGAGGTCGGCCAGCGGCACATAGTCGACCTGTACACCAAAGCGCTTGAGATACTTCTCGAACAGGCTGATGGTCGAGCCGAACACGCTGCGCGAGACCAGCACGTGATCACCGGCGCTGCACAGACTCATGACGATGGACAGGATCGCCGACATGCCCGACGCCGTGGCGACCGCCTGCTCGGCGCCCTCCATGGCCGCGATGCGCTCTTCGAAGGCACGCACCGTCGGGTTGGTGTAACGCGAATAGACGTTGCCCGGCACCTCACCGGCGAAACGCGCCGCGGCATCGCCAGCGGTACGAAACACGTAGCTGGAAGTCGGGAACAGCGCTTCGCTGTGCTCGCCTTCCGGCGTGCGGTGTTGGCCTGCACGGACCGCCAGAGTGTCGAAGCCTACGCCGTCGAGATCGCTGTCGAGCCGACCGGCTTCCCAATCCTGTGTCATATCCTTTTCCTCATCCAGAAAACAGGCCGGGCCCAAAGGGCCCGGTTGTTGAATCATTTAACATCGATCAGTTGTTGTACAGATCGATGATCTCGCTGACCGCTTGCGACTTGGCCTTGTTGCCATCGTTGCGCGCCAGGTCGATGCGATTCAGATAAGCCTCGTCGACATCGCCGGTGACGTACTCGCCGTCGAATACCGCGCTGTCGAACTGCTCGATCTTGATCTTGCCGCCACCGACCGCTTCCTTCAGGTCATCGAGATCCTGGTAGACAAGCCAGTCGGCGCCGATCAGCTCGGCCACCTGCTCGGTGGTGCGGCCATGGGCGATCAGCTCATGGGGGCTCGGCATGTCGATGCCGTATACGTTCGGGTAGCGAACGGCCGGTGCCGCGGAGCAGAAATACACGTTCTTGGCGCCGGCTTCGCGGGCCATCTGAATGATCTGCTTGCAGGTGGTGCCGCGCACGATGGAGTCATCGACCAGCATCACGTTCTTGCCGCGGAATTCCAGCTCGATGGCGTTGAGCTTCTGGCGCACCGACTTCTTGCGCGCCGCCTGGCCCGGCATGATGAAGGTCCGGCCGATGTAGCGGTTCTTGACGAAACCCTCGCGGAATTTCACGCCCAGGTGATTGGCCAGCTCCAGCGCCGAGGTACGACTGGTATCGGGAATCGGGATGACCACGTCGATATCGTGATCCGGACGCTCACGGCGAATCTTGTCGGCGAGCTTCTCACCCATGCGCAGGCGCGCCTTGTAGACCGACACGCCGTCCATGATGGAGTCGGGGCGCGCCAGGTAAACGTGCTCGAAGATGCACGGCTTGAGCTGCGGGTTCGGCGCGCACTGGCGGGTGAACATCTGGCCTTCTTCGGTGATGTACACCGCTTCGCCCGGCGCCAGGTCGCGGATCAGGGTGAAGCCGAGCACGTCCAGGGCGACGCTTTCGGAGGCGATCATGTACTCGACGCCTTCGTCGGTATGGCGCTGGCCGAACACGATCGGGCGGATGCCGTTCGGGTCACGGAAACCGACGATGCCGTAACCGGTGATCATCGCCACCACGGCGTAGCCACCGCGGCAACGCTTGTGCACGTCCTTCACCGCCGCGAACACGTCTTCTTCGCTGGGGTTCAGCTTGCCGCGCACGGCCAGCTCATGGGCGAAAACGTTGAGCAGCACTTCGGAGTCGGAGTTGGTGTTGACGTGACGCAGATCCGATTCGTAGATCTCCTTGGCCAGCTGCTCGACGTTGGTCAGGTTGCCGTTGTGCGCCAGGGTGATGCCGTACGGCGAGTTGACGTAGAACGGCTGGGCCTCGGCCGAGCTGGAGCTGCCCGCGGTCGGGTAGCGCACGTGGCCGATGCCCATGTGGCCGACCAGGCGCTGCATGTGGCGCTGCTGGAACACATCGCGCACCAGGCCGTTATCCTTGCGCAGGAACAGGCGCCCTTCATGGCTGGTAACGATACCGGCAGCATCCTGGCCGCGGTGCTGGAGGACGGTGAGGCCGTCATACAGCGCCTGATTGACGTTCGATTTACCGACGATACCGACAATGCCACACATGTGACGCAACCCCTACTCAGTGAAACGACTATTTACCGGTGCCGACAGGAGAAGCCCCCTGCAGCACCTCTTTGAACGGCAGCTCGACCGGCTCGCGTATACCGCTGGCCAGCCACTCGCTGGACACACCCAATATGAGGTTCTTCGACCAATCTGCAACCAGCAGAAAATGCGGCAGCAAGGCCGACTGCTGCCACCAGGCATCCTGTTGCACCGGCCCCAGGCTAAGCAGCCCGACCGCCACCACGACCAGCAAGGCCCCGCGGGCGGCGCCGAACACCATGCCCAGGAAGCGATCGGTACCCGACAGACCAGTGACCCGGATCAGTTCGCCGATCAGGTAGTTGATCAGCGCACCGACCAGCAGCGTCAATACGAACAAAATCACGCAGGCAGCGATGACACGGGCGGACGGGGTTTCTATGTAGGCCTCGAGATGCTGAGAGAGCGCGCCGCCGAACATCCAGGCGACCACGCCAGCGATGATCCAGGTGACGAGCGACAGGGCTTCCTTGACGAAGCCTCTGCTCAGACTGATCAGACTCGAAACGGCGATGATGGCGATGATCGCCCAATCGACCCAGGTGAATGCCACGATGCAGGCTACCGATGGAAGAGGCGCTGCATTTTAGCAGAGCCCTGCCCATCGGTTAAGCGCGGATAACATGCGAAGCGTCAGTTGCTTTCCGGCTGGAAACGCACCACGAAGCCATTGAGCTTGTGCTGGCGGTTGAGCTGGTCACGCAGGCGGTCGGCCTCGACTCGCTCCACCAGCGGCCCGACGAACACCCGGTTCATGCCATCGGCAGTGCGGATATAGGCGTTGTAGCCCTGGGCGCGCAGGGTCTTCTGCAGCGTTTCGGCGCCCGGGCGGCTGGACAGACTGGCCAGTTGCACCGACCAGCTGACCGGCAGGCTGTTGACATCCAGACGCTCGGCCGGCGCCTTCTGCGGCGGTGGCGCCACTTCGGCAGGCTTGCTCGGGGTAGGCTGCGCAGCCGGAGGCGGCGTCGGCGCAGGCGGCTCGCTGGCCGGCAGCTCGACGATGGGTTGCTCGACCGGCGCCTGAGCCTGCTCGGCTGGAGCGCTGTCGCCCGGTACCGGTTCCTGGGGCAGTTCCTGGGGATCGGGCACGATCACCGGCTGCATTTCGATTTCAGGGGTGACCGGCTTGGCTGGAATGCTCGGCGCATCGACCACCACGTGCCGCAATTCGTCGGGACGGGAAAGCAGCATCGGCAGGAAGATCACCGCCAGGGCGACCAGCACCAGCGCGCCGACGATACGTTGCTTGGTTCCACTATCCAGCATTGCCATCCTGCACATCCTCCTGGGCGTAGCGCTCCAGCCACATCAGGGCTTCGGCCACGCAGAAAAAAGACCCAAAGAGCAGAATTTCATCACCTGCCGCCGCACGTTCGCACTGCGCTTCGAGGGCACTGGCGACATTGCCATGTGCCTCTACCTGAGCACCACAGGCTGCCAGGTGCGCATGCAGCTCGGCAGCAGGACGCGAGCGTTCGCTGGGCAGGGTCACCACCGCCCAATGGGCGATATCGGCCAGCAGCGGCGCGACCACGCCAGGCAGCTCCTTGTCGGCCAGCAGGCCGAATACCGCCAGACGCTGACCGGCGAAGGCGCGCGCCTGCAAACGACCGGCAAGAAACTGCGCGGCATGGGGATTGTGCCCCACGTCGAGCAACAGAGTGAGGGACTTGCCGCGCCAGTTCAAGTGACGACGATCCAGGCGGCCGGTCACCCGCGTGGCCTGCAGGGCATCGGCGATGCCCTCGGCGCCCCAGGGCAGATCCAGCAAGGCGTAGGCCTGCAACGCCAGTGCGGCGTTTTCCATGGGCAGGTCGAGCAGCGGCAGATCGTCCAGGCGCAGCACCTCGCCAGTGGCCGTCAGCCCATACCAGCTCCAGCCTGATTCGCTGACGCTGAGATCGAAGTCCCGGCAGCGCAGGAACAACGGGCAATCCAGCTCGGCAACCCGTTCGAGCAGCGGCAGCGGCGGATCGAAATCGCCACACAGCGCCGGTTTGCCCGCGCGCATGATGCCGGCTTTCTCGAAGGCCACCGACTCGCGGGTATCACCCAGCCAGTCGGCATGATCGACGCCGATGCTGGTGATCAACGCGAGGTCGGCATCGACCAGGTTCACCGCATCCAGACGCCCGCCCAGGCCGACTTCGAGCACGGCGACATCCAGCCCGGCACGCTCGAACAGCCAGAACGCCGCCAGGGTGCCCATCTCGAAATAGGTCAGCGAGGTTTCGCCGCGGGCCGCCTCGACGGCCGCGAAGGCCTCGCACAGGCCTGCATCGCTGACCTGCTCACCATCGATCTGTACCCGCTCGTTGTAACGCAGCAGGTGCGGCGAGCTGTACACCCCGACCTTCAGGCCCTGGGTGCGCAGCAAGGCAGCTAGAAAGGCGCAGGTCGAGCCCTTGCCATTGGTGCCGGTGACCGTGATGACACGCGGCGCCGGCCTGGAAAGGCCGAGGCGCGCCGCGACCTCCCGGGAGCGCTCCAGGCCCATGTCGATGGCGCTCGGATGCAGACGCTCCAGGTACGCCAGCCACTCGGCCAGGGAGCGCTCGGTCATGCGCTGACCGGCAGTGCAGCAGGAGACGGCTGGTGCGTGAACTGCGCCAGCAGACGAGCCAGACGCGGACGCAGTTCGGCACGATGGATGATCATGTCGATGGCGCCGTGCTCGATGAGGAACTCGCTGCGCTGGAAGCCTTCCGGCAGCTTCTCGCGAACCGTCTGCTCGATGACCCGCGGGCCAGCGAAGCCGATCAGCGCCTTCGGCTCGGCGACGATTACGTCACCCAGCATCGCCAGGCTGGCGGAAACGCCGCCATACACCGGGTCGGTCAGCACCGATACGAAGGGAATACCCTCTTCACGCAGACGCGCCAGTACCGCCGAGGTCTTGGCCATCTGCATCAGCGAGATCAGCGCTTCCTGCATGCGCGCACCACCGGAGGCGGCGAAGCAGATGAACGGGCAACGCTTTTCCAGTGCCACGTTGGCGGCCTGCACGAAACGCTCACCGACGATGGAGCCCATGGAGCCACCCATGAAGGCGAACTCGAAAGCACAGGCCACCACCGGCATGCCTTCCAGGCTGCCGCTCATGGAAATCAGCGCGTCCTTTTCACCGGTCTGCTTCTGGGCAGCGACCAGGCGATCCTTGTACTTCTTGCTGTCGCGGAATTTCAGGCGGTCGGACGGTTCCAGATCAGCCCCGATCTCCTCACGACCCTCGGCATCCAGGAAGATGTTCAGGCGGGCGCGGGCATCGATGCGCATGTGGTGGTTGCACTTGGGGCAAACGTCCAGGGTCTTTTCCAGCTCAGGCTTGTACAGCACGGCCTCGCAGGATGGGCACTTGTGCCACAGGCCTTCAGGTACCGAACTCTTCTTGACCTCGGAACGCATGATCGAGGGGATCAGTTTGTCTACCAGCCAGTTGCTCATGCTCTCAATTCTCCAACGCTGTAGGCTTCAACATGCTTGCTGCACATGACAAGCGAATTCACAAAGCGGTCGCCGCTGGGGCCGGCCCGATGCCCGCCACCTGCTTCGACCACGAAAAAAGCGCGCACTGTTCGCGGCGATAGGAGTATGGACGGCTCGCTGAGCGGCGCCGTCACATCGACTCTCCAACCGCGCGCACGGCACGCACGAAGTCTTTGACCTTGGCGGCATCCTTGATGCCCTTGCTCGCCTCCACGCCGCCGCTGACATCCACCGCGTAAGGACGCACCTGAGCGATGGCCGCCGCGACGTTGCCGGGCGTCAGGCCGCCGGCGAGAATCACCGGCTTGCTCAGTTTGGCAGGTACCAGCGCCCAGTCGAAGGCTTGCCCAGTGCCACCGGGAACACCGTCCACGAAAGTGTCGAGCAGCACGGCGCGGGCACTCGGGTAGGCATCTACCAGCGCAGCGACGTCATCCTGCGCGCGCACACGCAATGCCTTGATGTAAGGCCGCCCCAGCACCTCGCAATCGGCCGCGCTTTCGTCACCGTGAAACTGCAGGAGATCCAGGGGCACGGCGGCCAGCACCGCTTCGATGTCACGTTGCGGCATGTTCACGAACAAACCCACGGTGGTCACGAAAGGCGGCAGACCGGCGACGATGGCCCGCGCCTGCTCGACCGACACCGCCCGCGGGCTGCGCGCGTAGAACACCAGCCCGATGGCATCGGCGCCTGCCACCACGGCAGCGAGCCCATCCTCGAGGCGAGTAATCCCACAGATCTTGCTGCGAACGACTGACAAAAGACGAATACCTCCGCGAAAGGCCGGATGGTAACAAATGACCGGCCAGGGCGCGCCACTAATTGCTGCGCCCTGCCCCGCTCAGCGCGCCGCCACGTCCTCGAGGCCGGACAGAAAGTGCGGCCCCAGGTAACGGGTCGGCAATTCGAACTCTTCCGGGTAGTCCACCTGCACGAGATACAGCCCGTATGGGTGAGCGGTCACCCCGCCAGTGCGCCGCACGCCGGTACGCAGTACCTCCCCTGCCCACTCCACTGGCCGCTCACCGGCGCCGATGGTCATCAGCACGCCGGCGATGTTGCGCACCATGTGATGCAGAAACGCATTGGCACGGATATCGAGCACGATGAAACGGCCGTACTGCAGCAACTCGAGATGATGGACCGTCTTGATCGGCGACTTGGCCTGGCACTGCCGGGCGCGAAAGGCGCTGAAATCATGGGTACCCAGGAATACCTTGGCCGCTTCGCGCATGCGCTCGACATCCAGCGGCCGATGATTCCAGGTCACTTCCTCGGCCATATGCGCCGGGCGGATCTGGTCGTTGTAGATCACGTAGCGGTAGCGCCGCGCCATGGCGCAGAAGCGCGCATCGAAGTGGCTAGGCATCGCCTTGGCCCAGGTGATGCTGATATCGCCCGGCAGGTTCATGTTGGCGCCCATCACCCAGGCGTGCATGGAGCGCTCGACGCGGGTGTCGAAATGCACCACTTGGCCGCTGGCATGCACCAGCGCATCGGTACGCCCCGCACAACTGAGCGTAACCGGAGCGCCACCGGCGACCTTGGACAGGGCTTTTTCGAGGGACGCCTGGATCGATGGCACACCGTCACGCTGACGCTGGAAACCGCGATAGCGAGCACCGCGGTACTCGACACCCAGGGCGATCTTGTAAATGCCGACGGCAGCCATTTCGGCTGCCGTCATTGGTTCGTTAATCAATTGGTCATGACCGGATCAAAGCTGCAATGTCGCGATTATACCGCCACCCAAGTGGGCTGCCACGCCAGCAGCCAAATTAGTTGCATGCCGCAGATGCAAAAACGGCAGCCCCCTGGGCTGCCGTCAGTGCCAATCAACTGCTCGTCAAACCAGTTTGCCGATCAGCTCTCGTGCTTCTTGCTGTTGGCCGTCGTTACCTTCGGCGATCACTTCATCGAGGATGTCACGAGCACCTTCGGTATCGCCCATATCGATGTAGGCCCGCGCCAGATCCAGTTTGGTAGCGGTTTCGTCGGTGCCGGAGAGAAAGTCGAAATCATCGTCTTCATCGAGTGGCACATTGTCGGCCTGCACATCCTGTGGCGTCTGCTGCTCGAGGCTCTCGGCAAATTGATCGAGTTCGGCGGTCACGTCATCGAGCTGGGCGGCAAAACTGGCGCCACTGCTCGGCTGGGCCGGCTCGTCATTGAGGGACAGGTCGAAGTCGGCGGGCAGACCGAAATCGTCCCCCTTGTCGCTGTCCAGAGCGGACGACAGATCCGCGAGATCGGCAGCCGGCTTCTCGGCGTCGTCGTCCAAGCTCAGCAGGAAGTCGTCGTCCTGCGCGGAAGCTGGCGCGGCCGGCGTATCGAGGTCCAGATTGAAGTCGGCCAACTCCCCGCCCGGCTCCTGGCGACCGGCAGGCTCGTCGCCCAGATCCAGGTCGAAATCCACGGAATCGTTGCGACTCGCCACAGGTGGCTGCGCTGGCAAATCCAGGTCGGAATCCAGGCTCAGGGTGTCGATTTCGTCGAAGCGAGCGGCATCATCCTGCGCCTTGGGCTGCTGTTCTGCAGCGAATTCGGCTTCGAGGGCGTCCAGATCCAGATCGAAGGCATCGTCGGCGGCCGGCTGCAGCGGAGCTGCTGGCTGCTCGGGCTCGTCCAGGGTCAGGTCGTCGAGGCTGAAGGTGTCCAGGTCGTCGGCAGCGGCGGTGCCGGCCAGGGCAGCGGTGCCGCCAAGCACGACCATCGCCGGGTAGCGGCTCTTCAGCTGCTCGACCTGGACGTTGGCGCCGCCGATTTCACGCAGTTCGTTTTCCTGGCGGGCAAAGCCGTCGCGATCACCCAGTTCGGCGTAGACCTCCATCAGCTTCAGGCGCAGGTCGGTGCGATGCGGTTCGTCGTTGATCGCGTTGTGCAGCAGCTCGGCTGCCTGGTTGAAGCGACCGTAGGCGATGTAGATGTCCGCCTCGCCGAGCGCGTCGCCAGTCTGCGCCGTCACGCGCTCTTCACCAACCGGCTGAGACAGGGCCACTTGGTCATCCGGCAGATCGTTCAGGCTCTCGGCTGGCAGCTCCAGATCGCTGTCGAAACGGTGAGTGTCTTCTTCGTAGGTGGCCAGGCTGGCCTCTTCTTCCTCGGCCTTGCGAGCATTGCGGCGCGACAGGATCAGCAGGACCAGGAGCAGCGCCAATAGCAGGCTGCCACCGATCAGGCCAAGCATCATCGGGTTGGCCAGCAGGTTGTCGAGGGCGCTGTCTTCTTCGACCGGCTCGGACGTTGCGGCAACCGGTGCCTGGGCAGGCACTTCGGCGGCAGGCGCAGCCGGCTCGGCGGGTGCGGCAGCCTCCGGCGTCGGCGCAGGAGCATTCTCCGCAGCGGGTGCTTCGGCAGCCGGCTCGCCAGCGGGCTGGGCAACCGATGGATCCACCGGCGCCGGCTCCGGCGCGGTTTCATTGGCAGCGGGCGCCTCGCCGGCCGGCGCAGCAGCTGGTGTTTCCACAGGCGCGGTGGCCGGAGCGGAAGCAGCGCCAGCGCCTGCACCCGCACCGGCGGTAGCGTTGCCGGCAGGCTGACCCGCAGGCGCCGACACATCGGCCTGCAGCTTGGCGAGCTGGTTGTCCTTGAGCTGAATCAGGCGCTGCAACTTGTCGAGCTGGCTCTGCAGGTCGCTCATGCGATCCTTCAGCTCATCGTTCTCACGGCGCGTCGAGTCCAGGCTTTCCTGGGTCACGGCAAGCTGATTGGCCAGTGCGGCGTTGTTGGCGGTACCGCTCTCGCTGCCCGAAGTGGCCTTGCCGGCTTCGGCGGCGACCAGCTTGAGCTTGTCTTCGCGGGTCACTTCGGACGGTGCTGGGCCGGCTGCGTTGCGACGCGTGGCATCGATCTGCCGGGCGCCGGCGGCAGCCGGCGCACTGCGGCCCTGACGCCAGGAACCGTTCTGCTCGGCCACCTGGGCCAGCGCTTCGGACTGGCTACGGCGCGCGATCTGCTGGTCATCGGGCAGACGCAGCACCTGACCGCTCTTCATGCGGTTGATGTTGCCGCCGATGAACGCATCCGGATTGAGATCCTGAATGGCGAGCATCTTCTGGTGAACGCTACCGCTGCCACCGGCCCGCTGGGCAACTTCCCACAAGGTGTCGTTGGCGTTGGTGCGGTAGTCGCCACCAGCGGTGCCGGCGCGCGGTGCTGCCGGGGTGCTGGCGACCGGAGCGGCTGGACGCGGCGCGGCATTCGGGGCCGGACGAGGTACGGGCGCCGGCGCGGCGACCGGCAGCTGCGGGGCAGCAGCGGCTTGTGGGGAGTACAACGGCGGATCGAGCAGCAGGGTGTACTCGCGCAGCAGACGGCCATTGGGCCACAGCACTTCGACGAGGAAATTCAGGTAGGGCTCGCGAACCGGTTTGGTCGAGGTGACGCGAATCACGCTCTTGCCGTTGGGTTTGACGATGGGCGTGAACTTCAGGTCGGTCAGGAAATACTGGCGGTCGACGCCAGCCTTGTTGAACTCTTCGGGCGAGGCCAGCGACGGGCGCATTTCCGCGGCGGACAGGTCACGCACGTCGAGCAGCTCGATTTCCGCCACCAGCGGCTGGTTCAGCGACGATTGCAGTGTCAGTTCACCGACACCCAGCGCATGCGCCATACCGGAAGACAGCGCCGTCGCCGCAGCGATAGCCAGCACCAGTTTACGAACCCGAACCATAGCCTTTTCCTTTGTGTTGACTGCTCTCGCACAACGAGAGGATAGATGATCGGTGGCTGCCCCTTTGCAGGCCCCCCAGCCAACGATCAGCGCGCTCAGTATTTGCCAAGCTCGAATAGATATGCAGATTTCTCGATAAGTATCTTTTACAGGTGGTGTTTTATCAACAACTCGCCCAGCTGTACGGCGTTCAAAGCGGCACCTTTTCGCACATTATCAGACGCAATCCACAAAGTGAGCGCACAGGGGTCGTCCATGCCGCGGCGCACGCGGCCTACGTACACTTCGTCCTGACCGACCGCATCACCGATGACCGTGGGATAGTCGCCCGCCTCGACCAGTTCGATACCTGGCGCTGCCTCCAGCGCAGCCATGACCTTGTCCAGCTCTACAGGTGTAGACGCCTGCACGGTCAGGCTCAAACTTTCGCCGAAAAATACCGGTACCTGATGGCAGTTGACGGCCACGCTCAGGTCGCTGCCAAGCAGCGCCTTGACGTCGGCATGAACGCGACGCTCAAGCTGCCCATGCCCTTCGGCATCGGGCTCATCCACCTGAGCGAGCACGTTGAACGCCATCTGCCGGTCGAACAGTCGAGGTTCGAGCGCCCGACCATTGAGCAGCTCGGCCGTTTGCCGCGCCAGCTCGGCTACGCCTTCACGACCGCGGCTGGATACCGCCAGACCCGCATCGATCACCACACGTTTTACCTGCAGTTGATCGCGCAGGGCGCCGAGCACCAGGCCGACTGCCACCGCCACCGAGGACGGGCTGGTGAGCGCGAACGGCGCCTGGCCGCCGATCGCCGCAGCATTCACTTCAGGCACCACCCGTGGCGCCAACTCAGCAGGCAGCGCACCGGAGACATCGATCAGCGAACAGCCGGCCTTGCGCACCGCCTCGGCGTGAGCCCGGGTCACCGATGGGTCGGCGGCGAAGAACGCCAGTTGCACGGTGCGGAAATCGAAACCCTCCACGCTGCGCACGCGCAGGTTGCGCCCCTTGAACGCCAGGGTACGCCCGGCCGACTCGGCACTGGCCAGCAGGTGCAGATCGGAGACGGGAAAGTCGCGTTCCTCGAGGAGTTGCAGCAGCGATTCGCCGACGCTGCCGGTGGCGCCGACAAGGGCGATAGCAAAGGTAGAGGTCATGAAGGGAGCCTGACGCTGGGTAGCTGAAACAGACCCGGCACTCTACCGAAAAGCAGAGGGGCGGGCGACGGCAATCGCAAGCGATCACCCTCTACCCGCCCCTTTGCGCGTCAACGAACCCTCTTGGCGCGCCTGGCAGCGCGCCGGTGGCGAATCAGCGTTCCAGCAGGATCCGCAGCATGCGGCGCAGCGGCTCGGCGGCGCCCCACAGCAGCTGGTCGCCCACGGTGAAGGCGCCCAGGTACTGCGAACCCATGTTGAGTTTGCGCAGGCGGCCGACCGGCACGCTCAGGGTACCGGTCACGGCCGTCGGGCCAAGCTCGCGGATGCTGGCTTCGCGGTGGTTCGGCACCAGCTTGACCCAGGGGTTGTGCTGGCTGATCAGGCCTTCGATATCCGACAGCGGCACGTCCTTGTTGAGCTTGATGGTCAGCGCCTGGCTGTGGCAACGCATGGCGCCGATGCGCACGCAAATACCATCCACCGGGATCGGGCTCTTGAAGCGACCGAGGATCTTGTTGGTCTCGGCCTGGGCCTTCCACTCTTCGCGGCTCTGCCCGTTCGGCAGTTCCTTGTCGATGTAGGGGATCAGGCTGCCGGCCAGCGGCACGCCGAAGTTGTCGACCGGGAAGGCATCGCCGCGCATGGCTTCGGCCACCTTGCGGTCGATGTCGAGGATGGCGCTGGCCGGGTCGGCCAGCTCATCGGCCACGGTAGCGTTGATGGTGCCCATCTGCTTGATCAGCTCGCGCATGTTCTGGGCGCCGGCGCCGGAGGCCGCCTGGTAGGTCATGGCACTCATCCACTCGACCAGGCCGGCTTCATACAGGCCGCCGAGGGCCATCAGCATCAGGCTGACGGTGCAGTTGCCGCCGATGTAATTCTTGGTGCCGGCGTCCAGCGCATGGTCGATGACCTTGCGGTTGACCGGGTCGAGCACGATCACTGCGTCGTCGGCCATGCGCAGCGAGGACGCCGCATCGATCCAGTAGCCCTTCCAGCCGGCTTCGCGCAGCTTGGGGAAGACTTCACTGGTGTAGTCGCCACCCTGGCAGGTGAGGATCACGTCCAGGCCTTTGAGCTCGTCGATGCTGTAGGCATCCTTGAGCGCTTCGGTTTCCTTGCCAATGGCCGGCCCCTGGCCGCCCACATTGGAGGTGGTGAAGAATACCGGCTCGATCAGATCGAAATCCTGTTCTTCCAGCATGCGCTGCATGAGCACGGAACCAACCATGCCCCGCCAACCGATAAGACCTACACGTTTCATAACCACTACACCTATATGAACAGACCACCGCCAATTCCCGGCGGCCTGGAAGATTACAGACTACGCAGCGCTTCGACTACCGCATCACCCATTGCCGCCGTGCCGACCTTGGTCGTACCCGCCGAGTGGATGTCGCCGGTACGCAGGCCCTGGTCGAGCACGCGGCTGACTGCCAGCTCGATGGCGTCCGCCGCTTGGGTCTGATTGAAGCTGTAACGCAGCATCATGGACACCGACAGGATGGTCGCCAGCGGGTTGGCGATGCCCTGCCCGGCGATGTCCGGCGCCGAACCGTGGCACGGCTCGTACATGCCCTTGTTGTTGGCATCCAGCGACGCCGAGGGCAGCATGCCGATCGAGCCGGTGAGCATCGAGGCCTCGTCGGAGAGGATATCGCCGAACATGTTGTCGGTGACCATCACGTCGAACTGCTTGGGCGCACGCACCAGCTGCATGGCGGCATTGTCGACGTACATGTGGCTCAGCTCGACGTCCGGGTAGTCCTTGGCGACTTCCTCGACCACCGCGCGCCACAGTTGGCTGGAGGCCAGCACGTTGGCCTTGTCCACCGAGCACAGTTTGCTGCCACGCACGCGGGCCATGTCGAAGCCGACCTTGGCGATGCGACGGATCTCGCTCTCGCTGTAGGGCAGCGTGTCATAAGCCATGCGCTCGCCATTATCGAGCACTTTGCTCTCGCGCGGCTGGCCGAAATAGATGCCGCCGGTCAGCTCACGGACGATGAGGATATCCAGGCCCGCCACCACTTCCGGCTTCAGCGAGGACGCGTCGGCCAACTGCGGGTAGAGAATGGCCGGACGCAGGTTGGCGAACAGACCGAGCTGCGAGCGGATCTTCAGCAGGCCGCGCTCTGGGCGGATGGCCGGGCCGATCTTGTCCCACTTCGGGCCGCCCACGGCGCCAAGCAGCACGGCATCGGCCGCGCGAGCGCGCTCCAGGGTTTCGTCGGCCAGCGGTACGCCATACTTGTCCACGGCGGCGCCACCCAGCTCGTCGAACGACAGCTCGACATCGAGGGCGAACTTGTCGTTGGCCAGGCGCAGCACCTTGACCGCTTCGGCCATGATTTCAGGGCCGATGCCGTCACCGGGAAGAACCAGAATCTGCTTGCTCATACGTTTTCCTTCATTACGTTCGGATCGCCGGCCTTGCCGTGTGCGACCTATGAAAACCCGAACAGGCCCGCGGCCATCACCCTGCCGCGAGGGGCGCCATGTTCGGCGTCCATGGCGACGGGGTCAAGGCGCTACGGGCCCATTCGCTGATAACACGTAACCTTTTCTTTCTACGCCACCAGTTGGCGCTTCTGACTTACTTGATGGCGCCGAACAACCAGGGCTGACGCTGCTGGTAGCCGGTTTCGAAGCTGCGAATCGCCTCGGCGTCCTGCAGGGTCAGGCCGATGTCGTCCAGGCCGTTGAGCAGGCAGTGCTTGCGGAAAGCGTCGACTTCGAAGCCATACTGCACGCCGTCGGGGCGGGTCACGGTCTGCGCCTCGAGGTCGACGGTCAGCTGATAACCCTCGGTGGCTTCGGCCTGCTCGAACAGCGCATCGACTTCTTCGGCCTTTAGGATGATCGGCAGCAAGCCGTTCTTGAAGCTGTTGTTGAAGAAGATATCGGCGAAGCTCGGCGCGATCACGGTGCGGAAACCGTACTCGTCCAGCGCCCAGGGTGCGTGCTCACGGCTCGAGCCGCAGCCGAAGTTCTCGCGGGCCAGCAGCACGCTGGCGCCCTGATAGCGTGGGAAGTTGAGCACGAAATCCTTGTTGATCGGGCGGTTGGAGTTGTCCTGGTTCGGCTGGCCGACATCCAGGTAACGCCACTCGTCGAACAGGTTGGGACCGAAGCCGGTGCGCTTGATCGACTTCAAGAACTGCTTGGGAATGATCTGGTCGGTGTCGACGTTGGCACGGTCGAGCGGACAAACCAGGCCGGTGTGTTGGGTGAAGGCTTTCATCATCTCTCTCCTCAGGCCTGGATCAATTCGCGCACATCGATGAAGCGGCCGGTCACCGCGGCAGCGGCGGCCATGGCCGGACTGACCAAGTGGGTACGACCACCGGCGCCCTGGCGGCCTTCGAAGTTGCGGTTGGAGGTCGAGGCGCAATGCTCGCCACTGCCCAGTTTGTCCGGGTTCATCGCCAGGCACATGGAGCAGCCCGGCTCACGCCATTCGAAACCGGCTTCGATGAAGATCTTGTCCAGCCCTTCGCTTTCCGCCTGGGCCTTGACCAGGCCGGAGCCCGGTACCACCAGCGCCTGCTTGACGGTGGCGGCGACCTTGCGGCCCTTGGCCACTTCTGCGGCCGCGCGCAGGTCTTCGATACGCGAGTTAGTGCACGAGCCGATGAACACACGATCGAGTTGAATGGCGGTGATCGGCTGGTTGGCAGCCAGGCCCATGTACTTGAGGGCGCGCGTGATCGAATCTTTCTTGACCGGGTCGCTTTCGCGAGCCGGGTCCGGCACGTTCTGGTCAACGGCCAAGACCATCTCGGGCGAGGTACCCCAGCTGACCTGCGGTTTGATGTCTTCGGCACGCAGTTCGATCACAGTATCGAAGTGCGCATCGGCGTCGGACACCAGGTCACGCCATACCGCCACGGCCTGCTCCCAGTGCTCGCCCTTGGGTGCGAACGGGCGGTCTTTGACGTAGGCAATGGTCTTTTCGTCGACCGCCACCAGGCCGACGCGGGCACCGGCCTCGATGGACATGTTGCAGATGGTCATGCGCCCTTCCAGGGACAGCTCGCGGATCGCGCTGCCGGCGAATTCCAGGGCGTGGCCGTTGCCACCGGCAGTGCCGATCTTGCCGATCACGGCCAGAACGATGTCCTTGGCGGTCACGCCGAACGGCAATTTGCCTTCGACACGCACCTGCATGTTCTTCATCTTCTTGGCGACCAGGCACTGGGTGGCGAGCACGTGCTCGACTTCCGAGGTGCCGATGCCATGGGCCAGCGCGCCGAAGGCGCCATGGGTGGAGGTGTGCGAATCGCCGCAGACCACGGTCATGCCCGGCAAGGTGGCACCCTGCTCCGGGCCGACCACATGCACGATGCCCTGGCGCACGTCGTTCATCTTGAATTCGAGGATGCCGAAGTCGTCGCAGTTCTCGTCCAGGGTCTGCACCTGAATACGCGAGACTTCATCGGCGATGGCGTCGAGGCCGCCGAGGCGCTCGGCACGGGTGGTCGGCACATTGTGGTCCGGCGTCGCGATGTTGGCATCGATACGCCACGGCTTGCGGCTCGCCAGGCGCAGGCCTTCGAAAGCCTGGGGCGACGTCACTTCGTGAAGAATGTGGCGGTCGATGTAGATCAGCGACGAGCCGTCATCGCGTCGCTTCACTTCGTGCATTTCCCACAACTTGTCGTAGAGCGTTCTGCCGGTCATTAGCCTGTTCCTCATCGGTCTTTCGAGCACCTCTAAAAACTGCCTGCGCTTCAATCGCTGGGTTTCTAGAGGTGGCCTTTCTATGCCTGGGCAATAGCCCTTTGGCTTATGGGGAGAATGCTATGCGCGGCTGGCGAATAACTCAAATTCATATTTTTCATCCAGAAGATTCCCGATCGGAATTGCTATAGCATCGACGTCTACCGCCCGCACTACCATCGGAAATGCCCATGGATCTCGCCACGCTCAACGCCTTCATCGCCATCGCCGAACTCGGCAGCTTCTCCGAGGCTGCCATACGCCTGCACCTGACTCAGCCGGCAGTGAGCAAACGCATCGCCAGCCTGGAGCAGCAACTGCGCGTGCGCCTGTTCGACCGCCTGGGCCGCGAGGTGAGCCTCACCGAAGCCGGGCGCGCCCTGCTGCCACGCGCCTACCAGATTCTCAACGTGCTGGAGGACACCCGCCGGGCGCTGACCAACCTCAATGGCGAGATCACCGGGCGGCTGACCCTTGCCACCAGCCACCACATCGGTCTGCACCGCCTGCCGCCGCTGCTGCGCGCCTTCACCCGAGCCCACCCGCAGGTGGCGCTGGATATTCAGTTCCTCGACTCGGAAGTGGCCTACGACGAAGTGTTCCACGGCCGCGCCGAGCTGGCGGTGATCACCCTGGCGCCGGACACCCGCGAACCGGTACGCGCCGTGCCGGTGTGGGACGACCCGCTGGATTTCGTAACTGCCCCCGAGCATCCGTTGGCCCAGAGCACGGGTGTGACCCTCGCCGATGTAGCCCTACACCCGGCGGTGTTTCCCGGCGGCAACACCTTCACCCACCACATCGTCCAGCGCCTGTTCGAAGCCGAGGATCTGACGCCCAACATCGCCATGAGCACCAACTACCTGGAGACCATCAAGATGATGGTTTCCATTGGTCTGGCCTGGAGCGTGCTGCCGCGCACCATGCTTGATGAACAGGTGGCGCGCCTGCCGCTTCCAGGCATCCAGCTGTCGCGTCAGCTCGGTTACATCGTGCACACCGAGCGCACCCTGTCGAACGCCGCCAGAGCGTTCATGCAACTGCTCGACAGTCATCGCGACAGTCTTGCTTTAGCGCCGGGGCAGCAGCTAACGTGACAACCATGCCGGCCATCTGCCGGCATTCATGCTGCACATGCGCCAATAGCCCGGCTTTCCGCCTCGCCGGGCTTTTGTAGAGGAAGGGTCAATGGGCAACTCCAACGACAAACGCCCACCGTTGCCCCACGTGCCGGTACTCGACCCCGCCGAGTTCGAAAAGACCTGGCGCGACAGCCAGCATCTATTGGCCGCCCTCAATGGTGCCGGCCTCGGCGCCTGGTTCTGGAACGTCGATACCGGTGAGGTCAGCTGGTCGCGTGGCGCCCAGAAGGTATTCGGTCTCGACCCGACCCGCCCGCTCAGCGCCCCGGTCGACTATATCGGGCTGATTCCCGAGGAGGAGCGCGGCGAAGTGCTGCGCCTGTTCCAGGCGGTGATCGATGGCTCGCCCACGGCCGAGCCGATCCGCCATCGCATTCAATGGCCGGACGGCAGCCTGCGCTGGATCGAAATCACCGGCAGCCTGCAGGCTGGCGAAGGCGGCCAGAACAGAATGTTCGGCGTGGTACGCGACATCAACCGCCAGCGCGTTCAGGAACAGGCCCTGGCCGATAGTCAGGAACGCCTGCGCATGGCACTCGAATCGGCCGACCTGGGTACCTGGGACTGGCACATCCCCAGCGACACCATGTATGCCTCGCCACGCGCCGCTCTGCTGCATGGGCTGGCGAACGAACCCTTTCAGGGCCGCTTTCCGGATTTTTTCACCCATGTGCCCATGCAGGATCGCCAGGCCCTGCGCCAGGCCTACCGCGACCTGCTGCCCGATAACGGCCAGGACTCCCAGGTGACCTACCGTACGGTACACGCCGACGGCCAGACCCATTATCTGGAAAGCACCGCCAAGCTGCACCGCGACGCCCAGGGCCAGCCCGTGCGCATGACCGGCATCATGATCGACACCAGCGAGCGCACCTTACGCGAGCAGCGCCTGCAGGCCTCGGAGCGCAAGTTCGCCATGGTCTTCCAGGCCAGCCCCGACCCGATCTGCGTGACCACCCTGCCGGAAGGCCGCATTCTGGAGGTCAACCCGGCGTTCACCCAGGCGTTCGGCTGGCGGCCGGCGGAAGTCACCGGGCGCAATATCTTCAAGCTCGCGCCCTGGAAGGCCCTGCCGGAGGATTCACCACTGCGCCTGAAGATTCTCAGCGGCACCGACCTCACCGACGAACGCATCGACCTGACCGACCCTCAGGGCCGGCTGATAAGCTGCATCGTGTCATGCCGTCGCCTGGAACTGGCCGGCCAGCCCTGCGTGCTCAGCAAGTTTCGCGACATCACCGAGCAGCAGCGCGCCGAGTCGGCGCTCAAGGCCAGCCAGGAGAAATTCTACAAGGCCTTTCACTCCAGCCCGGACGCGATCACCATCACCACCCGTGACACGGGCCGCTACATCGAGATCAACGACGGTTTCACGCGCCTGACAGGCTACAAAGCCGAGGAAGTCATCGGTCGCACCTCCACCGAGGTCGGCATCTGGCCCGACGAGGAACAGCGCCAGCGCCTGCTCAACACCCTGCGCGAGGAAGGCCACATTCAGCGCCTCGAGATGAGCGGCCGCGACCGCTACGGCAAGCACCTGGAAGTGGAAATCTCCTTCGAGCCGATCGAGCTGGATAGCACCCAGTGCCTGTTGGTCACCGCCCGCGACATCAGCGAACTCAAGGCAGCCCAGCAGCAGATCCAGCACCTGGCCTACCACGACCCGCTGACCAGCTTGCCCAATCGAGCCCTGCTGATGGATCGCCTGACCCAGCAGATCGCCTTGCTGCAACGCCACGCGCTACGTGGCGCCCTGCTGTTTCTCGACCTCGACCACTTCAAGCACATCAACGACTCGCTCGGCCATCCATTCGGCGATGCGGTGCTCAAGCTGATCACCGCCCGCCTGGAAGTCAGTGTGCGCGAGGAGGACACCGTGGCGCGCCTGGGTGGCGACGAATTCGTGGTGCTGCTGACCGGTATCGAGGGCACGCTCGACGAAGTCATCTCCCATGCCGGCCAGGCCGCCGAGAAACTGCGCACCCTGCTCAGCGAACCCATGCTGCTCGAGGGCCATCGCCTGCAGGTCACCCCGAGCATCGGCATCGCGCTGATCCCCGACCACGGTCAGACGCCGGCCGACCTGCTCAAGCGCGCCGACATCGCCCTGTACCGTGCCAAGGATTCGGGCCGCAATGCCATTCAGCTGTTCCACAGCTCCATGCAGCACGCGGCCAGCGAACGCCTGCGCCTGGAGAACGAGTTGCGCACCGCCCTGAGCCGCGGTGAATTCGAGCTGTATTTCCAGGCCCAGGTAGACGCCCGCACCGACCAGATCATCGGTGCCGAGGCGCTGCTGCGCTGGGCCCATCCGACGCTTGGCGAGCAGTCACCGGCGCTGTTCATCCACGTGCTGGAGGAAAGCGGACTGATTCTGGAGGTCGGCGCCTGGGTGATGGTCGAAGCCTGCCACGCTTGCGCGCAGTTGCTGGAGGACGGTCTCATCGACGAGCGTTTCAGCCTGTGCGTGAACATCAGTACCCGGCAGTTCCGCCAGGGCGATTTCGTCGAGCGGGTCGAGCATTGCCTGCGCCAGAACAAGCTGCCCCAGGGCATGCTCAAGCTGGAGATCACCGAAGGCATCGTCATCGAGGACATCGACGACACCATCGCCAAGATGAACCGCCTGCGCAAGCTGGGCGTCAGCTTCGCCATGGACGACTTCGGCACCGGTTACTCGTCGCTCACCTACCTCAAGCGCCTGCCGGTGAACGTACTGAAGATCGACCAGTCGTTCGTGCGCGATGCCACCAGTAACCCGAGCGACGCGGAAATCATCCGCGCCGTGGTCGCCCTCGGCCTCAGCCTCGGCCTGGAGGTCATCGCCGAAGGCGTGGAACAGCAGAGCCAACTGGACTTTCTGCAAAGCCAGGGCTGCAACTGCTACCAGGGCTACCTGTTCAGCCGCCCGCAGCCGCTGACGGCCTTCCGCGCCCTGCTCAGCCACGGCGCCCAACGCCTGCCCCACTGAAACGGAAAAGGCGCCACGACAGGCCGTGTGAAAACGTAGCGAGCGAAGGTCAGGCAAGGCAAAAACCGGCGAAAAAGCGCAGTTTACGAGCTGTAAATGAGCATTTTTAGCCGGTTTTTAACGCCGCATGACCGAGCGCAGTAGTTTTCACATGGCCTGGCGAGGGCGCCTTTCCGGTATGCCGGCAAAAGCGATCAGTTCTCCAGCGCCGGACGTGCGGCCCCGATCGGGATCCGCTTGGCCTTGGCCTCTTCCGGCACGTGGCGCTCCAGCTCGATGTTGAGCAGGCCGTTCACCAGGCTGGCGCTCTTGACCTCGATGTGATCGGCCAGGCGGAACGACAGCTTGAACGAACGCTGAGCGATGCCCTGATACAGATAGGTGACATTTTCACCGTTGCCATTGCCCGCGCGCTTGCCGCCGGTCACGGTCAACACGCCGCGCTCGACCTGCAGATCCAGATCTTCATCCTGGAAACCGGCTGCAGCGATGACGATCCGGTACTGATCATCGGCATGCTTTTCGACGTTGTAGGGCGGGTAGCTGCTGCTGGTCTCGTTGCGCATCGCCGATTCGAACAGGTCGTTGAAACGGTCGAAGCCGATGGACTGACGGAACAGCGGGGTCATGGAAAATGCAGTGCTCATGGTTTATCTCCTGAATTGGTCAGCGAGTGATAAGGTGCGGGACCCGACTTCGGCATCCCACGGTGATAAAAATGTGGATGGCCGAAAAAATTTCAAGGGACCGAAAAAGGAGATTTTTCGATGGGCAAGGTGATGCTGATCTCCGGTGCCAGCCGCGGCATCGGTGCGGCCACGGCAAGGCTGGCGGCCGGGCAAGGCTACCGCGTTGTCATCAACTACCAGCGCAACCGTGAGGCCGCCGACGCACTCGTCGAGGCGATCACGACCACGGGCGGCGAGGCGCTGGCGGTACAGGCCGATGTGGCGGACGAAGCCCAGGTTCGCCGGCTGTTCACCGAGGTCGACGCACGCCTGGGGCGCCTGGACGTGCTGGTCAACAACGCCGGGATGCTCGAGCAGCAGATGCGCCTGGAGCGCATGAGCCTGGAGCGCTGGCAACGGGTGTTCGCCACCAACGTGTACGGCAGCTTCCTGTGCAGCCGTGAGGCGATTGCGCGGATGTCCACCCGCCAGGGCGGGCGTGGCGGCGTGATCGTCAACGTGTCATCGATTGCCGCCCGCCTCGGCGCGCCTGAAGAGTACATCGACTATGCCGCTGCCAAGGGCGCGGTCGACAGTATGACGATAGGGCTGGCCAAGGAACTCGCTGGCGATGGCATTCGCGTGAATGCGGTGCGGCCCGGCGTGATCGACACAGAGATCCACGCCAGTGGCGGCGAGCCGCAGCGGGTGGCGCGCGTCGCCGCCAGCATTCCGCTGGGCCGCGGTGGGCAGGCTGAGGAAGTGGCAGAAGCGATTCTGTGGTTGGCCAGCGAACAGGCCAGCTATACCACCGGCTCGCTGCTCGACGTCAGCGGAGGGCGCTGAGCGCCTCCTCGTCAGCTTCGAGCGTTTGCAGGGTGCTCACCTCTGCCGGCGCGATGCTCACGCCCAGCAGTGCGTCGATGACCTCGCAATTGGTTTCCCGCCGCAACAGGGCGAACAGCTCGACCGCCTCGGGGTAGCTGCGCGTGAGCATCGCCAGCCACTGTTTGAGCCGCCCGGGGGCGTAGCGCGGCGAGATCTTGCGGCGGGCCTGCAGCCAGAACTCGGCCAACAGCGGCTGTAACTCAGCCCAGCTCATCACGCCGGCATCCTGGCCGGCCTTCGCCGCGGCGATCTGCCGGGCCAGATCGGGCCGCGCCACCACGCCACGGCCCAGCATGAAGTGCTCGGCGCCGCTCACCTCGCGGCAGCGCTGCCAGTCCTCGACGGACCAGATATCACCGTTGGCATACACCGGTACGCTGACCACCTCCTGCACCCGCGCCACCCATTCCCAGTGGGCTGGGGGCTTGTAGCCCTCGACCTTGGTGCGCGCGTGCACGACGATCTGCGAGGCGCCCCCTTCGACCAGCGCCCGGGCGCAATCGAGAGCCAGATCCTTGTGATCGAAGCCCAGGCGCATCTTGGCGGTGACGGGAATGGCCGCCGGCACGCTGCGGCGCACCTCGCGCACGATGGCGTGCAGCAGCTCCGGCTCCTTGAGCAGCACCGCCCCGCCACGGGACTTGTTCACCGTCTTGGCCGGGCAGCCGAAATTGAGGTCGATCACCGGCGCGCCGAGCACACAGGCGTAGGCGGCGTTGTCACCCAGGCACTTGGGATCGGAGCCAAGCAATTGCACGCGCAGCGGCGTACCGGCAGCCGTGCGGGCGCCATTGAACAGCTCCGGCGCCAGTTTGCGGTAGGTCGACCTGGGCAGCACGCGATCGGTGACGCGGATGAACTCGGTCACGCACCAGTCGATGCCGCCAACCTGGGTCAGCACGTCGCGGAGGATTTCATCGACCAGCCCCTCCATGGGCGCCAGGGCGATCTGCATGGCGATACTCTCGAATAACGGGGAAGGCCATCGGCATGCCGAGGCAAAAACGGCGCGTAGTGTAGCGGCGAGCGACGCGCCGGGACAGCGCCTGAACACCCAACGCCTGGAGCAGTCCACTGCAATGACAGACACCACCGGAAATCGCCATGAATCGACTCGTGCTGCGCAGCGCCCCGCTCGCCCTGCTGCTGGCCACCACCACTGCAATCGCCGCCACGCCGATCTCCGAGGGCGTGCCGCTGGAGCCCGCAGCGGCCGCCAAGCTGATCGTCAGCCGCGACCGCAATGCGCCCAACGCCTGCGACCTGCAACTGCGCGTCGACGAGCAACTGATTGTCGCCTTGCCAGCCGGCGAAAGCGTCACGCTCGACGTTCCCAGCGGCGAACGCAGCGTGGTGCTCACCCCGTCACGCGAAGGGTTCTGCGCCGAGATCGATCTGGTGAGCAGCCAATCGCTCTTGCTGCAACCGGGTGAAACCCGGCGCTACCAGGCAGTCTACGAGGAGCAGAAGCTGTTTCTGGCCCCGCAGCCATGAACACTCAAGCCGGCAGCAATGCCCGGCCATAACCCTCGATGAATTCGGCCGGCATGCGCTTGGGCCGACCGCTGGACAACTCGATGCAGACGAAGGTGGTGCGCGCACGCAGCAGCGTGGCGCCATCCTGCGGACGTATCAGCTGAAAACAGCGATCCATCTTCAGACGCTGGTCGGATTCGACGATCCAGGTACCCATCTGCAGCGCCTGGCCTTCATAGGCACTGCTCAGGTAATCGATTTCGTGGCGCACCACCGCCATGGCCCGATCCAGGCGCCGGTACTCGACCAGATCCAGCCCCAGCGATTGCGAATGGCGCCAGGCGCAACGCTCCAGCCAGGTCACGTAGACGGCGTTGTTGGCGTGCCCGAGGCCATCGATATCCTCGCTGCCGACCAGCAGATCGATGGTGAACGGATCGGGGCGATCCCAGTTCACGACACATACCTCAGCGCAGCGGCGCGCAGCGATGCAGCAATGTGAGTCAGCTTCATGCAATGGCCTCCCTTGGCGACGCAACAGGCTCGACCTTAGGGGCTTAGCCTGCTGCAACGCAAGCGCCGCATCGCCAGCCGCACGGATCGACGAGAACTTTTCGTACGCGCAAAAACAAAAGGGCCACTTCGTGAGAAGTGACCCTTAAAAATCCCGCAGAGCGGGCAAAAATGGCGTCCCCTAGGGGACTCGAACCCCTGTTACCGCCGTGAAAGGGCGGTGTCCTAGGCCACTAGACGAAGGGGACGAAACCTTCGAAGAACAAGGCCAGCACTTGGCTGGCCTTGTCGTGGATTGGTGGAGCTAGACGGGATCGAACCGTCGACCTCTTGCATGCCATGCAAGCGCTCTCCCAGCTGAGCTATAGCCCCAGAACCTTGCGGTCTGGCTGCAATGCCTAAGCACTGCAGCTGGAAATAGTGGCGTCCCCTAGGGGACTCGAACCCCTGTTACCGCCGTGAAAGGGCGGTGTCCTAGGCCACTAGACGAAGGGGACGCAAATGCCCTTCTTTACAACTCAACCCATTCCGTAGAACCGGTTGTGGCATCCGAGATTGGTGGAGCTAGACGGGATCGAACCGTCGACCTCTTGCATGCCATGCAAGCGCTCTCCCAGCTGAGCTATAGCCCCATCTCGAGGACGGGGCGCATGTTAAGTGCGCCCCTGCACCCTGTCAACAAAAAATTAGCGGCTACCTTATTTTTTTTCGCTGACATAACAAACACTTACCGCAAACCGCTGGCTGCCGGCCGCCCATGGCGACAGGCGGCCGAGAATCAGCCGATGCTGCCCAGCAGTTTTTCCCACTCCTTGTTCTCTTTCTTCGACACACCGCCGAGCAGTTCGATGGCCTGGCGCAGACGGAAACGGGTGAGGTCCGGGCCGAGGATTTCCATGGCATCGAGCACCGATACCGAACTGGCCTGACCGGTGACGGCGGCGAACATCAGCGGCATGGCATCGCGCAGCTTCAGCTCCAGATGTTCGACCACCGCCTGGATGCAGCCGGTGATCCGCTCCTTCTCCCACTGGCGCAGCGCCTCGAGCTTCCAGAGGATCAGTTGCATGAGCTGGCGCACCTGATCGTCCGACAGCTTCTTGTGGGCGAACAGCGCCTTGTCCGGCTGCACACCGCCTGCGAAGAAGAAGCTGGCCAGTGGCGCGATCTGGCTGAAGGTTTCCACCCTGCCCTGCACGTGGGGGGCGATCTTCATCAGGTAGTCGCTGTTGAAGGCCCACTTCTGCACGCCAGCGGCGAACTCTTCGACGCTCAGGTCACGCATCCACTGGCCGTTGAGCCAGGACAGCTTCTCCAGATCGAAGATCGGCCCGCCGAGGGAAACGCGCTGTACGTCGAAATTGGCGATCATTTCCTCGAGGGTGAATTTTTCGCGCTCGTCCGGCATCGACCAGCCCATGCGGCCCAGGTAGTTGAGCATCGCCTGGGGCAGGAAGCCCATGCGCTCGTAGAAGGTGATCGAAGTCGGGTTCTTGCGCTTGGACAGCTTGCTCTTGTCCGGGTTACGCAGCAACGGCATGTAGCACAGCTGTGGCTTGTCCCAGCCGAAGTACTCGTAGAGCAGGATCAGCTTGGGCGCCGAGGGCAGCCATTCTTCACCACGCAGCACGTGGGTGATCTTCATCAGGTGGTCGTCGACCACGTTGGCCAGGAAGTAGGTCGGCAGGCCATCGGTCTTCATCAGCACCTGCATGTCCATGCGATCCCACGGAATCTCGACGTCGCCGCGCAACATGTCCGGCACCACGCAGACGCCCTCGCTCGGCACCTTCATGCGGATCACGTGGGGCTCGCCCGCTGCCAGGCGGCGCTGCACGTCCTCGTCGGAGAGCAGCAGGCCGCGGCCGTCGTAGCGCGGCGTCTCGCCACGGGCCATCTGTTCGGCACGCATCTGATCGAGTTCTTCCGGGGTGCAGAAGCAGTAGAAGGCATGGCCCTTCTCCACCAGCTCCAACGCGTACTTGCGGTAGATCTCGCCGCGTTCGCTCTGCCGGTACGGGCCATAAGGGCCACCGACGTCCGGGCCTTCGTTCCACTCGATGCCCAGCCAGCGCAGGGCATCGTAGATCTGCTGCTCGGACTCACGGGTCGAACGAACCTGGTCGGTATCCTCGATGCGCAGGATGAACTCGCCGCCGTACTGTCTGGCGAAGCACAGGTTGAACAGGGCGATGTAGGCGGTGCCGACGTGAGGGTCGCCGGTAGGCGACGGAGCGATACGAGTGCGAACGGTGGTCATGGAAAGTCCCGAGCAAGTAAGACTGAAAATGGCATGGGCTGGCCTCGCGCCCAGGCCGCATGGGCGACCGGCGCAGGCGCCATGGATGACGCGAGAAAGCGAAGGGAATGAATATTAACAGGCCAGCCCCGGCTGGCTCCAGCGAACCGCGGCGCAGGGCTGCGAAGAACGGGTCAGGCGCCCGACGCGCCGTTCAGGTAGCGACGCAGCGCCGCCACCCCCTCCTCTACACTGGCGCTGCAACCGGCCCAGGAACAGGCGAGCATCAGATTGCGCGGCAGGCCGAAATCCTCGATGAAGTAGCCGTCGGCGTCACGGCCCTCAGTGTCACCGGGCAACCACTGGCGCATGCTGCCCTGGGGCTCGAAATACGCCCACACCGGCTTGCCCAGCGCCACAGCCGCACCGACTTCGAATGCCGTGCCGGAATCCGGCTCGAGCCCGCGAAACGGGTTGAGGTTGGCCAGCACGGCATCGGCATCACGGATCATCGCCAGATTGAGCCGGCAGATCTGCGCCGCCATCTCGGTCGGCGCCAGCCCGTCAGCCACCTCGTTATCGAACGGATAGAGCCCTTCGAGCCCCTGCTCACGGCACAAGCGCTTGAGATACTCACCACGCTCGATGGCGTCCACCCGGAACACGTCGAAGCCGGCCAGATAGACCTTTGCATGACCCGCCACACTCATACCGCAAGCAGCCGGTCACGCAGCTTCTGGATCTCGTCGCGCATCTGCGCCGCCGCCTCGAACTCCAGGTCGCGGGCCAGCTCGAACATCTTGTCCTCCAGCTGACGGATACGCTTGGTGATCTCCGCCGGCGAGCGCAGCTCCGCCTCGTAGCGTGCATTGTCTTCGGCGGCCTTGGCCATGCCCTTGCGCTTCTTGCTGCGCGCACCCGGCACCACGGCACCTTCGAGAATGTCCTTGATATCCTTGACCACGCCCTTGGGCACGATGCCGTTGGCCTCGTTGAAGGCCAACTGCTTCTGCCGGCGCCGCTCGGTCTCGCCGATGGCACGTTCCATGGAGCCGGTCATGTTGTCGGCGTAGAGAATCGCCCGGCCATTCAGGTTACGGGCTGCGCGACCGATGGTCTGGATCAGCGAGCGTTCGCTGCGCAGGAAGCCCTCCTTGTCGGCATCGAGAATCGCCACCAGGGCGACTTCGGGCATATCCAGCCCCTCGCGCAGCAGGTTGATGCCGATCAGCACGTCGAAGGTGCCGATGCGCAGGTCACGGATGATTTCTACCCGCTCGACCGTGTCGATATCCGAGTGCAGGTAACGCACCTTGACGCCGTGGTCGGCCAGATAATCGGTGAGGTCCTCGGCCATGCGCTTGGTCAGCGTGGTGACCAGCACGCGCTGCTCGAGGGCGACGCGCTTGTTGATCTCCGACAGCAGGTCATCGACCTGAGTACGCGCCGGGCGCACCTCCACTTCCGGGTCGACCAGGCCGGTGGGTCGCACCACCTGCTCGATCACCCGCCCGGCATGGTCGGCCTCGTAAGGCCCCGGTGTGGCGGAAACGAAGATGGTCTGCGGGCACGCGGCTTCCCATTCCTCGAAGCGCATCGGGCGGTTGTCCAGCGCCGAGGGCAGGCGGAAGCCGTACTCGACCAGGGTTTCCTTACGCGAACGGTCGCCTTTGTACATGGCGCCGACCTGCGGCACGCTGACGTGGGATTCGTCGATCACCAGCAGCGCCTCCGCCGGCAGGTAATCGTACAGCGTGGGTGGCGGCGCACCGGGGTCGCGCCCGGACAGGTAGCGCGAGTAGTTTTCGATGCCGTTGCAGTAACCCAGCTCGAGGATCATCTCCAGGTCGAAACGGGTGCGCTGCTCCAGACGCTGCGCTTCGACCAGTTTGTTGGCGCCGCGCAGGTAGTCCAGGCGGTCCTTGAGCTCGACCTTGATCTTCTCCATCGCCTCGAGCAGCGTGTCGCGGGGCGTCACGTAGTGGCTCTTGGGGTAGAAGGTGAAACGCGGCAGGCGCTGCAGCACCTCGCCGGTCAGCGGATCGAAGGCGCTGATGTTCTCGACTTCATCGTCGAACAGCTCGATGCGGATCGCTTCCAGATCCGATTCGGCCGGGAAGATATCGATCACATCGCCGCGCACCCGGAAGGTCGCCCGGGCGAAATCCATGTCGTTGCGGGTGTACTGCAGCTCGGCCAGGCGGCGCAGCAGCGCGCGTTGATCCATCTTGTCGCCACGGTCGAGGTGCAGCACCATTTTCAGGTACTCCTCGGGGCTGCCCAGGCCGTAGATCGACGACACCGTGCAGACCACGATGACGTCCTTGCGCTCGATCAGCGCCTTGGTCGCCGACAGGCGCATCTGCTCGATGTGATCGTTGATCGAGGCATCCTTCTCGATGAAGGTGTCCGACGACGGCACGTAGGCCTCGGGCTGGTAGTAGTCGTAATAGGAAACGAAATACTCCACCGCGTTGTTCGGGAAGAACGACTTGAATTCGCCATACAACTGCGCCGCCAGGGTCTTGTTCGGCGCCAGCACCAGCGTCGGGCGCTGCACCTGGGCGATGACGTTGGCCACGCTGAAGGTCTTGCCGGAGCCCGTCACGCCGAGCAGCGTCTGGTGCGAAAGCCCGGCCTCGAGGCCTTCGATCATCTGCCGAATCGCCTCGGGCTGGTCGCCGGCGGGCTCGAAACGGGTGACCAGTTGAAACTCGGACATAATTACCTCTGCAAAGGCTGTGACGCCACGACCACACGTGCGTCATACCTGATGTACGCTGTCGCGACACCGAATATGGGCCGCTATACTAACGGCCCGCTTGCGCAACCCCTAATCCAGTTGCCGGGTTGCTCGATACTCACCCCACCACAGAGCTGCCGCCCCCATGAGTCTGTTCTCCGCCGTCGAAATGGCTCCGCGCGATCCCATCCTGGGCCTCAACGAAGCATTCAACGCCGATAAACGCCCTGACAAGGTCAACCTTGGCGTGGGTGTCTACACCAACGAAGAAGGTCGCATTCCGCTGCTGCGCGCCGTGGTCGAAGCCGAAGCGGCCCTGACCGCCGCTCGCGCCCCGCGCGGCTACCTGCCGATCGAAGGCATCGCTGCTTACGATCAGGCCGTGCAGAGGCTGCTGCTGGGCAACGACTCGCCGCTGATCCAGCAAGGCCGCGTGATCACCACCCAGGCCATCGGCGGCACTGGCGCGCTGAAGACCGGCGCGGACTTCCTCAAGCGCCTGCTGCCCGACGCCACCGTGGCGATCAGCGACCCGAGCTGGGAGAACCATCGCGCGCTGTTCGAAACCGCCGGTTTCCCGGTGCGCAACTACCGTTACTACGACGCCTTCAGCAACGGCGTGAACCGTGGTGGCCTGCTCGAAGACCTGAAGAACCTGCCGGCGCGCTCCATCGTCGTGCTGCACGCCTGCTGCCACAACCCGACCGGCGTCGACCTGACGCCCGAAGACTGGCAAGCAGTGCTGGAAATCGTGCGCGAACGCGAGCATGTGCCCTTCCTCGACATCGCCTACCAGGGTTTTGGCGACGGTATTGAAGAAGACGCCGCGGCGGTACGTTTGTTCGCCCAATCTGGCCTGACTTTCTTCGTCTCCAGCTCGTTCTCCAAGTCGTTCTCGCTTTACGGCGAGCGCGTCGGCGCCCTGACCATCGTGGTCGGCGACCAGGAAGAAGGCAGCCGCGTGCTGTCCCAGGTCAAGCGCGTGATCCGCACCAACTACTCCAACCCGCCGACCCATGGCGCCAGCGTGGTCGCGGCCGTGCTCAACAATCCTGAACTGCGGGTGATGTGGGAAACCGAACTGGGCGAGATGCGTGATCGTATCCGCACCATGCGTCTGGCCATGGTCGAGCAGTTGGCAGCACTGAACGCCAAGCGCGACTTCGGCTTCGTTGCCGAACAGCGCGGCATGTTCTCCTACTCGGGCCTGACCACCGAACAGGTCGAGCGTCTGCGCAGCGAATTCGGCATCTACGCCGTGGGCACCGGCCGCATCTGCGTGGCCGCCCTGAACACGCGCAACCTGCCGGTCGTAACCAAGGCCATCGCCGCCGTTCTGTAAGTTGCCAGGGGAAGTCGGCAGATGCTTGACTTCCCCTTCGTAATCAGTAGGATACGCGTCGTTGTTCCGCGATAGCTCAGTCGGTAGAGCAAATGACTGTTAATCATTGGGTCCCTGGTTCGAGTCCAGGTCGCGGAGCCAA
>NZ_MSXU01000004.1:0-25283 GCF_001945375.1 Pseudomonas sp. PA1(2017)
GACCCAGGACGGTGAAGATTTCCAAAACCCGATATCCGGTGGATCGTAAGGCTGCTCCGCTTAAGTGAACAGCATTACGCGTTTTTACGCGGGCTTTTTGTTGGCTGGCGACTCTCCCGTCGCGCAGCAGATCGTCCTCACCGAGCGTCGATCTGCTGCTGCAGGTTCTGTATCTGCGCCTGCAGCGTGTTGACGCTACGGGTGGTCTGCGCACGGAAGGCGTCGAACTCAGCGGTGCTGCCGGCATTGCTGCTGGCGGCCGGGCGGTTGTCGAGCTGGCTCTTGAGCACCAGCATGTCCTGCTCCAGGCGCTCGACCGCGGCGTTGGCGTTACCGGCCTTCTTCAGCGCCTCGACTTCGCCCGCCAGATTCTTGACCTGGGTGGCCAGCTTGCCGGCATCACCATGGCTGCTCTTCAGCGAAGCCAGCTCGGTTTTCACAGCGGCCAGTTCGGTTTTCAGCGTGTCCTGACCGCTGCCCAGGGTCTTCAGGCTGTCGCCGTATTTGCCGGCGTCGCCCTGCTGGGTCTTGAGGTCGGCGATCAGTTGCTCAATACGCTTGTCCTGCCCGCTCTGCTGACCGCCAGCGGCTTGCTGCTGCTTGCTCAGCTCGTTCAGCTTGTTCTCCAGTTGACGCACTTGCAGTTTCAGCGCTTCGCTGCCGCTGGTGGAGGTCGATTCGGCGGCGACTACCTTGCCGGAAATATCCTGAATGCGTCCGGCGGCTTCCTCGCTGATGCGCGCGAAGCTCTCCTGGGTGGCCACCAGTTGCTGCTCCATCAGGCTGATCTGCTGGAAGCTCCACCAGCCCAAGCCCGCCAGGGCGATGCTCAGGGCACCGACCAGCGCCCACAGTGGCCCGGTGCTGGCCGAGCGTGGCGCCTTGGCCTTGCGCGAGGTGCCGCCGGTACGGGCGTAGGGTTGTGGTTCGGGCTCGAAATCGTCCTGATCGCGGCGATCCGGTGTCAGGCTGGGTACGTCATCGAATTCGTCGTGGGCATCGTTACGCATGTGGGGACCTTGAGAAAACCACGGTGGAGGCAAGTGCCGCGCAGTATACCGATTCACGGCTGGCGCTTGGGTGTCGTAGTGCCAGTAATCGACGTCTCGCGACGGCCTGCATTGGGCACAGAGACCCACGTTGGGCGACTCGGGTTCCGCGATGGCCCTGGTTCAGGGCACTAGCCTTGCGCCCGCCACCATCTACAGAATTCGTCCAGCGCCGGCCACAGGCCATGGCTCGCCTGGTAGTCCAGATGCTCACGGGCCTGGCTGATGTCCAGGGAGAAGTCGCGGCTCATCACGTCCACTGCCAGTCGGGTCAGCGCTGGCTCAGGGCGACCGGGCAGCAGGCTGCAGACGCCTTCGCTGGCGACGGCCAGGCTGCGCGCCAGAGCCACCGGGACGTGACGGGTGACCTGCGGCAACTCCAGCTGCCGTAGCACGTAGTTAACCACGTCCCAGAGCGGCAGCGGCGCGCCATTGCTGACGTTATAGGCCTTGCCGAGCGCCGGCCCGGCAGCCAGCAAGGCGCCGAACAGCGCATCGTTGAGGTTGTGCACGCTGGTGAAATCGACCTTGTTGAGGCCGTTGCCGATGATCGCCAGGCGGCCCTTGCGCTGCAGGGCGATCATCCGCGGAAAGATGCTCACGTCCCCCGCCCCGGTGACGAAGCGCGGACGCAGCGCCAGCACCTCCAGGCCAAACTCCTGGGCGCCGAACAGGCGCTGCTCGGCGAGGAACTTGGTGCGCGCGTAATGGTTGGCAAACCGCTTGGGCACCTGTTCTTCGCGCAGGCCTACATGATCGCGGCCATCGAAATAGATCGACGGCGAGGACAGGTGCACCAGGCGGCGTACCCCGCGCTTGAGGCAGGCCTCGATGACGTTTTCGGTGAGCACCACGTTGCCCTGATGGAAATACTCGTAGCGCCCCCATACCCCCACTGCGCCGGCGCAGTGCACCACTGCTTCAACGTCGCTGCACAGCGACAGTGCCAGCTCGGGATCGGCCAGGTCGCCGGGCATGAACTGCGCCCCGCGGCGGATCAGGTGCTCGAATGCCTCCTCGCGGCGACCAGTGACGCGTACGTCCAGGCCCTGCTCGAGGGCGAACCGCGCGAAGCGCCCGCCAATGAACCCGCTTGCTCCGGTGACCAAAATCTTCATCACGCCCTCCGCCCGCTGCTGCGCGCACTATAAGGCGTTGTGCGGATCGCGGCAGCTTTGCTCACACCAGCGGCACCAGATAATCACCGGCATGGCGTTGCAGGTGCCGGGTGAGCTGGTCGAGCAGGTCACCGCCGTTGCGCCAGTGGTGCCAGTAAAGCGGCACGTCGATGGGCCGGCCGGGGAGCAGCTCGACCAGTTCGCCACGGGCCATCGCCTCGGTCATCTGCGGCTCGGGCACCATGCCCCAGCCCAGCCCTTCGGCGGTCAGGCGCACGAAGCCTTCGGAGGACGGGCACAGGTGATGCAGGAAGCTGCCCGACAAGCCGAGTTCGTCGAGATAACGGTGCTGCAACTGGTCATCCGGGCCGAACACGATGGCTGGCACCTGGCCGATGCGCGCGGCGCTCACGCCGCTCGCAAAGTGCCGGGCGATGAACGCCGGGCTGGCCATGGCCCGATAACGCATGGCCCCCAATGCCAGGCTGCGCGCACCGGATACCGGGCGTTCCGCCGCGCACACGCAGGCGGCCACGTCACCGGCACGCATGCGCTTGAGGCCGACTTCCTGATCCTCGACCACCAGTTCCAGCAACACCCGGTGGCTTGCGCAGAAGTCCGCGACGGCCTTTGCCCACCAGGTCGCCAGGCTGTCGGCATTGATGGCGATGCGCAGGCGCTGGGTTTCGCCGTCCGCTTCCAGGGCCGGCACCTGCTGCTGCAGGTCACGTTCGAGCAGGCGCACCTGCTGCACATGGTTGAGCAAACGCCGGCCGACATCGGTGGGCGTCGGCGGCGTGGCTCGCAGCAGCACCGGCTGACCGATGCGCGCCTCCAACAGCTTGATGCGCTGGGACACGGCCGACTGCGACAAGCCCAGCACCTGGGCACCGCGTTCGAAACCGGCCTGTTCGACGACCGCCGCAAGGGCAGCCAGCAACTTGTAATCGAGCAATCGATTTTCCTAATGAGCGATCAGCACTATTGGTTTTTCTTATACAGCCTTGGCGCGCAGACTGATAGCCATCCCCACCCGCCCATCGCGCTCAATGCGTTCGCCTCCAAGGACTCTCACCATGTGGCAGAGCTACACCAACGGCCTGGCGATCACCGCCGGCCTGATCATCGCCCTCGGCGCCCAGAATGCCTTCGTGCTCGCCCAGAGCCTGCGCCGCGAACATCACGTGCCTGTCGCACTGCTGTGCATCGTCTGCGACGCGCTGCTGATCAGCGCTGGCGTTTTCGGCCTGGCGACCCTGCTGCTGCAGAGCGAATTGCTGCTCGGCATCGCCCGCTGGGGCGGCGCCGCGTTTCTGATCTGGTACGGCGCTCAGGCCCTGCGGCGCGCCTGCCGCCCCGCCGGGCTGCAAACCGAGACCGGTGCCTCGCGATCATTGCGCGCAGTGCTTCTGGCGACCCTGGCGGTGACCCTGCTCAACCCCCACGTATACCTCGACACCGTACTGCTGATCGGCTCGCTCGGCGCTCAACAGCCAGTACCCTCGGCCTATGCGGCCGGCGCCGCCAGCGCGTCGATGCTGTGGTTCCTGTGCCTGGCCTTCGGCGCCGCCTGGCTCGCGCCCTGGCTGGCTCGCCCGCTGACCTGGCGAATCATCGATCTGGTGGTCGCGGCCATGATGTTCGCCATCGCCTGGCAACTGATCGCCAGTCCGCTGTAACGCCGGCATCACGGCGGCCCCAACTGCTATGCTGGGGGCCACCTGACCTGCAACGGAGCAGCAGTGGAAACCAGCGTCTTTCTCATGGTCATCGCCGCCGCGGCCCTGCACGCCGGCTGGAACGCATTGCTCAAGATCGGCCTTGATCGCTTTCTCACCGCCTCGCTTATCCAGATTGGCGCCGGCATCGTCGCACTCCTCGCCCTGCCCTTCGTGGCCGTTCCCAACGCAGCAGCCTGGCCGTGGATCATCCTCTCGGCGCTGCTGCACATCGGCTACAACCTGTTCCTGAGCCGCGCTTACCAGCACGGCGACCTCGGTCAGGTCTATCCGATTTCCCGGGGCAGCTCGCCACTGCTGGTGGCGGTGCTTTCCATCCTGCTGCTCGGCGAGGTATTGCCGGCCGGCCAATGGCTGGGCCTTGGCGTACTGGTCGGCGGCATCTGGCTGATGGCAATACGCGGCGGCCGTGGCAAGAGCAGCAGTGGCCTGCTGATCAATGCGCTGCTCACCGCCCTGTTCATCGCCGGCTACACCCTGGCCGACGCCAGCGGTGCCCGCGCCAATGGCGACCCGCTGTCCTATTCGGCATGGCTGTTCGCGGTCAACGGCCTGGTGATGGCGCTGGTGATACTCGGGCAACGCGGCCCGGGCGTCCTCACCGCACTCGGGCCCCACTGGCGCGCCGGCCTGCTGGGCGGCGCCATGTCGATGCTGGCCTACAGCATCGCCATCTGGGCCATGACCCTGGCGCCGGTGGCGCTGGTTTCGGCGCTGCGCGAGACCAGCGTGGTGTTCGCCCTGCTGATCGGCCGGCTGTGGCTCAAGGAGAGCCTGCCGCCGTTGCGCGCCGTGGCCTGCCTGATCATCCTCGCAGGCGTAGCGATGATGAAGCTGGCCTGAATCGCCGCGAAGGCTCTGGGCTGGTATCCCGCACACTTGCTGCGTGGTTATGGCGTAGCCCCGGTGCTATGATCCCTGCCCTGCGTCGCAAAGGGTATAAATCCGCCGACGCATGTTTGGCCGCCCGTGATCGGCCTTGCGCTCATCGCAACAGACCTGATTAGGAGAATAACCATGGCTTTCGAATTGCCGCCGCTGCCGTACGCACACGATGCCCTGCAGCCGCACATCTCCAAGGAAACCCTGGAGTTCCACCACGACAAGCACCACAACACCTATGTCGTGAACCTGAACAACCTGGTGCCTGGCACCGAGTTCGAAGGCAAGAGCCTGGAAGAAATCGTCAAGACTTCCTCCGGCGGCATCTTCAACAACGCCGCCCAGGTGTGGAACCACACCTTCTACTGGAACTGCCTGAGCCCGAACGGCGGCGGCCAGCCGACCGGTGAACTGGCTGCGGCCATCGACAAGGCCTTCGGTTCGTTCGACAAGTTCAAGGAAGAGTTCAGCAAGGTCACCATCGGCACCTTCGGCTCCGGCTGGGGCTGGCTGGTCAAGAAAGCTGACGGTTCCCTGGCCCTGGCCAGCACCATCGGCGCCGGCTGCCCGCTGACCAGCGGCGACACCCCGCTGCTGACCTGCGACGTCTGGGAACACGCCTACTACATCGACTACCGCAACGTACGTCCGAAGTATGTCGAGGCGTTCTGGAACCTGGTCAACTGGGACTTCGTGGCGAAGAACTTCGCTGCCTGAGCCCTAGCTCGATGAAGATGCCCTCCTGATGCGAGTCAGGGGGGCATTTTTTTGCCTGTTGCAATCTGGCGGCATCGACAGGCGGCACTCAAGACTTGGCGTTTCATTCCGAAACAGAACCCAGATGCGACAAGATTGGTCGGCGCACGCATGCGCCCTTTGACTGCCAACGCGAGTTTGCCAATACTCAACTCCAATCCGGCGCCGGGTATCGCACAAGGAACTGCCATTTGAAGCTGGAACTCAAGCACAGCTTGTCCGTGAAACTGCTGCGCGTGGTGTTGCTGTCCGCGCTTGCCGTGGGCGTGGTGCTCAGCCTCGGGCAAATCGTGTTCGACATCTACAAGACGCGCCACTCCATCACCAGCGACTCCCAGCGCATTCTCGGCATGTTCCGGGATCCCTCCACCCAGGCGGTCTACAGCCTGGACCGCGAGATGGGCATGCAGGTGGTCGAAGGCCTGTTCCAGCATGAATCGGTGCGCCAGGCGTCCATCGGCCACCCGGGCGAACAGATGCTCGCCGAAAAGAGCCGCCCCCTCGCCGACCTGCCCATTCGCTGGCTGACCGATCCGATTCTCGGCGAGGAACAGCATTTCAGCACCCGCCTGGTCGGCCGCGAGCCCTACAACGAATACTACGGCGACCTGAACATCACCCTGGACACCGCACTGTACGGGGAAAGCTTTCTCACCAACTCGGTGATCATCTTCATCTCTGGCGTGCTGCGCGCTCTGGCCATGGGCCTGGTGCTGTATCTGGTCTACTACTGGCTGCTGACCAAGCCCCTGGGGCTGATCATCGAGCACCTGAGCAGCATCAACCCGGACCGCCCCAGCGAGAACAAGCTGCCGATGCTTGCCGGCAACGAGAAGAACGAGCTAGGCCTGTGGATCAATACCGCCAACCAGTTGCTCGCCTCCATCGAACGCAATACGCACCTGCGCCGCGAGGCGGAAAACAGCCTGCAGCGCATGTCGCAGTACGACTTCCTCACCAGCCTGCCCAACCGCCTGCAACTGCAGCAGCAGCTCGAACAGATTCTCGAGGATGCCGGGCGTCTGCAGCGCCGCGTTGCCGTGCTGTGCGTGGGCCTGGATGACTTCAAGGGCATCAACGAGCAGTTCAGCTACCAGACCGGCGACCAGTTGCTGCTGGCGCTGTCCGATCGCCTGCGCAGCCACAGTGGCCGGCTCGGCGCCCTGGCACGCCTGGGCGGCGATCAGTTCGCCCTGGTGCAGGCCGATATCGAGCAGCCCTACGAGGCCGCCGAGCTGGCGCAGAGCGTGCTCGACGACCTGGAAACGCCCTTCACCCTCGACGATCACCAGGTACAACTGCGCGCCACCATCGGCATCACCCTGTTCCCGGAAGACGGCGACAGCCCCGAGAAGCTGCTGCAGAAAGCCGAACAGACCATGACCCTGGCCAAGAGCCGCTCGCGCAACCGCTACCAGTTCTACATCGCCAGCGTCGACAGCGAAATGCGCCGTCGCCGCGAACTGGAAAAGGACCTGCGCGACGCCCTGGCGCTGAACCAGCTACACGTCGTCTACCAGCCGCAGATCAGCTACCGCGACCAGCGCGTGGTGGGCGTCGAGGCGCTTTTGCGCTGGCAGCATCCGCAGCATGGTTTCGTCGGCCCGGACCTGTTCATTCCGCTGGCCGAACAGAACGGCAGCATCATCGCCATCGGCGAGTGGGTGCTCGACCAGACCTGCCGCCAACTGCGCGAATGGCATGATCAGGGCTACAGCGAGCTGCGCATGGCGGTCAATCTGTCCACCGTGCAGCTGCATCACGCCGAGCTGCCGCGCGTGGTCAACAACCTGATGCAGATGTACCGCCTGCCCGCTCGCAGCCTGGAGCTGGAAGTCACCGAAACCGGCCTGATGGAAGACATCAGCACCGCGGCCCAGCACCTGCTCAGCCTGCGCCGCTCCGGTGCGCTGATCGCCATCGACGACTTCGGCACCGGCTATTCCTCGCTCAGCTACCTGAAGAGCCTGCCGCTGGACAAGATCAAGATCGACAAGAGCTTCGTGCAGGATCTGCTTGAGGACGAAGACGACGCCACCATCGTTCGCGCCATCATCCAGTTGGGCAAGAGCCTGGGCATGCAGGTCATCGCCGAAGGCGTGGAAACCGCCGAGCAGGAAGCCTACATCATCGCCCAGGGCTGCCACGAAGGTCAGGGCTATTACTACAGCCGGCCGCTGCCGGCCCGCGAGCTGACCCAGTACCTCAAGCAGTCCAGCCGCTCGCAGCGGCATATCAACCCCGCCACGCTCTGACCTGCCGCCTGAAAACCGGATCGTGCCAACAGACGCGATCCGGCACTAGCACATCGACCCTTTGCTTAAAATGCAAATCTTTCGCATTATGTTGCAGCTCGCGTGGCGCCCCCACGCGCACTCCCCATTAACACGCAAAGGATTTCGTCATGATTCGTATGCCCCTGGCTTCTGCCAGCCTGCTGACCATCGCCATTGCCCTCGCGGGTTGCGGCGAAGACAAGGCGCCTGCCAACCAAGCCGCCGCCCCGGCTGCGCAAGCGACCGGCAGCAGCGCACCAGCAGCAGCCGGCGCCTTCGACGAAGCCGCTGCAAAGGCCGTGGTCAAACATTACGCGGACATGGCATCGGCCGTGTTCGACGACGCCGCCAGCACCGCCAAGAAACTGCAAAGCGCTGTCGACGCCCTGCTCGCCAACCCCAGCGACGAAACCCTGAAAGCCGCTCGCGAAGCCTGGCTGGCCGCCCGCGTACCGTACATGCAGAGCGAAGTGTTCCGCTTCGGCAACACCATCGTCGACGACTGGGAAGGCCAGGTTAATGCATGGCCCCTGGACGAAGGCCTGATCGACTACGTCGACGCCGACTACCAGCATGCCCTGGGCAACCCGGCGGCCGGTGCCAACATCATCGCCCACACCGAGATCCAGGTCGGCGAAGACAAGATCGACGTCACCGAAATCACCCCGGACCTGCTCGCCAGCCTGAACGAGCTGGGCGGCTCCGAAGCCAACGTCGCCACCGGCTACCACGCCATCGAATTCCTGCTCTGGGGCCAGGACCTGAATGGCACCGGCCCCGGCGCTGGCGAGCGTCCGGCCACCGACTACGTGGTCGGCGATGGCGCCACCGGTGGCCATAACGAGCGTCGTCGTGCCTACCTGAAAGCGGCCACCGACCTGCTGGTCGCCGACCTCGACGAAATGGCCGGCCAGTGGAAAGCCGGCGTGGCCGACAACTACCGCGCCACCCTGGAAGGTGAATCCGCCGAGAATGGCCTGCGCAAGATGCTCTTCGGCATGGGCAGCCTGTCCCTCGGCGAGCTGGCCGGCGAGCGCATGAAGGTCGCCCTGGAAGCCAACTCCACCGAAGACGAGCACGACTGCTTCAGCGACAACACCCACAATTCGCACTACTACAACGGTCTGGGCATCCGTAACGTCTACCTGGGCGAGTACAAGAAGGTCGACGGCAGCACCTTGAGCGGCGCGAGCCTGTCTTCGCTGGTCGCCAAGGCCGACGCCGCCACCGATGGCACCGTCAAGGCCGACCTGGATGCCACCCAGGCCAAGCTCCAGGCTCTGGTCGACAGCGCCAACAAAGGCGTGCACTTCGATCAACTGATCGCCGCCGACAACGCCGAAGGCCAGCAACTGGTTCGCGACGCCATCGCTGCGCTGGTCAAGCAGACCGGTGCCATCGAACAGGCCGCCGGCAAGCTGGGCATCAGCGACCTGAACCCGGATACCGCCGATCACGAGTTCTGATCCAGGCGCCTCATCCGTGTAACTGACGAGCCGGTGCGTTTTTTGCGCACCGGCTTTTTTATGCCCAGTGACCGCTCGAGTCGCCGTGAAATAAGGATTGTCATGACGCCCTCCCGCTATCGGGTAATCGCTACGCACCGTAGCGAGTATCCGGACCCCATCGCTTTCGAGACCGGCACCTTGCTGCACCTCGGCGAGCGTTATGAAGGCCCCGAAGACTGGCAGGACTGGTATTTCTGCCGTACCGACAGCCACCCCGGTGGCTGGGTACCGCTGCCCCTTCTGGAGCTGCTGGAAGACGGTCGCGCGCGAGCGCGGGAGCGCTACACGGCACGGGAACTGGATACCGAGTTGGGCGAGCAATTGGTCGCCAGCCGCCACCTCAATGGCTGGCTGTGGTGCCTGCGCGAAGCCAGTGGCGAGACCGGCTGGGTTCCCGAGGAAAGTCTTGCTGGACCAGCCGATTGAACGCAAATCCATCTTATTTAAACCTGCGCAGACTGCTAAGATTCCCGCCCTCGATTTCTGCCCACCGGATTCATCCATGCCAGCGTCATCCGGTCGCCTGCTGCCATTGCTGTTTCTGGCTTTCGGCCTGACCGCCTGCGATCAGTCGCCTACCTTCACCAGCGCCGAACCTGGCGAAGCGCTGTCCGGCGGCGCCGCCACCGTATCACGCAGCGATCGCGTGGCTTTTTCCCTGCCCTCCGCCAACCTGGCACCCGAACGTCGTCTGGACTTCAGCGTGGGCAACAGTTTCTTCCGCAACCCCTGGGTGATCGCCCCGTCGACCACCACGGCTCGTGACGGCCTCGGCCCGCTGTTCAACACCAACGCCTGCCAGAACTGCCATGTCCGCGATGGCCGTGGCCACCCGCCCGAGCCGGGGAGCGTCAACGCTGTATCGATGCTGGTGCGCCTGTCGATCCCGGCCGGCGACGCCGATAGCGCCGTACTGAAGCGCCTCGGCGTGGTGCCCGAGCCCACCTATGGCGGCCAGTTGCAGGACATGGCCAATCCCGGCGTCGCCCCCGAAGGCAAGGTGCGCGTCGAGTACAGCACCGAACAGGTACGCTTCGCCGACGGGCACACCCTCGAACTACGCAAACCGCAGTTGAACATCAGCCAACTCGGCTACGGGCCGATGCACCCGGACACGCTGTTCTCGGCCCGCGTCGCACCGCCGATGATCGGCCTGGGGCTGCTCGAAGCGATCCCCGAAGCGGCGATCCTCGCCAACGCCGACCCGGACGACCGCGATGGTGACGGCATCAGGGGCGTGCCAAACCGGGTATGGGACGATGCCCGTCAGCAGACCGTACTCGGCCGCTTCGGCTGGAAGGCCGGGCAACCGACGCTCAACCAGCAGAACGCCCACGCCTTCCTGCAGGACATGGGCCTGACCAGCAGCCTGCTGCCCACCGACGGCTGTACCGAAGCGCAGTCCGACTGCCGCGCTGCGCCCCATGGCGGCGAACCGGAAGTCAGCGACAACATCATGGGCATGGTGCTGTTCTACACCCGCAACCTCGCCGTGCCGGCACGCCGTCATGTCGACGATGCCCAGGTATTGGCCGGCAAGAGCCTGTTCCACCGCGCTGGCTGCCAGGGCTGCCACACGCCCAGTTTCGTCACCGCTGCCGATGCCGCCGAACCGGAGCTGGCGGGCCAGACGATTCGCCCCTACACCGATCTGTTGCTGCACGACATGGGTGAAGGCCTGGCCGATGGTCGCGACGAGTTTCTCGCCAACGGGCGTCAGTGGCGCACCGCGCCGCTGTGGGGGATCGGCCTGACGGAAACGATCAGCGGCCACACCCAGTTCCTGCATGACGGCCGTGCCCGTAACCTGCTCGAAGCCATCGCCTGGCACGGCGGCGAAGCCGAAGCGGCCAAGCAGCAGGTGCTGCAATTTTCCAGCGAGGAGCGCGCCGCGCTTCTGGCGTTTCTGAATTCACTGTAAGGAGCCGCGCATGATCCGTTCTCCGCTGACCCTCGCCCTGCTGGGCCTGACCCTGGCCGCCTGCTCGCCGGCCGATCCTCAGGCCACCACCAGTTCGGCGCTGGCCGAAGGCGTGTTGCTACCGGCCCACGCTACCTGGAAAGAGGCCGACGTCGCCCTGGCCAGCAGCGCCAAGGCGTTCTGCGCAGGCCAGGAAGACCTGGCAACCGCTCGCCAGGCCTTCCTCACCACACAAAGCGCCTGGGCCAGCCTGCAGCCACTGGCGGTTGGCCCGCTGGCCGAAGGCAATCGCACCTGGCAGGTGCAGTTCTGGCCGGACAAGAAGAATCTGGTGGCTCGCCAGGTCGAGGCACTGGTCAAGGCCAAGCCGCAACTGGGAGCGGCCGACCTGGAAAAGGCCAGCGTGGTCGTCCAGGGGCTCACTGCTTACGAGTACCTGATGTTCGACCCTGAAATCGACCTGCAGAACGCCGAACAGAAAGCTCGCTATTGCCCTCTGCTGGTGGCGATCGGCGAGCATCAGCAGGCGCTGGCAACAACTGTGCTGGACCAGTGGCAAGGCGACAATGGCGCCCTGGCGCTGTTTCGCACCTTCCCCAACGAACGCTACGCCGAAGCGGGCGAGGCGATCTCCGACATGCTGCGTACTCAGGTCAGCGCCATCGATGGCCTGAAGAAGAAGCTCGGCGCCCCGCTGGGCCGGCAGAGCAAGGGCGTACCGCAGCCGTATCAGGCCGAAACGTGGCGCAGCCAGGCCAGCCTGAGCAACCTGGGCGCTGCATTGAACGGTGCCGAGCAACTCTGGCACGGCGCCAAGAACGATGGCCTGCAGGCCCTGCTGGGCAGCGACCAGGACGATCTCAAGAAGCGCATCGACGCCGCCTACGCGGAAAGCCTCAAGCAACTGGCCGGCCTGCAGCGCCCGCTCGGCGAACTGCTCGCCGACGATGCAGGCCGCCAGACTCTCAATGCCTTCTACGACAGCCTCAACGTACTGCACCGCCTGCACGAAGGCGAGCTGGCGCGAGCGCTGGGCATCCAGCTGGGTTTCAACGCCCACGACGGAGACTGAACCCATGAGCATGAAACGCCGGGCGTTTCTCGGCCTTAGCGCCACCCTGCTGGCTGCCGGCGCCGTCGGTGGCTGGAAGTTGACCCACACCGGTCACCAGCCGCTGCTGCTGTCGGCGCGCAATGATGAAGGCGGCAAGCATTATGCGGTCGGCTACCGGCTCGATGGCGAGCGCGCCTTCGTCACCCAGGTGACCGAGCGCTGCCATGACGTGGTGCCTCACCCCAGCCTGCCCCTGGCGCTGTTCGTCGGGCGCCGCCCGAGCACCGAGAGCTACTTGATCGACACCCGCGATGGCCGCCTGCTGCAGACCCTGCGCAGCGAACAGGATCGGCATTTCTACGGCCACGCGGTGTTCCACAAGGATGGCGAGTGGTTGTACGCCACCGAAAACGACACCCGCGATCCGGGCCGTGGGGTGATTGGTGCCTACCGCCTCGAAGGTGAGCGCCTGGTACACCGCGACGAGCTCTCCAGCCACGGCCTGGGCCCACACCAGCTGCTGTGGATGCCCGATGGCGAAACCCTGGTGGTGGCCAACGGCGGCATCCGCACCGAGGCGGAAAGCCGGGTGGAAATGAACCTCGACGCCATGGAGGCCAGCCTGGTACTGATGGCCCGCGATGGCACCCTGCACAGCAAGGAACAACTGCCCGAGCCGATGAACAGCGTGCGCCACCTGGCCGTGGCCAGCGACGGCACGGTGGTCAGCGGCCAGCAGTACATGGGCGATGCCATGGACGCCGTGCCGCTGGTGGCGATCAAACGCCCGGGCCAGCCGTTCCAGCACTTTCCCATGGCCGATGCACAACGCCAGATGATGAGCCAGTACACCGCCAGCGTCGCCGTGCACAGCGACTTGCGCCTGCTGGCGATGACCGCGCCACGCGGCAATCGCCTGTTCATCTGGGATCTGGACAGCGGCGCCGTGCGCCTGGATACCGCCCTGCCCGACTGCGCCGGCGTCGGCGCCGTGGAAAACGGCTTCGTGGTCAGCGCCGGCATCGGTCGCTGCCGCCTCTACGACTGCCGCAGCGAACGCATCGCCATGCAGCCGCTGGAGCTGCCGGCGGGGTTCTGGGACAATCACCTACGCCTGGCCTGACGGGCAGGCAGGTGGCGGGAGCGGCCGTTATCCGATCCATTGTGTGAGCCGCGACCTCGCGGCGAATTGCTCAGGCACCGCCGAAATAGGTAGTCAGGCTGCAATCGTTTCGCCCCGAGGTCGGGGCTCCCACAGGTTGGTTTGAGTGGCTGCTTCTGCCTTAAAGCAACCCCAACTGCTCGGCCCTGGGCTCGTTGTCGGTGTATGGCGGCAATGGCGGCAGGCCCGGTAACCGCTCGCTCAACAGCTCGTGAAAACGCAGCGCCTGGGCCGCGGCCAGGTGGTTGTCCGGGGTATGCAGAAAGACATGGGGCGTCAGCCCCTGCTCGATCCAGGCCGCGACCTTGTCCAGCCAGGGCTCGAGAAACGGCTGGTTGGCATCCAGATCAGGCCCACCGATGAAACGCACCTGAGGGCTGTCCGTGAACGCCGCCGGGCGAATCGGCAGACGCGGTTTCTTGGCCTGGGCATGCAGCACCGCCGGGTCGCGGGAAGTGCAACTGAACAGCGCCCGGGAATCCAGGCAAATACGCTCCACGCCACGCTCGTGGAGCAGCCGGTTGAGTACCCGCTCCTCGTCGCCCTTGTCGAAGAACGCCGGATGGCGCACTTCCACGGCGATCCGCCGGTTAGCGAATTCGTCCAGCCACACCGCCAGCTCACCCAGCCGCGAAGGGCCGAACTGCGCCGGCAGCTGCAACCATAGCGGCGTGATGCGCTCGCCCAGCGGTGCGAGCAGATCGAGAAATGCCTGGGTACTGTCCAACTGGTCGCGCAGGTCGCCTTCGTGGCTGATGTCCTTGTGTACCTTGGCGCAGAAACGAAAATGCGCCGGCATGCGCGCCTCCCAGCGCTCGAGCTTGTCCGCGTCGGGCCGTGCATAGAAGGTGGTATTGCCCTCCACCGCATTGAACACGCGGCAGTAGTGCTCCACGCTGTCGCTCATGTTCAGATCGGGCGGATAGAAGCTACCGCGCCAGGCGGACTCGTTCCAGGAAGGGCAACCAAGAAAATAGGGAAGCATCGTGAACCGCTGATCACTGTGAAGCGGCCATTGTGCCTGAGCGAAGCGATGGAAACAGGCCGTGAAGCGATCAGGCGTAGAGATCGAGGCCCAGAACCTGCTGGGCATCCACGTCACGGGCAAACGCGGCGGTGCTGCTATAGCTGGCGATCGCCTGGGCGGCGCGGTTGCTCATGGCAGGCTGGTAGGTGGTATCCATCGAGCGTACGGGGAAGTTATCGGTGCTGGCATTGCTCTGCTGCACACGGCGGATCTGCGGGGTCTGTTCGAAGCCCTGGGTACCTGCGGTCGATGCCGGTTGCTCGCGCTTTACCTCTACTTCCCGGTTCGCCTCACGATAAGGCGTAACCGCAGTGCCCGAGCGGGGACCACGATCCGGTGAATAGGGCGCGATGTTACCGTCGATACGCATCAATGAAGGCTCGGCAGGAAGGCGTGCGGAAGTACTGGCAATTTAGCTGCGCCGTCGGCCCTTGGCAATGGATGTCGATAAGTTGACGACAAAAGGACGACCCCCTCGTCGCTCATTGCTCAAAAGCCTGCGGGCGGCGGCATTTTCGGCGTAGCGACCTGATCGCGCAGGTAGATCGGCTGGGCCTGATCGGCCACCACCGCCTCGCCGCGAGCCCAGGCGAAACGGGCCAGACTCAGCAGGTCTTCGGCATGGGGCAGCATCGCGCCATCGCAGGCAGCGACCTGGCCAGCGATGCGCTCGGCGAAGGTGCCCCAACCGGTGCCGGCGCCAAACCACTCGCCGTGGGCGTCGTCCGGCAGTAGAGCGCGCTCCGGGGCCAGTACGGCTTCGCGCCCGACCAGACGCATCTCGCCCGCTTCGGCGCGGTAACAGCCCCAATAGACTTCATCCATACGCGCATCGATGGCGGCAGCGACCTGGCTGGCGCCGTGCTCGCGCTGGGCACGCTGCGCCAGCACGGCCAGGTTGGAAACCGGCAGCACCGGGCGATCCAGAGCGAAGGCCAACCCCTGCACCACGCCAATGGCGATACGCACGCCAGTAAAGGCCCCTGGACCGCGCCCGAACGCGATGGCATCCAGCGCCGATAGCGCGACGCCCTGCTCGGCTAGCAGCGCCTTGATCATCGGCAGCAGTTTCTGCGCGTGCAGGCGCGGAATCACCTCGTAGTGGCTCGTCACGCGGCCGTCATGCAGCAAGGCGACGGAACAGGCTTCGGTGGCGGTATCGAGGGCCAGCAGAGTGGTCATGGCGATCTGTAGAGGTGGCTGAGCGGGCGGGCATTAAAACGGTTTGAGCTGGTTTTTTCCAGCGCAGCGAGCCAAGCGGCCTCGCCAGCAGGCAGTTCACCGGCCAGGCGGCTGTGGCCGGCGCCCAGAACAGGCGCCGGCCGATCAGCGGATCAGCGATCCGCCGCAGGGCTTACCACTTCTCGATGACGGGCTTGGCATCCCAGGCCTTGAGCGGCTCCTTGGACCAGGTGCCATAACCGGCATTGGGGAACACGATCCATTCGGTGCCCCACTTCGCCGACTCGGCTTCGGCAGTGGCCCGCTGCTCGGCTACCGGCGTCTTGCGGAATCGCGCGTCGAAGTCATGCAGGGTATCGCCGAGCAGCATCACGATACGATAGTCCTTGGCGACCAGCGCACGACGCTCGACCTTGGGTGGCCCGAGCAGCAGCACGCTCTCGGCGCTGACCTGGGGCAGGTCGAGCTTCTTCAGAGCCTTGAGGGTGTAGTCTTTCTGCTCCTCGGAGCGGTCGGACACGTAACGGATGGTCACGCCCAGCTTGTCGGCGTGCTCGAGGAATTTCTTGGCGCCCGGAATCAGCACAGGGTCACCGTCACGCTCCCAGGGCAGCCAGGTGTCCCAGCCATCGTAGGTGTGGCAGTTGGCGAGATCGCGCGCCAGCAACGCGGAGTTGTCGATCACCGTTTCATCCACGTCGGTGACGATGGCCAGCTTGGAAGGATCTTCGGCTGCCGCCACGGCGGCATCGAGCTTCTCGGTGGCGATGTTGTAGGCCTGCATCTGCAAGGCGCGAACTTCCGCAGATTGCTGCTGATAACGCAGCGCCATGGTGAACTGGTCAACCGAACACTCGCCCTTTTTCTCGGGGGCGCCGTCGGCCAGGGCGACGGATGCACTCAGTGCCGATACCACGAGGGCGATGGGCAAGCAGGCAAATCTTCTGTTCTGGGTCATGGAATGCACTCTGATGGAGGGTGGTTGTAGCCGCCTTTCTCGAAGCTCTTCGTGACGGTCGATCAAGCCAGCAGACGCAACGACGCGCCGGCTGGAGTTCGGGCAGGCCGTGTGGCAAGGAAATCTCAGGATACTAGCGAAGCGGCACATGTCGTGCTGCACGAAAGCGACCTGAGCATAGCCAGTGTTGCCGCCGGCATGCCCAAAAACGACAACGGCCCGCAAGCGGGCCGTTGTAGAAGTGGGTCAGGTCAGCTCAGCGCTGCCAGCACCTTGGCGGTGATCTGCTCGACCGAGCCGACGCCTTCGATGGCGCTGTACTTCGGCGTGCCCTCGGCGGCCGACAGCTTCTGGTAGAAATCCACCAGCGGCTTGGTTTGCGAATGGTAGACCGACAGGCGATGACGCACGGTGGCTTCCTTGTCGTCGTCGCGCTGAATCAGCTCTTCACCGGTTTCGTCGTCCTTGCCGGCGACCTTCGGCGGGTTGTGCTCGGTGTGGTAGACCCGGCCCGAGCCAGGGTGCACGCGGCGACCGGCGATGCGGCCGACGATCTCTTCGTCGTCGACGGCGATTTCCACCACGTGGTCGATCTGCACGCCGGCATCCTTGAGGGCCTGGGCCTGCGGGATGGTGCGTGGGAAGCCGTCGAACAGGAAGCCGTTGGCGCAATCGGGCTGCGCAATGCGCTCCTTGACCAAGTTGATGATCAGCTCATCGGAGACCAGGCCGCCTGCGTCCATCACGCTCTTGGCCGCGAGGCCCAGCTCGGTGCCAGCCTTGACCGCAGCACGCAGCATGTCGCCCGTGGAAATCTGGGGAATCGAGAATTTCTTTGTGATGAAACCTGCCTGAGTACCTTTGCCGGCACCGGGCGCCCCCAACAGAATCACGCGCATCGATGTGCTCCTCAAGTTCTTGGTAGTGATGGTGGACTCGCCTTGCGGGGCCAATCTCAACTGGGTTTCGCCAGCCCGGCCATATGCCGAACTGTCGGAAGGTCGATCAAGATACACAGCGCTCCAATGCCGCACAAGCCGTCGAAAGCCGCAGCCCATGGCGATTCGCCGCGCATTGGCCGTTACGCTTGTACAGCTTGAACGCAGCGGCGCGAGAGGCGCCATCCAACCAAAGTCGAAAGTGCTCCTCGCACTGCCAAACTATCGGCAGATCGCCGAAATTTCATCACCTTTCGTAGCGTTTTCCCTTGATAAAGCGTTATCAGGCGATCCTGTTCAACCGGTGTTGCGAAGCCCTGCGGCAATACCCGCCACGCTGACCAGTAACGCCTGCTCCAGAGCGCTTCCGGCCTCCTGCTCGCGCTGCCGGGAACGAGCCAGCAGCTCGGCCTGCAACAGGTGCAACGGGTCCAGATAAGTGTTGCGCACGGTAATGAATTCCAGGGTCTCGGGGCTGTGGGTCAACAGCTGCGACTGGCCGGTCAGACCTAGCACCACCTTGCTCGCCTGCGACAATAGGTCGCGTAAATGAGCACCCAGCGAGTGCAGCTCACTCTCCACCAGACGCTCGTCGTACAGCCGCGCGATCGACTCGTCGGCCTTGGCCAGCACCATCTCGAGCATGTCGATACGGGTACGGAAGAACGGCCACTGCTCGCGCATTTCCCGCAACGTATCGCCTTCACCACGAGCTAGCGCGCCTTGCAGAGCGGCCTCCCAGCCCAGCCAGGCGGGCAGCATCAGGCGTGTCTGGGTCCAGGCGAAAATCCACGGGATCGCTCGCAGGCTCTCCACACCACCCTCGCGCCGCTTGGCCGGTCGGCTGCCCAGCGGTAGGCGGCCAAGCTCCTGCTCGGGCGTGGCCTGGCGGAAGTACTCGACGAACTGCGGATGCTCGCGCACCACACTGCGGTAGGTGGCTACGCCACCGGCGGCCAGTTTGTCCATCTGCTCGCGCCAGGCTTGCCGGGGCGCAGGCGGCGGAAGCACTGTGGCTTCCAATACCGCCGCCAGATAAAGGTTGAGGTTCTGCTCGGCGATATCCGGCATGCCGAACTTGAAACGGATCATCTCGCCCTGCTCGGTGGTGCGGAAGCGCCCGTTCACCGAACCGGGCGGCTGCGACAGGATTGCCTCGTGAGCCGGGCCACCGCCGCGCCCCACGGTGCCGCCGCGGCCGTGGAACAGCAACAGCTCGACGCCATGCTCACGGCAGATCCTCACAAGGCTCTCCTGGGCACGATACTGCGCCCAGGCCGCTGCCGTGGTGCCGGCATCCTTGGCGGAATCCGAATAGCCGATCATCACTTCCTGCGGCCCCTGCAGGCCGGCGCGATAATCCGGTAGGCCGAGCAACCGCTCGATGGCGACGGCGGCGTTGTCCAGGTCAGCCAGGGTCTCGAACAGCGGCACCACGCGCATCGGGCGGCGCAGCCCGGCTTCCTTGAGCAACAGCTGCACGGCGAGCACGTCCGAGGCGGCGCCGGCCATGGAAATCACGTAGGAGCCCAGCGAAGCCGCCGGTGCAGCCGCCACCTCGCGACAGGTGGCGAGCACTTCGGCGGTGTCGGCGCTGGGATCGAAGTCGCTCGGCAACAAAGGCCGGCGTCCTTTCAATTCCTCCTGCAGGAATGCCAGCCGCTGCTCTTCGTCCCAGCTGTCGTAGCGGCCCAGGCCCAGGAACTCGGTAATCTCGGTGATTGCTGACGCGTGGCGGGCAGCGTCCTGGCGCACGTCGAGGCGCACCAGGAACAGTCCAAAAGTGCTGACCCGACGCAGGAAATCCAACAGCGGGCCATCGGCGATCACGCCCATGCCGCAGTCGTGCAGCGAGCGATAGCAGAGCAGCAACGGCTCGCGCAGATCGGCGTTGTCGTGCAACACCTGGGCCGGTGGGTTGACCGGGCCGGCGAGCGATTCGTGGGCCCAGGCGCGGGTCGCGCGCAGTCGCTCGCGCAGTTGCTTGAGCACCGCGCGGTAGGGCTCTGCGCTGTCACCGGCGCGTGCGCGCAGCTCGTCGTTGGCGCGCTGCATGGACAGCTCGGCAGCCAGGCTGTCGATGTCGCGCAGGTACAGGTCGGCAGCCATCCAGCGCGCCAGCAGCAGCACCTCGCGTGTGATCTTGGCGGTGACATTGGGGTTGCCGTCGCGATCGCCGCCCATCCACGAGGCGAAACGAATCGGCGCGGCGTCCAGTGGCAGACGCTGCCCGGTTTCGCGCTGCAACGCCTGGTCGGCCTTGCGCATCACCGTCGGTAGCGCGTACCACAGGGAATTCTCGATCACCGCGAAGCCCCACTTGGCTTCATCCACCGGCGTGGGTCGCACGCGGCGGATTTCCTCGGTGTGCCAGGCCTCGGCGATCAACCGTTGCAGGCGGCTGGTAATGGATTCACGTTCGGCGCTCGACAGGTCGTTGTGATCCTGCTCGGCAAGCTGCGCGGAAATGGCGTCGTATTTCTGGATCAGCGTGCGCCGCGACACCTCGGTGGGGTGTGCGGTGAGCACCAGTTCGATATCCAGCTCAGCGACCTGGCGGGCCAGGGCTTCGGGCTCATGACCATTGGCGCGCAAACGCTGCAGCAACTCGTCGAACACGCGGTTTTCGAAGGGTTGCGCTTCGTCGGCGCCACGGCGGCGCACACGGTGGTATTGCTCGGCGATATTGGCCAGGTTGAGAAACTGGTTGAAGGCCCGCGCCACCGGCAGCAGCTCGTCATCGTGCAACCCGTCGAGGGTCTCGCTAAGCTGCCGTGCGCCGTCGGCCGAGCCCTGGCGCGCGGCCTTGGCGCCCTTGCGAATACGCTCGATCTTGTCGAGAAAGACCTCGCCGTACTGATCGCGGATGGTGCTGCCGAGCAGCTCACCGAGTTGGTGAACATCCTCGCGTAGACGTGCATCGATTTGCGTCATACCAGTCTCCCTGCGCCTCTGCGTGAACCCTCAGATTGCCCAGCCGCGGCGTGCCTGACAAGCCGCCATACGACCAAAGCAGGTGGTTGCACGCGCGAACATCCGCCGGAACGCCGCCGAACGGCTCGGGTCTCTAGCAAACACGTCCTGCACCGAGGTCCCTATGAAGATTCGCCAGCTCGTCCAGCAATGGGAACAGAACGCCACCGGCCGCCTGACCAGCACGCCCTATCAAGTGCACCTGGATGTCGAAGCCGCTGCACGCCTGGCCGCGCTGAGCCATATGTACCCCAAGCGCCGCCCCGAAGAATTGCTGGCAGAGTTGCTGGCCGCCGCACTGGAAGACCTGGAGGCCAGCCTGCCTTACGTGCAAGGCACCCAGGTAGTGGCCACCGATGAAGAAGGCAACCCGATCTACGAAGACGTCGGGCCCACCCCGCGCTTTCTCGAATTGGCCCGCCACTACCGCCAGGAGATCGATGGCGAACAGCCACCAGCCACATCTTGAATTGGTCGGTCATGCCACGCGCAGGCCGCAGAACACGCGACCTGTGCCGTTTTTCTGGCGGCACCATGCTGGCAATCCGCTTTTTTCCCTGAACGTTTCTTGCCGCAGCCAACTCACAGAACTATGCCGTAGCGACCACTGGTCGCCGGAGAACAACTTACTCGGTTGCTTTCGCTCCTGAGCTCCGCACGGCAGGTAACCATCGTGGAACCGACTGTTTTGCCAGTTACTCATCAATGGAGTTGCACACCATGACCACTAAAACTGCCCCAATCACTCGTACCAAACTGGCCAGCTGGAAGGTTGCTGCGCTGGCCATTGGCAGCAGCGTGCTGCTGGCTGGCTGCGCGGGCAATCCGCCTAGCGAGCAGATGGCCGTGACCAAGTCCGCGGTCAACGAAGCCGTCAGCTCCGGCGGTGTCGAATTCGCCCCAGTACAAACCCGATCCGCTCAGGACAAACTCAAGCAGGCCGAGCTGGAGTTGGTTAGCAAGAATTACGAGGAAGCCAAGCGTCTGGCCGAACAGGCCGAGTGGGATGCTCGCGTAGCAACCCGCAAGACCCAGGCAGCCAAGGCTGACAGGGCGCTTCAGGATGCTCAGCAGGGCATCGAGGAGCTGCGTCAGGAAGGCATGCGTGGCGCCCAGCAGATCCGTATCCAGGGTCAGCAGCAATAACGCCCCGCCACCGCTTTCGCCAATTCATAGAAGGATGAACGACCATGCGTAAACAAGTGATGATTCCTGCCCTGCTGGCCCTGAGCGTAGGCCTGGCCGCTTGCGCCACCAAGCCGAACGTCAACCTGGAGCAAGCCCGCAGCAGCTATACCAGCCTGCAGACCAATCCGGAGTCGGTCAAAGTAGCCGCACTGGAAACCAAGGATGCAGGCACCGCACTCGAGCGGGCCGAAAAGGCATTCCGTGAGAAGGAAAACGAGCAGCGCGTGGACCAGCTGGCCTATCTGGCACAACGACGCATTGAGCTGGCCGAGCAGACCATCGCCCTGCGCACCACCGAGCAAAACCTGCAGCAGACCGCGGCCCAGCGTGCCGAGGCGCGCCTGGAAGCTCGCGATGCGCAGATCAAGCAGCTGCAAGAAAGCATGAACGCCAAGCAGACCGAACGCGGCACTCTGGTGACCTTCGGTGACGTACTGTTCGACCTGGATCGCTCCGAGCTCAAGCCCGGCGCCATGGGCAACATCAACAAACTTGCTGAGTTCCTGCGTAACAACCCCGAGCGCAAGGTGATCGTCGAAGGCTACACCGACAGCACCGGTTCGGCTCAGTACAACCAGAGCCTGTCCGAGCGTCGCGCCAACTCCGTTCGCGCTGCGCTGATTAGCCAGGGTGTGGGCCCGGAGCGTATCGTCGCTCAAGGCTATGGTTTGGAATATCCGGTAGCCAGCAACTCCACTGCCTCGGGTCGCGCAATGAACCGTCGCGTGGAAGTGACCATTTCCAACGACGACAAGCAGGTTGCGCCGCGTTCCTCGGTTCGCACTAACTAAGGGCTCCGGCCTGCCTGGGACTCGCCGCGCTCCCCCTGAGCGCGGCGACCCAATCAGACAAGCCCCGCTTTGGCGGGGCTTGTCGTTTCTGGTTTTTCATCCGTTACAACGCACGGCCCGCTTGCGGTCATCCACCAGAACGCCGCTCAGCCCCTTCTGCTGCAGGTCGAACAGCACCAGCACGCCATCGATGCATTGCGCGGTTTGGTCGGCAGGCTTGAGGCTCACCTTGTAATCCTCGCCAGGAACGGTCTTGAGCATGGTGAACTCGGCCAGCAGCAAGGCATCCTCGGGCTTCGCGAAGTGCAGGTAGCCGTAATAGCCGAGCACCGCCACGGTACCGGCGACGCTACCGATGGCAGTGAGAATCAGGGGGATGGGGTTGCGCTCTGTCATGCCGGCATCTCGGGTGCGAGCCGCCTGCGTGCGGCGGCTCCGGGGAAGTAGAGACCGGTCGCGCCGCGCCCCCACCCGAGCGGCAGCTCAGAGGATATTGGCGTAGTCGGCTTCGATCCGATCCAGGCTCAGGTGGTTGAGGAAGTTGGAGAAGCACATCCAGGCCGACAGCGAGTTGAGATCGCGAAACTGCTGCGGCAGGTACTTGGGTGGGCTCACCAGGCCTTCATCGACCAACTGGCGTAGCGTACGCATATCTTCGAGCGTGGTCTTGCCACAGAACAATAAAGGGATCTGTTCCAGCTTGCCTTTGCGCACAGCGAGCTGGATGTAGTTGTAGATCATGATGAAGCCTTTCAGGTATGAAAGGTCCTTGGTGAAGGGCAAGCCGTCCGGCGCCGAGCCGCGGAACGCGCGACTGGCGTTGCTGTAACTGTCTTCCAGGCTGAAGCCCTGCTCGCGGTAAAAGTCGCAGACCTGCAGGAAATCCGCACCCTGCTCGGCCATGTGGATGGCGCGGGTGCGGTTGGTCAGCTTGCGCAGGCGGCTGGGGTAGGACGCGAAGGCGATCACTTCCATGAGGATCGCCAGGCCTTCCTGAGTCACCGTCGACGAGGGCGGGCCTTTGGCCAGGAAGGTGCAGATCGGCTGGTTCTGGCCATTGAGGGTAGTGGCCACGTGCACCAGACCTTCGTGCACCTCCAGCGCCTTGACGTCGCGCTCGTTGAACATCGCGTCGGTGCGGATCTTGATGTAGTCGGCGCCTGCCGCGGCGTCGGCAAGAATGCCATCGGATTCGAATACGCGGATGGTGTTCTCGCTCTCGCCGAACACCAGGTTCAGGCGGCTCTGCAGCAAGGCGACAGCATCCTTGGCACTCAGGGTCTTGGGTTCGTCCTTCAGATCGCCGCGGCTGTCGATGTTGTTCAGGTAGCCGGAAAACATAAGCCCCAGGTCCGCCAGGGTCGGGTCACCGGCATGGAAGGCGTCGGAAGCGGCGCCATACAGCTCCTGGGAAATCAGCCCGAAATCCGAGGTGCCGCGCGCCTCCAGCATGCGGATCACCATGCGGTATTCGCGGCACATGCGGCGCATGATCTGCCCCACCGGGTTGAACTGGCCGAGCTGGCGGGTGATGTCGCGCTCGATGTTCTGGAACTCCAGCTTCTTGGCGGCCGGGTCGAACGCCAGCGGGCGACTATCGTAGTAGCTGCGGTCGATGGCCGGCAGCTCGCGGCCCTTGTGCTTGAGAAACGCCTGGCGAATGGAGTCGTCCCATTTCACCGCATCGAGCACGCGGATCGGCGTTTGCGCCTCGACGATGCGATCGGACAGCGCGCGCACCACCAGTTGGTAGCCGTCGAGTCCTGTGTGGCTGTTCATGGCAATCCTCTTTGCGTGGCTGACGAGTTCAGGGCGCGCTGCGCTGGTAGCGCGCCACTTCGACGAACAGGTCGGAATTGGCAGGGTCGTTGAGGTAAGCGAACACCTTATCCAGTTTACTGGTTACCAGCACGCCTCCCTGAGGCATGCTCACATCGCTGCCTTTGATCTCGCCACTGGCGATGGCCTGGCGGATGCGCTCGACATCGAGGTTGAACAAGACCAGCTCGCCCGTCTGGGTCAGTTCGAAGCCGCCGATGGCGAAGTTCGCGCCCATACGCTTGGGCACGCCGGCGGACAGGTACCAACGCCGCCCATGATGGGCGACGGTGAAGCTGTAGCTCTGCACGCTGGGCACGTTGTCGGGGTTGTCGACGTAGGTGTCGGCCTTGTACAGGTTGGAGCCGGCGCGAGTGATGTCCAGGTAGCGCAGCTCGCCCCATTCGTCCACGCGCGACCAGACGCCGAGCAGCGGAATCGGCGCCGCCTCGTTGGCCGGGATCGGCTCCTTGAAGGTCACCAGGCAGCCACTCAACAGCAGAAACGACAGCACCACCAATGCACGCCAGGCTTTCATCATGCTCTCCTTGAGACAGTCGTGGCCGGGCTGATAGTCCGACTCCCTGGCGCAGCGCGTCAAGCGGGGCCTTCATCAACAGGATAGGCGCAGAATCACGGGCAATAAAAAGCCGCCCGAAGGCGGCTCGTTCGACCCTTAGAGCCTGTTCACGATCTCGCGAGCTAGAGCGATCCAAGGGCTAGGCGCCCCCGCAAAAACAAGCGAGGAAGCGGACTGGGCTCGCACGCGAGTTTACAAGTGGTAAATGAGCATTCCGACTGGGCTGGCAATCCAGCTTGTTTTTAACGCAGGAGCGCCGACGCGCAGCAGATCGTGAACAGGTTCTTAGAGCCTGTTTACGATCTTTTGAGCAGTAGTACGAGAAAAGCCAAATGGATGAACTGCAAGCTGGTGTTGAGCTTA
>NZ_MSXU01000005.1:0-3209 GCF_001945375.1 Pseudomonas sp. PA1(2017)
TGCTCGCGACTCACATCGCTCGGGTAACGGTGCTTTCTCATACCCATAGTGTGCAGGAAAAGATCCGAGACAGGTTCTTAGAGCCATTGCCTTGTTTGGTTTCTACACGCTCCTTTAAGATGGCCGGCCCTTGCAAGGCAGGAAACACCATGTGGTTCACGAAGAAAAAAACGCTCAGTGACGAGCAGGCGACGGCGCTCAATGAGCAGGCATGGGCGGCGTTTCGCGGGCAGGATCTGGACACCGCGCTGGAGCATTTCCAGACCCTTGCCAAGGCGTGTCCTGCCGACCCGCGCTGGATGAACGGCGTTGGCGCGGTGAGCCTGGCACGTGAAGATCGCGCCGGCGCCCGTCGACACTTTCAGATGGCTGCCGAGCACGATTATCCCGGCAGCCACTACAACCTCGGCATCATGGCCTATCAGGAAGATGACCTTGACGCCGCCCGCCGGCACTTCCAGAAAGCTGCCGAGCACGATTATCCGGGCAGCCATTACAACCTTGGCACCATGGCCTTCCAGGACGGCGATCATGATGCTGCCCGCCATTATTTCCAGCAGGCCGCCAAGTACGATTGCCCCCGCAGCCACTTCTACCTTGGCAGCATGGCCTACCAGGACGGCGATCACGATACCGCCGTCGAGCACCTCGACAACGCCGTGCGCCACGATCATCCGGAGGCGCTGAACCTGCTCGGCGACGCCATTCGCACGCCGAGCGCTATCCGCAGGCCGAGCAGGCCTATCGGCGCGCCGCCGAACTGGGGCATATCGACGGCTACAACAATCTCGGCCTGTTGTATCTGCAGCTCGAGGACTACCAGCAAGCCAAGCAGGCGCTGTTGCAGGCCCTGCAATCCGACCACGTTTACGCCCAGCACAATCTGGCGGTGGCCTATCACCGCCTGGGCGAGCTGGAGGCGGCCGAGCGCTGGTATCTGATTTCCTTCTCGCAGCACGGCAACCTGCAGTCGCTGGAAAACCTTGGGCATGTGTATGGTGACAGTGGGCGCGAAGTCGAGGGGCGGGCGTTGGTCGCGGCCTCAGACAAGCTCTATGAGGATCAGCCTCTCAATGAGTATGAGCAGGCGTTGATTGATCGTTTGTTGGCCTGAAGCACTGTGACCTCGCGGAAATCTTCAGCGGCTTTTTATAAAGGTGCTGCGGATTGAAGCGGCAGACGTGTAGGGTGGATGACGCTCTTTTCATCCTCCATTGGGGTGGTAGCCAGTCACGTCCTTTCGGCGTGAACTCGCCGCTTCTACGTTGTTACCGATAAGGGTTCCGCCCTTACGGCGGCTCACTTTTGGCAAACGCCCGGATGGCCGGCCCCGCCAAAAGTAAGCAAAAGGTCTTGCCCCTGGCATCCGGCCCGACTTCGTCGGGTTGATTCGCTTCGCTCAGCCTTCGGGCCAGCCTTCGGCTGTTACTCCGCTTCGCTACGTTTCCTCGTTCCATCCTCGTTCCAGGGGCACGGCCTAGGCGGCCCCCGCACGAGTGGCCATCCCTAGCCCATCGCGGCTCTCGCGGCATCCATGCCGCTCAAGGCTGCCCGCCCGGCCCCTTACACAACGATTCCACTCGGCCTGCTGACTGGGCGTTTGGTGTCGCCTGCGAGATTGCCAAAGGAGCCCAAGTATTGCGGCAAAGCCACAATGCTTGGCCCTCCTTTTTTCTTTTTGTTTTCTGCGCGGACCGTTCAGGCGACTCGGTTTCCGAATCCCGTCAGAAGGCCGAGTGGAGGTGCTGTGAAGAGGGGCGTTTGGCATGGATGCCAAACGAGGAAAGATGGGCCATGGATGGCCCACCGTGACGACCCTCGGAACAGTGCCGGAGCGAGGGGAGTTGAGCGTAGCGAAACCCGGATGCCGGGGGCGCTTTCTCTTTGGTCACTTTCTCTTTTGCGCGAGCAAAGAGAAAGTGACTCGCCGTAAGGGCGAAAACGGTAGGAGAGGGTGGCAAAGATTTTCTATTCTTGCGCATGAAACGCCTGGGTAACGGTGGACAAGCTCGGCGCCTTCCAAAGTACGCGCTGTTTTATATTTATATTTTTGTGGCTCTATTAATGTCTTTGTTGAAGTTGTATCTTATTATTTGGGCGTTAGATATTTTTTCTGAGTCCATAAATGCTATTTCGTTAAAAAACTCAAGTGCTAGAGGTCGCTCTTTTAATGAGTCGTGCTTATCTATGTGCTTTAATATTGAGTATTTTTCTATATACTTCTTTAAACCTGTGCCTTGCTGGGTGAAGCAGTTAATTGCAATGACAGTCAGTTCTTCTCCAGTTAGCAAAGCCCTGAACATGCTGCTGTATCTTCTTTTAAATGAGTACTCGTCTCTAAGTTTGTTAGAGGTATTTATTGCGTTATATTGGTGTTCATCTATCATCTTTAATATTTGATAGATGTTTCTGAAATAGTGTGACAGTGCATCTTTTGTCTGCTCTGACAAAGAGGTCTCAGCTGCTTCAGAGATTTTATCGAATTCATTATATCGCCAAATAAAAAATCTTGTTGAGTCTCCAGATTCTATTTCTTGTGTTCTTTTTTGGTCTAGCTGTTCAAGGTGATAGTTGAAGTTCCAGGCTAGTGATTGGAAAGTGTTTTCTGATTTTTTTGTATTAAGAATTCTATCTGTTATTTTGCTGTGTACATCAAATAATCGAAATAGAGCGGATTCAAAGTTCTGCCGTTCAAAAACATCTGTTTGCTTGTTTTGTATGGTGTTGGCGAGCTTCGCTTCTTCGCGAGCTTCTTTCAGTTCGTTTCTTTGCGTTTTTATTGTGTGGAGCACTGCCATTAATGCTAGGAAGCTGAGTAGCGGGTTTAATATGCCGCCTATAAAATCGCCGATTTGTCCCCAGTACTCAAGATTTTCTTTGTGCGGTATGGGAAGTGGTTCGTCTGATAGGAAAAAGTTATAGTAGAAGGTTGCGCATACGGCTGTTATCAGTACTGCACTGACTAAGCTTGTGGTTAGTGTGAAATTTATTTTTGATAAAGATTCTTTTATTGTTAATATTTTGTACTTAAAGAATCGCGATAGTCTTTCTTTGAGTAGTTTTTTTCTGAATTGGTAAGCTAGTCGATTGCTCATCGTTATTCGCAGTTTTAATAAAAAACCCCGCACTAGGCGGTAATGCTGTTCACTTAAGCATTTGAGTCCAAGCCGGGGTTTCTAGAAAATCCGATACCAGCCTCCTGGTATCGG
>NZ_MSXU01000005.1:3219-66677 GCF_001945375.1 Pseudomonas sp. PA1(2017)
TTCCGGGCGCATATGCGGGAATAGAATCACGTCGCGAATCGACGGCGAATTGGTCAGCAGCATCACCAGACGGTCGATGCCGATGCCCTCGCCCGCGGTCGGCGGCATGCCGTATTCGAGGGCGCGTACGAAGTCGGCGTCGAAATGCATGGCTTCGTCGTCACCGGCGTCCTTGTCGGCCACCTGCTGCAGGAAGCGCGCGGCCTGGTCTTCGGCGTCATTGAGCTCGGAGTAGGCGTTGGCGATCTCGCGGCCACCGATGAACAGCTCGAAGCGGTCGGTGACGCTCGGGTCGTCGTCGCTGCGACGGGCCAGCGGCGAGACTTCGAACGGGTAACGGGTGATGAAGTGCGGCTGCTCCAGCTTGTGCTCGACCAACTCCTCGAAAATCATCACCTGCAGCTTGCCGAGGCCTTCGAAGCCGAGCACCTTGGCGCCAGCTTTCTTGGCGATGGCGCGGGCCTTGTCCAGATCCTGCAGATCGGCGGCAGTGATTTCCGGGTTGTACTTGAGGATCGAGTCGAACACCGACAGGCGCACGAATGGCTCGCCAAAGTGGAACACCTTGTCGCCGTAAGGCACGTCGGTGCTGCCGAGAACGGTCTGGGCCAGCTCGCGGAACAGCTCCTCGGTCAGGTCCATGTTGTCTTCGTAGTCGGCGTAGGCCTGGTAGAACTCGAGCATGGTGAACTCGGGGTTGTGCCGGGTCGAAACCCCTTCGTTACGGAAGTTACGGTTGATCTCGAAGACTTTTTCGAAGCCGCCAACCACCAGGCGCTTGAGGTACAGCTCCGGCGCGATGCGCAGGAACATGGCCATGTCCAGGGCATTGTGGTGGGTTTCGAACGGTTTGGCCGCGGCACCACCGGGAATGGTCTGCAGCATCGGCGTTTCCACTTCCAGGAAGTCGCGCTCGGCGAGGAAACGGCGGATGTGGGCGATGACCTGGGAACGCACGCGGAAGGTGTCGCGCACCTCTTCATTAACGATCAGGTCGACGTAGCGCTGACGGTAGCGCTGCTCGGTGTCGGTCAGGCCGTGGTGCTTGTCCGGCAGCGGGCGCAGCGACTTGGTCAGCAGGCGCACATGGGTCATCTCGACGTACAGGTCGCCCTTGCCGCTGCGCGCCAGGGTGCCTTCGGCGGCGATGATGTCGCCCATGTCCCAGGTCTTGATCTGAGCCAGGGTTTCTTCGGGCAGGGTCTTGCGGTTGACGTAGACCTGAATGCGCCCGGTCATGTCCTGGATGACCATGAACGCGCCACGGTTGAGCATGATGCGCCCGGCGACCTTGACCGCAATGGCAGCCGCTTCCAGCTCTTCCTTGGTTTTGTCCACGTACTGTTTCTGCAGGTCGGCGCAGAGGTTCTCGCGGCGGAAGTCGTTCGGGAAGGCACCGCCCTGCTCACGGATGGCAGCAAGCTTTTCCTTGCGCTGGGCAATCAGCTTGTTTTCTTCCTGTTGCAGTTCGTGCTGGTCGGGCTGTTGGTCGCTCATGGTCGTCTATCTGCCTGGCGTCTAATCACTAATCGATGGGGAATCCGCAGGACACCGCTGCTCACCGGCAGCAGCGCCCCACATGGAGTGCGGGATCAAAGGCCCTGTTTGAGGCTGGCTTCGAGGTAACCGTCGAGGTCGCCGTCGAGCACTTTCTGGCAATCGCTACGCTCGACGCCGGTACGCAAATCCTTGATGCGCGAGTCGTCGAGCACGTAGGAACGGATCTGATGGCCCCAGCCGATATCCGACTTGCTGTCTTCCAGCGCCTGGGAAGCGGCGTTGCGCTTCTGCATCTCCAGCTCGTACAACTTGGCCCGCAGCATCTTCATGGCGGTGTCCTTGTTGGCGTGCTGGGAGCGTTCGTTCTGGCAGGCCACCACGGTGTTGGTCGGCACGTGGGTGATACGCACCGCCGAGTCGGTGGTGTTGACGTGCTGACCACCAGCGCCGGAGGAGCGGTAGGTGTCGACGCGCAGATCGGCCGGGTTGATTTCGATCTCCACCTTGTCGTCGATTTCCGGCGACACGAACACCGCCGAGAACGAGGTGTGGCGACGGGCGCCGGAATCGAACGGGCTCTTGCGGACCAGACGGTGCACACCGATCTCGGTACGCAACCAGCCGAAGGCGTACTCGCCCTTGATATGCACGGTGGCGCCCTTGATACCGGCGACCTCACCTTCGGACAGCTCGACGATCTCGGCATTGAAGCCGCGCTTGTCGGCCCAGCGCAGGTACATGCGCAGCAGGATGTTGGCCCAGTCCTGGGCCTCGGTACCGCCGGAGCCGGCCTGGATATCCAGATAGCAGTTGTTGGGGTCCATCTCGTGGCTGAACATGCGGCGGAACTCGAGTTTCTCGAGGATTTCGCGCAGGCGCTCGATTTCAGCGGCCACGTCGTCGACGGCGCCCTGGTCGTCTTCTTCGACGGCCATGTCCAGCAGGTCGCGCGAGTCGGCCAGGCTACCGGTCAGGTCGTCGATGGTTTCGACGATCTGCGCCAGGGTGGCACGTTCACGGCCCAGGCTCTGCGCATATTCGGGCTTGTTCCAGACGTTCGGGTCTTCGAGTTCGCGGTTTACTTCGACGAGACGATCATGCTTGTGATCGTAGTCAAAGATACCCCCGAATAGTCTGGGTGCGCTCGGACAGGTCCTTGATGCTGTTCAGGATCGGGTTGATTTCCATGGCTGGCGGCACTCGCAGGTAAAACTTCGGAAAAGCCGCGGAGTATACCCGACTCGGGCTACTCTGGCAGCATGTTAGGCGATCGGCCATCCGTGGACCAATGCCCCTTCTATACTCGAACGAGCCGTCCGCCATCGCGCCAAGGATCCCCAACCACCATGCTCCGCATCCAAAGCCTGCGTAGCCACTATGCCCTGCTCACCGTGGCGCTGGTCTGCCTGCTCAGCCTGCTGCTCGGCAGCCTGATCAGCCGCGATTCGAGCCAGCGTATCCGCGAGGAAATCGGCCGCGACCTGGCCGAATCGTCCTACACCATGGTCGACCGCCTGGATCGCGACATGCAGAGCCGCGCCAGCATGCTGCAGGTGATCGGCAGCCTCGACGCCCTGCGCCAACCGGCTGACAGCCGAGAAGTGCGCCGGCTGCTCGACGAGCTGCAGCGCAAGTTCCCGACCATCGCCTGGATCGGCTTCACCGATGCCCAGGGCCAGGTACTGGCTTCCAGCAACGGCATTCTCGAAGGCGCCAGCATCGCCCAGCGCCCGGTTTTTCTGGAGGGCATCAAGGGCCTGTTCATCGGCGACGTGCACGAGGCGGTGCTGCTGGCCAAGCTACTGCCCAACCCCACCGGCGAGGCGATGAAGTTCGTCGACATCAGCCTGCCGGTGCGCGACGACGCAGGTCGCCTGATCGGCGTGCTCGCTTCGCACCTGTCGTGGTCATGGGCCGACGAGGTGCGCGAGGCGATCCTCAAGCCCATCGAGGAGAACCGCCAGATCGAGTTCTTCGTGGTTGGCCGCGACCGCACCATCCTGCTCGGCCCGCGCGAGATGGTCGGCCAGCGCCTGCACCTGCCGATGATGAACGAGCTGGCCGACCAACAGAGCGAATGGGCCGTGCAGCAATGGCCCGATGGCCAGGAGTACCTCACCGGCCTGACGGCGAGCCAGGGCTACCTCGACTACCCGGGCCTGGGCTGGATGGTGGTGGCCCGTCAGTATCTGCAACTGGCCGATGCGCCGGTGCGGGCCATGCACCTCACCATTCTTGGCTGGGGCGTGGTGCTGGCCGTGCTGTTCGCCGCCTGCGGCTGGCTGCTGGCCAGCTACGTGACCCGCCCGCTGCGCACCATCGCCCGCGCGGCGGATCGCCTGGCCAATGGCGAAATCACCGTGATCCCGGAAATCGGCAGCCCCCGGGAGATTGCCCGCCTCAGCCATTCGATCCGCCATTTGGTGGAAAGCCTCACCCACCAGCACGCCGAACTCGACGCTCTGGAAAACCGCGCCCACCACGACCCGCTGACCGGCCTGCCGAACCGGGCTGCACTGGCCAGGTTTCTGCCCCGGGCACAACAGCGTAATCAGGGCTCGCAAGACGGCCTGGCAGTGCTCTATCTGGACCTCGATGGCTTCAAACCGGTCAACGACCGCTATGGCCACGCCGCGGGTGACCAGGTGCTGCGCGAGGCCGCATCACGCATGCGCGCCTGCCTGCGCGGCGGCGATCTGGTGGTGCGTCTGGGCGGTGACGAATTTCTGATGATCCTGCAAGTCGCCGCCGATGATGCCGCCAACCAGGCCCGGCAAGTCGCCGAGCGGACGATCCAGGCACTGGCAGGGCCGATTCACTGGGAAAACCAGCAGCTGCTGATTGGCTGCAGCATCGGTGGCGCGCTATGGCCGCAGGACGCCAGCAGCCTCGAGCAGGTGGTGGAGTTGGCCGACCAGGCCCTCTATCGCGCCAAGCAGACCGGTCGCGGCCGGGTCACGCTGCACGGCGAGGCCCCGGCGGCCGATGGCGACCCGCAATGATTCAGGACAGCGCGCTGGTGTCGTTGACCAGGCCGACCTGATCGCGGCCGGCCTGCTTGGCCATGTACAGGCCCTGGTCAGCGATGTTGACCAGTTGCAGAGAGGTCTGGCCGACCCGCGGCACCAGCGTGGCGACGCCGATGCTGGCGGTCAGCACCGAGCCCGGCTCGGGTTTGTCGTGGGGAATACCGAGGTCGGTCACCGCGCGGCGTACCTTTTCCGCCAGCAGCCGTGCGCCACCGGCCGAGGTGCCGGGCAGCACCATGGCGAACTCTTCGCCGCCATAGCGCGCCGCCAGGTCGGTGGAACGGCTGCAGCTGCTACGCAGTGCGGCCGCTACGCGACGCAATGCATCGTCGCCGGCGACGTGACCGAAGCGGTCGTTGAAGCTCTTGAAGAAGTCGACATCGATCATCAGCAACGACAACGCGGTCTGCTCGCGGGTCGCCCGGCGCCATTCCATTTCCAGGTACTCGTCGAAGTGGCGACGATTGGACAGCCCGGTAAGACCGTCGGAGTTCATCAGCCGCTGCAGCACCAGATTGGTTTCCAGCAACTGCTGTTGACTCTCACGCAGAGCGCGATAGGCCTCGTCACGCTGCTGCAGGGCCATGTAAGAGCGCGAGTGGTAGCGAATGCGCGCTACGAGCTCGATGGTATCGGGCAGCTTGACCAGGTAATCGTTGGCACCGGCGGCGAACGCCGAGCTCTTCACCGTGGCATCGTCCTTGGTGGACAGCACGATGATTGGCACATCGCGCAACGCTGGCCGCGCCCGGTACTCGCCGAGCAGGGTAATGCCGTCGACACCGGGCATCACCAGATCCTGCAGAATCACCGTTGGCCGCAACTGCTCGGCCACCGCGATGGCCTGGGTCGGGTCGGAGCAATAATGAAAGTCGATACCCTCTTCGCCCAGCAGTTCGCGCCGCACCGCTTCGCCGATCATCGCCTGGTCGTCGACCAGCAACACCATGACCGCGCCATCCTTGCGTGAGCCGAATTCTTCCATGGAATGGGGTGGGGCTTGCATGTGGGTCTCCGGACCAATTGAAGGCGGGTCTGCGTGGGTGCCAGTTAGTCTATCAGCCAAACAGCTCGACGATACGTGGTGCGATGCGCTCCAACGCAAGTATCTCCCCGGCCGCCTGCAGTTCTGCGGCGGCCTTGGGCATGCCATACACGGCGCAGCTGGCCTGGTTCTGGGCGATGGTGGTGTAGCCGCGGCTGCGCATGTTCTTGAGCCCCTGGGCGCCATCGCGGCCCATGCCGGTGAGCAGAACGCCGATGGCCTCTCCGGTCCAGTGCTCGACGACACTGTCGAAGAACACATCGATGGAGGGCCGGTAGGCGTAGCTGCGCGGTTCCTCGGTATAGGTCAGCGTGCCGTTGCGCAGCAGGCGCATGTGGTTGTTGGTACCGGCCAGCAGCACCAGGCCCGGCTGCGGCTGTTCGCCATCGCGGGCCAGGCGCACCGGCAGGGCCGACTCGCCGGCCAGCCAGTCGGCCATACCGGCGGCGAACACCTCGTCGACATGCTGCACCAGCATCACGGCGGCGTTGAAATCCCGGGGCAGCTGCTTGAGCAGCGAAGCGAGCGCGGCCGGGCCGCCCGCCGAGGCGCCAATCGCCACCAGCCGGCGCGCGGCAGAGGCCGTGGGCGCCGCAGCCGACACGCTGGCCTTGCGGGCACTGCTTTGGCCGATCAACCAGCCGATATTGTGGATCTTGCGCAGCAGCGCCGTGGCATCGCTGCCCTGCCCGGTCAATGACGGCGTGTTGACTGCATCCAGAGCACCATGGCCCATGGCCTCGAACACGCGATTGACGTACTGCTCGATGTCCACCGAAACGATCAGCACCGCACAGGGGGTCTGCGCCATGATCCGCCGCGTCGCCTCGACGCCGTCCATGACCGGCATCAGCAGGTCCATCAGCACCAGGTCGGGCAGATCGGCCTGGCAGCACGCCACCCCTTCGGCACCATCGCCCGCCACCCAGACGATACGATGGGCCGGCTCCTGGGCGAGCGCACGGCGCATGGCCTCGACGGCCAGCGGCATGTCATTGACGATTCCGATCCTCATTCGTGCGGTTCCCCTACCAGGTCAACCACGGCGTCAAGCAACGCCTCGTCATGGAAACTGGCCTTGGCAAGATAATAGTCGGCCCCGGCATCCAGGCCACGCCGGCGGTCTTCTTCTCGATCCTTGTAGGACACCACCATCACCGGCAGCGATTGCAGGCGGCTGTCTCGGCGTACCAGGGTGACCAGCTCGATGCCGTCCATGCGCGGCATGTCGATGTCGGTGATCAGCAGGTCGAAGTGCTCGGCGCGTAGCGCGTTCCAGCCATCCATGCCGTCCACCGCCACGGCGACGTCGTAGCCGCGCGACAGCAGCAGCTTGCGTTCCAGCTCACGCACGGTCAGCGAATCGTCGACCACCAGCACACGCTTGCGTTTGCTGCCGGCCAGTTGCCGGGCATTGCGGTCGACCCGCTCCAGGCGCCCGCTGCCCAGCAGCTTGGCCACCGAGTGCAGCATGTCCTCGACATCAAGGATCAGCACCGGCGTGCCGTCGTCCAGCAAGGCGCCGGCGGAGACGTCCTGCACCTTGCCCAAGCGCGCATCGAGCGGCATCACCACCAGGGTGCGCTCACCGAGGAACTGCTCGACCACTAGGCCGAACAGGCTGTCGCGGTCGCGGATCAGCACTACCGGAATGCCGTTGTCGCTGGGCTTGCCTTCAGGGCGCTGGAGAATCTGGCTGGCCGCGATCAGGCCGACGTGCTGCCCTTCGCTCCAGAAATGCTGGCGGCCTTCGAGCTGCACGATGTCCTCGGCCTGCAGGCGGGTCATCCGCTCGATATGCGCCAGCGGCAGCGCGTAGGCCTCACCGCCCACCTCGACCACCAGGCTGCGCACCACCGACAGGGTCAGCGGCACTTCGAGGTGGAAAGTCGAGCCCTCGCCCTGGCGCTGCTGCATGCGCACGCCGCCACGCAGCTGACGCACCATGTGCTGCACGGCGTCCAGGCCGACGCCGCGGCCGGATACCTCGGTAACCTGGTCGCGCATGCTGAAGCCAGGCAGGAACAGGAAGGCCAGCAGCTCCTCCTCGGTCAGTTGCTCGCCGGTCTGCTCGGTGGCGAAGCCACGCTCGATCACCGCCCGGCGCAGCTTCTCGAGATCGACACCGCCGCCGTCATCGCGCAGCTCCAGCAGGAGCATGCCAGCATGGTGTCGGGCGCGGATCAGGATCTGCCCTTCGGCAGGCTTGCCCTGTGCCATACGCCGCTCCGGCGTTTCGATGCCATGGTCCAGGGCGTTGCGCAGCAGATGCGTGAGCGGTGCCTCCAGGCGTTCCAGCACATCGCGGTCGACCTGGGTGCCCTCGCCCTCGACTACAAAACGCACCTGCTTGCCCAGGGATCGGGACAGATCACGCAACATGCGTTCCTGACCGGCCAGCACATCGGCAAATGGCCGCATGCGCGAGGCCAGTGCGGCGTCATAGAGGGACTGGGCGCGCTGCCCGCCCTGCCAGCCGAAGTCGTCCAGATCGGTCATGTGTTGGGCCAGCAATTGCTGGCACTCGCCGAGGGCCTCGCGGGTTTCCAGCAGCATGGCCTCGGCCTGGGCATCCACCGCGCCCTTGGGCAATGCCTCGCGGGCGACATCCAGAGCGCGGCGAGCGGTGGCCTGCAGGCGTTTCAGGCGCTGCAGGCTGTCGCCCAGGGGCTTGATGCGCTGGAATTCCACCAGGGATTTGCTGGAAATATCCAGGAGGTGATCGAGCCGCTCGGCGCTGACCCTGAGAATACGCGCCCGCCCCTCGCTGGCCGGCTCGCTGGCCTCCGCCCGGACTGCCGGCGGTACGACCGGCGGCTCGACGGCAGGCGGGATCACAGACTGCTCGGGTGGCGCGACGGCTTGCGTGACGGTGACGGCCGGCTGAGCCGGTGCCGATGCCGAGGGCGGCACAGGGAGCCCACGCGCCAGCGCGCCCAGGCGCGCCACCAGCGCATCTATGCCAGGGTCGGCCGCTCCGGGCTGCGCCGGCGTTCCGAGGCCGAGCAGAATATCGGCGCCCTGCAGCAAGGCATCGATATGCTCGGGGCTAAGCAGCAGGCGCCCCTCCTGGGCTTCGACCAGGCAATCCTCCATGACGTGGGCGACCTTGACCCCGGCATCGAGGCCGACGATACGTGCCGCGCCCTTGAGCGAGTGGGCGGCGCGCATGCAGGCTTCCAGGCTGCCGGCATGCCGCGGGTCGCGTTCGAGCACCAGCAGGCCGCTATTGAGCACCTGGGTCTGGGCTTCGGCCTCGAGCTTGAACAGCTCCAGCAGCGATGCGTCGCGCATCTGATCGGGCGTCATCCGAGACTCCTGGCGATGGTCTGCTGCACGATCTGCTCGTCGAGTAGGGTCACGCTACGACCCTTCCATTGCAACACGCCAGCCGCGAACCGGCGGCCCACCGGCACGCTGCCGGCGCCGGACTCGACGATCTGGCCAACCGCGATGGCTTCGATGCCCTCGACCTCGTCGACTGGAATCACCACCGGCCCGTCCGCCAGGTTGAAGATCAGCATGCGCGGCACCACTCGGCGCTCGCTGACCGCCTCGCCGGGATCGAGCCCTAGCATCTCGCCCAGGGAAAAGCACGCCACCAGGGCGCCGCGCACGTTGGTCACGCCGATCAGCCCCAGCGAGCGCTGGTGTGGCAGGGAATGAATCGGCGTACTGGCGGCCACCTCGCTGAGCGCCCGGGTTGGTAACGCCAGCCAGGCATCGCCGAGACGAAACAGCAGCAGCGAGCGGCGCTCGCCGCTGTCCTGCTCGCCCCACTCTTCCTCCAGCTGGCTGTCGTCGCGCTGCAGCGCAAAACGGTCGAGCAGCCGGGTGGCCAGCTCGGCATGCACTTCACAGTTGCGGCAGTGAATGTGTTTGACCAGCCGCTCGCAGGACTTGTCGCCCTGCACGCCGATACGGTTCCAGCAGTCGTCGACGGCGTCGCGTTCGGCATCGCTCAGCGGCAACAGACTATCGCTCATCACGGCTCACTCCACGGCCTGCCCGTTGTTGCAGGCGCCTGGCGCCAGCCATGTCGCCACGGGCGGCGAGCAGCACCGACAGGTGCGCCAGGGCCTCGGCGTGGGTCGGCTCCAGGTACAGGGTCTTGCGGTAATAATCCTGGGCCTCGCTGCTGCGCCCGGCCACATCGCTGAGCAGCCCCAGCCAGTAGAACGCCTGGGCGGTCGGCCCATGGGCGGCGAGGTGACGTTCGCAGGCGGCGCGCGCTTCATCGCTGCGCCCGGCATTGGCGAGCGCGGCAATCTCACCCAGCGCGGTATCGGCGGTTACTGTGGCAGGCGCAGGCACCGCGGCCGGCGTACGTCGCACCGGTGCCGGCGCCCTGGCGACGGGCATCGCCACGGGCGCAGGTCGCGTCCGCGCCGTAACGCTCGGTACGGCCTGAGCCGGTGCGCTGGCCGGCCGCGGTGTCTGGCGGCGAAACACGAAAGCCAGCGGAATATTGAGCGCCTGCATGCCGACTTGGCTGAACAAGCTGGCTTCGGCCGGGCCGATGAACAGTGCGCCGTCGTCACGCATCAGGCGCTGCAGCACGCCGGCCACCGTGTGTTGCGTGGGCCGGTCGAAGTAGATCAGCAGGTTGCGGCAGAACACGAAATCATAGGGCGCTTCACCTGCCAGAAGGCCGGGTGCCAGGAGGTTGCCGGCCAGCAGGCGCACCTTGCGCCGCACCTGGCTGCGCAGCTCGAAACCTTCAGGAGTCTCGGCGAAATGACGGTCGCGAAAGCTCAGGTCATCACCGCGGAAGGAATTGCGACCATACAGGGCCCGTTCGGCGCGCTGCAGGTTGACCTCGCTGATGTCCATGGCGTCGATACGAAACCCGTCGCCGGGCAAACCGGCATCGAGCAGCGACATGGCGATCGAATAAGGCTCCTCGCCAGTCGAGCACGGCAGGCTGAGGATGCGCAGCGGCCGGGCGCCGGCCAATTGCGTGCTGCGCTCGCGGGCCAGGTTGACCAGTGCGACGAAAGATTCCGGATAGCGGAAGAACCAGGTTTCCGGCACTACCACCGCTTCGACCAGCGCCTGTTGCTCGCTGGCGGAGTTATGCACTTTTAGCCAGTAGACATCCTCGTTGGCGCAGCCGAGGGCCGCGACCCGCTGGCGAACCGCCCGCTCGATCACCACCTGGCCGACGGATTCGGCATCCAGCCCTATCAAGCCATGCAGCAACTGCTCGAAGCGCGCGCTCATCGACCATCCTCCGCCACTGCCGCGTAAAGCAGGTCGCGAATCGGTTCGTCGAGCAGGTCAGCGACCCGCACCCACTGCACCAGGCCCTGCTCGGACTTGAGCACCGGCCCCAGATAGCGGGCATCCGGCAGGCTGACGCCGCTGTCCACGAAGGCCTCGGCGGAGCTGCGCAGCGTGTCGCTGGCCTGTTCGAGAATAAGGCCCAGCCAGCGTGCCGGCTGATCGCCCTGCGGCTGGTAATGCACCACCACCAGCCGGGTGCTGGTACGCACCACCGCGGGCTGGCCGAGCGCCTGAGCGGTCAGATCGATCACCGGCACCGGCGTGCCGCGAAACACGACCAGCCCGGCAACCCAGGCGGGTGCAGCGGGAATCTGCTTGAAGCGACGCAACGGCAGCACTTCGACCACTTCGTGGACGTCCAGCGCATAGCGGTCGCTGCCCATGCTGAACAGCAGGAACAGCTGTCCCGGGCTACGTCGCCCCGGCGAAGGCCTGCCTACCTCGGCCATCGGCTCAGACCTTGAAGCGGCTGACGCCGGTGCGCAGACCGTTCGCCACGAGGTTGAGGTCGTCGATGGAAGCGCTGGCCTGGCGCAGCGACTCGACGGTCTGCGACGAAGCCTCGCTGAGCTGCACCAGGGCCTGGTTGATCTGTTCGGCACCGGTGGACTGCGCCTGCATGCCTTCATTGACCATCAGCACGCGCGGCGCGAGGGCCTGAACCTGATGAATGATCTGCGCCAACTGCTCGCCGACCTGACCGACCTCGGCGATGCCGCGGCGAACCTCTTCGGAAAAACGGTCCATGCCCATCACGCCAGCGGATACCGCCGACTGGATCTCGCGCACCATCTGTTCGATGTCGTACGTAGCGACGGCGGTCTGATCGGCCAGACGGCGCACCTCGGTGGCCACCACCGCGAAGCCGCGACCGTATTCACCGGCCTTCTCGGCCTCGATGGCGGCATTGAGCGACAGCAGGTTGGTCTGGTCGGCGACTTTGACGATAGTGGTGACCACGTGATTGATGTTGCCGGCTTTCTCGTTGAGGATCGCCAGCTTGGCGTTGACCAGCTCGGCGGCGCTCATCACCTGGTGCATGGTGTCTTCCATGCGCGCCAGGCCAAGTTGCCCGGCACCGGCCAGGGTGGAAGTCTGCTCGGCGGCGCCGGACACTTCGGTCATGGTGCGCACCAGATCGCGGGAGGTGGCGGCGATTTCCCGCGACGTGGCGCCGATTTCCGTGGTGGTGGCCGCGGTTTCGGTAGCGGTGGCCTGCTGCTGCTTGGAGGTGGCGGCGATCTCGGTGACCGAGGTGGTGACCTGCACGGCCGAGCGCTGCGCCTGGGCGACCAGGGTCTTGATCTCCTCGGCCATGCCGTTGAAGCCGGTTTCGATGGCGCCGAACTCGTCGCGCCGACCGAGATTAAGGCGTGCGGTCAGATCGCCACTGGCCAACGTCTGCAGGGTGTCGACCACCTGCTGCACCGGGCGGGTGATCGCCTGCATCAGGAAATAACCACAGACGAACGCCGCGACGATTGCCAGCAGCACGGAGATTGCCATGCTCAATTCGGCGCGGTTGACCGCCGAAACGATATCCCCGGCCGAGCTGTAGGCCATGTCGCGGTTGAGTTCGATCATCGCGGTGAGCTGGGTGCGGCCCTCGTTCCAGGTGTCGGTAAGTTCACCGTTGAGGCGCGCCTCGGCCTCGGCCTGGCGCCCCTGATCGTAGAGATTCAGGACATCGGTCTGCTGCTGGACGAACAGGTCGCGGGTGCGCTCGAAAGCCTCCAGGGCGTTGCGATCGCTGTCATCACGGATGGTGGCGCGGTAATCGGCGAGCGAGTTGACCAGCTTGTCGCTGGCGCCCTTGATCTGTTGCCTGTCAGCATCGTTGAGCGTGTGCGTCTCACGCAGACTGACCTGGACGATGGTCTGGTGGAACATGTCCGTCCAGGCGCTGCGCACCTGGGTGATATGGAACATGCCGGGCATGGCGTCGTCCAGCAGACGAGTAGCGCCGCCTTCGACCTTGAGCAGGCGCTCGAAGGACGCAGCAGCCATCAGCAACATGATGGCGATGATGACCGCAAAACTTGCCTGGATACGCTGGCGAACTGTCCAGTTCTTCACATTCAACCCCATCTGCCGATATTCCTGTCCAGCCGCAGGGCAGCGCCCGCAGTTCATGCTGCCGGACTCTAGGGGCGTTGCGAGTGCAGCGCAAGCGAGACCGAGCCTATTTACTGTAGAACAGGCGCCCGGACATGAAGGGGGAGAATGGGGACAGCTGCCGGACGGCCAGAGGCCGCCGACAGCCAGGTCGAAGGGGTTACTGAAGGTCCTGGCGGACCTGGGCTTCGAGCTCGGCCTTGAGGGCGGGGTCGAGCTTCAGGTGGCGGGCCAGTTCGTCCAGGTAGGCGCGTTCCATGAAGTGTTCCTCGTCGACCATCAGCACGCTGGCCACGTACATTTCCGCCGCCATTTCCGGCGTGCTGGCGGCGCGCGCCACGTCAGCCGGATCCAGTGGTTTGTTCAGCTCGGCGTGCAGCCAGCGCTGAGTTTCACTGTCGCTGGCCAGCTTGCTGAACTCGCCTTCGATCAGCTCGCGCTCGCGCTCGTCGACATGCCCATCGGCCTTGGCCGCCGCCACCAGCGCCTTGAGGATGCTCTGGCTGTGCAGTTCCGCTTCGGGCGCCGGCAGACGATCGATCGTCTGTGGCTCGCCCTTGGGCGCGCCCGCCTGCTTGGCCTGCCAGTTGCCGTAAGCCTTGTAGGCGATCACGCCGAGCGCGGCCAGGCCGCCATAGATCGCCACCTTGCCACCGACCTTGCGTACTCGTTTGTTGCCCAGCAGCATGGCCAGGGCCGCGCCGCCGCCAGCTCCCTTGAGCATCGAGCCGATGCCGCCGTTATCGCTCTTGCCGGCACCAGCGGCGTTGCCGCCGAGCAGGCCGCCCAGCGCACCGCCAAGCCCGGACGAGGATTTGCCAGCGGTTTTCTGTTGCAGCAATTCCTGCCCGGACTTCAGCAGTTGGTCGAGCAAGCCGCGCGTATTCATGGAGATCTCCAATAGTTCGGGAACAGAAGAATCTACTGCGATGCCTGGCCGTCGTCGGTTACAGATTGCTTCAGAATATTGCGCGAACGACCGTGCCACACCGCTCGATAGACCATCGTGCGGTGAGCAACGTTCAGCAGAGCGGTTGAGGGCGTGACGCAGCGATCAGCGTGGCGCCAAATGAGAAATCAGCAACTGCACCGATTCCTGGCCACGAAACTCGTTGACGTCGAGTTTGTAGGCCAGTTCGACCCAGCGCACGGTGGGGTTGGGCCACACCTCACGGTCGACGCCGAAGGCGATGCCATCGAGTTGCAGGCTGCCGCATTCGCTCTTGAGCACCACCTTCAGGTGACGCTCACCGACGATGCGCTGCTGCACCAGCTGAAACGCACCGTGGAACAGCGGCTCAGGGAAGTGCTGGCCCCAGGGGCCGGCATTGCGCAGCTCGCGGGCCAGCGGCAGGTTGAATTCGTCGATGCTCAGCACGCCATCGGACAATAGCCGGCCGGTCAGGTCGTCCTCGCAGAGCTGGCGGCGAACTTCATCGTCGAAAGCCTTGGCGAACGTCTCGAAATGCTCGGCAGGCAGCGACAGGCCGGCGGCCATGGCGTGGCCGCCGAACTTGCTGATCAGCCCCGGATGGCGCGAGGCCACGGCGTCCAGCGCATCGCGGACATGAAAGCCTGGCACCGAGCGGGCCGAGCCCTTGAGCATGCCCTCCCCGGCATCGGCGAAGGCGATGGTCGGGCGGTGGTAGCGCTCCTTCAGGCGCGAGGCGAGGATGCCGATCACGCCCTGGTGCCAGTCCGCTTCGAACAGGCACAGGCCGAACGGCAGGTTTTCCAGCGGCAGGTCCTTGAGCTGGGCCAGGGCCTCACGCTGCATGCCCTGCTCGATGGCCTTGCGGTCCTGGTTGAGCTGGTCGAGCTGCACGGCCATGTCGCGGGCCAGGGCTTCGTCTTCGCAGAGCAGGCATTCGATGCCCAGGCTCATGTCGTCGAGGCGCCCCGCCGCATTCAGGCGCGGCCCGAGGATGAAGCCCAGGTCGGTCGAAGTGATCCGCCCGTGCTGCTTGCCAGCCACTTCCAGCAGCGCACGTAACCCAGGGCGCGCGCGGCCGGCGCGAATGCGTGCCAGGCCCTGATGCACCAGGATGCGGTTGTTGGCGTCCAGCGGCACCACGTCGGCGACGCTGCCCAGGGCCACCAAGTCGAGCAGCTCGCCGAGGTTCGGCTCGGGGCGCTCGGCGGTGAACCAGTTCAGTTCGCGCAGCCGCGCGCGCAGCGCCAACAGCACGTAGAAGATCACCCCGACGCCGGCCAGTGATTTGCTTGGGAAACTGCAGCCCGGCTGGTTGGGATTGACGACGGCATCGGCCGCCGGCAACTCGTGGCCCGGCAGGTGATGGTCTGTGACCAACACCTTGAGGCCGGCGGCCTTGGCCGCGGCCACGCCCTCGATACTGGAGATGCCGTTGTCGACGGTGATCAGCAATTCAGGCTCGCGGCTCAGCGCCACGGCGACGATCTCGGGGGTCAGGCCGTAGCCGTACTCGAAGCGATTGGGCACCAGGTAATCGACGTGGGCGGCGCCCAGCATGCGCAGGCCGAGCAGGCCGACGGTGCTCGCCGTGGCGCCGTCGGCGTCGAAATCACCGACGATGAGCATGCGCTGGCGTTGCCGCAAACCTTCGACCAACAGCTCGACGGCAGCATCGATGCCCTTGAGCTGGCTGAACGGAATCAGCCGCGCCAGGCCCTTTTCCAGTTCCACTGCCGACAGCACCCCGCGTGCGGCATACAGGCGGGTCAACAACGGCGGCAGGTTGCCCAGGTCGGGCAGTGAGGCGGGAAGCGGGCGGGACTCGATACGCATGGACGGGTTTTCTACTCTTGCGGTTTTTCACGGGGCCGAAGCCCGGCGTTGCCGGGCCCGGTTTGCATCAGTTGCTCAGGTCACGCTCGCCGGCCAGCCACTCCACGGGAATCTCGTGCTGGCCGCGCTCGTCGGTGACGAAAAGCTCGCCGTCGCTGATCATCACGCTCCAGCTCAGCGAACGGGGCAGATCCTGGGACAGCTCGGCCAGGGCTTCCTGACCAAGGGCGACGACGTTGATGTTCTTCAGGCTGCGCACCGGGTCCAGGCACTTGGTCTGCCACACGCGCAGGTTGCCGTAGGCCACCAGACTGAATTTCTCGGTACGCCGCGAGCACCAGGTGATGCGCTCGCTGTCCGGCTGGCCGACTTCGATCCAGTGCAGCACGCGACCATCCAGGCTCTTTTCCCACAACGCCGGCTCGTCGACATCCGACAGGCCGCGACCGAAGGCCAGGTTCTTCTGGTAGAACAGCGCATAGGCGATCAGCCGTGCCGCCAGACGTTCCTCGGTTTCCGAAGGATGACGGGCCACGGTGAAACGCAGGCTTTCGTAGATGTTGCGATCGATATCGGTGAGGTTGAGATCGATCTTGTAGGTCGTGGACGGCAGGGCCATGGCGCACTTCTTGGAATTCGGAAAAGTGCGCCAGTCTATCAGCCCGGCCAGGAACGTGGGCAGAGCGCCGCCCAAAGGAGGCGCTTGTCACGTGTCAGGCCATCAGGAATCGCTCTTCCAGTCCGGATAGCGGCGTTCTGCCGGCGCCGGCGGGAAATACTGGTAAAGCCAGGTTTCGCTGAGCACTTCCTTGTTGTCGACGCGGCGCAGGTAAGCACGCATGTTCACCGGCTCGACGCTGTCGCTGGTGGGGAACCAGTCGAACTGCGCACGGAAACCTTCCACCTCCGGATACAGCGCCAGGATGCTGAAATCCTTGGCCTCGCCGTGGGAAGCCTCGACCACTACCTCGACCTGGGCCTTGGCATCCATTTTGGCCAGCGGGCCGCCCGCGAAATCGATGGCGAAGCGCCGCGCCCACACTTTCGGCCAGTGTTCGCCCGGCGCCCAGCCGAGGGTGAAGCCGCCCATGCCGGAACGGGTGGCGTGAACCTGCGCCAGGGTCGGTTTGACCGGCGGCAGCGCGGCCCAGTAGAGCTTGTAGCCGAAGTTCAGCGAGGTGCCGGGCTCGATCGGCTGCTTGGGATTCCAGAAGCAGACGATGTTGTCCATGGTTTCGCCGGTGGTGGGAATCTCCAGCAGGTCGATGCTGCCCTCGCCCCACTGGGTGGTCGGCTCGACCCACAGGCTCGGGCGACGGCTGTACCAGACCACGGTGTCCTGGTAGGACTTGAAGTCATGGTCGTACTGCACCAGGCCAAAGCCCTTCGGGTTGGTGTCGGCGAAGGCGTTGAACTGCAGTTTTTCCGGGTTGTTCAGCGGCCGGCAGACCCACTCGCCGTTGCCGCGCCACATGGACAGGCGATCGCTGTCGTGGATCGCCGTGGCGATGAAGTCGCACATGCGCCGCTCATGGCCACCGCAGGAGAACATGCTGGTCATCGGCGAAATGCCGAGCTGCTTGATGGTCTTGCGGGCATTGATATGGGCGTCGATATCCATCACCACCTGCTTTTCCTGGCAGTCGATATCGAAGCGGAAGGCGCCAGTGGCGCTCGGCGAATCGAGCAGGGCGTAGAGCACGAAGCGGGTGGCGTCCTTGTCCGGAGTCTCGAACCAGAACTCGGTGAAGTCGGGGAATTCTTCCGGCGTATCGGTAAAGGTGTCGACAGCCAGGCCGCGCGCCGAAAGGCCGTACTGGCCGGTGTTGTCCACCGCGCGGAAGTAGCTAGCGCCAAGGAACGACACGATGTCGTACTTGGCGATGTTCGGCTGCTTGAACACTTTCAGGCCGGCAAAGCCCAGGTCGCCCTTGAGCTGCGCGACGTCCACGCCACTCTTGCCGTACTCGAACAGCTCGGGGCGGAAATGCACCTCGCGCGCCTGGCGGCTCTTGGGATCGACGGCGTGCATGCGCACCGGCTGGCGAAAGCCCATGCCGACGTGGAAGAACTGCACGTCCAACTGGCCGCCCAGCTCGTTCCACAGCGAGTGCGCCGGGTCGTACTGTATGGCGTTGAACTGCTGGGGCGTCAGCTTGGCGAGAGTCTCTGGCAGCACTTCGGCGGTGCTCTTGTATGCCCGACCGGCCAGGCTCTTGGCGCGCGCCTGCAGTTGCTTGAAGTCGAAGGGTTCAGCCTCGCCGTCCGCCGTTTCGGCGAAGCTGTGCAGGCTGAACAGGCTGGCCGGCAGGCCACTGGCGGCGGCCAGCATCATGGAGGCTTTGAGAAGGTCACGTCTATGCATGGGCATCCCTGAATCGGTAAGGAGTCTGCACACGCCCTAGTCAGGGCAATGAAAAATCCCTACAACAGATAGCCCTACCCGCCACATGGTTCCGCGGTGAATTCGCAACCGCTGCCAATCACGCCCCGGCTACAAGCGAAACGCTAGCGGTGAGCCGCCAGCAGCGCGCGGATGGCCTTGCGATCGCGCTTGCCGTCACGCTTGTCGAGCAGATCGAGAAACGCGAAGGAGTCGAGGCCGTTGATCGTGGTCTTCGGGCTGACGATCTTGCGCTTGGGATCGGCGCCGTGGGCGAGCAACAGCTCCACCAGTTCCGGCTCGTCATAGAGGATGGCGCCATTGAGCGCCGAGAGCCCCATCTGGTCCGGCTCGTCGACCGCACAGCCGGCCTCCAGCGCCTGTTTCATCTGCGCCAGCGCCATGTCCTTGCGCGCCTCGGACTCGCCGTAGGCAGCGGCCATCAGCGTCAAGGTCGGCGCCTGCATGCCGGCATTGCCGAGTACGCAACCGCGCTCGTCCATCGGCTGCAGGCCGTGGTCTTTCTGTACGTCTTCGGCATGTACGAGGCTGGTTGCCAAGAGGCACGCTGCCAGAAATTCAAATCGCATAGCGTTTCTCCAGGGTGCTGTAGCCCATGCCTACACCTTTGTTGACCTTGAGCTGCACGGCAACCCGCTCTTTGAGCGCCTCGACGTGGCTGATCACACCGATCATCTTGCCGCTGGCGTTGAGATTGTCCAGTGCATCGAGGGCCACCTCCAGGGTTTCGCCGTCCAGGGTGCCGAAGCCTTCGTCGAGAAACAGCGAGTCGATGCGCGTCTTGTGGCTGACCAGATCGGACAGCGCCAGGGCCAGCGCCAAACTGACCAGAAAGCTCTCGCCGCCGGACAGGGTGCGTGTGTCACGCGCCACATCGCCCTGCCAGGTGTCGACGACCTCCAGCTCCAGTTCGCCCAGGGATTTACGCGCCAGTTGATAGCGGCCATGCAGGCGCTGCAGTTGCCCGTTGGCCAGGTGCACCAGATGGCCGAGGGTCAGGCCCTGGGCGAAACGCCGGTACTTGGCGCCGTCTGCCGAGCCGATCAGGCTATTGAGCTGCTGCCAACCGTCGTATTCGCCCTGCTGCCGGGCGATGGTCTCGAACAGCGCCTGTTGGTTGAGCCGCCGTTGCTCGTCGCCCTGCAATTGCCCGCGGATTTCGCCTTGGCGCTGGCCGAGCTGCCTCAGGGTCGCCTGCAAGGCCTGCAGCCGCTCATCCAGGTAAACGGCGTCGTGTTCGGTTTGTGGCTCGGCTTGCAGCGCGGCCCGTTGCGCCTGCGCCGAGGCCTGCAGGGCACGGGCTTCGGTCTGGGCCTTCTCCAGGCGCTGTTTGAGCGCCTGCAACTGTTCGCGCTGCCCATCATCGAGAGAAGCAGCGAGAAACGCCGTCTCGTCCGCGAACGGGCTGCCAGCCAGGGCCGCCTGCCACTGCTGCGCTGCCGTCTGTTCGGCCTCACGCAACGCCAGCTGCTGTTGGGCGATACCGTCCAGGGTGATGCGCAACTCCAGGCAGCGCCGTTCAGCGCTTTCCCAGCTAGTCTGGGCCGTTTCGAGGCGTGTTGCGGCCTGTTCCATCAAGTCGGTTGCAACCGGCTCGCCACCTGCCTCCTGCCAGCGAGCCTGCCATAGCTGCGCCTGCTTGTCGGCCTCACTGGCCTGGTGCTGCAGCGCCGGCAGTTGCTGGGCCAGCGCCTGGCGCCGCTGTTGCGTCTCCTGCCAGCGAGTGGCTTCGGCCTGGCGGGCGGCCAGCCAGGCAGCATCATCATCCGGCACTTCATGGCCGAAGCCTGCCAGCTGCACGGCCAGTTCGGCCTGCGATGCATTCAAACGTTCCTTCTGCGCCCCCAGTTGCTCGTCCAGCGCCTGCTGAGCAGCGGCCACGAGATCACGTTCATGCTCGATGGCGGCCTGCTGATGCTGCGCCGCGGTGTATTTCTGGCCGGCGATGTTGGCGCTCTGCCGAGCGCGCTCGAGCTCACCCTTGAGGCCATCGAGGGTTTTGAGGGTGGCGTTGATCTCGACGTGCTCGGCGAGCTGGCGGGTTTGCGCGGCGGCCAGGGCCTGATCGTCTTCAGGCAGCGGGTCGAGTGCCTCCCCCAGGCGCTGCCAGGTCGCCGCCAGGGCATCGAGCTGGCGCTGCAGTTCCTGATCCTGCTCCTGGCTCTGCACCACCTGGGCCTGCAGGGTGGCGACCTTATTGCTGAGGTTCTGCCCCTGTTCGGTCAGCGCCTCGAGCGCCTGCCGCGCCTCGTCGCGCCCTTGCTGGGTAGCCGAGACGTCCAGCGCCTGATAGGCGGCGATGGCCGGGTGTTCGAGGGCGCCGCACAACGGACAGGGCTCGTCGGCCTGCAACTGCGCGCGATAGGTTTCCAGCGCGCGGATGCGCTGCTCCTGTTCGAGCAGCTTTTCCTGGTCGGCCAAGCGCTGCTTCACCTCGCGATAGCGCTCGCGTAGCGTCGAGCGCGCGGCCTCCTGCTCGACCAGGCTTTGTTGCTGGCGGGCCAAGCTGGCCGCCATGCGCTCACGCTGCTGAAGCAATTGCCTGCGCCGCTCGGCCAGTTGCGCCAGTTGCTCCAGGGCGCTGCCGCGAGCGTGCACCTGCTGCCAGCGCTCACGCCACTGCGCCTCGCTGTAACCGGCCAGGGCGGCTTGCCAGCGCCCTTGCACCTCGCTGGCCTCTCGCTCCGCTTCGGTTCTGGCCTGGGTGGCGGCCTGCAGCGATTGGGCGAGGCCACTCAGTTGTGCGGTGAATTGCTGCAACTGGTCTGTTCCCGCCTGTTGGCGCGCCTGCAAAGCAGTGAGGGTCTGACGCAGCTGATCGCGAGCCTGGAAGGCTTGCTGCCAACCGCTGAGCTGCGCGGCCAATCGCTGGTGATCGGCGGTGGCCTGCAACTGGGCGTCCAGGGCTTGGCATTCATCATCGAGCCGTTGCACCGCCTGTCGTTTTTCCAGGGCCAGCGCCGCGCTGGCCCGTGCGGCCTGCTCCAGGCTGCCGTGCGACTGCTCACCGGCCTGGCTGAATGCCTGCTGGTGGCTACGTTGCTGCTCTTGATTGGCGGCCAGGGCACGGCCAGCCTCGCGCCGCGCCTGGTAAAGCGGCTGCAGACGCTGGGCGGGCACACTCAGTTGCAGACGCGCCAGGTCGGTGACCGCATCGCGCTCGGCCTGGCTGGCAACCTCCACCTGGCTGGCGGCAGCGGCCACCTGGCCTTCGGCACGCGCCAGGTCGGTCAGCCATTGGCGCTGGCGGCCAGCCTCGGCGAACGCGCCCTGCGCCTCGCCCTCCTCGACCGCCAACTGCGTCGCCTCGTCGGCCAGCGCCCGGCGTTGTTCGTCACCCAGCAACTCGACACCCTCGGCACGGGCGCGGAGTTGGTCGAGGGCGGTTTTCACCTCACGGGTTTGCTCGAACACCCGCTGGGAAATCTGCCCGTAGATGTCGGTGCCAGTCAGCTCTTCGAGCAACTCGGCGCGCTGGTTGGCGGAGGCTTCGAGAAAAGCCGCGAAACCGCCCTGGGCCAGTAGCATGGACTTGGTGAAACGACCGAAATCCAGGCCGGTGAGACGCTCCACCTCTTTGGGTTTCTCGCTGAGCTTGTCGGTGATGATCTGCCCGTCCAGCCGCGCCAGCTCGGCCTTGGCGCCCTGCAGGGCGCCGTCGGCCTTGTCGCGGGCACGGCGCTGGCTCCAGAACGCCCGATAGCCCTGGCCCTTCACTGCAAACTCGACCTCGGCCAGGCATTCGGCAGTGTGCCGGGTCATCAGCTCGTTCTCGCCGCCGACCTTGTCCATGCGCGGGGTGCGGTGATACAGCGCCAGGCAGATGGCATCGAGCAGCGTGGTCTTGCCAGCGCCGGTCGGCCCGGTGATGGCGAACAGGCCATTGCTGGCGAAGGGCTCGGCAGTGAAATCGATCTTCCACTCGCCCTTGAGCGAGTTGAGGTTCTTCAGGCGCAGGCTGAGGATTTTCATGGAGGCAGGGCTGGGCTCGAAACGGTAGCAGGCCGCTATTGTGGCATTGTTGCCGGCTGGCGGGGCCTTGCCGCGACGCAGATCGTTTGACGTGCGTGGTAACAAAAACGTCCTGTTACATCCTTGGCGGGCGGGTAACGTGTAAGGCCCGCTATCAGGAGAGATTCGCCATGACCCGTCCCGTTCATCTTTTGCTCGGTGGTATCGCACTCGGTCTCGCCAGCCTCGGCGCACAGGCGGCTGACGCCCTGCCCCAGGAGCAATGGCCGTTCACCGCCGAGCCGCGCGCCACGCTGGATGAGCCATGGGCCATGACCTTTCTGCCCGACGGCACGCTGCTGGTGACCGAGAAGCGCGGTGTTCTCAAACATGTCGATCCCAAGACCGGCAAGAGCCACGACATCGCCGGTGTACCGGAAGTCGCCTACGGCGGCCAGGGCGGTTTTGGCGACGTGATCCTGCACCCCGACTTCACCAACAACCAGTACGTCTATATCAGCTACGCCGAAGCCGGTGACGGCGACACCCGCGGCGCAGCGGTGGCCCGCGCCAAGCTGCAGCTCAACGATGACGGCAGCGGCGCACTGACCGAGCTGAGCGTGATCTGGCAGCAAACGCCCAAGGTCAGCGGTGCCGGGCACTACGGCCATCGCCTGGCATTCGGCCCGGATGGCAAGCTGTGGATCACCTCCAGCGAGCGGCAGAAATTCACTCCGGCCCAGGACATGAAGGCCAACCTCGGCAAGCTGGTGCGCCTCAACGATGACGGCAGCCTGCCGGCCGACAATCCCTTCGCCGATCAGGGTGGCGTGGCCGCCCAAGTGTGGTCGCTGGGCCACCGCAACATGCTCGGCCTCGCCTTCGACGCAAACGACAAGCTGTGGGTGCACGAAATGGGCCCGGCCGGTGGCGACGAGCTGAACCTGATCGTACGCGGCGAAAACTATGGTTACCCGGAGGTTTCCAACGGCGATCACTACGGCGGCAAACCGATTCCCGATCACGACACCCGCCCCGAATTCGAGGCCCCGAAGATCACCTGGAACCCGGTCATTTCCCCGGCAGGCTTCGTGATCTACCAGGGCGAGCGCTTTCCCGGCTGGAACGGCGCCGGGCTGATCGGCGGCCTGTCGTCCCAGGCGCTGGTGCGCGTCGCTTTCGACGGCGACGACGCCCGCGAGGCCGAGCGTTACGACATGGGCGCGCGCATCCGCGAAGTGGAGCAAGGCCCGGATGGCAGCATCTGGCTGCTGGAGGATGGCAGCGGTGGCCGGCTGCTGGAATTGCAGCCCAAGTGACACGCCGCTGAACACTGACGCGGGCGGCCTCCACCCAAGAGTGTGAGGCCAGCCCCTGAACCGCGGCCTGGTTACTTTCGAGATCGGCCTGAAATCGCTCCGGCTTTCCCTCTTGCCCCCTTCCACCAGGGCTCGCTCCTGCCGCAGAACCTGGCACCTGCCATCCCCGATGGACATCCGGTGCAACCTCTATCCAATTAGTGCAGGTAATCGCAAGAGCGGATAGTCGCCTCGCAGTAAATGGATAGATAGCTGGTCGCACTGGCGCTTCAATCGAGTCGATCCGGACCACTCGAAAGGAGCCCTAGATGAATAACATAAGAACCGTGACCCAATGGCAGGACTACATTCGTGGCTGCCTCGACTTCCGCCCAGCCGAGGGCGTCTACCGGGTCGCCCGCGACCTGTTCACCGAACCCGGGCTGTTCGAGCTGGAGATGGAGCTGATCTTCGAGAAGGTCTGGATCTATGCCTGCCACGAGAGCGAGATCGCCCAGCCGAACGACTTCATCACCATGCGCGCCGGGCGCCAGCCACTGATCATCACCCGTGACGGTAACGGCGAACTCCACGCGCTGATCAACGCCTGCCAGCACCGCGGCGCCACCCTCACCCGCGTCGGCAAGGGCAACCAGTCCACCTTCACCTGCCCGTTCCATGCCTGGTGCTACAAGAGCGACGGCCGCCTGGTGAAGGTCAAGGCGCCGGGTGAGTACCCGGAAGGCTTCGACAAGGCCACCCGCGGCCTGAAGAAAGCGCGCATCCAGAGTTACAAGGGTTTCGTCTTCGTCAGCCTGGACACCCAGGGTAGCGATTCGCTGGAAGACTACCTTGGCGATGCCAAGGTGTTCTTCGACATGATGGTGGCACAGTCGCCCACCGGCGAACTGGAAGTACTGCCGGGCAAGTCGACCTACACCTACGAGGGCAACTGGAAGCTGCAGAACGAGAACGGCCTGGACGGTTATCACGTCAGCACCGTGCACTACAACTATGTATCCACCGTGCAGCACCGCCAACAAGTCAACGCCGAGAAAGGCGGCGCCAGCAGCACCCTGGACTACAGCAAGCTCGGCGCCGGCGATGCCGAGACCGATGACGGCTGGTTCTCCTTCAACAACGGCCACAGCCTGCTGTTCAGCGACATGCCCAACCCCACGGTGCGCCCCGGCTACGCCAGCGTGATGCCGCGCCTCGTGGAGGAATACGGCCAGGCCCGCGCCGAGTGGATGATGCACCGCCTGCGCAACCTGAACATCTACCCGAGCCTGTTCTTCATGGATCAGATCAGCTCGCAGCTGCGCATCGTGCGCCCTGTGGCCTGGAACAAGACCGAGATCATCAGCCAGTGCATCGGCGTGAAAGGCGAGTCCGCCGCCGACCGTACCAGCCGCATCCGCCAGTTCGAGGATTTCTTCAACGTCTCGGGCATGGGGACGCCGGACGATCTGGTGGAATTCCGCGAGGCCCAGCGCGGTTTCCAGGCACGCCTGGAGCGCTGGAGCGACATATCCCGTGGCCACCACCTGTGGGCCGAAGGGCCGACGCCAAACAGCGAGGCCCTGGGCATCGAGCCGGTGCTCACCGGCACCGAATTCACCCACGAAGGCCTCTACGTCAACCAGCACCGCGCCTGGCAGCTGCGCCTGCTCGATGGCCTGGCGCACAAAGCCCTGCAACCTGCCGAGGTGTCCGCATGAACCCGAACCTGCATTACGCGGTGGAGCAGTTCCTCTACCGCAAAGCCGCGCTCTGCGATGCCCAGGACTGGGACGCCTACATCGCCCTGTTCGACGAGGACAGCCTGTTCCACCTGCCGCAGTGGATCAGCGAGCACGAGTACGTGCAGGACCCGCAGCAAGGCCTGTCGTACATCTACTACGCCGACCGCTCGGGTCTGGAGGACCGCGTGTTCCGCCTGCGCACCGGCAAGTCGGCGGCCTCTACGCCGCTGCCACGCACCCTGCATCAGATCAGCAACCTGCGCCTTCAGCGGCTCGACGACGGCCAGCTCGAAGCGAAGGTTGGCTGGAACACCTTGTACACCCGCCACGGCATTTCCGAGCAGTTCTACGGCCAGGCCATCTACCACCTGCGTGAGCTGGGCGGAGACGACTTCCGCATCAGCCGCAAGCACGTCCTGCTGCTCAACGACACCATCAACTCCGTGCTCGACTTCTACCACCTCTAGGAGGCACGCCATGAGCCATAACGTCGCGCTTAGTTTCGCCGACGGCAAGACACTGTTCATCGGGGTCAAACCCGGTGAGCTGCTGCTCGACGCCGCGTTGCGCCAGGGCATCAGCCTACCGCTGGACTGCCGCGAAGGGGTTTGCGGTACCTGCCAGGGCCGCTGCGAAGCGGGCCGCTACCAGCAGGATTACGTCGACGAGGAAGCCCTCAGTGAGCGTGATCTGGCGCAGCGCAAGATGCTCGCCTGCCAGACCCGCGTGCAGTCGGATGCCACCTTCTACTTCGACCTCGATTCCAGCCTGTGCCACGCCAACTCGCTGGAGCGCGTCGAGGCCGTGGTCACGGCGCTCGAACAGGTGTCGCCGAGTACCGCCATCCTCCACCTCGATGCCATCACCCAGGGCAGCACCCTGCGCTTTCTGCCCGGCCAGTACGCGCGCCTGAAAGTGCCGGGCACCGAGCAATGGCGCGCCTACTCTTTCGCCAACCGGCCCAACGAACAGAACCACCTGCAGTTCCTCATTCGTCTGCTGCCCGACGGGGTGATGAGCAACTTCCTGCGCGAGCGCTGCCAGGTCGGCCAGCACCTGGAGCTGAAATTGCCGATGGGCAGTTTCTACCTGCGCCAGATCGAGCGGCCACTGCTGCTGGTGGCAGGCGGCACGGGGCTGTCGGCGTTCCTCGGTATGCTCGACGAGATGGCCGAGCGCGGCGGCTGCGGCCAACCTGTGCGGCTGTTCTACGGGGTGAATCAGGACGCCGATCTGTGCGAGCGCGAGCGTCTGGAGAACTACCGCGGGCGCATCGCCGACTTCGACTACCTGCCCGTGGTCAGCCAGCCCACGCCGGCCTGGACCGGCCTGCGCGGCTATATTCCCGAGCATTTCGACCGCAGCACGCTGGCGGCGCAGCCCTTCGACATGTACCTGTGCGGCCCGCCGCCGATGGTCGATGCGGTGCGTAGCTGGCTCGACGAGGCGGGGCTGGGCGACGCCCGCCTGTATAGCGAGAAGTTCCTGCAAAGCGCCGCAGCCCGGCGCTGATCGCTCCGGCGCCGTCCCTGGCCGGCGCCACCGCTCTCAACGATCGAAATACCGCGCCAGCTGGATCAGCGCCGCCGCCTGTTCGTGCAGGCTGGTGCCCAGGCGCTCGACCTCACGGGTTCTTTGCGCACTTTGCGCGACATCGGCGACAGCGCCCTGCACCTGCTCGTCGAGCAGACCGATGACCTGCTCCTGCTCCTGCATGGCCACGGCGATCTGCTGGCCGAGGGCATTGACGTCCTGCAGCCGGTCGTCCACATCTGCCAGCCCACGGATCATCTCGCGCAATTGACCGTCGGCGTCCTGGGTCAGCACCTGGCAGCGCACGGCCTGCTCGCCATTGTGCTCGGCCGTCTGTTGCAATCGTTCCAGCAATGGGCGGATCTGCCCCGTCGCCACCTGCGTGCGTGAAGCCAACTGGCGCACCTCGTCGGCGACCACACCGAAACCACGCCCGGCTTCACCAGCCCGGGCCGCCTCGATGGCAGCATTGAGCGCAAGCAGATTGGTCTGTTCGGCTATCTCGCCGATCAGCCGGGTGAAGTCGGTGATGTCCGTGACCGCCGCCCCCACTTGCTGCGCTGCCGTCGCAGCGCCCGCCACCGCCGCGTCGAGCTGACCCAACGCGGCCTGTGCACGGGCGGCGAGGTGCCGGCTGTGTGTCGTCTGCATACTGGCATCCGCGGTGCCCTGGCTGGCGCCCTGCACATTGCTGGTGACCTCCTGGATGGTCGCCGCCAGCTCATGCAGGGCCGTGGCCGCTTGATGATTGCTGTCGCGTTGCAAATCGAGGCGCGCCGCTTCGTGGCGGATCAGGTGAGCGACCTCTGCGGCACGCTGTTCGAGCTGGCCGCCCGCGGCGCCGATACGCATAAGCGCCGTCTGCAGGCGTCGTGCCTCACTGCGCAGGGCCAATGCCACACGCCCGGCCACCGGCTCATCATCGAGAAAACCGGCCAGCCAGGGGTCGTTGCACAGCGCTCGCCCACCTTCCAGCAGGCTCTGCATGCACCGCGCCTGGCGCCGCTGCGAGACCAGCCCCGCACCCAGCACACAGCCCAGGGCCAGGCCCTGTTCGGCCCAGCCCATGGGCAGTAGCGGCGCGCCGGCCAATAGTGCCGCACTGGCTGCCAGCCAGGGCCATGCGCCCCGCAACCAACCATGCAGGGCGCGCCCCGGTGCCTGCCCGCGGCGCACTCGCGCCAGAGCCCGTTCGGTACGCTGCCGCGCCGCTTCGTCCAGTGGTTGGTAGAGCGCGCCATAACCGCTGATGCCCTGCGCGCCATGCACCGGTTTGATGTACAGCTCGAGCCACAGCGCTTGCCCGTCACGGTGGCGGTTGCACAGCGGGCCGAGCCAGATGCGCTGTTGACCAAGGGTGCGCCAGAGGTGGGCGAACAGCGCCGGCGGCATGTCCGCGTGGCGCAGCAGGGCGAAGGGTCGTTGCAACAGTTCGCCGGCCTGGTAACCGTGGTACTCGGCGAAAGCCTGGGTGCAGAAGGTGATCCGCCCCTGGAGGTCGGTGCGGCAAATCAGTGGATGGTCGTCCATCGAGGCTCTCCGGCTCGGGCCACCGGCCAGCCTCGGCACGTCCGAGTCGCGGCCGGTAGCGGGAAATCACAGGCGCCAGCACGGCGCAGCAGAAAAAGACCTGCCGGAGGGGCACCGGCAGGTGGGCAGGGTCAGAAGTGATGGATGTAGCGCACCTGCAGGCGGCTGCCGTCCGGGCGGTTTTCCACGTCCTGCTCGAAGTAGGCGTTGACCACCAGGTGGTCTTCCCTGGAGAAGCTGTACATCGCCCCCGGGCCGATGGCCCAGACCTTCTCACGGCGCCCGGATACCTCGTGGCCGTCGATCTTGGTGTCGCTGATCTGCTTGAGCCAGTAGCCATTTAGGCCCAGACGCAGTTGCGGGGTGACCGCGTACTCGGTGGCGACGTTGGCGTGCAGCGCCTGCCCGGCCTGAATATCGGAGACGTCACCGAAGGCGTAGCTGGGGTCGTCGTTGCGCAAGTTGTACAGGTAGTGCGCGCGCACCGAGGCCGACCACTTGGGGCTGAACCAGTAGGTCGCCGCCCAGTAGGGGTTGAACGATACGGCGTTATTGCCCGGGTTGATGTCGCGCTTGTCGCTGTACTCGCCGGTCGGCAGGTTCACCTGCAGCTCGATGCGGTGTACGAAGCGCGGGCCGTCCGGGCCCATGATCGGGTCGAACTGGATGAACGGTCCGACCAGCAGATCGCCCATGCCGCTTTGCGCCTTGAGGGCCGCGTTGTTCAGGCCGTCGTCGACATCCATCCTGGTGACGATCGGCAGCACCGCGTTGAGGCCCAGGCTGGCGTTGCCCACGCGCAGATCGGACAGGTAACTCAGCTGCGTCACCGCCACCTGATACTCGAGATCGGTCTTCGGCAGTCCGATGCGATCACCGTTGCGATCACGCAGGCGATCGGCACTGTAGTGCTGGAAATACTGCTGCAGGTACCAACCGGACCCGGCCGGTAAGCCACCGTCGAGAAAGCTGGTCAGCCCCAGGTTGACCACGGGGAGGTCATAGGCGTGAGCGCCGCTGGTGGCAATTGCCAAGGCCAGCGGAAGATAGCGGATCTGAGACATGCAAGGCTCCTGTCATTGTCGTATTGGCGGCAGACTCAGAGGGCGATGGCCGGGTGCGCGACGGCGACCCGATACTGCCCGGCATGGAAGACCAGCGGTTCTCCGCCGCTGTGTCGGTAATGCTCGATCTCGCCAAGGAAGATCAGGTGATCGCCGCCCTCGTACTGCGTGCCGTTACGGCACACCAGGGTTGCGATGGCGCCATTCAGCAGTGGCACGCCGGCTGGCCCGTCTTCGCAGTCGATGCCGGCGAACTTGTCCGTCGCCGGGCGGGCGAAATGCCCGGACAGGCCATGCTGGTCACTGCCCAGCACGTTGATGGCGAAGTGGCTGGCGGCAAGGAAGTCCGTCAGGCTCGGCGCGCTACGCGCCAAACTCCAGAGCACCAGGGGCGGCTCGAGCGACACCGAGGAGAAGGAGTTGGCGGTCATACCTACCCGGCGTCCGTCGGCGGTGCGGGTGGTGATCACCGTCACCCCGGTGGCGAACTGGCCGAGCAGATTGCGCAGGCTGCGCGGCTCGACGCCGTCGACTGCGATAAGCGTGGAATCGTTCATGGCGGTCTCCCGATCAGGCGGCACGGTTGATATGGCTTTGGATGAAGTCCTGGCACTGCGCGGCGTCGAACCACCAGGGCGCGAAGCGGCGCGGGTCGTCGAAGGCGTTGGCGATCTGCGCGGCGATGGCCTGCGACTGGCCGGCGGCGCCGAGCAGTTCGAGGATGTGCGGGGGCGGTGGGGTGAGCAGGCTATTGGTCCACTTGACCACCTGGCCGGCGTAGTCCCAGTAGCGCTCGAAGGTTTGCTGCATCCACTCCGGGGTGAAAGCGGCGCTGCCCTGGGCGAGAATGGCGTCGAGGTAGACCTTGCTGCACTTGGCGGCGTTGTTGGAGCCCTGCCCGGTGATCGGGTCGTTGACTACCAGAGCATCGGCCATACCGAACACGGTGCGCCCGGACGGCAGGCGCAGCAGCGGTTTGCGCACCATTGGGGTGAAGCGCCCGGCGAGCACGCCGCCTGCGTCGGTCAGTTCCAGGTTGCGACAGCGCTCGGCTTCCCAGGGGGCGTAGCGCTGGACGATCTCCAGGCTGCGCTCAAGATGCTGCTCAGGCGAGGTGACGTCCTGCCAGCAGTCCATCGGGCCACCGGGTACACCCTCGAAGACCATGATCTCGCACGGCCCATTGAGGGTCAGGGCGGGGAACACGAAGTACTCGCCGATGCCGGGAATGAGGTTGAAGGCCACCCGCGAATAAGGCGACTTGGGCATCATGCCCTTGACGTAGGTCAGTGCCAGGGCGCGTTGCGGTTGCTGGAACACGGTGCGCTCGGTGTCGCGGGCGAACAGGTTGACCACCTCGCCCTTGCCGGCGGCCAGCAGGGTCAGGTCATGACTCTGGGTCAGTTGCTCCAGCTCGGGCAGGCCGACGTCCTGGATGATCAGCTCGCCGCCACGGCGCTCGAACTCGTCCATCCAGGCCGGCATCTTCAGGCGCTGGTCGACGGCCTGGGCATAACGATCCAGGCGCGCGCTCCAGTCGATCAGCTTCTCGCCCGGGCGCTCCGGGTTGGGCACGCACAGGCCGATGCCCTCTACCGCCGGGCATTGCTCCTCCCAGAAATTCAGGCCGAGATCGCGCTCGGTCTGCAGGGCGTTGTTGAACATGCATTGGCTGGACATCACCTTGCCGCCGCGCACCTGTTCGCCGCTGCGGTTGGTGGTGAGGGTAACGTGGTAGCCCTGGGCGAGCAGGCCGATGCCCAGTTGCAGGCCGGCCTGGCCGGCCCCGACGATGGCGATTCTACGCATGGGAGTCCTCCGGGGAGTCGAGTGGCGGGTTGGGGTGAAACCGTTGAAAAGGCGCCAGAAGGGATTGCTCATGAGGCTCACTCCCGTTCGGCGAGACGTGGGATGGCCGGCTGGTTGCGCTCCGGCCCCATCACCGAGTAACCACCGTCCACCGCATAATCGGCACCGGTGACGAAGCTGGCCGCTGGCGAGCAGAGAAAGGCGACCACCTGGGCCACCTCCGCCGGCTCGCCCAGGCGCCCGAGCAGGTGGAAGTCGGCGGCCACGCGGTCGGCATGGGCGCGATCGCCGCCACTGACCTCGGCGATCACCCGCGACCAGGTCCAGCCTGGCGACACCGAATTGACGCGAATGCCCAGCGGCGCCAGATCCATCGCCATGCTGCGCGTCAGTTGCAGCATGGCGGCCTTGGATACCGGGTAGATCCAGCGCCCGGTCTGCGCGCACTGCGCGGAAATCGAGGTGAAATTGACCACTGCGCCACGGCTCGCCTGCAAGTCGGCGCACAGCGCCTGGGTGAGCATCACCGCCGACACCAGGTTGATGTCCAGGGCACGCAGCCAGTCAGCGCGGGTCGAGGCCAGGCCGTCGTCGAGGTAGGTACAGGCCAGGTTGACCAGCAGATCGACCTTGCCGAACTGCCCATGGATGCTGTCGAGGGCCGCCGCCGAGGCAGCATCGTCGGTCAGATCCAGAGCGATGAACAACGCATCGCTGCCCAACTCATCCGCGACGGCGGCGCCCTGCGGGTCGATGTCGAGAATGGCCACGCGGGCACCGGCGGCAAGCAGCGCCTCGGCCACCGCGCGGCCGATCAGGGTGGCGCCGCCGCTGATCACGGCGACCTTGCCGTCGAGACTGTGCAGGTTCATGGCTCAGCCCTCGATCGGCTTGCCGGCGCTGGTCGGCCAGCTCGGCATCAAGGTGTTGGAGGGCAGGCTCTCGTCGAGCAGCTTGTGCGCGGTTTCGGCACCGGCCACCGGCAGGCCCGCGGGATCGAGCAGGCCGATCTGCACCAGCACGCTGGCCTGATCCCAGTAGATGTGCTCGTGGTACAGCTTCGGCCCACGGAACTTGACCACACCGAGCATGGGAATCTCGACGAAGCGGCCGGTAGGCGCGACGCCGGGCAGCAGCCAGTCGATCGCCTGGTCATGGGTGAAGCTCATGACGAATTCGTCGACGATCTGCGAGGCGCCGACAGTGCGCGAAATCGGCGTCAGCACCATGTCCCTGGGGTTGCCGTGAACGAAGTGGTAGCGATAGAAGCGCGCCAGCTCGCGGTAACCCACGCCACCGGTCATGGTGGGAATGTGGTTGACGTAGGGCTCGGGCACCATGGTGGCCATGGTCGCCGGCACGTCGCGGGTGTCGAACTCGTGGCGGATGTGCTCCTCCCACAGGTCCGAGAGGTTGTAGTCCGGGCCGATGGTGCGGCGCAGAGCGGCGATGCTGCGCTCATGGGCGAGTAGCGCGGAAGGCTTGTGGTAATGATGCCCGGCCGGGCGGGCGAAGGCGTGGTCGACACCTGGGTAGACGTAGGCCTCGGTGCCTGGGCGTTGCGCCAGCGCCGCGACGATCGCCTTGCGGGCCGGCTCCGGGCAGAAACCATCCTGCTCGGCGAGGTGCAGCACCAAGCGCCCCTGCAACCCCTCCAACTCATCCAGGGCATTCTCGATGCCGACCCCGTAGTAGCCCACGGCGCAGGCTACCTGCGGCAGGCGACAGCCGGCCAGGTAGGCGAGCTTGCCGCCCAGGCAGTAACCGACCACGCCGAGCCCGGCATCGCTGCACTCGGGGAGGGCTTTGAGCAAGGCCAGGCTGGCGTCGATATCGGCCACACCGTGGTTCTCGTCGTAAGCCTGGTACAGCGCCAGGGCCTTCTCGAAGTCATCAGGGGTGTAGCCCAGCTCGACGCCCGCCTGCTGGCGCCAGTACAGGTCCGGCACCAGCACGGTGTAGCCCTCTTCGGCCAGGTGATCGGCCACGAGGCGCATGGCCTCGTTGACCCCGAAGATCTCCTGGCAGAGCACGACGCCCGGGCCGCGACCGCCAATGGCGGTGGCCATATAAGCCTGGAACACTCCGCCGCCATTGCTGGCAACGCTGACATAGCGACCTTTCATGTGTGTCTCCAACGTCCGGTGATGTTGGAAACGATGGTGAAGCTGCTTGGCGTCGGCGCACTATCCGCCTAGCGCACCGACTGTCCTTGATCCGCGGAAAATTTGCGGCCCTTTCACCAAGCTGTCACAGAGGCCTCTCGTAGCTGGCGCAGGTATTGCTTCGACAGCGGTAGGCACGGCCAAGCGTGCCAATAAGAAACAGCAGAGGTGCCGCAGTATCCGCTCACTGCAGCGACTATCCGGATCGTGCAATGACCCGGTAACGCAATGGCACACACTGCCTTGAAATCGTGCATGCGGGTGAGGTGTTCATGAATATGGAGTTCAATGCGAACGGAGGTACGCGTTTTTTGCGCACCCCTTTGTTCTCGGTACACAACCGACTGTTCCTGCTCAACGACCGCGACAGCATTTGCGAAAAGGTCAGCGGCGTATTCAAGCCCCACGATCTGAGCCTGGTCGGGTCGACACGTGGCATCAGCGCGTCAATGCATCACGTCAGTCTTGGGCGCCTGTCACTGAGTCGCCTGGAGTACGGTTCTGCAGTGCGCATCGACCCCGGCAGCCTGGAAAACTTCTTCCTGATCCAGATCCCGCTCAAGGGCAGCGCCGAAATAAGCTGCGATGGTCACAGCTTTACCTCGTCGCCAGACTGCGCCTCGCTGATTTCCCCGGACACGCCGGTGTCGATGCACTGGGCCGCCGACGCACCGCAGCTAGCGTTACGCTTCGAACGCGAATACGTGGAAAGCCACTGCGCGCAGCATCTTGGCCGGCGCCTGGAAACGCCGCTGCGCTTCATGCCAGCTTTCGATCTGGATAAACCGGGTGCCCGCTATTTCCTGCAATTGCTGTCGACCCTGACCGATGCACTGACCTGTGCCGATCATCCCATCCATCAGCCGATGGTGCTCAAGCAGTTCGAGGCGACCCTGATCAACGCCCTGCTCTACGGGCAGCCGAATACCATGCAACGCATGGTCGATGCGCTCTCCAACGAGCGCCAGGTTTCGCCCTACTTCGTCAAACGCAGCGAGGAGTACATTCTCGATCACGCCCACGAGCCGCTGACCGTCGAGCAACTGGCGGCCCATGTGGGGGTCAGCGTGCGTACGCTGTTTTCCGGTTTTCGCGAGTTCCGCGGTACCAGTCCCATGACGTTCCTGCGCGAAGTACGCATGCAGCGCGTACATGAAGCGCTGCGCCACGAAAAAGGAGAGTCGGTCACTGATATCGCCCTGAAATGGGGCTTCACCCACCTAGGACGGTTTTCGCAGGAGTACCGCAAACGCTACGGCGAGCTGCCATCGGCGACCTTGCGCTATCGGCGCTGATCCTGCGCTGCCCGGGTAGCACCCGGGCAGCGGACCCTCGGATCGGTCAGTAAACGAACGTGAGCAGCACGTTGAACACCAGCGCCGCCACGAAACCGATGGGCGCGGCCTTGAACAGCAACTGTGGGAACAGCGCGGTGCGGCTCTGCTCCGAGGTGCAGGAGCCGAGGATCAGGCTGCCGCCGGAGGCGAACGGCGAGATCGAAGTGGCTTGGGCACCGACCACGATGGCGATGAAGATCACCATCGGCTCGATACCCATGGTCGCGGCGATCGGCGGCACGATGGGGAAAAGCGCCGGCGTCACCACGCCCAGGGTACTCGCGAAAATCGACATGATCGCGGCAATGATGCCGAACACCACCGGCACCAGAACCGGCGGGATGGTGCTGCCGATCCACGAGGCGAGGATGTCGATGGTGCCGGCCTTGATCGCCACCGAGATCAACATGCCCACGCCGCAGATCATGATAAGCGTGCTCCACGGCACCGAGGCCATGGCCTTGCGCTCGTCACCGAGCTTGAGCAGCAGGGCGATCACCGAGAACAAGCTGGCGATCAGGCCGATATCCATCTTCGAATTGACGAAGGTGACGGTAGCGTTGTCCGGCAGGACGATATGAGCGATGGGCGCGGCGAGCACGATGACCATCATCGCCAGGGTCAGCCACAGGGTGATGCGCTGCTCGCGGTTCAGAGGCGCCGGTGGCGTGGCCACAAAGGACGAGTTCTTCATCGACTTGCCGTGCCCGGTGAGGAACACGAAGGCACTGATCACTACCAGCGGAATCACCAGGGTGCTGAGGAAGATGCCGAAGGCATTGATGAAGGCATCGTTCTCGGAGATGCCGGCGCCGGTCATCAGGCCGCGAAAGATGATGCCGCTCTGGCTGGACACGAAGTTGGCACCGGTCAACGCTCCGTAGTTCACCGCCATGCCGCCGAGGATCAGGCTCATGCCGGTGCGCTCGCAGAGCAGCAGGGTGATCGGCGCCATGAATGCCAGCACCGTGTAGTAGCCCGCCCCCATGGCGGCGATCATCCCGGCGGTGGCGAACACCGCGAAAGGCAGCAACTGTGGGAAGGCGCGGCAGGTGTAGATCAGGTGTTCGGCGAGTTTCTCCAGGGTGCCGTTGACCGTGGCGAAGCTGTAGAACAGGCATACCGAGAAGATGATGAAGAAGATCTTCAGCGGCCACATGTTGATGATGTCGGACGGGCTCAGGCCCATGCCGAAGCAGCCGATCAGGTAAGCGAAGGCAATGGCGAACAGGCCGATGTTGATCTTGGTCTTGTAACCGAGGGCCACGGAGATAACGATCGCCGCGACGACGAGCAGGCTCATCATGATGAAGGCTTCCTGTGTATGCGGGCGATCAGCGGGTGAAGCCGAACAGACGGGCGGGGTTGGCTACCAGCACCTGGGCGCGCTCGGCCGGCTCCAACAGCGCCTCGATCAGCGCCAATTGCTCGGCATAGTGTGTCCGATCCTCGAACTGGGTGTTGGGCCAATCGCTGCCCCACAGGAAGCGCTCGAGGCCGCCTGCCGCCTCACGTACCTGCGCCAGCACCCGAGTCGCCTGGGGCAGGTCGGACTGGCTGCGGTAGGCCGCCGACAGCTTCAGCCACACCCTTGAATCGCCGAGCAGCTGCAGAAATGCCCAGTGATTGGGGTTCTGCTCATCGATGCCGTGGTTCGGCAGACCGAAATGATCGATCACTACTTCCACGCCGGTGGCGACGATGGCCGGCACGATCTGCGCCAGGTCATCGATACCACGCTGGATTTCCACCTGCCAGCCACGACCGGCCAGGCGCTCGAACAAGGCGCTCCACGCCGGGCCGGTGTAATCCTGCAGCGCCTTGCCGATCAGGTTCAGGCGAATGCCTACCACGCCGGCTGCCGCGAGCGCGTCCAGCTGCGCGTCGTCGATGTCGGCATCGACCACTGCCACGCCGCGCAGGCGCTCGGGGAAACGGCGCAGCGCCTCGACCATGAAGCTGTTGTCGGTGCCCAGAAAGCTCGGCTGGATCAGCACGCCATGGGACAAACCATGGTGGTCCAGATGGCCAAGGTACTGCTCCACCAATGCATCGTAAGCGGGGCTGTAGCGACGGTTGGCAACCATCGGCAGATCCTGGCGAAAGATATGCGCGTGGGTGTCGATGCCGGTGATGGCAGGGCGGGAAGTGCTCATTGAGGCGTTACCTGATCGATTGTTATGGAGACCGGCATCGGCGCCAGTCGTTGTTATCACGACATGCAGTCATATATATGAATAGTTGACCATATATTCGCTTCAGCCATTCTGTCAATCGATCAGGCGGTGGTAGAGTGGCGCCAGCCTGTTGCAACCGGACACGAAGACGCGATGACTCTCGGATACGACGAACGCCTGCCGCTGTACCAACGGCTGCGCGAAGAGATGCTGGCCAAGATCGCCGCTGGCGAGTGGTCACCCGGCGCACCGATTCCCACCGAAGCGGAGCTCACCAAGCTCTACGGCGTGGCCATAGGCACGGTACGCAAGGCGGTGGACACCCTGGTCAACGAGGGGCTGCTGCTGCGCAGTCAAGGTCGCGGTACCTTCGTGCGCCGACCGAATTTCGATGCGTCACTGGCGCGCTTCTTTCGCCAGGTGAACGCCAGCGGTGGTCGGGAAATCCCTTCCAGCCGGATTCTTTCCAAGGCCCTGCAAAAGCCGTCCAGGGAGATCGCCAAGGCACTCGCCCTGAAAAGCGGTGAGCAGGTGCTGCGTATGGAACGCCTGCGGGTGATCGAAGAGCGCACGCTGTTCCACGAGGAAATCTGGCTGCCCGCGTCGCGCTTCATCGTGCTGCTGGATATCGACTCGGCCACCTTCGGTGACCTGCTCTACCCCTTTTACGAGAAGCAGTGCGGCCAGTGCATCGCCTCGGCCCGCGAGACCCTGACCGTTGGCAGCGCCGATGCCGAGATGGCCGGCACCCTGGCCATCGGCGAGGGTGACCCCATCGTGGTGATCGAACGTACGGCCCTGGGCTACGACCGCAGCCCGCTGGAATACCGTCTGTCGCGCGCTGCGGCGGCCAACTTCCGCTACCAGATCGATATCTGCTGACGTGGTCGCCACGCTCCACCGCGTGGCCAAATCTGCCCTATCCCCTCAATTCGTTGCGTGCTTCACGGCGCTCGGCCGGGTTACTTTCGTGCGCCCTCTCAACGGACGTCCGATGACCTGAAGGCCCCGTTGCAGGGGCGTTTGGCTATTCCGATGTTAAAAAACATCAAGCCCGCATATTTTCGATTTACGCCGCACTATCGAAGTGCTATCAGGTGCGTAAAGATTGCTGCTGATTTGCATCGGCAGCCATAACAAGAACAACACTGTCAGGAATGCCCCCATGAACAGCTTGCGTCGCTTGCCGATCAATCGTCGTCTCTGGCTCATCATCGCGATGCCGGTGCTGATGCTGGTACTGCTCGGCGCCTATATGCTCAACCAGATCAGCGTTGGCCTCTACGCCGGCAAGGCCGAGAAGACCCAGCACGTGGTGCAGACGGCCGTGGGCCTGCTCAAGTACTACCAGGGCCTGGAGGCCAACGGCACGCTGAGCCGCGAGCAGGCACAGAAGCAGGCGATCGAGGTGATCCGCGGCCTGCGCTACGGCGGCCAGGAGTACTTCTGGATCAACGATCAGACGCCGACCATGATCATGCATCCGACCAACGCCAAACTCGAGGGACAGAACCTGTCCGCCCTCAAGGATCCGGACGGCAAGGCGCTGTTCAACGAGATGGTCGCCATCGCCAAGCGCCAGGGCGCCGGCCCGGTCGATTATCGCTGGCCCAAACCAGGCGCCAGCGAGCCAGTACCGAAGATTTCCTACGTCGAGCTGTTCCAGCCCTGGGGCTGGATCATCGGCTCGGGCGTTTACGTCGACGACGTGCAGGCCGAGTTCAAATCCCAGGCAATGAAGGCCCTGGCCATCGGCGTGCCGGCCACCCTGCTGCTGATCGTTCTGGTGGTGATGATTTCGCGCAGCATCGCCACGCCGCTGCAGCAGGCCGTCGCGGCCATGGCCGACATCGCCAGCGGCCAGGGTGATCTGACCCACAAACTCGATGACCAGGGTCGTGATGAGCTCGCTGCTCTGGCCGGACACTTCAATGCCTTCACCGGCAAGATGCGCCAGGTGATTCGCCAGTTGCTCGATTCCGCCTCCTCGCTCGACCAGGCCGCGCATTCGCTCGGCGACATTTCCAGCGCCGCTCAGCAGCACAGTCAACAGCAGGCCCAGCAGATGGAGCTGGTCGCCACCGCGGTCAACGAAGTCACCTACGGCGTGCAGGACGTGGCCAAGAACGCCGAGCACGCCTCCAGCGAAGTGCACACCGCCGAAGAGCAGGCGCGCCAGGGCCAGCACAATATCGACGCCAGCCTCAAGCAGATCGACCAGCTGTCAGGCACCATCGACAAGGCCGTGGCGGTGATCGAGTCGCTGGCCAGCGAAAGCACGCAGATCGGCGGGGTGCTGGAAGTGATTCGCTCGATTGCCGAGCAGACCAACCTGCTGGCGCTCAACGCCGCCATCGAGGCCGCCCGGGCCGGTGAACAGGGCCGCGGCTTCGCCGTGGTCGCCGACGAGGTGCGCCTGCTGGCCCAGCGCACGCAGAAATCCACGGCCGAGATTCAGGGCATGATCGAGCGCCTGCAGACCAACTCGCAGGCGGCGGTGAAAGCCATCGGCGACAGCAGCCACGCTTCACGCCTGACCGTCGAACAAGCCAGCCAGGCCGGCGAAAGCCTGGCGCAGATCGCCCAGTCGCTGCGCAACCTGACCGGCCTCAACGCCTCGATCGCCAGCGCCACGCTGCAGCAATCCCACGTGGTCGACGACATCAACCAGAACGTCACCGAGACCGCCGCTCTGGCCCACAGCACCGCCGAGTCGGCCGATCAATCGAGCGCTGCCAGCCAGCACCTCAAGCAACTGGCCGAGCAACTCGGTCGCCTGCTGGGGCAGTTCCGCGTCTGAGCCCTGCCCTGCTGCGAACGCACTTCGCATGCGTTCGCAGCGGAATCGGCGCCCGTTACATGGGCGTACGCAAAACGCCAAACGGCGGGCCATAGCGGCAAGCTATAGCATCAATTAGCCATCACAAAACGCTTGCTTTCCGCTGTGCAAACATTAGCCTCAGCGTTCCCTGGCCATCCCCTCCTGCGAGCCCAACGAGCGCTGGAGCAAACCGGCTCTTCTGCTCATAGGTACCCAAGATGTCGCAACCGCTAACGATCGCCCAGCGTCTGGCCATGGGTTTCGGGTTGGTGTTGTCGCTGATGATTCTGGTCGCCTTGGTCGGCATCCAGCGCGTGCAGGTGATCGATAGCAGCCTCAGTAAAGTCAACGACGGCGCCAGCCTCAAACAGCGCTATGCGATCAACTTCCGCGGCAGCGTGCACGACCGTGCCATCGCCATCCGAGACCTGGTCCTGGCCCGCGAGCCCGCCGCGCTGAACGAGCAACTGCAGAACATCGAGCGCCTCGACGCCTTCTACCAGCAATCGGCTGCGCCGCTGGACAAGCTGCTCGCTGCCAGCACCGCGAGCGCCGAGGAACAGCGCCAGCTCAGCCAGATCAAGGCCATCGAAAACACCGCCCGCCAACTGACCCGGCAACTGATCAGCCAGCGCCAGAGTGGCGATATCGAGGGCGCGCAGACGCTGCTGTCACGGGACGTGGCGGGCGCCTATACCGAATGGCTCAAGCGCATCAACGCCTTCATCGACCTGCAGGAAAAGGACATCATCACCAGCCTGGATGGCGTGCGTGAAACCGCGGGCAGCTTCGGCCTGCTGATCGTGACCGTCACCAGCGTGGCGATCCTGCTCAGCGTGGTCGTCTCCCTGCTGATCATCCGCCGCCTGCGCTCGACGCTGGGCGCCGAGCCTCACCAGGTGGCCGAGGTCATCCAGCGCCTGGCCGGCGGCGCCCTCGATCAGCGCATCGAGACGCGTTACCCGAACAGCGTGATGGGCGCCGTCAAGGACATGAGCGCGCGCCTCGGCGATACCATCGCCCAGGTGCGCAGCGCCGCCGACGAGCTGAACCTGGCGTCCGATCAGTTGCGCACCACATCGGCCAGCAACAACCGCCAGTTGCAGGCGCAGTCCGAAGAGGCCGAGCAGATGGCCGCGGCCATCAACCAGATGGCCGCGACGGTCAACGAAGTGGCCGGTTATGCCGGCACCGCTGCCTCGGCCACCCGCAACGCCGATGGCGAAGTGGAAACCGGCAGCCAGTTGGTGACTCAGGGCGGCCAGGCGATTCAGGAACTGGCCAAGGTGCTCGACGCGGCTGCCGGGCAGGTCGAGCAACTGGCCCGCGACAGCAGCAACATCGAGACCATCATCGCGGTGATCACCGCGATCGCCGACCAGACCAACCTGCTGGCGCTCAATGCCGCCATCGAAGCGGCGCGGGCGGGCGAGCATGGCCGCGGCTTTGCCGTGGTGGCCGATGAAGTACGTTCGCTGGCCAGCCGCACGCAGACCTCGACCCGGGAAATCAGCGGCATGATCGAACAGCTGCAGGCCGGTGCCAGCGGTGCCGCACAGATCATGCAGACGAGTAGCCAGATGGCCCGCAAGACGGTCGAGCAGACCGCCGAGACCGAACAGGCCCTAGGCCGCATTCGCCAGGAAGTCGGGGCGATCAAGGACATGAACGCGCAGATCGCCAGCGCCGCTCAGCAGCAGAGCCTGGTGGCAGAAGACGTCAACCAGAACATTAGCCGCATTCACGCCAGCACGGTAGAAACCACCGCCGGCTCCACCCAGGTTTTCGCGGCCAGCGAGGAATTGTCGTCCCTGGCCCGCCGGCTTATCGAGCGGGTGAGTTTCTTCAAGGCCTGAAAGCCTGCTCATGACCTCTATGAGCATGAGGCGGCAGCTACAAGGAAGAAGCGGCCACTAAAACCAACCTGTGGGAGCCCCGACCTCGGGGCCAAACGATTGCAGCCTGACTGCCTATTTCGGCAGTGCCTGAGCGAATCGCCGCGAGGTCGCGGCTCCTACAGTGGATCGGATAACGGCCGCTTCAGCCCCTTGGCTGCCAAAATCGACGAACCTGGGCTGGAGTCTGAATCAGGCCGGCTCGTCGCGCAGCTCAGCCAACACTTGGCTGTACAGCCCGTACAGGCGCTGCGCCTGCTCGGGCTCCAGGGTTTCGCTGGCCAAGCGCTGGTCGAACACCTGCTCAGGCGTCAGTTCGTCCAGCATGCCCTGCTCGCCCTGCAGGCTGGCGACCGCCGCACCACGGGCACGGCGGATGCGCAGTACCTCCACCGGCAGACCCTCGCACAGCGCGGCGATGCGCACTTGCAAATCGCTCAGGTAGTCGTCCGTCTCGACCTGAACTTCCAGCCACACCGGGCGTTCTTCGCTACCCTCGCGCGCCGCCTCGGCCAGCGCCGCCGGCAGCGTTTTCAGCGAGCCGCGCACCGACTGCAGAGCCTGGAAGCGCGGCACTGGCAAGGCGCGCACCTCACGCAAACCACTGGCATCGAGGTCGACCAGCAGCACTTCCTTCTGCTGGCGGGCTTCGTCGAAGCTCAGCGGGATCGGCGAGCCGCTGTAGCGGATGTGCTCAAGGCCGCCGACCTTCTGCGGCCGGTGGATATGCCCCAGGGCGATGTAGTCGACAGCCGGAAAGGACGAAGTCGGAAAGGCCTCCAGCGCGCCGACGTAGATCTCGCGCACCGACTCGCTGGCGCTGGCGCCCACGGTGGTCAGGTGCCCGGTGGCGATGATCGGCAGCGCCGCACCGAGTTCGCTGCGGCGCGCCAGGGCCAGCTCGTACAGCGCCTGGTAATGGCCGTGAATGGCTTGCTGCAGCGACAGTTGCTTGTCCGCCGCGCTCTGCCCCGCTTCGCTGCGCAGCACATCGCGCGGGCGGATGAACGGGATGGCGCAGAGCAGCGCCGCCGGCGCGCCATCGGCGCCATCGAGCACCAGCAGTTGTTCGTGCAGGTGGGCGCCAACGCCGGGAATGACCCGAGTGCCGAGCTGCGCCAGCAAAGTGCGGCTCTCGCCGAGCATCGCCACCGAATCATGGTTACCGCCGAGCACTACCAGCTGGCAGCAGGTTTCGCGTAGCGCCACCACGAAGTGGTTGTACTGCTCACGGGCGTAGCTGGGCGGCGAGCCGGTATCGAAGATATCCCCGGCGACCAGCACCGCCTGTATCTCATGGGCGCGCACCTGCTCGATCAGCCAGGCGCAGAAGGCCTGGTGTTCGGCTTGGCGCGTCTTGCCCATGAAGTGCTGGCCCAAGTGCCAGTCGGAGGTGTGCAGAAGGCGCATGCCGGGCCGCTCCCGTGGCTGAAAATTGCGGCCACCATGCCTTTTCGGCGCTGCCAAGGCAATGGTTTCACATGAGGTAACACAACCGACAAGCTCGTGTTCGCTGGGCTGCGTGGCGATTACCGGGTGATCTGCCGGTCAGCCCCGCTCCATGGGTCGAACCCTGGCGCGAAGGCCCCGGTCGGAAAATCGTTCCCCCTTCCCTTGCCGACTTAGCTGAGAGGTATCCGCCGATGACCACCGCAGCCGTTCGCCCCTTTTCCCTGTGCGCCTCTGCACTGGCCCTGTTCGGCCTGCTGCAATCCGCCGCCCAGGCCCAGACCATCGCCCTCGATGTGCCCTACGTGCCGACACCGGAACCGGTGGTGGCACGCATGCTGGAAATGGCCGATGTCGGCCCCGACGACTATGTAGTGGACCTGGGCTCCGGCGATGGGCGCATCGCCATCTCGGCGGTCAAGGACCGTGGCGCCAAGGCCGCTTACGGAATCGATCTGAACCCGCAGCGCATCGAGGAAGCCGAGGCCAACGCCCAGCAGGCCGGTGTCGCCGACAAAGTGGTGTTCGAGCAGGGCGACCTGTTCAAGAAGGACATCGCCGACGCCGACGTGCTGACCATGTACCTGCTGAACACCGTGAACATGCGCCTGCGCCCGGTCATCCTCGACACCCTGGAGCCCGGCACCCGCGTGGTGTCCCACGCCTTCAGCATGGAGGACTGGGAGCCCGATCGCAGCGATATCGTCGAAGGTGCGCGCATCTACCTGTGGGTCGTGCCAGCCAAGATCGCCGGCAGTTGGCAGATCGAAACCGAGGGCGAGCGTTTCACCGTCGACCTCGAACAGCGCTTCCAGGAAATCAGCGGCATCACCCAGCATCAGGAACGCCTGCGCGGGCGCCTGAACGGCACCGAGCTGCGCTTCGAGGTCGACGGCAAGCTGTACGTCGGCCAGGTCGAGGGTGATCGCATCGAACCGATTTCCGCCGAAGGCGCGATGACCGGTTGGAGCGCGCGACGGAGCTGAGCCATGAGCGCACATGCAGCGGCACGACAATCCGGCCTGTCGGTGATCGACGGCGTCGCCATGCTGGTCGGCGTGGTGATCGGCGTCGGCATCTTCGGCTTTCCGCCCCTGGTGGCCCAGCATGCCGACAACGCCTTCCTGTACATCGGCCTGTGGCTGGCCGGCGGCCTGGTGATGCTGGTCGGCGCGCTGTGTTATGCCGAACTGGGCGCCGGTTACCCGGATCGCGGTGGTGAATACCACTACCTGCACCTGGCCTGGGGCCGGCAGATCAGCCTGCTGTTCGCCTGGGCCAGGGGCACGGTGATCCAGACCGGGGCAATCGCGGTGGTCGCCTTCATCTACGGTGACTACGCCCAGCGCCTGCTGCCGCTCGGTGAATACGGCAGCGCCTGGCACGCCACCATCGTGGTGCTGGCGCTGACCGCTCTGAATATCCTCGGCACCCACGAGTCCAAACGCCTGCAGGTGCTGTTCACCGGCATCACCCTGCTGGCGCTGGTCACGGTGATTCTCGCGGGCCTGCTGCTGGCCGAACCGGTGGCCGACGTGGCGCCAGCCGCCGCCGATGCCGGCGGCAACCTGGCCGGTATGCTCGGCATGGGCATGGTGTTCGTGCTGCTCACCTACGGCGGCTGGAACGAGGCCGCGTACCTGTCCGGCGAATTGCGCAACCCAGGCCGCAACATGAGCCGCGTGTTGCTGATCGGCACCCTGGTGGTGACCGGCGTCTACCTGCTGGCCAACCTGGTGTTCCTCAACATCTTCAGCCTCGACGGCCTGCGCCAGTCCAGCGCCATCGGCGCCGACCTGATGACCATCGTCGCCGGCCCCTGGGGCGGTGTGCTGCTCAGCGTGCTGATCTGCATCACGGCGATCAGCACCCTGAACGCCACCATCCTTACCGGCTCGCGGGTCTACTACGCCCTGGGTCGCGACGTGCCACAGCTGTCGATGCTCGGCGCCTGGAACGACCGCGCTGCCACGCCAGTACGGGCGCTGCTGGTGCAATGCCTGATCACCCTGCCGTTGCTGTTGTTCGGCGCCCTGAGCGAAAACGGCGTGCAGAGCATGGTCGCCTACACCGCGCCAGTGTTCTGGCTGTTCATGTGCCTCACCGCCCTGTCCCTGTTGCGCCTGCGTCGCCTGAATCCGAGTCGCGCCCGACCGTTCAGCGTGCCGCTCTACCCGCTGCTGCCGCTGCTGTTCGCCGCCAGCTGCCTGGGGCTATTTTGGTCGAGCACCCTGTATGCCGGGGCTGGCGCCCTGCTGGGCCTGGCGATTCTGGCCGCCGGGTTGCCCTTGTTGCTGCTGCAACGGCCCGCCGAGACGGTGGCGAGCGGTTCGAACTGAACGGGTTTCTGTGTTACACAGGCCCTCCCCGCCTTACAGGAGACTGCCTGCCATGCCGCCGAAACCGCCCATCGAACTGCTGATCTGCGACTGCGATGGCGTACTGATCGACAGCGAGATCATCGCCGAACACCACCTGCACTCGGCGCTGGCCGAGCACTATCCGGCCCATGAGCTGGACGTGGTGCTGGCCGGCACCTTCGGCCTGCAGACCCGCGACATCATGGCCCGGGCCGAGGCGCATTTCGGCAAGCCGCTGCCCGAGGGGTTTCTGGAGAAGAACCGGGCCATCACCAAGGCGCTGATCCGCGAGCAGGTAAAGCCGATCCCTGGCGTGCGCGACGCATTGATGCAGATCGATCTGCCGCTCGCTGTGGCCTCCAACAGCCACGCCGATGCCGTGGCCTTCGCCCTGCAGCGCTGCGAGCTGGTCGAGCGCGTCAACGTCGGGGCCTTCAGTGCCGACCAGGTAGAAAGACCAAAACCGGCGCCGGATCTCTACCTGCTGGCCGCCGAACGCGCGGGCGTCGACCCCAGCCGCTGCCTGGTGGTCGAGGACAGCGCCACCGGCGCCACCGCGGCGCTGACCGCCGGCATGCAGGTGATTGGCTTTCTCGGCGCCAGCCACATTCCGCCCGAGCATGGCGAGACCCTGCGCCAGCTGGGCGTTCATCACTTGATCGGGCGCATGAGCGAGTTGCCGGCGCTGGTGGAGCGCTTGCGTCACGGCAGCGACTAGAAGCGGATTCTAGAACCTGCTCATGATCTTTCAGCCCAGGTTCTTGGATTTTGGCAGCCAAGTGTCGGGAGCGGCCGTTATCCGATCCGTTGTGTGAGCCGCGCATGTCCCTCCACCCCCGACAGGTTCCTAGCCTAGAACATACAAGCCGCGACCTCGCGGCGAATCGTTCAGGCACCGCCGAAATAGGCAGTCAGGCTGCAATCGTTTCGCCCCGAGGTCGGGGCTCCCACAGGTTGGTTTGAGTGGCCGCCCCTTGTAGCTGCCACTTCATGCCCATAAAGGTCCTGAACAGGTTCTTAGGCTTGGGCGCCGTTACGCCGCAACCACTCGTCCACCACATCGCCCATGGTGCGCGGCGCACCGCTGCGAATCCAGGCCATGAACGGCCGATCGAAACGAAAGCTGGCGCCGCACTGCTCCGTCATGAAGCGCCGTACCTTCTGAGTGTTGCGGTAATCGCTGCCTACCGGGGTGTCGCGGGTGATGGTGCCGCCGTGCCAGTCGAATGCCATGTCACGCTCCTTGCCGATGGGGCCGGCTGTCACAATACAGCAGGCTGTTGAAAAACGTAGGCGAGGCAACTGATGCGAGGAAAGAACAGGCTCAAAACGTGGTGAATGCCTGACGGAAATAGCCGAGATGAGCAACCGGCCCGCCGAACGAGGTGAGCCCCAGGCGCAGAAAGATGAATCAGGAAGATCGGCCAGGGCTGCGCTCAGCGCTCGGCGTGGCGGGCATGGGGGTTCTCGGCGGTCGGACCCGCCAATGTGCCCTGTCGCCATGAGTTTTTAAAGTCGCGGCGGCACGCGGCTAGCTGCGTTTCAGGGAGCGGCTCATGGCCTTGGCCATGTCCTGGTCGACCTGGTGCTGCCAGTCACGATCACGGTCGCTGTCGGGCTGCAGGCGCCGCTCGATACCGGCGGCGGCACTGGCCTGACACTGGCGGAAGCCGTCGTCCCAGCCGCTGGCGTACTGGTTGTCGGCCAGGTACTGCGGCACGTTCTTGCGAAACGCACCGAGCGCTTTGGCGGCGCTGTCGCCGCTGGTGCAACCATCGGCGTAGCCCGAAGCGAAGGCCGGCGGGTAGCCCTGGGCCAGCAGATAGTCCCGCGTGCTCTGGCAGCCGCCAAGCAGCGGTACCAGCACTATAGCCAGGAAAGCCAGGCATCTGTTCATGATCGTCACCTCACCACTCGTTGAGTGCCTCGAGCACCTTGTCGCGCAGTGCGCAGTAGGCCCAGGGGCTGGTGCTGCAGGCGCCACTGGCCAGTGCCTGGCGCAAGCGTGGCAGATCGACCTCGCGCACATAGCGCTCGGCATCCTCGAATCGCTCCTGCCCGCCGAAACCGCCGCCACGCATCTCGGCGATCGCCTGCTGCTTGCTCCAGCCCTGGTAGACGATGCGATACATGGCGGCGATCAGGCCGGTACGGTTCTGGCCGTGCTTGCAGTGGATCAGCACCGGGCCGCTGGCCTGCGCCTGGCGAATGCTGCGCAGGGCCTGCAGCACATCGGCATCGTCGACGCGGTCGGCGTGCAGGGGCTGGTGGATCAGCCGGATGCGTGGATCACTCAGCCACTCGGCATCGCTGCGCTGGTAGAAGTTGATTACCGTGGCGATCTTCAGGCGCTGCAGCTCGCCTTGCTGATCGGCCCTGGGCAGCGCGCTGCGATACAGATCGGGCTGCATGCGGTAGAGGTTGAAGGCCTTGTCCACCGGCGCGGCCCATTGCGCGTCCATGGCAGCACTTTGCACCGCGCTCCAGGCTGGCGCGGCGGGTACGCAGAACAGAACCGCCAGCAGTAGTTGACGCAGGTTGACGATGCTCATCCGCGCAGCTCCCTAGCAAGGGTGGGCGTCGGCGCCGGCTGCGGCGCCCGACGGTAGAGCAGCACGCGGTAGCCGACCACGGCGATCAGCCAGTCGAGCAGCAGCGTCCACAGGTTGTGGGAGAGAAAGTGTGCGCCTTGCAGCATGCGCCCCAGCGACAGCACGCAACCCAAAGTCAGGGCGAACCCCAATGCCCAGCGGGCCAGGCGTGGGCGGCGATCACGCAGGGCGAAATACAGGGCCAGCAGGGAAAAGCCGGTGGAAGCATGCCCGCCCGGCCAGCAGCGCCCGGGCTTGTCGGTAACCGGCCGCTCGCCGATCAGCGGGCTGAAGGCTTCGTGCCCGCCGAACTGGGTGAGGCTCCACGGGCATTGCACTGCGGTCAGGGTCTTGAGTGGCGGCACGATGCTGGTCGACAGCCCCAGTGCCAGCACCAGATAGCCCAGCTCGCGGCGCCAGCTGCGCAGCCGTAGCGGCAGCAGGCTGACCAGAAAGGCGACGATGCAGGCCACGCCCAGGCAGATCACCATGATCTTGACCTGGTCGTGCAGCACGTTTTCCAGCCAGGAACTGCGCCCGCCGATGAAACCACTGACCGGGTCGTAGAAGCGCTCGGCCAGGGCGAAATCCAGCGGTTTGGGGTCGAGCACCAGCAGCAGCGCCATCAGGCCCAGGGGCATGCCCAGCCAGAGGCGGAAGTCGAAGCGCCGCGACGGCGTCGCAGAAGCAGGCAACGACATGGCGTGATCTCTGATCATGGGTACACCGCCACGGCCGCCGATGGGGTCGGCTGCCAGCCCAGCAGGCGCTGAGTGAAGTCATGGCTGGCGCCCTGGTAATAGGCGATATCGCGCGCCACCAGCGGATCGCGCTTGGTCGCCGTCTGTTCATGGCTGATGCCCAAGGCATCGTCGTGCCGGCGCATGGCGCCCTTGGGGCTGAGAATCGCCAGGTTCTGGCCGTCGAACAGGCCCAGGTGCTGGTAGTTGCCGATCAGCGCGCGACCGGCCGGGGCGTTATCTCGCAGCACGTTGTGGCCGAAGAAGGTCGAGCTGTAATCGAAGCCCAGCAACCCGAGCAACGTCGGCGCGACGTCGATCTGGCTGGTCAGCCGCGTTACCTCGGCAGGCGTGATGATGCCTGGGCCGTAAATGAACATCGGGATGTGGTAGTTGGCTACCGGCAGGTCTTCCTTGCCAGCGCTGCCCGCGGTGTGATCGGCGACGAACACGAACAGGGTGTTGGCGAACCAGGGCTTGCCCTTCGCCTCGGCCAGAAAGCGGCCGATGGCATAGTCGGTGTACTTCAGTGCGCCTTCTCGACCGCTGCCGGAAGGAATGTCGATGCGCCCGTCCGGGTAGGTGTACGGCCGGTGGTTGGAGGTGGTCATCAATTGCAGGAAGAACGGCTTGCCGGCGGCGTGGTCGGCGTCGGCCACGCGCAGGGTCTGTGCATAGAGGTCTTCGTCGCTCATGCCCCAGGCGTTCTGGAAGGTCATGTCGCTGCTGGCGACGCTGCTCTGGTCGACGATCCGGTAGCCGTTGCCGCCGAAGAAGGCGTTCATATTGTCGAAATAGCCGCGCCCACCGTAGATGAACACGCTGTCGTAGCCCTTGCCCCGGAACTGCTGGCCGAGGCTGGCGTAACCGGATTCGCGGCCAATGCGCTTGACGATCGAGCGACCGGGCGTGGGCGGCACCGACAGGGTGATCGCCTCCAGGCCGCGGTCGGTACGGGTGCCGGTGGCGTACAGGTTGCTGAAGAACAGGCTGTGCTTGGCCAGCGCATCGAGATTGGGCGTCAGGCCACGGCGATCACCAAAGGCGCCCAGGTAGCGCGCACTGAGGCTTTCGACGGTGACCAGCACCACGTTGTGACGCTGCTCGGGGCCGGAGTTGTCGATCCCCCGGCGGATATCCTCGGGGTCATCGTTGACGAACCGTGCGTTGTCTTCGGCAACCTCCTGGCGCAGCAGTGAGCCGACCTGCTCATCGGGCAGCGTGGCGTAGAACGTCATGTAGTCCAGCTCGTTATTGCGAAAGGCGGCGAAGAACTGGAACGGGCCGTTGCTCGCCAGTTCGTTCTGGTAGGCATTGCCGCCCAGCCCGCGCGGAAAGTTCTGGTTGACCGCCAGGGTCGCCAGCAGCGCCCCGGCGAGCACCAGAGCCCAGGCGCCCAAGGCTGTCTTGTGGGGCATCAACGGCGCACTCAGCGCCCGGCTGACCGGCTTCTTGAGGGCCGCGGCCAGAAAAACCGCCACCAGCGCCAAGGCAGCGATCAGCGGATACACCGGGTACGACTCGAGGATGTTGTTGATCACCTCCTCCGAATACACCAGGTAATCAACGGCGATGAAGTTGAAACGCACGCCGAATTCGTCCCAGAACAACCACTCGGCAGTGGCGGTGAACAGCATCACGAACAGGCTGACGCCAAACAGCAGGTGCAGGAACACCCGATGGCCGCGGTGCTGCCAAAGCCGGTGCGGGCAAAGCAGCAGGTAGAACGCCAGCGGCAGCGCGGCGTACAACAGGAAGGTCGCGTCGTAGACCAGGCCCACCAAGAAGATGCGCAGGATCTGCACGCCGCTGGCGCCGGCATCGCTCCAGTGGGCCAGCAGCAACGCGCCGCGGGTGAGCACGAAGATGCTCGCCCAGGCAAACAGGACGATCGACAGGTAACGTAGTTGGGCGTATCGAAGCTGTGGCATCGTATGATCCTGGCTGGATGAACGAGCTCAGTTTCTCGACGCCCCCGTGAGGGCTTCGTCATGGCCGTGTGAAAAAAACGTCAATCCCCGTGAAGAGAACGTTGCATGCGCATTCTGGTGATCGAAGACAACCGCGACATCCTGGCCAATATCCTCGATTACCTGCAGCTCAAGGGGTACACGGCCGATTGCGCACAGGACGGTTTGAGCGGCCTGCACCTGGCCACCCAGGGGCACTACGATCTGATCGTGCTGGACATCATGCTGCCCGGCCTGGACGGCTACCAGCTGTGCCGGCGCCTGCGTGAAGAGGCGCGCAGCAGCATCCCGATCCTCATGCTCACCGCCCGCGATGCATTGGAGGACCGTCTGCAGGGCCTGAGCGCCGGGGCCGACGACTACCTGATCAAGCCCTTCGCGCTGTCCGAGCTGGTGGCGCGCATCGAAGCCATCCTGCGCCGTTCCCAGGGCAATCGCCGACGTTTGCTGGAAGTCGCCGACCTCGCCTACGACCTGGACATGCTCAGCGTGACCCGCGCCGGCATGCCGATCAAACTCAACCCCCTGGGCATGAAGCTGCTGGCCATCCTGATGCAGCGCTCGCCCGCCGTGGTCCGCCGCGAAGCGCTGGAGGAAGCCCTGTGGGGCGACGACTGCCCGGACAGCGACAGCCTGCGCAGCCACATCCATCAATTGCGCCAGGCCATCGACAAACCCTTCGCCACGCCCCTGCTGCACACCGTGCACGGCGTGGGCTACCGGCTGGCAGCGAACCCCGATGCAAAGTAAGCAGCCGTTTCGCCGGCGCATCCTGATCGCCTTCGCGACCATGACCATCCTGGTCAGCGGGGTGTTCTCCCTGAGCATCGTGGCCATCGTGCACCTGATCGAAGAGCACCTAGTTTCCGAGGAGCTGGCCCTGGAGCTGGGCGTGGTGGTGCATCAGGACCTCAAGAGCGGCCAGGAGCCGCGTCTGGATTCACGCACCCGCTTCTTCGCCTCGAACTACCCGCAGTACGCCATTCCAGAGCGCTACGCCAATCTGCCGGAAGGCTTCAGCGAGCAGCTGGAAGGCGAGCGCGCATTCTATATCTTCACCCAGTTGATCAACGGCGACCGCTATCTGCTGGTGCAGGAACAGAGCGAATTCGAAAAGCGCGAGCAGGTGCTGTTCAACGTGGTGCTGGCGGGCTTTCTGCTGTCGGTGCTCGGCGCTCTGGTGCTGGGCTGGTTCATGTCCGAGCGAGTGATGCGCCCGGTCAGCAAGCTGGCCAACCAGGTACGTCACCGCGACCAGTTGCTGCCGCTGGCGCCAGCGCTGGCACCGGAATACCCGGACGACGAAGTGGGCCAGCTCGCCGCTGCCTTCGACAGCACCCTGGGCCGCCTGCGCCAGTCCCTGGAGCGCGAGCGGCTGTTCACCAGTGACGTTAGCCACGAACTGCGTACGCCGCTGATGGTCATCGCCAGCTCCTGCGAATTGCTCTCCCAGGTCGACCTGGAGCCGATGCAACGCAAGCAGGTAGAGCGTATCGAACGCGCCAGCGCAGAGATGCAGGATTTGGTGCAGACCTTCCTGCAACTGGCCCGGGTCAAGGGTAACGAGAGCCTGTTCGCCGGCAGCGCCAGCCTGGGACAGATCGCCGACGAGCAGGTGGACACCTGGGCACCGCTGATGCGCGAAAAGGGCCTGGATTTCCAGATCGACGCCCAGGCGCAGCCCGATGGCGTGTACAACCCGACCCTGTTGCGCACGGTGATGGCCAACCTGCTGCGTAACGCCCTGCACTACACCGAAAGCGGTTTCGTGAAGCTGACCCTGCTCGCCGACGGCTTTCGCGTCGAGGACAGCGGCGTGGGCATTCCCGAGCAGCACCATGAACAGATCTTCGATCCCTTCGTGCGTGGCGAGCAGGCGCGCGGCGAAGGCCTCGGCCTGGGCCTGTCGCTGGTCAAGCGCATCTGCGCCCATCAGGGCTGGCAGATCACCGTGCACAGCCTGCCGGTAGCCGGCAGTTGCTTTCAGGTGGTACTGCAACCCGGTAACTGACACTTTTTTCACTTTTGCTTGACGAGTTCATCAGAACTGCCCGCCTAGCATCGAGGCACTCTCCTAGAGGTGCCTCGTCATGTCCAAACCCCGCTCCATCGAACTGGCCTTCTCCGGCAAATACGACCAGCAACACGCCCAGAGCTACCTGCACAAGCACCAGGACGGCCTGGCCAGGCGGCTGTCGCACTGGCGCGACGTGCAGGTCGGCCGCAGCGCCCTGCGCCTGGCCGGCGACCCCAACCTGGTGCTCGACCTGCCCTGCGGCGCCGGGCGTTTCTGGCCGATGCTCGCCGAACACCCGAACCGGGTGATCCTGGCTGCGGACAACTCCGCCGACATGCTCGCCACCGCCCTCGCCGCCCAGCCGCCGGCAGTGGTCGAGCGGGTCAAGACCTTCAAGACTTCGGCCTTCGATATCGCCCTGGGCGACAACTCGGTGGATTGCGTGTTCTGCATTCGCCTGCTGCATCACTTCCAATCACCGGAACACCGTTTGGCGGCGCTACGTGAGTTTCACCGGGTCACCCGCGATACGGTGATCGTTTCGCTGTGGGTCGACGGCAACTACAAGGCCTGGCGGCGTAATCGCCTGGAGAAACGCCGCGGTGCGGGCGAGAACCGCTTCGTGGTGCACCGCGACGAGATAGAACGCGAGGTCCTGGAAGCCGGTTTTCAGGTAATCGGCCATCGCGACTTTCTGCCCGGCTATGCCATGTGGCGAACCTATGTACTGCGCAAGCGCGAGGTGCAGTGATGGCCACGATCGTCGTTCAGCATCCGGCAACTCGAAGCAGCGCCTTCGAGCGCTGGTGGCAATGCCAGGGCGCCTGGGTGGAACCACTGAACCAGCGCCGCGACGGGGAAAGTGGCGTGCAACGGTTGCTGCCCCGTAACCCCTCCCATCCACTGCTCTACAGCAAACGCCAGACCGGGCACCTGTACCGCAGCCTGCGCTACCCACTTGGCCGCCCGACCATCTTGCGTGAGCTACAGGCTTATCAGGCACTCGCTGAGTTGGGCGTCCGGGTACCAAAGCTCGTTTATGGCTCGGCCCGAAAGCATAAGGGCCAGTGGCAGGCGCTGTTGATCACCCAGGCGCTGACAGGGTTCATCAGCCTGGAGCAGTGGTACGAAACAGAACACCGCGCCGAGCAGTCGGCCCGCATGCTGGCTGCATTGGCCGATACCCTGGCTCGCATGCATCGCGGAGGCTGGCAGCACGGCTGCTGCTACGCCAAGCATGTCTTCATCAGGATCGAGGACGATGGTGACAGCAGCTCACCCCGCGCTGAAATCGCCCTGCTCGACCTGGAAAAAAGCCGCCGCCGCTGGCGCAGCGCCGACGCCTCGCGCCATGACATGCGCCAGCTGAAGCGTCATTGCGGGGCAATGCCCGAGAGCGACTGGCAACTGCTGATGCAGACCTATACGGCAGCGCTGGCAGCTTAGAAGCTGTTCACGACCTTTCGGCTGGACTCCAGCGCCTTGACTGCAAAGTGGCGGGAGCGGCCGTTATCCGATCCATTGTGGGAGCCGCGACCTCGCGGCGAATCGCTCAGGCACCGCCGAAATAGGCAGTCAGGCTGCAATCGTTTCGCCCCGAGGTCGGGGCTCCCACAGGTTGGTTTGAGTGTCTGCTTCTGCCTTGTAGCAGCCTCTTCAATGTCCATTTAAAAAGGCTGTGAACAGAGGTCTCAGCGCGAGCACGAGGTTCAGCTGAGCGCTTGCCGGGCAGCTTCTCGCCGGCCCGGCTGCGCCTCGTGCAGATAGCGCGTGAAGGTATCCTTCGGCCGTTCGAGCCCATTAATCGCCAAGGTTCGCGACGCCATGCCGCGGTGGTTGCTGCCATGGGTCAACAGATGCAGCAGCACCTCCTCGACCGACAACTGGCCGAGATCACCATCGGTGAAGCGAAAGGCGATAACCCGTTGCAGCTCTTCGGCTGTGGCGCGCTGGACGAAGTCGACGAGCCAGGCATCGTTCTGCGTAATGCGTGCCCTAAGTTCACCGTATGTTGGCGTCTCACGGGTGTTGTCAGCGCCGTAATGCTCCGCGCCCCCGGACAAACGGCTGATGAACAGGCTGTCGACCACCGTGGTGTGATTGAGGATACGTACGAAGAACTCGGCATCGTTATCCGGCAACTGATGCAGCTGGCGTTCGCCCAGGGCGAGCAGCTCTTCATTTGCCCATTTCTTGTACTTGAATGCGTCAGCGAACAGCATTTTTAGCTCCTCTGCGGCAGTGCTGGAAGTATTCAATCACAGCTGTTCGGCAAACGCTTCGATGGCAGCAGCAGCCTCGCCAGGAGCAGCTTGTAGCAGGCAATGCGGGGCAATAACCGATACCACGCGAGTGCCGGGAGCCTCTCTTTGTATGAGCCCAGCAGCTGAGCCAGGCACAAGCCGATCCTCCTGCGCCTGCAAATACAGGATGGGCACCGAAACGAATTCCAGCTTCGGCAGCACGTTTACGGTATGAATGGCCCTTACCCTGGCAGAAAAAACGGCCGACGATAGCGGGCGAATGGCTGCGCTCAAGGCTGAGCGAAGCGCTTGGCTGGAAAACCTGCCAAGCAGCAGGTACTAAAGAGCTGCAGTGGGCGCCAGCCTAGGGGGAAACGCCGTGACCAGTGCCCAAAGCGCGGTGACCGCCGGCCGCGGGCTTACCGCGAAGGTGCTGCAGAGAACCAAACCAATCAGACCAGGCGGCCGTACGGCTGAGATCGAGATGGCGAGAGGGCCGGAGAACGACTCTCCAAGCAGGATATAGGGCTCGCCTCGGGGTAGCGAAGAGAGAACCATGCGTTCCAATGCTTCGTAACCCAACGCTTCCTCAGTAGGATAGCTGATGACCCGAACATCAAAGCCGTTGCCGAGCTGATCAATAAGCGGTCTGAAAAGCGAGCCTGTGCCGTCCATGCCGGGCAGTAGAACCAAGGTTATCGGATATTCGAGCATGTCCGGCCCACCCTCACATCACCCAATCCTTCACTACCATATGGGTCTTGACCTTGAACACGCCAGGCAGGTTTTCGATCTCCCCGCGTACTTCCGCCAGCCGTTCCATGGACGCCGCTTCGAGGTAGATCAGCATGTCCGTTTCGCCGCTGATGCCCGAGCAGCGACGCACTTCCGGGAAGGCGCGCATGCGCTCGACGTACTGCTCGCAGCGTCCGCCCTTGTAGAACAGTTCCAGGTAGGCCTTGACCACTACCGTCGTCGGCTCGGCGATGCGCGCGTGATAGCCCTGGATGACCCCGGACGCCTCCAGCTGGCGGATACGCTCGCTCACCGCGGAACGTGACAGGTTGACCTGGCGAGCCACCTCGGTAACGGTCAGGCGCGCGTCGGCGCACAGCAAGGCGATGATGCGTTGATCGAACTTGTCCACTGAAGCTCTCTGCAAACAGGATGACGGCCATTGCCGCCGTTTCGTCGGTGATCGGCGACGCTTCGCCAGCAGCCGCGCAAGCGAAGCGGCCTTACCATGGCGATACGGCCGGCAGGCGCTCTGCCAGGGGCCGCGTCAGGAGCGAGAGCATACAACATGAGCCGATTGAACAAGGAACTGGGGCTGCTGCAGGGCGTGGGTTTGCTGTGCACGTCTCTGCTGGGCACCGGGGTTTTCGTGATTCCCGCGCTGGCCGCCACGGCTGCTGGCGAGATTTCGCTGTGGGCCTGGCTGCTGTTGATCGTGCTGATTCTGCCGATGGCCTTCACCTTCGCCCAGCTCGGCCGCCATTACCCGCACGCGGGCGGCGCCCCGCACCTGATCGGTCGCGCGTTCGGCGCGCCCATGGAGCGCACCAGCGCCTGGCTGTTTCTTGCGGTGATTCCGGTGGGCCTGCCGGCGGCGCTGAACATCGCCAGCGGCTTCTGGCACGCCTTGTTCACCCTCAGCGACCTGGCAGTCCTGGCCATCCAGCTCGCCACTCTGGGCGTCATTCTGCTACTCGGCCAGCGCCCGGCCCGAACCTCCGGCGGCGTGCAGATCGCCATTGCCCTGGCCATCGTCGCCACCATCGCGCTGATCTGGTTCAAAGGCGACCTGCCCCACGCCGAGCAACCGCTGCTGCCGCCCCTGGCCGGTAACTGGCAGCTATTGCCGGTGGCGTTGGGCGTGATGTTCTGGTGCTTCGTCGGCATCGAGGCCTTCACCCACCTGGGCGAGGAGTTCAAGAACCCGCAGCGCGACTTCCCCCTCGCCCTGCTGCTCGGCGTGCTGCTGGCCGGCTTGGTGTACTGGGCCTGTTCGGTGGCGGTGCTGAGTTTTCATGCCTACGGCGATGCCCGCACAGATGCCGCGTCGCTGCCGCTGATGCTCGACGTGCTGCTTGGCGACCAGGCCCGCTGGCTCAGCGCGAGCATCGGCTACCTGGCCTGTTTCGCCTCGATGAACGTGTATATCCAGGGCTTCTCGCGGCTGATCTGGAGCCTGGCCGACGAAGGCAAGCTGCCCCGCGCGCTGGCGGTTCGCAACGGCAATGGCGTACCGGCCAGGGCGTTGCTGCTGGTGGTGCTCAGCTGCGTCCTGAGCGCCACGGTAATCTGGAGCCTGTCGCTGTCGCTCGACCAACTGATCCGCTACGCCAACGGCAACTTCATCGTCATCTACCTGCTCAGCATGGCCGCCGGCGTGCTGCTGCTACGCGGCCTGTGGCGCTGGCTGGCCGGCCTCAGCACGCTGCTGTGCGCGGGCGTCCTGCTGATGCTGGGCCTCGATGCACTGTACGCCATCGGCCTGCTGGCCGGCTTGCTGGTGCTCGATCGCTGGCGGGCGAGTCGCCGCACGGCAATCGCCCTGGGCTGACTCGGCGGCGGGCGACCAAGGCTGCGACAGTCGGGTAAACTCTGCGCAACCCTGGCCGCTTTGACGCGGCCCCTTTGCGTCACGCCTGAAGAGATAGCCCATGCCGATCCGTCACTGCATCGTCCACCTGATCGACAAGAAGCCCGACGGCAGCCCTGCCGTGTTGCACGCCCGCGACAGCGAACTGGGCGCCTCCCAGGCCATCGAGAACATGCTGGCCGACCTCAACGACAGCTACAACGCCAAGCAGGGCAAGGCCTGGGGCTTGTTCCACGAGGAGTCCGGTGCCTACCCGTTCAGCGGCTGGCTGAAAACCTACCTGGAAGACGGCGAAGATTTCACCGCCTTCAGCCGCCAGGCCGTCGAGCACCTGCAGAAGCTGATGGAGGAATCCAACCTGTCCACTGGCGGCCACGTGCTTTTCGCCCACTACCAGCAAGGCATGACCGACTACCTGGCCATCGCCCTGCTGCACCATAGCGAAGGCGTGGCGGTGAACGACGCGCTGGACGTGACCCCGGCCAAGCACCTGGACCTCGGCCAGCTGCATCTGGCGGCGCGTATCAACATCAGCGAGTGGCGCAACAACAAGCAGTCCAAGCAATACATCTCGTTCATCAAGGGCAAGAACGGCAAGAAGGTCTCGGAGTACTTCCGTGACTTCATCGGCTGCCAGGAAGGCGTCGACTCGCCCAGCGAAACCCGCACCCTGCTCAAGGCCTTCAGCGACTTCGTCGAGAGCGAGGACCTACCCGAAGAGCAGGCCCGCGCGAAGACCGACACCCTGGTCGACTACGCCACCAGCCAGGCCAAGATGGGCGAGCCGATGACCCTGGAAGAACTCTCCGGGCTGATCGACGAGGAGCGCCCAAAGGCCTTCTACGACCATATCCGCAACAAGGATTACGGCCTGTCGCCGGAGATTCCCGCCGATAAACGCACCCTGAGCCAGTTCCGCCGCTTCACCGGCCGCGCCGAAGGCTTGTCGATCAGCTTCGAGGCCCACCTGCTGGGCTCCAAGATCGAATACGACGAAGCGTCCGACACCCTGACCATCCGCAACCTGCCGACGCAGCTGACCGACCAGTTGAAGCGTCGTAAAGACTGATCGACCTGAGCAGAGGACTGCAGCATGAAACGGATTTTGCTGATTCTCGCGGCGCTCGCCGCCTGGCAACACTGGGATCGTATCGAACCGATGCTGCTGGGCAAACCGCCGCAGGTGGCCGGCCAGGGTGAAGTCATCCTCTACGCCACCAGCTGGTGCGGCTACTGCGCCAAGACCCGCGAGTTTCTCGGCGAACGCGGCATTGCCTACACCGAGCTGGACATCGAAAAATCCCCCGAAGCGCGCCGCGCCTACGACGCCTTGGGCGGCCGCGGCGTGCCGGTGCTCAAGGTCAACGGCACGGTAATCCACGGCTACAACCCGCAGGGGATCTTGGCGGCTTATTGAGCCACGCGGGCAGCTTTCCCCGCCGGAGATCCGGCCCAGGCGGTCGCCGCTACGTGCTGCGCCGCCCACCTGAACGTCATGCCCTGCTCCGCAGTCATAACAGGCAATTAGGCCACGCCTCCCAAGGTGCATGATGCGTTCGATACCCGAACTGGACAGCGATGCGCGCGTACTCATAGCCGGCGCCAGCCGAGGTATCGGCCTGGCCCTGTGCACCGCGCTGCTGGCTCGCGATGATGTGACCGAGCTATGGGCCGTGGCCCGGCAGGCCAGCACCTCTGCAGAGCTGGCCAAACTGGCCGAGCGGTATGGGCAGCGCCTGAAACGGATCGATTGCGACGCGCGCAATGAGCAATCCCTCGAGGCACTGGCAAGTGAGGTGCGTAGAGAATGCGACCATCTGCACCTCGTCATCAGCACCCTGGGCATCCTGCATCAGGACGGTGCCCAAGCCGAAAAGGCCCTGTCGCAGCTGAGCCTGGCGAGCCTGCAGGCAACCTTTGCGACCAACACCTTCGCACCGATCCTGTTGCTCAAGCACCTGTTCCCCTTGATGCGCAAGCAACCCACCACCTTTGCGGCGCTCTCCGCCAGAGTCGGCTCTATCGGCGACAATCGCCTGGGCGGCTGGTACAGCTACCGGGCCAGCAAAGCGGCGCTCAATCAGCTGCTACACACGGCCAGCATCGAACTGAAACGCCTCAACCCCGCCTCCACCGTCCTGGCGATCCATCCTGGTACGACTGACACGCAGTTGTCCGAGCCCTTCCAGGCGAACGTGCCGGAGCAGCAATTGTTCGAGCCGACGTTCTCGGCCGAGCGCATTCTGGAAGTGATAGGCGCTCATGGGCCGGACGATAGCGGGACGTTTTGGGCTTGGGATGGAAAGCCGATCGTCTGGTGATCGGATTCGCGCAAGAAACGAGATAACTGCCAGTCCACTCGAGCGTCAAGACGGCTTCAAGCGCATGCCAGCCGGAGACGATACTCAACGATCCCTTCTTTTTCGATGAACTACGCGCTTCATCGAACACTGGCTACAGTTGTCGGGCGGTTCACTCCAATAATAAAAGGGACTTGCCATGAAACACTTAATCACGCCTCTGACGGCTGCCTGTCTACTGATCAGCGCCACCTCGCTTTACGCCGAGCCCTATAGTGCGCTCTATGTGTTCGGGGACAGCCTCAGCGATGCCGGGTGGTTCGCCGATGCCGATGGCCCGCCAGGTGCCACAACCCGCTTCACCAACCGTACCGGCCCGACTTATCAGGATGGCAGCGGCGAAATTTTCGGTGAGGTATCGCCCATGCTGCTGGGCAATGCACTCGGGATGTCGGGCGCAGGCTTGGGGTCGGCCAACACCGTGGATGGCGGCAATAATTGGGCGGTCGGCGGTTATCGGACCGACCAGATCCTCGATGCCATCACCGGATCCGGAGGGTATCTGCAGTCCACAGGTGGCCGGGCCGACCCCAGCGCCTTGTACTACCTGACAGGAGGCGGCAACGACTTCCTGCAATTACAGGTAGTCGACGGGCCCAGTGCCCAGGCTGCCGCGGGGCGTCTGGTCGATAGCGCCGAGGCGCTGGAACAAGCGGGCGCGCGTTATATCATGGTGTGGGTACTGCCGGACCTAGGACTGACGCCAAACTTCTTCGGCAGCCCCCTGGAGGGCCAACTCAGTGCACTGGGAGCAGCCTTCAACACCGAGCTGGTGAATCAATTGGCGACGCTGAATGCCAACGTGATTCCGCTGAATATCCCGCTCTACCTTTCCGAAGTGGTCAGTGACCCTGGCCGCTACGGCTTGGTCGCCGATCGCGCCACGGTAATCGGCACCTGCTTCGCGGGTTGCAGCAACCCTAATCCAGTCTTTGGGCTGAATGGCAGCACACCGGACCCGACGAAGCTTCTGTTCAACGACGGCGTACACCCGACGATTGCCGGCCAGCGCTTGATCGCTGACTACGCCTACTCGTTGCTGGCGGCGCCTTGGGAGGTCAGCCTGTTGCCGGAAATGGCACTGGGCACGCTGCGTGGCCATCAGGATCAGCTACGCGCCCAATGGCTGGCGGATTGGGGTACCTGGCAGGAAGTCGGTCGGTGGCGTGCCTTCGTCAATGGCGGCGGCCAACGGCTGGAATATGATCGTTATGGCGGCAGCGCCGATGGCAATGGTTACAGCCTAAACTTCGGCGGCAGCTATCGCCTCGACGACGCCTGGCGGGTCGGCCTAGCAGCCGGGCTGCATGAACAGGATCTCGAGGCCGGCGCAGCGGATTCCGATTACAACCTGCGTAGCTACATCGGTAGCGCGTTCGCTCAGTACCAGAATGACCGCTGGTGGGGCGATCTGTCGGCCAGCATTGGACGTCTGGACTATGACGACCTGAAACGCAAGTTCGCCGCTGGCACGGCCATCAACTCAGAGAAGGGCGACACCGAAGGCACGCTCTGGGCCGTCAGCGGGCGTTTCGGTTATGACATCGCCCAACCCGGCAGCCAATGGCACCTGAGCCCTTTTATCGGCGCCGACTACGTGCATGTTGATGTGGACGGTTACCGCGAGAAAAGCCAGCGCTCCACTGCACTGGGCTTCGACGACCAGACGCGCAAGTCCAAGCGCCTGGGTGTGGGCTTGCAAGGGCTGTACGACCTGAGCCCGCGAACCCGGGTGTTCGGCGAGCTGGCAATGGAGCGCGAATACGAGGATGACCCCACCGAGCTACGCATGTCGCTGAACAGCCTGCCGACAATCGACTTCGAACTGCCCGGCCATCGGCCAGACGATCGCAGCCTGCGCGGTCACTTCGGCGTCAGTCATCGCCTCGGCGGCGGCCTTTCATTACGCGGCAGCTACAGCTACCGACACGCTGATGACGAGGCTCAACACGGACTGAATCTGTCGATATCACTGGATATCTGAACCGGCAAGCAGGATCGGCGACTGTGTAGCGATTGATGGCCATCACGCGGGCGCGTGGTGGCCATCAATGCATCACGGGCTCAAGCGGTGGCTGATCTCTACGCTCAGCAAGCCAATCTGACACGCGAGCAAATCCTGCGGCAGGCTCCCTCAATGCCGCCGCCCGCCCACCCCATCACTCTCATGCCGCCACTGCCGGGGGCTGACGCCGAACCAGCGGCGGAAGGCGCGGGAGAAGGCGCTGACTTCGGAGTAGCCGAGCAGTGGCGCCAGGTTGGAGATGGGCAGTTGGTGCTGGCGCAGGTAATGGGTGGCCAGCTCGCAGCGCACCTTGTCGACCATGGCGGTGAAGGTCAGGCCCTGGTCGCGCAGGCGACGCTGCAGTGACCAACTGCTCATGCCCAATTGCTCGGCGGCCAGTTCCAGCACGGGCTCGCCCATCAGCAGTTGCTGGCGAATCTGCTCGCGCACGTCATCGGCCAGGTCCCGTTCGCCGCGGCCGCTCAGGACACTGAGCTGGCTGAGCGAGTCCTGCATCACCAAAAGCAGCACCGGGTCGCCCTGCGGCATGGCGCGCTCGAGGCCGCGTTTGGGGATGACCAGGGAATTGAACGGCTGCTCGAAATACACCGGCGCGTCGAAGACTTTGCAGTGCTCGTGCCAGTGCTCGGGCCGTGGATGCTCGAAGTGCACCGCGCGCGGCGCCCACTGCGGGCCGAGCACATGGCGCACCAGGTTCAGCGCCATGCCCAGGGTCAACTCGGCGTCCTGGCGGCGACAGAGAATCGCGCCGTGGCGCACCTGGTAGTCGAAGCGGTAGCACTCGCCCTCGTCCACCAGGCGGATCAGGCTGTTGCGCTGGTGCAGCGGAAAGGCACGGGCGAAGTTGATCAGCGCCTGTTCGACGGTTGCCGAGCACAGGCCGATATAGCCAAGCAGCCCCAGCGCCTGAGGCTTGAACTGCTGGCCGTAGTACAGCCCGAAGTTGTCGCAGCCGGACTGGCGCGACGCCTCCTCCAGCACCTGGCAGTAATTGGGCAGCGCCAGGCTCAGGGTGGGATGGCGCAGGGATTCAGGGTCGATGCCGGATACGCCAAGGATGCGATCCGGATCACCGCCGTGCTTTTCGATAAAGCCGCACAGGCCGCTGGCGGCGGCGGCCAGAACACCGGTATTGGTGGCCCCCCCGGAAATCAACGGCAGGCCGGCAGACAGGTCGGGCTGGACGAGAACAGAGCTCATGGCGCCTCCTTGGTGACAATTTGTTTCTGAAAGCAAGAAACACGCCGGTTATTGAATGCACCGCCAATAACCGCGCCCTGACAGGCTACTCGTCTCATGCTATTCAAAAACTCTCTTCCAAAAGCCCTGAAACGGGTCATTCGGAAACACCCGCACCGAAATTGAGCACTTGCAGTTGACCCAGCGCGACACGCCACACGCGACTGTCGAAATTTGACTTTGCAGAACAGCCAGCCTCGCCTAGCGTCAAGTCGGCCACATGAATTCGTCTCATAGTTCATCGCGAGCCCCGGTCGTGCTCGCGGCCCGCCCCTGAAAACTACAAGAACTCGTAATGGGAGAACGTCAATGATCTATGCCAAACCCGGTACCGCAGGCGCCGTCGTCACCCTGAAATCGCGCTACGGCAACTACATCGGCGGCGAG
>NZ_MSXU01000006.1:0-1913 GCF_001945375.1 Pseudomonas sp. PA1(2017)
CAGCCTACCACCTTAAACACGGACAACCAACGCCGTGCTGGCCTAGCCTTCTCCGTCCCTCCATCGCAGTAATTAGAAGTACGGGAATATGAACCCGTTTCCCATCGACTACGCATTTCTGCCTCGCCTTAGGGGCCGACTCACCCTGCGTCGATTAACGTTGCGCAGGAAACCTTGGTCTTTCGGCGTGCGAGTTTTTCACTCGCATTGTCGTTACTCATGTCAGCATTCGCACTTCTGATACCTCCAGCAAGCTTCTCAACTCACCTTCACAGGCTTACAGAACGCTCCTCTACCGCTCAACTTACGTTGAACCCGTAGCTTCGGTGTATGGTTTGAGCCCCGTTACATCTTCCGCGCAGGCCGACTCGACTAGTGAGCTATTACGCTTTCTTTAAAGGGTGGCTGCTTCTAAGCCAACCTCCTAGCTGTCTAAGCCTTCCCACATCGTTTCCCACTCAACCATAACGTTTGGGACCTTAGCTGACGGTCTGGGTTGTTTCCCTTTTCACGACGGACGTTAGCACCCGCCGTGTGTCTCCCGTGCTGACACTTGCTGGTATTCGGAGTTTGCATCGGTTTGGTAAGTCGGGATGACCCCCTAGCCGAAACAGTGCTCTACCCCCAGCAGTGATACACGAGGCGCTACCTAAATAGCTTTCGAGGAGAACCAGCTATCTCCGAGCTTGATTAGCCTTTCACTCCGATCCACAGGTCATCCGCTAACTTTTCAACGGTAGTCGGTTCGGTCCTCCAGTCAGTGTTACCTAACCTTCAACCTGCCCATGGATAGATCGCCCGGTTTCGGGTCTATACCCAGCGACTAAACGCCCTATTAAGACTCGCTTTCGCTACGCCTCCCCTATTCGGTTAAGCTCGCCACTGAATATAAGTCGCTGACCCATTATACAAAAGGTACGCAGTCACCCAACAAAGTAGGCTCCCACTGCTTGTACGCATACGGTTTCAGGTTCTATTTCACTCCCCTCTCCGGGGTTCTTTTCGCCTTTCCCTCACGGTACTGGTTCACTATCGGTCAGTCAGTAGTATTTAGCCTTGGAGGATGGTCCCCCCATATTCAGACAAAGTTTCTCGTGCTCCGTCCTACTCGATTTCATTGACAAGAGATTTTCGTGTACGGGGCTATCACCCACTACGGCGGCACTTTCCAGAGCCTTCCACTAATCTCAAATCAACTTAAGGGCTAGTCCCCGTTCGCTCGCCACTACTAAGGGAATCTCGGTTGATTTCTTTTCCTCAGGGTACTTAGATGTTTCAGTTCCACTGGTTCGCCTCATGCACCTATGTATTCAGTGCATGATACCCAGCTTATGCTAGGTGGGTTCCCCCATTCAGAGATCTCTGGATCACAGTCTGTTTGCCGACTCCCCAAAGCTTATCGCAGGCTACAACGTCTTTCATCGCCTCTGACTGCCAAGGCATCCACCGTATGCGCTTCTTCACTTGACCATATAACCCCAAGCAATCTGGTTACTGTCTATAACGTGAAGACGACATTCGCCGAAAATTTGCACTTGAGAACAACGCAAATTTTACCTTGACCAGATTAATTACCAGTGAAAGTAATCAATCAGTCACTTCTATCACATACCCAAATTTTTAAAGAACGATGTTTCGACTGGTCAAAGACCAGAAATCAACATTCACCCTGCTTCTGCAGAGAATGCTCATTTCTGAACTCTTACTCATTAACGACTGCAACCAGATAGTGGTGGAGCCAAGCGGGATCGAACCGCTGACCTCCTGCGTGCAAGGCAGGCGCTCTCCCAGCTGAGCTATGGCCCCGTATATCATCTGCACCTGAATTGGTAGGTCTGGGCAGATTTGAACTGCCGACCTCACCCTTATCAGGGGTGCGCTCTAACCAACTGAGCTACAGACCTATAACAGGG
>NZ_MSXU01000007.1:0-33470 GCF_001945375.1 Pseudomonas sp. PA1(2017)
CCGATACCAGGAGGCTGGTATCGGATTTTCTAGAAACCCCGACTTGGACTCAAATGCTTAAGTGAACAGCATTACGCCTAGGCGGGGTTTTTTTATATCTGCTATCCCTGGTAGATACCCTTCGGGCCGTCGCAAGCGCCGTTAAAAATTTCTCCCGGAAATTTTTTATGCCTGCATTTGATGCAGCAGGCGCACCGTGGCGCGCCTGCGATGACCCTCAGTCGTCGGCAATGACGATGTTCGGCATGCCTTGCGCGCTGTTGGCGCTGGTGGCGATGCGCGCACCGACCATGCGAGCGATCTGCTGGTAGAGCATGGCGATCTGACTTTCAGGGTCGGCAATGGCGGTCGGCTTTCCACCATCGGCCTGTAGGCGGATGGCCATCGACAAGGGCATCGAGGCCAGCAGATCGACACCGAATTGCGCCGCCAGCTTCTCGCCACCGCCCTCGCCGAACAGGTGCTCGGCGTGGCCGCAGTTCGAGCAGATGTGCACGGCCATGTTCTCCACCACACCGAGCACGGGAATGTTCACCTTGCGGAACATCTCCACGCCCTTTCTGGCATCGAGCAGCGCCAGGTCCTGCGGCGTGGTGACGATCACCGCGCCCGCCACCGGCACCTTCTGGGCCAGGGTCAGGTGAATGTCACCGGTGCCCGGCGGCATGTCGATGATCAGGTAATCGAGATCATTCCAGGCCGTCTGGGTGACCAATTGGATCAGCGCCCCGGAAACCATCGGGCCGCGCCACACCACCGGGGTATTGTCGTCGGTCAGGAAGGCCATCGACATCACCTGTACGCCATGGGCTTCCAGCGGCACGAACCACTTCTGTTCGCGCACCTGTGGCCGCGTGCCTTCAGGAATACCGAACATGATGCCCTGGCTGGGCCCGTAGATATCGGCATCGAGAATGCCCACCCGCGCGCCCTCACGGGCCAGTGCCAACGCCAGGTTGGCCGCGGTGGTGGACTTGCCCACGCCACCCTTGCCGGATGCCACGGCGATCACGTTCTTGACGTTGGCCAGCGCCGGCACCTGGGCCTGTGCCTTGTGGGCGGCAATCACGCAGTTAACCTCGACGCGAGCACTGCGCACGCCTTCGATGTTCTCGATGGCCAACTGCAGCATCTGCGCCCAGCCCTGCTTGAACTGCGCTGCGGCGTAACCCAGTTCGAGCTGCACGCTGACCTGCCCGTCCTGCACGTCGATGCCACGCACGCAGCCGGCGCTGAGCGGATCCTGGTCGAGATGGGGGTCGGTGTACTGACGCAATACGGCTTCGACCGCAGCGCGGATATCAGCGCTCATGCTTGGCTCCGGAGATGGCAGAAAAGACGCCTATCCTACCCGAGCCGCACGGTCGATGCAGGCTGGCGACCGGCAGGCCGCCAGCCTGCAAGGGTCACTGCACGGGCTGACCCGGCAGCGGCTTGAGATTCACTTCGACGCGGCGGTTCTGCGCACGCCCTTCGGCGCTGGCGTTGTCGGCGATCGGTTGATCCGGGCCGGCGCCGCGGCTGGACAGGCGCGAGCCGTCGATGCCCTGGGCGGTGAGGTAACTGGTCACGCTCTGCGCACGGCGCTGGGAAAGCGCCATGTTGTGTTGACGCGAACCGGTGCTATCGGTGTAGCCGACGATCTCGATGCTGTTGTTCTGGAACTGCTTGAACGATGTGGCCAGGTTGTTCAGCGGCGCGTAGAAACTCGGGGCGATGTCGGCCGAGTCGGTGGCGAAGGTGATGTTGCCCGGCATGATCAGCTTGATGTCGTCGCCCTGGCGCTGCACTTCCACGCCGGTGCCTTCCATGCTGCGGCGCAGCTCGGCTTCCTGGCGATCGGCGTAGTAACCGTAGCCGGCACCTGCCGCACCGGCCAGCACGGCACCGATGGCGGCGCCCTTGCCGCGATCATCATGATTGATCGCCGCACCAACCGCCGCACCGGCCAGGGCTGCCAGGCCGCCATAGGTCGCGGTGCGGTGGCCGCCACCGCTGGCAGCACCGCCACCGACGTTGTCGTAAGGGTTGTTCGAGGCACAACCCACCAGAAGGGCCAGCGCGGTGGCGCAGGCGATTGGACGTAAAACTGCAGGCATGTTCATCTCCTTGCTGGGAGCGGAAGGTAATAGTTGGAACCCGCTCCCCCCGCTAAATTCAAGCCGATATCCAGCAAATTTGCCCGCTGGCCGGAACGCGCCCGCTTACTTTATAGTGACCGACCACCCGCCAACCGATGACCGCCTGACAATGTCCCAAGCTCGCCAGATTCTCGTTACCAGCGCCCTTCCCTATGCCAACGGTTCGATCCACCTTGGCCATATGCTCGAGTACATCCAGACCGACATGTGGGTGCGGTTCCAGAAGCTGCGCGGCAATCAGGCCATCTACGTGTGCGCCGACGACGCCCATGGCTCGGCGATCATGCTGCGTGCGGAAAAGGAAGGCATCACCCCTGAGCAGCTGATCGACGGCGTCAAGGCCGAGCACAGCAGCGATTTCGCCGATTTCCTGGTGGACTTCGACAATTTCCATTCCACCCACTCGCCGGAAAACCGCGAGCTGTCGGAGTCGATCTACAAGGCGCTGCGCGACAATGGCCACATCGCCACGCGTTCGGTGACCCAATATTTCGATCCGGAAAAGGGCATGTTCCTGGCCGACCGTTTCATCAAGGGCACCTGCCCGAAATGCGCGACGCCGGACCAGTACGGCGACAACTGCGAGAAATGCGGCGCCACCTACGAGCCCACCGAACTGAAAGATCCGCGCTCGGCGATCTCCGGCGCGGTGCCGGTACTGAAGGACTCCAAGCACTTCTTCTTCAAGCTGCCGCAGTTCCAGGAAATGCTTCAGCAGTGGACGCGCAGCGGCACCCTGCAGGAGTCGGTGGCCAACAAGCTCTCCGAATGGCTGGACGGCGGCCTGCACGAGTGGGACATCAGCCGTGATGCACCCTACTTCGGCTTCGAGATTCCCGACGAGCCGGGCAAGTATTTCTACGTCTGGCTGGATGCGCCGATCGGCTACATGGCCAGCTTCAAGAACCTCTGTGCGCGCCGCCCGGAACTGGACTTCGACGCGTTCTGGAACAAGGACTCGAGCGCCGAGGTTTATCACTTCATCGGCAAGGACATCGTCAACTTCCACGCCCTGTTCTGGCCGGCCATGCTCGAAGGTGCCGGCTACCGCAAGCCGACCGCCATCAACGTGCACGGCTACCTGACGGTCAACGGCCAGAAGATGTCCAAGTCGCGCGGCACCTTCATCAAGGCGCGCACCTACCTGGATCATCTGAACCCCGAATACCTGCGTTACTACTACGCCGCCAAGCTGGGCCGCGGCGTAGATGACCTGGACCTGAACCTTGAGGACTTCATCCAGAAGGTCAACTCCGACCTGGTCGGCAAGGTGGTCAACATCGCCAGCCGCTGCGCCGGCTTCATCCACAAGGGCAACGCTGGCCTGCTGGTCGCTGCCAACCCTGAGCCGGAGCTGTGGAATGCTTTCCAGAGCGCAGCGCCAGGCATCGCCGAAGCGTACGAGAGCCGCGACTTCGCCCGCGCCATGCGCGAGATCATGGCCCTGGCCGACCGCGCCAACGCCTGGATCGCCGACAAGGCGCCCTGGTCGCTGGCCAAGCAGGACGGCAAAGCCGATGAGGTGCAGGCGATCTGCGCCCTGGGCATCAACCTGTTCCGCCAGCTGGTGATCTTCCTCAAGCCGGTGCTGCCGAACCTGGCACGCGATGCCGAGGCGTTCCTCAACGTCGCACCGCTGACCTGGGCCGACCTGGCCACGCCACTGGCCGATCACCCGCTCAATCCCTTCACCCCACTGCTCGCGCGCATCGAGCCGGCCAAGGTCGAAGCCATGGTCGAAGCGTCCAAGGAAGACCTGGCAGCCGCCGAAGCCCCGAAAGGTAACGGTGAGCTGAAGAAAGACCCGCTGGCCGCTGAAATCGCCTTCGACGCCTTTGCCGCCGTCGACCTGCGCATCGCGCTGATCGAGAAATGCGAGTTCGTCGAAGGCGCCGACAAGCTGCTGCGCCTGACCCTGGATATCGGCGACGAGAAACGCAACGTGTTCAGCGGCATCAAGAGCGCCTACCCGGATCCGAGCAAGCTCGAGGGCCGCCTGACCCTGTACGTGGCCAACCTGGCCGCGCGCAAGATGAAGTTCGGCGTCTCCGAAGGCATGGTGCTGGCTGCCGGCCCCGGCGGCGAGGAAATCTACCTGCTCAGCCCGGACAGCGGCGCCAAGCCGGGCCAGCGGGTCAAGTAACCTACTCGGAGCAAGGATGCTGACCCTCAAGCCCTGGATTCTCGCCACTGCTCTGGCCCTGACCGGCTGCTCACCTTCCGGTGACGGTCGGCCACCGGCCGGTGCTGCGCTGCTCGGCGAAACGGCGCAGCAGGGCGCCTTTCTCGCTTACGAACACAGCGTCGGCATTCGCCTGCCAGTCCAGCAGGTCGAGCCGCGCCTGGCCGCCGTGCGCGAGGCGTGCAGCAGCCAGCGTTTCGGTCAGTGTGATCTGCTCGCCATCGAGCAGAACCAGGGCGCCTACCAGGCCGCCAGCATCACCGTGCGCATCGCGCCAGCCGGTGTCGAGCCCATGGTCGGCTTTGCCGGCGACGGCGGCGAGTTGCAAAGTCGGCATACGCGCGCCGAAGACCTCGCCCAGGCGGTCAGCGATACCGAGCAGCAACGCCAACGCTTGGAGCGTCAACGCAAGACGCTGCTGCAGTATCAAGCCCGCACCGACCTGAGCGTCAGCGACATGCTCGCCCTGGCCCGCGAGCTGGCCGAGGTGGAAGTGCAATTGGCCGACAACGTCCAGCAGTCGGCGCAGCAACAACGCCGCCTGACCACCAACTTGCTGACCCTGAGCTTCAGCACCGACGGTGAACCGGTCGGGCGTCTGGCGCGCATCGGGGCCGCCGCCAGCGGCATGCTCGACAACGCCACCGAGGGTGCCACCGAAGCCATCAGGCTGCTCGGCTACGGTATTCCCTTCGTCATCATCCTGTTCCCGCTCGCCCTGCTGGTCCGCTGGCTATGGCGCAAGGCCAGCCGGGTGCGCCACGGCGCCTGAACCCACGCCCGGGCGGCATTACCCTGTACCGGGCGCAGCGCATGCCGGATAATGCCCGGCTCACGCTTTAGCCAGACCAGCAACACCGATGATCGACTCTCGCCACCTCACCTGTCTGCTCCGTCATGGGTCATGCCCCTGCCGGCGCGCCTGGGTGCACCCATGAGCAATGCACTGCGTATCGCGGCCATCGACGCCCTGCTGCCGCAGACGCAATGTGGCAAGTGCGGCCATCCGGGTTGCCTGCCCTACGCCGAAGGCATCGCCGCCGGTGAAGCGATCAACAAATGCCCACCCGGTGGCACTGCGACCATCCATGCCCTGGCAGAGCTGCTTCAGGTACCCGAACTGCCGCTGGCACTGCCTGCCACGCCCGCCCAGGTGGCGGTTATCCGCGAGGCCGAGTGCATCGGCTGCACCAAATGCATCCAGGCCTGCCCGGTAGATGCCATCGTCGGCGCCGCCAAGCTTATGCACACGGTGATCGGCGACGAATGCACGGGCTGCGAGCTGTGCATCGCCCCCTGTCCGGTGGACTGCATCGACCTGATCACCCTGATGCCAGCCGAAGCCGAGGTGCAACGCGCCCGTGCCGAGCAATTCCGCACCCGCCACCAGCATCGCCAGGCCCGCCTGGCACGCAACGATGCCCGGCGCCGCGCAGCTCGTCCGGTACGCTCTGCACAGGCGGAAATGCCCGCCGCCGCGCCCCAGCAGCCTGCTGCCGCCTCCTCTCTGAAGCAAGCGAAGATCGATGCTGCCATGAGTCGCGCTCAATGGCAGAAAACTCTGAAGGCTTATGGCGACTCGCCCAATGATGAGCAGCGCCAGCAACTCACGGCCCTGCAACAGGCGGCCGAGCGCGATCAACAGCGCCTTGCCGAGCTGCAGGCGACGCCCGCACAAAACGCGCCCAGCCCAGGTGAGCAGGCGCTCAAACAGGCCAAGATCGACCTGGCCAGCCACCGCATGGCCCTCAAGGCGGGTGAACGCCGAGGCTTGGACGAGCAGGCCCTGGCGCCGTTGCGCAGTGCCTATGTCGCTGCCCAAGAGGCTCTGCACCTGGCAGAAGAGCACTGCGGCAAGCCAGCGCCCACTCGCACGCTGGTCGACAAGGCCGGGCTCAGCGCGCAAATGCGCCAGTTGAAGACCGACCTGGCCTACGCTCGCGCCGAGCTCGGCAAGTTGCAACGCAGCGCCCCCGATGACGCTGCCAAGATACGCGATGCCCAAGAGCGCCTTGCAGCGGCCGAAAGCCGTCTGCAGGCGTACACCAGCGCCAGCTAGAGCGCCACGACAGACCTGATGCCCGACCATGAACGCCGCCAAACGCCTTGAAATCTTCCGCCGCCTGCACGAAGACAACCCCGAGCCCAAGACCGAGCTGGCCTACAGCACGCCCTTCGAACTGCTGATCGCGGTGATTCTCTCCGCCCAGGCCACCGACGTAGGTGTCAACAAGGCCACCGCCAAGCTCTATCCAGTGGCCAACACGCCCGAAGCGATCTTCGCCCTGGGGGTCGACGGCCTGAGCGAATACATCAAGACCATCGGCCTGTACAACAGCAAGGCCAAGAACGTCATCGAAACCTGCCGCATTCTCGTCGAGCAACACGGCAGCCAGGTGCCGGAAACTCGCGAGGCGCTCGAGGCGCTGCCAGGCGTGGGTCGCAAGACTGCCAACGTGGTGCTCAACACCGCCTTTCGCCAGTTGGCCATGGCCGTGGATACGCATATCTTCCGGGTCAGCAACCGCACCGGCATCGCGCCAGGCAAGAACGTGGTGGAAGTCGAGAAGAAGCTGCTCAAGTTCGTACCCAAGGATTTTCTGCTGGACGCGCACCATTGGCTGATCCTGCATGGGCGCTACGTATGCCAGGCCCGCAAGCCGCGCTGCGGCAGTTGCCGAATCGAAGACCTGTGCGAATACAAGCAAAAGACGTCGGACGATTGATGCTTGATAGGTTTCTGATATCAGCTGATTGAAAAAATCTTTTTTACTCGCTTCACGTTTGCCCTTATAAGGTCGGCAAATGGCCCCTGTAGCCGGGAGTGAAGCGCATGAGCAACGGCAAAGAAGACCTGGAACTGGACGACGATTTCGTCAGCGAAGAAACAGACAGCAGCGAAGCACCGGTGGAAGTGGCGAAGACCAATCTCACCAAGCGGCGCATCATCGACAACTTCCTCGAGGAGCGACGCCTGCACAAGCAATTGGCCGAATACGATTTCGACCTGTAGCCGGCGCATCGGCCAAGCCCAATGAAAATGCCCGTATCCATGGATACGGGCATTTTGCGTTTCAGGCCTGGCATTCGACGCTCACAGCCCGTCGAGGAAGCGCTCCACATCCAGCGCCGCCATGCAGCCGGCACCAGCCGAGGTGATCGCCTGGCGATAGACGCTGTCAGCCACGTCACCTGCGGCGAATACACCCGCCACGCTAGTCGCCGTGGCATTGCCGTCGCGCCCGCCATTGGTCTGCAGGTAGCCGTCTCTGAGCGCCAGCTGCCCTTCGAACAACGCCGTATTGGGCGTGTGCCCGATGGCCACGAACAGGCCGTCCACGGCCAGGTCGCGGGTTGCGCCGTCATGCTCGCGGATCCGCACGCCGGTTACGCCCGAGGCGTCGCCCAGCACTTCGTCCACCTCGGCATTCAGGGCCAGCACGATGCGCCCTTCGGCTACCCGGGCCTGTAGCTTGTTCTGCAGGATCTTCTCGGCGCGAAAGGCGCCACGGCGATGGATCAGCGTGACCCGGCTGGCGATGTTTGCCAGGTACAACGCTTCCTCTACGGCGGTGTTGCCGCCGCCCACCACCGCGACTTCACGGTTGCGGTAGAAGAAGCCGTCACAGGTGGCGCACGCCGAGACGCCCTTGCCCATCAACGCCGTTTCGCTGGGCAAGCCGAGATAGCGCGCGCTGGCGCCCGTGGCGATGATCAGCGCATCGCAGGTGTAGGAAATGCTGTCACCCACCAGAGTGAAGGGCCGCGCCGCGAGATCCACGGCCTGGATATGGTCGAAGACGATCTCCGTCTCGAAGCGCTCGGCGTGAGCCTGCATGCGCTGCATGAGCTCGGGGCCGGTCAGGCCATGGGCATCGCCAGGCCAGTTGTCCACTTCGGTGGTGGTGGTCAGTTGCCCGCCGGCCTGCAGGCCGGTGATCAGCAGGGGTTTCAGATTGGCACGGGCGGCGTAAACCGCCGCACTGTAGCCCGCAGGGCCGGAACCGAGAATGATCACGCGGGCGTGTCGGTTACTCGACATCAGAGACTCCTCACAGCGCATCGCTGCAAAAAAAGCCGCCACCGGCCGCAAGCGGTCGAACATCGGCGGCTGAACAAGGGACGCGAGCAGACTAGACTGCGCGGCCCGGCCCATGGAAATGCGCTTTGCCAATCCCTCGCATAGCGGTGCGCTATCGCCCTGCCCTGCTTTCACGCGGGCTGCAAAATGGGTAAGGTCGCGCCACGTTCACTTGTTGGAGAGACCTCGATGCGCGCTCCCGTGCTGTCCGGCCCGCAGTACCTCGGCGAAGGCCTGAAACTGGTCATGAGCCCCGGCTTGCGCCTGTTCGTGCTGCTACCGCTGGCGATCAACCTGATCCTGTTCAGCCTGATGATCGGCTTCGCCGTGCAGCAGTTCGGTGGCTGGGTGGACACCTTCATGCCGTCGCTGCCCAGTTGGCTGAGCTTTCTGCAATACATTCTCTGGCCGCTGTTCGTGGTGCTGGTAATTCTGATGGTGTTCTTCACCTTCACCATGCTGGCCAATATCGTCGCCGCCCCCTTCAATGGTTTTCTCGCCGAGAAGGTCGAAGTGGTGGTGCGCGGCCAGGACAACTTTCCACCGTTCAGCTGGGGCGAGCTGATCGCCATGGTGCCGCGCACCCTGGGTCGCGAAGGCCGCAAACTGGCGTACTTCCTGCCACGGGCCGCGGGATTGCTGATCCTGTCGTTCATTCCGGTGGTCAACCTGATCGCAGCGCCGCTGTGGCTGCTGTTCGGCGTGTGGATGATGGCCATCCAGTACATCGACTACCCCGCCGACAACAACAAGGTCAGCTGGCAGGACATGCTTGCCTGGCTGCGCGAGAAACGCTGGCAGTCCCTGGGTTTCGGCGGCATCACCTACGCGGCGCTGCTGGTGCCCTTCGTCAATATCGTGATGATGCCGGCCGCCGTGGCGGGCGCAACGCTGTTCTGGGTACGCGAAGGTGGTGTGAGCGCAGGGGCTGTCACACAAACGCCACGTTGATGTCACAAACACTACATGACGGCAGCCCAGACTGCTGTCATGAGCACTCCCCCGCTATTCATCGCCTTGGTCAGCGAGACCTACAGCCCGGAAATCAACGGGGTGGCCAATACCCTTGGCCACCTGGTCAACGGGCTGCGCGCGCGCGGCCATCGCTTGCAGCTGATCCGCCCGCGGCAGCACCACGATACGCCCGCCGCCAATGACGACGACCTGCTGCTGACCCGCGGCTGGCCGCTGCCCGGCTACCGCGGCCTGCAGTGGGGCCAGTCGGCTCGCCACAAGCTGCTGCGCCTGTGGCGGCGCCAGCGCCCGGATGTGCTGTACATCGCCACCGAAGGCCCGCTGGGCCTGTCTGCCCTGCGCGCGGCGCGGCGCCTGCGAATACCGGTGGTCAGCGGCTTTCACACCAACTTCCAACAGTACACCGGCCATTACGGCATCACCCTGCTGACCCGCCTGCTGACCAACTACCTGCGCTGGTTTCACAACGCCTCGCGCATGACTCTGGTGCCCAGCCTAAGCCAACGCTGCGAGCTGCAACGCCGCGGTTTCGAGCGTCTGGAGCTGCTCGCCCGTGGGGTGGATGCCCAGTTGTTCAACCCGGCGCGGCGTAGCGACGAGCTGCGCCGCAGCTGGGGCCTGGCCGAGCGGGATATCGCCGTGCTGCACGTCGGCCGGCTGGCCGCCGAGAAGAATCTGGATCTTCTGGTCAGTACCTACCAGGCGCTGCAGCGCCAATCCACTGGGCTTAACCTGAGGCTGGTGGTGGTCGGCGACGGCCCACTGCGCGAGAGCCTGCACAAGCAAATGCCGGACGCATTATTCTGCGGGATCCAGCGCGGCGAAACCCTCGCTCAGCACTACGCCAGCGGCGATATCTTCCTTTTTCCGAGCCTCTCGGAAACCTTCGGCAACGTGCTGCTCGAAGCCATGGCATCGGGGCTCGGGGTGGTCGCCTTCGACCAGGCCGCCGCGGCTCAGCATGTCGAGGACGGCCACAATGGCATGCTGGCCAGCGCCGACGATCAGCGCACGTTCGTCGAGGCGGCGACATGGCTGATGGAGAACAGCGAGAACCTGCGTCGGGTTCGCCTCAATGCCCGCCAGCACGCCGCCAGGCAGAGCTGGTCGAGCATCGTCGAAGAGTTCGAACAGCATCTGCACGCGGCGCGGCTGGACAGCGCCGTGCCGAGCGGTGGCCGCAAGCCCGCTCTGGTGATCGAAACCAAACGCGCGAATTGAAGCGATAGAGAGATGACGGGCCGCAGGCAGCGACCCTGCGATCAGGCCAGGGCCTTCTCGATGGCCTGGATCAGTGCCGGATCATCCGGCGCGGTACGCGGCGAGAAACGCGCGAGCACACGGCCATCCTGGCCCACCAGAAACTTCTCGAAATTCCAGGTGATGTCCCCGGGAAACTCCGCGCCCTCACCGGCCAGCAGGCGGTATAGCGGGTGACGGCTGCTGCCGTTGACTTCGAGCTTGCTGCTCAGCGGAAAGGTCACGCCATAGTTCAGGCTGCAGAACTGGGCGATCGCCGCCTCGGCGTCCGGCTCCTGCCCGGCGAACTGGTTACAGGGCACGCCCAGCACGCTGAAACCCTGATCACCGTAAGCCTGCTGCAGGCGTTCGAGGCCTGCATACTGCGGCGTCAGCCCACACTTGGAGGCGACGTTGACCACCAGCACCACCTTGCCCTTGAGCGGAGCAAGCGGCAGCTCCTGGCCGTCCAGTGCGTGCAATGTCAGGTCGTGAAAGGCGCTCATGATGGTGCTCCGGGTAACGCGAAAGGCAGCGAAGAAGAAACGAAAAAGGCGCCTGAAAAGGCGCCTTTTCATGACTGCAGCTTAGCAGCCACGCATGACCATCTGCCAGCAGCGACGAATCGGCTGCCGACATACGGATCAGTGGTGATGACCACCTTCGCCATGGATATGACCATGGGCGATTTCTTCCTGGCTGGCGTCACGCACGTTGACGACCTTGACCGCGAAGTTCAGGCGCTGGCCAGCCAGCGGGTGGTTGCCGTCGACGATCACGTCATCGCCTTCCAGCTCGCGGATGGTGACGATCTGCATGCCGCCGTCCGGGCCGGAGGCGTGGAACTGCATGCCGACTTCCAGCTCGTCGACGCCTTCGAACATCGAGCGGTTCAGGGTGGCGACCAACTCGGCGCTGTATTCGCCGTAGGCTTCTTCGGGCTCGACGGCAACCTTGACTTCGTCACCGGCCTGCTTGCCGACCAGCGCCTTCTCGAGACCGACGATGATGTTGCCGGCACCGTGCAGGTAAACCAGCGGCGCGCCGCCAGCGGAACTATCGATCACCTCACCGGCATCGTTGGTCAGGGTATAGTCGATGGAAACGGCCTTGTTGGCGGCGATCTGCATGGGGCGAACCTTTTGCTCGAGGAAAATGAACGTGTAAGTGTAACCAACGGCGGTGGCGAAAGCGACCCAAGCCCAGACGGGCGGGCCGTATCCGCGGTCGTCGTGGTCGGTTTTGAGCAAGATCATGACGGCTATTGGGTGGCTGTCTTATCTTGTGGCCATACTCAGCACTTGCGCCATCAACCGCCCTGGCAAAATCGCCCCTGGGTGCTCGACGCCGCGCAGCGTCAGGCGCGAATCGGCACGAAATTCACCTGTGGCTGGTGTGTCGCAACATCAGCTCCAACGCTTCTGGACGCTAAGGACTTCTGAATGCCCGCACGCAATATTCTGGTGATCAACTGCGGTAGCTCCTCCATCAAGTTCGCCTTGGTCGACCCCGATCAGCAGGCGTTCGCCATCAGCGGGCTGGCGGAGCGGCTTGGCAGCGCCGACGCCGTGCTGCACTGGCAGTTGAGCGGCATCAAGCATAGCCAGGCCATTCCCGGCGATGACCATCGCGCCGCGCTGGCCCATCTGCTGCAGCGGGTGCAGGAGGCCACTGGCGGCCAACTGCACGGCATCGGCCATCGGGTGGTACACGGCGGCGAACACTTCACCAGCGCCCAACGTCTTAACGACGCGGTAATCGCCGCGATTCGCGCCGTCGCGCCCCTGGCGCCGCTGCACAACCCGGCTGGCCTGCTGGGTATCGAGGCGGCTCTGGCGCTGTACCCTGAGCTGCCCCAGGTGGCGGTGTTCGACACGGCCTTCCACCAGAGCCTGCCAGAGCACGCCTTCCGCTACGCGGTGCCGGAGCAGCTGTATCGCGACCACGGCGTGCGCCGTTATGGCTTCCATGGCACCAGCCACCGCTTCGTCAGTGCCAGCGCGGCCGAACTCACCGGCCTGCCGGCGGGCGACAGCGCCTGGCTGGTCGCCCACCTGGGTAATGGCTGCTCGACCTGTGCGGTGGTCAACGGTCAAAGCCGCGACACCAGCATGGGCCTGACGCCGCTCGAGGGCCTGGTGATGGGCACGCGCAGTGGCGACGTCGACCCCAACCTGCACAGCCACCTCTCGCGCACCCTGGGCTGGAGCTTGGAGCAGATCGATCGCATGCTCAACCACGACAGCGGCCTGCTGGGCTTGTCGGGGCTGTCCAACGACATGCGCAGCCTCGAGCAGGCCCGTGAGGAAGGTCATGCCGGTGCCACCCTGGCCATCGAAGTATTCTGCTATCGCCTGGCCAAATCACTGGCGGCCATGAGCTGCGCCCTGCCGCGCCTGGACGGCCTGATTTTCACCGGCGGCATCGGCGAGAACTCACCGCTGATCCGCAGCAAGACGGTGGCGCACCTGAGCCTGCTCGGCCTCAAGCTCGACGAAGCGGCCAATGCCCGCTGCCTGCGCGGCGTCAGCGGGCCGATCCACGCGGCGGACCATACGCGGGTGCTGGTGGTGCCCACCAACGAAGAGCGCCAGATTGCCCTCGACACCCTCGCGCTGCTCGACTGAATCGGAGACCCCCCATGCACACCTTTTTCATCTCGCCGACCGGTTTCGGCGTCGGCCTCACTTCCATCAGCCTGGGCCTGGTCGGGGCGCTCGAACGCGCCGGCCTCAAGGTCGGTTTCTTCAAGCCCATCGCCCAACCACACCAGGGTGACGCCGGCCCCGAGCGCTCCAGCGAACTGGTCGCGCGCACCCACGGCCTGCACTCGCCCAAACCGCTGGCCCTGGCCCATGTCGAAAGACGCCTCGGCGACGGCGACCTGGACGAACTGCTGGAAGAAATCATCAGCCTCTACCAGGAGGCCGCCAAGGACAAGGACGTGGTGATCGTCGAAGGCATGGTGCCGACACGCCAGGCCAGCTACGCCGCGCGGGTCAACTTCCACCTGGCCAAGAGCCTGGATGCCGACGTGATCCTGGTTTCGGCCCAGGAGCAGGAGACTCTTGGCGAGCTATGCGACCGCGTGGAAATCCAGGCCCAGCAGTTCGGCGGCCCGAAAGATCCCAAGGTACTCGGCGTGATCCTCAACAAGATCCGCAGCGACGACGGCCTGGACGCCTTCACCGCACGCCTGCGCGAACAGTCCTCGCTGCTGCGCCACCCGGAATTCCGCTTGCTGGGCTGCATCCCCTGGCTCGACGAGCTGAATGCACCGCGTACCCGCGACATCGCCGAACTGCTCGGCGCGCGCATCCTCAACGCTGGTGACTACGAGCAGCGCCGCATGCTGAAGATCGTGCTGTGCGCCCGCGCCGTGGCCAACACCGTGCAGTTGCTCAAGCCCGGCACCCTGGTGGTAACGCCAGGTGACCGCGACGACATCATCCTGGCTGCCAGCCTGGCCGCCATGAACGGCATGCCGCTGGCCGGCCTGCTGCTATGCAGCGACTTCGCCCCCGACCCGCGCATCATGGAATTGTGCCGCGGCGCCCTGCAGAGCGGCCTGCCGGTGATGACGGTGAGCACCGGTTCCTACGACACGGCCACCAACCTCAATCGCCTGAACAAGGAAATCCCGGTCGATGACAAGGAGCGCGCCGAGAAGGTCGCCGACTTCGTTGCCAGCCACCTCGACCACGACTGGCTCGCCGCCCGCTGCGGCAGCCCGCGAGAGCTGCGCCTGTCACCGCCGGCGTTCCGCTATCAGTTGGTGCAGCAGGCCAAGGCCGCCAACAAGCGCATCGTTCTGCCCGAAGGCGCCGAGCCGCGTACCGTGCAGGCTGCCGCAATCTGCCAGGCCCGCGGCATCGCCCGCTGCGTGCTGCTGGCCAAGCCCGAGGAAGTGCACAGCGTTGCGCAGGCTCAGGGCATCGAGCTGCCGCCGGGGCTGGAGATTCTCGACCCGGACCTGATTCGCGAGCGCTACGTCGAGCCGATGGTGGAACTGCGCAAGGGCAAGGGCCTCAACGCGCCAATGGCCAGCGCTCAGCTCGAAGACACGGTGGTGCTGGGCACCATGATGCTGGCCCTGGACGAAGTCGACGGTCTGGTATCCGGCGCCGTGCACACCACCGCCAACACCATCCGCCCGGCGCTGCAGCTGATCAAGACCGCGCCCGGCTACAACCTGGTATCGTCGGTGTTCTTCATGCTGCTGCCGGACCAGGTGCTGGTGTATGGCGATTGCGCGGTCAATCCGGACCCCAATGCCGAGCAACTGGCGGAAATCGCCCTGCAGAGCGCCAGCTCCGCCCAGGCGTTCGGCATCCCGCCACGCGTGGCCATGCTCAGCTATTCCACTGGCGACTCGGGCAGTGGCGAGGAAGTGGAAAAGGTCCGCGAAGCGACGCGCCTGGCGCGTCAGGCCAACCCGCAGTTGCTGGTCGACGGCCCGCTGCAGTACGACGCCGCGGCCATCGAGAGCGTCGGTCGGCAAAAGGCCCCCAATAGCCCGGTGGCCGGTCGCGCCACGGTGTTCATCTTCCCCGACCTGAACACCGGTAACACCACTTACAAAGCGGTGCAGCGCAGCGCCGATTGCATCAGCGTCGGCCCAATGCTGCAGGGCCTGCGCAAGCCGGTTAACGACCTGTCGCGGGGCGCGTTGGTGGACGATATCGTCTTCACCATCGCGCTGACCGCCATTCAGGCCGCCAACATGCGTCAGTGATAACACGCCGATCCGATGACGGGAGATATAACCCGTATTCGGATCGGCTTGCAGTTCCCCCACCAATCGTTACCCTGTGCGCCATTCACGCCCGGCACGCTTGCCGGGCGCCAACCCGCCCGAGGTTCGTACGTCCATGCTGCACTTTCTGCCTGCCCCATTGCTCGGCCTGCTGGGCAGCGTTTCGCTGGCGCTCAATACGCTTTTCTGGTGCTGGCCGCTGTTCGCGGTCACGTTGCTACGCATCGTGCTGCCGTTGCCGCTGGTACGGCGCGTCTGCGATCAGCTGATGATTTTCATCCAGGAAGGCTGGATAAGTTGTAACAAGACGTGGATGAATCTACTGGGCAAAACCCGCTGGCATATCGAGGGCAATCAGAACTTCGATTACGAGCATTCCTATCTGGTGACCAGCAACCACCAGAGCTGGGTGGACATCCTGGTGCTGCAGTACCTGCTCAACCGGCGTATCCGTCCGCTGAAATTCTTCCTCAAACAGGAGCTGATCTGGGTGCCGGTGATCGGCCTGTGCTGGTGGGCGCTGGGCTTTCCGTTCATGAAGCGCTACTCGAAGGAGTATCTGGCCAAGCACCCTGAAAAAAAAGGCGAAGACCTGCAAACCACCCGCCGCACCTGTGCCAAGTTTCGCCATAACCCGGTGGGCATCTTCAACTTCGTCGAAGGCACTCGTTTTACCCCGGCCAAGCACCAGGAACAGCAATCGCCCCACCGCTACCTGCTCAAGCCCAAGGCCGGTGGCCTGGCCTTCGTGCTCGATGCAATGGGCGAGCAACTGCACGGTATGATCAACGTCACCCTGCACTACCCCCAGGGCAGCCCGGGTTTCTGGGCATTGCTCAGTGGTCAGCTCCACGAGGTGGTAGTGGTCGTCGAACAGCTGGACATCCCCACTCGCTTCATCGGCCGCGCCTACGACCAGGACGAAGCCTATCGCAAGGACTTCCAGCAGTGGATCAACGCGCTGTGGGATGCCAAGGACGACTTACTGGAGCGCCTGCATCAGCAACACCCTTAAAAGCTTTTTAGGCGACATGAAAAGGCTGCTACAAGGCCATAGCAGCCGTTCGCCGATCCACTGTGGGAGCGCGCCATGCGCGCGAAAAATCGCGGGCATGGCCCGCTCCCACAGGCACTGTGCCGATTTCCACCCCCGCCACTTAACTGCCAAAATCGACGAACCTCGGCTTGAAGACTTTGGACAGGTTCTTAGGTTCTTGCCGCATCGTAGAAACGGTACTGGCTGCGCCCACCGTGCTTGGCCGCGTACATGGCCGTGTCGGCCGCCCGCAGCAGGTCCTCGACCGTGCTGCCGTCAGCGGGCAGGCAGGCGATGCCGATGCTGACGCCCAGGCCTGACAGATCCCCCTCGCCCGCCTGATCGGCGACCTGCTGCACCAGTTTCTGCGCCACCGAGGCCGCCTCGCCAGGACTGCCCAGGCTGTCGAGAATTACCGTGAATTCATCACCGCCTATGCGCGCCAGGCGGTCATAGGGCCGCAGGCAGCTTTTCAGCTGGCCGCTGACCTGGCGCAGTACCTGATCACCGCGCTCGTGGCCCAGGTTGTCGTTGATGCGCTTGAACCCATCCAGATCCAGGTACAGCAAGGCGGCCTCCTGGCCCGTGCGCTGGTGACGCGAAATCGCCGCCTGCAGCTCCTGCAGGAAGCCACGGCGGTTGAGCAAGCCGGTCAGGGCATCGGTAATGACCAGTGACTCGAGCTGCCGGTGCAGGTCGCGCACCACCGACATGTCCAGCGCCAGCAGGACCATGCCGCGTCCTTCATCCGGCAACGGCGAGCTGGAAAGCGCTACCGGCACGAGGCGGCCTTCGCGGGTACGCAGATTGGCGTCGTGCAGGCGCAGAGGTTCGCGGCGTTGCCAGTGCTGGTAGAAGCTCGATGCCTGCCACTGCACAGCTCCGGCGACATCGACCCAGTCCAGCAGATCGCTGCCGGTCAACTCGTTCGCCTGGCAGCCGAGCATCCGCATGATCGCGGGGTTGGCGAAGCGGATACGCCCCTCCTCACCGACCACCAGAATGCCTTCAGCGGTGTTGTCGAGAATCGAGGCATTGAAGGCCCGCTCGCGCTCCAGTTGCTGAGCCATACGAAGCAGTTCGCGGCGATAACGCTCATGCTCGAGCAGCGCGCGCACCTTGTGCAGCAGCATCGCCGGCTGCACCGGTTTGGCGATGAAATCCATCGCGCCGGCGCCGTATCCCTGATTGAGGATCTCGTCGGTCTGCGCCATGCCGGAGATGAAGATGATCGGTATCAGCCGGGTGTGCGGGTCGCTGCGCATGCGCCGCGCCACCTCGAAGCCATCCATGCGAGGCATCTGCACATCGAGCAGCACCAGGGCGACCTCGCCCTGGGCCAAGTAGTCGAGGGCCTTGGCGCCCGAGTCCACGCAGTGAACCGGCTGCTCAATGGCTTCGAGCAATTCCTGCATGTCGTCCAGATTGTCCTGCCGATCATCGACGACGAGAATTTCCAGCGGCTCTGGCACCACATCGACCTCCCTGCCCACATTGCGTCATGGCTCGACTGCTGATCATCACAGTTTAGCCAGCACACGCCAGGCAGCCACAGGTACCGGAATGCCGCAGGCATGAAAAACCCCGCCGCGGCGGGGTTTTCTGATGCGCGGTTCGGCTTACAACGGTCGCAGGTTGATTTCCACGCGGCGGTTCTGCGCGCGCCCTGCCTCGTTGGCGTTGCTGGCGATGGGCTGGTTAGGGCCGGCGCCATAGGCCGAGATACGCGACGAGGCCACGCCATTGGCGGCCAGGTACGACGCCACGCTCTGGGCGCGGCGGGTGGACAGGCTCTGGTTCAGTTCGGCCGAACCGGTGCTGTCGGTATGACCGACGATGTTCACGCCGTTCTTGTTGAATTCCTTGAAGGTCAGCACCAGCGAATTCAGCGTCGGGTAGAAGCTGCTGGAAATGTCTGCCGAATTGCTGGCGAAGGTGATGTTGCCGGGCATGATCAGCGTCAGGTCATTACCATTGCGCTGCACTTGCACGCCCGTGCCCTGCAACTGCTGGCGCAGCTTGGCTTCCTGGGTGTCGACGTAATAGCCGTAACCACCCCCAGCCGCGCCTCCGACGGCAGCGCCGATCAGCGCGCCCTTCTTGCGGTCTTTCTTGCTCGAGGTGGCAGCACCCACCGCAGCGCCAGCCAGCGCCCCTACGCCACCGTAGATACCGGCTTTGCCCGCCTGGCTCTCACCGGTATAAGGGTTGACCGTACAGCCGGACAGAACAGCGAGAACGGCCGTTGCGGCAATCAGGGAGCGGCACTTGATCATGGGTAATCCTTAGTCGTGTTGCAGAGGGAGGCAGTTTCATTCGCGGCTTCGAGCCAACGAGCGCCGCCAAGTTCCCGACCAAGGCTAACAATCACCACGCAGAAAATCTGTAAGCGCTTGTTTTTCAAGCTCGCACGAATGGGTTTTCGCGCATCTCGTCACCCAATCGGGTATCCGGCCCGTGGCCGGTCACCACGGTGGCGTCCTCGTCCAGGCGATAAAGCCGCTGCTTGATGGAACGCTCGATGGTCGAGTAGTCGCCACCCCACAGGTCGGTACGCCCGATACCGCGGCGAAACAAGGTATCACCCGCGATCAGCAGCTTGGCTTCGGGAAACCAGAAACTCATCGAGCCCGGGGTATGTCCCGGCGTGTGCAGGGCCACACCGCAGCCACAGGCGAGTGCCTCGTCATCTGCCAGCCATTGATCGGGCGCGGGCACCGGCGTGTAGGGAACCCCGAACATCTGGCACTGCATCTCCAGGTTGTCCCAGAGGAACCTGTCGTCCTTGTGCAGGTGCAGGGTCGCGCCGGTCTTTTCCTTCATCTGCCCCGAGGCCAGGAAATGATCGAGGTGCGCGTGGGTGTGGATGATGCTCACCACCTTCAAGCCATGAGCCTCCAGACGCGCCATGATCTGATCGGGGTTGCCACCCGGATCGACCACGATGGCCTTGCCACTGACGGAATCTCCAATGATGGTGCAGTTGCACTGCAGCGGGCCGACGGGGAAGGTTTCGCGGATCAGGGGTGGGGAAGTGGGTTGCATGGCAGGTCCCTGTAACGCAAGTGGCGGGCGGAAGACCAATTGTAACCATCGCAAGCTGTCGCGCGGTGAATTCTCGGGTCGCTGGTCTCGGCGTCATGGTCCTGGCCTGAAAACCAGTCGCCCAGACGGCAAAAAGCCGGCCCTGGGGCCGGCTCTTCGGTTTTGCGCGGCGATCAACGCACGCCGGACTGGCGCAGCGCTGCCGGGGTGTAGTCGCTTTCCTTAGCGGGATAGTCGAACTCGTAAGCGCGCTTCTCCTCGTTCTTCAGGCCCAATGCCAGGTAGCGGCCAGAGAGCAGATCATGGATGACCTCAACGGCGTACCACGGCACCTGCTTGTCGTAGTAGTACTGGGCATGGGCTTCCGCTACACGCCACAGGGTACCGCGACCGTCGTAGTGGTCGATGGCAGCGGCCTGCCAGGTATCCTCGTCGATGTAGAAGTCACGCTTGGCATAGATGTGGCGCTCGCCCTGCTTGAGGGTAGCGGTCACGTGCCAGACGCGGTGCAGCTCGTATCGAGTCAGATCCGGGTTGAGGTGACCTGGCTTGACGATATCGGCGTACTTGAGCTTCGGCGAATCGAGGCGGTAGCTGTTGTAAGGAATGTAGATTTCCTTCTTGCCCAGCAGTTGCCAGTCGTAGCGATCGGGCGAGCCGTTGTACATGTCGAGGTTGTCCGAGGTACGCAGGCCATCGGCTGCGGTCCCCGGGCCGTCATAGGACACCTGCGGCGCCCGGCGCACGCGACGCTGACCGGCGTTGTACAGCCACGCCATGCGCGGCTCCTTCACCTGGTCGATGGTCTCGTGCACCAGCAACACGTTACCGGCCAGACGCGAAGGCGCCGTTACCCGCTGCTTGAAGTAGAAGAGGATGTTGCTCGGCTTGCTGGTGTCGACGTCCTTCATCATGCTGCGGAAGGCGAACTCTTCTTCCAGGCTGACCGGGCTGAACGAACCGTTGGCCTGGGGCGTCACCTGCACCACGTGACGACGCACGCTGGCACCGCGGTAGCGGGTGATGTGGTTCCAGATCGCCTCCAGACCATCCTTCGGGATCGGGAACGGGTTGGCCAGCTGGAAGTTCTCCAGCCCTTCACCGCCCTGAATAAGCTTGGCATTGGTCGCGTTCTGCTTGGTCGCCGCAATGATGTTGTCCGGCACCGTCGCCGTACGATGGGTCGTGTAGACCGGCATCCGATAGGTTTCCGGGTAACGCTTGAACATCGCGTACTGGCCGGGCGTCAGCTTGTCCTTGTACTGCTCGACGTTCTGCGCGGTGATGGTGAACAGCGGCTTCTCGTTGGGGAACGGATCGGCCAGGAAGCCGCCCGCGTCCACCGCCCCGGCATTGACCGGCAGGCCTCCGGTCCAGGCCGGGATGCTGCCATCGGCATTGCCGGCCTTTTCCGCACCGATCGGCGTCAGGGTACTACCCAGTTTGGCCGCCTCGTCTGCCGACACTGCAGCCATCACACCGGTGGCCAGCAGCGACAGAGTCAGAGCGCCAGTTTGCAACAGCCTTTTTGTTGTTTTCATAAATGCGTTTTCCTATGAATACGGGCGCTTAGAAGTTCATACCGAAGCTGAGGGCCAGAAAGTCACGGTCGACCAGAGTGTTGTAACGGCCATCGAAGAAGTTGGTGTAGGCAATGGTCGCGGTGTAGGTGTTCTGATATTCGGCATCGACGCCCAGGCTGGCGGCCTTGGCACCTTCGTTAAACAACCCGTTGGGACCGTAACCATCAACGTCGTGGGAGAAGGCGACGTTGGGCCGCAGGTTCACACCGGCGAACACATCGCTGTAGTCGAGGATGCCGCGCATGCGATAACCCCAGGAGTTGGCGGTGGTGAAACCATGGTCGCCATAACGGGCAATGGACGTTTCGTTAGGGTCAACCGCACTGCCGGTGATGCCATAGATGGGGTCACGGCCGTAGCGGTTCTTATTCTTGCCTTCCAAGCCGCCGACGTGCGCGAAGCCGACCTCGCCCACCAGGGTAAGGCGGTCAGCGCCCAGCACCTGATCGAAGAAATGAGTGAAGGTGGTCTGGATCTGGGTAATCTCCTTGCGGTCGTAACCCTTCTGCACCGCACCCGGCGCGGAAGTGCCAGCCGCCGCGCCAGCCAGAGCGAGGGTGAGCTGCTGGGTGTTGATCTGCACCGGTGCATTCGGGCGATAGCTGATCTCACCCTGCCAGGCCGTGCCGGTAGGCAGCGTGGTGGAGAAGCTCAGGCCATAGAGGCGGATGTCCTCGGGGTAGTCCATGAAGTAACTGCCGTTACCCACGGCCACAGCAGCGCCGGCAAGCGTGCGCGCCTGAGCGCCCAGAGGCCCTGCGAAAGCGGCAGGTGGCGCAGCGCCAAGCCATGCATTGCCTGAACCCACCCAGGCTGCTGGGCTGCCAGCGGCACCAACACCCAAGGTGTTGTAAATACTGCGAGCCGCAGCCCCAATTCTCGCCAAGGCTGCCGCATCGGCATTCTGCACACTGAGGAACGGTGTGCGGCTGTGGTAATTCATGAAGTACGCGCCGTACTCGGTGTTATCGCCCTGCCAGCGCAGTGCCAGACCCCACTGCCCGTCATCGCGTGCCGTGTTGTCCTTGCCGCGACGCACCACCATGCCTTCCTGGGTGTAGTTCACACCGGCGGCCGATGCACCGATCGGCGCCAGCGCCGGCGCCCCGGCTGCCAGGGCATCGACGCCACGCAACAAGCCAACCAGACTGCTGTTGAGGATGTTGTAGTTGTTGTTACAGCCATTGGCCGCCACATCGGCGGTCGAGAAGAAGGTCCCGCAGTTATCGACGACGGTCTGTTTCCAGCTCAACTGGTAGAAGCTCTCCATCGACAAGCGATCGGTGATGCTCTGGGAGACGTAGAACATGTTGACCGGGATCAGACCTTCCTTGACCTCGCTGCCCGGGCGTCGGAAAGCGGAAACGTCAACGGGGTTGATCGAGTTGATGCTGTTCTGGATGAAGGTACTTTCACCCCAGCTCACCACCTGCTTACCCAGGCGCACGGAACCGGGCTGATCGCCAATCGAGTAATTGTGATAAACGAAGGTATCGAGCCACTCGGCGCCCGAGGATTTGGCGCCAGGTTTTCGACCATCATCGCTGATGTCCTTGAAGGGACGAGACTCGTCTTTCAGCTCGAAATCGTACCAATACTTGCCGCGCACGAATAAACCTGTGTCGCCATACTTCAATTCAAGATCATGGATACCCTTGAATATCTTGGAAAAAGTCTCCCCGCGCTTGAAGTTCAAACGGCCGTCGTCACCCGTCTGGGTATAACCGGTCCCCCCATTGGCCTCACCAATGAAACGATCATCTCGCTTGGCTGTCGACCAACTGGCCCCCACCGACAGCGACGAGTCGAACTGACCTTCTATTTCCCCGATATTGAAATTCACCGCGAATGCCGGGCTGGCAAGAGTTGATGCGAGGCTGACGGCCAGCGGCAGTTTTGCCAGACGCCAGAACGGCCTTGTTGTGTTGGTCATCGACGCTACTCCATTTGTTTTTGTTATGGCTGATTGACTGAAGCCAGCGAGCCTTGCCAAGGGGTGCTTGCAGTGCCCGAGACACTCTGGCTCGCCGGTTTGAGAGATCAATCCCATCCGTGACAAGCCAAGGATGGCCCGAAACCAGCAATTAGCAAGCCAAACGTTTGTTTGACTGATCAGTCACTTTTTTGGCGTTGAAATTCGTGCCTTACAGGGACGATAAAAACTCACCTCCGGCCTCCTGCCACTGCGCGAGGTCAACACGAATACGCTTTTTGTCCAGCTTGCCCACACTGGTCTTGGGAATTTCGGTAACAAGCGCGATCTGCGAGGGAATCGCCCACTTGTTGATGACGCCTTGCTCGACGAAAGGCGTGAGGTGCTCCTTGAGAATGCCTGCGTCCAATTGCTGGCCATCCTTCGCCACGACCAGGGCGAATGGGCGCTCGCCCCACTGCTGATCCGCCACGCCGACCACGGCCACTTCGCGCACCGCCGGCTGGCGACTGATGAGGTCTTCGAGCTCAAGCGAGGAAATCCACTCGCCTCCGGTCTTGATCACGTCCTTGATGCGGTCACGAATATCGATGGAGCCGCTATCGTCCAGGGTCGCCACGTCGCCGGTGTGTAGCCAGCCGTGGGCCCACAACTCCTGTCCCTTTTCCGGCTCGCGAAAGTAGCCCTGGGTCAGCCAGGGTGCGCGCAGTACCAACTCGCCCTGGGTCTCGCCATCCGCAGGCAGGCGATTGCCATGACCGTCCATGATCGCCGCCTCGGCCAAAGGCACTGGAACCCCTGCCTTGATGCGATAGGCAGTGCGCTGCTCCTCGCTTGCCGCGAGCACGTCTTCGTTGAGATAACCACAGGAAATCAGCGGGCAGGTCTCGGACATCCCGTACGCCGCCGTCAGTTGAATGCCTTTTGCCTTGGCGGCCTCGTACACCGCGCGATTGAGTGCGCTGCCGCCGATGATCACCTTCATGCCCTTGAAGTCATGGCCTTGCGCGCCAGGCGCGGCCAGCAGCATCTGCAAGATGGTCGGCACGCAATGGGAAAAGGTCACCTGTTCGCTCTTGATCAGCTTGCAGAGCATCTCCGGCTCGTAGCGTCCCGGATAGACCTGTTTGACGCCCAGCATCGTGGCGACGTAGGGCACGCCCCAGGCGTGTACGTGGAACATGGGGGTGATCGGCATGTACACGTCGCTATTGCCCATCAGGCGGATGCTGTCCAGGCTGCCGAGAGTGGTAGCCATGGACAGGGTGTGCAACACCAACTGCCGATGGGTGAAGTAGACGCCCTTGGGATTGCCGGTGGTACCGGTGGTGTAGAAGGTGGTTGCCACGGAGTTTTCGTCGAAGTCGGCGAATGCATAGCTCGGCTCGGCCGCCGCCAACAGGCTTTCATACTCGCCGACCGAACCGGGAAGCTCGGTATCAGCCGCGGCGTTGTCGGTCAGCAGCAGCGTGCCGGTCACCGTGGTGAGTTGCCCGGCGATGCCCTGATACAGCGCGGCGAAATCGCTGTTGACCAGCACGAAACGGTCTTCGGCGTGGTTCATGGTGTAGAGGATCTGCTCCGGTGACAGGCGGATGTTGATGGTGTGCAACACCGCCCCCAGCATCGGCACCGCGAACATGCATTCCAGGTAGCGGTGGCTGTCCCAATCCATCACCGCCACGGTATCACCCGCCTTCACGCCGGCTCGAGTGAGCACGTTGGCCAGTCGCGCCACCCGTTCGTTGAAGGTCGCGTAGCTGTAACGCAAGGAATCGCGGTAGACGATTTCGCGATTTTTCTCGTAGCGGCTGCCTGACAACAGCAGGCTCTTGATCAGCAGGGGGTATGGGTGGGCATTCGCGACGGGGGGGATGATGCGGGTCTGCAACATGGGCTCACCTGTTCTGGACTATTGTTGAAAGCGACGAAGATGAAGCTAAACCGGAGCGGAGATGGCAACTTGCCCAACAGTAGCCTGTGCCAGCGCTCACTCAATCAGTCAGAGGAACGATTGTGTTGCTCGCTATGACTAGCGGGCCGGTTTCGCCCCTTTACTGCAGATCAAGGTGGAAATATGTCGGATATCGTTATCGTCAGCGGCGCTCGCACGCCCATGGGTGGTTTTCAGGGTAGCCTGTCCTCGGTAAGCGCAACGGATCTTGGTGCGACGGCGATTGGCGCCGCCGTCGCTCGGGCAGGAATCGACGCTAGCGACGTGCAGGAAGTGATCATGGGCTGCGTCTTGCCCGCTGGCCTCAAGCAGGGCCCGGCACGCCAGGCCTCGCTCGCCGCCGGCCTGCCCAGCGCGACGGGTTGCACCACCATCAACAAGCTCTGCGGCTCGGGCATGAAGGCGGTGATGCTGGCCCACGACCTGATCAAGGCCGGCAGCGCCGAAGTGGTCATAGCTGGCGGGATGGAAAGCATGTCCAACGCCCCATACCTGCTGCCCAAGGCACGTGGCGGCTTGCGAATGGGCCACGGCGAAGTCAAGGATCACATGTTCTTCGATGGGCTGGAGGACGCTCGCACTGGCCGCTTGATGGGCTCGTTCGCCCAGGAAACCGCGGACCGCTACGGTATAACCCGCGAGGAGATGGACGCCTACGCCATCGAATCACTGCGTCGCGCGCAGCAGGCCATGCAATCGGGTGCACTGGCCGATGAGATCGTGCCCGTGAGCGTTGCGACGCGTAAGGGCGATCTCGAGGTGAACGAAGACGAGCAGCCGCTCAACGCCCGGATCGATCGCATCGCCGGCCTCAAGCCAGCCTTCAGCAAGGACGGCAGCATTACCGCGGCCAACGCCAGCTCGATTTCCGATGGCGCCAGCGCGCTGCTGCTGATGAGCGCCGAGCAAGCCCGTGCGCGAGGCCTGCAACCGCTGGCGCGCATCGTCGCCCACGCTACCCAGAGCCAGGATCCCAGCGAATTCACCATTGCACCCATCGGCGCCATCGGCAAGGTGCTGGACAAGGCCGGCTGGCAAAAGGACCAGGTCGATCTATTCGAGATCAACGAGGCCTTCGCCATGGTTACCATGCTGGCCATGCGCGAACACGACCTCGATCACGCCAAGGTGAATATCTACGGCGGCGCCTGCGCCCAAGGGCATCCGGTGGGCTCGACCGGCTCGCGCATCATCGTCACGCTGATCAATGCCTTGCGCCAGACTGGCGGCAAGCGCGGCATCGCCTCACTGTGCATCGGTGGCGGCGAGGCGACGGCAGTCGCGATTGAAGTGCTTTAGAGGCTGATCAGGGGCGCAATCGCGCCCCTTACTTCAGCTCGGTAAACGCCAGCTTGATCCCCAGGCCGACCAGCACCGCGCCCATCAGGCGGTCGAACCAATGGCCCATGCGCGCGAAGCCGTCACGCACGCGCTGCTGGCTGAACAGCATCGCCACCAGGCAGAACCACACTGCCGTGGCCACGGCCAGGTAGACACCGTAGCCGCCCTGCACCAGCAGCGGGGTGTGCGGGTTGATCACCACGGTGAACAGCGACAGGAAAAACAGCGTCGCCTTTGGGTTCAGGCCATTGGTCACGAAGCCTGTGACGAACGCTGCCCGCGGCGTTCGTACTGGTGCAGGCGCCTGTGATCGCGCCGCCTCGGGCGCCGCCGGCCTGGCACGCAGCGCCTTGAAACCGATGTACAGCAAGTAAGCGGCAGCCAGCCACTTCAAGGCATTGAACAGCATGATCGACTGCGAAACGATCAGCCCAATGCCTGCCAGCGAATACGCCACATGCAGAAAGATCGCGGTGCCCACACCCAGGGCGCAGAACACGCCGGTACGCCGGCCGTGCGCGACGCTCTCGCGCACCACGACGGCAAAATCCGGCCCCGGACTGGCCACGGCCAGGAGATGAATGAGGGCAACGGTAAGAAATTCCATCCAGTACACGGCGGCTCCAGGAGTTGGCTGATTGACCAGGGAGGCGGGTACCGGCACGCCCAACAGGAGCGGGCAGGCGGCAGAGCGCTTCTGATAGGCTGCACTTTACTTCCCGACAAGACTGCCAGAAAGGTACAGCTGATGAGTAAAACAGGCCGCGCGGTGTTTCTCGATTATCGCTCACTCGACCTGGGCGATCTGGACATGACGCCGCTGCGCGAACCCTTCGCCGAGCTGGTGCTGCATGGCCAGAGTACCCCGTCGCAGATCATCGAGCGCCTGCAAGGTGCCCGTGTGGCGATCAGCAACAAGGCCGTGATCGATGCGACCGTGTTGGCGGCCTGTCCCGACCTCGAGCTGGTGCTGGTCGCCGCTACCGGCACCAACAACGTCGATCTTGCCGCGGCCCGAGCCCATGACGTGACCGTATGCAATTGCCAGGGTTACGGCACGCCCTCGGTAGCCCAGCACACCCTCACGCTGCTGCTCGCCCTGGCCACCAGCCTGCAAGACTATCAACGCGATGTTCGCGCTGGCCGCTGGCAGCAGTCGCCCATGTTCTGCCTGCTCGACCACCCCATCGTCGAGCTCGAAGGCAAGACCCTTGGCCTGCTCGGCCACGGCGAGCTGGGCGGCGCGGTGGCCAGGCTGGCCGAAGCGTTCGGCATGCGCGTGCTCTACGGCCAACTGCCGGGGCGCCCGCCCCGCGCTGATCGACTGGCGCTGGACGAGCTGCTCACCCAGGTCGACGCCCTGACCCTGCATTGCCCGCTGACCGAACAGACCCGCAACCTGATCGGCGCCCGGGAGCTCGCGCTGCTCAAGCCGGGCGCCTTCGTGATCAACACGGCCCGCGGCGGGCTGATCGACGAACAAGCCCTGGCCGACGCCCTGCGCACGGGCAAGCTGGGCGGTGCCGCCACCGACGTGCTGACCCAGGAGCCGCCCAGAGAAGGCAATCCATTACTGGCCGACGACATTCCCCGCTTGATCATCACCCCCCACAGCGCCTGGGGCGCCCGCGAGGCGCGTCAGCGGATCGTCGGGCAATTGGCGGAAAACGCGGCGGGCTTTTTCGCCGGGCAAGCCAAACGCCAGGTCAACTGACCCTTTGGTGCGTCGGGCTTGCAGCTTGAGGCCCACGCCCCTACCCTTCGCGCTTTTGCCGGGGTAGATCTGATGGATCCGCGAAGTGAAGTGCTGCTGCGTCAGGCAGAGCTGTTCGGTGGCCCCGCCTTGCTCGCGGGTCTGCCGGCAGATGACCTGCTCGGGCAACTGCCACAGGCTGCGGGTTGGAGCTGGCATGCTGGCGATCAGAGTATGCTCGACGCGCGCTTCGCCGGGCGCAGCACCTTTGGCGTCTCGCCGCCGGCTGCCACGGTCGAGACGGCCGTGCTGTTCCTGCCCAAATCCCGTGAATTGACGGCTTACCTGCTCGACGCCCTCGCCGCCCGCCTGCCCGGCAAGCTGCTGTATCTGGTGGGCGAAAAGCGCGCTGGCGTCGAGCGTGCAGCCAAGCAGATGGCGGCCTACGGCACACCGCGCAAACTCGACAGCGCACGCCATTGCCAGCTGTGGCAGGTGCGCGTGGATCAGGCGCCAGCGGAACCTGATCTCACCTCATTGGCACAGCGCTACAGCTTGCCGCTCGCCGATGGCTCACTGGAAGTCGTCACCCTGCCCGGCGTGTTCAGCCACGGCCGGCTGGATGTCGGCAGCGCGCTGCTGCTCGAGCATCTGAATCAGCTACCAGACGGCCATCTGCTCGACTTCGGCTGCGGCGCCGGCGTGCTCGGGGCAGTGCTCAAACGTCGCTACCCAGACAGCCACGTCACCATGCTGGACGTCGATGCATTCGCCGTCGTCAGCAGTCGCCTGACCCTGGCCGCCAATGGCCTGCAGGCCGACGTCATCAGCGGCGACGGCATTGCCGCTGCGCCCGCGGAGCTGAGCGCCATTCTCAGCAACCCGCCGTTTCACCAAGGCGTGCACACTCATTACCAGGCCAGCGAAGACCTGCTACGCCAGGCTTCCCGGCACCTGCGCAAGGGCGGGCAGATTCGCCTGGTGGCCAACCGCTTCCTCAAGTACCCACCGCTGATCGAACAACATATCGGCATCTGCCACACCCTGGCCGATGCCGATGGCTTCCGCATTTACCAGGCCACCAGCCGCTAACGGAGCCTGCCTGCGGCACAGCGGCGCAGGCCTTGCCCAACAAGATCGGTTTGGGCAGAATGCGCGCGTCCTAGGGGAGTAGTCTCCCGCGAGCACCCGCTCGCCCGGCATGCATCAACATACTTGGTCGGCAGACCATGGTGCGTGCGACCCAAGATCCGCCCAGACGGATCTGCGCCGTTCGGCTCGAACGCCGCGCAGGGTTTGACAAGACCTATGACACGAACACCTTACCCGGGGCGGGAAGGCTGTACGTGTCATAGCCGTGTCTACCCGCCCCTTTAGGAAACCTGATGCTGGAATCTCTTTTCGTTCCCACCCTGATAGTCGCCCTCGCGGAAATCGGCGACAAGACGCAATTGCTCGCCCTGTTGCTGGCCGCTCGCTTTCGCAGGCCCTGGCCGATCATCTGGGGCATGGTGGTCGCCACGCTCGCCAACCACTTGGCCGCGGGTGCGGTGGGCAACTGGGTGGCAGGCCTGCTCTCGCCGGCACTTTTGAGCTGGATTCTGGCGGCGTCCTTCGTCGCCGTGGCGCTATGGACGTTGATCCCGGACAAGCTCGACGATGACGAAAGCTCCAGCCTCAAACGCTACGGGCCGTTCCTGACCACGCTGATCGCCTTTTTCCTGGCCGAGATGGGGGACAAGACCCAGGTGGCGACAGTGATGCTCGCCGCCCAGTACCCGCACTTCATCATGGTGGTGCTCGGCACCACGCTGGGCATGCTGATCGCCAACGTGCCGGTGGTGCTGGCCGGCAACTTCGCCGCCGACCGCCTGCCGCTCACCTTGATTCGCCGGCTCGCCGCCATCGCCTTCGCCGCGCTAGCGGTCTATGCGGCTTATCAGGCGATGCTGTTGAGTGGATTTCTGAACGGCTGATTGACTGAGGCAAGCCCAATGTCCGACCACGGCGTTGGTCTTGGAGCTGAGTCGCCACCGAGTAGATACGAGCTACTTGATGGCGACTTGTCACATCGCGATCAGCCTTTCTTGGCCTGCTGATAAAGCGGCATGACTTTCGGGATAGCGGCCTGCAGCGAGGTGATACGGCTCGACGAGGACGGGTGCGTGCTCATGAACTCCGGCGGTGCGCCCTCACTGGCCTTGGCCATTTTCTCCCACAGGCTGATCGCCGCATTGGGATTGAAGCCTGCGCGGGCCGACAGCTCGAGGCCGATCAGGTCGGCTTCGTTCTCGTTGCTGCGGCTGTTGGGCAGTGTCATGCCGTAGTTCACCGCGGCATCGGCCAGCGCCATCTTGTCCGGTGTCACGCCCAACAGCGCGGCAGCGCCCTGTTTGGCCAGGTTCACGCCATAGGCCTTGGACATCGCCTCACGGCCGTGCTCGCGCAGAGCGTGGGCGATCTCGTGGCCCATGACCGCGGCGATTTCATCGTCGGTGAGCTTCAGCTTCTCGATGATGCCGGTGTAGAAGATGATCTTGCCGCCTGGGCCGCAGTTGGCATTCAGCTCCGGGCTCTTGATCAGGTTGACCTCCCACTGCCATTGGGCCGCATCCGGGCGAAACAGCGGAGCCTGCTTGATCAGGCGGTCGGCGATACGCTGCAGGCGCTTGGCCTCAGCGCTGTTCTTGTCCAGCGCGCCCTGGCTCGAGGCTTCCTGCAGAGTCTGCTGGTAAGACTGGGCATACATCTGGTTGACCTCATCGGTCGACAATGCGCTGAACATGTATTGCTTGCGCTCGACGCCGACCGAGCCACCGCTGGTGGTGTTGACGGCTTGGCATCCTGCCAGCAGCAGAGCCGCAGTCAGCGTGGTAATGGACAACGACGGTTTCATGCTGGATCTCCCTGGTAACTGAGCAAGGTATGCTAGGGGCTGCCTGTATTTCAGCGCAAGCCAAAGGCTCAAGCAGGCGTCAGACACTCCGGCCCGTCGAGCTTCGGGTCATTGACCAGATTGCTCAATACTCGTTCGCGCAGCGCTGTGGGCTTGGCGACGAGCAGCGTCTGCAGCTCCTCGAGCGGTGTGTCGGCGGCCAGCCAGCGTTGCCGCTGCTCGGCGTCGAGAATCAAAGGGCGGCGTAGCGCCGCGGCCGCCTGGGTGATCATGGCGGTGCTCAGATAAACATGGCCCTCTACCGGATAGGCTTCCCAGACCGCCGCGAAGTACAGCAGCGAATCCTCGCCACTCACCCAGTACGGCCGTTTGCGCGCCGCGCCGCGCCACTCATAGAAGCCGTTGGCAGGAATGAGGCAACGGCGCAGGCGAAATGCGTCGCGAAACATCGGCTGTTCGGCGAGGGTTTCGGCGCGGGCGTGGGACGGCGTTTTCGACAGATCCTTCAGCCAGGGAGGAGTCAGGCCCCAGCGCGCCCGCGTCAGCGGCGGCTGCTCATGCTCGCTGCGCAGCACGAGCACCTGGGAGCCGGGAGCCAGATTCCAGTGCGGCAGCTGGTCAGCAGGAAAACCTGGCTGCGCCGCGAAGGCAGGCGTCCAGCGAAACAGCGCAAAGCGTCCACTCATGAAAGACTCATCGGGATGGGTGGGCGCACCCGCTGCTCAACACAGCAGCACGCCTTGAGGGGGATCCGGCTCGTCACCGGGTAGCGGTTGTGCGCCATTGTACTCGGCGATCAACCAGCGGGCGCGCTCGGCGTCGCCGTCTTCCACCAGCAGGCCGAGCAGCCCGCATGCCGGTAGCTCGCCCACTGCGCCGGCCAGGTGGGCACCTACCAGATGCGCCTGGATGCCCTCGCTGGCGAGCATGGCCTTGAGCAACTCGCCTTCCATCAGGTCCTGGGGCTCGTAGATGCGCTTCATCAATCATTCTCCCCGCGCACGTCCAGATGCCAGCTCTGCCCATCGGTTTCGAGTAGAAAGACGATGGGTCTGCAGCATACCGGGCAGTCCTCGATGTATTGCTGATCACCGGCCGACAAGTCCAGTACCGCCTCGACGGGCTCGCCGCAATAGGGGCACTGATAATCCTGGGTTTCCAACATGGGGCGCCTCCGTGTGACTTGCAGGGTATAATGGGCGGTCTATTGCTGCTCCCGGAGTTGCTTTCACGCTGTATTGGCGCGTGATCACGGCACAGGGCGCAGCGCATTCCACCTTTCAATCGCAGCGACAATCACAAGAGATCATGATGGGCGAATTCGACAGCATCCGACCCTATGCCGACGCGGAAATTCCAGCGGTTCTGGCGCGCCTGTTGGCCGACGATGCGTTTCTCGACATCCTTACCCAGTTTCGCTTTCCGCGCATGGCCGGCCCGTTCGGCTGGTTGCTCAAACCTCTTATAGCCCATCGACTGCGCTCGCAGTTCCGCCACATCGATTCGGTTCGCGCGTTGCAGGAGTCCATCGAGCCGTACATCGACCGCACCGTCGAGCATGCCACCGATGGCGTGACCTACTCGGGCGTGGAAACACTGAAGGCCGGCAGCCCATACCTGTTCCTGGCCAACCACCGCGATATCGTCATGGATCCGGCCTTCGTCAACTACGCTGTGTACCATGCTGGCCTGCAGACGCCGCGCATCGCCATTGGCGACAACCTGCTGCAGAAGCCCTTCGTCAGCGACCTGATGCGCCTGAACAAAAGCTTCATCGTGCATCGCTCGATCACCGGCCGCCGCGAAAAACTCGCCGCTTACCAGCTGCTTTCGGCTTACATCAGCCATTCGATCCGCCAGGATGGCGAGTCGATCTGGATCGCCCAGGCCGAAGGCCGGGCCAAAGACGGTGACGACCGCACCGATTCGGCGATCCTCAAGATGTTTCATATGAGCCGCAAGGACGAGCCGTTCGCCGATGTCATCGCCAGCCTCAAGCTGACCCCGGTGTCGATCAGCTACGAGTACGATCCCTGCGACCAGGCCAAGGCGCGCGAGCTGTATACACGCGCAACCACAGGCAGCTACACCAAGCAGCCGGGCGAGGATGACAAGAGCATCGGCCTGGGCATTACCGGCTACAAAGGCCGTGTCCACGTGCACTTCGGCGACCCGATCACCAGCGGCTTCGAGGACGCCAAACAACTGGCCGCGCTGACCGATGCGCAGATCCTTACCGGCTACCGCCTGTTCCCCGTGCACTACCTGGCGTATGCCATGTGGAGCGAGCGCGATCCGCAACTGGAAGTACCAGCAGTCGACACACTGTTCGACGCCGCCGAGCTGGCTGCCGCCAGGGAACAATGGCAGCAGCGCCTGAGCCGCTGCCCAAGCGAGCAGCAACCCTACCTGATACTTCAGTACGCGATGCCGGTGCGCAACCAATACCGCGTCAAGGCCGGGCTGCCACTCTGATCAACAGACAAGAAAAAGCCCCGACGTGTCGTAATGCTGTTCACTTAAGCGGAGCAGCCTTACGATCCACTGGATATCGGGTTTTGGAAATCTTCACCGTCCTGGGTCTTCCCGGCCTTGGACGGTGATCCAGAAACATT
>NZ_MSXU01000001.1:0-451976 GCF_001945375.1 Pseudomonas sp. PA1(2017)
TCAAGGCCGAGAGCTGATGACGAGTTGTCCTTTAGGACGATGAAGTGGTTGATGCCATGCTTCCAGGAAAAGCTTCTAAGCTTCAGGTAATTAGGAACCGTACCCCAAACCGACACAGGTGGTTAGGTAGAGAATACCAAGGCGCTTGAGAGAACTCGGGTGAAGGAACTAGGCAAAATGGCACCGTAACTTCGGGAGAAGGTGCGCCGGTGAGTGTGAAGGGTTTACCCCGTAAGCACATGCCGGTCGAAGATACCAGGCCGCTGCGACTGTTTATTAAAAACACAGCACTCTGCAAACACGAAAGTGGACGTATAGGGTGTGACGCCTGCCCGGTGCCGGAAGGTTAATTGATGGGGTTAGCTAACGCGAAGCTCTTGATCGAAGCCCCGGTAAACGGCGGCCGTAACTATAACGGTCCTAAGGTAGCGAAATTCCTTGTCGGGTAAGTTCCGACCTGCACGAATGGCGTAACGATGGCGGCGCTGTCTCCACCCGAGACTCAGTGAAATTGAAATCGCTGTGAAGATGCAGTGTATCCGCGGCTAGACGGAAAGACCCCGTGAACCTTTACTATAGCTTTGCACTGGACTTTGAGCTTGCTTGTGTAGGATAGGTGGGAGGCTTTGAAGTGGGGACGCCAGTTCTCATGGAGCCATCCTTGAAATACCACCCTGGCAACCTTGAGGTTCTAACTCTGGTCCGTTATCCGGATCGAGGACAGTGTATGGTGGGTAGTTTGACTGGGGCGGTCTCCTCCTAAAGAGTAACGGAGGAGTACGAAGGTGCGCTCAGACCGGTCGGAAATCGGTCGTAGAGTATAAAGGCAAAAGCGCGCTTGACTGCGAGACAGACACGTCGAGCAGGTACGAAAGTAGGTCTTAGTGATCCGGTGGTTCTGTATGGAAGGGCCATCGCTCAACGGATAAAAGGTACTCCGGGGATAACAGGCTGATACCGCCCAAGAGTTCATATCGACGGCGGTGTTTGGCACCTCGATGTCGGCTCATCACATCCTGGGGCTGAAGCCGGTCCCAAGGGTATGGCTGTTCGCCATTTAAAGTGGTACGCGAGCTGGGTTTAGAACGTCGTGAGACAGTTCGGTCCCTATCTGCCGTGGACGTTTGAGATTTGAGAGGGGCTGCTCCTAGTACGAGAGGACCGGAGTGGACGAACCTCTGGTGTTCCGGTTGTCACGCCAGTGGCATTGCCGGGTAGCTATGTTCGGGAAAGATAACCGCTGAAAGCATCTAAGCGGGAAACTTGCCTCAAGATGAGATCTCACTGGAACCTTGAGTTCCCTAAAGGGCCGTCGAAGACTACGACGTTGATAGGCTGGGTGTGTAAGCGTTGTGAGGCGTTGAGCTAACCAGTACTAATTGCCCGTGAGGCTTGACCATATAACACCCAAACAATTTGGCTGTTAGACGGTTGAAGTCGACAGTAATGCCGAAGATTTGCGAGAACACGTAATACCAACCGACATCACATACCCAATTCGCTGCAGCGGCTAAACCCCGAAGCAGCAACCAGTTTGCTTGACGACCATAGAGCGTTGGAACCACCTGATCCCATCCCGAACTCAGTAGTGAAACGACGCATCGCCGATGGTAGTGTGGAGCTTCTCCATGTGAGAGTAGGTCATCGTCAAGCTTCTATAAGAAACCCCAGATCTCGACAGAGGTCTGGGGTTTCGTCTTTTGGGGCCAGGAAAATTCCAAAGGCCTAATACCCAGCAGCATCAGGCAGGCGGCCAGAAGGTAAGCTGACCTGGGGAGCGCTTCGCCCAACCGCAGGCTACGCGTCCGGGATTCTGGTGGGCTGCGAATCAGCGGTGGAAGGGTGAAGCGTCTTCCACCCTACGGTGCTTGGCGGGCTCTCGTAGCCTGGGTTAGCCGGAGGCGTAACCCAGGGAGCTGGTTGGGGGGCATAGCGCCGGCTAGTTATCTCCTGCCTATCCGCAGCACATACCGCGCCATAACGTGACAGCAAGACTCTCTAGCTCGGCTTTTTTCGGTAGCCAGCCCCTAAACATTCGTTCTTCAGAAACAACGAAGCCCGCATAGCGCAGGCTTCGTCGTTTACGTGGTTACCTGATTACTGCAACTGCTCTCTCACCGCAGCGATACTGCGCCCAGCCTGGTTGAGCCAGGACAGGTCGCTGCCCATCAGCAGCATGTCGCTGCCCATGTCGAGTAGACGCTTGGCGGTTTCGCCGTCGGCTGGGAAGCAGGGGACCATGACCTGGATGCCGCGGGCGTGGCATTTCTCGATCAGCAGTTCCAGGCGCTGCAACACCTCAGGGTTACCCAGGCGGTAATCGACTGGCAGCTGGCGTGACAACGAATAGTCGGCCGGGCCAAAGTGCACGGCGTCGATGCCCTCGACGTCGAGGATCGCATCGATGTCGTCGAAGAACTCGTAGCTCTCGGCCATCGGTACGATCACCGTGCGCTCGTTCTCCGCCTGTGTATAAGTGCCCCAGTCGAAATTCGGCCCGGCGTAGTTGGCGGAGCGGACCGAGCTGTCCCCTCCACGGCGACCCATGGGTGGGAATTTGCCGCTGCGGATGATGCTGCGCATCTGCTCGGCGTTGTGCACCTGCGGGATGATCACGCCGCTGGCACCCATTTCCAGGGCCTTGCGGATATCCCAGTCAAGGGTGCCGCGCACCCGCACCAGGCTATGGATATTCGAACATTTGGCCGCCAGGATCAGTTTCTCCATGTCACGATCGACGCCGAGCGAGGTGTGTTCGGCATCGATGAACACGAAGTCCAGGCCCCAGTTGCCGGCCACTTCGATGGGCATCGATGCGGTGCTGTAGATGTTCATGCCATAGGTGGTGCCGCGTGCCATCAGCTGTTTCAGTGTGCTGGTCATCGGGGCGCCCTCAGATACGGTAGGTGTCAGGCAGGCGATCCCGGAAGGGATGCACTTCGAAAACACCAGGCTCGCGGATCAGCGACTTGTTGCGGGCCTTCTCCACGTCGATCTCGACGGTGAACACGCCGTCCTCCGCGCCAGCACGCACCAGCGTCTTGCCGGACGGCTCGATGATGTGGCTCATGCCGATGAACTGCATCCCGCCGTCCATATCGTTACGGTTCGGCGCTACGAAGTAGACGATATTCTCGGCCGCTCGCACGGTGCTGAAGATGTCCGGCAGCATGCGTGCCTGTTCTGGCCATGCGGCCGGCAGTACGACGATGTCGGCGCCTTCCAGGGCCAAAGTGCGGACCACTTCCGGGAAGCGGATTTCGTAACAGATGGCCATGCCGATGCGCCCGATTTCGGTATCGAATACCGGTGGCGTCCACTCATCCGGGGTATCGGTGAAACGGTCGCCGATCATGAACGGTAGGTGACGCTTGCGGTGCAGGCCGACGATGCCTTCGGGGCCGATCAGTGCGGCGGTATTGAAGATGGCATCCGGCAGGCGCTCGTAGAAGCCGGCTATGATATAGATGCCGGTCTCTGCGCTTACCGCCAGCAACGGGGCCAGCGCCTCGATCTCGATGGCGCCACGCTCCAGGTCTTCACGGCTGTCGAAGGAGCCGCCAGTGAGCAGGCATTCTGGAAAAGCGATCAGGCGCGAGCCTTCTTGCGCCGTCTGACGCGAGAGCTCGGCGACCTTTTCGATGGTTTGAGTCGGGTTGCCGGGGACGGGATGAATCTGCGCGACCGAAATTTTCATGTGTTTCCTCTATAGGTGGCAGAGCGCGCCCAGGCAATCGGGCGCGCTTGTTCGTGCAGCGGTGCTGCGGTGATCAGGGGCTGTTCACGATCTTTGCGTGCATGACGTGGCAAGACACTCAAACCAACCTGTGGGAGCCCCGACCTCGGGGCGAAACGATCGCTGCCTGACTGCCTATCGGCGGTGCCTGAGCGAATCGCCGCGAGGTCGCGGCTCCCACAGTGGATTGGATAACAGCCGCCCCCGCCCCTTGGCTGCCAAAACCGACGAACCTGGGTTGGAAGATCGTGAGCAGGTACTCAGGGCTGGGTAACGTCCATGGCCTCGTAAACCTTCTTCACGAGTTGCGGATCGATCTTGGCGGCGTACTTGTCGACGACCGGGCGGATCTTTTCCTGGATGCGAGCGACTTCTTCATCAGGCAGCTCGTTGACCTGCATGCCGGAGGCCTCCAGCTCGGCGATGGCCTTGCTGTCAGCCTCGCGGGAGATCTGCCGCTGCTCGAGACGCACCTCCATGGCCACCTCGCTGATCAGCTTCTTTTCGTCGTCGTTGAGCTTGTCCCAGAAGCCTTTGCCGATCAGTACGATCTGCGGGTTGTAGTTGTGGTGGGTGAGGCTCAGGTACTTCTGCACCTCGTTGAATTTGGAGGCGAGGATCAGTGCTGCCGGATTCTCCTGGCCATCGACCGTGCCGGTCTCCAGCGCCGTGTGAACTTCGGTGAACGGCAGAGGGGTCGGGTTGGCACCGAGGGCCGACCACACGTCGAGGAACAGCGGCGATTGCTGGGCGCGGATCTTCAGGCCGGCGATGTCTTCCAGCTTGGCGACTGGGCGCTTGTTGTTGGTCAGGTTGCGTACGCCCAGCTCCCAGAACGCCAGGCCGACCAGATTCTGTTCGGGTAGCTGATCGGTGAGCATCTTGCCGACCTCGCCATCGAGCATGGCATCGACCTTGGCGGTGTCGGTGTACAGGAACGGGAAGTCGAGGATGCCGAAGTCGGTGACGTGGTTGAGCATCAGCCCGGCATTCCAGGTCATCATCTCGATCACCCCGCCCTGCAGCGACGACAGCACCTGCACATCGCCGCCCAATACGCCATTGGGAAAGGTGCGAACCTTGATCTTGCCACCGCTGCGCTCGCTGACTTTCTTGGCGAACAGCTCCATGCCGATGGCCGGCGGGGTACCCTTGGGGCTGGTGGCGGCGAATTTGATGGTGTGCGAGTTGTACTCGGCGGCGAAGCTCAGGCTGCTGGCCAGCAGCAACGCGGCGAGTGTGGTCAGTTTCATCTTCATGGTGAAATCCTTGTTGTGGTTGTTGTTATTTGGCGAACCATTCGGCCGGCACGGTGACCAGCTGCGGAAAGGCGACGAGCAGGAACAGCACGATGATTTCCGCGATCAGGAAAGGGAAAGTGCCCTTGAGCAGCGCCTCGTAACGCATTCGGCCGATACCGCAGACCACGTTGAGCACCGTGCCCACGGGCGGGGTGATCAGGCCGATGGAGCAATTGATCATGAACAGCACGCCGAAATAGATCGGGTCGATGTCCGCCGCCGTTACCACCGGCACCAGGATCGGCGCGAGCAGCAGTACGGTCGGGGTGAGGTCCATGACCATGGAGATCACCAGGATCAGCAGCATCAGTACCAGGATCAGCAACTTCGGGTTGTCCATCACCGGCTCGATCAAGTCGATGATCTGCCCAGGTATATCGGCGATGGTGATCATCCAAGCCGGGATCGAGGCGGCGGCGACCAGGAACATCACCGCCGCGGTGGTCTTGCCGGCGCGCAGCAGCAACGCGTTGAGATCCTTGAGGTTCAGCTCGCGGTACACCAGTGCCGACACCAGCAGCGCATAGACGCTGGCCACGGCGCCCGCTTCGGTCGGCGTGACCACCCCGAAGCGCAGGCCGACGACGATGATCACCGGTAGCATCAGCGCCCAGATGCTGTCGACGAACGCCTTGGCGCGCTCCTTGCCGGATGCCTTGGGGCTCAATTTCACGTCGGTGTCGCGGCGCGACACCAGCCACCAGGCCACGCACAGCGCCACGGCGATCATCAGCCCCGGGGCGATGCCGGCGAGGAACAGCTTGGTGATCGACAGGCCGGATGCTACGCCGAGCACCACGAAGCCGATGCTCGGCGGGATGATCGAGCCGAGCACCGAGACCGAGGCGATCAGGCCGCCAGAGCGGTTCTTGTTGTAGCCGGCGATGACCATCATCGGCAGCAGCAGCGCGGTCAGCGAGGCGGCGTCGGCCAGTGCCGAGCCGGACAGGCTGGACAGCAGCACGCCGGCGAAGATGGTCACGTAACCGAGGCCGCCACGCAGGTGGCCGACCATGGCGATGGCCAGGTTGATGATGCGCTTGGACAACCCGCCGCTGTTCATCACCTCACCGGCGATGATGAACAGCGGAATGGCCAGCAGGGGGAAGCTGCCGGCGGAGTTGATGATGTTCTGCGCGATGATCTGCCCATCGAACAGGCCCAGCAGCCACATCAGCGCCACACCGCAGAGGATCAGCGCATAGGCGATGGGGGCGCCGATGAGAATGGCGGCCATCAGCACGCCAACGAAGACGGTAAGGGCCATTACTTCAGTACCCCAGGTTGGGTGGTCGGCGCTACATGGCTGTCGGGCTCGGCAGTGCGCGGGATGTAGCTGCCCGCCGGCTTTCTCAGGTTGTCGATCATCTGCGCGGCGATCAGCGCGGCGCTGAGCACCGAGAACACCAGACCGGCGCCGTAGAACAACGCCATGGACACACCGGTCGAGGGTGCGCCGACGTGCAGGTTGATCAGCGTCTGCTTCCAGCTGCCCTGCAGGAACAGCCAGGTGACGTAGAGCATCAGCAGTTGGGTGAGCAGCAACAGGTATTTGCCGACCGCGGGCGATACGCGGCTGGTCACGATATCGACGCCGATATGGCCGTTCTCGTGGAGCATTAGCTGAGCCCCGGCGAACACCAGCCAGACGAAGGCCAACCGCGAGATCTCCTCACTGAAGAACAGCCCGGAGTTGAAGCCGTAGCGCAGTACCACATTGGAGAAGATCAACAGGGTTATGCAGACCAGGCTGGAAACGATCAGCACTTTCAGCGTGGCGAAGTAGATAGTCAGAATGCTTTTCATGGTGCGCTCTCCGGCGAATGGGCAGATGAGCGAAGTAGGAAAGTTGCCTTGTTTTCGGCGCGCGCGAAGGCGTCCGATACGGCAGCGCTGGCCGTGTCGTCGGGGGCGGGCATTGATCACCTTTTTATTATTGGTTGAATGTTTATATGCGGTAGTTGATTCTTTTCTGAATGCCGATAAGTGTCAACGCAACTGCCCGAAGAGTCGGATTCAATGTTTTTATTAGGCTGATAAAAATGGCAGTTGGCGGCGCACTCCGGCATATAACGGCGCACTCGGCAGCATGACGCGCATTTATTTATGGCAAGTAATCAGGCAGGCACGCGAATGCCGCCAGCATCGTGGGATGCTGGCGTATCGGGTGTGATGGAAAATGAGCGTCATAGACGTGCATGCAAATCCTTTTGCAGAAATAAGTAGAGTGGTTGATTATTTCCAGGCAGGTTTATAAATATTAAGTTTTACCAGGTGATCAGACGAGCTGTGGCAGCCACAGGGCCAGCTGCGGGAATACAATCAATAACGCGATAAGTAACAACAGTACGAAGCAGAAGGGTAATGCGCCGTAAATCACATCCATGAAATTGCCCTTGTTGCGAATACTCTGCACCACGAACAGGTTCATGCCGAACGGCGGTGTTATCTGCCCCATCTCGCAAAGCACGATCAGGATGACCCCGAACCACAGTGGGTCGAAACCCAGTGCCACGATTACCGGCACCACCAGCGGCGCGGTGGTGATCAGCATCGCCAAAGTGTCCATGAAGCAGCCAAGCACGATGTAGAACAGGATGATCGCCAGCAGCGTGGCCATCGGCGACATGTTCAGGTCGGTGACGAAGCTGACCAGCGTGGGCGTCAGGCCGATGGCCGATAGCACGAAGTTGAGGAAAAACGCCGACAGGGTGATGAAAATGATCATCCCGCTGGTGCGCATGGTCGATTCGAACGCCTGCCCCAGGTTCTGCCAGGTGAAGGTGCGGCGCCACAGGCCCAGGCCGAACGCCGCCAGCACACCGAGTGCCGCCGACTCGCTGGCGGTGGCGAAACCACTGTAGATGGCGCCGACCACCAGCACGAAGATCGCCAGTGGCGGTAGCAGGTCGGGAACGCTCGCCAGGCGTTCGGCCCAGGTGGCATGTTGCCGAGTGCCGCCGAGCTTCGGCCAGATCATGCAGGTGATCACGATCATCGCCACGAACATCAGGCACAGCAGCAGGCCGGGGATGGTCGCTGCCAGGTAGAGCTTGGGTACCGAGATGTTGGCGATCAGCGCGAACAGGATCATGTTGATCGACGGCGGAATCAGAATACCCAGGGTGCCGCCCGCCGCGATCGAACCGAGGAACAGCGGCGCCGGATAGCCCTTGCGTACCTGCTCCGGCAGGGCGATGGTCGAGATGGTCGCCGCCGTGGCCACGCTGGAGCCGCTGGTGGCGGAGAACAGCGCCGAGGCGCCGATATTGGAATTCATCAAGCCGCCCGGCAGCCACGACAGCCACTTGTCCGCCGCGCTGTACATGCGCCCGGCCACACCCGAGCAGACCAGCAGCTCGCCCATCAGCACATACAGCGGAATGGCCACCAGCAGGAACTCGGCGCCGGTGCTCCAGGCGATCTCGCCCATGGCATTACTCAGCGGCAACGTCGAGAACAGTTCGGCCAGCGACATGCCCAGAAGGCCCACGCTGACTGCCGCGGCCACGCTGAGGCCGAGCAGGCCCAGCAATACGATCAGGGTGAATGCCAGCATCTCAGCGACCCTCCCGGGTGGTTGCACCACGGCTGGAGCGGGACTCTTCCTCGATCTCCTCCTCGACCGAGTTGATGCCGATCAGCGCGTTGGCTGCGGCCCAGCGTTGCTGACGCAGCTGCATCAGGCTGTTGTAGCCCAGTACCAGAATGGTCGAGGCGAAGAACAGGTAGCCGGCGAACCACAGCGACTGGGGAATCCACTGCGGCACCTGCAACGGCGTGGTGGAAATCGAGCGATAGGCGATGGAATCCCACAGAACTCCGCCAACATGGAACAGCAACGTGCCGACGAACAGCGCCATGCCGGCCAGGGCCAGCAGATCGAGGCCGACTCTGGGCTTGAGCGACAGGCGCGAGTAGAGGATATCCACACGCAAGTGGGAGCGCCTGAGCAGCGCGATGGGAAAGGCCCAGGCGCTGACGATGGCCAGCACGTAACCGGCGATCTCGTCGGCGCCGCCCATGGAAAAGCCCAGCAGGCGGCGCAGCAGCAGATCGATGCTGATCATCAGGGCCGAGCCCATCAGCGCGATGCCGCCCATCCAGGCGCTGACCCGGGCGATGCGGTTGATGAGCCGGAGGCTCGGGGTTTCGTCAGGTTGCATGAGCAGGTTTCTCCGCGAACGGGTGGAGTTCAGCGCGGCAAGCGCCGCTTCGTGCGAGGCTTTCGCTATGCCCAGAACCTGCTCACGATCTAGCGAGCTAGAGCCATACAAGGCAAAAACAAGTGAGGAAGCGGTCGGAGTCGCGCTCGACTTTACGAGCTGTAAATGAGCATTCCGAGCTTGTTTTTAACGCAGTAGGGCCGACGCGCAGCAGATCGTGAACAGGTTCTCAGGGATCTTTCAGGGCTACGCCGACCGCCTTGCCCGCCGTTGCATTCCATTGCTGCACGCAGTCGGCGCCACAGCGCTTGCCCCAGTCATCGGCGATGCTCAGTACGACCTCCCGCAGCCTGGCGCGCTCGTCTTCGGTCGGCGCACTGGCCTGCATCCCGGCAGGGTGATGAATCTGGCAGTCGGCGGCGCCGGTGTTGCAGGCCAGCGCATAGCGGTTCTCGCGAGCGGTTTCCGTCCACAGGGCGTCCTCCAGCACGTGTGCCTGGGCCTGCAGCAGGCGCTGCATATCGGGAGAGAGCTGCTGCCAGCGTTGCAGGCCCATGGCGTAGAAGCCGATCGACCAGTCCACTGGCAGGTCGTAGACGTAGCCCGCCACGTCGTACCACTTGGCGGCATTGCCCGAACCCATGCCGGTTACCGCGCAGTCGATGACGCCGGTCTGCATGGCCGTGACCACCTCGGCGAAGGGCAGGGTGACCGGCGATGCGCCGAGCGCGCTGACCATGCCCGCCATGTTGCGACCGCGTACCCGCACCTTGCGGCCCTTCAGGTCGTCCAGGCCATTCACCGCATCACGGCAGAAGAACACCTGGGCGGTATAGGGCACGGTGGCCAGCAGCTTGACGCCGTGACGCTCGGCCATGCGTGCTTCGAGCACCGGTTTGTAGGCATCGGCGATCTGCCGTGACGTGGCGATGTCGGCAGCCATGCCGGGCAGGTCGATGCCCTCGAAGGCCGCATCGTCGCCGGCCACGAAGGCGAACACGCCCATGCCGATCTCGACGGCACCTGCGCGCAGTACACGCACCATCTCCGGCCCCTTGAGGCCACTTTCCGACAGCCCCATCAGGCGAGCGGTGACAGAGCCGCCCGAGTTGGCGGGCAGGGTTTCAGTCCAGAACGGGCGCTCGACGGCGCGAAAGGTGTAGTTGTGGCTGCCGCCACCGACCACGTTGAAATGGACGGACGACGCATCGTCCGCAAGTGCGCTGGCGCCAATCGCGCAGCCCAGCGCAGCCAGGATCACCCTGGGGAGCGAATACAGTTTCATGGTAGTCCTGTTGTTTTTCTGGGGGGAGCTACGGGGCAGAAACCTGATGAAACGTGCAGCTGGTCAGTATTGGAATTGTCATCGCGCCTGACCTTGCGCTGTGCGACCGAGGTCAGCGTGCCCGGTCGATGGCCGCGTCGATCAGCGGGCGTGAGCCCACCACGTCGGGAAACTTTTCGCCCTGGGCCAGACGCGCCAGGGTGTGCTTCTCGTTCTCCTGGAACTCGATGGCGCGGTGGGCCAATGCCAGTGCCTGGGCGGGCGGCAGGATGACGATGCCGTTCTCGTCGGCGATCACCGCATCACCGGGCCGCACGACGACCCCGCCGCACTGCACCGGGGTACAGAATTCGCCTTCCTCACCCTTTACCCGCGTGGTGATGGCGCTGGCGCCCCAGGACCACACCGGCACGCCGTGCTCGCGTAGCTCGCCCAGGTCGGTGACGTAGCCGTCGATGATGATCCCGGCTATGCCCGCCTGCTTGGCGGCATAGGCCATGGCACCACCCATGGCCGCGGTCACGCTTTCGCCGCAACGGTCGACCACCAGAAAGTCACCCGGCCTGGCGCAACCCATCGCGTAATGGAGGATGCCGCCATCGGCGCCAGGCATCTTAACCGTCACCGCAGTGCCCACGGTACGCACATTTTCGAAGTGCGCCCTGATTTGCGGGCTCAATATGCCGGTGGTGATGAAATGACCGATGGTGGCGGGCTCGGCGCGCAAAAGAACGGAAAGTTCTTCTGGATTAATCGCCTCGGGAAGTGCTTCGATAATATACATGCGCTGTTTAATTATTCGTTTTGGGCAAGAAGTGGGCCCGATCCTAACAAGCATGTTTTTGTGGCGATAATAAAAATCAGCGGACGTAAGAGGGGACGATTTTTATCATGCGAATTACCCTGATGCAGATCGAGGCCTTCTACTGGACTGCCCGACTGGGCGGCGTACATGCTGCATCTCGCCACCTTCACCTGACTCAGCCGGCCATTTCCTCACGCATCCGCGAGATGGAATCACTGCTCAGCGTCAAGCTGTTCGACCGCAGCAAGCAGCGCATGACCCTCACCGCCGATGGCCATATCGCCCTGCGCCACGCCGAACTGGCGCTCAACAACAGCGTGAAACTCGAGCAATTCGCCGCCAAGCAGAAGCAGCACCGCCGGCTGCGCCTCGGCGCCGACGAATGCTCGGCGATGGTCGGCCTGACCGCGGTGATCGCCGAGATCAAGGCGCACTTTCCCGAAATCACCCTGGAAATCACCATCGACGTCGGCGCGGTGCTCAACCGCAAGCTCAACGACCATGAGCTGGATCTGGCGCTGCTCACCAACCCGGCGACCCGCGAGGACGTCACCGACATCTTCATCGGCTGGATGACCTTCCAGTGGGTCGCCGCTCCGCAACTGGCCATCGACGCCGACCCCTTCCTGCCCGAGCACGCCGCCGGCCATCCCATCGTCAGCCACTCGGCGCCTTCGACGCTGTACTCGGTGGTCGAGAACTGGCTCAAGGGCGGCAACGCGCCGTCCGAAGCCTTCCACTCCAGCAACTCCCTGAGCTTCATGGCCAAGCTGGTTTCCGCCGGCCATGCCATCGGCATCCTGCCGGTACCGCTGATCCGTGAAATGCTCGCCCTCAACCTGCTGAAAACCCTGCCCTGCGATCCGCCCATCCCGCCGGCGCGCTTCTGCCTCTCCTACATGACGGAAATGCCAGACATGCAGATCGATGCGCTGGTGGCGATTACCCGGGAAACGCTGTTGCGGCAGAAGTTTCTGGTCGGGCCGGAGGTGTTGGAGGGCGATTGACGGAGATCTGAAGCCTGGGGTCAGTCGAAGACCGCCGCCGTGTCGATACGTCGCCAGATCGCTTCGGCAAAACTGTAGAGCGCGAAGGCGATCAGGCCCGCGCCAATCAACCCCAGCCAGAAGGCGCCGAAGGGCAAGGATTGCAAAGCGTGCAGCGCGTCCTCGAGGCCTGGTGGGGAGGTGGGTTCATAACGGGTACCGCCGCTGAACAGCATGCCGGCTACCACCAGAAAGGAAACGCCACGGGCGATGAGGCCAACCTTGGAGATGGGCGTTACCCAGCGCATGACGTCATCCGAGGCCGAGAAGTACTTTTCGAACTTGGCTTTCCAGCCCTTGATGATGTGCGCGATGCCGACGCCCAGAGGCACCAGCGCCACCAGATAAACCAGATAGTTCGAATACTTCCAGCCCAGCAGGCCGGAGAGAAAGTCTTCACCGCCCTTGCCACCCCCGGAAGACTCGCCGAGCGAACTGCCCAGCAGGCCCAGCGTGAACAGAGTCAGCAGGCTGTAACTGATGGCGCCACCGACGAGGCCTGCACGCGCGGCGAGCCCCTTGGCGTCGGTGCCGTGATCTTCCGGATCGGCGATCGCCTGGGTCAGCCGCCAGGCGGCGTAGGCGATTAGCCCGACCACCATGATCCACAGCAGCGTCTCGCCGAACGGTTGCCCCAGCAGTTGCGAGATGGCGCCCTTTGTGCCGACCGTCTCCCCGCTCCCTCTGGCGGCGAGCAGTGCGAAGGTACCGATGATCAGGTACACCACGCCGCGCGCCGCGTAGCCAGTCCGGGCGAGCCAGACGATGCCTCGCGAGAGTTCGCCTTTGGCGTGAATGGCCGGGTTGTACATGGTCAGCATCCTGAGTGGGTGAGCGTGGTCGCGATGCAGTTGACACCCTCTGATGGATTGCGGTTTCGATTGATTGGCCAGCGGTTTCGGAAGGGCGTGACAGCGGCGCCGAAAGACCTGCCTGACGCCAGAAACGACGAAGCCCGCACAGAGCGGGCTTCGTGTTGCGTTTCCTGGTCACCTGTCGGGTGAAGGAAACAGCGATCTGGCGCACTCGGCGGGATTCGAACCCACGACCCCTGCCTTCGGAGGGCAGTACTCTATCCAGCTGAGCTACGAGTGCGTTGCGGGGCGCAATCATACGCATGTCGTTGGCGTGCGTCCATGCTGGACGTAGGGCTCGTTCGGCGGGCCTGGGCGGCTGGTTTGGGCTATAAAGAAAGCCGGCCGGAATCCCCGCCCATCCGCGGGCTGTTAATTTTCTTGAACGGCCTATTGCCCTTTGATCGACCTGATCTTACGATCTGTTTGATATTTCAAACGATGGTGTCGGCCGGCTGAACTCGCGGCGGCGCACTCCGTTCGAATTTGCAGGCCGCAGCTAGCCTGTCGCTCCAACCCACGCCTGGGTTCGCTCCCAGCTTCTTTCGTCATCTCCTGGCGCCGTGGTGCCGGGATAGAGGAGATCGCCATGCAACTGAAAGACGCGCAACTGTTCCGCCAGCAGGCTTTCGTCAACGGCGCCTGGGCTGATGCCGACAGCGGCCAGACCATCAAGGTGACCAACCCGGCCACTGGCGAAGTGATCGGCAGCGTGCCGAAGATGGGCGCTGCTGAAACCCGCCGCGCCATCGAAGCTGCCGACAAGGCCCTGCCGGCCTGGCGTGCGCTGACCGCCAAGGAGCGCTCCGCCAAGCTGCGTCGCTGGTACGAGCTGATGCTGGAGAACCAGGAAGACCTGGCGCGCCTGATGACCATCGAGCAGGGCAAGCCACTGGCCGAGGCCAAGGGCGAAATCGCCTACGCGGCGTCCTTCATCGAGTGGTTCGCCGAAGAGGCCAAGCGCGTCTATGGCGACACCATCCCGGGTCACCAGGCCGACAAGCGCCTGATCGTCATCAAGCAGCCGATCGGCGTCACCGCGGCTATCACGCCGTGGAACTTCCCGGCGGCGATGATCACCCGCAAGGCCGGCCCGGCCCTGGCCGCCGGCTGCACCATGGTGCTCAAGCCGGCTTCGCAGACGCCTTACTCCGCTCTGGCCCTGGCCGAGCTGGCCACCCGTGCCGGCATCCCGGCTGGCGTGTTCAGCGTGGTGACCGGCAGCGCCGGTGAAGTGGGCGGCGAGCTGACCGGCAACCCGATCGTGCGCAAGCTGTCGTTCACCGGTTCCACCGAGATCGGTCGCCAGCTGATGGCCGAATGCGCTCAGGACATCAAGAAGGTGTCCCTGGAGCTGGGCGGCAACGCACCCTTCATCGTGTTCGACGACGCTGACCTGGACAAGGCCATCGAAGGCGCGATCATTTCCAAGTACCGCAACAACGGCCAGACCTGCGTGTGCGCCAACCGCATCTACGTGCAGGACGGCGTCTACGATGCCTTCGCCGAGAAGCTCAAGGTCGCGGTCGAGAAGCTGAAGATCGGTAACGGTCTGGAAGACGGCACCACCACCGGCCCGCTGATCGACGAGAAGGCGGTGGCCAAGGTCAAGGAGCACATCGAGGACGCCGTTTCCAAAGGCGCCAAGATCCTCTCCGGCGGCAAGACCCACGCCCTGGGCGGCACCTTCTTCGAGCCGACCATTCTGGCCGACGTGCCGAAGAACGCGCTGGTCTCCAAGGACGAAACCTTCGGCCCGCTGGCGCCGCTGTTCCGTTTCAAGGACGAAGCCGAAGTGATCGCCATGGCCAACGACACCGAGTTCGGCCTGGCCTCCTACTTCTACGCCCGTGACCTCTCCCGTGTGTTCCGTGTGGCCGAGGCGCTGGAATACGGTATGGTCGGCATCAACACCGGCCTGATTTCCAACGAAGTGGCGCCGTTCGGCGGCATCAAGGCTTCGGGCCTGGGCCGTGAAGGCTCCAAGTACGGCATCGAGGATTATTTGGAAATCAAGTACCTCTGCCTGAGCATTTAACACTGATCGAACTGCGTCGCTGCGGCGGCGCAACACAGGTTTCTCCCTGTATCCCGCAAGGCCCGGCAGTCGATCATCGCATGCTGTCGTGGCTGCAGCGGGATGCGTCATCCTTGAACCACACCGACGATGAGCGGTGAATGAGGAAGCCATGAGCAAGACCAACGAATCCCTGCTGCAACGCCGTCAGGCCGCCGTACCGCGCGGTGTCGGCCAGATCCACCCGATCGTCGCCGAGCGCGCCGAGAACGCCACCGTGTGGGACGTCGAAGGCCGCGAGTACATCGACTTCGCCGGCGGTATCGCCGTACTGAACACCGGTCACCTGCATCCGAAAGTGGTCGCCGCCGTTCAGGAACAACTGACCAAGCTGACCCACACCTGCTTCCAGGTGCTGGCGTACGAGCCCTACATCGAGCTGTGCGAAGAAATCGCCAAGCGCGTACCTGGCGACTTCGCCAAGAAGACCCTGCTGGTCACCTCCGGCTCCGAAGCCGTCGAGAACGCCGTGAAGATCGCCCGTGCCGCTACCGGCCGTGCTGGCGTGATCGCCTTCACGGGTGCCTACCACGGCCGTACCATGATGACCCTGTCGCTGACCGGCAAGGTCGTGCCGTACTCCGCCGGCATGGGCTTGATGCCTGCTGGCGTGTACCGCGCCGTTGCGCCGTGCGAACTGCATGGCGTGAGCGAAGATGAATCAATTGCCAGCATCGAGCGCATCTTCAAGAACGATGCCCAGCCCCAGGACATCGCCGCGATCATCATCGAGCCGGTACAGGGCGAAGGTGGTTTCTACGTCAACTCGCCAGCCTTCATGCAGCGCCTGCGCGCCCTGTGCGACCAGCACGGCATCCTGCTGATCGCTGACGAAGTGCAGACCGGCGCTGGCCGCACCGGCACCTTCTTCGCCACCGAGCAACTGGGCGTGGTGCCGGACCTGACCACTTTCGCCAAGTCGGTCGGCGGCGGCTTCCCGATCTCCGGCGTCAGCGGCAAGGCCGAGATCATGGACAAGATCGCCCCCGGCGGCCTGGGCGGCACCTATGCCGGCAGCCCGATCGCCTGCGCTGCGGCCCTGGCCGTACTCAAGGTGTTCGACGAAGAGAAGCTGCTGGATCGCTCTAACGCCGTAGGCGAGAAGCTCAAGGCTGGCCTGCGTGACATCGCCGACAAGCACAAGGTGATCGGCGACGTGCGCGGCCTGGGTTCGATGGTCGCCATCGAGCTGTTCGAAGGCGGCGACCACAGCAAGCCGGCTGCCGAACTGACTGGCAAGATCGTCGCCAAGGCGCGCGAGAAGGGCCTGATCCTGCTGTCGTGCGGCACCTACTACAACGTGGTGCGCTTCCTGATGCCGGTCACCATCCCGGACGCCCAGTTGGAAAAAGGCATCGCCATCGTGGCCGAGTGCTTCGACGAACTGGCGTAAGCCACGCCGTTGAAAAGGACCCGCTTCGGCGGGTCTTTTTTTGCCTGCCGTTTTGTCGCGGCATGTGGGGTGGTGGATAGCGACATCATTGATCCCGGTGCGCTTGGGCTGCCGCGGCCTTGTCTATACTCAGGCGCTGCCCTGTGTTGATGTTCCGAGGTTTTCTGATGGCTGAAGCGGTGCCCGCTCCAGAAGTGCTGATCGCCGATACCGACCCCTGGACGGCGGATCTGCTCGAACAACTGGTGCTCAACGTGCGGTGCGACGCCGTGGTGATTCGCGTCGCCGACGGCCAGGCGGCCATGGCGCGCTGCAAGCGACGCCTGCCTGAACTGGTGATCGCCGACAGCGAACTGCCGGGCGTAGATGGCCTTGAGCTGCTGCGCCAGCTACGTCGTCACCCGCGTACGCCGGCGCTGCCGTTCATCCTGATCAGCGGCCGCCTGGATGCCAACAGCGTGCGCGCCGCCAAGCCGCTGGCACCTACCGCCTACCTGGCCAAACCCTTCAATGCCGAGGCGCTGCGCAAGCGCTTGGCCAGCCTGCTGCTTGCCGACGGGGAAGAGTTGCTGTGCCCGATTCGCCCGCTGCTGGTGAACCGGCTGGAGGATTACCTGGATGCCATGCGCGAAGAAGGGCAGGGCGCGCCGCTGCTGGCCTCGGTGCGCGACTCGGTCAGCCAGTACCTGAACAGCAGCGAGCCGAGCCTGCGCGAGCTGGAGCAGGTGTTCGCCCGCGACCCGCAGATCACCGCCTGCCTGATTGCCGCGGCCAACAGCGCCGCCCACCACAACGGCTCGCCCTGTCAGACCCTGGCCCAGGCGCTGCCGCGTCTGGGCGTGGCGCGTACCCTGAACCTGGTGCTGGGGCTTTCCGTGCAGCGCAATGCGCGGCTCAGCGACCCGCGCCTGGCCGAGCGCGGCGTGCGTACCTGGGCTGCGGCCCAACGCAGCGCCGAGGTCGCCCATTGGTTAGCCAGCGAGCTGTCGCTGGATGCCGAGCTCTGCTACACCGCCGGCTTGCTGCATAACATCGGCGAACTGGCCTTGCTGCGCTGCATGCAGGACTGGCAGGACGCCGGCGGCAGCCTGAGCGATGCGCAGATTGACCAGGCCATTGGCCAGCGTGCTGCCGGCTTCGGTTCAGCCTTGCGCATCCGCTGGCGCCTGCCGTTCGGCTTGCGTGAGTTGGTGGCCGCCTATTACAGCCTGAACAGCGGCGTGTTTTCCCGTGAGGCGCTGGTGCTCAATCTGACCGGGCAGGTGCTGGCGCTCGAGCAGGCGCAACGGCCCAGCGAGCAGCTTCGCGATGCCCGCTGCGTGCGCTTGCTGCGCATCGATCCGGGTTTGTTGGAGCGTTTGCCGGCGCAGGCCTCGGCGGCCTGAAAAACGGGTATTAACCGCAGCAAAAATGTGTCGAAAACCCGCCGCAAGCGTCTCTTCACTTGCTCGAAGCGGCCTGCTGCCGCCATGCTCCGCCAACCCCTTCGGCGGTGGGATCATTGTGCGGCTATTTCGGTCAAAGCTCGCTGTGCATGCCCACAGGCGGCTGCAAATCGCTCCCAGATTCTCAAGGATATCGGTGTAGATGACTGACTACGATCTGTTGCTGGTAGGCGCAGGCCCTGCCCATCTCGGGGTTCTGCGACGCTGGGCGCTGATCGAGCGGCCAGCGGGTCGCATCGCCCTGGTGGCCAGTGCCGAGCACACCTGGCACGCCGGCATGTTGCCGGGGCTGGTCGGTGGCCGCTATTCGCCGCAGGATTGCCAGATCGGCCTGGGCGCGTTGTGCCAGGCCGCGCAGGTCGAGCTGATCGTCGCCCCCGTTGCCGCGCTGGACGCCGCGACTCGTCAACTGACGTTGGAAGACGGTCGCGTACTGCAGGGGCACTGGCTGTCGCTCAATGTGGGTGACCGGGTCGCCTGTCCACCACGCGAGGGCGAGGCAATGGACGTGCTGGCGGTGAAGCCCGTGGATCACTTCATCACCGGCTGGCAGGCCTGGCGGCGCGACCCGCAGCCGCTGGCGATTCTCGGCGGCGGCGTGGCGGGGGTGGAGATGGCCCTGGCGCTCGCCGACCAGGTGCCGCAGCTGGCGCTGTTCTGCGGTGAGCCGCTGTTGGCCGGCCACTGCGCCGGTTTGCGTATGCGCGCCTGGGGCCATCTGCGCATGCGCCGCGTGCAGGTGCGCGAGCATTGCCCAATCAGCCGCATCGACGGCAACTGCCTGATCAGCGGTGAGGCTTCCGTGTGGCATGGCGGCCGCCTGTTGCTGGCCAGTGGCGCTCAGGCGCTGCCTTGGATCGCGGCCAGCGGCCTGAGCTGCGATGGCGACGGTTTCGTGCACACCGCACTTACGCTGCAAAGTCATTCCCACCCGCAAGTGTTCGCGGTCGGCGATTGCGCCAACCTGCCCGGCGTGCGCAAGAGCGGTTTGTATTCGATGCGCCAGGTGCCGGTGCTCGCCGCCAACCTGGCGGCGGCCCTGCGCGGCGGCGCGCTGCGTGACTACAAGGCGCGTGGCCAACGCCCACTGCTATTGGCCAGCGGTGACGGCGGCGCGCTGCTGGGCTGGCAGCAGTGGAGCGCCGGCGGCCAACTGTACGGGCGCTGCAAGGACTACTTCGACCGCGCCTTCGTCAAGCGCCACCGCCTCGAACGCTGAGCGCGACCGTCGCTCTGCTACCAAAGTGCCATGGCGTAGCACCTCATGGGGTGATCAACTGACCGGATTGGTTTTCGGCCTACGGATTTGTCCCCTACGGCCGATGTACTGAACAGGGGCACCTTGCTGTGCTGCTAGAGCCTAGCGCTCGCATCACCTCACAATAAGAACGACGAGGTTCGCCATGGATGCTGGAATGACTCGTGATCGGCTCGCGCCGGCCTTGCACCTACTCGGCCTGCTGGCCCTGCTGGTGGTCTGGTACCAAGTGCAGCTGCCGGTTCATATCGCCGCCATCGCCCTGCTGGCGCTGGCCCTGTGGCCCTGGTTCGGCCCCTGGCGGCGACCGGCTGTAGTGGCCTCTACAGCCGCTCCTGCAACCTCGCTGGACGCGCTTAGCCAGAGCCTGTCGCAACATACCTGCCATAACGCGCTGTCCGCCGCCCAGGTGGCGTTCACTGTGCAGCAATTGTCCGGCAAGCTGCAGTCGCAGCTGGCGGCGGTCGAGCAGATCAGTGAAGGCGCTCGCGCCGTGACCCGCACCGAGCAGAGCAATGCCGAACGCGCCGGTCAGACCTTGGGTGCCGCGCAGACGGTGCGCGCCAGCAGCGCCACAGGTCAGAGCGAGTTGCAGCAAGCCATCGCGCGCATGCAGCAGCTCAGCACCCAGGCCGCCGCCAGCCGCGAATTGATCGATGGCCTCGGGGCGCGCACCGAGCAGATCGAGCAGGTCACCCAGGTAATCCAGTCCATCGCCAGCCAGACCAACCTGCTGGCGCTCAATGCCGCCATCGAGGCCGCGCGCGCCGGTGAGCAGGGGCGCGGCTTCGCGGTGGTCGCCGACGAGGTGCGCAGCCTGGCCGGGCGTACCGCCAGTGCTACCGGTGAGGTGGGGCAGATGGTCGCCGACATCCGTCAGCAGAGTGCGGCGGTGGTCAGCCATATCCAGCAGCAGGCCGAGGAGCTGGAAGCGGCCGCCCGGCAGATCGAGTTCACCGGCGAGCAATTGCGCGGCATCGCCGACCTGGCCGCCGATGTCGATGCTCAGGTCGAGCAGATCAGCGCCGGTACGGCGAGCAACCACGGGCATCTGGCCGAGCTGCTGGTGGCGGTCGAGCAACTGCGCGGCGACGTGCGCAGCAGCGAAGACCAGACCCGCCAGCTGGGCAAGGCCGCCGAGCAACTGGTCGGCCAGGCGGAAAGCGTCAGCGAGCAGTTGGCCAGCGTCGGGCTCGACGACTACCACCAGCGCATCTACGACCTCGCCCTGGAGGGCGCCGCCGCGATTGCCAGGCAGTTCGAGGCCGACATCCAGGCCGGGCGCATCAGCCTCGCGGACCTGTTCGACCGCCAGTACCAGCCGATCCTCGATACGTTCCCGGCCAAGTTCCGCACGCGCTTCGACAGCTACGCCGATGGTGTGCTGCCGGCCATCCAGGAACCGCTGCTCAAGCGCCACGAAGGCCTGGTGTTCGCCATCGCCACCACGCCGGAAGGCTACGTGCCGACCCACAACCAGGCCTTCAACCATCCGCCCACCGGCGATCGCGCCGTGGACACCGTGAAAAGCCGCAGCAAGCGACTGTTCAACGACCGCACCGGCATTCGTTGCGGCAGCCACCAACAGCGCGTGCTGCTGCAGACCTACATGCGCGACACCGGCGAACTGATGCACGACCTGTCGGTGCCGATCCATGTGCAGGGCAAGCATTGGGGCGGCTTGCGGCTGGGTTACAGGCCGGAGCCGTGAGCGCTATGTTTAGCCGCTGGCTACCTGAAGGTGCGCCAATAACGATTTAACCTGTCTGTCGCGGCGTGCGAGCCTCGCTGGCATGTCTATTCCGGTCTGCAGCCTTGCCCACGCTCTTGCCCTGCCAGCCTTGCGCTCGCGGGGGCGGGCGCCCGAACCCACGGCGCTGCCGCAGATCCTCGCCTTCTGGGCGCTCTGGCATTGCCGCCACGCCCGCCCGCCGGACGTTCTCTCCGCCCGCTGAATCCGATGGCTGCGCCATGTCCGCAGCCGCTGATACCCATTTGTCTGCCTGTGCGCCGGTTCGAACAGCGAGCCGGCCGTGCGGACATCGAGCGCCTGACTGGCGCAAGCGAGTGCGCGATGACGACTTTCGCAGTTGTGCAGGAAGCCCAGGATTTCCTGGCCGCTAACCCCGATATCGAATTGATCGAACTGTTCATCCTCGATGCCAATGGCGTGCCGCGCGGCAAGCTGTTGCACCGCGAGGAACTGCTGGCGCTGTACCAGAGCGGGCGGCCGCTGCCGAGCACCATGCTCGGTTTGTCCATCCAGGGCGAAGATGTCGAGGACACCGGCCTGGTCTGGGAGGTCGGCGACATCGACTGCCGTGCCTACCCATTGCCCTGCAGCCTGGTGCGCCTGCCCTGGCGGCAGATCCCCACCGCGGCCGTGCAGGTGTCGATGCACCCCAGCGAAGGCCTGCCGGCCACCCCGGCCGACCCGCGCCAGTTGCTGACCCGCGTGATCGAGCAGCTCGAAGCCGAGGGTTATCACCCGGTGATGGCCTGCGAGCTGGAGTTCTACCTGCTCGACCAGAAACGCGACGCCCAGGGGCGCCCGCAGCCGGCCCTGGACGCCGACGGTAGTCGTCCGCGGCAGACCCAGGTTTACGGCTTGCGCGAGCTGGAGCAGCTCGAGCCGTTTCTCAAGGATCTCTATGCGGCCTGCAAGGCCCAGGGCATCCCGGCACGCACGGCGATTTCCGAGTACGCCCCCGGCCAGGTGGAGATCACCCTGGAGCACGGCCCGGCACTCGCGGCCATGGACCAGGCGGTGCGCTACAAACGCCTGGTCAAGGGCGTGGCCCATGCCCACGGCATGCAGGCCTGCTTCATGGCCAAGCCGTTCGCCGAGATCGCCGGGACCGGCATGCACATGCATGTGAGCCTGGCCGACGGGCAGGGCGAGAATCTGTTTGCCAGCGAGGATCCGGCCGGCACGCCGCTGTTGCGTCAGGCGGTCGGCGGCATGCTCGCCAGCCTGCTCGACTCGCTGCTGCTGTTCTGCCCCAACGCCAATTCCTACCGACGCTTCCAGGCCAACAGCTATGCGCCGCTGGCGCCCACCTGGGGTGTGGATAACCGCACCGTCAGCCTGCGCGTGCCCGGTGGCCCGGCGGGTACCCGGCACATCGAGCACCGCATCTGCGGCGCCGATGCCAACCCCTATCTTGCCGCCGCAGCGATTCTGGCCGGGATTCACCGAGGCATCCGCGAAGCGCTGGATCCCGGGGCGCCGGTCGAGGGCAACGGCTACGCCCAGGCCACCGAGCGCCTGCCTACCCAGTGGTCGGCGGCGATCCAGGCGCTGGAGCACTCCGAGTGGGCCCGCGAGGCCTTTGGCGACGCGTTTCTCAAGGTGTACCTGGCGATCAAGCGCGCCGAATACCGGCAGTTCATGGGCGAGGTCGGTGAGCAGGATTGGCGCTGGTACCTGAGCAACGCTTAAGGGCCGCCATTCGAAAGGATCGCGGCTGAAGCCGCTCCTACAGGGGACGCATGTTCCGTGGGAGTGGCTTCAGCCGCGATGACCGATTTCATCGGTGTGAACGCACCTCAAGGACATGCAATGAACGCAAGCAATCAATCCGCCAAACCCGCTGCCGTACGCGCGCCGTCCTACTACTCGGCGTCGCTGAATTTCGAGAGCGACTACCCGACGCTGCAGGGCAGCGTGACCGTAGACGTGGCCATCATCGGCGGTGGCTTCACCGGCATCGCCACGGCGGTGGAGCTGGCCGAGCGCGGCCTCAAGGTCGCCGTGGTGGAAACCCACAAGGTCGGCTGGGGCGCCAGCGGGCGCAACGGCGGCCAGGTCACCGGCAGCCTGTCCGGCGACGAAGCCATGCGCAGGCAGATGCGCAACACCCTGGGCGAGGCCGTGGACGACTTCATCTGGCAGCTGCGCTGGCGCGGCCACGCGATCATCGAGCGCCGGGTGGCCAGGTATGGCATCGCCTGCGACCTCAAATACGGCCATCTGCATACCGCGATGAAAGCCAGCCATCTGGACGAGCTCAAGGCGACCTACGATGAGGCGTTGCGCCGCGGCATGGCGGACGATGTCAGCCTGCTCGACGCCCCCGGCGTACGGGCGCAACTGGGCAGCGACCTGTACTGCGGCGCGCTGAAGAACACCCGCAACATGCACCTGCACCCGCTCAACCTGTGCCTCGGCGAGGCCAGGGCTGCCGAAAGCCTGGGCGCGCTGATCTTCGAGCGTTCCGAGGTGCTGGAGATCATCCACGGCCCGCGTCCGGCGGTGGTCACCACGGGCGGGCGCATCGAGGCCAAGCAGGTGCTGCTGGCCGGCGACGTCTACCACAAGCTGGAGCGTCGCCAGCTCAAGGGCCTGATCTTTCCGGCCATGGGTGGCATCGTTACCACCGCGCCGCTAGGCGAACTGGCCCGCGAGATCAACCCGCAGGATCTGGCGGTGTACGACTGCCGCTTCGTGCTCGATTATTACCGCCTGACCAGCGATGGCCGCCTGCTGTTCGGCGGTGGCGCCAATTACTCGGGGCGTGATTCACGGGATATCGCCGGCGAGCTACGGCCGTGCATCGAGCGCACCTTCCCGCAGCTCAAGGGCGTGCCGATCGACTTCCAGTGGAGTTGCGCCATGGGCATCGTGATGAACCGCATCCCGCAGTTGGGCAAGCTGTCCGGCAACGTCTGGTATTGCCAGGGCTATTCCGGCCACGGCGTGGCGACCAGTCACATCATGGGCGAGATCATGGCCAAGGCGATCACCGGCGACCTGGAGCAGTTCGACACCTTCGCCGCCTGCAAGCACATCAAGGTGCCCCTGGGCGACCAGCTCGGCAACCCGATGCTGGCGGCGGGCATGTGGTACTACCAGATGCTGGAGAAGCTGCGCTGACGGCAGTTCGCCAGGGTTGCCTGCACCCTGGCGGTAACGGGCCACAGATTCTTAGTCGTGGCGTTCGGCCTTGGCCGCGCTCTCCGGCAGGAACCAGTTGAGCACCAGCGCGCAGATGCCGCCAGTGGCCACGCCGGACTCCAGCACGTTGCGCAGCGCTGCCGGCATGTGGGCGAGGAACTCCGGTACCTGGGAAACGCCAAGGCCGAGGGCCAGGGACACGGCGATGATCAGCAGCGCGCGGCGGTCCAGCTCGATGCCGGCGAGGATGTTGATGCCCGAGGCCGCCACGGCGCCGAACATGACCATCGCTGCACCGCCGAGCACCGGCTCGGGCACGGCCTGGATTACGCCGGCTACGGCCGGGAACAGGCCGAGAATCACCAGCACCATGGCGATCCACACGCCGATGTGGCGACTGGCGATGCCGGTCAGCTGAATCACCCCGTTGTTCTGGGCGAAGATCGAGCTGGGAAAGGTGTTGAACACGCCGGCCAGCAGCGAGTTGACGCCGTTGACCAGCACGCCGCCCTTGATGCGTTGCATCCACAGCGGGCCTTCCACCGGCTGGCGCGACACCTTGCTGGTAGCGGTGACATCGCCGATGGCTTCCAGGGACGTCACCAGGTAGATCACCAGCATCGGGATGAACAGGCTCCACGAAAAGCCCAGGCCGAAATGCAGCGGCGTCGGCACCTGGAACAGCTCGGCCTGGTGCATGCCGGTGAAGTCCAGGCGGCCCAGGTAGCCGGCCAGCGCGTAGCCGACCAGCAGGGCGATGACGATGGCGCAACTGCGCATCCACACCACCGGGATGCGGTTGAGCACCACGATCACCGCCAGCACCACGCCGGACAGCAGCAGGTTCTCGCCGTTGGCGAAGGTGCCATTGGCCATCGCGCCATAGCCGCCGCCCATGCTGATCAGGCCGACCTTGATCAGCGTCAGGCCGATCATCAGCACCACGATGCCGGTCACCAGCGGCGTAATGAGCTTCTTCACGAACGGCAAAATGCGAGAGATGCCGATCTCCACGAACGAGCCGGCGATCACCACGCCGAAGATCGCCGCCATCACGCCTTCCACCGGCGTGCCCTGCTTGACCATCAGCGCGCCGCCGGCGATCAGCGGGCCGACGAAGTTGAAGCTGGTGCCCTGCACCACCAGCAGGCCCGCGCCCAGCGGCCCGAAGCGGCGGCATTGCACGTAGGTGGCGATGCCGGAAATCACCAGGCTCATGGATACGATCAGGTTGGTGTCGCGGGCTGACACGCCTAGCGCCTGGCAGATCAACAGGCCCGGCGTGACGATCGGCACGATGATCGCCAGCAGGTGTTGCAGGGCGGCGAGGATGGCCACCAGCGGGCGCGGGCGGTCTTCGAGGCCGTAGATCAGTTCGCCGTTACGCGGGGAGTTACCTGGTTGCATGGTCGTGATCGCCTGGAAAAACGGCGGATTCTACTGCCTGGGCGGAGCAAGCCCAAGTGGCTGACGACCGGGTGATCGAGGTCCGGCTATCGGCGCCTTTTGCTGTGATCGGCGTTGTCTTGTGCAAGCGCTGGCGCTCTGGCTCGCGGCTGTGACAGGCGGCTCTAAGCTAATCATTAAATGTTATTGGAAGGATATTTTTTATAACCATAAATTTCTCGCAACAGCGCCACTGAGGCGCAGGCAGCCGGGACGGCTCGGTGCCCATTGCGAGGAGTTGCTCATGAAACATGCCTTAAAGACCCTGCTGCTCGCCGTCGTGGCTGCCACCAGCCTGCAGGCCCAGGCGGCCGATATCGTGATTGGCTACCAGACCGGCGTCGACCCGTCCAAGGTCGCCCAGGCCGACGGTGCCTACGAGAAAGCCATCGGCGAGAAGCTCGACTGGCGACGCTTCAATTCCGGCCCCGAAGTGGTGACCGCCCTGGCGTCCGGCGACGTGCAGATCGGCAACCTCGGCTCCAGCCCTCTGGCTGCGGCCACCTCGCGAAAATTGCCGCTGGTGACCTTCCTGGTCGCGGCGCAGATCAACGCCGCCGAGGCGCTGGTGGTACGCAACGGCAGCGGCATCGACACACCCGAGCAGCTGGTTGGCAAGACCATCGCCACGCCGTTCGTGTCCACCTCCCACTACAGTCTGCTCGGTGCCCTCAAGCACTGGAACATCGACCCGAGCAAGGTGAAGATCGTCAACCTCAACCCCGCCGAGATCAACGCGGCCTGGAAGCGCGGTGACATCGATGGCGCTTTCGTCTGGTCGCCGGCCCTGGGCGAGATCAAGCGCAGCGGCAAGGTACTGACCGATGCCGCCGAAGTCGGCAAGTGGGGCGCGCCCACCTTCGAGGTGTGGGTCGCTCGCAAGGATTTCGCCGAGAAGCACCCCGAGGTGCTCGCCGAGTTCGCCGGCGTGACATTGGACGCTTTTGCCGACTACCAGGCCAACGCCGCCAAGTGGACCGCCGACTCCGAGCAGGCCAAAAAGATCGCCAAGCTGATCGGCGCCAACGCCGCCGACATTCCCGAGTTGCTGGCCGGCTCGACCTACCCCAACGCGCAGCAGCAGGTGAGCGCCGAGCTGCTGGGCGGCGGCACCGCCAAGGCCACCGCACGCACGGCTGAATTCCTCAAGGAACAGAAGCGCATTCCCGCCGTCCTGCCGGACTACTCGCCCTACGTGAGTGCCGAGTACGTGCCCAAGGCGCAGTGAACCCGAATCACCTTCACGACAGGTTTGCCCCTCTTCGGAGGGGCTTTTTTAATTGAGGAGTCGACCATGAGCCGACTGAATGCCGAGCGGGTCAGCCTGAGTTTCGAGCGCCGCGGTGAGGCGCAGGTGATCCTGGATAACTTCGACCTGCAGATCGACAAGGGTGAGTCGGTGGTCGTGCTCGGCCCGTCGGGCTGCGGCAAGTCGAGCCTGCTCAACGTGCTGGCCGGTTTTCAGCCAGCGGGCAGCGGCCGTGTGCATATCGACGGTAAAACCCTGCAAGGCCCGGGCGGCGAGCGCGGCGTGGTCTTCCAGGACGACGCGCTGATGCCCTGGCTCGATGCCCTCGACAACGTCGCCCTGGGCCTGCGCCTGCGCGGCCTGAGCAAGGCCGAGCGCCATGCGCGGGCGCTGCAAGTGCTGGAGCTGGTCGGCCTGGCCAGCCATGCCCACCATCAGGTCGGCGAGCTGTCCGGCGGACAGCGTCAGCGCCTCGGCCTGGCCCGGGCGCTGGCGGTCGACCCGGATTTCCTGTTGCTCGACGAGCCCTTCGGCGCCCTGGATGCACTGACCCGTGAGCGCATGCAGGTGCTGCTGCTCGACGTCTGGAAGCGCACCGGCAAGGGCCTGTTCCTGATCACCCACAGCGTCGACGAGGCGCTGTTCCTGGCCACCGACCTGATCGTGCTGGATGGCCCGCCCGCTCGCGCGGTGCTGCGCCGGCAGTTGCCGTTCGCGCGCCGTTACACCGCCGGCGAGCCCGTACGTTCGATCAAGGGCGATCCCGCCTTCGCGCAGTTGCGCCAGGAGTTGCTCGACATTTTCCTGCAGGAGCCCGCCGACCATGCCTACTGAAGCGCTACGCAGCACTCTGAACGTCCGCCGTCGCCGCCTTGCCATCGGCCTCGACCGCCGCCGCGTGGCCGCCTTCGGCACCCTGGCCGCGCTGGCGAGCCTGTGGTGGCTGGCCACGCACCTGGGCTGGATCGACACCATCTTCTTGCCGGCGCCCGAGCAACTGCTGGTGGCGCTCAAGGGCTTGCTGCACGACGGCTACCTGGACGCCACCCTGTGGCAGCATCTGAGCACCAGCCTATGGCGCGTGCTGATGGCCCTGCTGGCGGCGGTGATCACCGCCGTGCCGCTGGGCATCGCCATGGGTCTGAACCCGACGCTCAACGCCGCGCTCGACCCGCTGGTGGAGTTCTACCGGCCCATTCCGCCTTTGGCCTACCTGCCGTTGATGGTGATCTGGTTCGGCATCGGCGAGTTGTCCAAGGTGCTGCTCATCTACCTGGCGTTGTTCGCGCCGCTGCTGATCGCCACCGTGGGCGGCGTGCGCCGCGTCGACAAAGCGCGCATCCAGGCGGTGCGTTGCCTGGGCGCCAGCCGTCTGCAGGTGGTGCGCCACGTGATTCTGCCCAGCGCGTTGCCGGACATTCTCACCGGTTTGCGCATCGCCCTTGGCGTCGGCTGGTCGACGCTGGTGGCTGCCGAGCTGATCGCTGCCAATCAGGGCCTGGGTTTCATGGTGCAGTCCGCTGCGCAGTTCCTCGCCACCGACGTGGTGGTGGTCGGCATCCTGCTGATCGCCGGTATCGCCCTGGCCATCGAGCTCGGGCTGCGTGTGCTGCAGAAGCGCTTCGCATCTTGGAACTGACTGCTGAGCGGGCCTGAATAGATAAAGACCTATGACCACCGTATTCGAACGCATCGGCCAGGCCCTTGGCCAACTGCTCGGCAGGCCTCGAGGCGCTGCCCGTACCGATTCGCGTGCACCCGGAGACCGGGCGCAAGGGCCTGTTCGTCAGTGAGGCGTTCACCACCTGTATCAACGAGCTGGGCCGCCGGGGCATTGTGCTGGCAACCACCGTTGCGTATAGCGCAGCGCATGACCATCCGCGGTGTCGCGATCGACAAGCACCTCGGACAGGCGTTTGTCGGTCGCAGATCTGCCGGGGCAGGGGCGCATGCGCGGGTCAGAAGTCGCCTCTTAGCGTGAGCATGTAACTGCGCGGTTCGCCGTAGGTGGTGCCACGCGTCCAGTAGCCGGTCGACGCGAAATACTTGCGGTCCAGCAGGTTCTGCACATCGATGCCCACCGTCCAGTGCGGGTCGAGCTGGTAGGCCGCACGGGCGTCGAAGATCGCTCGTCCGCTGTTGCTCACCCCGTTGTAGGCATCGTGGTAGCCATTCTGGGCCGACACGCCAGCGCCGACACTCGCGCGGCTCCAGGCACCGGGCAGCGTGTAGTTAGTGTTGAGACGCAGCATGTGCTTGGGGGTTTGCGCCGAGATCGGCCCGCCACTCGATTGGCGGGTGGTGTTGAAGGTGTAGCCGGCCGCCACCTGCAGGCCCGGCAGCAGTTCCCCGCTGGCCTCGGCCTCGAAACCCTTGCTGCGATTGATGCCGTCACCGTTGAGCCAGCAGCGGCCGGCCGGGTCACTTGGGCAGGCGCCGTCGTTTTGCATGTCGCGTACCGCCACGTCCTGCTGCTCGATGTAGAACAGCGCGAAGGACAGGTTCAGGCTTTTGTCGAACAGCTCGCCCTTGAGGCCGGTCTCGTAGTTGGAACCCACCGAAGGATCGAGCAGGCTACCGGATACCGTGCGGTAATCGGCCTGCGGCAGAAACACGTCAGCGTAGCTGGCGTAGACCGACCATTGCTCGTCCAGATCGTAGATCGCGCCCACGAATGGAGTGAATTCGTGTTTCTGCTCGTTGACCGACACGCTGTCGTCGTTCCACGCCTCGGTCTTGTACCAACTCAGGCGCGCGCCGAGCACGAAGCTCAGGTCCTGGGTAGCGCGCAGGCGCGTGTTCAGGTAGGTGCCGTACTGGGTTTCGAAGGTGTCGTTCCTGGCGTCCCAGCCCTGGCGCGCGAGTTCAGGCACGTTGTCGTGGCTGGGGGCGAAGACGTTGAGCGGTAAGGGGCTGTCCAGGCGTACCGTGGCGTCCTTGTCGTTCAGCTTGCGCCTTGACCAGTTGGCGCCCACCGTCAGGCTATGGGTCAGGCCGAAGGCCTCGAACTCGCCGTCCAGGTGGCCGTCGGCGGCGTTGGAGGTGGCGTCGAACTTGTGGTAACTGATGTCGTTGACCTGCGGGCCGCCTGCCACGGCGTACTGCAGGGAGTCCTCGGCGCTCCATTCGATGGCGCTGCGGTTGTAGCTGCTCTCGGTGTGCGACAGCGCCAGCTTGCCGGTCCAGCTGTCGTTGAAACGCTGGGTGATGTCGGCAAACACCTCATCGACGCGGGTCTGCATCTTGGTCCAGTCCTGCCCCAGGTAGGTCGAGCGTTTCAAGTGTGGATTGCTGCCATCCGGGTTGGTTGGCAGGCCCAGCACGCTGTAGCCATCGGTGCGCAGCGTCTGGCGGCGCAGCCCCAGGGCCAGCGTGGTGCTGTCGCTCAGGTCGCTTTCGACGATGCCGTACAGCAGCGGCCTTTTGGAGGTGGTGACGTCGGTGAAGTAGCCACGGTCTTCGTAGGCGGCGACCAGACGGCCGCGCAGGCTGCCCTGCGGATTGAGGCGGCCGCTGGCGTCCAGATCCAGGCGGTAGTTGTCCCAGGATCCGGCACGCGTCATGACGGTGAAGCGCGGGTCGGCGGTCGGTCGCTTGCGCACCAGGTTCACCGCGCCGCCGGGGTTGCCCGCGCCGACCAGCAGTCCGGAGGCGCCACGCAGGACTTCCACGCGGTCGAACAGGGCCATGTCAGGCACCATCAGGCCGGTGTAGCCATAGGCCAGGCCGGGTACACCGTCGACCATGTAGCTCTCATCGCTGAGGTCGAAGCCGCGGGAACTGAAATGGTGGTTGCCGTAGCCGCGATTGGCGCGGGTTATGCCAGGGGTCTGGGCCATCACCTGATCGAGGGTCACCAGGTTCTTGTCATCCATCAGCTTGCGGGTTACCACGGTGACCGACTGGGGCGTTTCACGCAGCGACCGCGCTGTCTTGCCGAGCGTGACCGCGCCGGAGGTGTAGGAACCCGAGCCTTCGGTGACCTCACTGAGCCCCATGCCGTTGATGTTGGTGGCGCCCAGTTCCAGTGCTCCCTGTGCCTGCACTGCCGGCACCACGCTGAACGCGCCACTGCTGGTGACTATTACCTGCAAGCCGCTGTCGCCCAGCGCACGTTGCAGGGCTTGCAGCGTGCTCATCGCGCCGACGATGGCCGGTGCCCGTTTGTTGGCCACCAGCGCAGGGTCGAGCGACATGACCTGGCCGCTCTGGCGGGCGATGGCATTGAGGGTGGTGCCCAGACCAGCAGCCGGCAGTTCGAAGTTCAGCAGTTGTTGCTGAAGGTTTGACTCGGCATGGGCGATTGCCATCGGCAGCCCTGAGGTCAGTGCGATAGCCAGGGCGAGAGGCCAGGGTTTGAACACGGGGATTCTCCTGAAAAGTGAGGTCGTCAGGAGAGAGGTGCAACGAGATATGAAAACCGGACACGGATGCGAAGGATATTCATTCGTTATCTGGCGGATTAACCGCGGGGGCCGATCAGGGTCAGCCAGGGGCCATAGCGCTCTATCCTTAGTGGCAGGGTTTCGGCCAGCGCTGCCAGTGTGCGGTCGCTGTCGTCCAACGGGAAAACACCCTGGACACGCAATTGCCGTACTTGCGGAGCGAGCCGTAGCAGGCCGCTGCGATAGGCGCGCAATGCGTCGATCACCGTCTCCAGCGGCTCGTCGAGCACACTCAGTTGTCCCTGCAGCCAATCGGCGCGATAACGCTGGTCGCCTGCCAGGCGCCTGATGCCTGTCGGTTGCAGCGCGGCGGCCTGGCCCTCCTGCAGGTCAAGATGGTGCCCCGTGGGTTGCGAGACACGCACCGAGTGCTGCAGAACTACCACGCGGCTCGACTCGGCTTGGCGTTCGACCATCAAGCGTGTGCCCAGCGCGCGCGCTTCGCCGTGGGAGGTACGAACCACGAACGGCCGCGCCGGGTCGGCGGCCACCTGAACCAGCAGCGCTCCCTGGCGCAAATGCAGCAGACGATGCTGCGCGCGCAGGTCGAGGTCGACTGCACTGTCGGCATTGAGGGTCAATTGGCTGCCGTCGCTCAGGGTCAGGGTACGTCGCTCGCCGCGGCCAGTGCGCAGATCGGCCAGCAGGACGCGACCGGGATCGCTGCGCGCCGCCAGCCACAGGCTGCCGCCAAGCAGGCCGAGGCCGACCAGCCCGCGCAACAGGTCACGACGGTTGGGTTCGCTATGCAGCAGGCTATCGCGCAGGTGGCCGGGCGCCTGGCGCACCCGTTCGTAATGACCGCCCAGGCCGCGTTGCAATTGAGCCCAGGCCTGCTGATGCGCCGTATCGCTGGCCAGCCAGGCCTCGAAACGCGCTTTTTGCCGAACGCTCGGGGTACCGGCGCGCAGCTGTACCATCCAGGCGATGGCCTCTTCTGCAGCGCGCCCGAGTGGAGCCTCGCTCATGGTTGCATGGCGCTCAGGTAGCACTGACGCAGCGCCTGGGTCATATAGCGGCTCACCGTACGTTCGGACACGGCCAGGCGTCGGGAAATCTCGACATAGCTGAGTTCGTCGAGCTGGCTATACAGGAAGGCTCTCTTGACCACCAGTGGCAGCCCATCGAGGGCCTGGTCGATGGCATCCAGAGCCTCGAGCAGCAGCAGGCGCTCTTCGGGTGAGGGCATCAGCGCCTCGGGCACTTGTGCCAGGCGCTCCAGGTACGCCAACTCCAGGCGTTTACGGCGGTGACGGTCAAAGATCAAGCGGCGCGCGATGGTCGACAGAAACGCGCGCGGCTGCTCGATGCTCGCCGGGTCGACGCGCGCGTTGAGCATCTGGCAAAAGGTCTCGGCGGCGGTGTCTTCGGCATCGGCCCGGTTGCGCAACTGGCGCTGGACGTATTGCACCAACCAGCGATGATGATCGCTGAAGAAAAAACCTAGCGCGTTGGAATGGCTGCGCACAGCGTGACGTTCCGTAAAGGGTGCTAATGTTTCTCATTCTAAAGTTCATTGGCAAATGCCGGCAATCGTCATCGGCATGGCGCACCACAAAAACCTGAACTTAGCAGCGCTCTCCAGTGACTGATTGATTAAGGGCGATCAGCCCACCTTAATTCACAGCCCTGGAGGCGGATATGTCGGATCATCACACTTACAAGAAGGTCGAGCTGGTTGGCTCGTCCACCTCGAGTATCGAAGATGCCATCAACAATGCCCTGGCCGAGGCCAGCAAGAGCATCCGGCATCTGGAGTGGTTCGAAATCACCGAAACCCGTGGTCACATCGCCGATGGCGCGGTGGCTCACTATCAGGTCACTCTGAAAGTCGGCTTCCGCGTCGCCAACAGCTGATCGCGGGCCTGGGCAGCCGCAGGTACTTGCCATAACGGCGATCTGCGGCTTTATTGAGTCGGGACAATTTTAGGCACCCGGCGTTGTTCACTGGTACGAGGGAGCGTTTGTGATGAAGAAAGTGTTGTTTGCAGCAGGCCTGATGGCACTCGCTGGTTCGGCTTTCGCGGCCAAGGACTGCGAAGAGCTCAAAGGCGAGATCGATGCGAAGATCCAGGCCAATGGTGTTGCGTCCTACACCCTGGAAATCGTCGACAAAGGCAGCGTGACCGATCGCCAGGTGGTCGGCACCTGCGGTGGCGACACCAAGGAAATCGTCTACCAGCGCAATTGATGACGATGGTTCGAAGCCGGCTCGCAGCCTCTGCGCAGCCGGCTTTTTACTGCCTGCGATTTGTCACGAGTTGGCCTGAGCCGGTTGGGAGGCGTAGGATAAGACCTACTGTTTTACTCGGGTAAGGCCTCGGCGTTATCCATCAGCAAGGGTTTTCTCATGTCCGCACTCGCGAAACTTCCTTTCTCCGTTCTCGACCTGGCGCCGATCCGCGACACCGGCAGCCCGCAGCAGGCGCTGCACAACTCGCTGGCGCTGGCCCGGCACGTCGAGTCGCTGGAATTCAACCGTTTCTGGGTCGCCGAACACCACAACATGGACGGCATCGCCAGTTCGGCCACCGCTGTTTTGCTTGGCTATCTGGCCGCCGGCACTTCGCGCATTCGCCTGGGCTCGGGCGGGGTGATGCTGCCCAACCACGCGCCGCTGGTGGTCGCCGAGCAGTTCGGCACCCTGGCGACCCTGTATCCGGGGCGCATCGAGCTGGGTCTGGGCCGCGCGCCAGGCGCCGACCAGTTCACCGCCCATGCGCTGCGCCGCGAGCGCTCCGGCAGCGCTGACGACTTCCCCCAGGATGTCGCCGAACTGCAGCGCTACCTTGGCCCGCGTACTCCGGATCAACGCGTCATCGCCGTGCCCGGCACCGGCACCAACGTACCGATCTGGCTGCTCGGCTCGAGCCTGTTCAGCGCCCAGTTGGCTGGTGAGCGCGGTTTGCCCTATGCCTTCGCCTCGCACTTCGCGCCGCGTTACGTGCACGAGGCGATCAGGGTCTACCGCAACGCCTTCAAACCGTCCGAGGTGCTCGACAAGCCTTACGTGATGCTCGGTGTACCACTGCTGGCCGCCGATACCGACGAGCAGGCGCAGTACCTGGCGACCTCCGCCTACCAGCGCATCCTCTCGCTGATCCGCGGCCAGAGTCTGGTGCAGCGCCCGCCGGTGGAGTCGATGGAAGGCCTGTGGCTGCCCCATGAGCGCGATGCCGTGGGCAGCTTCCTGGGCATGGCGGTGATCGGCGGGCCGCAGAAGATTCGCGCGCGGCTTGAGGTATTGCTCGAGCAGACCGAGGCCGACGAGCTGATCTTCACCTGCGACCACTACGACTTCGCTGACCGCCTGCACGCCTTCGATATCCTCGCCAGCCTGCGCTGAGCAGCCGGTCACCCGGCAAAAAACTCGAACTTGCCCGGCTGCTGTCTCTCTGAATTCTGTACCCCTTATCAACAGGAGCGTAAAGATGAAGAAGACAGCATCGGCCCACTGGCAGGGCGGCATCAAAGACGGCAAGGGCACCATTTCCACCCAGAGCGGTGTGCTTTCCGAACAGCCCTACGGCTTCAATACCCGCTTCGAAGACAAGCCCGGCACCAACCCCGAAGAGCTGATCGGCGCAGCCCATGCCGGCTGCTTTTCCATGGCACTGTCCAAGGAGTTGGGTGAGGCGGGCATGACTGCCGAGAGCATCGACACCAAGGCCGAAGTCACTCTGGACAAGCAGGACGGCGGCTTCGCCATCACTGCCGTGCATCTGTCGCTGAAGGCCAAGATTCCGGGCGCTGACCGCGCTGCCTTCGAGAAAGCAGTGGAAACCGCCAAGACCGGTTGCCCGGTATCCAAGGTGCTGAACGCCGAGATCACCCTGGAAGCCGTGCTGGAAGCCTGAACGGCTTCCGCCTGCCAGACCTGAGCCGCCTTGCGCGGCTCAGTCCTTCAGATCAAAAAGTGCCGCAGCGCAGATTCTTGCCCTGCGCCAACACGTTGCGGTCGGCATCGTAGAGCGCCGCCTGGGCACGCATTGCTGCCGAACGGGCCTCGACGCGATAGCGCTGACCAGCCTTGAAGTCGTCATAGCGAATGCGCACGTCACAAGTCAGCTCCTGTGGCTCGGAGATCATCGACGAGCCACCGCCGCCGGCGATCTCGAAGCGATAGCGCATGTCCAGCTCATGGGCGCCCGGTGTCACCTGGAAATAACGACCGTCATTGACCCGCTCGCGATCCAGGCGTTCGGCCATGAGCAGGTCGATGCCTTCGCCCTTGAGGTCGATCCAGGCCATGTTCGGGTCGGCGGCCGGCAGCGGCGACGCGCAGGCGCCCAGAAGCAGCAGGCTGGCAAGCAGGAGGGGCTGGCGCATCGAGGTATCTCCCATGGGCCGATTCGGTGGATGCAGCAGTATCGCGCAAAGCGGCCGCGACTTCGCGGTAGGATGAGGCGATCACCCTTCACATGACCACGGCCATGCTCGAGCAGTGCATCTCTTTTCTTGTCGACCTGTCGCGCCGCGCGACGGTTCCCCTGCTGGCCTTGGCGCTGACCGGCTGCAGCACGGTCGATTACTACGGGCAACTGGCCCGTGGGCAGTTGCAATTGCTGAGCGCGCGGCAGCCGGTGCAGGCGCTGATCGACGATCCGGCCACCGATGCGAAGCTGCGCGAGCGGCTGGCGCTTTCCCAGCAGGCGCGACGCTTCGCCAGCGAGAGGCTGGCGCTGCCGGACAACCGCAGCTATCGGCTGTACGCCGACCTGCAGCGGCCGTTCGTGGTGTGGAACCTGTTCGCCACCGAGGAGTTCTCGCTGCAACCGCAGCTGCACTGCTTTCCGATTGCCGGCTGCGTGGCCTATCGCGGCTTCTACCAGCAGAATCGGGCCCGTGGCGCGGCGGCCCTGCTCCAGGCCCAGGGGCTGGATACCTACCTGGGCGGCGTGGAAGCCTATTCGACCCTGGGCTGGTTCGATGACCCGATCCTCAACACCATGCTGCGCTGGAGCGACGAGCGCCTGGTCGCGGTGATCTTCCATGAGCTGGCGCACCAGCAGTATTACCTGGCCGGCGATACGGCATTCAACGAGTCCTACGCCACGTTCGTCGAGCAGGAGGGTTTGCGGCAATGGCGCGCGGCCCGCGGTCTGCCGGCCGCCAGAGAGCTCGGTGCGCAGCCGCGTGAACAATTCACCGCGTTGGTGCTGGCCAGTCGCGCTCGCCTGCAGACGCTCTACGCCAGTGGCCTGGATGCCGAGGCGATGCGTGCCGGCAAGCAGGCCGAATTCGCGCGCCTGCGCGCCGAGTATCGACAGTTGCGCGCGAGCCAGTGGCAGGGCGTGGGCTACTACGACAGCTGGATCAATGGCCCCTTGAACAATGCCAAGCTGCTGCCCTTCGGGCTCTATGACCAATGGGTGGCGGCATTCGCCAGGCTGTTTGCCGAGGTCGACGGCGACTGGCCGACGTTCTACCAGCGGGTCGCCGAATTGGGGGCTTTGCCGCAAACGCAACGGCTTATACAACTGCGAGCGCTGGACGCTGTCCCAGAGTAGGGTCAGAACCAACTAGACGCAGAGGAAGGTCGTGATGAGAGGATGGACGGCAGTGATGCTGGTGCTGGGCGTGATGAGCAGCAACGCCTGGGCGGCGCCCAAGTCGTGCGAAGAGCTCAAGCAGGAAATCGAAGTGAAGATCCAGGCGGCGGGCGTTTCCAGCTACACGTTGGAGATCGTGCCCAACGAAGAGGTCGAAGACGACGCCATGGTGATCGGCACCTGCGATGGCGGCAGCCGCAAGGTGATTTACCAGCGCAACGACCTGACCGGATCGCGAATGATGTAGCGGCTCGCGCCGCCGCCACTTCAGGCGCTGAACGCCTGGCGCAGCTGAGCCAGCGTCTGCACATGGTGAGCCGGGCGCTCGCCGCTCAGCTCCTCCAGGCTACCGAATCCGTAACCGACCGCCACCGCCTGCAAGCCATTGCTGTGGGCGCCGATCAGGTCATGCTTGCGATCGCCGATCATCAGCGTGTCGGCCGTATCGAGGCCTTCCTGTTCGAGCAGGTAGGCGATCAGCTCCACCTTGTTGGTGCGCGTGCCATCCAGTTCGCTGCCGTAGATGGCCTTGAAGTAACGGGCGAAATCGAAGTGCCGGGCGATCTCGCTGGCGAACACCGTCGGTTTGCTGGTCGCGATGTACAGGGTGCGGCCCTGCTCCTGCAGCAGTTGCAGCAACTCGATCACGCCGTCGAACAGCTGGTTCTCGTACAGCCCGACCTCGCGGAAACGATCGCGGTAGTGGTTCACCGCCTCCCAGGCGCGTGCCTCGCTCAGGCTGTAGGTATGCATGAAGCACTGCAGCAGCGGTGGGCCGATGAAGTGCTCCAGCGCGACCAGATCGGGCTCGTGGATATCCAGTTTCGACAGCGCATATTGCACCGAGCGGGTGATGCCTTCACGCGGGTCGGTGAGGGTGCCGTCGAGGTCGAAGAGAACGGTGCGCTGCTGCATGTGAGGGTATCCGCTGGCCTGAATCGGCGCGGATTGTCCCGCACCGTGGGTTGCCGCGGCAACTCAGGCGGCGAGCGGACGATAGATCCAGCGCAGGCTCAGGAGGGTCAGCGGCCAGAGCAGCGCCAGCAGCAGGACGCCGAACAGCACCATCAGCGCCAGCACCAGAAACTCCGAGCCGGCATACAGCGCCACCAGCAGTACGAAACCCAGCACGCCGGCCACCAGCAGCCAGATCGCCATGCACACCAGCACGCTCGCCAGCAGGCGGCCCACTGCCAGCTGCGGCAATTGCGCCGGCAGCGAGCGCTGCGCGGCGATCAGCGCCACCAGCCCGTACACCAGGCCGACGGCGGTGCTGAGCCCGAGCATCCACTCCATGCCGTAAGGGCTGATGGCCGTGGTGGGCAGCAGCGTCAGCAGCTTGGTGTAGAGCACGATGAACAACAGGCCGAAGGCCAGCGCGGTCTCGCCACGGCTCACCTGGGTCAGCCCGCTCTGGAACTGGCCCGTGCGGCGCATCAGGTGCAGGCTCAGCCACAGCGGCAGCAGGGTCGCCAGTATGAAGGACACCAGGTTCAGCGGCAGCATGAGCAAGGTGGGCGAGATGCCGCGGGCATTTTCATACAACCAGGGAGATACCTGCGCCCACAGCAGGTTGTAGAGCAGGCCGACCACGAAGATGGCCACCAGGTAGAGGCCGACGAACAGCGCGATGAGCCGCGTCGGGCGGCTCACATCAACCACATCGTGGCGCTGCAGGTAATAGCGGGCGAGGAGCAGCGCACTGCAGCCGTCGACCGCCAGGGCGCTGAGCCAATAGGCCGCCAGCTGCCACAGGTTGTTCAGATAGGCCTGGAAATACTCCGGCTCCAGCGTCAGCCACATGATCAGCCAGTGGATCATCAGGCTCGCCGTACAGCACGCCAGCGCCGTGAACAGCAGGCGCATGGGCAGGCGTGATGACCGTCGAGGCTCGATGCCATGGCCGGACTCGGCCTGGCCGATGACGGGGGAGGGGTTATCCATGGCGATTTCCTTTTGCGGCGACGCGGCGCCAGCAGGGTTGAGAGCAAATAGGTGGGCTTGAAGCAGGTTGTACGTGCGCCTCAGCGAGACGGCGGCGGCAGCCATTGCGAGCGACCGAAGCGGCCACGCAGCCAGGTGAGCGGCCACATGAGGGCCGACAGAATCAGCAGATACTCGACGAAGCGAAACGGCACCACTATCCAGCTGCTCAGCTCATCCACCTTGTGGCCGCTGGCATCGACGAAGCGGAAGTCGTAATTCACCCCGGTGCTGCCGCCGCCGTGGGTGACGATCTCCCGGGTCTCCAATTGCGCGCCAGCCGGGGCGAACAACCACTCCAGCGGTTTGTTGTAGACCGGGTTGCCGCGGGCATCGAGGAACATGCCGACATAGGCGGCGATCGCAATCAGCACCGCCGCCGCCACTGGCTTCGCCCAGGTGATGCGTGCCTTCCAGGCAATGGCAGCGAACCCCAGCAAGACCGCCGCGCTGGCCACCCCATCGATGAAAATCGCCCCGGTGAAGAACAGGTAGAAGGCGAAACCGATCAGGCAGAACCCACCGATCACGGCGGCGGCGATGGCGAAGATGGTGAGAACGGTCAGGAAACTGGAGCGTGGTTTTTTCATAGGGCGATTTTAGTGCAGGGCCGAATGGGGCAGTACAGTTGATAGCCGCCGCTTCGCATCCAGCCCTGCGTGTCTGCGTGGCGTCCAGGGCTGGCAACTGACCTACGCACTTCCAGCCCAAGGTCGGCAGTCGGGATATGTTTGAGTTGTAAGCATTTTCGGTAAGCAGACCATGTGGCGGCTGGCTGCGTGAGCTGTCGGGGCACGGGCAGAGGCCAGGACGCGGTGCCTTCAGTTAGGCTGCGGCGGAACGCGGTCCTGCAACTCCGGTCGAGGGTAGCTGCGAAACTCGTCCGCCCACTTATCGGTAGAAGGAATGATTTCAAAGGCTGGCAGTTCGTCGTAAATGAAATCGAAGCGGAAGTTACCATCAGGTGTGATTTTGAATGTTGCGGTGTACCAGGCATGGCCATTTTCATGCAGTGCGGCCATCTTGGGCCGTAGCTCGCGAAACGCGTCGCTGACCTCATCTTCCGCAACGAACGACACGGCACGTTCATCACTCAGTCGATAGGAGCCTTTTTCGGAAAAGAAACGGGTGATCGCCAGGAAGCAATAGCTAGCCTCCGTCCAACCCTCATCGGGCAGCGCCTCATATACACCTTGGGCTATTGTTTGCTGCAGCTGCTGTATCTCGGGCGTCATTTCAGTGACCTGTAGGATTGATGATGGTGTGTTTGGCCGTGTTGCCGCCAATCGTCTCGGTGATTCTGAACTCGCTGGCCCGCGCACTTCCATCGGTGTATATGGGCCTGATTTTAACATGTACGTCTTTTCCGGCCGCCAACTCGCTGGCCCATCGCTTCTCCATCTGTCCCCACTCACCGGCGTGGTAGTTATTGATGTCCTTGTGCATTGGCGTCAGGTTGCCTTTTCCACCGTGGCCGCCAAATTGTGAACCGATGAGGTGACCCCCCTGGTCGTCAGCCAGCCTTCCATCCTCCTTGCCAACGGTACGTTGAGCGTAGGGGTTGCGATCAGCTTTTTTCAGTGACAACTTGCCTTCGACAGAATTGATACGGCCTTCTGCGTCCGTAGTGTATTTGTAGCCATTGAGCTCATAACTGTCGTTGGCCTTCAGCCTGCGCTTCTTGACTTGAACGCCCTGTCGAGCGCTGTCCGAGGCTTTCCCCGCCTCCGATGTCGCCTCGGACGCGCGCGCGCTTTCACTGGTGGCTCCAGTGGCTTTACCTGCTTGCGCCGCACCCTCGGCTCCGCGAGCGGTGTCCGCCAAGGTATCTGCAGCCTCTATGCCACGCACTGCCTTGCTCGCCCTGCTGGCGCCCTTTACGACCACGCTGCCAGGTATGAACATCGACAGCACGGAGCCACCGGTTTGCGCATCGCTGGTCAGCTCGAACAGATCATCGGCATAGCCTGAACTCATCATCTGGCTCGCCTGCCGGGCGAGCTCATTGGCCTTGGCCAAATCACCGGCCTGGTGGGCAGCAACGGCTGCCTTTTCCATGGCGTTGGCGCGCACGGCGACGGGTGGGATGCCCGCCACCGATGTGTACTTGCTGGCCACCACGCCCAGGTTCCACAGGTCGGTGGGCAAGTTGCCAATGCCCTTCAGTACGCCGACGCCGGTATCCAGTGGATCATCTGCACTGGCTTCAGCGATTCGCTTGGTGCTGCTCCAGGCGCCGGAGCCGAAGTCCTTGGTCTTCTGCCACAACGAGCGCTCGTCGGCTTCTGCGTCGAGCAGCGCTTGCAGCTCCGGGTTGGCCTCTTTGTCGGGGGCTTGCGCCTGGGTGGCCGCGCTGCGCTGGGTCGTGACGACCTTGCCCAGTGCGCCGCCGATACCGGCACCATTGCAGTTGACCAGGCAGGTGCTGTCCTGGCGCACCAGGGGAATACCGTTGACCTTGACGTCGTTCTGGCCGCTGAGAAATCTGACGTAGCCGCCGCCCAGCGAGGTGCCGGCCACCACATGGGAGCCGGCATCGCCCTGAACGCCCTTGTGCAGGTCGCCGACGCGATAGACCGGCACGCCCTGGGCTTTGACGTCGGGCGAGGACTGGGTCTGGTTACCGATGGTGGCGAAGCTGTCGAAGGGCACCACGGCGTTGCCGACCTTGCAGAAGTCCGGTACCGAGCAGACCGCTTTCCACTCATGGCTGTCGTTGGCGGCGTGGCGGGCGTTGCCCACGAGGTCCTTGCCATCCTCCGTCGGCTTTGACTCCGCCAGTTCACCGTCTTTGAAGATGCCTTGGTCGTAGAGGTCTTTGACCTGTCTTGCGGTCTTGTCGAAGCTCTCCCGCTGCCCTGGAAAATACTCGCCGTTGCGGGCTGTGAAGGCTTCCCAAGGGTGGCCGCCACGGGCATACAGAGCATCCAGATTATTCAGGGCACTTGTAGCTTGGTCGGCACTGTCGATGCCGAAATTCTTACGAAACAGGTTGGCGTTGTGGTGAGGGCCCGCGACGATGTCGATATCAAGCGCCATGCACGTCCTCCTGTCTCAGGGGAGCGTCCAGCGTGCCAACCGCCAGCCGTCGCCATGGCTCGACGCGCTCGAAGGTGCCACGCCAGATCAGCGAGACCTGCCGGGCATCCAGGTCGATGGCGACGGTATCGAGCACCAGCGGCCCTTGCCGGCAAAGGCCGCTGGTAGTGGTCAGGGAGACCAGCGCCAGCACACCGGGTAGGCGGAAATGGGTCAGCCCCTCGGGCAGCAGGCCGAGCAGCGAGATGAATTCGTCGCCGGCCAGGTAGCCTGGCTGAACCAGGTCCGGCGGGGCGGCCTGGTAGAAGCGCTCGTCGAAATCATCGGGCAGCAGCGGGTAGCGCTCACGCTGCCAGTGCTCGTCGTAGGTGCCGGCGTATTGCAGGCGCTCCTGGCTCCAGCGGGCGAGGGGGGCGAGGCCTTGCGGCGGCAGAGTGTCATGGGGGCTAGCGACGGGCGCCTCGACATCCTCGATCTGCGGCGCCGGCAGTTCGCTTACTTCTTCGAGCCATTGGCGTAGCTGGGCCTGAGCCTCGGGTGACATCGCCTGAAGGTCGGCCTCGCTGGGCAGCCAGCCGCATCCAGCTGGATTCTGCGGGTTGTATACCCGCTCGATCTCGCCTTGCTCGCCCGTCCTTACGCTGTAGCAGCCGCCGAATGCGTAGCGGTAGTCGAGCGGCACCTGCGTGACGGATTCCGCGCCGCTCAGGCGCCATTGCTGCCCGTGGCGTTCGAAGCGCCGCGGGCCGTGCAACTGCAACAGCTTGCGCCGGTTGCCGACACGGATGCCGGCGAGCCAGCCCGGTTTGGCGACTCCGCCTTCACTGTGCGCCGTACCGGTGACGTAGATATCACTGGCCGGCTTGAGCAGCACCAGATCACCTTCGCGGCGCAGCACGCTCTGCAGAGGGTTGACCTCGGGATGACCGTCATACTCATCGGCATAGACGATGGCGGCCTGCTTCGCGGCGCGCTGCAAAGGTTTATAGCTGTCGTTCAAGTCGAAGGTGCCGCGCAGCACCAGCACGTCGTGGACGATGCCACCCGGCCCGGTTTTCTCGAACCAGGCGTGGGGAAAGCCGCTGCGGTTATCGATCTGCACGGTGCGCCCGTTCGCCCAGGGTCAGATTTCGTCGGGCAGCGCTGGCGCGGCCGTGACGAGCGACACGCTGTGCAGGCACTCGGGGTTGTTCTGCTTGAAGGCGAAGCGCAGTTGGCCCCAGGGCCGTGTGCTTTCCCAGACGCTGCTCTCGTGTAGCGAGCGACCACGCGGGGCCGAGACCAGCTGCAGCCCACCATATCGAGCCTGCAGCTCTTCGCGGCCGATGCAGGCACCGCTCAGAAACAGACCGACGGTCCCCTGTCCGCTCGCCTGCTCCTTGCTGAGCACCGTGAAACCGATCTGCGCGATGCGTACGTTGTCCAGCAAGGCCACATCGCCTCCAACCCAGCGAGCGCGATGTTCATCCTGCTTGTCCAGCTGCAAGGGACTACCGAGCGTCTGCTCGATCTTGGCCTTGGTCAGCGGTGCCTGTTGCGCCAATTGCTCGATGGCTTGCCAGAGCGTGAAAGAGGCTTGGTTCATCCGTTCGTTCTCGTTCGTTGTAGAGCAGGCTGTTGCGCTCGCCACCAGCAGATAGGCGAAGAGCCTGAAGAAAAGCCGTTTACTTGCCGACGTTGTCGTCATACCAGCTGCCGTAGTAATCGTTGTACGTGACGAACTGGCCGTCGACCTTGACCGATGACGTCTCGCCGCCCCACAAGCGACCCACCGCCGAGCGTGCAGCGTCGCTGTTGCCGTTGCCGAGCAGTTGGTCGTAGGCCGCGTTGTAGCCGGCATGGTTGGCCGCCGAACCATTGATGCCGATGTCGGGGCCGCCGCTGGCGACGATTTCGCGCTGGACCTTGATGTTGTTCAGCACGGCTGCGCCTTCGTCCTTCAGCGCGCCATTGACGTATGCCGCCTTAGAGGACAAATCTTCCACGTACGGATTGGTGGCATGCCCCACTTCGTGGGCCAGCAACTGCGTCACCGTGTCGGGAGAGCCGCGCATGTCGCCATCGATGACGATCTTGCTGATGTCACCCTCCTGGGTGACGAAGGTCCCTTCGCCGGCAGGGCCATATTCGATATCCCAGCCGTCTTCTTGCAGCGTGCGAAGATCCTTCTGCAGCGAGGGTGATTGCGCGGCGAGGCGATCCACCGCGTTGCCCAGCCCGGTGGTCACCGCAGTGGGCGTCTGAGCCGCGGGCGAGCTGCTTTTCAGCGAAAGGCTGCTCTGCGCGTCGGCCCCCGGGCGCTTGTCATTGCCTTGGGCCGTTGGGCCTGCTTGTGAGCCGAGCCCGCGCACCACCCCGGCGATGGCCGCGAGCGCGCCCACCTGGGCGCCAGGCTCCAGCTTGCCGCTGTGCGCGGGGGCAGGTTGTGCAGTGCCCGAGTTGAGCAGGATGTCCGAAGGCGCATCGGCGTGCAGGTACTCCTGCGCCTTGAAATGGATGTCCTTGGCGCTGAGGTAGATGGCGTCCGGCGTCAGCGTCAGTTGTGAGCTGCCGACCTTGAATTCGATCTTGTCGCCGGCCGAAACGGCCCAGGTCTTGCCGATGAAGTCGGTGCGGTTCATGCCCACGGCCGAGAACATGGCCATGCCGACGTTGCGGTTATAGCCCAGGCCGACGTTGGTCATCTTCGCCATGCCGATGCTTTCGACCTTGAAGCGACCGATGTTGACCGTCTTGTTGTGGCCAATGCTGTAACGCTCGTTGCGGGCGATCTTCTTGGTGCGATTGGCGCCCACGTCGACGGTCTCGTTACGGCCGATGGATTTGCTGCGGTCGCGGCCGACGGCGTGGGTTTCGTCCTGCTCGACGACGATGTCCTGATTGCGTTCGGCATGGATGTACAGCTGTTCTTCGCCCTTCTTGTCCTCCATGCGGATTTCATTGAACTGAGCAGGTGTGCCGCCCTTGCTCGAGCGGCTCTTGATGCCGCTCTGGGTGGCGTTGGCCGGAAGGTCGTAGGGCACCGTCTGTTCGGCGTTGTAGACGCGGCCAGTGATGATCGGCCGGTCGGGGTCGCCCTCCAGGAAGCTGACGATCACTTCCTGGCCGATGCGTGGAATCTGGATCGCGCCCCAGTTCTTGCCCGCCCAGTTCTGCGACACGCGAATCCAGCATGAGCTGTTCTCGTTGGATTGGTCGTGGCGGTCCCAGTAGAAGTGCACCTTCACGCGACCGTACTGGTCGGTCCAGATTTCCTCACCCTGGGGGCCGACCACCAATGCCGTTTGCGGGCCCTGCACGATGGGCTGCACGGTCAGCGGTAGCGGACGGAACACCTGGCTGGCATCGATACAGTCGAGGCGGCTGTCGAATTGCAGCGGTTCATCATGGGTGTTGTTCTCGAAGGCTTCCTGAACGATCTGGTAGTCGGCACTGACGGTCAGGTATTCGCGGTTCTGATCGGCGCGTGGGTAACCGGTCATGCTGAACAGGTGGCCGGAGCCGATGCCGCGGGCGTTGGTACGCAGCTGAATGCGCTCGTACTGCGTCTGGATGGCCTCGATACGGTTGCGGGCGTATTGCTCGCCGTCCTTGCTCTGCACGTATTCGCCGGGGTAGTCGAACAGCGGATGACCGGCGTTGCTGTGCGCCCGTGAGACGATCGAACGTACTTCCAGGCGGGCGCTGGGGCGCTGGAAGTCGTAGTCGTTGAGCTCCAGCGAACCGGGTTGTACCTCGTGATCGAGGTGCCAGTCGTAGATGTGATCGCGCTCGCGCATCTGATCTTCCAGGGGGAAGAAGGGAACGCTGGCGTAGCCCGGTGCTGCTCGATGCGCACCGTAGGCGTCGCACAGCACCAGCACATGGCGGGCCTGCTCGTGGCGGAAGTAGTAGTAGATCCCTTCCTGCTCGAGCAGCCGGCTGACGAAGTCCAGGCTGGTTTCCCGATACTGAACGCAGTAGTCCCACTCGCGGTAGGTGCGCGTCAGCGCGTCTTCGAAGTCGGAGAAGCCCAGGTCGCGAAACACCTGCTTGACGATGTCGGGCACCGTCTTGTTCTGGAAGATCCGGCAGTCGGAGGTTCTCGATAGCAGCCACAACCAGGGCTTGAGGGTGACCCGGTAGCTGGCGAATTGTCCGCTACCGGCCGCCTGGCTGCAGCGCGCGGCGATACCGTGAAAATAACGGTCGCTGCCGTCGGCCAGTTGCAGGGTCAGGCCCATCGGCTTACCGAGCAAGGCGTTGAGCGGTAGCGAGTGGTCCTCGGATATCAGCGCCAACTCGTAGGCGAATGGCCGGCTGAGCTCATCCCGGCCTTCCATGCGGCGCAGCACCAGCACGTCACCACCCAGCGGGCTGGTGACGACGGCCATGCGTGCATCCTGAGTAATTGCCATCAAGCGTCCTCTCGCGCGGCGGGCGTTATTGCACCTGTTCGAACTGGTAATGCAGATCCTGGTTCTGCACGCTCACCTGCACGCCGGCGAGCGGCTTGCCTTCGAGCAGGCGGCCGAGGAACTCGCGGCTCATGTCCGGGAGCATGCTGTTGGTGAGGATCGCGTCGATCTGCCGGCCGCCGCTCTCGTTCTCGGTGCAGCGCGACACCACCAGATCGACCACCGCATCGTCGTAACTGAACGGCACCTTGTGGGTGCTTTCGATGCGCTTCTTGATGCGCTCCAGCTGCAGGCGGGTGATGGCCTTGAGCATGTCGTCCGACAGCGGGTAGTAGGGGATGGTCACCAGGCGGCCGAGCAGGGCTGGCGGGAAGATCTTCAGCAGCGGCTCGCGCAGTGCCTTGGCGATGCCTTCGGGCTCGGGCATCAGTTCCGGGTCGCTGCACAGCCCGGCTATCATCTCGGTGCCGGCATTGGTGGTCAGCAGGATCAGGGTGTTCTTGAAGTCGATCTGGCGGCCTTCGCCGTCTTCCATCACGCCCTTGTCGAACACCTGGAAGAAAATCTCGTGGACGTCCGGGTGCGCCTTCTCGACCTCGTCGAGCAGTACCACGCTGTAGGGGCGTCGGCGCACCGCTTCGGTCAGTACGCCACCCTCGCCGTAGCCGATGTAGCCCGGTGGCGCGCCCTTGAGGGTGGACACCGTGTGGGCTTCCTGGAACTCGCTCATGTTGATGGTGATGACGTTCTGCTCACCGCCATACAGGGCTTCGGCCAGGGCCAGGGCGGTTTCGGTCTTGCCCACGCCGGAGGTGCCGGCGAGCATGAACACGCCGATCGGCTTGTTGGGGTTGTCGAGCCCGGCGCGGGAGGTCTGGATGCGCTTGGCGATCATCTCCAGGGCGTGGTCCTGGCCGATGATGCGTTTCTTCAGGTGCGCATCCAGCTTGAGAACGGTCTCGATCTCGTTGCGCGCCATGCGCCCGACCGGAATGCCGGTCCAGTCGGCGACCACCGAGGCCACGGCCTGGTAATCGACGGTCGGCAGGATCAGCGGGTCTTCGCCCTGCAGGGCGCTCAGGCGGCTCTGCAGGTCGGCGAGTTTACTGCGCAGGGTGGCGTGTTCCTCGTCGCTCAGACGGGCAGCGCCGGCCTCGCGGCTGGTCTCGTCCACCGGTTCGGCGGCCGCGCGCAGGCTGGCGCGGGTGGCCAGCAGTTCGTCGACCAGCGCCTTTTCCTCGCTCCAGCGCGCTTCCAGGCCGGCCAGGCGGCTGCGCTCTTCGGCCAGCGCGAACTCGCTGTCGCGGCGGCGGCTGCCGATGTTCACGCCGATGGCCTCTTCACGGCCGATGATCGCCAGCTCGGTTTCCAGCGCTTCGATGCGTCGACGGCTGTCGTCCACCTCGGCGGGCACCGCGTGCAGGCTGATGGCCACGCGGGCGCAGGCGGTATCGAGCAGGCTGACCGACTTGTCCGGCAACTGACGCGCCGGAATGTAGCGATGCGACAGCTTGACCGAGGCCTCCAGGGCTTCGTCGAGAATCTGCACCTGATGGTGCTTTTCCATGGTCGAGGCAACGCCGCGCATCATCAGGATGGCGCGATGCTCGGAAGGCTCGTCGACCTGCACCACCTGGAAGCGACGGGTCAGGGCCGGATCCTTCTCGATGTGTTTCTTGTACTCGGCCCAGGTAGTGGCTGCCACGGTACGCAGGGTGCCGCGGGCCAGGGCCGGCTTGAGCAGGTTGGCGGCGTCGCCGGTGCCGGCCGCGCCACCTGCGCCGACCAGGGTGTGGGCTTCGTCGATGAACAGGATGATCGGCTTGGGCGAGCTCTGCACGTCCTCGATGACCTGACGCAGGCGCTGTTCGAACTCGCCCTTCATGCTGGCGCCGGCCTGCAGCAGGCCGACGTCCAGGCTGCGCAGCTCGACGTCCTTGAGGCTCGGCGGCACGTCGCCGGCGACGATGCGCAGGGCGAAGCCTTCGACTACTGCAGTCTTGCCCACGCCGGCCTCACCGGTGAGGATCGGGTTGTTCTGCCGGCGACGCATGAGGATATCGACCAGTTGGCGGATCTCGTCGTCACGGCCGACGATGGGGTCGAGCTTGCCGCTGCGCGCCTGCTCGGTGAGGTCGACGGTGAAGCGCTTGAGCGCTTCCTGCTTGCCCATGGCGCTCGGCGCGATGGCGCCGCTGGCCTCGCCCGGCGCGGCGCCGGCCTGGAAGCCGTCAGTGGCGGTCAGGGCGTTCTCCGGCGAGGTGCCGACCACTTCGTCGAAGCGCTCGGTGAGGGTCTCGACCTTGAGTTTGTCGAACTCACGGGAGATGGCCAGCAGCGCGTTGCGCAGGCTTGGCGTCTTGAGGATGCCGACGATCAGGTAGCCGGTGCGCACCTGGCTTTCGCCGAACATCAGGCTACCGTACACCCAGCCGCGCTCGACCGCTTCCTCGACATGGGAAGACAGGTCGGTGATCGAAGTGGAACCACGCGGCAGCCGGTCCAGGGCCTCGGTGATGTCCTTGGCCAGGCGCGCCGGCTCGATGCTGAACTGGCGGATGATCTGGTGCAGATCGGAATCCTGCAACTGCAGGATCTGGTGCAGCCAGTGGCTCAGTTCGACATAGGGGTTGCCACGCAGCTTGCAGAACACGGTGGCGGCTTCGATGGCCTTGTAAGCGACGCTGTTGAGCTTGCCGAACAACGCGGCGCGACTGATTTCACTCATTTTCCTGTCCTCTAATTCGGGGTAGTGAGCGGCTGGGTGGCGACGTGATGCCTATCCAGCAGCAGATCCTTTGCATCCTCGCGCGGCTTGCCGAGCCAGGTATCGAAGCCGAGTCGGCAGCCGCCATCCAGTGACGCGGGCGGTACCTCCTCCTGTTTGAGCACCAGGTTGGTGTCCCAGTCCAGTTCCATGCCGACGTACTCGGCCACCCACGCCGCCAGCTCGGCGAGCAGCGGCTGGTCGGGCAGGAAACGGCGGTATTGCGCCAGGCTCAATGGGCCGATGCGCAGGCGGAATTTGTGTTGCCGGTCCCATACGTGGGTGCCCAGGCACAGGTCCATGCCCAGGGTGCAGGTGCTGGCACCCAGGCGGCTGTATTCCGGCAGCGGCAGCCACTGGCCGATGTATTCCTCGAGCGCCACCGGCACGCCGAAGTACTCGGCAACAATGGCCTGCAGCCCGTCGGGATAGCGGGTCTGGCTGGCCAGATGGCCGGTGAAGTAATAGCGCGCCGCGTCCGGGATCGGGCCCTGGCCGAGCAGGCTTTCCATGCCGCGGCCGGATAGCGCACCGAGGCGCGGCGACCAGTAGTCGTCAGCGGCGCGATCCTGGGCCACCGTTGGCCGGGCTTCGGCCCAGGCGCGGTAGAACAGGGTCAGCAGGCGGTGGTTGAAGACGTCGAGAAAGCGCTTGAAAGTGGCATCGCCATGGTGGCGCTGGCGCTCGCGGGCGTGCTCGGTGAGGTGGATCGGCAGCGGTCCGTTGGGCCCGGTCAGGCCGAAGAAGAACTGCTCGATACGCGGCGTGCCGGTGCTGTCGTGGATGACGCTGGCCAGGGTAGAAGGCGCGAAGCCGCAGTCCGGCTTCTGGCCGAGGCGCAGCGGGTCGTCGACCAGGCGCACGGAATGGCCAAGGCGCGGGCGCTCCGGGTACTCGCACTCGATGCGCCGCATGGCCTGGAAAAAATCGTAGTTCCAGGGCGTTTCGGCCATCGCCGCCAGGCTGTTCACAGCGTCGGCCGACATCCGGGCTTGGCCCTCCATCGCATCACTTCGCCACGTTCGGTGGTACGCAGCACCGTCTCGGTGAAGCTGTTGATCGACACGTAACGGGTCAGGAAGCGCTCCAGCACCGATCCGAGCAGGAACACGCCGGTACCGCGAAAGGCGTTCTCGTCGAATTCCAGGCCGATCTCCAGGCCGCGCCCGAAGACGATCGGCCCCGGCATCGGCAGGCGCCGCGTGCACGGCTGGGCGGTAACCTTGCGCAGGCCGTCGATCTGCAGTTGCAGCGCGTTGTCACCGACATCGCCGTACAGGCGCAGCAGTTCGCGCAGCGCCGCAGCGCCCTGGCCTTGCTCGCTGAGCGACAAATAGTTGAGCGACAGCTGGCTGATCAGGCGCCAGGCGCTGGCGTCGTGGGCGCGGCTGGCCCGTGGGCGGCTGGGCCCGGCCAGGCAGCGCACGGCGACCACCGGGGCGCTGTCTTCGAGGGTGAAATCGCTGCGCGTGCCGCCGATCGGCATCGACAGCGGCAGGTCGCGGTTGGTGCACAGCGTGCCGATGCCCAGCTGGCGCAGGTCATGGCGGTAGGGTGCCTGGTTGGCGTCGACCAGCGAGATGAAGGTCTCGCTGCCCACGTAGGTCGAGCGCGGGCCGTTGCGCCGTTGCTTGCTCGACAGCACGCGAGGCTCGCGGCGCAGGCTGTACCAGGCTTGTTCGCGACCATAACGCGACGGGTCGCGCACCGCGTAGAACGGTTGGAACGGCTGCTCGGGGCCGCTGCCATGGCCGCTGACCTCGGTGACCGAATGGATCTCGAAATCCTGCGGGCGGGTGCGGTCGGCGATGATCTGGTGCTCGTGCACGCGATCGCTCAGGTGAATACGGTCGGCACGGCGGGCGAACAGGTTGATCGCCGGGGTGCAGAACAGCCGGAACTGCTCGGCACCGATGCTGTTTTCCAGGCTGTTGTCGAGGCGGTTGAACAGCACCACGAGTTCCAGTTCCTGACTGGTGCTGCGCTGTACGGCGCGCTTGAGGCCCGTGAGCTCGACGAACAGGAAACGGTTGGGCAGGGCGAAGTATTCCTGCAGCAGGCGATAGCCCTGGAAGGCGCGGGGTACCACCGGCAGTGCGGCGTCCTGATCATCGAAGCCGCGCGGGCGCAGGCTGTCCGGCGTCAGGCGCTCGACCCAGGAACCGTCCACGGCCCGCACGAATAGGGCGCAGACGTTGCCCATCAATTGTTCGTAGAGGCGGAACGGTTGCTCATCGGCGCCGTGCAGATAGAACGTCAGCTCGTCGAGGTCCAGCGCATTGAACGGTAGCCCGGCGCCGGTACGCAGGCGCACTCGCACGGCGGCCTTGGCGCCCGGTTCGCTGGCCGCCAGGCGGCCGAGCTGGGTGCTCGGATTACCGAAATAGCTGGCCTGGGTGACCTCCAGTGGCCACAGGGTGACTGGCTGGCAGGTGCGATATTCGCAGGCGGTCTGCGCCTCGCTGCCCAGGGCGCCGCGCAGTGAAGCGCCGCGGTCGAGGGTGAAGCCGCTGCTCAGCGAGCCTTCATTGGGATCGGCGTACAACTGCACCACGGTCATCGACGGCGTCGGTGCCAGGTAGTGCGGATAGGCGATTTCCAGCAGGTTGTGGGTGAAGGTCGGGTATTCGGCGTCGAGTTTGAGCTGCACCCGCGCGGTCAGGTAGGCGAAACCTTCGAGCAGGCGCTCCACGTAGGGGTCGGCGCATTCGACGCCGGACAGGCTCAGGCGGCTGGCGATCTTCGGGAATTCACGGGCGAACTCCTCTGCGCTTTCGCGGATGTGCTGCAGCTCCTGGTTGTAGTAACCGAGCAGGCGCGGGTTCATCGGCGTCTCCGTGAGGCGTCGGCGGGCAGCACCTGGACGTGCCCGGTTTCCAGATCCAGTTCGGTGGTCAGCAGCAGGCGCAGCGGCATCGGGTGGGCCCAGAGATCACCCTCGATCTCGAAGCTCAGGGAGTTGTGGTTCATTTCCTCGGCCTCCTGGCGGGCGCGCACGCGCAGCGACGAACGCACGATGCGCGGCTCGAAGTCGGCGATGGCCTTGGTCAGCAGGCGCTCGACCGCGGGTATGTCGATGCTCGAGGCGCTATGCCCGGCCAGCGGCGGCAGGCCGAAGTTGACCACCGAACTGCCGGCCCGGGTCAGGGCCTCGTCGTCGCTGGTCAGCGGGGCGATGGTATTGAACAGCCAGGCCAGGTCGCGCAGCACCGAGGTGCGCAGCTGGTTGAGGGTCAGCACGCGCTTGTCGACGCTCTCCGCCGGGTTGCTCGGGTCGTCGTCGAGCAGGCGGTCGAGCAGGGCGGGCTGCAGGCGCTCCTGACGTTTCAGGTCGGCCATGCCGCAGCATTCCCGTGCTCGAAGCTCAGCGTGCGCAAATCGAACAGCGCCTGGTCGCCGCCATCGAAGGCCAGCAGGCGCTGGCCGAGCGGCACGCCGTCGTCCTGCCATTCGGTCTTGCGTGCCAGGCGCAGCGCGCCGTCGCTGCTGGTGTGGGTGCCGGGATAGCGGCTGGGGATCAGCGCCACGGTGCTGCCGCCATTGGTGAGGGTCAACTGGGCGGGCAGCCAGACCAGATCTCGCAAATCGCTTGGTGCTTCGACGCTGAGGTTGGCGATGTTTTCCATGGGCAGCCAGACATAGCGACCGTTGACGATCAGTTCCAGCACCGGGCCCAGGCGTGGGTCGGCGTCGGCCAGCCAGGTGAACGGGGTGTCATCGAGCGTGCCCGGCACCGCGGCAGCGGCTTCGAAGGCCTGGTCACGCAGGCTCTGGGCTGCTGCGGCGTTACCCTGGGCGTCCTGTTCGAGGGCGAGGATCAGCGGCGCGACCCATTCGGCGGGTTGGCCGAGCACCACGGGCGTGGTCTTGCCGGCGAACACCTGCTCGCGCAGGGCCTCGCAGTTCAGTGCCGTACTGTAGGTCTGCACCATCGGCAGGCAGGCAGCATCCAGCTCGCCAGCGACCTTCAGCTGATTCTGCGCACGGCTCCATTGGCCCATCACCGCCAGCAGCTGGAACAGGAACACGCGCAGTTCAGCCTTGGCGGGTTGCGCCCGAACCTGGTCCTGCAGCGCCTTCAGCGCTTCGTCGAGCTGTGCGTTGCGCAGGTATTGTTCGGCAGTCATCGTCGGTCCCTGTACTGGAGCGGTCACCGCATTCGTGCGGTGATCCTTCGACGCGCTGCGCCTGCGTTGGCAGTGAGCGGCGCGTCATCAAAAAATTCGTTCTGGTCAGAACCAGCGATGCCCGGCGCAGTGCCGGGCATCGCTGTGCACCCGAGATACGGGCGGTGTTACACCTTGACGTTCTGGCGGATGTTCCAGCCGTACTTGACTGGGCCGCCATCTTTGGCGCCGTCGGCTTTCTGCGGTTGGTAGTCGACCAGCACCTGAGCGAAGTTCAGAGTGACGTTCTCGGTCAGGCGATCTTCGCCACCGCTGCCGCCAGTGCTGATGGACGACACCAGCACTTCCTTCAGGGTGATGATCAGGTACTCGACCTGAGAGTCACCGCCGGCCTTGCGGACGGTCAGCTTGGCTTCCGGATAGTGCTTGCCGCTGGAGCAGGCCATCATCAGGTTGGGGCTGGATTTGTCGACGTACTTGGTCAGCGACAGATCCTGGATATTGACCTTGCCGGCACCGCCGCCACCGCCAACGTGCATGGAACCGGACTGGCTCATGCCCCAGCTCCAGGCCAGTACGTCGACTTCGTCGGCGTGGGCCTTGTCCTTGGACTCGCCCTTGACGTCGCCAATCTTGATGAACATATCAACAGCCATCATTCCTCCTTTCGTGGCTTTTGCCACTCTGTTTCAGCTACGCCCGCCGGTGCGGGCGCCACAGTGACGAGCCTCAGGCCCCCTTGGCCGAAGGCAGTTTGGATACCAGGCGCAGCGACACGGTCAGCCCTTCGAGCTGGTAGTGCGGGCGCAGATAGAACTTGGAGCTGTAGTAACCCGGGTTGCCCTCGATCTCCTCGACCACCACCTCGGCTTCGGCCAGCGGGTGCTGGGCCTTGGTGGTTTCGGTGGAGTGTGCCGGGTCGCCGTCGACGTAGTTGAGGATCCAGTCCTGCAACCAGCGCTGCATTTCGTCGCGCTCTTTGAACGAGCCGATCTTGTCGCGCACGATGCACTTCAGGTAGTGGGCGAAGCGGCAGGTGGCGAACAGGTACGGCAGGCGCGCGGCCAGGTTGGCGTTGGCGGTGGCGTCCGGATCGTCGTACTCGGCCGGCTTGTGCAGCGACTGGGCGCCGATGAAGGCGGCCAGGTCGGTATTCTTCTTGTGCAGCAGCGGCATGAAACCGTTCTTCGCCAGCTCGGCCTCGCGGCGGTCGGAGATAGCGATCTCTGTCGGACACTTCATGTCCACGCCACCGTCGTCGGTGGGGAAGGTGTGCGCCGGCAGGTTTGGCACTTCACCGCCCGACTCCACGCCGCGGATGCGCGAGCACCAGCCGTAGAGCTTGAAGGAACGGTTGATGTTGACCGCCATGGCGTACGCCGAGTTGGCCCAGGTGTACTTGCTGCTGTCGGCGCCGTCGGTTTCTTCCTCGAAGGCGAACTCTTCGACCGGGTCGGTCTTCGCGCCGTAGGGCTGGCGCGCCAGGAAGCGCGGCATGGTCAGGCCGATGTAGCGCGAGTCCTCGGAGTCACGCAGCGAGCGCCAACCGGCGTATTCGGGCGTGGTGAAGATCTTGGTCAGGTCGCGCGGGTTGGACAGCTCCTGCCACGAGCCCATGCCCATGACCGTCGGCGAGGCCGCGGAAATGAACGGCGAGTGCATGGCTGCGGAGATCTTGGCGATTTCGCCGAGCAGTTCGACGTCGGGCGGCGACTGGTCGAAGTAGTAGTCGCCCACCAGGCAGCCGTAGGGCTCGCCACCGAACTGACCGTACTCCTCTTCGTAGAGCTTCTTGAAGATCGGGCTCTGGTCCCAGGCGGTGCCCTTGAATTTCTTCAGAGTCTTGTGCAATTCGGGCTTGGAGATGTTGAGCACGCGGATCTTCAGCTGCTCGTCGGTCTCGGTGTTGTTGACCAGATAGTGCAGACCACGCCAGGCGCTTTCCAGCTGCTGGAAGTCGGGGTGGTGCATGATCAGGTTGACCTGGGCGGTGAGCTTGGCGTCGATCGCGGCGATGATCGATTCCACCGACTTGATGGCGTCATCGGAGATCAGGTCGGTCTTGCTCAGGGCATGTTCGGCCAGGGTGCGCACGGCGGTTTCCACCGCTTCACGGGCACGCTCGGTCTTGGGTTTGAATTCCTGCAACAGCAGCGAGGCGAATTCGCTGGTCTGTTCGGAGGTGGCGAGCGACTGCTCGGACGCCTGGGTCTGTTGGCTCATCGTGGCGTCCTCTTAGGCTTGCGGCTCGTTGTCTTGGGGCTTGGGCGCACTGGCCAGGGCCTGCAGCAGGGCCGGGTCCTTGATCGCCTTGATGATCAGCTCTTCGGCGCCGGTCTTGCCGTCCATGTAGGTCAGCAGGTTGGCGAGCTGAGTGCGCGCTTCGAGCAACTGGTTGAGCGAGTCGACCTTACGGGCGATGGCCGCCGGGCTGAAGTCGTCCATGCTCTCGAAAGTGATGTCCAGGCTCAGGTTGCCTTCGCCGGTCAGCGCGTTGGGCACGTGGAAGGCCGCGCGCGGCTTCATGGCCTTGAGGCGCGAGTCGAAGTTGTCGGCGTCGATTTCCAGGAACTTGCGGTCGGCGACTGCGGCCAATGGCTCTTCCGGCTTGCCGGCGAGGTCGGCCATCACGCCCATGACGAAGGGCAACTGCACCTTTTTCTCGGCGCCGTACAGCTCAACGTCGTACTCGATCTGCACCCGCGGGGCGCGGTTGCGCGCGATGAATTTCTGGCTGCTGGTGGTGTTACTCATGTTGCTCCTCCTGTGCATGGGCACTGGCTTCTGCGGCCAATGGCCGGTAGCTGTGTGCGTGGCGCTTCCCTGAAGATCCGCCGCACGTTATCAGGCTGTTGAAAAACTACCTACGTTGCCGCCGCGTCGTTGAAAACAGCCTCGGATGCGAGTCCGATCAAAATGCTCATGTACAACTCGTACACTCCGCTTTTTCGACTGTTTTCGCCTTGCGTGGGCTGCCTCGCCTACGTTTTTCAACGGCCTGTTAGTCGTATTCGGGGCCGCGCAGGTTTTCGAACTGCGACATACCGTCGGGAATCAGATTGCGCACGATTTCCGCGAAATCCGCGGTGACCAGCTTCTGCGCGCGCGTCAGTAAGACCGGGACCGGGCTGGAAGGTTCGTGCTGGGCGTAATATTCGAGCAGGCGGTCGAGGGTGCGCAGTACGTCGTCGCGGCTGGCGATCCGACCGGGTGCGGCAGGCGCCTGCCGCGCTGCTGGTGGCGCGTTGCTCGCGTCATCACCGGCGTCGCTGTAGGCGGGCGTTTCCTCGCTGTAGGACGCATCGTCGCCAGCGGGCGCCTGGTCGTTGAAGATCTGCCGGGCGTGGCGCAGCACCTGCTTGAGCGTTTCGAGGTTGGCGCTTTGCGCCGAGCCGACGCGCTCGCTGAGCAGGCCTTCGATATCGGCCAGGGCCGCGGCGGCCTCGTCGAGCGCTACGCGGGTGCTGTCGAGCAGCTCGGCGTCGGTGTCCAGAAAGGCGCCGCGCAGTTGTTCGGGCGACAGGGTTTCGCTGGCGAAACGCTGCAGGTCGGCGGCGTTCAGGGCCGCGCGGATGCTCACCGCACCGAACGCCCGCGAGCGGGTGATGCTGGCCTCGCGCAGCAGCACGATCACCGGCTCGGCGCTCAGGGCGTTGAGTGCGTTGATGCGGATGGTCGGGTCGTTGTCATCGTCGGCGTCGAGCTGCGGGTAGACGCCTTCCCAGTACTGGGTCAGCAGCTCGCGTACCAGGGTCAGGCCCTGGGCCAGGCCATTCAGGCCGTCGAGGGCGATGGCGCTCTGCAGGTACAGGCTGGCCAGGCGCAGGTCCTTGCTGCGGGCGAACAGGTCACCGGCGCGCTCGCGTACCTGGCGCCAGTCCGGCGGCTCGGCAGCGATGACCGACTGACCCATCTGGCGCTCCGGCTGGCCTTGGGCCAGGCGCTCGAGCTCGAGAAAGTCGGCGTCGTACTCGAGGTCTTCCCCGTGCGGGGTCTCGTCGGATACCGGGTTGATCAGGTACGACACATCCACCACGTCAAGTGCTCTCCATGTCAGGCCCAGTGGTCGAATGAGCGCTCGCCGCCTAACAGCCTGGCGACCCGTGCTCATGACGAAAAGCGGCTAAATGCCACTATTCAGGCGGGGTTCGGTGCAGATCGGCGCCATTCTCCGAGCGCTCTTTGAGCATTGTCAAGCGAGGGCAAGGCGGTAGAAACTGTTGCGATGCACAGTATTTCGGTCTTCTGTGCGGTGACTCACAACCGCTTCGAATTTATTCCCGTCCGACCATTGAACCGTCGTCGTTAAGGGAAAAAAATAGAGCGCTTCGACTATTGACGATTGCCCTCGTCGATGGCGCTTTCGTTTTTCCGGCCGCACTGCAAGGAGTCGCAATGCCGTTGCGCTTGTTCATCACCACGTACCACAAGCTGACCCCCGGGCAACGGGCGGAGGTCGAGCTCGATCGCGGTGAATTGAAGATCGGGCGCAGCGCCGGCAACGACTGGGTGCTGCCCGACCCCGAACGCCTGGTTTCCAGTCAGCACTGCGTCATCCAGTACCGTGACGGTACCTACTACATCACCGATACCAGCACCAACGGCGTGATCCTGCAAAACGCCGGCACGCGTCTGCGCCGCGGCAGCAGCGAGCCGCTGCAGGACGGCGAGGTGCTGAAGATCGGCGAATACGAAATTCGCGTGCAGATCAGCGGGATCAGTGTCGCACCTGCCGCGCCACCGGCATCGGGCATGGCCGACGACCCGTTCAACAGTTTCGAGGCACTGCTCAGTCGCAGTGCCCAGCCGCTGGAAATGCCGCCGGTCAATCCTGCGCCGGCTGCCCCGGCGCCGCGTCGCGATTCGCCTTTCGACACCAAACCGGATCTGTTCGATTTTCTCAGCCCGCCGCCGGCCGTGGCGCCGTCGGTGTCCGATCATGTGCCGGCCCAGCAGCATGACTTCCGTCCGCCGCGCCCGACGCAGCCGGCGCCTGCCGTGGTGCCGGAAGCAGCGCCGGCCTCGGTGATCCCGGCAGACTGGGATCCGTTCGCCGACTTGCAGGCTGCCGCGCAGCCGCAGCCGCAGCCGATTGCCGATCCCTTCGCCGCACCGCCAACGGTGGATGCACTGCAGATTCCTGATCCGTTCGCCGAGCCGCCGAAAGCGCAGGCGCCGCAGGTTCCGGACCCTTTCGCCGAGCTGGCGCCGCTGCCCGCGGTGGAAATCCCGGCGTTCACCGTGGAAGAGTCGCCGGTGCAGCCGGTGCCACCGCCGCCCGTGGTCGAACCGGTGGCGACGCCCCAGCCGGCACCAGCACCAGCACCAGCTCCGGTGACGCAGAGCACGGCTGGCGATGACGAGTTGCTGGAAGCCTTTTTGCGCGGCGCCGGCCTGCAGCACCTGCGCCTGGACCGTGCGGCGGCCGCGGCGCAGATGGAGGCCATCGGCCGCAGCTACCGGTTGATGGTCGAGGGACTGATCGACGTGTTGCGCGCCCGTGCCAGCCTCAAGGGCGAGTTCCGCATGGCGCAAACCATGATCCAGCCGGTGCAGAACAACCCGCTGAAATTCGCGCCCAACGTCGACGAAGCGCTGCTCATGTTGCTGCGTCACGACAACCAGGCGTTCATGGCGCCGGACCAGGCGGTGGGCGAGAGTTTCGACGACCTGCGCGCCCACCAGCTGGCGCTGATGGCGGGCGTGCAGGCCGCCATCAAATATTTGCTCGCGCGCTTTGAACCGCGTGAGCTGGAAGGGCGTCTGAACAAGCCGAGCGGGCTCTCGGCACTGCTGCCCAATGGCCGTCGGGCGCACTACTGGGAACTGTTCACCGAGCTCTACGCGACCATCTCCCAGGAGGCCGAGGACGGTTTCCAGGAGTTGTTCGGCCGTGAATTCAGCCGCGCCTACGAAGAACACATTGCGAGATTGAGAGGCCGTTGAGGCCCTGTGGCCCGCCGCGTCGTGGCGGGCCTGCGGTAACCATCGAGGAAGCGTTATGCCAAGGATTTTGCCACTGCTGGTTTTCGTGTTGCTCGGCGCCTGCGCGTCGGGGCCGAAGGAGCCGGTGCCCACCACCGTCGAGTTGCAGCTACAGGCCAGCCGCGATCTCAACCCGGCGCTCGACAGCGCGGCTTCGCCGGTCTGGGTGCAGATCTACCAGCTGCGCAATGCCTCGACCTTTTCCCGTGCCGACTTCTTCTCGCTGGTCGATCGCGCCGACGCCACCCTGGCGAGCGAGCTGATCGAAACCGAGCGTTTCGTTGTGCGCCCCGGCGAAACCCAGCGCAAGTCATTGACCCTCGACGACGCCACCCGCCACCTCGGCGTGGTGGTGGCCTACCGCGCCCTCGACCGTTCGATCTGGCGCCAGGTCATCGAAATTCCTGCCCATCAGGCCAGCGCGCTGCGCCTGCAGCTGGACGCCTATGCCATCAGCGCCGCGCCGCTGACCCCTCTTGAGTGACTGGAGACCCGTTCATGTCCTGGAACAATCGTGTGGTTTGGTCGGAGGGAATGTTCCTGCGACCGCAGCACTTCCAGCAGCAGGATCGCTACATCGAAACCCTGGTCGAAAGCCGCAATCATGCCGTGCAGCCCGGCGCCTGGGGCTTCTCCCAACTGCTGATCGACAGCGCCCTGCTGGCCCAGGGCAAGCTGGCCATCCTCTCTGCGCGTGGCCTGCTGCCGGACGGCACGCCGTTCAACATTCCCGAGAACGACGCCGCGCCGGCGCCGCTGAACATCGATGAAAACCTGCGTGACGGCATCGTCTACCTGGCCCTGCCGCTGCGCCGTGCCGGCCTGCGCGACACCGTTGAGACTGGCGAGCCGCTAGGCTCGGCGCGCTACCTGAGCAGCGTGCACGAAGTGCGTGACGACAATTCCTCGCTGGAAAGCCGCGCGCCGGTGGCCATCGGTTCCCTGGCGCTGCGCCTGATCACCGAGCGTGACGGCCTCGACGAGCATGCCGCGGTGGGCGTGGTACGGGTGGTGGAGAAGCGCGAGGATCGCAGCCTGCTGCTCGACGACAGCTACATCCCACCGCTGCTCGACGTCAGCGCCTCACGGCCGCTGTCCGGCTTTCGCAACGAACTGCTCGGCCTGCTGCACCAGCGCGGTGAAGCCCTGGCCGGGCGGGTGGTCGCCTCCGGCGCCGGCGGCGCCTCGGAAATCGCCGATTTCCTGCTGCTGCAACTGGTCAATCGCGCCCAGCCGCTGGTCGCCCACCTGGCGCGCATCGCCCCGTTGCACCCGGAAGTGCTGTACCGCGAACTGGTAGCGCTGGCCGGTGAGTTCTCGACCTTCACCGCCGCCGAACGCCGGCCGGGCGAGTACCCGGTGTACGAACACGACGACCTGACCAGCACCTTCGCACCGGTGATGCTGGCGCTGCGTCAGGCGCTGTCGATGGTCATCGACAGCCGTGCGATCCCGATTCCGATCATCGAGAAATCCTACGGCGTGCACGTGGCGATGCTCGCCGACAAGTCGTTGCTCGACTCGGCCAGTTTCATCCTCGTGGTACGCGCCGACGTGCCGGGCGAGAGCCTGCGCGGGCATTTCCCCCAGCAGGCCAAGATCGGCTCGGTGGAGCACATCCGCGACCTGGTCAACCTGCAGCTGCCGGGTATCGGCCTGCTGCCGCTGCCGGTGGCGCCGCGCCAACTGCCGTACCACGCCGGTTCCAACTACTTCGAACTGGACCGGGGCAGCGATCACTGGAAACAGCTGATCCACTCCGGCGGTTTCGCTTTTCATATCGCAGGCCAGTTCCCGGGCCTGAACCTGGCCTTCTGGGCCATCCGAGGCTGACGCGCGATGACCATCGACGATCCATTTGGCGCCTTGCCCGGCCAGCCCGGCAAGGGCAGCGACCCGGCTAACGACCGTACCATGATCATGCCGCGCCCCGGTGGCCGCGCTGCCGAGCCGGCGCGCCCCGCGCCTGCCGGCTCGCCGCCGCCACAGGTGCCCAGCGCGCCGCCGCTGGCCGCCCGTGGCCTGGGCCTGAACCCTATCGAGGCCGCCGCAGGCCCCATGTTGGCGCTGCTGACGCGGCTGCGCAGCACCATTTCCCATCCCGCGCCGGCCAGCCTGCGCGCCCAGCTACTCGGCTACCTGCGCCAGTTCGAGGACAAGGCCCGCGCCGCCGGCGTGGCCCAGGACGAAGTGATGCTGGCGCGTTACGTGCTGTGTACCGCGCTGGACGAAGCGGTGATGAGCACGCCCTGGGGCAGCGGCAGCGAATGGAGCAAGCAGAGCCTGCTGATCACCCTGCACAACGAGGCGTGGGGCGGCGAGAAAGTGTTCCAGCTGCTCGACCACTGCCTGCAGAACCCCCGCCAGCGCCTCAACCTGCTGGAGCTCCTGTACCTGTGCATCAGCCTCGGCATGGAAGGCCGCTATCGGGTCATGCAGGACGGCCGCAGCCAGCTCGACGCCTTGCGCGAGCGGGTGGCCGCGACCATTCGCAGTACCCGTGGTGAGATCGAGCGCGAGCTGTCGCCGCACTGGCGCGGCCTGGTGGTCGCCCGTGATCGTCTGCGCCAGTTCCTGCCGCCCTGGGTGGCGGTGGCCATCGGCCTGGCGATCCTGCTGGTGCTGCTGTTCGGCCTGCGCATGAAGCTGGCCGCCGAGGCCGAGCCGGTGTTCCGCAACCTGCATGCCCTGGGCGACGTACCGGTGCAGACCATCGACCGCCCGGCCCAGCAGCCGCGCATCGTCGAGCGGCCACGCCTGGCCGGCTTCCTGGCCGAGGAGATTCGTGCCCAGAAGGTGGCGGTGGAAGATGCCGTCGACCGCTCGGTGGTGACCATCCGCGGCGACCAGCTGTTCGCCTCCGGCAGTGCGACGATCGCCGATGACTTCCAGCCGCTGCTGCTGCGCATTGCCGAGGCGATCCGCAAGGTCAACGGCCAGGTGCTGGTCACCGGCCACAGCGACAACCGGCCCATTGCCACGCTGCGTTACCCGTCCAACTGGAAGCTCTCCCAGGACCGCGCCCAGCAGGTGATGGACGTGCTGGCAGCCAAGACCGGCCAGCCCGCACGCTTCCGTGCCGAGGGGCGCAGCGATACCGAGGCGGTGGCATCCAACGACACGGCAGAAGGCCGTGCGCGTAACCGCCGCGTGGAAATCACAGTTTTTGCGGAGGGCGTCGAGTGAAGGCGTTTTTCGGTTTCATGGCCCGTTGGGTCATGCCGGTGCTGGGTCTGATCGCGCTGGCACTGGTGATCTGGTTCATCGGCCCGCTGATCGCCATTGGCGGTTTCGAGCCACTGGCGAGCAGCACCGCGCGCTGGACGCTGATCATCCTGCTGTTCGCCGCCTGGGCGGCCTGGCGGGTGATGCGCATCATCCAGGCACGGCGCAATGCCGCTCGTGTCATGCAGGGGCTCGTCGAAGTGGCGCCTGACCCCACCAGCGTGGCCACCGCCGAGGAGCTGGCCACCCTGCGCGAGCGCATGGACGAGGCCCTGGGCCTGCTCAAACGCGCCAAGCTGGGCGGCGGCGAGCGGCGCAATCTCTACGAACTGCCGTGGTACGTGATCATCGGCCCGCCCGGTTCCGGCAAGACCACCGCCCTGGCCAATTCCGGGCTGCGTTTCCCGCTTGCCGAGCAGATGGGCGCCGGTGCCGTGCGCGGCGTGGGCGGAACCCGCAATTGCGATTGGTGGTTCGCCGACGAGGCCGTGCTGCTCGATACTGCCGGGCGCTATACCACCCAGGACAGCCACGCCGCGGTCGACAAAGCCGCCTGGCTGGGCTTTCTCGACCTGCTGAAGAAGCAGCGTTCGCGCCGCCCTATCGATGGCGCTTTCGTGGCCATCAGCCTGTCCGACCTGCTGCTCGGCAGCGAAAGCGAGCGCGCGGCCCACGCGGTGGCCATCCGTTCCCGGGTTCAGGAACTGTATACCCAGCTCGGCGTACGTTTCCCGGTCTATGTGATGCTCACCAAGCTGGACCTGGTGCCTGGCTTCATGGAGTTCTTCGAGGGCCTGAGCAAGGAAGAGCGCGCCCAGGTCTGGGGCATGACCTTCACCCTGGACGACGGCAAGAGTGCCGAAGGCCCGCTGCAGGTATTCCGCAGCGAGTTCGATGCGCTGGAGACGCGCCTCAACGAGCGGCTGGTCGAGCGCCTGCAGCAGGAGCGCGACCCGGCGCGGCGCGACCTGATCTACGGTTTCCCGCAGCAGTTCGCGGCGCTGCGCGAAGCGCTGGCCGGCTTCCTCGATGGCGTGTTCAAACCCAACCCATACGAGGAGCGGGTGCTGCTGCGCGGTGTGTACCTGACCAGCGGCACCCAGGAAGGCAGCCCCATCGACCGGCTGATCGGCGCCATGGCCCAGAGCATGAGCCTGGATCGTCAGCACCTGGCGCGCCAGACTGGCACCGGGCGCAGCTATTTCATCGAACGCCTGCTGCGTGACGTGGTGTTCGGCGAGCGTGGCCTGGTCGGCGCCAACCCCAAGGTCGAGCGGCAGAAGCGCTGGCTGGCCCGCGGGGTGATCGCCGCGACCGTGGTGCTGGTGCTCGGCACCGCCGCCGTCTGGTTCGCCAGCTTCCGCGCCAACCAGGCCTACATCGCCGCCGTGGATGCCCGCGTGCAGCCGCTGCGGGGCGAGCTGCAGGCGCTCAGCCCGGCGCAGCGCGAGGTGCTGGCGGTGCAGCCGCTGCTCAATGCCATCCGCAACGTCAGTGGCGATGCGCCGAGTTGGGCCGAGGGCTTCGGCCTGTACCAGGGCGACATGCTCGACAGCGAGGCCTCCAGCGTCTACCGCAAGCTGCTCATCGCGGTCATGGCGCCGCGGGTGCTGGCGCGCCTGGAAGAGCAACTGCGCGGCGGCGGCAATTCGGACTTCCTCTACGAAGGGCTCAAGGCCTACCTGATGCTCGGTGAAGCCGAACGCTACGACGCCGACTTCATCAAGGCCTGGATCGCCTTGGACTGGGACCGCAGCCTGCCGCGCGACCTGCTGCCCGAGCAGCGTGAAGCGCTCAACGCGCACCTGGCGGCGCTGTATGACCGCCAGCCGCCGGTGGTGCGCCTCGACGAGCACCTGATCGAGGACGTGCGCCGCCAACTGCAGCGCCTGTCCGTCGCCCAGCGCGCCTACGACCGGGTCAAACGCCAGAAGCTGCCCGACGGCATCCCCGACTTTCGCATCAGCGAAGCGGCCGGGCGTGACGCCGCGCTGGTCTTCACCCGCAAGAGCGGCAAGCCGCTGAACGAGCCGCTCAGCGGCTTCTACACCCAGCGCGGTTACCGCGAAGCCTTCCTGGTCGGCAGCGTCAGCCAGGCCGGTACGCTGGCCGAGGAGCAGTGGGTGCTCGGCCGCAGCCTGGACGATGGCCAGAACGCCGCCGCCCTTGCCCTGGAAGTGCGCCGCCTCTATGTGCAGGACTACATGCGCCAGTGGGATGCGCTGCTCGCCGACCTCGACTTCGTGCCGGTGACCAGCGTCGCTCAGGCCGCCGACGTGCTGCGCGTGCTGTCCGGCCCGACTTCGCCGCTCAAGAAGCTGCTGCAGGCAGTGGCCAAGGAAACCGACCTGCAGAAGGAAGAGCGCCTGGTCGCCGAGAAACTCAAGGAGCGCGGCGGCGATACCGTCGACCGCCTCAAGCAGCAGCTTGGCTCGCTGGTCGGGCAGTCGGAAGAGGGCGCGGCCCAGGTGCTGGCCACCGAGATGGACCCGATCACCGCGCACTTCGCCGAGCTCAACGGCCTGGTCGAGGATGCCGACGGCCAGCCGCCGGCCATCGATGCGCTGCTGCAGGACCTCAACGCGCTGTACGTGCAGGTCAGCGCCATGAGTGGTGCCAGTGGCGATGCGCTGCTGGGCGAGTCGCGCAACCAGACCACCGCGGCCGCCGACCAGGTACGCCTGAGCGCCGAGCGTCAGCCGCCGGTGGTGCAGGGCTTCCTGAAGTCGGTCGTGGGCTCCACCACCGGCACCATGATGGGTGGTATCCGCAACCAGCTGAATGCTGCCTGGATGAGCGAAGTGGTCAGCGTCTACCGCCAGTCTCTGGCTGGGCGTTATCCGCTGGATCGCAGCAGCAGCCGTGACGCGACCCTGGACGACTTCGGTCACTTCTTCGGCCAGGGCGGGGTGCTCGACAGCTATTTCCGTCGCTACCTGCAACCCTATGTCGATACCTCCGCCAGCACCTGGCGCTGGCAGCCCGGCGCCGCGCAGAAGCTCGGCATCGGCAGTGGTGTACTGCAGACCTTTCAGCGCGCAGCGAGCATCCGCGAAGCGTTCTTCCGCTCCGGGGGTACCCAGCCGATGGTACGTTTCGAACTGCGCCCGGTGGCCATGGATTCCGCCATCGAGCAGTTCCAACTCGACCTCGACGGCCAGCAGTTCAGCTACGACCATGGCCCGGCACGCCCGGTGGCCATGCAGTGGCCGAGCGCCAACGGCACTGGCGTGGTGCGCCTGAACATCTCGCCGGCCTCGGTCACCGGTCGCTCGGGCATTACCCTGGAAGGGCCGTGGGCGTGGTTCCGCCTGCTCGACCAGTCGGACCTGGCCCAGGGTAATTCGCCGGATCGCTTCACCCTGCGCATGCGGGTGGACAACGCCAGCATTTCCAGCGAGCTGCGCGCCAGCAGCGCGTTCAATCCATTCCGCCGCCAGGTGGTCAGCGGTTTCAGCCTGCCGGAGCGTTTGTGAGTACACCAGGTTTCTACGGCAAGTTGGCCGTACGGGGAGATTTCATTCATCGCGGCCTGAGCCCGGCGTTCATCGAGGCCTGGGATGCCTGGCTGGCAGCGGGGCTGGCAGCCAGCCGGGAGACCCTCGGCGAAGCCTGGCTGGACGCCTACCTGGTCAGTCCGTTGTGGCGCTTCGCCGTGGCGCCCGGCTTGCTCGGCCCGGACGCGGTATGCGGGGTGATGATGCCCAGCGTCGATCGGGTCGGTCGCTATTTTCCGCTGACCATTGCCCTGCCGCTGCCGGCCGATGCCGATATCGGCCAACTGGTCAGCAGCCGTGACGACTGGTTCGAGCGCGCCGAAGGCCTCTTGCTGTCGACCCTCGACGAGGGCGCCGATGCCGAGGCGTTCGAGCGCAGCGTCGAAGCCCTCGGCAGCCCGCTGCCGGCAACCAGCAGCGAACAGCGCCGGGATGCCAGCGGCGCGACGATCTGGCCGGTGGATACCCCCCAGGAGCGCGGCCTGGCCCTGATGCAGCAGGCCTGGAACGGCGCCAGCCTGTGGTGGGGCCATGGCTCCGAGCGCGTGGCTCCGGGGCTGGTGCGCTTCACCGGGTTGCCGCCGGCCCAGGCGTTCTGCCGCCTGCTCAGCGAGTCTGCGGGAGGTCAGCCATGAGTCCGTCGAACGTGACGCGCTACCACTCGGCCAGCCATAGCCATGTCGGCATGGTGCGCAAGATCAACGAGGACGCCTGCCTGGATGCCCCAGACAACGGCCTGTGGGCCGTCGCCGACGGCATGGGCGGGCATGCCAGCGGCGACTTCGTCAGCAGCCTGATCATCGATAGCCTGCGCGCCCTGCCGCCCAGCGCGGTACTCGACACCTACCGCGGGGCGATCATCGACACTCTCGATCACGTCAACGGGCAGGTGCGTGTCGAGGCCGCGAAACGGGGTGGCGCGACCATGGGCAGCACCGTGGTGGTGCTCGCCGCCCGGGGTGCCGAAGCGCTCTGCCTGTGGGCCGGCGACAGCCGCCTGTACCGGCTGCGCAATGGCGACCTGCAGCCGATCAGCCGCGACCACAGCTACGTGCAGGAACTGGTCGACAGCGGCCTGCTCGACGACGAAGCCGCGCGCAGCCACCCCATGGGCAACATCGTCACCCGCGCCCTCGGCGTGCAGGACGAGCTGGAGCTGGAAACCGCGACGCTGGAGGTGCGCCCCGGCGACACCTTCCTGCTGTGCAGCGACGGCCTGAACAAGACGGTCGAGGATCATGAACTGCGTGAGGTGCTCGGCCACGAAGACCCCTACCAGGTGGTGCGCAGCCTGGTGCACCTTGGCTTGACCCGGGGCGCGCCGGATAATATTACCGCCGTGGTGATCAAGGCCGCGTAGGCCGTCACGGCGCCTGCTCCACTCACCATCCAGACATCCGCCGCACCCGGGGCTCCCGGGGTGGCCTCGGAAGACCAGACAGCATGGACATGCAAATACCGGGTTACGACATCGAACGCGAGCTGGGCGATGGCGCGATGGCCGTGGTCTACCTGGCGACCCAGCGCTCCCTCGACCGCAAGGTAGCGCTCAAGGTGATGGCCGCCTCGCTGGCCGCCGACCCGACCTTCTGCGAACGCTTCCTGCGCGAGGGCAGGACCCTGGCGCGGCTGTCGCACCCCAATACCGTGACCATCCACGACATCGGCAATGTCGGCAGCCTCTACTACATGGCCATGGAATACCTGCCCAACGGCACGCTCAAGGAGCGTATCGCCGCGGGGCTGAGCATCGACCAGGGGCTGGTGTGGATCCGCCAGATCGCCTCGGCCCTGGGCTATGCCCACGCCCAGGGCATGGTGCACCGCGACGTCAAACCGGCCAACATCCTGTTCCGCGCCGACGGCACCGCGGTGCTCAGCGACTTCGGCATCGCCAAGGCGCTGGACGATCGCACCCAGTTCACCCAGGCCGGCTTCGCCGTCGGCACACCGAGCTACATGAGCCCGGAGCAGGCCCGTGGCCTGGATATCGACGGCCGCGCCGATCTCTACGCCCTGGGCGTGGTGCTCTATGAAATTCTCACCGGCAAGCTGCCCTATACCGGCAGCGATTCGCTGTCCACGGCGCTGGCGCACCTGACCGAGCCGCTGCCGGCGCTGCCCATGGTGCATGGCCGCTACCAGCCGATTCTCGAGCGTCTGCTGGCCAAGGATCCCAGCGCGCGTTTCGCCGACGCCGCCGAGCTGATCGCCGCGCTGGATCGCCTCGAGTCGCCCGCCGACGATGCCACGCTGTTCCAGCCGCTGGTGCTGCCAGGGGCCGAAAAAACCAGCGACATCAGCCCACCGCCGTTGGCGCCGGTGACGGTGGACATCCCCACCCACGCACCTGCCGCCGAGCCCACCGCAGCGCCGCGCCCGCAGCCGTCGCCGCTGGCCTCTTCGGTGCGCCAGGGCAATGCCGGCGCCAGCAGGAAGCCGCTGATCCTCGGCGCTTCCCTGGCAGGTGTGCTGTTGCTGGCCGGTTGCGGCTACTGGCTGTTCGGCTCGGATGCAGCGGGGCCCGCGGCGCCGCCGGTGGCCGGCCAGCCGGCCCAGAGCCAGTCACAGCCCCAGGCCCAGCCGGGCGGCGAGGCCGGGCCGATCTCGGCGCTGGCCGACAGCGACGGCGGTGATCGCCCGCTGCTGATGCCCGGCAAGAAGACCCTGTTCCAGCGCGTGCTGACCAAGCCGGGCGCCAAGCTCGCCGATGCGGCTGGCGGCAGCGGTGGCAAGGACATGCCGGCGTTCTCGGTGTTCTACGTCTACGCCCGCCAGGACATCGACGGCCAGCCCTGGCTGCAGATCGGCGCGTCCACCGATGGCCGCCGTGAAGGTTGGCTGCCGGCCAATGCGGTCAGCGACTGGAAGCAGAGCCTGGTGCTCAAGTTCACCGAACGCTCCGGCCGTTCGCCGGTGATGTTCGTGCGCGATGCCTCGGCCCTGGAGCAACTGCTGGCCGAGCCGGCGCGGGCTCGAGAAGCGCTGCGCGAGGCGCTCAAGGGCACCGGCCACAACGTGGTGGCGGTCGAGCCGGGCGGCAGCGCCGTGCCGCAGGATCAGTTCTACCTGTTGCCGATCTTCGACTCCGAGGAAACCTTCGACGCCAATGGCCAGCCGCTGCAACTGCTCAACGTCGCTTCCATCGACCCGGGCAGTGCTCCGCCAGTTGGGGCCGACAGCACGCCAGCGGCGATGCCGGAAGGCTTCAGGACGGCCATCGTGCTGGTGGTCGACACCTCGGTGTCGATGCAGCCCTACATCGACCGCGTGCGCGACGTGGTGCACGAACTGCAGGGGCAGATCGCCAAGCGCGGCGACCTGGACAGCGTCAGCTTCGGCATGGTCGGCTTCCGCAGCAACACCAGCAAGACGCCGGGCCTGGAGTACACCGCCAAGACCCTGGTCAGCCTGGAGCAGGGCCGCGACCCCGAGCGCTTCCTGCAACTGGCGCAGCAGATCAAGGCCACCGACGTGTCCAGCCACGACTTCAACGAAGACGCCTTCGCCGGCGTCATGCAGGCGGTCGACGGCATGGACTGGAATGGCTACGGCGGCCGTCTGATTCTGCTGGTCAGCGATGCCGGCGCGCTGCGCAAGAGCGACCCGCTGGGCCTGACCCAGATGAACGAGGCCGAAGTGCGCGAAGCCGCCCTGCGCAAGCAGATCAAGATCTACGCCCTACACCTGAAAACTCCGGCCGGTAAGCGCAACCATGGCTTCGCCGAGCAGCAGTACCGCAGCCTGACCGCCGACCCCAACCCGCGCATCGGCGACCTGTACGTGCCGGTGGCTGGCGGTGACGTCAACGCCTTCGGGCAGAGCGTCGCGCAGATCGGCACGAGCTTCGCCGACCTGGTGCATCAGGTGCGAACCGACAGCAGCCTGCCCGAGCCCAAGGGCGGCGCGAGCATCGCCGACAAATCGGCGGCGGTCGGTTACGCCATGCATATGGATTTCCTCGGCCACCAGAGCCAGGCCCGCGCGCCGCAGGTGGTCACTGCCTGGACCAGCGACCGCGACATTACCGATCCGGCCCTGCCGGCCTTCCAGGTTTGCGTGCTGCTCACCAAGCTGCAGCTCAACGATCTGCAGCAGTCGCTACGCATGGTGGTCGACGCGGCGCGGCGCACGCAGAGTTCGCCCAAGGACTTCTTCCAGGAAATCGCCAGCGCCAGCGCGCACATGAGCCGCGACCCCTCGGCGCTGGTCAAGGGCGGCAACCTGGCGCAGAGCGGCGTGCTCGGCGAATACCTGGACGGCCTGCCATACCGCAGCAAGGTGCTGAACATGAGCCAGGACCTGTGGCTGTCGCTCAGCGTCGCCGAGCAGGAAGATTTCATCGACGAGCTGGACTCCAAGATCCGCCTCTACGAAACCTTCCACAACGACACGGCCAACTGGGTTCGCTTCGGCGATGCCGCACCTGGCGACGCGCTGTACCGCGTGCCCTTGTCGACGCTGCCCTGATGCTCAGCCTCGAGGCGATCAGCAAGACCCGCGGTGCCGACGGGCAGCGCTATCGCCTGGAAATCCCGGCGCTGCAGTTGCGCGCCGGACGACGCATCGCCTTGATCGGCACCAGTGGCAGTGGCAAGAGCACGTTACTCGACCTGCTGGCCCTGGTGCTTTCGCCTGACCCGGGCGGCGCCCAGTGCTGGAACGATGGCGCGCAGTCGCTCGATCTCGCCGAACTGTGGCGCCAGGGCCAGCATGACCAGTTGGCCGCACTGCGCGCCCGGGCCTTTGGCTATGTGCTGCAGACCGGCGGGTTGCTGGGCTTTCTCAGCGTGCGCGGCAATATCCAGCTGCCCCGCGAGCTGCTCGGCCTGCCGCTGGGCGACGCCGTCGAGCAACTGGCCGAGCAATTGGGCATCGCCGATTTGCTCGAACGCCAGCCGGGGCGCCTGTCGGTCGGCCAACGCCAGCGCGTGAGCATCGCCCGTGCATTGGCCCACCAGCCGGCCATCGTGCTCGCCGACGAGCCGACCGCATCGCTCGATCCATTGAACGCCGAGCGGGTCATGCAACTGCTGGTCGAGCAGGCCGCTGCCCGGGACCTGTGCCTGGTGATTTCCACCCATGACCAGGCACTGGCCGCGCGTTACGGCCTGACGCCGATGCAACTGCAGGTCGAGCCCCAGGGCGACGGGCTGGTGGTCGCGCGCCTGGCGGAGTGCGGCTGATGCGTCTGGCGCTTTTCACCCGCCTGGCCTGGCAGGATTATCGCTGCGACGCGCGGCTGTCCTGGTGCGCGATCCTCGCCCTGGCGGCGGTCATCGCGCCGCTGCTGGTGCTGTTCGGGCTCAAGTTCGGTCTGGTCACCACTCTGACCGAGCGCCTGGAACGCGACCCGACGGTGCGCGAAATCATCCCCCTTGGCGGAGCCCGCTATAGCCTGCAGAGCATCGAGGCACTGGCCTCGCGCGAGGATGTCGGTTTCGTGATCCCGCGTACCCGGCAGATCGCCGCGACCGCTGACCTGAAGGGCCCGGCGCAGATGCTCAGCGTGGAAATGCTGCCAACCGCCGAGGGCGACCCCTTGCTCGATGGCCTGCCGGACCCTGCCGATGGGCACGCCGTGCTGCTCAGCCAGAGTGCTGCGGAGAAGCTCGGGGTCACGGCCGGTGATGTGCTGCAGGCCGGCTTCGGGCGGCGTGTGAGCGGCCAGTCGCAATATGCCCAGGTCAGCTTACGGGTGCAGGCCGTGCTGCCGGTGACGGCCTTTTCCCGGGATGCTCTCTTTGCGTCGCTGAGTTTGTTGGAGGCCGCCGAGGACTACCGCGACGGTTTTGCAGTGCCGGCCTTTGGCTGGTCGGGCGCACAGCCGGACGCGCAGCGTGAGCGGATCTACCCGAGCTTGCGCCTGTACGCGCGGGATCTGGATGGCGTGGAAAGCCTGCGCCAGTACTTCCAGCAGTCGCACCAGGCGGTGGCCACCCAGGCCGAGGCGGTCGCCCAGGTGCGGGCGCTGAGCCGCAACCTGGCGTGGGTGTTCTGGTCGGTGGCCTGCCTGTCCCTGGCGGGCGCCTTCGCCGCGTTGGCCGCCGGCACCCTGGGTGCGGTGGCGCGCAAACGGCACGAACTCGCGGTGCTGCGCCTGCTGGGGTTCCCGGCCGCGGCGCTGGTCGCGTTCGTGGTGCTGCAGGCGCTGTATACCGGGCTCGCCAGCCTGGCGCTCTCGGGGCTGCTGTACGGGCTGGCCGCCAGCGGCCTGAACCTGTTGTTCCAGTCGGCGCCGGGCGAATATGCTTGCCGACTGCTGCTCTCCCACTATCTGCTGGCAGCGTCGGCCACCTTGCTGTGCTGCGTGCTCGCGGCTGCCGCCGGTGGCTGGCGGGCGGCTCACCTGGAAGCCTCGGAAGGATTGCGTCATGTATAAGGTGCTCAGCGCCACCCTGGTTCTCTCATGCCTGGCCGGTGCTGCCTGGGCCGAGCCCGATGCCGATCCGCTCTACAACCCCAAGCCGCTCAAGGGCGACGTCAGCCTGCCGCTGCCCTGTGATGGGGAGATGGTGTTCCGCCACGTCTACGTGCTGGCCAAGGGCTCGCTGGACGACCACGAGGTCACCCTCGGTTACCCCTTCAGCGAGGGCGAGCCGGGTTATCAACAGTCCTTCATTTCCGGTTACCGTCGGGACTACATCAACGGCCAGTTCACCCTGGGCGACCTGTCCAGGGATTGGCAGGCCAAGGTGCGCGGCGAACTGCCCAAGGCCGACGGGGTGACGCCGCTCAAACCGATGCTTTACTTCATCGGCAAGTATGAGGTGACCCAGCGCCAGTACGATCTGGTGATGGCTCAGGCGCCGTCCCTGGCCGGCGAGGGTGAACCGCCGGCCTGTGAGGCGGCAGCCGGCATGGCGGCGCGGCTGCCCAAGGTCAACCTGTCGCGCTTCGATGCCGAGCGTTTCGCTGCGGTGTACAGCGCCTGGCTGCTGAAAAACCACCGCGATCTGCTGCCGGTCAGCGGACGCAGTGCCAACCGTGAGGACGGCGGCCAGGCCTTCGTGCGCCTGCCCACCGAAGTGGAATGGGAGTATGCGGCGCGTGGCGGCCATGCGGTGAGCCGCCAGCAACTCGAAGCGCGGCTGTTCCCGCGCCCCGTGGAAGGCAGCGAGAGCGACGGCCCGCTGGGCGACTGGGCGGTGTTCAACCAGGTAGCCGGTGGCACCGGTCAGAACGCGCGCCTGCTGCCCATCGGCCTGAAGAAGCCCAACCCGGTCGGCCTGTTCGATGTGATCGGCAACGCCGCGGAGATGGTTCAGGAGTCCTTCCAGCTGGTGCATGCCGGGCGCCGTCAGGGCACCTATGGCGGCTTCGTGGTCAAGGGCGGCAATTACCTGGAAGGCGAGATGACCCTGTTCACCGGCATGCGCCGCGAGTACCCGCTGTTCGGCGCCGATGGCACCGAGCAGCGCAACGAAACCACCGGTTTCCGGGTGGCCATCGGTGCGCTTTCCGCCCCTCGTTCTCGATACAAGGAACTGTTTGCGCAATGGAAGGACGAAGGACGGGTCAGCACGCTTACCGACGAGATCGATGAAGACCAGGACGCCACCAAACTGCTCGATGGGCTGATCGCCAACAGCGACGATCCGCAACTGCGCGATCGCCTGGCGATCGTCAACGAGGAGCTCAAGCGCAGCGTCTCGTTGATCGCCAAGCAGCGTGAGGATGCGGCCGGCAACCTGATCCAGTCGGCGGCCCTGGTGGCCGAAACGATCAACAACTACAACATTCGCCTGACCAATCTTCGCAAGAGCCGTGACGAGGCTCGCAGCGCCAAGGACGAAGCCTCGGCGAAACTGTTCGAAGCGGCCATGGCCAATGGGCAGAGCGCCCTGGACGGCGCGCTGGCGATCTACATCGACAACCTGGCCAACGGTACGCGCTACAGCAATGCCGTGATCCAGGCGCAGTTCCAGCGCACCAAGGAAGAGCTGGCGCGCAAACCGGTTCTGGGCAAGAGCTTGGTAACCCGAGCTACGCTGTTCGTGCGGCACGTGGGTGAATACCGCAAGAACCGCAAGGCCGATGCGGATGTGATTCTCAAGCAATTGCTGGCACCCTGATCGGGTCGCCCAGCCGTTACGGATTCAGGCACTGGCGAGCGGCCGGTGCCGATGTGGCAACTCCACGGCTGTCGCCGTGAAAACGCAGGCGGTGTCACCCGGCCCCGCCTGAATGGAATAAACGCTCACTCAAGTACGAGATCGACGACGATGCATACTTTCAACAAGGCCCCCGCTTTTTCCTCGATACGCACTGCGCTGATTTCTGCCGTTACCTGCACCAGCGTGCTGCTGGTCGGTTGCGCCGGTTCGCCAAGTTCCCAGGTCGCCTCGACCACCAAGGCCGAATACTTCCCGCAGTGCTACGAGCCGGTCACCCAGCTGCGCAGCTCCGACGAAGCGATGAGCCGCAGCGTCGCCATCGGCGCCGTTACCGGCGGCCTGATGGGCGCCCTCGGTGGTGCCCTGGTCGATGACGAGAAGCGTGGCCGCAATGCCGCCATCGGTGCTGCCGGTGGCGCCCTGGCCGGTGGCGCCCTGGCGTACTACAACCAGCGCCAGCAGCAGATCAGCGACGACAATGCGCGCCTGGCCTCCTACGCCACCGACATCAACACCAACAACCAGAACATCGACCGCAACATCCGTTACGCCACGGCCGCTCAGAGCTGCTACCAGCAGGCGTTCACCCAGCTGCGCGCCGACCGCAAGGCCAACAAGATCAGCGACGCCGATGGCCGCAAGCGCCTGGCCGAGATCGTCAGCGGCCTGAACGAGACCAATGCCCTGCTCGCCAAGGTCGACGGTCGCACTGGCGAGAACGTCAACACCTATACCCAGGCCTACGAGAAAGACCTGCAGACCGTGGGCGTCGAGCGCAAGGAAGTGACCAAGGTGGCCACCGCCAAGCAGCCGAAGCCGACCGCCAAGGTCACCAAGGAAGTGATCACCACCGAGCAATCGCTGCAGAAGGCCCAGGCCAAGCAGAAGGAAAGCCAGCAGGTGGCAAGCCGTGGCCGCACGCTGATCAGCGACGTGTGCAACAACCCGGACATGGGCGACTGGGCACCGGCCAGCTGCAAGGCCTGATCCTCGCTCCAGCAAAAAAGACCGCGCCTGGCGCGGTTTTTTTATGCCTGCCATTCCTGGCATCTACCGGGCGAGCCAGGCGGTAATCTGCACGGGTGATTGATGCCGGTCATTATCGGGCCCGCCGCGCTGAGCAATCATGGCGGGTGCCGAGTGGGTAACCAGGCTGTTAGGGTGCAGGGCAGGGGGGGCGTGCCGAGTGGCGCGTCATCCCCAGGCCATGCCGCCCCAAGGTTCGTGCAGAAACGCGCGGCTTGAGTATTTCCGCACCGCCGCCTGATGCGGTGGGTGGAACGCCCCGGTTCATAACACTTCTCTTAGCCGTTTGGATGAGCTGATGAACAATACAATAGTGAGTCTGCTGCTGGCGCTGGGCTTGGCCGGGGCTGCTCAGGCGGCGGGTGATCCGGCCGCGGGGCAGGCCAAGGCGGTGGTTTGCGGGGCCTGTCACGGGGTCGATGGCAACAGTGCGCTTGCCAACTTTCCCAAGCTGGCCGGCCAGGGTGAGCGCTACCTGCTCAAGCAGATGCAGGACATCAAGTCCGGCGCCCGACCGGTGGTGGAAATGACCGGCATGCTCGAGCCGCTGAGCGAGCAGGAAATGGCCGACGTCGCGGCCTATTTCGCCAGCCAGAAGATGAGCGTTGGCGCGGCCGATGCGGCGCTGGTCGAGCGCGGCCAGGCGCTGTTTCGCGGCGGCAAGCTGGCCGAGGGCATGCCGGCCTGCACCGGCTGTCACTCGCCCGACGGCGCGGGCATCGCCACGGCGGGTTATCCACACCTGGGCGGCCAGCACGCCGCTTACATCGCCAAGCAGTTGACTGCTTTCCGTGAAGGCGAGCGCAGCAACGACGGCGACGCGATGATCATGCGCGATATCGCCGCCAAGCTCAGCAACAAGGATATCGAGGCGGTGTCTAGCTACGTTCAGGGGCTGCACTGAGGCGTTGATCGGCATTTGCCGAGCGGTGAAAAAAAGGGTGGCGGTGGCCACCCTTTTTCGTTGGCGAGCCCGCTACAATGTCAGGAACCTGCCGGGTGGCGACCAGTCGAACCAGAGCTGTCCGCAGCACCTTCATCGTTAGGAGTCATGCATGCGTAATCTGATCTTCTCCGCGGTTCTGGCCACTGCCAGCCTGTTCGGCGTTACCGCCCACGCCGCCGATATCCAAGCCGGCGAACAGTACGTCGAGCTGAGCAACCCGGTACCGATTTCCAAGCCCGGCAAGATCGAAGTCGTCGAGCTGTTCTGGTACGGCTGCCCGCACTGCTACCAGTTCGAGCCGACCCTCAACCCGTGGGTCGAGAAGCTGCCGTCCGACGTCAACTTCGTGCGCATTCCCGCCCTGTTCGGCGGCCTGTGGAACGCCCACGGCCAGATGTTCATCACCCTGGAAAGCATGAAGGTCGAGCACAAGGTGCACGACGCCGTGTTCCGCGCCATTCACAAGGAAGGTCGCAAGCTGGCCACTCCTGAAGAAATGGCCGATTTCCTGGTCACCCAGGGCATCGACCGTGACGCCTTCCTCAAGGCCTACAACTCCTTTGGCGTGAAGAGCCAGATGGAAAAGGCCAAGAAACTGGCCATGGCCTACCAGATCAACGGCGTGCCGGTGATGATCGTCAACGGCAAGTACCGTTTCGACATCTCCAGCTCGGGTGGCCCGGAGCAGACCCTGCAGGTTGCCGATCACCTGATCGCCAAAGAGCGCGCCGCCAAGTAATCGATCTATCGGAGCGCCTGCCATGCTGCGTCGCCGCTCGATGCCCCGTCAGGCTGGCCTGTGTGACCCACAGGTCAACCCCGACTGCACCCCGGACAGCGAGTGGCCGCAGGACGGGCGCTTGCGCCTGCTCAGCTTCAACATCCAGGTCGGTATCAGTACCGAGCGCTACCACCATTACCTGACCCGCGGCTGGCAGCACCTGCTGCCGCATCAGGGCCGCGCCGGCAATCTGCAGCGCATCGGCGACCTGCTTGGCGACTACGACATCGTCGCCCTGCAGGAAGCCGACGGCGGCAGCGTGCGTTCCGGATTCATCAATCAGGTCGAGCACCTGGCGCGCATGGGTGCCTTTCCCTACTGGTACCAGCAGCTCAATCGCAACCTGGGGCGTTTCGCCCAGCACAGCAACGGGTTGCTCAGCCGTCTGCGACCGACCCTGCTGGAAGATCACCCGCTGCCCGGCCCGGCCGGTCGTGGGGCGATCCTGCTGCGCATCGGCGAGGGCGATGACGCCATCGCCGTGGTAATGATGCACCTGGCACTGGGCGCCCGTACCCGTACCCGGCAGCTGGCCTATATCCGTGAGCTGATCGGCGGGTATCGCCACCAGATTCTCATGGGCGACATGAACACCCACGCCATCGACCTGCTGGAGCATTCGCCGCTGCGCGATCTCGGCTTGCTCGCCCCCCAGGTCGAGGCGACCTTTCCGAGCTGGCGCCCGCAGCGCTGCCTCGACCATATTCTGCTCAGCCCGGGCCTGGAACTCGAGCGCTTCCAGGTGCTGGCCCAGCCGATCTCCGACCACCTGCCAGTGGCCGTGGAGATTCGCCTGCCCAATACCCTCACGCCACCGTTGACGCCCCGTGTACAGGAGCCCTGAGCATGGCCGACGACGCCAAACGCTGGCGCGAGAAGTACCTTGCCAATATCGAGCAGCAGGAAAAACTCGAGCGGCGCTGGGACATGCGCATCGACCTGCTGCGCCGTGGCCTGGTGCGCAGCAGCCTGGCCGCCGAAGGCTCCGACAAGTCGGTTGACCAGTGCATGCAGGATCTTCGCGAGATCCTGCGCCGTGACGATATGGACGCCGGCCTCAGTGCCCTGATTCCACGGTTGGAAAAGACCGTTCTGGATTCCGAGCAACGCCGCCAGCAGCGCATCGAGCAGGTCGCCAGTGGCATGGCGAGCCTGGTGGCGCAGCTGTTGAAGACGGATTTACCAGGTGATGTGCGCAAGTCGCTCAAGCGCTTTGCCAAGCAGGTCGAGCAACGTGCCCGGCAGTCGCGGGAAATGCCGGCGCTGCTGGCCGAACTCGGCCAGCTGCAGCAGCAGGCCTTGCAGGCGCTGGGCGGCGAGCAGGTCGAGCGGCTCGGTTTTATCGAGCGGTTGTTCGGCAGCCGAGACAGCGCCGGCCCGGCGGCTGGCAGCGAGTCCGAGACCCCCGCTACGCCAGTGGCAGCGGATGAGCAGGTTGCACCTGCCTCCAGCGAAGCCGCGTCCGTCGAGCCGCCGGTGGCCGAACGGGTGGTGGCTGAACAGCAACCGCAAGCCGTAACGCAGGTGGAGGCGGCGCCTGCCGTTATTGCCGAGGCGGCGCCGCTGTCGTCTACAGCGTTTTCACCACAACCTGTCGTCGCACCAGCACCAGCACCAGCACCAGCACCAGCACCAGCGCCTGTGGTTGCCAGTGCGCCTGCTGTCGTCAGCCGCGTGATGTTGGACAGCCTGCCGCTGTCGTCGGCCCTGTTGATGCCATCTCCCGCGGCCAAAGCCTCTACCGAGCCTGTCGCCGTGCCCGCCACAGTGGCTGAGCCGATTCAGGAAGCTGAGCCCGAGGTGGCCGCCTGCGATGAGGCGATGGCGCAGGCCGATCCCGAATACGCCCTGCCGCCGGCGCCCGAACCGGGCTACAGCGCCATCGCCAGCCACGTGGAAGGCAGCCTGCTGAAGCTGCTGGAAGAGCTGCCGCTGCCCGAGCGCCATCAAGGCCAGGCCGACGCGCTGCGCCAGCGCATCACCGCCGGGCTGAACATGTACGAGCTGGTGCCGGTACTCGACGACCTGGCAGTGCTGATGCTGGCGATCGCCGACGTGGGCCAGCGCGAGTTCGAGGGTTATCTCAAGCAGCTCAACGAACGTCTCGCCGCCTTCCAGGGCAGCCTGCAGGACGTGCACACCGACTACGCCGATTCCGCCGAGGCGGCGCGCAGCCTGGACAGCGAGCTGCGCCAGCAGGTCGACGGCCTGCACAGCAGCGTGCAGGCGGCTACCGACCTCGACAACCTCAAGGAGCTGGTGGAGAACCGCCTCAGCGGTCTGCTCGGCACCATGAGCCAGTACCAGCAGCAGCGCGATGCCCGCGAGTTGCAGGTTGGCGAGCGCCTGCAGATCCTGGTCGACCGGGTGGCCAGCATGGAGCTGGAGGCCAAAGGCTTTCGTGATCATCTCGAGGAGCAACGCCAGAAGGCGCTACTCGACCCGCTCACCGGGCTGCCCAACCGGGCGGCCTGGACCGAGCGCCTGGATCTGGAGCTGGCGCGCCTGCAGCGCTACGGCGGCGATTTGCTGCTGGCGGTGCTGGATATCGATCACTTCAAGCGCATCAATGACGACTACGGTCACCTGGCTGGCGACAAGGTGTTGAAGATCATCGCTGGTGAATTGCTCAAGCGGCTGCGCAAGACCGATTTCATCGCGCGCTTCGGCGGCGAGGAGTTCGTGTTGCTGATCCCGTCGACGCCCCTGGACGGTGGGCTGAAGTTGCTCGACACCTTGCGTTCGGCGATCGAGAACTGCCCGTTTCACTTCAAGGGCGAACGCGTGACCATCACCCTGTCCGGCGGCATCAGCTCGTTCAGCAGCGCCGAGCATAGCGAGCAGGTGTTCGAGCGCGCCGACCAGGCCCTGTATCGCGCCAAACGCGGCGGGCGCAACCGTATCGAGGTGGGCTGAGTCCTGCCGAATTCTGGCTGCGCCGCCATTCATCCCTTCTGTGCGCCAGGCACGCCCGGCCTGTGCCGGTTGTCGCAAAGCGCAGCGCCGGCAGTCGCCTGGCCATCACGGCGCTGCTAGTCTTGCACCTGCCGAACACTTGATAACCAGATCGACTTCTTATGCTAGGGCGCCTCTCGCTGCTGTTGGGACTCGCTGCGTTCGCCTGCCAGGCGAGTGCGCTGACCGTCTACAAGTACACCGATGCCAATGGCGTGGTCACCTACAGTGACCAGGCGGCACCCGGTGCGAAGGTGTTCGTGTTCAGCGACCGCATGGTCGAGAAGCTCGACAACCAGGTGAAGCTGGAGACCCGCAAACATGCTGCCGGCGAAACCCTGCTGGTGCGCAACGATCTGTATGCGCCGGTGCAGGTGGAACTCAAGCTGGAGCAGTTGAGCAACGTCAGTGGCGCGCCGGGCAAACCGATCAACTGGGTGCTGCCGCCGCGCAGCGAGATCCGCCTGGCCACCCTGGCGCCGCTGGATCCTGCCAAGCCGCTGCGCTACACGCCGAAGCTCAATTACGCCCTGGGCGACCCGCGGCTGTTGCCGATCAAGCAGGCTTACCCACTGCCGTGGCGCGGTGGGCCGTTTCGCCTGACTCAGGGCACCAACGGCCAGTACAGCCACTTCACGCCCAAGGGCCGTTACGCCCTGGACATCGCCATGCCCGAAGGCACCCCTATCGTCGCGGCGCGCGCCGGGATGGTGGTCAAGACCGAGAACGCCCAGAGCGGGCGTGGCACCAACCCGTCCGGCAACTTCGTGCGCATTCTGCATGACGACGGCACCATGGGCGTTTACCTGCACCTGATGCAGGGTTCGGTCAACGTGCGCGAGGGGCAGCGCGTTGCGGTCGGTGCGCCGATCGGTCGCTCCGGCAATACCGGCAACAGTACCGGCCCGCACCTGCACTTCGTGGTGCAGCGCAACGTGGGCATGGCGCTGGAGTCGATCCCCTTCGAGTTCGCCCAGCCGGTGGACAGCCTGCCCAATTTCGCCGTGGGCGGCGACTGAAGCCATCAGCTCCTGCGGTCAGGCCTTGCCTAGGCGACAACTCAATGCACAGTGGTCGGACACGCCGCTGGTCATCCTGGCGTCTTCCAGGTGATAGCCCGGCGTATGGAACAGCCCATCGACCATGAACGGAATCTCGCCGGCACGGTGCAGCGAGCCGTCGATGCTGCTGGTGTAGTGCGCCGGCACCCCGTCGATGAAGTGCTCGGCGATCAAGTCGAAGGTGGCGCGCCCGCGCGGTGCGTTGAAGTCGCCGGTCAGCAACAGGCCGCCGGCGCCATGGGCTTGCGCCTCGGCCAGCATGATCAGTTTGCCGGCGCTTTCGCGCTGATACGGCGTGGAGCTGCCGAACGGGGTGACGTTGAGGTGGGTGGTCGCGACGCGAAAGCCGCGAGCCGTGGCGCTGAGCATGACTTCGGCGATGCTCCGCGGATCGGCCACACGCCGGCCCTCGGTGGTGAAGAACGTCATCTCCTGAATGTGCTCCGGGTTGCCCGAGTAGTACTCGGCCGTTACATCGAGCAGCGCCTCGCCATGGGCCAGCATGCCGATGCCCACCACATTGGCCGGGCCTTCATCGGGGTAGCGCGCCATTGGTGCAAAGACCATGGGCCCGCCCATCAGGGCTTCGAAGAATGGAATGTCGCGCTCGCACACTTCCTGCAGGCAGAGCAGGTCCGGGCGTTCGCGCACGATGAAAGCTTCGACGCGCGCCAGGTGGCGGGAGCGTTCGATATTGATGGAGGCGATATTGAGCGACATGGAATCGGAAGGCGTGAAGAAAGGAGGCGTTGCAGCAGCGGCCAAGTATACCTGACGCCCGTGGTCAGCATGCGCGGTACGCCAGCCACGACGCAAATCGCCCGGGCAAGCCGGGCGATTCGTTCACAGCGGCGTGATCAGAACGCCAGGCCGACCTTCAGGCCAACCTGCTCCTGCTTGAGCTTGCTGTTTTCCGCCAGCACGGTGTCGCTGTCGAGTTTGTAGTTGGTGCGGGTGTAGTACAGGCTGGTGCTGATCGGCAGGTTGTTGATGCCCTTGTTCCACAGCACTGTCAGTTCGGCGTACGGGTTGGCCTTGTCCTTCAGATCGACGGTGTCGCTGCCTTCGCCGCTGACTTTCAGCTTGGCTTCGGCGTCGAGCGAGTAGCGCGCACCGGCTTCCAGGCGCACGGTGTAATCCGGGGTCAGGTAGTTGTAGCCGATGCCCGCCTTGGCGAACGGGGATTTGCTGGTCAGCTTGACGTCGTTGCCGAATGGCGCGACATCGTCCTGCTCGATACGACCCCAGTCATAGCCACCACCCACGATGAAGTCGACGTAGTTGTTGGTGCTCAGCGCAGCGCGCAGGCCCAGGTCCAGGTCGGCGCGGGCCGCCTTGTATTCGTCGTCGTCCTTCTTGCGGTACTGGCCTTCGATACCGGCCTGGTAGATGAAGCCTTCATGGCCGGTCAGCTTGTTGCCGAAGTTGTAGAACAGGCCGCCCTGGTTCAGGCGTTCCTTGTCGCTCTCGCCAAAGGCGCTCAATTTGTACTGGTTGTGCGAGCCGATCACACCGATGGTCGAAATCGGGTCCGTGATCGAGTCGGCGTAGGCATGGGAAGCGCCAGCGAGGCACAGGGCGAGGGCAGTTTTCGAAGTGATTCCATTGAGTTGCATGGCTGAATCCTTGGCAGTCTGTTCATGTGATGGCGTGCACCGATCCAATCGATGCTCGCGGTGGACTGCCCACCTGCCATGGGTATTCGAGGAAGCCGACGAACGGTCGTAAGTACTTGTCTTGAAAGGCAGGGTCGGCGCTGCTCACCTGCCATATATGACCGATCGGTCAGGTCGCCGCGGCGGCGATGAACAGCGCCTGGCGGATCGATACGCAGCCCCCGGTTCACCGGTATCAGTCGAGCTTGATGACCTTGGCCAGGAGGATTTTCGGGCCTTTCATCTTCTTGACTATCAGTCGCAGGCCGGCGACTTCCAACGATTCCTCTTCCTCGGGCACGCGCTTGAGGGTCTCGTAGATCAGACCGGCAAGGGTCTCGGCCTCGATATGGTCGAGGTCGATGCCCAGCAGCCGCTCGAGCTTGAACAGTGGTGTGTCGCCGCGCACCAGCAGCTTGCCGGGCTGGTAGGCGAGGATGCCGCGTTCGGTCTTGCGATGCTCGTCCTGGATATCGCCGACCAGGGCCTCGAGCACGTCTTCCATGGTCAGGTAGCCAATCACCTTGCCATCGGCTTCCTCGACCAGTGCGAAGTGAGCGCTGCCCTTGCGGAACTGCTCCAGCAGATCGGACAACGGCAGGTTGCGGCTGACCTTCTCGATCGGGCGCATCAGCTCGGCCAGGCGCAGGGTCGATGGCAGCATTTCCAGGAGCGACAGGTGCAGCAGCAGGTCCTTGATGTGCAGCACGCCGACGAACTCGCCCGCGGCTTCGTCGTAGATCGGGAAGCGGCTGTACTTGTGGCGTCGGAACAGGCTGAACACCTCGTCGAGCGTGGCATTGAGTTCCAGATAGACGAGGTCTTCGCGGGAGTTGGCCCAGTCGACCACTTCCAGCTCGCCCAACTCCACGGCAGAGGCGAGCACGCGCATGTCCTGATCGCTCGGGTCGCTGGCGCGACTGGAGTGCAGGATCAGCTTGAGTTCGTCGCGGCTGTAATGGTGCTCGTGATGCCCGGCCGGCTGATCCTGGCCGGCGATGCGCAGGATGGCGTTGGCGCTGGCGTTGAGCAGGAAGATCGCCGGGTACATGGCCCAGTAGAACAGATACAGCGGCGCAGCCGTCCACAGCGACAATAGTTCCGGCTTGCGGATCGCCCAGGATTTCGGAGCCAGCTCGCCGATCACGATGTGCAGGTAGGAAATGATGAAGAACGCGGTGAAGAAGGCGATCCCGTGGATCAGCTTCTGCGATTCGATGCCGATCGAGGTCAGCAATGGTTCGAGCAAGTGCGCGAAGGCCGGTTCACCCACCCAGCCCAGGCCCAGGGAGGCCAGGGTAATGCCCAGTTGGCAGGCAGAGAGATAAGCGTCGAGCTGATTGTGCACGGTGCGCAGGATATGCCCGCGCCAGCCGTTCTTCTTGGCCAGGGCCTCGACCTTGGTGGCTCGCAGCTTGACCATGGCGAACTCGGCGGCCACGAAGAAGCCGTTGAGCAGCACCAGGAACAGGGCGAACAGCACCAGGCCCATGTCAGCGAAATAACTGGAGAAGGAGACGCTCGTAGAGGGATCCATAAGGGGTTCGTGTGACCGGATGTTGCTAAAGGGTGGGGCCTGGGCGAGCGCTTTGCAATAGGGCCCTATTCAGCGGCTCGGCGGGGCGATCTGCGCCGGCTGGAAATTACAGGTGAACAGGCTGCCCTTGCCGACCACGCTGGTGATTTCCAGCCCACCGCGGTGGCGCAGCAGCACGTGCTTGACGATGGCCAGGCCGAGGCCAGTGCCGCCGGTATGGCTGGCGCGACTGGAGTCGACCCGGTAGAAGCGCTCGGTCAGGCGTGGCAGGTGCTTGGCCTCGATACCGGGGCCGGTGTCCTGTACCGACAGGTGCGCGCCCTGGTCGTCCTGCCACCAACGAATGCGGATCTCGCCCTCTGCCTGGGTGTACTTCACGGCGTTGAACACCAGGTTGGAAAACGCGCTGCGCAACTCCGACTCACTGCCCTTGAGCTTGAGGCCTGCGTCGGCCTCGAGGCTGATCCGATGATTGCGCTCAGCGGATAGCGAGAGCGCATCGTTGCGAATGGTCTGTAGCAGCCCGTCGACCGCCACCGGGTGGTTGTCGGAGGGGTAGTCGGTGGCTTCCAGCTTGGCCAGGAGCAACAAGTCGTTGAGCAGGCCCTGCATACGTGCGCCTTGCTGCTGCATTTGCTGCAGGGCACGGCGCCAGCGTGGGTTGATGTCGTCGACGTTGTCGTGGAGGGTTTCAAGGTAGCCGGAAATCACCGTCAGCGGTGTGCGCAGTTCGTGGGACACGTTGGCGACGAAATCCTTGCGCATCTGCTCCAACTGGTGAAGACGCGTGACGTCGCGCACCAGCATCAGATGTTCCTCGTTGCCGTAGCGGGTGACGTTGAGTTGTAGCTGCTTGCGTGGGTTGACCGGCGAAGGCAGCTCGAGGGGCTCGAGGAAATTGCCGCGTTCGAAGTAGTCCTTGAAGCGTGGGTCGCGCACCAGGTTGGTGATCGACTGGCCGCTGTCCTGGGGCGTTTTCAGGCCCAAGAGGGTTTCCGAGGCCTTGTTCCACCATTCCAGATTGCCGTGGCTGTCGAGCATGATCACCGCATCGCGCAATGCTGCGGTGGATTCCTGCACGCGGTCGATCACTGCCTGGAGGCGCCCGCGGGCCCGCTGGTTACGGCGCTGCAGGTGGTAGATGCTGTCGAATACCTCGCCCCACAGGCCATAGCCGTCGGGCGGTGGTTCGTCGGGTTGGTGATCCTTGAGCCAGGTGTGCAGTCGCAGCAGCTGGCTGAGGTTCCATAGCAGGTGAGCGGCCAGGCCGATGGCGATGGCCCAGGCATATTCGCCGGTGATCACCCCGGCAGCCAGGCAGGCTGCGATCAGCAGCACCAAGCGGCGGGTTATGGCGCCACGCCAGTTGCTCGTCACGTTTCGCTCATCCGCCAGCCGATCCCTGTGATGGTGAGTTGCAGGCTATCGTTCAGCCCTTGGTGGAGAAACGATACCCGGTGCCGCGTACCGTCTGCACCAGATTTTCATAGGCCTCGCCCAGCGCCTTGCGCAGGCGGCGGATATGTACGTCGACGGTGCGTTCCTCGACATAGACGTTGCCGCCCCACACCTGATCGAGCAACTGCCCGCGGGTATAGGCGCGCTCCTGGTGCGTCATGAAGAACTGCAGCAGGCGGTATTCGGTCGGGCCCATCTCGGCCGGTTTGCCGTCGATGGTCACGCGGTGGCTGATCGGGTCGAGCAGCAGGCCGCCCACTTCGATCGGCCCTTCGCTGTCGCTGGGGCCGGCGCGGCGCAGCACGGCCTTGAGGCGGGCAACCAACTCGCGCGGCGAAAAGGGCTTGGTGATGTAGTCGTCGGCGCCGACTTCCAGGCCCTGGATCTTGTTGTCCTCTTCACCCTTGGCGGTGAGCATGATGATCGGGATGTCGCCGGTCAGCTCATCGCGCTTCAGGCGCCGGGCCAGCTCGATGCCCGATGTGCCTGGCAGCATCCAGTCGAGCAGGATCAGGTCGGGTTTGCGGTCGACGATGATCGCGTGTGCCTGCCCGGTGTTTTCCGCTTCCAGGCACTCGTACCCGGCCATTTCCAGCGCTACCACGATCATTTCGCGGATTGGCGCTTCGTCATCGACGATCAGGATGTTCTTGCCAACCATGGGTTGAGCCTCGGTTCATTCAACTGTCATGCGGCGCATTAGATAACGGAATTATTGCAGCGATATGACAGCTGTGCGGCAAGCGTTCGTGCTGGCGCTGCTCAGCGCAAGCCATAGTCGAGCACGATGCCCAGGAAGATCGCCAGCCCGGCCCAGTGGTTATGCAGGAAGGCCCGGAAGCAGACCATCGGTTCGCGCTGGCGGGTCATGTAGAACTCCCAGGCGAAGCAGCCGGCGGCTACCAGCAGGCCGAGATGGAAGTACAGGCCCAGTTCGAAGCGCCCCCCGGCCAGCAGCAGGCACAGAAGGGTCAGGCCCTGCAGGCCGAAGATGATCACCCGGTCTGCATCACCGAACAGGATCGCCGTGGATTTCACGCCGATCTTCAGGTCGTCCTCGCGGTCGGCCATGGCGTAGTAGGTGTCGTAGGCCACGGTCCAGATCACGTTGGCGAGCAGCAGCAACCAGGCCGCCGCCGGCAGCTCGCCAGTCTCGGCGGTGAAGGCCATCGGCATGCCCCAGGAGAACGCAGTGCCGAGCACCACTTGGGGATAATAGGTGTAGCGCTTCATGAATGGGTACAACGCCGCCACGCCCAAGGCACCGAACGACAGCCAGACGGTGGTGGCGTTGGTCAGCAGTACCAAGGCGAAGCTGAGGGCCACCAGCACGGCGAAGAGGATCAGCGCCTCGCGCGCGGTGACCTTGCCGCTGGCCAGCGGACGCGCCTTTGTGCGGCTGACGTGGCCGTCGAAGTTGCGGTCGGCGTAATCGTTGATCACGCAGCCGGCGGCGCGCATCAGCACCACGCCGGTCACGAAGATTACCAGGTTCTTGAGGCTCGGCATGCCTTCGGCGGCGATCCACAGCGCCCATAGCGTCGGCCACAGCAGCAGGTAGATGCCGATGGGTTTGTCCATGCGCATCAGCTGCAAGAAGTCCCAGATACGTGGGTGCAGGTGATTGAGCGATTGCAGCAGACGAATGTACATCGAGCGGTTCTCCTGGCGCGGTGCACGGATTATACGGCGCCGCGCCGCTGCGGGGTCAGCGGCTCGCTGCGGGCCAGAAGGCCGGCAGGAAAACTTCGGCGACCAGCACGGCCAGCTGTTCGCGACGAAAGCACGAGCGCCGCGCCCACAATCCATCCTGTAAGGCTTCTGCCGGTAGCCAAGCGCCTGGGTAGCGGCAGACTTGCAGTTCGCCGCGAGTAAAGGCCTGGTCGCTGAACAGCAGCTCGCCCAACGAGCGGCTGCCCAGTTGCTGAAGATCCAGGCCCGAGCCTTCCAGCGCCTGCCGGGCAGCCACGCTGCGGGCGAACACCCAGGGTTGGCCATTGCCGCGCAGGTAGACTTCGCGCACCCAGCCGGTACTGCCCAGCGATACGTCCAGGGCCGCGCATTCGTCATCACGCAGGGCCAGCCAGCCCTCGCGCAGCGGCGTCACACCGAAACCGTTCGCGGACAGTTCGGTCAGCCGCCGGGTCAGCGAGCGCTCGTCGAACAGCCAGTCGCAGACGCTGGCCGAGGGCGGGGCCGATAGCTGATCGCGGGTGAGCCAGGTGGGTGTGTGCAGGGCGGAAGGGGGCACGGTGCAGGTTCGCGGTGGGGCGGAGCGCAGAGTCTACCATGGGCGTTGCGGGCCCTCGGGCATTCGTCGCGGCCGCTTGGCGATCGCGCGGCATTGCGGTAGCGTGCCCGCGCAATGACCGTGAGTAGCGCCGGAGAGCCTGTATGAAGAAGTGGCAATGTGTGGTTTGTGGACTGATCTATGACGAACGCGAAGGCTGGCCGGATGACGGCATCGCCCCCGGCACCCGCTGGGAAGACGTGCCCGAAGACTGGCTATGCCCCGATTGCGGCGTGGGCAAGATGGACTTCGAGATGATCGAAATCAACTGAGTGGGCAGCCCCGCCCATCAACCGTCGTAATAGGAGCAAGCAATGAGTGATCCCGTCGTCATCATCGGCACCGGTCTGGCCGGCTACAACCTGGCCCGCGAATTTCGCAAGCTGGACAGCGAAACGCCATTGCTGCTGATTACCGCCGACGATGGGCGCTCGTATTCCAAGCCGATGCTGTCCACCGGCTTCGGTAAGAACAAGGATGCCGATGGCCTGTGCATGGCCGAGCCGGGCGCCATGGCCGAGCAACTCGCGGCCCAGGTGTGGACGCACACCCGGGTCACCGGCATCGATCCCGGCCACCGCCGCCTGTGGATCGGCGAGGAAGCCGTGGCCTATCGCGACCTGGTGCTGGCCTGGGGCGCCGAGGTGCTCAGCGTGCCTGTCGAGGGTGATGCCGCTGATCAGTTGTTCACAGTCAACGATCTGCAGGGCTATGGGCGGTTTCGCCAGGCCGTCGAGGGCAAGCGCAAGGTGCTGATCCTGGGCGCCGGGCTGATCGGCTGCGAGTTCGCCAACGATCTGTCGTTGGGCGGCTATGAAGTCGACCTGGTAGCGCCCTGCGAGCAGCTGATGCCCGCCCTGTTGCCGGTCGAGGCCGCTGCCGCGGTGCAGGGCAGCCTCGAAGCGCTGGGTGTGCGCGTTCACCTCGGCCCAGTGGTCAGTCGCCTGCAGCACGCGGCCAGTGGGCTCGAAGCGCACTTATCCGATGGCCGCACGATTGCCTGCGATGCGGTGATTTCGGCCGTCGGCCTGCGCCCCCGCACCGAACTGGCGGCCGCAGCTGGCCTGGCGGTGAACCGGGGCATCGTGGTCGACCGTTTGCTGCGCACCTCCCACGAACATATCTACGCTCTGGGCGATTGCGCCGAGGTCGATGGCCTCAACCTGCTCTACGTGATGCCGCTGATGGCCGGCGCCCGGGCGCTGGCCAAGACCCTGGCCGGCACGCCGAGCGAGGTAAGCTATGGCGCCATGCCAGTCACCGTGAAGACCCCGGCCTGCCCGCTGGTGGTCTCGCCGCCGCCGCGGGGCACGCAGGGGCACTGGACGGTCGAAGGCAGCGCAACCGATATCCGCGCCCTGTGTCACGATGCTAACGGCGGCCTGTTGGGCTACGCGCTCACCGGCTCGGCGGTGCAGGAGCGCCTGGCGCTCAACCGCGAGCTGCCGGCTCTGCTGGCGTAGCGATCTGCCGTCCATTCGACAAAATGGCGGATTTAGCCTGGTGCAGGGCTGGCGGAGCCCCCCAGAGCATGCCATTCTCCCCAGGCCTGGCCGCAGCGTAGAGCTGTCGGCGCGCATTGGCGCCAGGGCGCGGAACACAACAACAACAAACCGTAAATGAGGCAATCATGCGTAAACCGGAACTCGCCGCCGCAATCGCGGAAAAAGCTGATCTGACCAAGGATCAGGCCAATCGTGTACTCAACGCCGTTCTCGAAGAAATCACCGGGGCACTGAACCGCAAGGACAGCGTCACCTTGGTCGGCTTCGGAACCTTCGTGCAGCGCCACCGCGGCGCCCGTACCGGCAAGAACCCGCAAACCGGTCAGCCGGTGAAGATCAAGGCCAGCAACACCGTTGCCTTCAAACCGGGCAAGGCCCTCAAGGACTCGATCAACTGAGTCCGCAGGCCTGCTGAGGTTTCGCCCGGGGTTGCGCCGCGGCGTTGAAACCTCAGCAGACCTTCACCATCCGCCAGCACGTCCACCGCACCCGGCTGTCAGGCTTCGGGTAGGTCGCTACAATGCGTGGCTCTTTCATTCGCGCTAACGGGCCATGCCATGAAATTTCGTTTTCTTCTGTGGATGCTGGGTCGTCTGATGGCCAAGGCCAGCCGTGACAATCCCGCGTTTCGCCAGCAGCTGGAAGGTCGCGATCTGGTATTCCAGCTGCACACCCTGGACGGCAAGGTCGCCCGTCATTTCATCGTCGAGAATCAGCGCATCACCAGCAAGCGTGGCCTCGCCAGTGCGCCGGCCTTCGCCATCGGTTTCAAGGATGGTGCCTACGGCTACGCCACGTTGACCGCCCAGAACAAGCAACTGGCGTTCATGCAGGGCATTCAGAACAAGGACATTCAGATTCAGGGCAACCCGGCCCTGGTGATCTGGTTCCAGGGCCTGACCAAATACCTGCGGCCTAGGAAGCGCACGGCCGACAAGAAAGCGGCCTGAGGCGATTGCCGCGGCCCGCTGATAGCGGGCTGCGGTGGCGGGTCAGTGCGGTGAGCCGAACTGCGTGGCGAGGTCGCGCAGGGCGACTTCGGCGGCCAGCACCTTGTTCAGCGCTTCCTCGGCCTTGTCGCGGGTGATACCCAGGTTGTCCAGCAGGCTTGCCGGGATCTCGCGCTCCGGGCCGTTGCCGATGCCACGGTTGTGCAGCAGGCTGACCGCCAGGTAAACCAGGTTCGGGTAGGTGGCATGGTTGCCGGCGTAGCTGGGGTCATGCTGGAAACGCAGGGCAACCGCCAATTCCTCGGGCATGTCCCAGTAGCGCATCAGCCAGGAGCCGATCTGCTCGCGGCTGATGCCCAGCAGGTGCTGCTCGATGTAGCTGTGCGGCAGGTGCGGGTTGACCTCCAGGTGCCGGCAGATCAGCGAGAAGTGCGGCGGGAACACGTGCGCCAGCACCAGGTTGCCGAAGTTGTGCAGCAGGCCGGCCAGGTAGGTCAGGCCGGCTTCCGGGCGCTGTGCGCGGGGCATGGCGCGGGTCAGGCCTTCGATCACGGCGGCGGTGTAGATCGCCTGCTGCCAGTACGGCGTGGCCTGTTGTGGCTGATCTTTAGGCAGGCTGAGAGTCTTGCCCAGGGCCAGGCCGAGGGCCAGGTTGACCACCAGGTCGAAGCCCAGCACGCGCACGATGGCGTCCTCGACCGATCGGATCTTGCCGGGCGCCGCGTAATACGGCGAGGCCGCCCAACTGACCACCTGAGCGGCCAGTGCCGGATCGGTTTCCACGACGCCGGTGATGTCGTCGACCGTGGCATTGGGGTCGACCCGCAGCTTGATGATCTTCTGCGCCGTTTCGGCCAGCGGTGGAATTTCGATGGTTTCCTCCAGGCGCTGCTGGATGCGGCGTGCGGTGAACGCCTGCACCGCCTGGCTGATCTCCTGACGGTCGTCTTCGGGGCGACTGAAGTTGGGGCGCACCTTGCTCGCCGGCTCGCCGAAGCGCGCGGCGCTGGCTTTGCCCAGCAGGCCCTTGAAGGCCTCGGTGCCGATTTCCAGCAGCACGCCTTGCTGGCCGGACTGGATGTACAGGGTCGGCACGTCGAGCAGGCGCTCGTCATAAAGGCAGGGCGAGCTGGTCAGCGCCGGAATGCCCGGCAGCAGCGCCAGGTCATGCTTGCCGAGCATGCGGTTGAGGCGCTCGGGCTTGACGGCCGTCAGCTTGCGTCCGGTCAGTTCGGCAAGGCGGTTGAGGTCGAGCAATTGATTCTGCGGGAACAGCACCAGCAGAGCGCCCACGGCGTCTTCCAGCAGCACGGTCTGCACGCGTTGCGCAGCCGGGATGCCGGGTTGATCGTGGCGGGCCTGATAAGTCACACCGAGTTTCTCCAGCAGCTGACGGATTACGTGAGGCGGTTGGGGGGAGGTGTCGGCGATGGCGAGTTCAGTCATGACGTATTCCGTCTTCAAAGGGAACGCAACGTCCCAAGTATAACCAGCAAGCTGACGACGTAACCGCTCGAGGCGACCATCGTCCCGTCTCGCTCACACTTGCCCATATTGTTGCCCGTGGCGCAGCCAGCGCTCCAGCAGCGGGCTGACATGCTGCGGCCATTGCTCCTGCAGCGCCTGGGCGGCATCGCGTACCGCCGGCAGCAGGTCGGCGTCACGCATCAGATCGGCTACCTTGAACTGCAACAGGCCGGTTTGTCGAGTGCCGAGCATTTCTCCGGGGCCGCGCAACTCCAGATCCTTCTCCGCGATGATGAAGCCGTCACAGGTTTCGCGCATGATGCCTAGCCGCTCGCGGCCGATCTGCGACAGTGGCGGGTGGTAGAGCAACACGCAATGGCTTGCCGCGCTGCCTCGCCCGACCCGGCCACGCAACTGGTGCAGCTGGGCCAGGCCGAGGCGTTCGGGGTTCTCGATGATCATCAGGCTGGCGTTGGGTACGTCGACGCCCACTTCGATCACCGTGGTGGCCACCAGCAGTTGCAGGTGCCCCTGCTTGAACTGATCCATCACCGCCGCTTTCTCGGCCGGCTTCATGCGCCCGTGGATCAGCCCGACCTGCTGGCCGACCAGTGCGGCGGCCAGATCCTCGTAGGTGGTTTGCGCCGCCTGGCAGGTCAGCTCTTCGGATTCCTCGATCAGCGTGCAGACCCAATAGGCCTGGCGGCCTTCGTTGCACGCCGAGCGCACCCGCTCGACCACCTCGAAGCGGCGGCTGTCGGCGACCAATACGGTGTTCACCGGGGTACGACCGGGCGGCAGTTCGTCGAGGATCGAGGTGTCCAGGTCGGCATAGGCGCTCATCGCCAGGGTGCGCGGGATCGGCGTCGCGGTCATGATCAGCTGATGCGGGCTGAGCCGGCCGCCCACGCCCTTCTGGCGCAGGGCCAGGCGCTGCTGCACGCCGAAGCGGTGTTGTTCGTCGATGATCGCCAGGGCCAGGTTGCGAAAGCGCACTTCATCCTGGAACAGCGCGTGAGTGCCGACCACCATGGGCGCGCCGGCGGCGATCTGCTCCAGCGCGGCGGCGCGCGCCTTGCCCTTGAGCTTGCCGGCCAGCCAGGCGGTTTCCAGGCCCAGGGGCTGCAGCCAGCGGGTGAAGTTGATGTAGTGCTGCTCGGCGAGGATCTCGGTGGGCGCCATCAGCGCCACCTGGTAGCCGGCCTCGATGGCCTGCAGCGCCGCGAAGGCGGCCACCACTGTCTTGCCAGCGCCGACATCGCCCTGCACGAGGCGCAGCATCGGCTCGTGCTGGCTGAGGTCGTAGGCGATTTCCGCACCCACGCGCTGTTGCGCGCCGGTGGGCTTGAACCCGAGGTTGTCGAGAAAGCGCTGTGGCAGGCGCTTGGCGACCGGCAGCGAGGGTGCTTGCTGGGCGCGCGCGCTTTCGCGCAGGCGCTGCATCGACAACTGATGGGTGAGCAGCTCCTCGAAGGCCAGCCGATGCTGGGCCCAGTGACGGCCCTCGGCGAGTTCTTCGAGGTCGGCGTCCGGTGGCGGGCGATGCAGGTAGCGAATCGCCTGATCCAGCGGCGCCAATTCGTACTCCCTGGCCAACTCCCGTGGCAGCCAGTCCGGCAGGCTGTGCGGGCCGAGGCGCGCCAGCGCCTGTTCGCTGAGCTGGCGCAAACGCTGCTGGGTCAGGCCTTCGGTGGTCGGGTAGATCGGCGTCAGGGTCTGTTCCACGGCTGGCGGTTCGTCACCGGTCAGCGCGCGGTACTCGGGATGGTAGATTTCCAGGCCGGATGAGCCGGGGCGGATTTCTCCGTAGCAGCGCACTTGGGTACCCCGCTTGAGGCCTTCCTTCTGGGCATTGCTGAAATGGTAGAAACGCAGGCTCAGCGTGCCGCTGCCATCGTTCAGGCGTACCAGCAGGCTGCGGCGTTTGCCCATGACCACGTCAGCCCCTGACACGGTGCCTTCGACCACCGCATCCTGGCCGGGGCGCAGGGCGCCGATGGGCACGATGCGGGTGCGGTCCTGGTAGCGCAGCGGCAGGTGGAAGAGGATGTCCTGCAGGGTTTCCAGGCCGACCTTGGCGAGCTTTTCCGCCAGGGCTGCCCCAACGCCCTTGAGATCGGTAACGGAAACCGTCGACAGCTCGCTCATCGCGGTCCTCAGGCGTTACGTGGCAGTGGCTTGGCGACCGAGCACAGGCGGATGGAGTCGGCCAGCACTTCGATGGCCTTGGGGCGCGGGAAGCTGGCACGCCAGGCGATGGCCACGGTGCGGAAGGGGGCTGGCGGGCTGAGCGGGCGAACTTCTATCACGCCGGGTGCGTAATGGTGGCTGTCGACGGCCGAGAACGGCAGGATCGATACGCCGAGGCCCGAGGCGACCATGTGGCGAATGGTTTCCAGCGAACTGGATTCCACCGTGGTGTGCTTGGCGTGTTCCTCGCCCTTGCGCAGCGTCGGGCAGGCTTCCAGTACCTGGTCACGGAAACAGTGGCCTTCGCCGAGCAGCAGCAGGCTCTTGTCGTTGAGCAGCTTGGTGTCGATGGTCTGCATGGCCGTCCACGGATGATCCGCCGGCAACAGCGCGTAGAAGGGTTCGTCGTACAGCGGCAGGGTCAGCACGTCGGCTTCCTGGAACGGCAGGGCGACGATGATCGCGTCCAGTTCGCCGGTGCGCAGCTTGTCGCGCAGCACGTGGGTGAAGTTTTCCTCGATGTACAGCGGCATCTGGGTGGCCACGCGGTGCAACTGCGGGATCAGATGAGGAAACAGGTACGGACCGACGGTATAGATGGCGCCAATCTTCAGCGGCGCGGCCAGCTGGTTCTTGCCGGCCTGGGCCAGCTCGCGGATGCCCTGGGCCTGTTCCAGCACCTTCTGCGCCTGGGTGACGATGCCCTCGCCGACGGGAGTCAGGCGCACGGCGCTCTTGCTGCGCTCGAAGATCAATACGCCGAGTTCGTCCTCGAGTTTCTTCACGCCCACCGACAGCGTGGGTTGGCTGACGTGACAACGCTCCGCCGCGCGGCCGAAGTGCTGTTCCTGGGCGAGCGTCACGATATAGCGCAGTTCGGTGAGGGTCATAGTCTTAATCCATTGAGATGGCGCCAAGCATAGCCGCTGTCTTCAATGGAACCAACCATTCAGGGTGCTCAAGAGATGTCCGCCGCACGCGGCTTGTAAAAGCGCTGCCCCGGCGGGTGCCGGGGCAGAGGCAGGGCTGGGGTCAGCGGCCGCGGCCGCGCTCCAGCGAATAGACGAACGGGGCGACGATTTCGATGCTGCCGTTCTTCAGCACTTCCGCGGGCGGCTTGGGCAGCGGCTGCGCGCGACGAATCATCTGCAGGGTGGCCCGATCCAGTGATGCACTGCTGGACTTGCCCACCAGCGTGTACGACAGCACCTTGCCGTCGGCATCGACCACGAAACGCAGGCGATTGACCCCCTCGAGGCCGCGACGACGCGCGTCTTCGGGGTAGCGCTTGTACTTGGCCAGGTGGGCCAGCAGTTCGCTCTGCCAGGTTCTTTCCGCCTTGCTTGGCGAACTGACCGGTGCCTGCTGCGGTGCGGCCGGTTTGGCTTCTGCTGGGGCTGGCGGTGCTGGCGGCGCCTCTTCTGGCGGCTGCTCCTGAGGCTCCGGTGGCTTGGGTTCGGGCGGCTTGGGTTTCGGCGGCTTTGGCTTGGGCTTCGGCTTGGGCGGTGTGACCGCCAGCGTGGGCTTCGGCGCTTCGGCGATTTTCGGCTGCGGCTCGGGCTCCTCCGGAACCACTTCCGGTGGCGGCGGCGGTGCAGGCTTGGGCGCAGCTGGCGGCAAGGGCTCCAGCTCGACGATCATCGCCGCTGGTGGCGGTAGCTCGATGGGCGTTGCCTGGGGCTGCCAGTACATGGCCCAGAGGAACAGGCCAACGTGCAGCCCAACCACGATGACCAGGCTGGCGCCCCAGGAAAACGTGCGGCTGGATTTCTTCATTGCGCGCCGACCGTCTCCAGGCCAACCAGGCCGATCTTCAGGTAACCAGTGCCGCGCAGGGTGTCCATGACTTCCATCAGGTCGCCGTATTCGACGCCCTTGTCACCGCGCACGAAAATGGTCTTTTCCTTGTCGTTCTGGGTCAGCTTGTCCAGGGCGGCGCCGAGCATGGCAGGCTGCACCTCGTCGTTGTCGAGGAACAGCTTCTTGTCTTCCTTGATGCTCAAGTAGATCGGCTTCTCCGGCCGCGGCGCCGGCTTGGCGCTGGAGGCGGGCAGGTCGATCTTGACGTCGACGGTGGCCAGTGGCGCGGCGACCATGAAGATGATCAGCAGCACCAGCATCACGTCGATGAAGGGCGTGACGTTGATCTCGTGGTTTTCCTGGAGATCGTCGCCGCCGTTTTCGTTGAGATGAAGCCCCATGGTCTTAACCCACCTTGACCACGTGAGGCTGCTGGGCGCGATCATGGCCCGGCAGCATGTCCAGGTCACGGCTCACCAGCAGCAGCACCTGGGCCGAGGCGTCGGCGACCTGGGCCTTGTAGGCACTGATCGAGCGCGAGAAGGCGTTGTAGATGATCACAGCCGGAATCGCCGCGACCAGGCCCAGTGCGGTGGCCAGCAGGGCTTCGGCGATGCCGGGGGCGACCACCGCAAGGTTGGTGGTCTGGGTTTTGGCGATGCCGATGAAGCTGTTCATGATGCCCCAAACGGTACCGAACAGGCCCACGAAGGGCGCGGTGGAACCGATGGTGGCGAGCACGCCGGTGCCCTTGCTCATGTCACGACCGCAAGCGCCGACCAGGCGCTCGAGGCGGAAGCTGACGCGCTCCTTGATGCCTTCCTTCTCGCGGCTGGTGGCCGAGAGTTTCAGCTCTTCGCGAGCGTCCTCGATGAGGATTTCACTGAAGCTGTGCTTGGCGCGGGCTTGATCACTGGCCTGGGCCAGGTTGCGCGCGCCCTTGAGCTCGACGATCTCGCGGCGCAGGCGGCGGCGTGCAGTCACCAGCTCGATGGTCTTGGCGATCCAGATGGTCCAGGTGAGGATCGAGGCCAGCACCAGGCCGATCATCACGCTTTTCACGACCACGTCGGCGCCCTGGTACATGCCCCACGGCGACAGGTCGTGGAAGGCTTGCTCGGCTTCGACGGCGGCGTCGTTGTCAGCGGCGAGTTTCTCGAGAGAGCTGCTGAATTCGCGAAGCTTGTCGATGGTTTCCTGAGACGCGCCCTTTTCCAGAAGGAATTGGTCGCGAGTCTGATTCACTTGCTCAGGTGTGGCATCGGGGCCGAGCGCATCGATTCTGGCCTGCATTTCTTCCACAAGGCCTGGGTCGACTGCTGGTATGGCCGGCGGCGCATCGGATTGTGCGGACGGTTGCTGGGCGCTGGTGCCGGCAGCGGTTTGAGCGCTGGACGCAGGTTGTGCCGGCGCCGACTGATCAGCAAAGCCCGCGATTGGGGCCAGTATCAGGCTGAGCAGAAGGGCAAGAGAGGCGCCGAGGCGTTGCGGCCGTGCGGCGACGTTGGTTGGCTTGGCGCTATGGGCGATAGAGTTCATGCTTGCCGGACCTAAATGTGAGGGCGGTGACCTGCGCTGCCATGAGCGGCGCGGAAAAAAAGGCTAAACATTATTGCAAGTAATTCTTGTTCATGAAAGCGTTAGTGTAACTTTATTACGTTTGTGAGTGCTTTTTTGAGTACTTGCCAGGCTGAGAGAGGATCGGATGAGCAAAGTTGCGAGGGTGCTGATCGCCGGTTGCGGTGATGTGGGTGGTCGGCTGGCCGTGCGCCTGCATGGCGCGGGCTGGGAGGTCTATGGCATGCGCCGCAGCGTGTCCGAATTGCCCGAAGGCATCGTGCCGGTAGCCGGTGATCTGCACCGCGCCGATTGCCCCGACCAGTGGCCACGCGCAGAGCTGGACTATCTGGTGTACAGCGCCGCCGCCACCCAGCATGACGAAGCGGGCTATCGCCAGGCTTACGTCGATGGGCTGCGCCACGTGCTGGGCTGGTTGCAGGCCCGCGGACAGCTTCCCAAGCGGCTGCTGTTCGTCTCCAGCAGTGGGGTCTACGGTCAGGCCGGGGGGGAGTGGGTCGACGAGACGTCGGCAGCCGAGGCGCAGGGCTATTCGGGGCGGATCATGCGCGAGGCCGAGCAGGTGGCCTGGAGCAGCGGTGTACCCGCTACCGTGGTACGCCTGACGGGTATCTACGGGCCGGGTCGTGAATGGCTGCTCAAGCAGGTGCGCTTGGGCTATCGGGTGTCGGTCGAGCCGCCACTGTTCGGCAATCGCATTCATGCTGATGACGCCGCCGGTCTGCTGGCCTTTCTGCTGCAGGCGGATCTGGCGGGCAAAGCGCTGGACGATTGCTACATCGGCGTGGACGACGAGTCGGCGCCGCTGCATGAGGTGGTCGGCTGGCTACGTGAACAGCTCGGGGTCGAACACTGGGCCGAGGATTGGGCAGTGCGCCGCTCCGGCAGCAAGCGCTGCAGCAACGCACGGGCCCGGGCGCTGGGCTGGGTGCCGCAATACCCCAGCTATCGCGAGGGCTATGCCGCCGTATTGCGGGAGCGCTGAAGGGAGCGCCCGGAGCCGGCGCTCCGGGCTTGCGGCAAGGTCAGTCGATGACCAGAATGCCGTCCATTTCCACCTGGGCGCCTTTTGGCAGGGCGGCCACGCCAATGGCGGCGCGCGCCGGATAGGGCTGCTGGAAGTAGCGGCCCATCACTTCGTTGACGGTGGCGAAGTGGGAGAGGTCGGTGAGGAAGATGTTCAGCTTGACCACGTCCTTGAACGAACCGCCGGCGGCCTCGATCACCGACTTGAGGTTCTCGAAGACCTGCACGGTCTGCGCTTCGAAGCCTTCCACCAGTTCCATGGTCTTGGGATCCAGCGGGATCTGCCCGGACAGGTAGACGGTGTTGCCGGCCTTGATGGCCTGGGAATAGGTGCCGATGGCGGCTGGGGCCTTGTCGCTGTTGATGACGCTCTTGCTCATGGAGAACTCCTTGATAGGGCAGCCTCAGGCTGCAAGACGAACGCAGGCAGGCTACAGGCTGGCGTTCGCCGCCTCAAGCCAAGACCCGCGTCGTTGCGCCTTTTGGATAGGCGATGACGCTTCCAGGTAGTCATAAGAACCTGTTCATGATCTTTCAGACCAGATCGTCGATTTTGGCAGCTAAGCGGCGGGGCGGCCGGGCGCTTCCATAGGATGGATCGGTGATTGCCTGTGGGAGCGGGCGGGGACGCCCAGTTCATGCCCGCGATTTCTCGCGCGCATGGCGCGCTCCCACAGTAGATCGGCGAACGGCAGCTTCTGCCTTGTAGTTGCCGCTTTATGCGCATAAAGATCGTTGAGGTGAGTTATGCGGCGCGTCAGGCTTTCATGCGGGTGATGCGCATGACGCCGGGCAGGGTACGCAGCTTCTTGATCACCCGTGCCAGGTGCACGCGGTCATGTACGCTGACCACCAGTTGGACGACGCTGACGCGGCCGTCGCGCTCGTCCATGCTGATCTTCTCGATGTTGCCATCGGCGGCATTGACGCTGCCGGCCAGCAGCGCGATGAGGCCGCGCTGGTGCTCCAGTTCGACGCGCAGTTCGACGTTGAATTCGCCCGTGACATCCTTGGCCCAGGCCAGCTGGATGCATTTCTCCGGGTTGTGGCGTACTTCGCTGATGTTCCGGCAGGTGTCCATGTGCACCACCATGCCCTTGCCCGCCGAAAGGTGGCCGACGATCGGGTCGCCCGGGATCGGCGTGCAGCACTTGGCGTAGCTGAGCACCAGGCCCTCGGTGCCGCGAATCGCCAGGGGGCCTTCGGCGTTGGGCAGTTCCTCACCGTCACTGGCCAGCAGGCGGCGCGCCACCACGTAAGCCATGCGGTTGCCCAGGCCGATGTCTTCGAGCAGGTCGTCGAAGGTTTCCAGGCGGTATTCGTTGAGCACGGCCAACTGGCGTTCGGCGGGTACTTTGTCGAGATGGCTCTCGAAACTCGCCAGTACCTTGTTGAGCAGGCGCTCGCCGAGGTTCACCGATTCCGAGCGGCGCTGCAGCTTGAGTGCGTGGCGGATATGGGTGCGCGCCTTGCCGGTGACCACGAAGTTCAGCCAGGCCGGGTTGGGGCGAGCGCCCGGCGCGCTGACGATCTCCACCGTGGAACCGCTTTCCAGGGCCTGGGACAGCGGCGCCAGGCGGCGGTTGATGCGGCAGGCAATGCAGGTATTGCCGACGTCGGTGTGCACTGCGTAGGCGAAGTCCACGGCCGTGGAGCCTTTTGGCAGCTCCATGATGCGACCTTTGGGCGTGAACACGTAGACCTCGTCCGGGAACAGGTCGATCTTCACGCTCTCGATGAATTCCAGCGAGTTGCCGGCGCGCTGCTGCAACTCCAGCACGCCCTTGACCCACTGGCGGGCGCGGGCGTGGTTGCCCTTGGGCAGCTCGTCCTCGCTGGACTTGTACAGCCAGTGTGCGGCGATGCCGTTGTTGGCCATCTCTTCCATTTCGCGGGTGCGGATCTGGATCTCGATGGGCACGCCATGCATGCCGAACAACGTGGTGTGCAGCGACTGGTAGCCGTTGGCCTTGGGAATCGCTATGTAGTCCTTGAAGCGCCCCGGCAGCGGCTTGTACAGGTTGTGCACGGCGCCGAGCACGCGGTAGCAGGTGTCGACCTTGTCGACCACGATGCGAAAGGCATAGACGTCCATGATCTCGTTGAACGACTTACGCTTGCCGCGCATCTTCTGGTAGATGCTGTACAGGTGCTTCTCGCGGCCTACCACTTCGCCGCTCAGGCCTTCGCGTTCGAGGCAGTGCAGCAGCGATTCCTCGATGCGCGTGACGATTTCCTTGCGGTTGCCACGGGCGCGGCGCACTGCGGCGCGGATGCGCTCGGAACGCATCGGGTGCATGGCCTTGAAGCCCAGGTCTTCGAATTCCACGCGCATGCTGTGCATGCCCAGCCGGTTGGCGATGGGCGCGTAGATCTCCAGGGTTTCCTTGGCGATGCGCCGACGTTTCTCGCCGGACAGCACTTCCAGAGTGCGCATGTTGTGCAGGCGGTCGGCCAGCTTGACCAGGATCACGCGGATGTCGCGCGCCATGGCCATGGCCATCTTCTGGAAGTTCTCGGCCTGCGCCTCGGCCTTGGTCTCGAAGTTCATCTGGGTCAGCTTGCTGACCCCATCCACCAGCTCTGCCACGGACTCGCCGAACTGCGCGTGCAGGGCTTCCTTGGCGATGCCGGTGTCTTCGATCACGTCGTGCAGCATGGCGGCCATCAGGCTCTGATGATCCATGTGCATGTCGGCGAGGATGCTGGCCACGGCCAGCGGATGGGTCACGTAGGCCTCACCGCTGCGGCGGCGTTGCCCGTCGTGCGCCTGTTCGGCGTAGAAGTAGGCGCGACGAACGAGGTTGACCTGTTCGTCGCCCAGGTAGCCCGAAAGCCTGTCGGCGAGGGCGTCTATGCTCGGCATGGGAGGCTCCCCTGCCGTGCATTGTGCACCTGCGACGTACGCTTTCGACCCGGCATAGGCTTACAGAGGCTCGTTCGCCTCTTCCTCGAAGGCTGCGAACAGCGGTTCTTCTTCGATGATGTCTTCCTGGGCGACGATCTCGGCGTCTACCAGGCCGCTGGCGATTTCACGCAGGGCGACCACGGTTGGCTTGTCGTTTTCCCACGCCACTTTCGGCTCTTTGCCGCCGGTTGCGATTTGACGAGCGCGCTTGGTGGCGAGCATGACCAGCTCGAAGCGGTTATCGACGTTGTCCAGGCAGTCTTCAACGGTAACGCGGGCCATGGTGTTCCTCGTAGCGAATGCAAATTTAGCTGGGCCCGAATGGGCGAGCGGACTGAATAGTCTAGAAAAACGCCAGCATTAAGGGAAGCGAAACTCGCCGAGAGGCACGAGTTCGCGACGCAGAAAGGGGTTTTCGCGGCCTGAAAGGGCGGTTTTGCGCCGCCCATCGGCTTCGCGTCAGGCCAGCAGCTCGCTCAGCAGCCCGGCGTGGCGCTGTTGTTGTGCAGACTGCAGCAGCTGGTTGGCGCGGAAAACGGCTTTCAGATCGCTGAGCGCGTGGCTGAAATCATCGTTGATCACCAGGTAGTCGTATTCGACGTAATGGCTCATCTCGCTGACCGCTTCGCGCATGCGTTGCTCGATTACTTCGCCGCTGTCCTGGCCGCGGCCGGTCAGGCGATGACGCAGCGCTTCGAGGGTTGGCGGCAGGATGAAGATCGACTTGGCCTGGGGCATCAGGCGACGCACCTGCTGCGCGCCCTGCCAGTCGATCTCCAGAATCAGGTCGATGCCTTCGGCGAGGGTCTTTTCCAGCGCGCGCTGCGACGTGCCGTAGTAATTGCCGAATACCTGGGCATGCTCCAGGAATTCGCTACGCTCGAGCATGGCGGTGAACTGCGTGTGATCCACGAAGTGATAATGCACGCCGTCCTGCTCGCCCGGGCGCATGCCGCGGGTGGTGTGCGATACGGACACGCGAATCAGCGGTTCGCTGTCGATCAGCGCTTTCACCAGGCTGCTCTTGCCGGCGCCCGATGGGGCGGAAATGATGTACAGCGTGCCGCTGGTGGTGCTCATGGATCTGTCCTGAAACGTTGGAGTCGGGAAGGCGCGTGGTCGGGGCCGGGCGCCGCTGTCTGGCTGTGTGCTGCGCCGCAATGGCAGCGCGGCTGTTTTCAACAGCTTGCTATTCGATGTTCTGAACCTGCTCGCGCATCTGCTCGATCAGCACCTTGAGGTTGACCGCCGCCTGGGTGCTGCGCGGGTCGAACGCCTTGGAGCCGAGGGTGTTGGCTTCGCGGTTGAGTTCCTGCATCAGGAAGTCCAGGCGGCGCCCGGCCGCGCCGCCGGCCTTGAGTACGCGGCGCACTTCGGTAACGTGAGTGCTCAGGCGATCCAGCTCCTCGGCGACGTCGCTCTTCTGGGCGAGCATCACCAGCTCCTGCTCCAGGCGCTGCGGGTCGAGTTCGGCCTGCATTTCGCGGCAGCGCTCGATGATCTTCTGGCGCTGGGCCTCGAGCATCTGCGGCACCAGCTCGCGCAGGGCGGCGACTTCCTCGAGCATGCTGTCGAGGCGCTCGCTGAGCAGCTTGGCCAGCTCGGCGCCTTCGCGGCCGCGGCCATTCTTCAGTTCGTCGAGGGCATTGCCGAACAGCTCCAGCGCAGCTTTGTTCAGCGCTTGAGGGTCGCTGCTATCGGCAACCAGTACGCCGGGCCAGCCGAGCACTTCCAGAGGGTTCAGCGGCGCGGGTTGCTTGATCAGCGCGGCGACGCTCTCGGCGGCGGCGATCAGCTGGGTAGCCTTGTCGCGGTCGACCTGCAGCGGTTTGCCGGCACTGTCTTCGGTAAAGCGCAGGGTGCATTCCACCTTGCCGCGCGACAAACCCTGACGCAGCGCTTCGCGCACCGCGCCTTCGAGATCGCGGAAGGCTTCCGGCAGGCGCAGGTGGGGTTCGAGGTAGCGGTGGTTGACCGAGCGCAGCTCCCAGCTCAGGGTGCCATTGGCACCTGCCTGCTCGGTGCGGGCGAAGGCCGTCATGCTGTGGATCATGCTGCTTACCTCGGCTTGCTGTAGGGCAAAGGCGGCGATTGTAGCGCACCGCGTCGTTGGCTCCCAAACCCCGTGCGGCGCCATCGGGCGGTCGCGGTCGCGGCGCGGTGGCAAGAGCCCCTATAATGCGCGGCAGATTCTACTTGAGAGCAGGTATTTGTTGATGAAACGTCCCAGTGGCCGCGCCGCCGATCAGTTGCGCTCGATCCGCATCACCCGCAACTACACCAAGCACGCCGAGGGTTCGGTACTGGTCGAGTTCGGCGACACCAAGGTGATCTGCACCGTCAGCGTCGAGCAGGGCGTACCGCGCTTTCTGAAGGGCCAAGGCCAGGGCTGGGTAACTGCCGAGTACGGCATGCTGCCGCGTGCCACCGGCGACCGTAATCAGCGTGAGGCCAGCAAGGGCAAGCAGGGCGGTCGCACCCTGGAAATCCAGCGTCTGATCGGCCGCTCGCTGCGCGCCGCACTGGACATGAGCAAGCTAGGCGAGAACACCCTGTACGTCGACTGCGACGTGATCCAGGCCGACGGCGGCACTCGCACCGCGTCGATCACCGGCGCCATGGTGGCTCTGGTCGATGCCCTGAAAGTGATGAAGAAGCGTGGCGGCCTGAAAGGCGGCGACCCGCTCAAACAGATGATCGCCGCCGTTTCCGTCGGCATCTATCAGGGTGAGCCGGTGCTGGACTTGGATTACCTGGAAGACTCTGCCGCCGAGACCGACCTCAACGTGGTGATGACCAGCGCCGGTGGTTTCATCGAGGTGCAGGGCACCGCCGAAGGCGCGCCGTTCCAGCCTGCCGAGCTGAATGCCATGCTGGCCCTGGCGCAGCAGGGCATGGGCGAGTTGTTCGCCCTGCAGCAGGCTGCGCTGGCCGAGTGATGTTTCGCTGACCGAGGAGAGCCGTGATGGATGAGCATAACGCCGTAACGCCTGCTGACGAGCCCGATCGGGATGCACGGCAGTGGGCGATGATCTGCCACTTCGCGGCCGCCCTCGGCTTCGTGTTCCCCTTTGGCAACCTGATCGGCCCGCTGGTGGTCTGGCAGGTGAAAAAGGATTCGCATGCCTTCATCGATGAGCAGGGCAAGGAAGCGCTCAACTTCCAGCTGACGGTAGCCATCGCCGGCATCTTCTGCCTGCTGCTGATGCTGGTACTCATCGGCTTCCTGCTGATGGGCCTGCTGTGCATCGGCACCGTGGTGCTGACCATCATCGGCGGAATCAAGGCAGGCGAGGGCAAGCACTACCGCTATCCGTTCTGCCTCAGGCTGGTGAAATGATCCTCGCCTGATCGAAGAGAAAGCCAGCAGATTGCTGGCTTTTTTATTGAAGTGTAACCAAGTGTTGATTCGCTTTAGGGTGACTTCTAAGCTCTGCCACGAAATCGGCTCACAGCGCTTACAAGGACACCCATGATCCCCATCAATCCACTGGCCATGATGCTCGGATCATTGTTCCTGCTGGTGTCGCTGGTTTGCGTCGCTGCGCTGCTGGCGTTGCTGGTCGCTTGCCTGAATGCCCGTTCGCGACGCTTCATTCGGGCGCATCCCTGGTGGTTTGCGTTGCTTGCCGTGTTTCTGGCCGCTGGCAGCCTGCCCACCGTCGAATTTCTGCGTTGGCAGGCCAGGCACTGGTTCGAGCAACGCGCGCTGAGCCCTCGGCTGGACAGCGAGCAAGCATTAGGTGAGTTGCTGCTGCCCGCTGGCACGCGGGTGTGGCTGGAACGCCTGGAGCCTGGCAAGAATCTCAGTGGCGAGCCCTTGCCCCACGGCTTGCAAAGCCTGCAGCGCGCCGAATTCGACGGGCAGCCGGCGGTGATAAGGGGCGCCGCCGTGCGGCGTCTGGATTTGGGCGACACGTTTGCCGAGGTCAGCCTGGTCGACGATGCGCAATTGGCCGGCTGGCAGTGCTCGGCACAGGCCCCAGTGACCTTCCGCTACGCCGCCGGCGCGCGTTTTGCGCCCGAGCAATGGCAACTGGAAAGTTGCACGCTGGCCGCCGGCAGCCAGGTGGCCGGCATCACCTGGCCGGGGCCGATGACCGTGCACGCGGTGCCAGAGGGCCGCTGGCAACTGGAAACCACCGACACGCCGGTGCGCTTCCAGGGGCTGAAGCTGCGGCTATGGAACCTGTGGCTCGATGGGCCTTACGGCGCGCTGCTGGATTGGCAGGCCGAGTTGACCGAACCGCTCGAGTTCGGCCCCATGCAGTATCCGGCGGCCACCCGGGTACGGGCCTTTCACGGCAACCTGCTGTTCAGCCCGCTGGTCGAAGCGCCTGGCGTCGAGCGCCTGAGTGGCAAGCCGATCGAGCCCGACCTGTCGGTCGAGCAGGATGCTGCCGGTGAGGTGCTGGGCACTCATCGCAATGGCGACGTTGGCGTGGTCGACTGGTTCAAGGTCGTGCCCTGAACCGGTTCAGCTGCGGTCGGCCAGCACACCGATCAGGAACATCACCACCAGCAGCACCGGCGCCAGGGTGTAGTTGTTGAAGTGGCCCAGCAGCTGGGTGAGCAGCGGCGTCAGGTAGACCAGCGCCAGGCCGTAGCCGACCACGCAGACCGCGACGAATATCAAGGTGCGCAGCACGAAATTGAGGCTGCCGATGCGTCCCTGTATCCAGGCATTGATCGCCGGGCCGAACAGCACCAGCAGGGTGGCCATGAGCCCCAGGGATATCTCGCTGAGGTGGCCGCGGCTCCAGCGTGACACGGTGGCGATCAAGTCCAGCACATAATCCATGGTTGTTCCTCAGACGTGACGATTGAATCCTGCTGCCTCGGATCATCCGGCGCGCCGTTGGTTCGCCGGGCGCGGCGATCAGGGCAGGAAGTACTGCAGCAGATCATTGAGAAACAACTGGCCTTCGCGGGTGGCTACCAGGCGCGTCGGTTCCGCTTGCAGCAGGCCGCGGCGCTGGGCCTGTTCGCGGGCCTTGGCCAGTTGCTCCACGGGCAGGCCCGTGCGTTGGCTGAACAGCTCGGCGCTGCAGCCATCGCTCAGGCGCAGCACGTTCATCAGGAACTCGAACGGCAATTCCTCGGCGGTGAGCAACCTTTCACCGGCGCTGTAGCGCTTGGCAGGGTCGAGATAATCCTTGGGCAGGCGGGTTTTCCAGGTGCGGCTGATCCGGCCATCCAGCGTACTCAGCTTGCCGTGGGCGCCGGCACCGATGCCGAGGAAATCACCGAAGGTCCAGTAATTCAGGTTGTGCCGCGCCATGCGCTCGGGTTGCGCGTAGGCCGATACTTCGTACTGGGCGTAACCGTGCTCGGCGAGCAGCGCCTGGCCAGCCTCCTGGATGTCCCATAGGGTGTCGTCCTCGGGCAGCACCGGCGGCTGGTTCCAGAACACCGTGTTCGGCTCCACCGTCAGCTGGTACCAGGACAGGTGGGTCGGCGCCTGGGCAATGGCGATGCGCAGGTCGCCCAGGGCGTCATCGAGGGACTGATCCGGCAGGCCATGCATCAGGTCCAGGTTGAAATTGTCGAAGCCGGCGGCGCGGGCCATGTCGGCGGCGCGCACGGCTTCATCACCGTCATGGATGCGCCCCAGGGCCTTGAGTTTTTCCGCCTGGAAGCTCTGCACGCCGATCGACAGGCGATTGATGCCCAGGCGCCGGTAGGCGGCGAATTTCTCCTGCTCGAAGGTGCCCGGGTTGGCTTCCAGGGTGATCTCGATATCGCCGGCGAACGGAATGCGCCGCTCCACGCCTTCGAGCAGGCGGCCCAGGGCCCTGGCGGAAAACAGGCTGGGCGTGCCGCCGCCGAAGAAGATCGAGGTCAGCGGGCGGCCGTGGGCCTGGGCCAGGTCAGCGTCGAGGTCGGCGAGCAACGCGTCGACGTAGGCCTCTTCCGGCAGGTTGGGGCCGGCGGCGTGGGAGTTGAAATCGCAGTAGGGGCACTTGCGCACGCACCAGGGAATATGGACGTACAGGGCCAGGGGCGGCAGTTGGAACACGGGCTTCTGGATCACGGCAGGGTGGTTGCGGGGCGCTATCGTGGCACGAGTTGGGCAAACTGCCAAAACGCGTGGATGAAGCGCCCCATTCGAAAGCGCTTACAAACCCAGGCGCTGCTTGAGCAGCTTCATGGCAATGGCGCGGTGGCTGAGCTGATTCTTGTCGGCCGCAGGCAGCTCTGCGCTGGAGCACTGGCGCTCCTCGACCCAGAACAGCGGGTCGTAGCCGAAGCCGTGCTCGCCGCGTGCCTCATGCAGGATGCGGCCATGCCACAGGCCCTCGCAGAGAATCGGCAGCGGGTCGTCGGCGTGTCGCACCAGAGCCAGGCAGCAGACGAACTGGGCGCCGCGCTCGGCGTCCGGCACTTCCTTGAGGGCCGCCAGCAGCTTGGCGTTGTTGGCGGCATCGCCCTGGCCATCGGCGTAGCGAGCCGAGTAGATGCCCGGCGCACCGCCGAGAAAATCCACCGCCAGGCCGGAGTCGTCGGCCAGCGCCGGCAGGCCGGACAGGCGCGAGGCGTTGCGCGCCTTGAGGATGGCGTTCTCGACGAACGACAGACCGGTTTCCTCTGGCTCCACCTGGCTGAACTCACCGACCGAGCGCAGGCGCACGCGGTCGCCGAGCATGGCTTGCAGTTCCTTGAGTTTGCCGGCGTTGTGGCTGGCGAGGACGAGTTCTGGAAAAGGCATCATGGCTCCGGAAAGAGTTCCTGGTTGAAGTCCAGGCGCTGGCCGTTCACCTGCAGGTTGAACAGCAGCACCTCACGGGATTCGATGGGAAACTGCGCCAGGTAGGAAACGAATTCGCCCTCGCGCTGTTCGACGAAGGTCAGCGCCTGGCCATGGCCCAGCACGTTCTTCACCTCGCCGCTGATCTCTGCTGCCGTCGGCTTGCCGCCGCGCAGCACGCTGATGTTCAACACCCCCAGCTTGGCGCTGCGCACCAGGCCGCTGGCCTGGGCGATCTGCGGTTGCAGGTAGCTGGCGTTGAAGGCGCTGTAATGCACCTGCAGGTCGCCAAGGCGCTGCATGCGGTTGTCGGCCAGTGCCGGCAGGCCCAGGCACAGGACGACCAACATGGCGAGCAGGCGCATGGGGCGGCCTAGTTGGCGATGCGCACGTCGTGCGCATTGTGGCCGCTGATGCGGTAGATGCCGATCTCGCCCAGCAGGTTCGGCCAGGCGCGGCTGGCCCAGCCATGCCGGTGCTCGCGGTCCACGGCCAGGCGGTCGAGCACCCGGGCGCTCTGCTGGTGGCACAGGCGCTCGAAGTCCTCGAAGGTGCAGAAGTGGATGTTCGGCGTGTTGTACCAGGTGTACGGGAGGAAGTCGGACACCGGCATGCGGCCCTTGCTAGCCAGGTACCAGCGGCAGCGCCAGTGACCGAAGTTGGGAAAGGTGATGATGCAGGTCTTGCCGACGCGCAGCATCTCGGCCAGCACCTTGTCGGGAAAGTGCAGCGCCTGCAGCGACTGGGTCATGACCACCACGTCGAAGCTGTCGCTTGCGAAGTTGCCCAGGCCTTCGTCGAGGTTCTGTTCGATGACGTTGACGCCCTTGCCGATGCACTGGGCGATCTTGTCCGGGTCGATCTCAAGGCCATAGCCGCTGACCTGCTTGTTGGCGCCCAGCCAGGCCAGCAGTTCGCCGTCGCCACAGCCCAGGTCGAGGACGCGGCTGCCGGCGGGAATCCATTCCTGGATGATCTCTAGGTCGGCTCGCATGCTTACACCTCGATCCGTTTCATGTAGCTGGCAAAACCCTGCAGGTAGCGGGGGATCGGTATCAGGAAGGCGTCGTGGCCTTGCGGCGCGTCGATTTCCAGATAGCAGACGTTCTTGCGGGCGGCGAGCAGGGCGTCGACGATTTCCCGCGAGCGGGCTGGCGAGAAGCGCCAGTCGGTGGTGAACGACATCACGCAGAAGTCCGCCTTGGCCTTGGCCAGGGTCTTGGCCAGGTCGCCGTCATGCTCGGCGGCCGGGTCGAAATAGTCCAGCGCCTTGGTCATCAGCAGGTAGGTGTTGGCATCGAAGCGCCCGGAGAACTCTTCGCCCTGATAGCGCAGGTAGCTTTCGACCTGAAACTCCACGCTGTGGAAGTCGTAGTTGAGCTTTTCGTTCTTCAGGCCGCGACCGAATTTCTCGCCCATGGCGTCATCGGACAGGTAGGTGATGTGCCCGACCATGCGTGCCAGCATCAGGCCGCGCTTGGGGATCACGCCCTGGTCCTGGAAGTGCCCGCCATGGAACTCCGGGTCGGTGAGAATCGCCTGGCGCGCCACTTCGTTGAAGGCGATGTTCTGCGCCGAGAGCTTCGGTGCCGAGGCGATGGCCAGGCAGTGGCGCACGCGCTCCGGGTAGCTGATGGTCCACTGCATGGCCTGCATGCCGCCCAGGCTGCCGCCAACCACCGCGGCCCACTGCTCGATGCCCAGCAGGTCGGCCAGGCGTGCCTGGCTGTTGACCCAGTCCTCCACGGTCATCACCGGGAAGTCGGCACCGAACGGCTTGCCGGTGGCCGGGTTGATGTCGGACGGGCCGGTAGAGCCGTTGCAGCCGCCCAGGTTGTTGAGGCTGACGACGAAGAAGCGGTTGGTGTCCAGCGGCTTGCCTGGGCCGATGCAACTGTCCCACCAGCCCGGCTTGCGGTCATCGGCACTGTGGTAACCGGCGGCGTGGTGATGGCCGGACAGCGCGTGGCAGATCAGCACCGCGTTGCTGGCGTTGGCGTTGAGCTCGCCGTAGGTTTCGTAGATCAGCTGGTAGTCGGCCAGGCTGCGGCCGCAGGCCAGCGCCAGTGGCTCGGAAAACCTGGCGATCTGCGGCGTCACCAGGCCAACGGAGTCTTGAGGAAAAACAGTCGACATCGACTCTGCTCGGCTAAGGAAGGTACGGGAAAGTGCAGCAGTCTAAAGAGCGCGCCTGTCAGCGGCAAGGAAACTGCTGGCCGCGCTGGCCGAGCCAGCTAACGCGGCGTATCCAACCGCCGGCTACTCGAGATTGCCGGCCGGGCGCGGCATGCCTTTGAGGGTGACCACCTTGGCCTGCCGCTGGATGGGTGCCGGGCGGCGCATCACGCGCAGCATGTCGCCGGCCTGTGCCAGCTGCTGCTTGAGCTCCTCCGCATACTGGGCCAGCTGCTGGTGGCGCTGGCGACCGTGCTGGGTGTCCTGGGCCAGGGCCTTGAGACGCAGCATGTGGCCTTCCAGCAACTGCTTGTGCTCCAGGGTGTGCTGCATCAGCGGCATCAGTGCCTCGTCGGCCCAGCGCTCGGCATCGCGGCGCAAGCGGCGGTGCAGGCCGATGACTTCCTGTACCAGGGTGGCGAAGAAGCGTCGGCCGAGACTGCGCTGCTCGGTCAGCAGGGTCTTGAGGCGCAGGCGGAAACGGTCGCCCTTCTTCTGCAGATGGCGTAGTTCGCGCACGTAGTCCGCCAATTCGAAGCGCGGCGCATCGACCGCCTGCAGCGGGTTCTCCTCGTTGTGCCGGCGGTAGATGGCCTCGACCATGCGGTTGGCCATGTCGGCATCGTGGGACAGGCTGTGCAGGTCGTCCTCGACCGCGGTGAAAAAACCGAGGATCGCCTGGTTGATGCCCAGGGTCGTCCAGGCACCATTGAGCTGGCGGCGCAGCTGGGCGAGGTGCGCTTCGAGCTTTTCCGCCTGGGCCGAGGTCTTCAGGCGCTCGCCTTGATTGCGCAGCAGGCGCTGGTTGGTGCGCAGCGCCACCAGGCGCTTGTGGTGCAGGGTGTGATCGTCCTTGGTACGGCTGGTCAGCTCCATGAGCATCTGGCCGTTGTCCTGGCGGCGCTCGTCGAGCAGTTCCAGCTGTTCGTTGACCTTGGCCAGGCGCAGGCCGAGCACGTGCTGGCTGTTGTTGAGCATGGCCAGCACCTGGCGCACCACGCGCTCTTCGAGCAGCCGTTCCTTTTGCGCCACGATGCGCTCGCAGAGCAGCGTCTCGAGTTCGGCCATCTGGCTGCGCGCCAGCAATGCCGGGTCCTGACGCACCTTGGCGAGCAGTGCCTGCTTGGCCGACAGCGGCAGGATGTCCCGGCCGGCGATGCCCAGGTGGCGGGCGGCCTGCATGCGCACCCGCTCGATGGCATTGGCCACGAAGGTGTCGCCGGCCAGGTCGTCCCACAGCACGTCGATCTTGTTCAGCACCGCGTACAGGCAGCCTTGGCGCTCCTCGTCGAGGGGCTGTACGTGCTGCTGCCAGATATCCAGGTCGCTGGCCGTCACACCCGTGTCGGCAGACAGCAGGAAGATCACCGCCTGTGCGCTGGGTAGCATCGACAGGGTCAGCTCCGGCTCGCAGCCCAGGGCGTTGAGGCCGGGTGTGTCGAGAATGCGCAGGCCCTGGCGCAGCAGCGGGTGGTCGAAGTTGACGATGGCGTGGCGCCAGGCCGGTACCAGCACCTGGCCGGCTTGCTCGGTGCTTTCCAGGTTGTCCGGGTGAAAACCCAGGGCGATGGCCTTCTCCACCGGCATGGCCTTGTTGGCAGCGACCTGGGCGAAGGCTTTGGCCATGCTGTCCGGGTCATTGGTGTCGAGGGCGACGTTCACCCAGTGGCGGGGCGTGCGCTTGAACTGCGCCACGCTGGCCTCGGCAATACGTGTCTCGATGGGTAGCAGGCGGATATAGGGCTGCGCGGCGCCCGGATCGAAAAGAATCTCGGTCGGGCACATGGTGGTGCGTCCGGCTTGAGACGGCAGCAGGCGCTGGCCGTATTCGGAGAAGAACAGGCTGTTGATCAGCTCGGTCTTGCCGCGGGAGAACTCGCCGACGAAGGCCAGGGTGATGTGGTCGGTGCGCAGCAGGCGCAGCGCCCGCTCCAGGCGTGCCTCGACGCCTTCGCTGCTCAGCCGGTTATGAGCCAGCCAGCTACGGTAGCGGGTGATCTCGCGGACCAGTTCGCGCTTCCAGGCGACATATGCATCGACCTGCTCACTGAGACGTTCCATGCTCATCGGTGGGTTCCCTGACAAGGCATCGGCTTCGATGCGGGCTGCCGAGCATTATGCGAGGGGCGCAGGCGGCGTCAATGGCGAGTGGGGCGCATTGGCACCTGATGGTCGTTCAGGACGGGCGAGCGGTCAGGCCGAGTTCGCCGGGCAATTTGCTGGGCGCCTGAATGCGCACCCGCTTCTGGCGGCTCTGCTGGCCGCTTTCCAGGCTGACCTGGCTCTTGGCGACACCGAAGGCTGCGGCCAGAAAAGCCAGCAGGTGGGCATTGGCCTTGCCGTCCACTGGCGGGGCGGTAAGGCGGATCTTCAGGCGTTCGCCATGCAGCCCGGCGAATGCATCGGCACTCGCCTTGGGCTGCAGGTGGCAGTCGAGGATCAGCGCATTGCCGTCCCAGCGAAAGAACGCCAAGGGTTCAGATCGCCAGGCTCAGGCCGCTGAACATACCGGTGCTGACCGCCAGGTTACGGATTACCAGCATGTCGATCAGGTTGAGGATCAGGAACGCCACGATGGGCGACAGGTCCAGGCCGCCCAGGTTGGGCAGGATGCGGCGGATCGGCATCAGCAGCGGCTCGCAGATCTGGTTGACCAGCAGGGCGGCCGGGTTGTGCGTGCCCTGGGCGACCCAGGAGAGGATCACGCTGATGATCAGGGCGAAGAAGAACACCTTGAGCAGCAGGGCGGTCACGCCGATGATCGACCACACCAGCACCAGCAGCGGGTCGCTGATGCCGACACCCATGAGCATCAGGGTCAGGGCCATCAGCACGAACTGGACGATCAGCGCCAGCACCAGCGAAGCCAGGTCGAGGCCGCCGAGGCTGGGAATGATACGGCGCAGCGGCTTGAGAATCGGGTGGGTGGCGCGCACGATGAACTGGCTGAGCGGGTTGTAGAAGTCCGCGCGGACCAGTTGCAGGATGAAGCGCAGCAGCACGATCAGCAGGTAGAAGCTGCCGATGGTCTGCAGGACGTAAACGGCTGCGGTGTTCAGACCGATCATTGATTGTCTCCTTATTGACCCAGTTGTTCGGCCAGCTCGGCCGAGCGCCGATCGGCGGCCTTGACGGCCTGCTCGACCAGGGCTTCGAAGCCGCCAGCCTGGAATGTCTTGATCGCCGCCTCGGTGGTGCCGGCTGGCGAGGTGACGCGGCGACGCAGCTCGGCGGCGTCGACGTCGCTGTTCAATGCCATCTGTGCGGCGCCCAGGGCGGTCTGCAGGGTCAGCTTGGCGGCAACATCGCGGGGCAGGCCGAGCTTCTCACCGCTGGCGGTCATCGCCTCGATCAGCAGGAAGAAATACGCCGGGCCGCTGCCGGACACGGCGGTCACGGCGTCGATCAGCTTTTCCTCTTCCAGCCACACCGCCATGCCGACGGCGCTGAGCAGTTGCTCGGCCTGCTGGCGCTGCGCGGCGCTGACCTGCGCATTGGCGTACAGGCCGCTGGCGCCCAGGCGCAGCAGCGATGGAGTATTGGGCATGCAGCGGACGATGGCCCGCGCGCCCAGCCAGTTTTCCAGGCTGGCGCTGGTGATGCCGGCAGCGATGGAGACGATCAACTGGCCGTCCTGCACATGGGGCGCCAGGTCGAGGCATACGTCCTTCATGACCTGGGGCTTGACCGCCAGGACGATCACGTCGGCGTCACGGCAGGCCTCGGCATTGCTGGCCACCACGTCGATGCCGTGTTCGGCGGCGATCTTCTCGCGCTGTTCGGCGCCACGGTCGCTGGCGCGGATGGCGCTGGCCGGCAGGCCCTGGGCGAGCAGCCCGCCGATCAGGCTGGCAGCCATGTTGCCGGCGCCAATGAAGGCGATACGGGGAGTGGTCATGGGGAGGTTCCTATCTGAAGAGTCGAGATCGGGTAATTCAAACCTTGCCGTAATCGCGTTCGCCGAACAGTGCCGTGCCGATACGCACCCAGCTCGCGCCCTCGGCGATGGCCGCTTCGAGGTCGTGGCTCATGCCCATGGACAGGGTGTCGAGATCGAGGTTCAGCGCGTCCCGCAGTGCGCGCAGGCGGGCGAACGCCGCACGTTGCTCGGCCACGTCATCGGTGGGCGCGGGGATTGTCATCAATCCGCGCAAACGCAGGTTGGGCAGTTGTGTAACCGCCTGTGCCAAGGCCGCGAGTTCCTCGGGCACGCAGCCGGACTTGCTCGCTTCGCCGCTGACGTTGACCTGCAGGCAGATGTTCAGGGGCGGTAGCTCGGCGGGGCGCTGGGCGCTCAGGCGTTCGGCGACTTTCAGGCGATCCACCGAGTGCACCCAGGCGAAATGCTCGGCGATGGGGCGGGTCTTGTTGGACTGGATGGGGCCGATGAAATGCCAGGTCAGCGGCAGGTCGCCGAGCAGCGCCTGTTTGTCGAGCGCCTCCTGCAGGTAGTTCTCACCGAAATCCCGCAGGCCGGCCGCGTGGGCTTCACGAATCGCGTCGGCGGGCTTGGTCTTGCTCACCGCCAGCAGCCCGACAGAGGAAAAATCTCGCTGCGAGGCTTGCGCCGCCTCACGGATCCGCACACCGACCTTTGCAATATTCTCTGCTATCGTGGACATTACCTGCGCCTGCCGCCTGAGCGTTTCTGCGGGCCCCACGGTGTTCTGCCAAGGGCGTGCTCGCGCAGCCGCCTGGTGATCCCCCAAGGCCCCAATCCTTAAGTTACGCGGCATTCTACCGTTATTAGGGAGTCCCATGGATATCACCGAGCTGCTTGCCTTCAGCGCCAAGCAAGGCGCGTCGGACCTGCACCTTTCCGCAGGCTTGCCGCCGATGATCCGGGTCGACGGCGATGTGCGCCGGATCAACCTGCCTGCCCTGGATCACAAGCAGGTGCACGCGCTGATCTACGACATCATGAACGACAAGCAGCGCAAGGACTTCGAAGAATTCCTGGAAACCGACTTTTCGTTCGAAGTGCCCGGTGTGGCGCGCTTCCGGGTCAACGCCTTCAACCAGAACCGCGGCAGCGGCGCGGTATTCCGGACCATTCCGTCGAAAGTGCTGAGCATGGAAGACTTGGGGATGGGCGAGATATTCAAGAAGGTCTCCGACGTGCCGCGCGGGCTGGTGCTGGTCACCGGGCCGACCGGTTCGGGCAAGTCGACCACCCTGGCGGCGATGCTCGACTACATCAACAGCAACAAGTACCACCACATCCTCACCGTCGAAGACCCCATCGAATTCGTCCACGAATCGAAGAAGTGTCTGGTCAACCAGCGTGAGGTGCACCGCGACACCCACGGCTTCTCCGAAGCCCTGCGCTCGGCACTGCGTGAAGACCCGGACATCATTCTGGTCGGCGAGATGCGCGATCTGGAGACCATCCGCCTGGCGCTGACCGCCGCAGAAACCGGTCACCTGGTGTTCGGCACCCTGCACACCACCTCCGCCGCCAAGACCATCGACCGGGTGGTCGACGTGTTCCCGGCCGAGGAAAAGTCCATGGTTCGTTCCATGCTGTCCGAGTCCCTGCAGGCGGTGATTTCCCAGACCCTGCTGAAGAAGATCGGCGGCGGTCGGGTAGCGGCCCACGAAATCATGATCGGCACCCCGGCGATCCGAAACCTGATCCGCGAAGACAAGGTGGCGCAGATGTATTCGGCCATCCAGACCGGTGGTGCACTGGGTATGGAAACCCTCGACTCCTGCCTGAAACGGCTGGTTTCCAAAGGCCTGGTCAGCCGTGAAAGTGCCCGTGAAAAGGCCAAGACCCCAGAGAATTTCTGACCTTTTCACGATTCCGAGCCCAGGCCGGCGGAAGCAGCTCCGCCGGCAATTGAACATCGCGCCAGCGCATTTAGGTAAGCACCCATGGAATTCGAGAAACTGTTGCGCCTGATGGTCGAGAAGGGCGGCTCCGATCTGTTCATCACCGCTGGCGTGCCGCCGTCGATGAAGGTCAACGGCAAGATCATGCCGGTGACCAAGACCCCGCTGTCGCCGGAAATGACCCGTGAAACCGTGCACGCGGTGATGAACGAGCAGCAGCGCCGCGACTTCGCGGAGAACCACGAATGCAACTTCGCGATCAGCGCCCGAGGCATCGGCCGCTTCCGGGTCAGCGCCTTCTACCAGCGCAACCTGGCCGGCATGGTGCTGCGCCGCATCGAGACCAACATCCCGACGCTGGACGACCTCAAACTGCCGGAAATCCTCAAGAAGCTGGCGCTGACCAAGCGCGGCCTGGTCTTGTTCGTCGGCGCCACCGGTACCGGCAAGTCCACATCGCTGGCGGCGATGATCGGCTACCGCAACAAGAACAGCAGCGGCCACATCATCTCCATCGAAGATCCGATCGAGTACATCCACCAGCACCAGAACTGCATCGTTACCCAGCGCGAAGTGGGCATCGACACTGATTCTTTCGAGGTCGCGCTGAAGAACACCCTGCGCCAGGCGCCGGACGTGATCCTCATCGGTGAGGTGCGTACCCGCGAGACCATGGACCACGCCGTGGCCTTCGCCGAAACCGGGCACCTGTGCCTGGCCACCCTGCACGCCAACAACGCCAACCAGGCGCTGGACCGGATCATCAACTTCTTCCCGGCGGACCGGCAGAACCAAGTGTGGATGGACCTGTCGCTGAACCTCAAGGCCATCGTCGCCCAGCAACTGATCCCCACGCCCGATGGCAAGGGCCGCCGCGCGGTGATCGAGGTGCTGATCAACACCCCGCTGGCTGCCGATCTGATCCGCAAGGGCGAGGTGCACGAGCTCAAGGGCCTGATGAAGCGCTCTACCGAGCACGGTATGCAGACCTTCGATCAGGCACTCTACAACCTCTACAGCCAGGGTGAGATCACCTACGAAGATGCCCTGCTGTACGCCGACTCGGCCAACGACCTGCGCCTGATGATCAAGCTCGGCTCGGAAACCGACGGCGAGCATCTGACCAGCATGTCCCAGGGGCTGGCCCTGGAAATCACCGACGAAGATCAGGGGCGGCGGTTTCGTTAAGCCTTGGTTGTTTAGGTCATATAGAAACGAAACCCGCTTCGGCGGGTTTTTTATTGCCCTTGCCGGGCGGCTTGGCAAACAAGCGCCGAATTACTGCCGTATCGGCAAGACCTTCTCGGCATCGGCATGGATGCGCTTTCCGGGCTGGTTGGCTACGGCTTGGGCCTGGCCATCGGCCTGGGCGCCCGCGCGGGCCTGGCTCATCAGGCGGGGAATCAGCGGACCTTCCGGCAGGTTGCGCCAGAAGCGCACCGGCATGTTGGTTTCCAGCACGCTGCGATTGAGGCGTGCCGGGTTGAAGGTACTGCCGTAGTAGGCCAGCCACATCGCTTCGTTGCGGTCATCGGTGCCCTGGGCCAGGCGTTGCCAGTCGGGAGGGCAGGGGCTGGCGTGATGCAGCTTTTCACCATCCCAGAACACTCCGTCGTCCGGTGTGGCGATCAGCCAGGTCTGCCGGCCAAGGCGATCGGCGAAATGGCCCGAGGCGCTGGCGAGAATGTCGTGGGCCGGCTCGTGCCAGGCCACCAGCTGCGGCCCGCCAGCGCTCGCGTCCCGCGGTTTGAAGCGCAGAAAGGCGTGCAGGTGATGCGCTTCACGACGAACCGCCTTGAGGCGCGTATGCAGTTCGCTGCCATCGATATCGCCGGCCAGCATGGCGGCATGGTCGCCGTTCGCGACGCGCCAGAGGATGCGGTACAGCAATGCCCAGCGTTGAGCGCAGCGAAAGCGAGCAGCGCATTCCAGTTGTTCGATCAGGGCGCGCGGAACCCGCACAGGTCGGTCGGCAGCCGCGGCGGGCTGAGGTGCTTCCAACGCGGCGAATAGATCCTGGTTTTCCTGGCTGTCCTGTACCCAGCTCAGTTGATGCGGCGCCATGCCTCGGCGCAGTTGCGCTCGGGCAGCATCCCGCCAGCCGGCGAAGCTGCCGTCGAAGTGCACCGCGTGCATCACCAGAGCCCCATCTGTTGCGGCGCTTCGCTCAATTGCTGGCGCAGCACCAGGGATTCGCGGGTCGCCTGAGCCGGGCGGTAATCCTGGGTGACGATGAACGGTTTGGCTTTTTCCAGCACGCAGCGCAGGCGGCCGACGTCCGCAAAACGGATGCGCTTCTGGCGGCGCAGGGCGACCAAGCGCTGGGCGCTGAGCACGCCGATGCCGGGGATGCGGGCGATCAGGGTCACGTCCGCGCGGTTGAGGTCGACGGGAAAGTGCTGGCGATTGTTCAGTGCCCAGGCCAGTTTGGGGTCGATATCCAGCGCCAGGTTGCCGGGGCCGTCGAGCAACTCGGTGGCCTTGAAGCCGTAGCCGCGCATCAGGAAGTCCGCCTGATACAATCGGTGCTCGCGCAGCAGCGGCGGTGCCTCGAAGGGGACGCTCTTGGGGCTTTGCGGAATCGGGCTGAAGGCCGAGTAATAGACGCGCTTGAGGCGGAAGTCGCCATATAGCGACTGAGCGGTGTGCAGGATGGTGCTGTCGTCGGTAGCATCCGCGCCGACGATCATCTGCGTGCTTTGCCCGGCAGGCGCAAAGGCGGGCGCGCGCTTTTCGCTGTCGGCCTCCTCGACGCCATTGCGAATGGTGCCCATGGCCTGCTTGATCGGCGCCACGCTCTTTTCCGGCGCCAGGCGGATCAGGCTGCTTTCGGTGGGCAGTTCGATGTTCACGCTGAGGCGGTCGGCGTAGCGACCGGCTTCGGCGATCAGCTCCGGTGACGCGTCGGGAATGGTCTTGAGGTGGATGTAGCCACGAAACTCGTGCTCCTCACGCAGCAGCTTGGCGACCCGGTTGAGTTGCTCCATGGTGTAGTCCGCGGAACGGATGATGCCGGAACTGAGAAACAGCCCGCTGATGCAGTTGCGGCGATAGAAATCCAGGGTAAGTGTGACCACTTCCTCGGGCGTGAAGCGCGCACGCGGCACGTCACTGGAGCGCCGGTTGACGCAGTATTGGCAGTCGTACAGGCAGAAGTTGGTCAGCAGGACTTTCAGCAGCGCCACGCAGCGGCCATCGGGGGTGAAGCTGTGGCAGATGCCCATGCCGTCGGTGGCGCCCATGCCGCTCTGGCCTTTCGAGCTGCGTTTGGGTGCGCCGCTGCTGGCGCAGGAAACATCGTATTTTGCGGCGTCGGCGAGTACCGTAAGCTTTTCGATCAATTCCATGGGTACGATTCGATAGCTGTATTTATGTACAGTATTCGGTAAGCCTGCGGTTCCCGCAAGGTCGTCTCGTCGGTGAAAGGCGAAACCTGCGGCGCCGCCATGGATCGAAGCGAATCAACCTGTCCTTTCTGGAGAATCTGATGCAGCGTCCTGATACCCACAGCAAGATCATCGGCTACCTGCTGTGGATCTTCGGTTTCCTCGGTGCGCACCGCTTCTATTACGGCAAGCCGGTGACTGGCACCATCTGGTTTTTCACCCTGGGCCTGCTGTTCATCGGCTGGATCATCGACCTGTTCCTGATCCCGGCGATGGATCGCGAGGCGGACCTGCGCTTCACGGCCGGCCGGCTCGATTACAACGTCGCCTGGATCCTGCTGACGTTCCTGGGCATTTTCGGCGTGCACCGCATGTACCAGGGCAAGTGGATCACCGGGATCCTTTACCTGCTGACCGGCGGGCTGTTTCTGGTCGGCGTGCTGTACGACCTGTGGACGCTGAACAATCAGGTGTCGATCGAGAATGCGCGCAATGGATAAGGTGAAGGAAGGCATCGCTGCCGGCCCTTGTGGGGCGACAGGGATGCCTGGTTGATGCGGATTATTTCGCGGGCATGGCCCGCTCCCACATGAGCCGGTGGTAGATCAGCTTTGGAAGCTGATATGCCCATCCACCAGGGTGTAGCGCACCTGGCCGGGCAGGCAGTGACCCAGGAACGGGCTGTTGCGGCCCTTGGAATACCAGCTTTCGCCGGCTACGGTGGAGGCTTGTGGGTCGAACAGCAGGATATCCGCCGCATCGCCCTGCTTGAGTTGCCCGACCGGCAGGCTTAGCGCCTGGGCCGGGCCGCTGCTCAGGCGGGCGAGCAAGGTGGGCAGATCCAGCAAACCGTCCTGCACCAGAGTCATGGCCAGCGGCAGCAGCAACTGCACGCCGCTGATGCCGGGCTCGGTCTCGCCGAACGGCGCCAGCTTGGCATCGAGCTCGTGGGGCTGGTGATGGCTGGAGATGGCGCTGATCACACCGCTCTTCACCGCCTCACGCAGGCCATCGCGGTCGGCGCGGGTGCGCAGCGGCGGTTGCACGTGATAGAGGCTGGAGAAGTCGATCAGCGCCTCGTCGGTGAGAATCAGTTGGTACAGCGCTACATCGGCAGTGACCGGCAGGCCGCGAGCCTGGGCAGCGGCGATCAGCTGGGCGCCGCGGGCACTGGTCAGCTGGCTGAAGTGCGCCCGCACGCCGCTCTGCTCGACCAAAAGCAGGTCGCGCGCCAGGGCCACGGTCTCGGCGGTTTCCGGAATCCCCGACAGGCCGAGGAAGCTGGCGGTGGCGCCTTCATGGGCCAGGCCGCCTTCGGCGAGGTCATGATCCTGGGAGTGGAAGATCACCGTGAGGTCGAAGGTGGCTGCATATTCCAGGGCGCGGCGCAGGGTGCGCGCGTTGCGGAAATTGTTCAGGCCATTGCCGAACGCCACGCAGCCGGCATCGCGCAGGGCGACCAGCTCGGCGAGCTGCTCGCCATCGAGCCCCTTGCTCAGGGCGCCGATGGGAAACACCTTGGCGTGGCCGGCTTCGCGGGCGCGGTCGAGGATCAGTTCGGCCACCGCCGAAGTGTCCAGCACCGGCTTGGTGATCGGCGGGCAGCACAGGCTGGTGACGCCGCCAGCGGCAGCGGCCAGGGTTTCACTGGCGATGCTGCCCTTGCGGCTGTAGCCAGGCTCGCGCAGGGCGACGGACAGGTCGACCAGGCCGGGTGCCGCGACCAGGCCGCTGGCGTCCAGCGTCTGGTCGGCTTCGAAGCCGGCCGGCGCCTGGCCGATGGCGCTCAGCTTGCCGCCTTCTATATACAGGTCGGCGACCTGATCGAAGCCGCTGCTCGGGTCGATAACGCGGGCGCCGAGGATACGGGTACGCATCAGTTTTGCTCCTCAGCGTTGAGTTGGCGTTGGGCGTTCTGGCCGCTCATGGCCATGGACAGCACGGCCATTCGGATGGCGATGCCGTAGGTGACCTGGTTGAGGATCACCGACTGCGGGCCGTCGGCTACCGCCGACTCGATTTCCACGCCGCGGTTGATCGGCCCCGGGTGCATGACCAGCGCATCGGGCTTGGCCAGCTTGAGGCGCTGCTCGGTCAGGCCGAACAGGCGGTAGAACTCGCCCTCGCTGGGCAGCAGGCCGCCGGTCATGCGCTCGCGCTGCAGGCGCAGCATGATCACCACGTCGACATCCTTGAGGCCTTCATTGGCATCGCTGAACACGCGCACGCCGTAGCTTTCTTCCAGGCCGATGGGCAGCAGGGTCTTCGGTGCGATCACGCGGATGTCGGGGCAGCCGAGGGTCTTGAGCGCCAGCATGTTGGAGCGCGCCACCCGCGAATGCAGGATGTCGCCGACGATGGCCACCGAGAGGTTCTCGAAGCTGCCCTTGTGGCGACGGATGGTCAGCATGTCGAGCATGCCCTGGGTCGGGTGCGCGTGGCGGCCGTCGCCACCGTTGATGATCGCCAGGTTCGGGCACACGTGCTCGGCGATGAAGTGGGCGGCGCCGGAGCCGGCATGGCGCACCACGAAGATGTCGGCGGCCATGGCTTCGAGGTTGCGCAGGGTGTCGAACAGCGTCTCTCCCTTGCTGGTCGAGCTGGTCGACACGTTAAGGCTGATCACGTCGGCGGACAGGCGCTGAGCGGCCAGCTCGAAGGTGGTCCGGGTGCGCGTGGAGTTCTCGAAGAACACGTTGCACACCGTCTTGCCGCGCAGCAGCGGGACCTTCTTCACGGCGCGGGCGCCGACCTCGAGGAAGGAGTCGGCGGTGTCGAGGATTTCCGTCAGCAACTCGCGGGGCAGGCCGTCGAGGGACAGGAAATGGCGCAACTGGCCTTGGTCGTTCAGTTGCAGGGGGCGCTTGGCATCGAGTGCGGTCATTGCGGACGGCCTTGGTCGGAAAGCGTCTGGAGTTCGAGGGTGAAGGGCGCGGGGCCGGACAATTTTACCCGCTGATCGGCCGCCAGCGACAGCGTCGCGCCGACCACGTCGGGGCGGATCGGCAGTTCGCGGGCGTCCAGGTCGAGCAAGCTGACCAGAGTCACGCTGGCCGGGCGACCGTAGTCGAACAGCTCGTTCAGCGCGGCGCGGATGGTGCGCCCGCTCATCAGCACGTCGTCGATCAGGACCAGGTGCTGGCCTTCGATCTCGAACGGCAGTTCGGACGGCTGCACCTGTGGGTGCAGGCCGTTCTGGGTGAAGTCGTCGCGGTAGAAGGATACGTCGAGCACGCCCAATGGCTCGTCGCGGCCCAATTGCTCGAGCAGCGCCTGGGCCACCCACACGCCGCCGGTGCGGATGCCGATGAAGCGCGGCGTGCCGATCTGCCGCCGGCTCAGGTGGTTGCTCAGCGAGGTCGCCATCTGCGGCAGCAGTTCGGCGGGGTTGGGTAGGCTCATCTAAAGCTCCTTGTGGCCGGGTCAGCCCAGGCAGTTTTCTTCCAGCCAGCCCTGCAGCAACAGAGCGGCGGCCAGGGCGTCGACCGGGCGCTGGCGATAGCCGCCGGTCTGGCCCTGCTGCAGGCGCTCGCCCTTGGCGGCGTAGGTGGTCAGGCGTTCGTCGTGGGTGAATACCGGCAGGTTGAAACGACCGTTGAGGCGACGGGCGAACTTCTCGGCCCGTTCGCTCATGTCGCTCGGCGTGCCATCCATGTTCAACGGCAGGCCGACGACGATGGCATTGGGTTGCCATTCCTTGATCAGCGCTTCGACCTTCTGCCAGTCCGGCACGCCGTTCTGCGCCTTGAGGATGCACAGCTCGCGGGCCGAGCCGGTGATCGGCTGGCCGACGGCGACGCCGATCTGCTTGGTGCCGTAGTCGAAGCCGAGCAACAGGCGCAGCGATTGTTTGTCGATTTCGGCCATCAGGCGTGGCCCGCCTGGGCGGTGAGCAGGTTGAGGTCGATGCCGAGCAGCGCGGCGGCGGCGCCGAGGCGTTGGTCGTAGGGCGTTTCGAACAGAATCGCCTGGTTCGCCGGGCAGGTCAGCCAGGCGTTATCGGCCAGCTCGGCCTCCAACTGACCGGCGCCCCAGCCGGCGTAGCCGAGGGCGATCAGGTGATTGGCCGGGCCGCTACCTTCGGCGATGGCGAACAGCACGTCCTGGGAGGTGGACAGGCCGAGCTCACCGAGGTCGACCGTCGCCTGGAACTGCGCGCCCTTGGGGTGCAGTACGAAGCCGCGGTCGGTCTGCACCGGGCCGCCGCTGAAGATCGGCAGGCTCTGGCACAGCACCGAGGGTGTACTTTCCGGGCGCAGCTGTTCGAGCACGTCGGCCAGGTTCAGGCCATTGGGGCGGTTGATTACCAGGCCCATGGCGCCCTGGTCGTTGTGATCGATGAGGTAGATCACGGTGTGCGCGAAATTCGGATCGTCCATGTGCGGCATGGCGATCAGGAAGTGGTGCTTGAGAATGCTCGGGCTGGCGTCTTTCATGGCCGCTAGTTTGAAGCTGCGCGGCGCAAGCTACAAGCCGCACGTTCGGGCAAAAACGCCGCGTCGCCGTCAGTTGCTCGACAGGCGATCGCCGCGCTCGAAGCGCCAGGTGCGGATGATCTCCAGGCGATCGATGTCGGCCAGATCGCCGGTGAACGGCGCGTAGGGCGCGGCCAGGCGCACGATGCGCATGGCGGCCTGATCGAGCACCTGCTCGCCGGACGATTCCAGCACCATCACTTCGTACAGGCTGCCGTCACGGTTGATCGACACCAGCAGGCGCAGGCTGCCGTGGATCTGCCGGCGCCGAGCGTCGTCCGGGTAGTTGAGGTTGCCGATGCGCTCGACCTTCTTGCGCCATTCGTCCTTGTACCAGGCGCCCTTGTCGCGCATGGTCGAGGCGGCGTTGAGGCGGTGGATCTTCGGGCGCTTGGCGTATTGCTGCACCTGGTCGGACAGCTCGGCTTCCAGGCTGGCGATCTCGGCGGACAGTTGCGCACTGTCGAAGGACGGCGCCTCCGGGCTCGGCGGCGTCGGCTTGGTTTCCTCGCGCTTGGCCGGCGCCTTCTGCTGTTGCGGGGCGCGGGTGGTCACCGCGGCTTTCGGCGCTTCGGGCTTCACGGCGGGCGGCGGCGGTGCGGCGGCGGGCGTCACCTTGCGCACTTCGGTGTCCTGGAAGGGCGCCTGTTCGGTGGTGGTCGGCGCCGCCTTCTTGTCCAGGGTGCCGCTGCCTTGCTGATTGTCCTGGGCGAGGAAGTCCGCCTCCTTGGGCTTTTCATCGCTCTTGAACGTGGACAGGGTGATCTCCAGGGTCTTGCTGATCTGCCCAGGCTCGGCAAAGGTGAAGCCCACGCCGAGAATCAGCGCGGCGTGCAGCACCGCGGCCAGAAACAGGGTGAAGCCCAGCCGATCCGCCGGGCGAACGCCGGAGGAGGTGAGGTCGGGTGGGCTGGCTGTTGCGTTCATCACGGTCTGTCGTCGGGGCTGTCAACGTTTCGGCGCGGTCGTGCTGAAACGTCAGCAGACCCTGGGTTGCCGCGCAGTCTGCCGAGGCGATGTGCAAAAGTCTATGAAGCACTCCGCGCATTGAGCTTTTCGGCAATCTTGTCCATCAGCTGTTCGCCGATGCGCGTATCGAAGGCCGCATCGATCTCGCGAATGCAGGTCGGGCTGGTGACGTTGATCTCGGTGAGGCGGTCGCCGATCACGTCCAGGCCGACGAACAGCAGGCCGCGCTCGCGCAGGCTCGGGCCGACGGCGGCAGCGATTTCGCGGTCGCGCTCGGTGAGCGGGCGGGCTTCGCCACGGCCGCCGGCCGCCAGGTTGCCGCGGGTCTCGCCGCTGGCCGGAATGCGCGCCAGGCAGTAAGGAACCGGTTCACCGTCTATCATCAGAATACGCTTGTCGCCGTCGACGATGGCGGGCAGGTAACGCTGCGCCATGATCTGCTGGCTGCCATGGGCGGTTAAGGCTTCGAGAATCACCGACAGGTTCGGATCGCCCTCGCGGTGACGAAAGATCATCGATCCGCCCATTCCATCGAGGGGTTTGAGAATGATGTCACGGTGCTGTCGTGCGAAATCACGCAGAATGTCGGGTCTGCGGCTGACGATGGTCTCCGGCGTGAACTGCGCAAAGCGTGTGGCGAAGAACTTCTCATTGCAGTCGCGCAGGCTCTGTGGTCGGTTGACCACCAGCGTGCCGGCTTCCTCGGCCTGTTCGAGCAGGTAGGTGGAATAGACGAATTCGTTATCGAAGGGCGGGTCCTTGCGCATCAGGATCACGTCGAGCTCGGCCAGGGGCATGTCCTGCTCGTCGCCGAATTCGAACCAGTGCTGGGGGTCGGCGAATACCTTGAGCGGGCGAGTGCGGCCGCGGGCGATACCAGCGGCCTGGTAGAGATCCTTCTGTTCCATATAGAAGAGGCTCCAGCCGCGCGCCTGGGCAGCCAGAAGCATGGCCAGCGAGCTGTCCTTCTTGTAGGCGATCTGTGCGATGGGATCCATGACGATGCCGAGCCGAACGCTCATTGAGGTATCTCCGTAGAGGGCGGTGCGAAGCAGCCGCGAAGGTAGCAGGGATGGGCGCCAAGGGTGGCGCTGACGGGGCTGGTGGTCAAGGGCGACCAGGCCGATGGCTTGCATGTGGAGAGTGTGCTAAAAAGGCCCAGCGATGGGCCGGGCCCATTGGTTTCAGGGCCTCCGGCGCACTGGATATGGCGTAATACAACGACTCACCGAAGTGGTGGCAGGGCAGACATGGAACAGCATTCGGAAGGCTTGAGGGTGATGGTGATCGACGACTCGAAGACGATTCGTCGTACAGCGGAAACCCTGCTGAAAAAGGTGGGCTGTGACGTGATCACCGCTGTGGATGGTTTCGATGCCCTGGCGAAGATCGCCGACACCCATCCGAACATCATCTTCGTCGACATCATGATGCCGCGCCTCGACGGTTATCAGACCTGCGCGTTGATCAAGAACAACAGTGCCTTCAAGTCCACGCCCGTTATCATGCTGTCGTCCAAGGACGGCCTGTTCGACAAGGCCAAGGGGCGCATCGTCGGTTCTGATCAATACCTGACCAAGCCATTCAGCAAGGAAGAGCTGCTCGGCGCGATCAAGACCCACGTGCCGGAGTTCTCTCCGGTCGAACAGGCGTCCTGACGTCCGGCTGTCGCTACAACCGCCTCTCTTCATGTATTGGGAAACATCATGGCTCGAATTCTGATTGTTGATGACTCGCCGACCGAAATGTACAAGCTGACCGCCATGTTGGAAAAGCACGGCCATCAGGTACTCAAGGCCGAAAACGGCGCCGACGGCGTCGCCCTGGCACGCCAGGAAAAACCCGATGTGGTGCTGATGGACATCGTCATGCCCGGGCTCAATGGCTTCCAGGCTACCCGGCAGCTGACCAAGGATGCCGAAACCAGCCACATCCCGGTGATCATCGTCACCACCAAGGATCAGGAAACCGACAAGGTCTGGGGCAAGCGCCAGGGCGCCAAGGACTATCTGACCAAGCCGGTCGACGAAGCTACGCTGCTGAAAACACTGAACGCGGTGCTCGCTGGCTGAGGCCGCGCAGCGCGACACGACAAAAGAAGAAGGTCACGACAGGCATGTCAGAGACACGCACCCCCTTTCAGATCCTTCTCGGCATCGAGCAGCGCTGCCGCGCGTTGGCAGCGGGCTTGCCGTCGCAGCAGGTGGCGGTGCAGACCTGGAGTGGCATTGGCTTTCGCATGGGCGAGCGGTTTTTCGTCGCACCGATGGGTGAGGTCGGTGAAGTGCTGCACGAGCCACGGCATACCTTGCTGCCCGGCGTGAAAAGCTGGGTCAAGGGTGTGGCCAACGTGCGTGGACGATTGCTGCCGGTGATGGACCTGTGCGGCTTCTTCGGCGGCGAGCTGTCGCCCCTGCGCAAGCAGCGGCGGGTGCTGGTGGTCGATCATCACGACATCTTCGCTGGCCTGACGGTCGACGAGGTGTTCGGCATGCAGCATTTTGCGGTGGATACCTTTTCCGAGCAGTTGCCGGCGCTCGAGGCTTCCATCGCGCCATTCATTCACGGTGTGTTCCAGCGTGAACAGCCCTGGTTGGTGTTCAGCCCTCATGCGCTGGCCCAGGCTCCAGAGTTTGTCGACGTGGCATACAGATAGCTTTTCGGTGGGGGCGGCGCAGCCAGCCTTCTGACGTTAGATGGAATTCGAAGTGCGGTAGGGTCCAGGCGGGGGCCAGATAATGAAAAAAGTAATCTCCAACAATGTGCTGGCGGGGACACGGGTCGGCGCACTCGTGGCGGGGCTGTTCGTCGTCCTGATCGTTTCGATCGTGATGCTGTTCGCCAACTTCGCGTACATGAATACGCAGAGTAACTACGACACCGAGTACCTCAGCAACGCCGGTGAACTGCGCGTGCTGTCCCAGCGTATCGCCAAGGATGCCACCGAATCCGCTGCGGGTAAGGCTGAAGCCTTCGCCCTGCTGCGCGATGCCCGCAACGATTTCCAGACCCGTTGGGCCTACCTGACCGACGGTAACGCACAGACCGGCCTGCCTGCCGCACCGGCATCGGTGCAGGCGCAGATGGCTGCCGTGCAGCAGGACTGGGATGCCCTGCGCCAGAACGCCGACGCCATTCTGGCCAGCGAACAGACCGTTCTGTCGTTGCACCAGGTTGCTGCCACCCTGGCCGAAACCATTCCGCAACTGCAGGTCGAGTACGAGGAAGTGGTCGACATCCTGCTCGAGAGCGGTGCGCCGGCGGCCCAGGTATCGGTCGCCCAGCGTCAGTCGCTGCTCGCCGAACGTATTCTCGGTTCGGTGAACAAGGTACTGGCCGGTGACCAGGACTCGGTGCAGGCAGCCGACATGTTCGGTCGCGACGCCAGCCTGTTCGGTCGCGTGCTCAGCGCGATGCAGGAAGGCAACGCGGCCATGGAAATCACCAAGGTCAGCGACCAGGAAGCCCTGGAGCGCCTCGGCGAGATTTCCGAGCTGTTCGAATTCGTATCCGGTTCCGTGGACGAGATTCTCGAAACCTCGCCGGAGCTGTTCCAGGTTCGTGAGTCGGCCAACACCATCTTCACCGTTTCGCAGACCCTGCTCGACAAGGCCTCGACCCTGTCCGAGGGCTTCGAAGGGCTGGCCTCGGGCCGCTCGTTGAACACCATCGCTGGTTACGTGCTGGGCGCCCTGGCGCTGGGTTCGATTCTGATCATCGGCCTGGTGATGGTGCAGGAGACCAACCGTCGACTGGCCGAAACCGCCGAGAAGAACGAACGTAACCAGACCGCGATTCTGCGTCTGCTCGATGAGATCGCCGACCTCGCCGACGGTGACCTGACGGTGGCCGCGACGGTAACCGAAGACTTCACCGGTGCGATCGCCGACTCCATCAACTACTCGATCGACCAGCTGCGTGAACTCGTCGCGACGATCAACATGACCGCCGTGCAGGTGGCGGGCGCCGCCCAGGAAACCCAGGCTACCGCCATGCACCTGGCCGAGGCATCCGAGCATCAGGCCCAGGAAATCGCCGGGGCTTCGGCGGCGATCAACGAAATGGCCGTGTCGATCGACCAGGTATCGGCGAACGCCTCGGAATCCTCCGCGGTAGCGGAACGGTCCGTAGCCATCGCCAACAAGGGCAACGAAGTCGTACACAACACCATCACCGGCATGGACAACATCCGTGAGCAGATCCAGGACACCTCGAAGCGAATCAAGCGCCTCGGTGAGTCGTCCCAGGAGATCGGTGACATCGTAAGCCTCATCAACGACATCGCCGACCAGACCAACATCCTCGCACTGAACGCCGCGATCCAGGCCTCCATGGCCGGTGACGCAGGCCGAGGCTTCGCCGTGGTAGCGGACGAGGTACAACGCCTCGCCGAACGTTCCTCCGGGGCGACCAAGCAGATCGAGGCGCTGGTAAAGACCATTCAGACCGACACAAACGAAGCCGTTATCTCCATGGAACAGACCACCTCCGAGGTGGTACGCGGTGCACGCCTGGCGCAGGACGCCGGTGTGGCCCTGGAAGAGATCGAGAAGGTATCCAAGACCCTCGCCGCACTCATCCAGAACATTTCCAACGCGGCACGTCAGCAGGCATCGTCTGCCGGCCACATCTCCAACACCATGAACGTGATTCAGGAGATCACCTCGCAGACCTCGTCCGGTACCACCGCCACCGCCAAGAGCATTGGTAACCTGGCCAAGATGGCCAGTGAAATGCGCAACTCGGTGTCCGGTTTCAACCTGCCGAACGACGGCGAGCAGGCGTGATCGCCTGCCGTCTGGCGCATTGATCGATGCTCCAGGCGGCAGCCGCGTGCTCGAGCGAGGGCCTCAACATGCAGTCAGGCGTCTGGGCCTTGCAACCGCTGGCGGACATGTCCGCCACGGAATTCCGCGACTGGCAACAGTTGCTGGAATCGCGCCTGGGCATGGTGGTCAACGAACAGCGCCGGGTGTTCCTGCAGACCAACCTGAGCACGCGCATGCGCGAGCTGGGCATCACCGACTACGCCAGCTATTACCGGCAGGTCACCGATGGCCCGCGCGGTGCCGTGGAATGGGCGAACCTGCTGGATCGGCTGACCGTTCAGGAAACCCGCTTCTACCGGCATCCGGCGTCGTTCGAGGTGTATCAGGCCTACGTTGCCCAGCGCGGCGAGCAGGGCCTGGAGAAGCCCCTGGCGATCTGGAGCGTGGGTTGCTCCAGCGGTGAGGAGCCCTATTCGCTGGCCATTGGTGCCAGCGAGGTGCTGGGCGCGCAGGGGCGCTTCGGTGTCACCGGCACCGACATCAGCCGCAGCGCCCTGGCCAAGGCCCGGGACGGCCTGTACGACGGACGCAGGCTGCAGACGATGGATGAAGCGCTGCGCGCGCGCTATTTCGCGGCGCAGGGCGACGGACGCTTCAAGGTTTTGCCGGAACTGGCCGCACGGGTGTGTTGCGCCAGGCTCAACGTGCTGGAATTGGACAAGGCGCCAATGACCGGCATGGACGTTATTTTTTGTCAGAACTTGCTGATCTATTTTCGCCGCTGGCGACGCCGCGAGATCCTCAACCGCCTGGCCGAGTGCCTGGCGCCGGGTGGCTTGCTGGTGATCGGGGTGGGCGAGGTGGTCGGCTGGCAGCACCCGGACATGCTTCCGGTGGCCGACGAGCGAGTGCTGGCGTATACCCGCAAGGGCTAAGAGACGGAGTGTGTATGGGTGATCGGCACGACTATGTCGCCCTGGAGTGGGTCAAGGGCGAAATCGCGGAAACCCTGAAGCAGGCGCGACAGGCACTGGAGGCGTTCGTCGAGAATCCGCAGGATTCAACGCGCATGCGTTTCTGCCAGACCTACGTGCATCAGGTTCACGGCACTCTGCAGATGGTCGAGTTCTTCGGCGCGGCCTTGCTCGCCGAGGAAATGGAGCACCTGTCCCAGGCGCTCATCGACGGTCGCGTGGCCAACCAGGGCGAAGCGCTGGAAGTGCTGATGCAGGCCATCCTGCAGCTGCCGGTGTACCTGGACCGCATCCAGACCGCACGCCGTGACCTGCCCATGGTGGTGCTGCCGCTGCTCAACGACCTGCGCGCCGCGCGGGGCGAGAAGCTGCTGTCGGAAACCAGCCTGTTCTCGCCTGACCTGTCCGCCCGTGCCGCGGCGCTGTCGCCCGAGTCGCTGACCCAGCTGCGCACCGCCGAACTGCCGGCCCTGCTGCGCAAACTGCGGCAGATGCTGCAAGTAGCACTGGTCGGCGTCATTCGCCAGCAGGACATGGACACCAACCTCGGCTACATGGCGCGGGTGTTCGCACGTCTGGAAATCCTCTGCAAGCACTCGCCCCTCGAGTCGCTGTGGCAGATCGCTTCCGGCGTCGTCGAAGGCCTGTCCAACGGCAGCATCGCCAACGGCACCTCGGTGCGCACGCTGCTGCGCCAGGTCGACAAGGAGCTCAAGCGCCTGACCGAGCAGGGCGCCGACGGCATCAACCAGAGCGCCCCGGACGAACTCACCAAGAACCTGCTGTTCTACGTCGCCAAGGCCTCGCCGCAGTCGCCGCGCAATCAGGTGCTGCGCGAGCGCTACAACCTCGATGAGGCGCTACCCGACGATGGCGTGGTCGATGAAGAGCGGGCCCGTCTGGCCGGTCCCGACCGCGATGCCATGCGCTCGGTGGTGGGCGCACTCTGTGAGGAACTGGTGCGCGTCAAGGACAGCCTCGACCTGTTCGTGCGCAGCGACCGTGCCCAGGTCGGCGAGCTGCAGGCCCTGCTGGTACCGCTCAAGCAGATCGCCGACACCCTGGCCGTGCTCGGCTTCGCCCAGCCGCGCAAGGTGATCGTCGACCAGCTCGACGTGGTACGCGCGCTGACCGAAGGCGCCCAGTCGCCGAGCGACGCCGTGCTGATGGACGTGGCCGGCGCACTGCTCTACGTCGAAGCGACCCTGACCGGCATGGTCGGCCAGAACGACGGCAACAAACGCGAAGAAAGCCACCTGCCCACCACCGACGTCGGGCAGATCCACCAACTGGTGATCAAGGAAGCGCGCAATGGCCTGGAGCAGGCCAAGGACGCGATCATCGAGTTCATCGCCTCGCAGTGGAATCACGAGCATCTGGCCCGCGTGCCGGAGCTGCTGACCCAGGTGCGTGGCGGTCTGGCGATGATTCCGCTGGAGCGCGCCGCGGCGTTGCTCAATGCCTGCAATCGCTATATCCAGGAACAGCTGCTGGCCCGCAAGGCGGTGCCGAACTGGCAGAACCTCGACACCCTGGCCGATGCCATCACCAGCGTCGAGTACTACCTGGAGCGTCTGTCCGAAGATCACGCCACCCAGGGCGACCTGATTCTCGACGTCGCCGAGGAAAGCCTCGGGGCGCTGGGTTACCCGCTGCAGGAAAAACCGTCGATCCTCGACGCACCCGCCGAAGACGAGCCGGCCCCGCTAGATGATCCGCTGCACGATATCGACGTATTGGCGGCGCCGGCTGCCGACGCCGTTCAGCCGGATGCGCCCCTGGAGCCAGCCACTGACGAGCTGCCCGTGTTGGACCAACCTGCTTACGCAGAACCTGAACCGGCTACCTCAGGCAACGGCAACGAAGTCGCCGACCTGCAGTGGGCGCCGGACGACCAGCCGCACACTCACACCACGCAGCCCGACGACCTGCCCGAGCTGCCCAGCGAAGTGATCGAGCCCGGTGAACAGGCTTCCGAGACCCTGGTCGAGGCCCATGGGGCGCAGACACTCGACAACGGGTCGTTGGCCGATGAGCAACCTCAGGCGCTGACGCCCGAGCAAGCCAATGAAGCGGCTGATCCCTACGCGGTCGACCTCGGCGAACTGGGCGACGACCCGTACGCCGATGCCAAGGCGGCGGTCGCCGATGATGCCTGGTCGCTGGACGACAGCGAGCTGCTGGACGAGCGCGCCGGCTCCGAGCCACAGGATGATGCCTTCCTGCTGTCCGCCGAGCCACTGGAGCTGGGCGAGCCGGTGATTCTGCCGGTTACCGAACAACCCGCTTCCGTCGCCGATGACGAGTGGTCCTTTGACCTCGATGATCAGCCTGCCGCCGCGCCCGAGCCGCATGGCCGAGCCGAGGACGAGCTATGGTCGCTCGACGAGCTGCAAAGCGATCTCGAACCTGTCGATGCCGAGCCGACCGTCGCCGAGTTGCCGGCTCTGGATCTGCCGAACCAGGGTTTCGAAGAGCAGCCGCTGGAACTGGAATCCCTGGATCTGGATGCGAGCGACGAGCCGCAGTGGAACGAAGTCGACCTCGACGACCTGCAACTGCCGGAAGTCGAGCTGCCCGGCCTGCCCGAGGCGCCCGCCGTCGAAGGATCGGTAGCTGAAAAACCGCTGTCCATGGCTGACGTGATGGCTGCGCCGGTGCAGGCGATCAACCCGCCTGCGGCGGACGTGCCGCCCAGCCTGTTGCCGCCGCCTGCCGATGAAGAACCCATCGATGAGGAGCTGCGCGAGGTCTTTATCGAGGAAGCCGGCGAGGTGCTGGAAACCATCGCCGAGTTCCTGCCGCGCTGGTGCGCCGATACCGACGACCGCGAGGCGCTGACCGAAATCCGCCGCGCCTTCCATACTCTCAAGGGCAGTGGCCGCATGGTGCGCGCGCTGGTCATCGGTGAGCTGGCTTGGTCGATCGAAAACCTGCTCAACCGCGTGCTCGACCGCAGCATTCAGCCTGGCGACGAGGTCAAGCAGGTGATCAATCAGGTCGTGGCGCTGACGCCCGAGCTGGTCGAAGAATTCGCCGCCCAGGCCCAGCGCCAGCGTGATGACGTCGACCGCCTGGCGGCCGATGCCCATGCACTGGCCAAGGGGCTGAGCCTCCCAAAGCATGACGCCCCGGCTGCCGCGGTAGCCGAGCCCGCGGGCGAGATCGAGGCTGCCGCACCGGTCAATCAGGAACCTGCGAGTGAAGAGCCCGCGGGGCTCGATCCGCAGTTGCTGGAAATCTTCCGCAACGAGGCGGAAACCCACCTCGACACTCTGGCCGCCTTTCTCGACGACTGCGCCCGTGAAATGCCGCAGCCGGTGACCGATGACCTGCAGCGTGCCCTGCATACGCTCAAGGGCAGCGCCTACATGGCCGGCATTCTGCCGATGGCCGAAGTGGCCGCGCCGTTGGAAAAGATGGTCAAGGAATTCAAGGTCAATCTGGTGCCGCTGGACCTGACTGAAGCCGAGGTGCTGGTCGAGGCCCAGGCCTTGTTCCGTCAGGGCCTGGCTCAGCTGGAAAGCGATCCGCTGCGACCGATTCCGGGCACCGAAGCCTTCCTTGAACGTGTGCAGCAGCTGCACCAGCAACGCCTCGAACATGCCCAGAGCCTGCGCCAGGATGAGCACGGCGAGAGTCGCGATCCGCAGCTGATCAGCATCTTCCTGGCCGAGGGCATGGACATCCTGCTCGATGCCGAAGACCTGCTGCGCCGCTGGCGCACGCAGCCGTCCGAACGCCAGGAACTGAACACCCTGCTGGAAGAGCTGACCACCCTCGGCCGCGGCGCGGAAATGGCCGAGCTGCCGCAGATCGACGAGCTGTGCGAAGCGCTGCTGGACGTCTACGGCGCCGTGGAAGACGGCAGCCTGGCGGTCAGCGAACGGTTCTTCGATGAGGCCGAGCAGGCCCACGAAGCGCTGGTCAGCATGATGGATCAGGTCGCCGCCGGCCTCGAGGTCAGCGCCTGCCCCGAGCGGGTGGCCGCCTTGCGCGCGCTGTTCGACGAAGCGCTCGATCCTGCCAAGCTGGCCCTGCTGTCTGGCGACGTGCCGGGCTTGCAGGTGGTCGAGCTGGAAGAGGCGACCCGCGCGCTGCAAGCGGCGGATGAGGTCGAAGAGCCGCTCGATGCTGCCGAGTCTGACGACAACGAGCTGGAGTCGATCTTCCTCGAAGAGGCGGTGGACATCCTCGACAGCGCCGCCGGCAATCTGCAGCGCTGGCTGGCCGAGCCGGATAACCGCACGCTGCTGTCGTCGTTGCAACGCGACATGCACACCCTCAAAGGTGGCGCCAACATGGCCGGCGTGACGCCGATCAGCGAGCTGGCCCACGAGCTGGAAGCCCTCTACGAGGGGCTGGTGGATCGCCGCTACGGTGTTTCCCCCTTCGCTACCGACAGCCTGCAGCAGGGCCATGCGCTGCTCGGCGGCATGCTCACCAACCTGCAGGCGCGCCAGCCGGCGCAACCTGCCGATGAACTGGTCGAGGCCATTCGCCAATTCCGCCAGCGCGGTGGCCAGGACGAGCAACACATCGAGCCCGAGGCGCCGGTCGCCCCTGAGCCGGTCGAACACCTGGATGCCTGGCCCGAGCCCGAGCCGGAAGCCGCGGCCAACGAGCCAGCTGTAGCGCCCGTCGAGCCGCCCATGCTGCGCGACGAGCCGGCGCAGGCCGTGGTGCACAGCGACCGCGATCCCGAACTGGTCGAGATCTTTCTCGAGGAAGGCTTCGACATCATCGACAGCGCCGGTGCGGCCCTGACGCACTGGATGGATGACGTCGACAACAGCCTCGATCTGGAATCCCTGCAGCGTGATCTGCACACCCTCAAGGGTGGTGCGCGGATGGCTGAGATCCGTGAGATTGGCGATCTGGCCCACGAGCTGGAGTTCCTCTATGAGGACCTCGGCAACGGTCGCCTGCGCCCCAGCCCGATGTTGTTCGAGCTGCTGCACGCCTGCCACGACCGCCTCGCCGAGATGCTCGACGCCGTGCGCTCACAGCGCCAGGTGCCCAATGGCGACGAGCTGGTCGAGACCATCCGCCGCCTGCGCGCCAACCCGGACGAGCAGCTCAGCATGCCGCGCGCCGTGCCATTGAGCGCCGCGCCGCAGGAAGCCTTCGATGCCGACAGCGACGAAATTCTCGATATCTTCCTCGAAGAAGCCGACGACCTGCTCGAAGCCATGGAAGCCGGCATCGGCCGCTGGGAAGAGCGCCGTGACGATGCCAGCTGTATCGACGACCTGCTGCGTATCCTGCATACCCTCAAGGGCGGTGCTCGCCTGGCTGGGCAGAAGCAGCTGGGCGACCAGAGTCATGATCTGGAGCAGCACCTGACCGAAGCCCAGACGCAAGGTGCGCCCTGGCCCGACAGCCTGTTCCTGGACGTGCAGTCCGGCTTCGAGGGACTACAGAAGAGCCTCGATGAACTGCGCCTGCGTTTGCAGCAGCAACCACAGGACGAGCGCCCGGCAGCCGAGCCGGAGCAGCCGGTGGCGCGTGCGGCGACTTCCATCGTCGCCGCCAGCGAGCGGCCGGTGGTCGCCGCGCAGAACCGCGTACTGCCGTTCGTGCAGCGCGCCGAAGTGGCTGCCGAGGAGGCCGCCGCACGGCGTGCCCCGCAGGAACTGGTCAAGGTGCCCGCCGATCTGCTCGAAGGCCTGGTCAACCTGGCCGGTGAGACGTCGATCTTCCGGGGCCGTGTAGAGCAGCAGGTCAGCGACTTCGGCTTCACCCTGAGCGAGATGGAAGCCACCATCGACCGCGTTCGCGATCAGCTGCGCCGCCTGGACACCGAAACCCAGGCGCAGATCCTCAGCCGCTACCAGGCCGAGGCCGAGCGCGCCGGGTACGAAGAGTTCGACCCGCTGGAAATGGACCGCCATTCCCAGTTGCAGCAGCTGTCGCGAGCCCTGTTCGAGTCGGCCTCCGACTTGCTGGACCTCAAGGAAACCCTGGCTTCGCGTAACCGCGATGCGGAAACCCTGTTGCTGCAACAGGCGCGGGTCAACACCGAGCTTCAGGAAGGCCTGATGCGCACGCGCATGGTGCCGTTCGACCGCCTGGTACCGCGTCTGCGCCGTATCGTGCGCCAGGTGGCCAGCGAGCTCGGCAAGCAGGTCGAGTTCACCGTCGGCAACGCCGATGGCGAGATGGACCGCACGGTACTCGAGCGCATCGTTGCGCCCCTGGAGCACATGCTGCGCAATGCCGTCGACCACGGTATCGAAGGCGCTGCGGTGCGCGCCAACGCGGGCAAGCCGGAACAGGGCAGCATTCGCCTGGAGTTGGGCCGTGAAGGCGGAGACATCGTGCTGACGCTCAGCGACGACGGTGCCGGCATCAACCTCGATGCGGTGCGCCGCAAGGCCATCGAGCGCGGGCTGATGGACGCTGGCTCCGACCTCAGTGAGCACGAGATCCTGCAGTTCATTCTCGAGGCCGGCTTCTCCACCGCCGAGAAGGTCACGCAGATTTCCGGGCGTGGCGTCGGTATGGACGTGGTCAACGCCGAGGTCAAGCAGCTCGGTGGCTCGATGAGCATCGACTCGGTAATCGGTGAAGGCACCACCTTCCGCATCCGTCTGCCGTTCACCGTATCGGTCAACCGTGCGTTGATGGTGCTGTCCGGCGAAGACCTGTACGCCATTCCGCTCAACACCATCGAAGGTATCGTGCGCGTTTCGCCGTACGAGCTGGAAAGCTACTACGGCCCCGATGCGCCGCGTTTCGAATACGCCGGCCAAGCCTACGAGCTGCGTTACCTGGGCGACCTGCTCAACAACGGCCAGCATCCCAAGCTGGTCGGCCAGAGCCTTCCGCTGCCGGTGATCCTGGTGCGCTCCAGCGAACACGCCGTGGCCGTGCAGGTGGATTCGCTGGCCGGTTCGCGGGAGATTGTGGTGAAGAGCCTCGGCCCGCAATTCGCCACGGTGCCGGGTATTTCCGGCGCGACCATCCTCGGTGACGGTCGCGTGGTGGTGATTCTCGACCTGCTCGCGACCATCCGCGAGTTGCACGCGCACCTGCAGTATCAGGTTCGGCCGCGTCTGTCGGCCGACGCTGGCAGCGTGCCTGAAGTCGAGGTCGAACGCCCGACCCTGGTCATGGTGGTGGACGACTCGGTCACCGTGCGCAAGGTCACCAGCCGCCTGCTGGAGCGCAACGGCATGAACGTGCTGACCGCCAAGGACGGTGTCGACGCCATCGCCCAGCTGCAGGAGCATCGCCCCGACATCATGCTGCTGGACATCGAAATGCCGCGCATGGACGGCTTCGAGGTCGCCAACCTGATTCGCCACGACGAAGGCCTCAAGGACCTGCCGATCATCATGATCACCTCGCGTACCGGTGAGAAACACCGGGAGCGGGCGATGAGCATCGGCGTCAACGAGTACCTCGGCAAGCCCTACCAGGAGTCGCTGTTGCTCGGCTCCATCGAGAAGTGGACCAAGCGCTCATGAGCCAATCCAGCGCAGCACGCATCGCCGTGATCGCCGACACCTCGCTGCAGCGCCACGTGCTGCAGCAGGCCCTGAGCAGCAACGGTTATCAGGTTGTGCTCAACAGCGATCCGGGGCGCCTCGATGACGCGGCGTTGCAGGCCTGTGAAGCGGATCTGTGGCTGGTCGACCTGGTGCAGTCCGATGACCTGCCGCTGATCGATACCCTGATGGCCGATGCCGAGGTGCCGGTGCTGTTCGGCGAGGGGCATGCGCCGCAGCGCAGCTCGGAAAACTACCCGCGTTGGGAGCGCCGGCTGGTCGGCAAGCTGAAGAAACTGGTCGGCGATCCCGCCCTGGCCACCGTAGGCGGCGGCCTGGACGGCGTACTGGCCGAGGCCCAGCGGCCGGGCCGTATCGAACTGCCGGCGGCGCTGGCCAACACGCCGCTGCAGGCGGGGGAGCCTGCTCGCCAAGTCTGGCTGCTGGCGGCATCGCTGGGTGGGCCGGCGGCGGTCAAGGCGTTTCTCGATGCACTGCCTGGCGGCCTGCCGGTGGCATTCCTGTATGCCCAGCATATCGATCCCAGCTTCGAGACCACCTTGCCCCAGGCCGTCGGCCGCCACAGTCAGTGGCGCGTCGGCACCGTTCGTGACGGCGATGCCTTGCGCTGCGGCGAAGTGGTGGTGGTGCCGATCAGCAACGAGCTGACCTTTGCCGATGACGGCATCATGCGCGTCGCCAACCGGCCCTGGCCGGAGCCCTACAGCCCATCGATCGACCAGATGATGCTCAACCTGGCCCAGCGCTACGCCGCCGACAGCGGCGTGATCGCCTTCAGCGGCATGGGCAGCGATGGCAGCGCCGCAGCCGCCTACGTGAAGCGCCAGGGCGGACTGATCTGGACGCAGCGCGCCGAGAGCTGCGCCTGCTCGAGCATGCCCGACAGCCTGCGCGAAGGCGGCTACAGCAGCTTCACCGCCGATCCGCGGGAGCTGGCAGCAGCGCTCGTCGAGCACCTTGCCGAGCAGTGCGCCGGTAATCGGCACTCTTCTCCAACCACCTTCGCTGTCTGACAGGATGTTTTCATGAGCCAAGCCGTTGCTACCCAGAACAGCGTCAGCAGCCTGACCGGTCTGGTCGTGCCGCTGGCCGATCGCACGCTGCTGCTGCCCAACGTGGCGGTGGCCGAGCTGATTCCCTACCGCGCGCCACCGGCCCTGGCCGGCATGCCGGACTGGTTTCTCGGCCAGGTAGCCTGGCGCGACCTGAGCCTGCCGTTGCTCAGCTTCGAGGCCGCCAGCGGTGGCACTGCTGTGGCGGGCGACGGTGCCCGCATCGCGATTCTCAATGCCCTGGGCGGCCGCGCCAACGTCAAGTTCATCGCTCTGCTGGTTCAGGGAATTCCCCGTTCCCTGCGGGTGACCGAGGATCTGCCTCGGGCGGACGTGGCCCTCGCGGCGCTGGAGCTGGCAGCCGTGAAGGTGGACGCCGCCGTATTGCGCATTCCCGACCTGGAAGGGCTCGAGCAACTGCTCGCTGACGCCGAGCTGATCTGAGCACTGCTGTAGCATTTTGAAACAGGTCAAACTTTTCTCTCTCGCAACGACTCACAACCGAGTGCCGCCGGCCGCCAGAGCAGGCGCACTCAACCGTAAGCCGATGGAGAAAAGTCATGAGCGCCACCCCTCTCACCGATATCAGTATCCTGCGCCAGCGCGCGCGTCAGCACCTTGAGTCCGGCGCGATCACCGAGGGTTATTCGGCCGATCGCGAAACGGTCCTGCGCCTGCTCAACGAGTCGCTGGCCACCGAGCTGGTCTGCTACCTGCGCTACAAGCGCCACTACCACATGGCCACCGGCCTCAAGGCCAGCGTCGCCGCTGCTGAATTTCTCGAGCATGCGCAGCAGGAGCTGGAGCATTCCGACAAACTGGCCGAGCGCATCACCCAGCTCGGTGGTGAGCCGGACTTCAATCCGGCCACGCTGACCGCCCGCTCTCACGCCGAGTACGTTGCCGGCAGTTCGCTCAAGGATATGGTGACCGAGAACCTAGTGGCTGAGCGCATCGCCATCGACAGCTATCGCGAGATCATTGCCTTCCTCGGCAATGACGATCCCACCACGCGGCGCATCTTCGAAGACATCCTCGCCCAGGAAGAAGAGCACGCCGACGATATGGCCGATATCCTCGACGACCTCTGAGGCGTCCGCCGGGGCGCGTATTCAACGCTCCGGCGATCAGCGGCGCGGCAGCATCGCTCGCAGCACGCCGTCGCGTAGCCCGTAGTGGTGCCAGAGCGCCACACAGGCGTGGCCCAGAATCAACGCGAACAGCAGGTACTTGGCCGTCAGATGAAACTGGCGGGCCAGGGCGCGGGTTGCATCGGAAACCGGCAACGGATCGATGGTCACCAACCAGAACATTTCCACTGGCCGCTTGCCGAACAGCAGGCCGCTCAGGGGCATCGCCAGCAACAGCGCATAAAGGACGCCATGGCCCAGCTTCGCTGCGGTGCGCTGCCAGCGTGCGTGGTCGGCCAACAACCGTGGTGTGCCTTGCCGAGCACGCACCAGCAGGCGCAGAACGGTCAGCAGTAGAATGGTCAGACCCAGGGATTTGTGCAGGGTGAACACCCCGCCAGTGCCGCCGAGCAGATCGGCAACCAGATCCTGGGCATAAGGCAGCGACAGGGTGCAGATGACCAGCAGAGCGCTGAGCCAGTGCAGCGTGATCTGGGTGCCTGAATAGCGGTCATTCATGGTGGGCTCTCATCATGCCCGGTGCGCACGGGCCGTCTGCTGATGATAGCCAATTGGCCTCAGGTTTCTTGCGGCTTTGCGCGATGCGCTGTCTCCACGCCGACAGAGTGGACTTTGAACAGGCTCTTAGAAATCGCCCCACAAGTACTGAGCTAGCGCCAAGCCCGCCACCGGCGCGGTTTCGGTGCGCAGTACGCGCGGCCCCAGGCGCGCTGCGTGGAAGCCGGTGCCTTTTGCCTGCTCGACTTCGGCATCGGTCAGGCCGCCCTCGGGGCCGATCAGAAAGGCCAGTGACGCGGGTTTGGCATGGCTGCTCAGCGGTTCGGCAACAGGGTGCAGCACCAGCTTGAGATCCGCCTGGGTTTGCTGCAGCCAGTCGTTGAGAACGATGGGTGGATGAATCAGCGGAATCACCGAACGCCCGCATTGCTCGCAGGCGCTGATCGCCACCTGGCGCCAGTGGGCCATGCGCTTGTCGGTGCGCTCATCCTTCAGGCGTACTTCACAGCGCGTGCTGATGATCGGGCTGATCACCTGGGCGCCCAGCTCGGTGGCCTTCTGGATCGCCCAGTCCATGCGCTCGCCGCGGGACAGGCCCTGGCCCAGGTGGATGTGCAGGGGCGACTCCGCCTGCCCGGCGAACTGCTCGCGCAGCTCGACGCGCACCGTCTTCTTGCCCACCTCGACCAGCTCGCCGAGAAACTCCTGACCGCTGCCATCGAACAGCTGCACCGCGTCGCCCGCTGCATGCCGCAGCACCCGGCCGATGTAGTGGGCCTGGGCTTCGGGCAGCTCGTGTTGGCCGAGGGAAAGGGGGGCGTCGATGAAGAAGCGGGAAAGGCGCATGGTCGGTGGCGGATATGGGCTGAGGGTGGGCAAGCATAACCGGATGGTGGTTTTTCTGCAGGCCGTCGATGACCGCAGCGTTGCTGCAGGCCGCGCAGTGATTGGCGTGAGTCGCTCGCAATTGGTGAACGGCAACGCCGCTCGCTGCCTCGAGGGTTGCGACGATGCGTCCATTGGCCATAGGGTAAAAAAGAGCGGCCTTGCTCCCGGGCCGCATTCCCGGGGCGCTTCAACACGGCAGGGCTGACCAAGGGGTGGGTGGCTCACGCGAACGCACGTCAGGCAGGGGAAACCTGTTGCCATGCTGCGGCGTGGGCGCTGCAGCCCATCCTGTTTCAAGGGCGGACTATCCGCCGCTACATTCCACGCATAGGGAATAATAATGATCGTGCAACGTACCGGATTATCGTTGATGGCACTGAGTGCCAGTCTTCTGGCCATTTCCACCGCTCAGGCGAACCAGGCCGAGTCCAAGGGGTTTATCGAAGACAGCACGCTGAATCTGCTGACCCGCAACGTTTACTGGCATATGGATCGCCATGCGAGCGGAGCCCAGGACAATCGCGAATGGGGCCAGGGTTTTCACCTCGAATACAGCTCGGGCTATACCCAGGGCGTCGTCGGTTTTGGCGTCGATCTCAATGCCTACATGGGCATCAAGCTGGACAGCGGGCGAGGGCGGTCAGGCTCCGGTTTGCTGCCGGTGGACTCGTCCACCAACCAGGCCGACGACGAGTTCGGCACCCTCGGTGGCGCCGTGAAAATGCGCATTTCCAATTCGGAACTCAAGTATGGCCAGCTGCGGCCCTACAACCCGGTGATCGCGGTCGCCGACGCCCGCCTGGTGCCTGCCACCGCGACCGGTTTCCAGCTGACCAGCGCCGAGATCGATGACTTGATCATCGACGCAGGCCATTTCACTTCGTCAAAGGATTTCAACCAGGCCGGTAGCCGCGATGGCTTTTACAGCACCTACGCGCCGGGGGCCGAAGGCGGCAGTGTCGATTATGTCGGGGCCAATTGGGTCGCCAGCGATGCCTTGAGTTTCAGTGCCTACGCCTCGCGCTATGAAGACCTGTGGCGTCAGTACTACGGCAACGCCATCTACAACCTGGCAATCGATGAGCAGCAGGCGCTGAACTTCGATTTCAACATCTATCGGACGCTGGATGAGGGCAAGTCGGTTGCCGGTGACATCGACGTCACCGCCTGGTCGCTGGCGACCGCCTATTCCGTTGGGGCTCATACCTTCACCGTTGCCCACCAAAGGGTGAATGGCGATCAGCCGTTCGACTACCTGACGCTCGGCGGCGGCGGTGCGCAAGACTCCATCTACCTGGCCAACTCCTCGCAACTGGTGGATTTCAATGGGCCGGGCGAGCGCTCCTGGCGCGCCACTTACGCCATGGACCTGGCCAGTTACGGGGTGCCGGGGCTATCGTTCTACGTCTCGTACATCCGCGGCGACAACGTCGATGGCAGCAAGATGGACGCATCCAGCCCCTACGCCTATTACGCCGACAACGAGAAGCACTGGGAGCGTGATGTGAACGTGCAGTACGTGGTGCAGAGTGGCGCGGCCAAGGACCTCAAGTTCCGCCTGCGTCAGGCCACGCACCGTATCTCCGGAACCTCGGATGTGGATTCCGACCAGGTGCGCTTCATCGTCGAGTATCCGCTGAGCGTACTCTGAGCAAGGCATGACGGCAGGTTGGGGTGTGCCCACCTGACGGCGTGATCAGCCCGGATCGCGAAAGCCCGGGTAGCGGGTGTCGCCAACCGGTACGCTGACCGAAGTGCGGGTGGCCAGGTCGATGCCCTCGCTGGCAACGATGGCGAGGAAATCGATCTGCTCTTCGCTGATCACGTAGGGCGGCAGGAAATACACCACACTGCCCAAAGGCCGCAGCAAGGCGCCGCGGGTCAGGGCGTGCTGGTACACCTGCAGGCCGCGGCGTTCCTGCCAGGGATAGGCGACCTTGCCGGCTTTGTCCTGCACCATCTCGATGGCCAGGGCCATGCCGGTCTGGCGCACTTCGGCCACGTGGGGGTGATCGACCAGGTGTGCGGTCGCGCTGGCCATGCGCGCGGCGAGTCGCTTGTTGGCCTCGATCACGCCGTCCTCCTCGAAAATATCCAGGGTCGCCAGGGCCGCGGCACAGGCCAGCGGGTTGCCGGTGTAGGTGTGCGAATGAAGGAAGGCGCGCAAGGTGGCGTATTCATCGTAGAACGCAGCGTAGACCTCATCGGTGGTCAGCACCGCGGCCATCGGCAGATAGCCGCCGGTGAGCGCCTTGGACAGCACCAGAAAGTCCGGGGTGATGCCGGCCTGCTCGCAGGCGAACATCGTGCCGGTGCGGCCGAAACCGACGGCGATCTCGTCATGGATCAGGTGCACGCCGTAGCGGTCGCAAGCCTCGCGCAGCAGTTTCAGGTAGATCGGGTGGTACATGCGCATGCCGCCGGCGCCCTGGATCAAGGGCTCGACGATCACCGCCGCCACTTCGTGATGGTGCTCGGCCAGGGTCTGCTCCATGGCGGCGAACAGGGTCCGCGAGTGCTCTTCCCAGCTCACGCCCTCCGGGCGCAGGTAGCAATCCGGGCTCGGCACCTTGAGGGTGTCGAGCAACAGCGCCTTGTAGGTGTCGGTGAACAGCGCCACGTCGCCCACCGACATCGCCGCCACGGTTTCGCCGTGGTAGCTGTTGGTCAGGGTCACGAAGCGTTTCTTGACAGGCTGGCCGCTGTTGAGCCAGTAGTGAAAACTCATCTTCAAGGCCACTTCGATGCCCGAGGAGCCGTTGTCGGCGTAGAACACCCGGCTTAGCCCCGGCGGCGTGATTTTCACCAGGCGCTCGGACAGTTCCACCACCGGCTGATGGCTGAAGCCAGCCAGCATCACGTGTTCGAGCTGATCGACCTGCTCTTTGATGCGCTCGCCGATCCGCGGGTTGGCGTGGCCGAACACGTTGACCCACCAGGAGCTGACGGCATCCAGATAGCGCTTGCCTTCGAAGTCTTCCAGCCAAACGCCTTCGCCGCGGCGGATCGGAATCAGCGGCAGGCGCTCGTGGTCCTTCATCTGTGTACAGGGGTGCCAGAGGACGTCCAGGTCACGCTGCATCCAGTGTTGGTTACTCATCGAGTCGCTCTCCCAATTGTCAGCTGGCAAGCCTATCAGATGGTTTAGCCTCATCGTGGTGCGTGTACGGCATCTTGCACAGCGGCAAGCAAGCAGTGACAAGGGCTTGGGCGTATTGTGGGGCTGTTGCCGAAGTTCCCTTAGGATCGCCGCGAGTGCCTTCGGTGTTGGCCGCGTGAGGATGAACGCGCAGCCAAACTGATTGGACGGATGGTGATTCCAGCACCGGTCAAGTCGTTTTCCAAGTCGCGCGGCCAAGTGCCGATTTGGGATACGGAGATGTACGACCTGCCGCCTATGCTAACGGCGAACCCGTCGAATCTGAATCGAGGCAAGTGACGCGCTTGCCAACGCCAGGCACGGCTCCCAGCGACGTTCGCGTCGAGTGGCGGGCAATTCGCCGTATCTTCAATGCCATCAAGAGCAGCAAAGGGGGCGCGAAATGGCTGAATTGCAGGAAGTGTGCGAGGAGAGTCGGCTCGCTGCCCACGGGCAGAGAATCTTGCTAAGTGGAGTGCTCGGCAAATCGCGACGGATGATCCGTCTTTTCGAGTTTCTCCTCGAGCGGTCAATGACGGCGAGCACCACCAAAGAGATCGAGATTGCCCAGGTCGTGTTTGGCCGTAGCACCGACGCGGATCTTGCAGTTGATGCGACGGTACGGGTACACATTCATCGGCTGCGCAAGAAGCTGGAAGCTGCCCCGGCCGATGAGCGCGGTGAGCGGCTCATGCTGCCGCGTGGCGAATACCGGCTGGCCGTCGTCGCTCCCGACGAGCAGGATCAATACCGTGAGCACGACCCGCAACGCCGCGTCGATTGGCGTTACGTTGCCGGCGCAGCGTTCTTGCTCACCATCAATGCTGTCTGTTGGTTCGGGTTGGCGAGCAAGCCTGCCGGTGACCCTCGTATCGAAAGCGTTCTCTGGAGTGGTCTGGCAGAGAGCTCGGCACCGGTATTGATCGTTTCGGGTGATTTTTATGTGTTCGGCGAGCAAGGAGCTGATGGCTCGGTGCAGCGCATGATCGCTGACGCCAGCATCGCCTCCAGCGAAGCGCTCAGCCAGTTCAAGCAGAGCGCGCCCGATGCGAGTCAAGGCTATGTGGACATGAATGCCTACCACTTGCCGAGCGGGCTGGCGCCGGCCCTGGTTTCCGTGGCGCCCGTCGTGGCCGCGATGAGGCCTGGCGACGCTAATGCGGTCAAGGACGTGACGACATCACGCTTCACCAACGAGATGCTGAGTAATCACGACATCGTTTATGTCGGTTTGCTCGACACCCTTGGAGATCTACAGGAGCCATTCTTCGATATTTGCGGCTTTTACTTTTCGGCGAGCGGCGACACGCTTCTGGACAAGGCGAGCGGGGATCGCTTCCAAGCCGATTGGGACGAGCCTTCCACGCAAGGGATCATGCGCCGTGATTATGCCTACCTTGCGCGCTTTCCAGGACCGGCAGGCAACCATGTCGTGGTGGTGGCGGGAGTCATGGATCCTGCACTCATCGAGGCGGGACACATCGCCTCGGACAAGGCCGAACTCGGTCGCTTGAAAGCCCGCCTGGGTGATAGTGAGGCCTTCGAGGCGCTTTACGAGGTGCGCACATTTGGCCCATCGAATGTCTCGGGGAAATTGCTGATCGCCCGCCCGCTCGATGTCGAGCAGATGTGGCGTGCCAAAGGCGCAAGGTCTTCCGAGGTCGATAGCTTGTCAGGCTCCGGCAGGGCCGATGACGCAGTTGCGCAGTAACTGGCCGACCTTGCCTGCCGCAACGCATGCCCGCGCTCAGGGCTCCGCTGTCGCCTCTGAGCCAGCGAACATTTGCGGCGTCTCGGGCAGGAAGGCCTGCATGAACTTTCGCAAAGTCGCTTGCCGACTACCCGGTTCATGCAGGGCCCTGCAATTCATGCGGCTCAATTACGGACCATTGTGAGGGAGTGATCCCTACACGATCTCTTCGAACAAGTGCTGCTTGGCGCGTCGAACCTTTTCGAGTTTCACCAACCAGTCGCTATCGATGTCCCGATAACCCAGGGTCAACAGAACGGAGCTTCTCAACCCTTGTTCGGGAAGGTTCAGAAGCGCATCGATCGCCTTGTTGTCGAAGCCTTCCATGGGCGTGGCATCCACATGAATGTCAGCCGCCGCCAGCAGCGCAAATCCCAACGCGATGTAGCACTGCTTTGAGGCGTGAAAATACTGCTGCTCTTCACTCATGGCGCCGAACGAATCGAGCAACGAGAGTCGGTAGTCGTCGGTAACGCTTGCCGGCAGATTGCGTATGCCGTTGCTGTACTCGAAAAAGTCGTTGACGCGTTCCGGGGTGTATTCGTCCCAGGCAGCAAAAACCAACAGGTGGGACGATTGGGTAATTTGTTGCTGATTGGCACAGATAGGTAACAGCCGCGCCTTCAACTCGTCGTTACTAATGACCAGTACTTTGAAAGGCTGCAGGCCAGAGCTACTGGGTGCCATGCGTATGGCTTCAAGGATCGAACCGATCTTTTGTGGCTCTACCTTTTCGCCGTTGTAGCTCTTTGTTGCATAGCGCCAATGAAGTTGGTCTTTCAATGCCATGTTGATTTTCCTCGATTGGAATTCATCCTGCGGGAAGTTGGGCGCGCCTCGAGTTGATAGCCGTCGAGGTGCTCGATGACGTCCCTGGTGGCCCGGCGGATTCATGCTGTTGGCTCCATTCACTGTGCTGAAAACAGGCTCGCAGAACCTGTAGCGCGGCGCTCTTGGCCTGTTTTCAGTATCGAAACGGAGCATCTTTCTGCGTTATGGGGCCGACCGGTTCTCTTACGGATTAGGGCTCTTGCCTTCTCTCAGGTGCCGCCAGAGTGTGACGAAAGGATCGAAATAGAACCTTTTCAAGGTCTTGTGTGGATTGTTCGGCCCGTACTCTTCGTCGTTGCAGCCCCAACGCCAGGTCTCGCCTTTTTGCGGCAGGTAAAGAGTTCCGAACATCCAATCCCAGAGCGTCAGGATCACTGCGTTGTTCTTGTCCCAGTGGTGCGGCTCCATACTGTGATGAAGGTTATGCATCACCGGCGCCAGGATGATCCTGTTCAACCATCCGTAGGAGATCGGCATATGAACGTGGGAGAACACATCGATAACGAAGAAGGCGATATAGGCCGTTGTGGTAACGGCAGCCACCATGCCTGGATGAACCTGGCTGCCGGTCGCGTACAGCACCACGCCGGTGAAGGCGCCGCCGACAACGGCCGGGATGATATTCAGGCCGAAAAACTCGATTGGGTGCTGCCGGAACAGCGTCCAGGGCGTGAGTGTCTCGGCGGTATGGTGAGGCTTGTGCAGATGCCATAGATGGGCATTGGTGTGACACCAGCGATGTACCCAATAGCCCACGAAGTCGACACTCATGAAATACACCAGAAACTGGACGGCAACGAGCAGCCAGGTGGAGGTGATCAAAGGATTTCGGGCGCCGAACTCGGTGTTGAAATAAGCGCCTACGTTGTCAGCGATAGCGATGCCGTTGATGGCAATCACCCCTACGAGCGGAAATCCGAGCAATAACAGAATAATGCCGTTCCATATGTCCACGCGCGATGAAGCGTGGTCGTATTGCTCTTTGGGGAATGCCGCGTTGGTCAGGGCGCGAATGGTCAGGGGACCCTGCCACTTTTGCGAGAGAATGAACATTACCGCAATGACGGTAACGAAAAGGGGAAGTCCCAAGGCCCACAAGCTCACTATTTCGAGCGTCGGCTCGTAGAAGGCGACAATGGATTCCCAGATGCTTTGCATCGTCATAGTTAGTACCTCGCCATTTCTTGTCTTGTTATTGTTTTTGAGGCCATGGAGTGGCCTCGCTATCTTTTCTCTCCTTGCAGGCCCGATCAGACGGCTCGTTGCAACGGGCGATATCGATGCTGCGACGGGCGACCACCGCGGACAAGTTGGATAACGGTTAATTAACGGTACGTAACCTGTTTTCTCCAGCTCGGTGTTTTGGAGAAAAATAAATGTAACCAATGGGATAGCGTCAGGATGGAAGCGAAGCTTCAGCGGCTTTTGTAGCCAGACGGTTTCCCCGCAGGTCGATTTGTAGGCAGCGTTTCAATGCGATAATTGATCCAAACCGACTGAAACCTCAGGCTGAGGTTTCGACACTGCTCACCGCTGATCCGCTGAAAGCGACCGTTCAGTTACGGTGCACGGAACGGCCCGTATATGTCAGGGACTAAGCTCGTTGGTCTTTGATGATTGCGTCCAGCTATCGCCTTTATCGATATTTCATAGCAACAATTTCTGCTATTACTCGATAGGTTTGTTGCTAATCTCTGCCCAACTCAACTTTTGGAAGCAGGCCATGCAGTGGCGTAATTCTACGTTCCGTTACGGTCTCATCAGCGTTTCCCTGCATTGGCTGGTGGCCGTTGCGGTATTCGGGTTGTTCGCCCTCGGTTTCTGGATGGTCGGGCTGAGCTACTACAGCAGCTGGTACCAGACGGCGCCGAACATCCACAAGAGCATCGGCATTCTGCTGTTCATGGTCATGCTGGCGCGCCTGGCGTGGCGCCTGGCCAGCCCGCCGCCGCCGGCGTTGCCCGAGCATGGTCGGCTGACGCGAGTGGCCAGCAAGCTGGGGCATGGCTTCCTGTACCTGGGGCTGTTCGTGCTGATGACTTCCGGCTACCTGATCTCCACTGCCGATGGCCGGGGCATCAGCGTATTCGGGTGGTTCGAGGTGCCGGCGAGCGTGACCAGCATTCCCAATCAGGGTGATGTCGCCGGCTTGATTCATGAATACCTGGCCTGGGCTATCGTGATCTTTGCGGTCCTGCATGGCCTGGCTGCGTTGAAGCATCATTTCATCGACCGTGATCGCACCTTGCTGCGCATCTTCGGGCGCTGATCTTCCTGCGGTTTCGGCGTTGCTCCGCAGCGCCGCCTATTTTCATCTCACAAGGAGTTCCCATGTTGAAGAAGACTTTCGCTGCACTGGCGCTGGGTACCGCTCTGCTGGGCGCTGGCCAGGCAATGGCTGCCGACTACGCCATCGACAAGCAAGGCCAGCACGCCTTCGTCAATTTCAAGATCAGCCACCTGGGCTATAGCTGGCTGTACGGCACCTTCAAGGATTTCGACGGCTCCTTCAGCTTCGACGAGAAGAACCCCGAGGCCAGCAAGGTCAACGTGACCCTGAAGACCGAAAGCGTCGACACCAACCATGCCGAGCGCGACAAGCACATCCGTAGCGCCGATTTCCTCAACGTCAGCAAGAACCCGACCGCGACCTTCAAGTCCACGTCGGTCAAGTCGACCGGCCAGGGCGCTGCCGACATCACCGGCGACCTGACCCTCAACGGCGTGACCAAACCGGTGGTGATCGCCGCCAAGTTCATCGGTCAGGGCGACGACCCATGGGGCGGCTACCGCGCCGGCTTCGAGGGCAGCACCAAGCTGAAGCTGAAGGACTTCAATATCGAGAAGGATCTGGGCCCGGCTTCGCAGGAAGTCGAGCTGATCATTTCCGTGGAAGGCGTGCGCAAGTAAGCCTTACGTCACACACGAAAACGCCGGCTCAGAGCCGGCGTTTTCGTTTCTGGGCCCAGGCCGAGCCTGGGGCAGCCCTCACTCGCTATCGCGATTGCGAGTCAGCAGGGCAGGTTTTTCACCACGCGGGCGGCTGCTCGGCAACTGATCGAGCTGTTCGGCGGTCGGCAGACGGTCGCTGCGCGAAGCCTTGTGCATGATGATCGGCTGCTTCTCGGGGGCGTCGCGACGCGGGCCTTCACGACGTGGCAGCTCGTCGCGGTTCAGCGACGTGACGACGTTGTCGCGCGCGCCACGGCTGCGGTTGTCGCCGCCACGGCCACGACCGCCACCTTGACCCTGGCCCTGACGTTTGCCGCCGTTGGCGCTGCCGCCACCGCCGGTGCGTGGGCCCTTGCCCTGACCGCGCGGTGCCTGACCGGCGCCGCCAGCATTCTGACCGCCGCCCTGGCGACGTCCACGGCCTTGGGGCTTGTTCTGGGTCGGTACGTAGTCGACGCGGTTGCCGAAATTGTCGATATCGTCATCGCGGAATTCATCCGGCGCGCGATCCGGTGGCAGGGCGGGAGCGCCAGCAGCCGGTGCTGGGCGCGCCTGGCTGCGTGGCTGCTGGCCGCGAGCAGGCTTGGCTTTGGCCTGGGGCTGGCTCTTCGCCTTGCCGCCATCCTTGCCCTTGTCGCGACGGCCGCCATTCTGGCGCTCGCCTTCGGCCTTGGCACCGCGCGGTTGGCGCGGCTTCTGTGGCTCGCGTACTTCCGGGCGCTCGGCCTCGACCTTGCTGGCATCGAAGCCCATCAGATCGCCGTCCGGGATCTTCTGCTTGGTCATGCGCTCGATGCTCTTGAGCAGCTTCTCCTCGTCCGGGGCGACCAAGGAGATGGCTTCGCCGCTACGGCCGGCACGACCGGTACGGCCGATGCGGTGCACGTAGTCTTCTTCGACGTTGGGCAGCTCGAAGTTGACCACGTGGGGCAGCTGGTCGATGTCCAGGCCGCGGGCGGCGATGTCGGTGGCGACCAGGATACGCACCTTGTTGGCCTTGAAGTCGGCCAGGGCCTTGGTCCGGGCATTCTGGCTCTTGTTGCCGTGAATCGCAGCAGCGGTAAGGCCTTGCTTTTCCAGGTACTCGGCCAGGCGGTTGGCGCCATGCTTGGTCCGGGTGAACACCAGCACCTGTTCCCAGGCGCCAGCGGTGACCAGGTGAGCGAGCAGGGCGCGCTTGTGGCTGGCCTGCAGGCGGAACACGCGCTGTTCGATGCGCTCGACCGTGGTGTTCGGCGGCGTTACTTCGATGCGCTCGGGATCGTGCAGCAGCTTGCTGGCGAGGTCGGTGATGTCCTTGGAGAAGGTCGCCGAGAACAGCAGGTTCTGACGCTTGGCCGGCAGGCGGGCGAGGACTTTCTTCACATCGTGGATGAAGCCCATGTCGAGCATGCGGTCGGCTTCGTCCAGCACGAGGATTTCCACGTGGGACAGATCGACGCTGCCTTGCCCGGCCAGGTCGAGCAGGCGGCCCGGGCAGGCGACCAGGACGTCGACGCCCTTGGCCAGGGCCTGCACCTGCGGGTTCATGCCAACGCCGCCGAAAATGCAGGCGCTGACGAATTTCAGATCGCGGGCATACAGCTTGAAGCTGTCATGCACCTGGGCAGCCAATTCGCGGGTGGGTGTGAGCACCAGCACGCGGGGCTGTTTCGGGCCGTGGCGCTGTTCGCGATCCGGGTGGCCGTTGGGGAACAGCCGCTCGAGGATCGGCAGGGCGAAGCCGCCTGTCTTACCTGTACCCGTCTGGGCCGCCACCATCAGGTCGCGACCTTGCAACGCGGCGGGGATGGCCCGCTGTTGCACCGGAGTGGGCTGGGTGTAGCCGGCGGCTTCGACCGCGCGGACCAAAGCCTCGGAGAGACCGAGGGAGGCAAAGGACATGTGCAATCCTGTCTGGTGAGGGCGTGGCCCTATAGGTGTAGTGCCTGGCTTGAATCGCACGTGGGGCGTGCAATCCCGTCCGGTACTGCTGGCCACTGGGGGCAGCATCCGGGCGCAAGCCTGGCGGGAAGGCCCGAGTGTAACAGGATTGGCGGCGTTGGGCACAACTTGCCGCCAATCGGTGTCGCGCTATGCCTTGTCACCCGGGGGTTACAACGATTGGCCGGTGGCCTGGCGATCACTCGCCCTGCGCCTCGGCGTCCTCGCGTTTTACGGTTTTGTGCTGATCTTCGCTGCTGCCCAGCTTCCAGTAACTGGAGATGTACAAGTCCTTGCGGTCGACCTGGCGCTCCTCGCGAAAATGCTGGCGCAACGCGCGCATGCCGCTGAACTCACAGGCCGCCCAGATGCTCGGGCGCCCCGGCAGCCATTCCAGCTGACGCACATGATCGACCAGCAATTGGCTGTTTTCGCCGGGATGCGGGTTGACCAGCCAGTGCAGCGCGACGCCGGCGGGGTGGCGCAGCGGCTGGATATCCTCGGCATCGAGCACTTCGATGACGGCGTGGCCACGGGCATCGGCGGGCAGCTGTTCGAGGTTCACGCTGATCGCCGGCAGGGCGGTCATGTCGCCGATCACCAGAAACCAGTCGGCGCTGTTGTCGACCAGTTTCTTCGGCCCCGGCCCGCCGACGAGGATGCTGTCGCCGGGCCTGGCGGCCGTGGCCCACTGCGAGGCCGGGCCGGCATCCTCGTGCAGCACGAAGTCGACGTCGAACTGGTCGGCACGCTGCTGGCGGACGGTGTAGGTGCGTACCAGGTTCTTGTCGCTGCCGGGGGCGGTGAACATCAGTTTGATGTAGGCGCTTTCCTGATCCGCTGGAAAGCTGTCGATCTCGCCGCCGCCCAAGGTCACGCGCAGCATGTGCGGGGTGACCGAGGTGGACGCGATGACCTGAAGAGTACGGGGTGCCGGGCGTGCCATCGGATACTCCTGTCCAGAGGCCGGTTGAGGCTGAGGCGGCAAGGGGCGCAGGCCCCTCGCGCGCAACGGTTTAGCTGACCACGCGATAGCAGGGCACGTAAGCCGAGCCGCCGGGCAGCTTCATGCGGTGCTGCTCGACGAACGCCTGCAGCAGGCGATCTAGCGGCTGCATGATGCTCTTGTCGCCGCGCAGCTCGTAAGGGCCGTGCTCCTCGATCAGCTGAATGCCGTGAGCCTTGACGTTGCCGGCTACGATGCCTGAGAAGGCGCGGCGCAGGTTGGCGGCCAGTTCGTGAGTCGGCTGCTCGCGGGTCAGGTTGAGGCTGGCCATGGCTTCGTGGGTCGGTTCGAACGGGTGCTGGAAGCTCTCGTCGATCTTGAGCAGCCAGTTGAAGTGGAAAGCGTCGTTGCGCTCGCGGCGGAACTGCTTGACGGCCTTGATGCCGGCCGCCATGTGGCGCGCCACGGCAGCCGGGTCGTTGGGGATCAGCACGTAGCGGTTCTGCGCTTCGCGGCCCAGGGTAGCGCCGATGAAGTCGTGCAGCTGCTGCAGATAGGGCTCGGCGCTCTTCGGGCCGGTGAGCACCAGCGGGAAAGGCAGCTCGGCGTTGTCCGGGTGCATGAGGATGCCCAGCAGGTACAGGAATTCCTCCGCCGTACCGGCGCCGCCCGGGAAGATGATGATGCCGTGGCCGAGGCGCACGAAGGCTTCCAGGCGCTTTTCGATGTCCGGCAGGATCACCAGCTCGTTGACGATCGGGTTCGGCGCCTCGGCAGCGATGATGCCCGGCTCGGTCAGGCCCAGGTAGCGGGCGCCGACGATGCGCTGCTTGGCATGGGAGATGGTGGCGCCCTTCATCGGCCCTTTCATCACGCCCGGGCCGCAGCCGGTGCACACGTCCAGGGCGCGCAAGCCAAGTTCGTGGCCGACCTTCTTGGTGTACTTGTATTCCTCGGTGCTGATCGAGTGACCGCCCCAGCACACCACCATCTTCGGCTCGGCACCGGCGCGCAGGGTGCGGGCGTTGCGCAGCAGATGGAATACGTAGTCGGTGAGGCCGCTGGAGCTGTCCACGTCGACCCGCTTGTTCTCCAGTTCACTCTGGGTGTAGACGATGTCGCGCAGGGCACTGAACAGCATCTCACGGGTGCTGGCGATCATCTCGCCATCGACGAAGGCGTCGGCCGGGGCGTTGATCAGCTCCAGGCGGATGCCGCGGTCCTGCTGGTGGATCTTCACTTCGAAGTCCGGATAGGCCTCGAGGATGGTCTTGGCGTTGTCGCTGTGCGAACCGGTGTTGAGGATCGCCAGGGCGCACTGGCGAAACAGCGCATAGACGCTGCCCGAGCCGGTCTCGCGCAGTTGCTGGACTTCGCGCTGGGAGAGGGTTTCCAGGCTGCCTTTCGGCGACACCGAGGCGTTGATTTTCTGGCGAGTGAGCATGCAGGCATCCCGTGGTAGCGCGACAACTCGAGCCGATCCTGGCTGATCGCGCATTGGTGAATTCGTCCCGGCAGTCATGCCCCCTGTTGGGGCATCCGGGCGCCTGTACTGTCGACCAGCAGAGGGCTTCGGGTCAACGGGTACGCGGCTGACAGGTCCGTCCAACTGGCTGGTGCAGTGGATTTGGTCGCCTGTTAGGAAAGAAAAAGGCCGCGAAAGTTCGGTCTTTCGCGGTCTCCGAGGCCGGTATCAGCCCTGCAGGTTCTTCCACACCGCCAGGCTGGGAGCGGCCTGGTTGAGGGTGTAGAAGTGCAGGCCGGGTGCACCACCTTCGATCAGGCGTTCGCACAGGCCGGTGATCATCTCTTCGCCGAAGCGCTGGATGCTCTGGGCGTCGTCGCCGTAGGCTTCCAGTTGCTTGCGCACCCAGCGTGGCAGCTCGGCGCCGCAGGCGTCGGAGAAGCGCGCCAGCTTGCTGTAGTTGGTGATTGGCATGATGCCCGGGATCACCGGGATATCGACGCCCAGCTTGCGTACACGCTCGACGAAGTAGAAGTAGCAATCGGCGTTGAAGAAGTACTGGGTGATCGCGCTGTCGGCGCCGGCCTTGGCCTTGCGCACGAAGTTGGCGATATCGTCCTCGAAATTGCGGGCCTGGGGATGCATCTCCGGGTATGCCGCTACTTCGATATGGAAGTGATCACCGGTTTCCGTGCGAATCAGCTCGACCAGGTCATTGGCGTGGCGCAGCTCGCCGCTGGACATGCCCATGCCTGACGGCAGGTCACCGCGCAGGGCAACGATGCGGTTGATGCCCTTGCTCTTGTACAGGTTGAGCAGTTCGATCAGTTCGGCCTTGCTGTCGCCAACGCACGACAGGTGCGGTGCGGTCGGCACCTTCACTTCGCTGTCGAGTTGCAGCACGGTATTGAGGGTACGGTCGCGGGTGGAGCCACCGGCGCCGTAGGTGCACGAGAAAAAGTCCGGGTTGTAGCCGGCCAGCTCTCGCGCGGTATTCAGCAGTTTTTCGTGTCCGGCATCGGTCTTCGTCGGGAAGAACTCGAAGCTGACGTTGGGGCGTTTCTGAGACATGACGATTCCTTCGGGCTGCGCGGCGCGGACCTCGGGCCCGCGCCGCGTACCGCCTATCAGTAGCGGTAGCTGTCCGGTTTGAACGGGCCGGAGGCGGCGACGCCGATGTAGTCGGCCTGCTGCTGGGTCAGCTGGGTTACGACGCCACCGAAGCCCTTGACCATCTCCAGGGCGACTTCCTCATCCAGCTTCTTGGGCAGCACTTCGACGGTCAGGCGCTCGGCTTTCTTCTCGGCGCAAAGGTCGGCAAACTTCTGCTCGAACAGGAAGATCTGCGCCAGTACCTGGTTGGCGAACGAGCCGTCCATGATGCGGCTCGGGTGGCCGGTGGCGTTGCCCAGGTTGACCAGGCGGCCTTCGGCCAGCAGGATCAGGTAGTCGTCGTTGGCGGCGTCGAAGCTGCCGGCGCCGGTGCGGTGGATCTTGTGCACCTGCGGCTTGACCTCTTCCCATGCCCAGTTCTTGCGCATGAAAGCGGTGTCGATCTCATTGTCGAAGTGACCAATGTTGCAAACCACGGCGCGCTTCTTCAGGGCCTTGAGCATGCCGGCGTCGCAGACGTTGGCGTTGCCGGTAGTGGTGACGATCAGGTCGATCTTGCCCAGCAGCGCCTTGTCGATGCAGGCGTCGGTGCCGTCGTTACGGCCGTCGATGTACGGCGAAACCAGCTCAAAGCCGTCCATGCAGGCCTGCATGGCGCAGATCGGGTCGATTTCGGAAACCTTGACGATCATACCTTCCTGGCGCAGCGAAGCGGCCGAGCCCTTGCCCACGTCGCCGTAGCCGATGACCAGTGCCTGCTTGCCCGACAGCAGGTGATCGGTGCCGCGCTTGATGGCGTCGTTGAGGCTGTGGCGGCAGCCGTACTTGTTGTCGTTCTTGCTCTTGGTGACCGCGTCGTTGACGTTGATCGCCGGGACCTTCAGGGTGCCGGCCTTGAGCATGTCGAGCAAACGGTGCACACCGGTGGTGGTTTCTTCGGTCACGCCGTGGATGCGCTCGAGCATCTGCGGGTACTTCTTGTGCAGGATCTCGGTCAGGTCACCGCCGTCGTCCAGCACCATGTTGGCATCCCACGGCTGGCCGTCCTTGAGGATGGTCTGCTCGATGCACCACTCGTACTCGGCCTCGGTCTCGCCCTTCCAGGCGAACACCGGGATGCCGGCGGCGGCGATGGCGGCAGCGGCCTGATCCTGGGTGGAGAAGATGTTGCAGGATGACCAGCGCACTTCGGCGCCCAGGGCGGTCAGCGTCTCGATCAGCACGCCGGTCTGGATGGTCATGTGGATGCAGCCGAGGATCTTCGCGCCCTTGAGCGGTTGGCTGGCGGCGTACTTGCGACGCAGGCCCATCAGTGCCGGCATCTCGGATTCGGCGATGATCAGCTCGCGGCGGCCCCAGTCGGCCAGGGAAATGTCGGCGACCTTGTAGTCGTTGAAAGCAGCGCTCATGCAGTAACTCTCCGTTAGGTTGTCTGCTGTCGACAGGTGCAACCTTGCCAGCGTCGGATGACGCGCAGGTGTCACACGATTGTCGACTGGGCGCCGTTGATGCGTTTGCTAAACGCCCTATCCGAGCCTGACAGCCTGAAAGGTTGATTCGAATCTGCCCCTAAGCATTGTGGGAATGCAGGGCTTGGGGATTCGAAACAAATCTTTCAGGTTGCTGCAGCGCCCCTCGGACAGGTGGCGGGAACGCCCGGTGGCGGGCGCGTATAACTGGGCGATTATAGCCGCGCCGGCGCGCGAGCCCAAGGCTTTCCATCGCAGCGATCAGCGTTTCTCGGTGGAGGCCGACAGGCGTAACGCGCGTTCGCCGAATGGCTCGCCGCCAGCCTTGCTGAACCCGGCCCGATAGCCTGTGTCGATAACCATTATCGATAACGCGGCAATGATCCGCTCGCCAATCTTTGCGATCATCACTGCCAATGGAACGACGGACAGGAGGGTGCATGAACTTTCATACGCGCAAGTGGGTAAAGCCAGAAGACCTCAACCCCAACGGCACGCTGTTCGGCGGCAGCCTGCTCAAGTGGATCGACGAGGAGGCGGCGATCTACGCCATCATTCAGCTGGGCAGCCAACGGGTGGTGACCAAGCTGATTTCCGAGATCAACTTCGTGTCCTCGGCGCGGCAGAGCGACATCATCGAGCTGGGCATCACCGCCACCGATTTCGGCCGCACCTCGATCACCATGCGCTGCGAAGTGCGCAACAAGATCACCCGCAAGAGCATTCTGACCATCGACAAGATGGTCTTCGTGAACCTTGGCGAGGATGGCCAGCCAGCGCCCCATGGCAAGACCGAGATCACTTACATCAAGGATCAATTGAAGGATTGAGCCCGTGCGCAGCCGCTGATCGGCGCCACATGGCAAGGCCATGGGCACTGCTGGCGGTGTCAGTCAGCCAGCGCTTTGGCCGCTACTGAAAGCCCGCCACGCCCGCTTTGCCCAACTGCTCGGCCAGCGCGACGATGTCGTTATGCTGGAAGAACGCCTGCAACTGGGCCGCGCGAGTCGGGCCGATGCCGGGTAATGCCTGCCAGTCTGCAAGGGTGCGCTGGTGCAGTTGCACCCAGCTTTGCGCCGCCAGGTTGTCTGGATTCATCGGCGCACCCAGCGCCCGCAACCAATCGTGAAACGCACGCTGCCGGGCCTCGGCGAAGCGCTTGCTGAGCAGTGTGGCGCCTCGCGGGCCGATGCCCGGTACCGCCAGCAACTGCTCTTCGCCAAGCTGCAACCAGTCGAGCAACCCGTCGATGTGCTGCGCCTCGAGCAGTTTCTGCCAGGTTCCTGCGCCGATGCCATGCAGGTTCAACGCTTGCTTGCCGCTGAGCCAGGTGAGGCGGGCATGGAACTGGCTGGTGCACGCGGGCGCGGCGCGCAAACAGCTCAGGGCGTGGTAGTCATCACTATTGGGGATTTCCAGCGGCGGGCGTACGGCGCTTTGCAGCACCACGCTTTCCAGCTTGGGAATGGTCTGCCCGGCCAGGCGGATGGCGACCTGATCTCCGGGGCGAATGTCCAGTTGCCGCCAGCGTTCCATTGAACCCGCGCTTACCACCCGGATGGTGCGGTCGTCGAGCTTCACCGGCTGCAGGCGCAGCAACGGGGTGATGCGTCCGGTACGGCCAATGCTGAATTCGACCGCCTCGACCAGCGCGAGCGTTTCACTGGCCGGATATTTCCAAGCTGCCGCCCAGTGCGGTGGTTCGGCGCGCCAGCGGTCGCTGCTGGGGCGCTGGCCCTGGCGCAGCACCACGCCGTCGGTGGCGAAGGGCAGGGGGTTGCGGTACCACTGCTCTCGCCAGCGCTGTACATCGGTTGGTTTGGCAACTGGCTGGCTGTAAGTCCGGCTGTCCTGGAAGCCCATGCGCGCCAGGCGATCGAGGCGCTGCTGGGTGTCGGCCGGCCCATTGGGCCAGTCCCAGACGAACAGGCCGATGCTGGCCGCCTGCTCCTCTTGCAACTCCTGGCGGGCCATGAAGCCCGCCACGGTGCTACGTGCCGCGGCCCCACCCTCGCTGGCCTGCACATGGCCCGGTCGCTGCAGATACAGCTCGCCTTGCAAAATCAGCGTGCCGCCGTCGTTCAACTGCTTGGGGATGGCAGCGATGCGTGTCGCCTGTGGTGTCCAGTCCTGACCGCTGTTGCCGTCGCCGCGGCTGATCACCTGTTTCAGGTCTCCGTCTTCGTAGTGCAGGGTTACCGCCACGCCGTCGACCTTGGGTTGGATCCACAGGTCGTCGCGGTTCGCCATCCACTGCGCGACGCCGCGCTCATCCGCCAGCTTGCGCAGCCCGGTCTGCGCCACGGGGTGCTGGACGTCACCTTGCGTACCGCTCAGAGGGTCGCTGCGGGTGACTTCGTTGCTGCAGCGTTGCCAATGTTCGAGGCGGGCGCGGGCCTGGTCATAGAGTTCGTCGCTGATCAGTGAGCGACCCTGGCGATGGTAGGCATCGTCCCAGTGGGCGACCTGGGCCGCGAGCTCGGCGACTTGTCGTGCATGTGTCGCCGTCTGCGCGGGGCAGTCATCGGCGTGGACGGTTGCACACAGGAGAACGGAGAAGGCAATCGCGATCCAGGCTCTCATGGGCGGAACCTCCTGCTCGGGAAATTGAGTGTTCCAGGCTAGCTGCCAGTTGGGAAAGTGGGCGCTGGCCGACATTTTGGAGTGATGGCTATTTGTTGCCACGAATGTCCGGTGCTAGAGTCCGCACCCCCGCACACCAAAAGGATTTGCCCGGCGGCGGGGTGTATTGCCGGGCCTCATCTCTGGAGGTCTAGAGTCTCATGCGTCTATCCATCGTGTTGTGTTCCGCGGCCCTGGCCGTCGCTAGCTCGTTCGCCCACGCGGCTGAGAACACCCAGCTCAAGTGCCAGCAGAAGATGGCAGCAAACGCTGACAAGATCGCCCAGGTCAAGCAACTGGCCGGGCTGCTCGGCAACAAGCAGGCTGACGACGCCATCGCCCAGGTCGAAGGTGGTTGTGACCAGCTCGGTGCCAATGCCGAAGGTGCTGCGGCTCCGGTCGCGCAAAATCAGGGCGACGGCAAGGCCGAAAACATCGCCGCTGCTGCCGAAACCCTGAAAAGCCTGGGTTCGCTGTTCGGCAAGTGATCTGCCGGCTCATACAGTGCACATGAAAAAGCCTCCGTGGGCATCGCGCCCACGGAGGCTTTTTCGTATCGGCTCACGGGTCGCCGCAGGCACGGCGACCCGCCAAGGGCTTACAGGCCGGCAGCGGCGCGCAGGTCTGCGGCCTTGTCGGTTCTCTCCCAGGTGAAGCTGGTGAAGCTGTCGTCGCCGACGGTCAGTTGCTGCGGCTCGCGGCCGAAGTGGCCGTAGGCGGCAGTCGGCTGGTACATCGGGTGCAGCAGGTCGAGCATCTTGGTGATGGCGTACGGACGCAGGTCGAAGACGTCGCGCACCAGCTTGATGATGGTCTCTTCCGCTACCTTGTTGGTGCCGAAGGTGTTGATCGAGATGGAGGTCGGCTGGGCCACGCCGATGGCGTAGGAGACCTGGATCTCGCAGCGCTCGGCCAGGCCGGCAGCGACGATGTTCTTGGCGACGTAGCGGCCGGCGTAGGCTGCCGAGCGGTCGACCTTGGACGGATCCTTGCCGGAGAATGCACCGCCGCCATGGCGGGCCATGCCGCCGTAGCTGTCGACGATGATCTTGCGGCCGGTCAGGCCACAGTCGCCCACCGGGCCGCCGATCACGAAATTGCCGGTCGGGTTGATGTGGAACTGGGTGTCCTTGTGCAGCAGTTCGGCCGGCAGGGTGTGCTTGATCACCAGCTCCATAACCGCTTCACGCAGGTCGCTGAGGCTGACGTCCGGGTTGTGCTGGGTGGACAGCACCACGGCGTCGATGCCGACTACCTTGCCGTTCTCGTAGCGGCAGGTGACCTGGGATTTGGCGTCCGGTCGCAGCCACGGCAGCAGGCCGGACTTACGGGCTTCGGCCTGGCGCTCGACCAGGGCGTGGGAGAAGCGGATCGGCGCCGGCATCAGCACGTCGGTTTCGTTGCTGGCGTAGCCGAACATCAGGCCCTGGTCGCCGGCGCCTTGGTCTTCCGGCTTGGCGCGGTCGACGCCCTGATTGATGTCCGGGGACTGCTTGCCGATGATGTTCATCACGCCACAGGTGGCACCGTCGAAGCCGACGTCCGAGCTGGTGTAGCCGATGTTGCAGATCACGTCACGGACGATTTGCTCGAGGTCGACCCAGGCGCTGGTGGTCACTTCACCGGCGATGATCGCTACGCCGGTCTTGACCAGGGTTTCCACGGCCACGCGGGCGTGCTTGTCCTGGGTGATGATGGCGTCGAGCACGGCATCGGAAATCTGGTCGGCGATCTTGTCCGGGTGCCCTTCGGACACGGACTCGGAGGTAAACAGGGAGTATTCGCTCATCTATCGATTGTCCTGGCGAGTGAGGGCCTCTCGGCCGCGTGCGTGAGTGGAAGGGTGCGCTGGAAATGCCGCACCTGAATTTGAAAACCATTGCGCAGGCCGACATACAGGCTTTCACCTGGTGTCAGGCCGGCGGCGATTGCCCAGTGGGCGAGATCGTCCTGCTCGAAGCCTAGCCAGAGATCGCCGCAGGTGTCGCGAGCCCAGCTCTGGTCGTGGCTGCACAGTTCAGTGATCAGCAGGCTGCCACCAGGGTTCACCTGTTCGGCCAGTTTGCACAGGGCTTGGGCCGGCGCGGCGAAATGATGCAATACCATGTTCAGCACCACGCAATCGGCGCCGGGGTAGGCATCCTGCAGGGCATCGGCCAGGTGCAACTGCACGTTGTTCAGGCCCTCCTGCTGGCAGCGCTGGCGGGCGAGTTCGAGCATCGCCTCGCTGTTGTCCAGGGCGGTCACGCGGGTGAAGCGGCGCGCCAGTTCCGGCAGGAAGCCGCCATCGCCCGGGCCGACTTCCAGCGCGCTGGCATGGGCCGGCAAGTCCAGCGAGTCGAGCAGCGCCACGACGCTGTCGCGGTACTGCGGCAGGCCGGCGATCAGATCCTGCTGAGCCTGGAAGCGCTCGGCGCTGCGGGCGAAGAAATCGCGGCTGGCAGCGGCCCGCTGCTGGTGCACCTGGGCCACGCGCTGGCGCACTTCGGCGGGCAGTTCGAGGTTGTCGACTTCCTGCAGCAGCGCCGCATGCAGGGCGCCGCCGGGGCTTTCGACATGGGCCAGGGCGCGCCGGTAGAAAATCGCGTTGCCTTCCCGGCGCGTCGCCACCAGGCCGGCCTGGGCCAGCACCTTGAGGTGATGGCTCATGCCCGACTGGCCGATGGCGAAAATCTGCGCCAGCTCTAGCACGCCGAATGAGTCGTTGCTCAGCGCACGCAGTACGTTCAGGCGCAACCCGTCGCCCGCGGCCTTGCACAGGGCGGACAGCAGGTCGGTGGGCTCGAAATCGAGCGAGGGCGCGCGTATGGTCATGGCGCGCAGTCTAGTCGGTCATTTTTCAGCCAGCAACCGCAATATCAAAAAGTTTTGATATTGCTGGGTCGATTAGTCAGCGGCGAGCGCCAGGAAGGCCGCCGGTGCCGGGCTCAGGCTGTTGCCCAGGCGCCAGACGGCGTGCAGTTCCCGTTCGATCTGCAGGTCATGCACCGGCACGCTCGACAGCTCGCCATTGGCCAATTCGCGGTCGACCGCCTGTCGCGACAGCCAGGCGATACCCTGGCCGTCGGCAAGCAGCCGCTTGAGCGCCTCGGTGCTGCCCGCGGCCACGCTCGCGCGGGCTTCGAGGCCGTGATCGCGGTAAGCCTGTTCGACGCTGGCGCGGGTGCCGGAGCCCGGCTCACGCAAGTACAGCGGGTAGGGCTGCAACTGCCCGGCGGTCAACGGGGCGCTGCCGGCCAGCGGGTGATGGGGTGCCACCACTGGCAGCAAGGCATCTCGCGCGAGCAGGCGGTGACCGTAGTTGGCACGTTGAAAATGCCCCTCGACGAAACCCAGGGCGATGCGGCCTTCGTCCAGTTGGCGAGTCACTTCCCGGGTGTTGCTAACTTCCAGGTTGACCAGGATGGAAGGGCGCTGGGCGCGGAAGGCCGTGATCAACGGCGGTAGCAGATATGCCCCGAGCGTAGCGCTGGCGCCCAGATGCAGCTCGCCCAGTTCGAGGTGGGCGAAGTCGCGCAGGTCGCGCTCGGCGGCGAGTTCCAGGCTGAAGATGCGCTGGGCGTAATCGAGCAGGCGCTGGCCACCTTCGGTCAACGTCACGCCGCGTGGCTTGCGGTCGAACAGCGGCAATTCCAGGCTGTTCTCCAACTCGCGAATCTCGCGCGTGACCGCTGGCTGGCTGATGTGCAGGCGCTCGGCGCCCGCGCTGATGCTACCTGCCTGTGCGACGGCATGAAAAATCTTGAGGTGGTGAAGATTCATTGCTTAAGCATGCATTGTTGGTATGGAAAGGATACTGATTATGTATTTTTCATATGGCAAGGCGGTTTTTACCCTGGCATCTGTCACTCATGCCACGGGACGACCCGACTCATGCCTCGACCTTTCACGCGCTTGCCCGAACCGCTCGCCTTCATACGTCACTTCACGCCCAACTGGTTCGCCGTGACCATGGGGACCGGCGTGTTGGCGCTGGTCATCGCCCATCTTCCTCGCTCCCTTGCCGGCGCCAGTGCCCTGGCCGAAGCGCTTTGGTGGCTCGGCATCGCACTGTTCGCCATCTTCACGCTGCTGTTCGGGCTGCGTCTGGCGCTTTATCGCGATACGGTCTGGCCGATGCTGCTGCACCCGGTGCAGTCGATGTTCCTGGGAGCGATTCCCATGGGTCTGGCAGTGCTCATCAACGGATTGCTGCTATTTGGCGAGCCGCGCTGGGGCGACGCGGTCTATGTGCTGGCGCATGTCTTGTGGTGGATCGACGCGGCGCTGGCGCTGCTGGTCGCCTGGCTGGTGCCCTGCCTGATGTTCACCCGGCAGCAGCACGCGCTGGAAAAGCTTACGGCAATCTGGCTGCTGCCCATCGTCGCCCCGGAGGTTGCTGCCAGTACGGCCGGCACGCTGGCTCCGCACCTGGCCGCCGAGGCTGGGCGCGCCATGCTGGTAGCCGGTTTCGTGCTGTGGGGTATGTCGCTGTTCCTGGCCTGTTCGCTGATCGCCCTGGTCATGCTGCGCCTGGCGCTGCACAAGCTTCCCGGCACCGATTTCGCCGCTACCAGCTGGCTGCCGCTCGGGCCGCTGGCCACGGGTTGCCTGGGCTTGCTGAATCTGGGGCGGGCGGCGCCCGAGGTGTTCGACGGCACGGCGCTGGCGGGGGTTGCCAGGCTGGCCCATGAACTGGGGCTGCTCGGCGGCCTGGCCCTGTGGGGCGCCGGGCTGTGGTGGCTGCTGGTCGCGGCGGTTTTCACCCGCCTTTACATGCGTGATGCGGTGCCCTTCAATCTTGGCTGGTGGGGGTTCACCTTTCCGCTGGGCGTCTTCACGTTGGCAACCTTCGAGCTGCATAGCCTGACGCAAATGGGATTTTTCGCTGGCCTTGGTGCCTTGCTGGCGCTGTTGCTGGCAGCGGTCTGGGGGCTGGTGTTCAGCCGTACCCTGGCCGGTATCTGGCATGGCGACCTGTTCAGGGCGCCATGTCTGGCTGGCCCGGAGACCCCGGCGGTGAGCGTTCTGAGCGCTCGCGCCGGCTGATTTGCCGACAACGGACCATCTGTCATTGCTCCGCGGGGCCTGGCTGGGCGAAAATGGGCGCCTTTTTTCGTCCAAGCTGCTTCGGCAGCCACCCCGCAGGAGATTCAGCGATGCCCAGCCGTCGTGAGCGTGCCAATGCCATTCGTGCCCTGAGCATGGATGCCGTGCAAAAAGCCAACAGCGGCCACCCCGGTGCCCCCATGGGGATGGCGGATATCGCCGAAGTGCTGTGGCGTGACTACCTGAAGCACAACCCGGCCAACCCGAATTTCGCCGACCGTGACCGCTTCGTGCTGTCCAACGGCCACGGCTCGATGCTGATCTACTCGCTGCTGCACCTGACCGGCTACGACTTGTCCATCGACGACCTGAAGAACTTCCGCCAGCTGCACAGCAAGACCCCGGGCCACCCGGAATACGGCTATGCACCAGGCGTCGAGACCACCACTGGCCCGCTCGGCCAGGGTATCGCCAACGCCGTGGGCTTCGCCCTGGCGGAAAAGATCATGGCAGCGCAGTTCAACCGCGAAGGCCACAACATCGTCGATCACCACACCTACGCGTTCCTCGGTGACGGCTGCATGATGGAAGGCATCAGCCATGAAGTCTGCTCCCTGGCCGGCACCCTGGGCCTGGGCAAACTGATTGCCTTCTACGACGACAACGGCATCTCCATCGACGGCGAAGTGCACGGCTGGTTCACCGACGACACGCCGGCGCGCTTCGAAGCCTACGGCTGGCAGGTGATCCGCAACGTCGACGGCCACGATGCCGAAGAAATCAAGATGGCCATCGACACCGCACGCAAGTCCAGTGATCGTCCGACGCTGATCTGCTGCAAGACCATCATCGGTTTTGGCTCGCCGAACAAGCAGGGCAAGGAAGAGTCCCACGGCGCCGCCCTGGGCCACGATGAGATCGCCCTGACCCGCGCCGCCCTGAACTGGAACCACGCACCGTTCGAAGTTCCGGCCGACATCTACGCCGAGTGGGATGCCAAGGAAGCCGGCCTGGCTGCCGAAGCCGAGTGGGACCAGCGCTTCGCTGCCTACTCCGCCGCCCATCCGGAACTGGCCAACGAATTCGTGCGCCGCATGGCCGGCGAGCTACCGGCCGACTTCTCCGAAAAGGCCAGCGAGTTCATCCGCGCGGTGGCCGAGAAGGGCGAAACCATCGCCAGCCGCAAGGCCAGCCAGAACTGCCTGAACGCCTTCGGCCCGCTGCTGCCGGAGCTGCTCGGCGGTTCGGCGGACCTCGCCGGTTCCAACCTGACCCTGTGGAAGGGCTGCAAGCCGGTAGTCGCCGAAGATGCATCGGGCAACTACATGTACTACGGCGTGCGCGAGTTCGGCATGAGCGCGATCATGAACGGCGTCGCCCTGCACGGCGGCCTGATCCCTTACGGCGCGACCTTCCTGATGTTCATGGAATACGCCCGCAACGCGGTGCGCATGTCGGCGCTGATGAAGCTGCGCGTGCTCTACGTGTTCACCCACGACTCCATCGGTCTCGGTGAAGACGGCCCGACCCACCAGCCGGTCGAGCAACTGACCAGCTTGCGCACCACGCCGAACCTGGACACCTGGCGCCCGGCGGATACCGTCGAAGCTGCGGTGGCCTGGAAGCACTCGGTCGAGCGCAAGGATGGCCCGAGCGCGCTGATCTTCTCCCGTCAGAACCTGCCGCATAACCTGCGCGACCACGAAACCGAAGCGGCCATCAGCCGTGGCGGCTACGTGCTGAAAGACTGCGCCGGCGAGCCGGAGCTGATCCTGATCGCCACCGGCTCGGAAGTCGGCCTGGCCATCCAGGCCGCCGACAAGCTGAGCGAGCAGGGCCGCAAGGTCCGCGTGGTGTCGATGCCGTCGACCAACGTCTTCGACCAGCAGGACGCTGCCTACAAGCAGTCGGTGCTGCCGCTGCAGGTCACCGCGCGGATCGCCATCGAAGCTGCCCATGCGGACTTCTGGTACAAGTACGTCGGCCTCGAGGGCCGCGTGATCGGCATGGAAACCTACGGTGAGTCGGCGCCCGCCGGCCAGCTGTTCGAGCACTTCGGGTTCACCGTCGAGAACATCATCGGCACCGCCGAAGAGCTGCTCGACGCCTGAGTCAGAGACGCCGCAGGGTGGATGAGGGTTTGCCCGTCCACCCTGCTGCACCCGGTGGCTCGAACCACGTGGTCCACCTTACGGTTGTTCATCCGAGATAGCCGATGTCCCATCGCTCCTACCGCGTTGCCCTGAACGGCTATGGCCGCATCGGTCGTTGCGTTTTGCGTGCGCTGCATGAGCGGGCAGGCGAGGCTCGGCTGGAAATCGTCGCGCTCAATGACCTGGCCGACCAGGCCAGCATCGAATACTTGACCCGTTTCGACTCCACCCACGGGCGTTTTCCCGGCGAGGTCAAGGTCGCCGGTGACCATCTGCACATCAATGGCAAGCCGCTCAAGGTGCTGCGCCAGCGCGAGCCCGAGGGTGTCGACTGGCGTGCGCTGGATATCGACCTGTTGCTCGAATGCTCCGGCCAATACACCACGCGCGAGCAGGCCGAGCGCTTCGTGCGTGCAGGCGCGCCGCGGGTGCTGCTGTCGCAGCCGATGGCCAGCGAGAGCGATGTCGACGCCACGGTGGTGTACGGCGTCAATCAGCAGTGCCTGACGGGCAGCGAGCGCCTGGTTTCCAACGCATCCTGCACCACCAACTGCGGCGTGCCGCTGCTCAAGCTGCTCGACGAGGCGGTGGGGCTGCAATACATCTCTATCACCACCATCCACTCGGCGATGAACGATCAGCCGGTGATAGATGCCTATCACGACGAAGACCTGCGCCGTACGCGCTCGGCCTTCCAGTCGGTGATTCCGGTGTCCACGGGCCTGGCGCGCGGCATCGAACGGCTGCTCCCGGAACTTGCCGGGCGAATCCAGGCCAAAGCCATTCGGGTGCCGACGGTCAACGTGTCCTGCCTGGATATCACCTTGCAGACCGCCCGCGACACCAGTGCCGAGGAGATCAACCGGATCCTGCGCCAGGCTGCCGAACAGGGGCCGCTGCAGGGCCTGCTGGCGTACACCGAATTGCCGCACGCCAGTTGCGACTTCAACCATGATCCCCATTCGGCCATCGTCGACGGTAGTCAGACACGGGTTTCCGGGCCTCGCCTAGTCAACCTGCTGGCCTGGTTCGACAACGAATGGGGCTTCGCCAATCGTATGCTCGACATGGCCGTGCATTATCTCGATGCCGCCGCTCACTTATCACCAGCCCCTGTTAAGGACTGATTCAATGACCCTGAACATCGCGAAAATGGCCGACCTTGATCTGCAAGGTAAGCGCGTGCTGATCCGTGAAGACCTCAACGTGCCGGTCAAGGACGGCGTTGTGAAGAGTGATGCGCGCATTCTTGCCGCGCTGCCGACCATCAAGCTGGCCCTGGAAAAAGGCGCTGCGGTGATGGTCTGCTCGCACCTGGGTCGTCCGACCGAAGGCGAATTCAGCGAAGAGAACAGCCTGGCGCCGGTAGCCGCCTACCTGAGCAAGGCTCTGGGCCGCGAGGTACCACTGGTCAAGGATTACCTGAACGGTGTCGAACTGAAGGCCGGTGAGCTGGTGCTGTTCGAGAACGTGCGTTTCAACAAGGGCGAGAAGAAGAACGCCGACGAGCTGGCCCAGCAATACGCCGCCCTGTGCGACGTGTTCGTGATGGACGCCTTCGGTACCGCTCACCGCGCCGAAGGTTCGACCCACGGCGTGGCCAAGTTCGCCAAGGTCGCCGCGGCCGGCCCGCTGCTGGCCGCCGAACTGGACGCGCTGGGCAAGGCCCTGGGCGCGCCGGCCAAGCCGATGGCGGCAATCGTCGCCGGCTCCAAGGTGTCGACCAAGCTGGACGTGTTGAACAGCCTGAGCGGCATCTGCGACCAGCTGATCGTCGGTGGCGGAATCGCCAACACCTTCCTGGCCGCGGCCGGTTTTCCGGTCGGCAAGTCGCTGTACGAGGCTGATCTGGTCGACACTGCCAAGGCCATCGCCGCCAAGGTCAACGTGCCGCTGCCGGTCGACGTAGTGGTCGCCAAGGAGTTCTCCGAGTCTGCCGCCGCGACCGTCAAGGCGGTCGCCGATGTGGCCGACGACGACATGATTCTCGACATCGGCCCGCAAACCGCCAAGCAGTTCGCCGAACTGTTGAAAGCGTCGAAGACCATCCTGTGGAACGGCCCGGTCGGCGTGTTCGAGTTCGATCAGTTCGGTGAAGGCACCAAGGCCCTGGCTCTGGCCATCGCCGAAAGCCCGGCGTTCTCCATCGCTGGCGGCGGCGACACCCTGGCAGCCATCGACAAGTACGACGTTGCCTCGCGCATTTCCTACATCTCCACCGGCGGCGGCGCCTTCCTCGAGTTCGTCGAGGGCAAGGTGCTGCCGGCAGTGGAAATCCTTCAGAAGCGTGCAGCCGAATAATCGACGGCAGGCTGTTGGGGTCGGTACGGGCCGTTTTGGTACAGACCCTAAACCTTGGCGGGCCCCGGTGGTCATTAACCTTGTATGGAAATCAGCCAGCAAGGAGTGACCCCTATGCGTAACGCGGCCGTGGTACTGATGGTATGTGTGGTTCTGGGCGGATGTGCAGGTGGCGGATCGCCTCGCGATGATGCTTGCCGTGTCTTGAGCCCGGCGGAAATCGATCTGCCGACCACGCGCGAAGATCAGCGCATCGAAGGGCAGAGCACAGGTGACTCGACGCCGCCTATAGGCGAGCAGAACTGCTAAGCAAGGAGACTGCGATGAACCGTTTCAAATACGCTGCTGCATTGCTTGGGCTGGCCATGCTGGCCGGTTGTGCCGGCAAGGACTACGCCGATAGCCAGCAATGGAATCGCTGGGTCTGTGATAGCCAGGCCGAGGTGTTCTGGCGTTATGCCGACCCGGCTCACGAACAGGTTGATCTGCGCATGGGCGGCAGCGATGTCGTTCACCGCCTGAGCCTGGAGCCTTCCGGTTCCGGTGAGCTGTACAGCGACGGTACGCTGTCCTTCCATGCCAAGGGCGAGGAAGGCCTGGTCTACCGCACCGCCAATGACGATTTGCTCGGGCGCGGCTGCAAAGCGCCCTGAATGACCTGCGAGCGGGCTGCCCCGCTCGCGCAAACTTGAATAGCGCCTGCCACTGCGGCAGGCTTGCACGATCAACGAGCCCTATCGGGAGATAGCAAAACATGGCACTTATCAGCATGCGCCAGATGCTCGACCACGCCGCCGAATTCGGCTACGGCGTGCCGGCCTTCAACGTCAACAACCTCGAGCAGATGCGCGCCATCATGGAAGCTGCCGACAAGACCGATTCGCCGGTCATCGTCCAGGCCTCCGCAGGTGCCCGCAAGTACGCCGGCGCGCCGTTCCTGCGCCACCTGATCCTCGCCGCGATCGAAGAATTCCCGCACATCCCGGTGTGCATGCACCAGGACCACGGCACCAGCCCTGACGTGTGCCAGCGCTCCATCCAGCTGGGTTTCAGCTCGGTGATGATGGACGGCTCGCTCAAGGAAGACGGCAAGACTCCCGCCGATTACGACTACAACGTGCGCGTCACTCAGCAGACCGTTGCCTTCGCTCACGCCTGCGGCGTTTCGGTCGAAGGTGAGCTGGGCTGCCTGGGTAGCCTGGAAACCGGCATGGCCGGTGAAGAGGACGGCGTCGGCGCCGAGGGCGTACTCGATCACAGCCAGCTGCTGACCGACCCGGAAGAAGCCGCAGCTTTCGTCAAGGCCACTCAGGTCGACGCCCTGGCCATCGCCATCGGCACCAGCCACGGCGCCTACAAGTTCACCAAGCCGCCAACCGGCGATGTGCTGTCCATCGAGCGCATCAAGGAAATCCACAAGCGCATCCCCAACACTCACCTGGTGATGCACGGCTCCAGCTCGGTGCCGCAGGATTGGCTGGCGATCATCAATAAGTACGGTGGCGACATCAAGGAAACCTACGGCGTGCCGGTCGAGGAAATCGTCGAAGGCATCAAGTACGGCGTGCGCAAGGTCAATATCGACACCGACCTGCGTCTGGCCTCCACTGGTGCGATCCGTCGCTTCATGGCGCAGAATCCGGCCGAGTTCGACCCGCGCAAATACTTCGCCAAAACCGTGGAAGCCATGCGTGACGTCTGCATCGCTCGCTACGAAGCCTTCGGCACCGCCGGTAATGCGTCCAAGATCAAAGCGATCTCCCTGGAAGGCATGTTCCAGCGTTACGCCAAGGGTGAGCTGACCGCCAAGGTCAACTGATCCCCGCATCTGGCGATTGCCCCGAAAGCCGCCTGCCCGTCGTAATGGGCAGGCGGCTTTCGTGCATTTGGCCGGGGCGATTTTGCAGCGGTGTTTTTGCCATGAGTATGCCGTCACGGATGATCATCACTTCACGAAAAACCATGTAAAACTCCTGATCCGCGACCTCGCAAGCGCTGCGCCATACTGGCGCCTTGTGTTTCAGGATGTTGGCTCCCATGCCTCAAAATTCTCGCCCATGGCTGCCATTCGGCTTGGCCGTGCTGGTTGCCACCGTGCTCGGCAGCATTGTCCAGACCCAGTTCAACCTCGCCGCCCTGCAACAGCTCGGTGCCGATATTCCTCCAGGCATTCGCTTGAAAACCACGGCCCATGATCTGCTGGGGTTCAGCCCCACGCTCGCGGCCCTGGTGGTCGCAGCCTTCCTCGTTGCCTTGCCGCTGACTGCATGGCTGGCGCCCGCTCAGGGCGCGTTGCGCTGGCTGGCCTTTCTGCTCGCTGGTGCCCTGGCCATGCTGCTGGCACTGATCTTCACTAATGCGGTGGCGCCGATGCCGACCTTGATCGGCGCCAATCGCACCCTTGCCGGGACGCTGGCGCTGATGCTCTGCGGCAGTCTGGGCAGCCTGGTGTTCGCACGTTTCAGCGGCGGCGCCCGATGATGGTCACTTCCAAAATCAAGGGTGTGATGGTGAAAGCTGTCTTGCTGATCGTGGGAATCTGCGCGAGTGCGCTGGCCCACGCCGATTACCGTATCGAAACCGTTACTGGCGGGCTGGCACATCCCTGGTCCCTGGCATTTTTGCCGGATGGGCGCATGCTGGTGACCGAGCGTACCGGGCAACTGCGCCTGATCGATGCTCAGGGTCAGCTTCAGGCCGAGCCGGTCAGTGGGTTGCCGACACCCTTCGTGGCCACTCAGGCGGGATTGATGGAGGTGGCGCTGGACCCGCATTTTGCCAGCGATCCGTGGATTTATCTCAGCTACGCCCATGGCGAGCTCGATGCCAACAATACGCGGCTGGCTCGCGCTCGCCTGGTCGACGACGAGCTGCGCGATTTCCAGGTGCTGTTCACCGCCCTGCCGGCCAAGGCGGGCGCCTCGCACTATGGCGGTCGGATCGTCTTCCTTCCGGACGACACCCTGCTACTGACCCTGGGCGATGGCTTCGACCAGCGTGAGCAGGCGCAGAACCCGGCCAACCATCTGGGTAAGACGGTGCGTTTGAACCGCGACGGCAGCGTTCCGCGAGACAACCCGCTGCGTGGTCAGCCAGGCGCTGCCGAGGAAATCTACAGCCTGGGGCACCGCAACATCCAGGGCGCCGTCTACGATCGCCAGCACGAGCGCCTGTACATCCACGAGCACGGCCCCAAAGGGGGGGACGAGCTGAACCTGCTGCAGCCCGGTGGCAACTACGGCTGGCCGCTGGCTTCCTTTGGCATCGATTACACCGGCGCGATGGTCACGCCGTTCACCGAGCTGCCGGGTTACCTGCCACCGGAGCTGCACTGGACGCCGTCGGTCGCGCCCTCCGGATTGGCGCTCTATACCGGTGACCGCTTCCCGCACTGGAAGGGCGATCTGTTCGTTTCCACGCTGGCCGAAAAGAGCGTGCGCCGGGTGCGGCTCGACGGGGGGCGCTTGGCGGGCGAGGACATCCTATTCGAGGAGCTCGAGGAGCGCATACGTGGCGTCTACGACGGTCCGGACGGTGCCCTCTACCTGCTGACCGACAGCGCCGATGGCCGCCTGTTGCGCGTGGTACCGCTGTAATCGGGTGGGGCATAATGGGCTGCCTCAGCCACCTCTGCCATGCCGCCATGACGCCGCTCAAGTACCTCCAGGGTTACCCCGCCTCGCTACAGGAGCAGGTTCGCCAGATGATCGCGGGTGAGCGCCTGGGCGATTACCTGGCGCAGCGTTATCAGGGCCGCCACGCGATCCAGAGTGACAAGGCTCTGTATGCCTATGTGATGGCGCTCAAACAGGAGCACCTGAAGAATGCGCCGGCCATCGACAAGGTGCTGTTCGACAATCGCCTCGACCTGACCCACCGTGCTCTCGGCTTGCATACCACCATCTCCCGAGTGCAGGGCGGCAAGCTCAAGGCCAAGAAGGAGATTCGCGTCGCTTCGCTGTTTCGCGAAGCGGCGCCGCAGTTCCTGCAGATGATCGTGGTGCACGAGCTGGCGCACCTGAAGGAAAGCGATCACAACAAGGCGTTCTACAAGCTCTGCGAATACATGCTGCCGGACTACCAGCAGCTGGAGTTCGACCTGCGCCTGTACCTGACCTGGCGTGACCTGCAGGCCGGTGCGCTGGCCTGAGCTCAGTAGGCTTCGATGATCTCGTGGTGCTGCGAGCGGCCGGCAACGGTCAGCTCGACCTCGTCACCGACACGCCGCCCGAGCAGGCGCTGGCCTAGCGGTGCATCGGGGCTCAGCACGAGAATCGTGCGCTGCTCGACCTGCACCTTGATTGCCGCTCCCTCCGGGCCGAGAAACAGCCATTGCCGCTGGTCGTTCTCGTCGGCCAGCAGCACCAGGCTGGTCAGTCGAATACCTTGGGCATCGTCATAGGCGCGCACCTGCAACTGGCGCCAGACGCGCAGGCGCAGGCCGATCTCTTCCACGCGTCGAGCCTGCCCGGCTGCCAGATAGGCAGCCTCCAGCCCAAGGGTGTCGTATTTGTTCTCGGCAACATTCTCTTCGTGAGTGGCCGTTTCATGGGCGACCCGCGCCGCCTGTTCGGCGGCCTGTAGCTCCACGCCGAGGCGCTCGATGACCTGCTGCAAGATGGCGTGCTTGTCCATGGCCATCAGACTCCGCTAACCGGCTTTTCGCGGTTCTTGAGCAGGTGCGCTGCCAGCGTGCGCAGCGGGCCGAGCTGTCGGGCGATCAGCGAGAGCTGGGTTTGCACCAGGCGCTGGGCGTCGTCCAGATCATCGGGCATCTGCTCCAGGCAACTGGCGAGATGCTCTTCATGATCGCTCTGGATCACGACGGGTGTCTGTTCGCTGAGGCCGCGGGCAATCTCGTCGAGGCTGTCGGCCAAGCGCAGGGCACTGGCCGGCAGCTCGTTCTGCTCGTCGGCCAGCAGGGCTTCGCCGCGATGTGCGCCCAGGCCCGACAGGTAGCTGAGCAAGGTGTGGGAGAGCACCAGGAAGCGGAAGCCGATATCCGCCTCCTTACGAAAATGCCCAGGCTCCATCAACATATTGCCCAGGGTGGTCGACAGCGCCGCGTCGGCGTTGTGGGCGTTGCGCCGTGCCAGGCGATAGGCGAGGTCGTCGCGCTTACCTTCGGCGTACTGACGCATGATCTGCCGCAAGTAGGTGCTGTTGCAGCTCAGGGTGTTGGCCACCACGCGATTGAGCCTGCGGCCCTGCCAGTCCGGCAGGATCAGGAACACCGCCACGCCGGCGATCAGGCTGCCGAGCAGGGTATCGAACAGGCGCGGCAGGATCAGCCCGTAGCCGTCGCCCACCTGGTTGAAGCAGAACAGCACCAGCAGGGTGATCGCTGCCGTGGCCACGGTGTAGCGGCTGGAGCGGGTGGCGAAGAACACCACGCCGGCAGCGACGGCGAAGAAGGCCTGGATCAGCTGCGCCGGGAACAGGTCGATCAGCGCCCAGCCCAGCAGCAGGCCCAGCACGGTGCCGACGATGCGCTGCACCAGCTTCATGCGCGTGGCGCCATAGTTGGGTTGGCAGACGAACAGGGTGGTCAGCAGGATCCAGTAGCCCTGGGTCGGGTGAATCCAGTGCAGCACGCCGTAACCGGCAGCCAGGGCGATGGACAGGCGCAGGGCATGGCGGAACAGCAGCGACGTGGGGGTGAGCTGCAGACGGATGCGCTCCGACACATCGCGCAGCGACTGCGGCTCGCGGTCGAGCAGCGAGCTGTCCTGCTCCTCGGCCAGGGCATCGGGGTTGCTGGCACTGCTGAGCAGGCGGTCTAGCGTACCAAGATTGCCGGCCAGGGCGCCGAGCGAGCGCAGCAGGTGTTTCCAGGCCGGGTTGCTCTGGATGCGCAGGTGTTCCAGAGATGCCTGCAGGTCGGCCTGGGCCTGGCTGTAATGCTCGCCATACTCGAACGGCTGGCGCAGCTCGATGGCCTGGGCCAGGGCATGGCAGGCCTTGCCGTGCAGGCGCAGCAGGCGCTGGCAGCGGAACATCACGTCGCTATGGAAAAAGGCTTCGGCCAGGGCGTTGTAAGGGTAGTGCGAGGAGCTGGCGCGCTCGTGGATATCCTGGGCGAGAAAATACAGTTTCAGGTAGCGGCTGACCTTTGGGCCGGGACGCCCATTGCCGACCCGGTGCAGAATGATTTCCTTGGTCGCGTTGAGCGCTGCCACCACCCTGCCATTCTGCTTGGCCAGATCCAGCCGCCGTGCTTCCACGTCCAGCTGGCGCAGCGGCTCGAATAGCGCGGCCTTGAGCTTGAGGTACAGGCCCAGCTCACGAAACAGTCGGGCCAGGCTCTGTTGCACCGGTTGGTGGGCGAACAAGGCATGCCAGAGCACCGACAGCACACCGTACCAGGCGGCGCCCGCCACCAGTAGCAGCGGCTCCAGCCACAGCCCGGCTACGCCGCCGCGCTGTTCCACGCCGATCATGCTGTACACCGCCAGAATCAGCGTGGCCGAACCGAGCGTGGCGAAGCGTTCGCCCAGGGCGCCGAGCATGGTCAGGGCAAAGGCCGACAGCGCCAGGGCACTGACGAACAGCCAGGGATAGGGGAACAGGAACTCGACCGTATACGCCGCGGCACTGAAGCACCCCAGGGTGACCAGCAACGCGGTGAGCCGGCCCTGCCAACTGTCATCGGTTTCCGCCAGGGCGCTGGCGATCACGCCGAGAAACAGTGGAATCAGGCTGTGCATCCAGCTCTGATGCCAGCACAGCGCCAGACTGCCGCCCAGGGCAATGAACACCCGAAGGCTGTAGCTGAACTTGTCCAATGCCCAGAGGCGACGCAGCGAGTGGCGCAAAGAGGGGGACGGCATCCGGATCGCGACCTTTAGGGAAAATGACTGACACGCTGCTCAACGCGGCGTTTCGATTGTGCCTTGCCTGCATCGTTCAGTGCGAGAGGCCGATTGCGCATTCGAAGCGCATGCTGGACGCCGCCCTCGTCCGATGGGTCACCGCGGCTGAACTCTGCGCGCGGGGCCTTGCTCCAAGATTCATGCACCGCCCGCCGGCGCAGGCAGGCCCCGCCATCACTCGACAGGAGCGCCCCATGATCGATCTCCATTACTGGACGACCCCCAACGGCCACAAGATCAGCATCTTTCTCGAGGAAAGTGGGCTGGATTACGACGTGCACCCGGTCAATATCGGCGAGGGCCAGCAATTCGAGCCGGCTTTTCTGAAGATATCGCCGAACAACCGGATTCCGGCCATCGTCGACAACAATCCCAGTGACGGCGGCGAGCCGATCTCGGTGTTCGAGTCCGGCGCGATTCTTGAGTACCTGGCCGACAAGATCGGGCGTTTCATGCCGCTGCAGCCGCGCTTGCGCGTGCAGGTTCAACAATGGCTGCACTGGCAGATGGGCGGGCTGGGGCCAATGGCCGGGCAGAACCACCACTTCGTGCGCTTCGCGCCGGAGCAGATTCCCTACGCCATCGACCGCTACGTGAAGGAGACGGCGCGCCTGTATGGCGTACTGGATCGTCAGCTCGAGGGGCGTGAGTACGTGGCCGGTGACTATTCGATCGCCGACATGGCCATTTACCCCTGGGCCAAGGGCTGGGAGTTGCAGCGCCAGCGTCTCGAGGACTTCCCCAACATGGCCGCCTGGCTGGCACGCATGGGCAAACGACCAGCGGTGCAGCGTGCTTATCAGGTTGCCGAAGCCGTCGGTCAGCGCCCCGAGGAAGTCCTGACCAGCGAGGCGCGCAAGGCGCTGTTTTGATGCGGGCAACTGGCGTGGCATTGGTCACGCCAGTTGCAGATCCTGCGCTGCAACCGGGCGGCCGATGAAGTAGCCCTGAACGTAGTCGCAGCCCAGCTGGCGCAAGTGCTCCAGTTGCTCGGCACGCTCTACGCCCTCGGCCAGCACCTTCATCTCCATGCTATGCGCAAGGGCAATGACCGCGCGGGTGATCGCCAGGTCGTCCTTGTCATGGGGCAGGCCGGCTACGAAGCTCTGATCGAGCTTGAGTTTATGCACCGGCAGGCGTTTCAAGCGCGCCAGTGAGCTGTAGCCGGTGCCGAAGTCGTCGATCGCCAGGCGCACACCCAGCCCGCGCAGGCGTTCGAGCAGGGCCCGGGCCTGATCCGGGTCGTCCATCACTGCGCTTTCCGTCACTTCCAGTTCCAGGCAGCCCGCCGGCAGGCCGGTACTGGCTAGTACTTGAGCAACGCGCTGATCGAGCTCACCGCGGCTGAACAGCCGGCTGGAAATATTCACGGCGACGAACTGCAGATGACGCCCGGCGCTACGCCAGGCGACCATATGCCGGCATGCCTGCTCGAGCACCCAGGCGTCGATGGCGCTGATCATGCCGCTGTCTTCGGCGATCGGGATGAACTCGCCGGGCGGCACCAGCCCGCGCTGCGGGTGCTGCCAGCGCACCAGTGCTTCGACCCCTATCAGTCGGTTATCGGTCAGGCTGTGCAGCGGCTGGTAATGCACGCGCAGTTCGTCGTTGTCGATGGCATGGCGCATACCGGCTACCAGCTCCACGCGCTGGCGGGCGTACTCGGTCTGTTCCTGATCGTAGAAGGCGAAGCCCTCGCGGCCACTGCTTTTGGCCTTGAACAATGCCGAGTCGGCGTTGCGCAGCACTTCATCGGCGGTCTTCGCGTCGTCGGGGTACAGGCAGATGCCGACGCTGGCCGAGATGAACAGCTCCTGGCCATCGAGCAGAAACGGCGCGTTCAGGCAGTCGATCAGCGACTGCGCCAGGTGCGCAGCCTGTTCGGCCTGGGTGCAGTCTTCACTGAGCACGGCGAATTCGTCACCGCCGAGGCGGGCCAGGGTACTGCCGCTGCCGAGCCTGCTGGCCAGCCGCTCGCCGGTGGCCTTGAGCAACAGGTCGCCGACGTTGTGGCCGAGGCTTTCGTTGATGTGCTTGAAATGATCCAGATCCACGACCAGTACCGCGCCGCGATCATCTTCGCGCTGAGCGCGTTGCAGGGCATGCTCGACACGCTCGCTGAACAGCAGGCGGTTGGGCAGGTTGCTCAGCGGATCGTAGTGAGCGAGGTGGTCGAGTTCCTGCTGCGAATGCCTGAGCACGCTGATGTCGGAAAACACCGCCACGTAGTGGCTGAGCAGGCCGTGGTCGCCACGGATGGCACGGATGCATTGCCACTGCGGATAAATTTCGCCGTCCTTGCGGCGGTTCCATACCTCGCCGCTCCACGTGCCTTGCGTTTGCAGCGTGTGCCAGAGATGCTGGTAGAACGCGGCATCGTGGCGGCCGGACTTGAGCAGAGTTGGGTGCCTGCCGAGGATTTCCGCTTCGCTGTAGCCGGTGATTCGGCTGAACGCCGGGTTGATGTGCACGATGGTCTGCTGCGCATCGGTGACCAGCACGCCTTCCTGGGTCGACTCGAATACCGCTGCTGCCTGGCGCAGGCTTTCGGCATCGGCGCGGCGCTGGGTGATGTCCTTTACGGTGCCGATGAAACGCTCCGGGCGACCCTGGGCATCGAGTTGCAAGCGCCCGCGGGACAATACCCAGCGGTAGCTGCCGTCGCGGTGGCGCAGGCGATAGCTGTTTTCATAGGCGGTGTCTTCGCTCGCCTGCATCAGTTCATAGAGGGCTCGCTGATAAGCCGGGCGATCTTCGGGATGCAGCAATTGCAGCCAGTGGTCGCGATCATCGCTCAGCTCGCCATCCTTCATGCCCAGTAGCGCGTGGTAACCCGGTGAGTAATACACGCTCTGGCGGCGCAGGTCCCAGTCCCAGAGGCCGTCTTCGGTGGCCGACAAGGCCAGGCTGAGGCGTTCTTCGCTGGCGCGCAGTGCCGTGCCGATCCGTGCCTGGCGGCCCAGGTGGCGGCTTATCGTCAGGTACAGCAGGGCGCTGGTCAGCAACACGAATACCAGGCCTTTCCAGACCTGAGCCTGCTCCGTCTGTCGGGCCGTAAGTTCGAGTGATGCCAGTAGCATGTCGCTGAACACGATCCACAGGCCCGCGGCTATCAGGTAGTTCAAAGTCAGGCGTAATGCGCCTTGCCGAGTGCTCATGGGCAGATAAGGGCTTCCCTTTCACTGGTAAAGTTCATCGCTGGGGTCAACCTTGTAACATCCTTAGTCAAAAGACCAAGTGGTTTTCCAGCAGACGATGTTGATAATGGAGGCGCGGCACTTTGTCCGCATCGCTTTTTCTCTGCAAGAGGTACCCCTGCCCATGTGGTACAACGGTTTTCTCGACTTGCCGGTCTGGCAGCTCATCGTCGTCACCCTGCTGCTGACCCACGTCACCATCGTCGCTGTGACGGTCTACCTGCACCGTTATTCGGCCCATCGCTCCCTGGAGCTGAACCCTGCACTCAAGCACTTCTTCCGTTTCTGGCTGTGGATGACCACAGGCATGAACACCCGCGAGTGGACGGCCATCCACCGCAAGCACCACGCCAAATGCGAAACCGCCGATGATCCCCACAGCCCAGTGGTCAAGGGGCTTGGCACGGTGATGCGCAAAGGCGCCGAATTGTATGCCGAAGAGGCGAAGAACGAAGACACCCTGCGCATCTACGGCAAGAACTGCCCGGATGACTGGATCGAACGTAACGTCTACTCGCGCTTCCCGATTGGCGGTGTGTCGCTGATGCTGATCATCGACGTACTGCTCTTCGGCGCGCTTGGCCTGACCGTGTGGGCCGTGCAGATGATCTGGATTCCCTTCTGGGCGGCCGGCGTCATCAATGGCCTGGGTCATGCCGTCGGTTACCGCAATTTCGAGTGCCGCGACGCGGCTACCAATCTGGTGCCCTGGGGCATCATCGTTGGCGGCGAGGAGCTGCATAACAACCATCACACCTATCCCAACTCTGCCAAGCTGTCGGTCAAACGCTGGGAGTTCGACATGGGCTGGGCGTGGATAAAACTGTTCAGCTTCCTGGGGCTCGCCAAGGTTCAGCGCGTTGCGCCGATCGCCCATCGAGTGCCGGGCAAGGGGATTCTGGACATGGACACCGCCATGGCCATCCTCAACAACCGCTTCCAGATCATGGCTCAGTACCGCAAGCTGGTGATCGGCCCGCTGGTCAAGCAGGAGCTGGCCAAGGCCGACGAGTCCGTTCGGCATCAGTTCCGCCGCGCCAAGCGACTGCTCTCTCGCGAGCCGAGCCTGCTGCATGACAAGCAGCAGGTGCATATCGATGCCATGCTGGCGCATAGCCAGGCGCTCAAGGTGATTTACGAGAAGCGCCTGGCTCTTCAACAAATCTGGGCGCGAACCAGTGCCAATGGTCATGACATGCTCGAGGCCATCAAGCACTGGGTTCACGACGCCGAGGCGAGTGGCATTCAGTCCCTGCGCGACTTCGCCGAGCAGTTGAAGACATACTCTCTGCGGCCTGTCGCCGCGTGACGTAGCGCACAAAGCTGGGCGGTCGGTGAACCGCCCAGTGCAGCCATGGTCATAGCTCTGACCTGGTTGCCACATAAAAGCCCGCCATTCGGCGTAATGCTGTTCACTTAGGCTGCAGAGCGAGATGATTCATCGCTTGTATTGGCCTTGAAACCCAGGAAAAACGTCGCTTCCACATTTCGAAAAAGCGGCGTTTTTTCTTAAGTGAACAGCATTACGCCATTCGGCGGGCTTTTTCGATCCTCATTGGCAACCCACCCTAATCAAAAGGCCAATGTTCTGGATCGGTATATGGATGAACTTGCTGCTATCGACCTGGAAGAGCTGACCCTGGCTTTGCTGCACAGCCGTGCCGAGGGCACCCGGCTGCGCGAGCGCGAGCAACTGTTCAGTACCCTGTTGGGGAGCGTGAACGCCGTCCTTTGGGCGTTCGATTGGGAGGCTCAGCAAATCATCTACGTCAGCCCGGCCTACGAGCTGGTTTTCGGCCGCTCGGCCGGCTTGCTGTTGGCCGACTACGGCGAATGGCGCAACAGCATTTATCCGGATGATCTGGAATACGCCGCCGAAAGCATGGCCAAGGTGTTGGATACCGGCGCCGTGGAAGCCCGCGAGTATCGGATCATCCGCGCCGATGGCGAGATTCGCTGGCTTAGCGACAAATGCTTCATCGGTCGGCAGAGCGAGACCCAGGCTTCTCCAGTCATCTTTGGTATCGCCGAAGACATCACCGAGAAGAAGCAACTCGAGGGCGAGCTGCATCGTCTGGCCACTACCGACGTGCTGACGCAGAGCAGCAACCGGCGGCACTTCTTCGAATGTGCGCAAAGTGAATTCGAGCTGGCGCGTACCCATGGGCAGCCGCTGGCTTTTCTGCTCCTTGACCTGGATGACTTCAAGCACATCAATGACACCTACGGTCATCAGGTTGGCGACCAGGTGCTGCAGCAGCTGGCCAACTGCGCGAGCTCCGTCCTGCGTCGGGGCGATCTGTTCGGGCGAATCGGTGGTGAAGAGTTCGCGGCCTTGTTTCCCGGTTGTGAGCCGGAACTGGCCGCGCAGATCGCCCAGCGCCTGCAACGAGAGATTCAGCGCTTGTCGTTCAGCCATGAGGGCACGACTTTCGGCATCACTGTCAGTCAGGGGCTGACTTCCCTGCGCAGCGGTGACCCTGGACTCGATGTGCTGTATGCACGTGCCGACGCCGCCATGTACCAGGCCAAGCGCCAGGGAAAGAACCAGATCGTCACCAGCTGATCTGGCGGAAAATCGCCTTATTCCCTCTAAAGTTCGGCGGAAAATCGCTCATTTTTCTCGATGAGCGACCTCCACCTTCTGTCATTTTGCCAGTAACATGTTGAATTGTTGACTGTTATGCGACTTTGGTCGTCCATGGCACATTACCTGCTGTGCTAAATTCATAGCAATGGCCCTCCAAGGCCAAAAATAATAATGCCGAGAATCAGACGATGCCCTTTGCCTGTCGCCACTGCAGCCAGACCAACCTGTTTCATCTTTACCCCTAAGTTTTCGTATCGCCGTCCCCGTAGCTGTGGCGCCCTCCGGCTGCCTGCTACCTGACGGTCTTACCCGAATTCGGCTGGCTGCGCGCCTAGAAGGCGGCACCTTCCAGACCGATGTGCAACGCCAATAAAAGAACAGAACACTGGAGAGATCACGATGAAAAAAGCTTCCCTGGCGCTGGCCGTAGCCGCCGGCACTCTGGGTCTGACCCTGGGCAACGTTGCCAACGCTGCCTTTATCGAAGACAGCACGGCCAAGCTGGATCTGCGTAACTACTATTTCAATAACGATGTTCGCGAAAGCCAAGACCGCACTGTTAATAACGGTGCGTATGCCAACCAAGTTGAGGAGTGGGGCCAGGCGTTTCAGCTAAACCTGCAGTCAGGCTTCACCGAAGGCACTATTGGTGTTGGTGTTGACGCTATTGGTCTGCTGGGCGTGCGTCTGGATGGTGGTGGTCGTGCTGGTAAAACTGGTCAAGATCGTAACCCTAGCGCTCTTTTCCCGCTGGAAAGCGATGGTAGTGCTCGTGACGAGTTCAGCAGCCTGGGCCTGACCGGCAAGATCCGTTTCTCCAAGACCGTCGCGCACGTTGGTACTCTGCAGCCGAAACTGCCGGTCGTGACCTTCAACGACGGTCGTCTGATTCCGCAAACCTTTGAAGGTGCGCAGATCACTTCCAATGAAATCGACAACCTCACTCTGATTGTGGGTCAGTTGGAGCACGCTAAAGGCCGTACTTCCAGCAACGCTGAGTCGCTGTCTGTCGCTGGTGCGACTCGTCCCGCAGGCACTCCGACTGGTACTGCTGCGGCCGACTCCAACAAGTTTTATTACGGCGGTGCTGACTGGAAGATCAATAAGGATCTGCTGGCTCAGTACTATTACGGCAATCTGGATGACTTCTACAAGCAGCACTTCCTGGGTCTGACCCACACTCTGGCGCTGGGTGCCGGTACGCTGAAGTCTGACCTGCGTTACTTCGACACCAGCTCGGATGGTAAGAACGGCAACGTCGCCGGCCGTGCTGATGGTTACGTCGGCTCTGGTTACTACGGTCGCAACCTTGCTGGTACTGGTATCACTACCGGTGAAATCGACAACCGCACCTGGAGCGCTTTCTTCACCTACAGCCTGGAAGGCCATGCGCTGAGCGCCGGTTACCAGCAGGTCTCCGGTGACAGTAACTTCATCCAGTTGAACCAAGGTTCTATCCCTGGCCAAGGCGGTGCGACCACCTATCTGATTACCGACCGTCAGATCAGCAACTTCGGCCGTGCTGGCGAGCGTACCTGGATCACCCAATACGGCTACGACTTCGGCAAGATCGGTGTTCCCGGTCTGACCGCCAACGTGCTGTACATGAAAGGCGACAACATCAAGTCGGCTACTGGCGATCTGAAAGAGTGGGAACGCGACCTGACCATCAGCTATGTGGTGCAGGAGGGCGCTGCCAAAGGCCTGGGCTTCGCCTGGCGTAATGCTTCGCTGCGTTCCGAAGTCGCGAATGCTGACACCGACCAGAACCGCCTGATCGTCAGCTACAGCATCCCGCTGCTCTAAGCTGTGTTGACGGGCCGCGCCGCGTAGCGGCCCATTCAAACGCAAAAGCCCGGACTGGTTCCGGGCTTTTGCGTTTATGCATGGCGGGATATCAGCGGGCGGTAACGGCCGGCTGTTGCTGGGTGATGCAGTGGATATTGCCGCCGCCCAGAAGAATTTCCCGGCCCGGTACCATCACCACACGGTGTTCGGGGAACAAGTGCTCGAGAATGGCCTTGGCTTCCTGGTCCTTGGGGTCGTTGAAGCTGGGCGCGACGATGCCGCCGTTGACGATCAGGAAATTCACGTAGGAGCCGGCCAGGCGCACCTCCGGGCTGCGCTCCTGGCTGCCGAGTACGCGGTCGACGCCGGCGCATTCTTCTTCGGTGGCGTACAGCGGGCCCGGAATCGGCATCTTGTGCACGACCAGCTTGCGGCCCTTGGCGTCACGGGTGCTTTCCAGTACGGCCATGGCTTCCTGGCAGCGGTTGTAGTTGGGGTTTTGCGGATCGTCGGTCCAGGCCAGCAGCACTTCGCCCGGGCGCACGTAGCAACAGAAGTTGTCGACGTGCCCGTCGGTCTCGTCGTTGTAGAGCCCGTGGGGCAGCCAGATCACGGTGTCGATGGCCAGGTGATCGGCCAGCACCGCTTCGATCTGTTCGCGGTTCAGGTGCGGGTTGCGGTTGTGGTTGAGCAGGCACTCTTCCGTGGTGATCAGGGTGCCTTCGCCGTCGACGTGAATCGAACCACCCTCGAGCACGAAGCCTTCGGTGCGATAACGGTCGCAGCTTTCGATGTTGAGGATCTTGCTGGCGACCTGATCGTCGCGCAGCCATGGGAAATACAGGCCGCCTTCGAAACCGCCCCAGGCGTTGAAGCCCCAGTCCACACCACGCAGCTCGCCCTGTGCGTTGGTCACGAAGGTCGGGCCGGTATCGCGTACCCAGGCATCGTCAGTGGTCATTTCGACGACCCGGATGCGTTCGTGCTGCAGGTGCGCGCAGGCGTTCTCGTACTGCGCGGCGGAGGCGCACACGGTCACGGCTTCGAATTCGGCGATCGCCCTGGCGACGGCAGTGAATGCGTGCTGGGCGGGCTTGCCGCCCAGGCGCCAGTTGTCCGGCCGCTCCGGCCACACCATCCAGGTCTGGCTATGGGGTTCCCATTCTGCCGGCATGCGGAAGCCGTCGGCGCGAGGTGTGGAAGTCAGCGTGGTCATGGGAGTGCTCCATTACTGAAGTCGTTCGAGGATTCAGGAGGCGATTGAGCCATCCGGGGGGATTCAATGGGTCACGGAAATCTGGGCGCCGCTCACAGAGCTTCCCACATGCGTGGTTCACTTCCGATCGTTGCTAAGGTGAATGAGCAATACGAAAAATGACCTTTCAAGTTGATCTTATAGTCGATAAATATCGGCTATAGAAGTCTATTTTCAGCGCCTTTCGGATTTATTCAAATGAATTAGCGGATAGGTATTTGTATTCATTGGGGTTGCCCCATTCGTAGGCCGCCGCTCGGCTTGCCCCTGTCGACGCACGGCCAAGCCGGCCATCCTTCAGTCGTTTGCACGTTTGCGAAGGAAGGGTGGCAAATACAGCCCCAGGTAGGCTTCGAATACCCGCAAGCCTTCTTCGGCGAAACGTGGCGTGATTTCGCCGTGCTGGTGAATCGAGCGTGCATAGACGCGGTCACCCAATTCCATGGCCAGGGCGAATACATCGATATCGTCCGGTAAGGCGGGCAGTTCGAAGTACTGATCGAACAGCGCTCGGGTCTGTTGGCTGAGCTCGATATCGTGCTGACGGTCGGCCTGGGTCACTTCGCTCAGGCCGTGCTGGACCAGAATCAACTGCCGGGCCGCGGCATCGCCCGCATAGATGCTCAGCATACGCTGTTCGATGATGCGTGAGAGGTCGCGCCAGCAATGCAGCGGGCCAGCGTCGATGGGTGCCAGCAGGCAAGCGCGGAAGGCGCGGTGCACGTCAGCAGTCAGCGCCTGGAGCAGGGCGGGAACGCTGGGAAAGAAGTGGTAGATCGACGACGGCGCGATGCCGGCTCGTTCGGCCACGGTGTAGATCGACAGCCCCGCCACGCCCTGTTCGGCCAACAGCGTACGGGCCGCGACCAGAATCTGTTCGATGCGTGACTGGCTGCTGGCGCGGGGCTTGCGCGCACTCACTGCATTGTCCTCTGCTGAATGCGGGCTCTTGGATGGGCTGGCAAAACCGCTGGGCAGTGAATCAACGTATTCGTCCTGATTGGCGATGGCGGCGCTATACCGTGATGTCGGCGCGCTGCTCGTTGCCAAATCATAACGCCGAACGCGCCTGTGAAAACGCCGGCTTTCGCCGGCGTTTCTCGTTCACACGGTGTGCAGGTACCAGTTGTACTCGAGATCGGAGATGGTCGTCTCGAACTCCTGCAGCTCGGCTTCCTTGCAGGCCACGAAGATATCGATGTAATCCGGGCTGATGTACTTGTTGAGTACCTCGCTGTCGTCCAGCTCGCGCAGGGCATCGCGCAGGTTGTTCGGCAGGCTCTGCTCCAGTTGCTCGTAAGAGTTGCCCTCGATGGGCTCGCCCGGATCCAGCTCGTTGGTCAGGCCGTGGTGAATACCGGCCAGGATGGCTGCCATCATCAGGTAAGGGTTGGCATCGGCGCCGGCGACGCGGTGCTCGATGCGAATCGCATCGCTGCTGCCGGTCGGTACGCGAACGGCCACGGTACGGTTGTCCAGGCCCCAGCTCGGCGCGTTCGGCACGTAGAACTGCGCACCGAAGCGGCGATAGGAGTTGACGTTCGGGCACAGGAACGCCATCGACGCCGGCATGGTGTCGAGGATCCCGGCGATGGCATGGCGCAGCGGTGCGTGCTGCTCGGGGTCTTCGGTGGCGAAGATGTTCTGGCCGGTTTTCTTGTCGAGCAGCGATATGTGCACGTGCAGGCCGTTGCCCGCCTGGCCCGGATAGGGTTTGGCCATGAAGGTGGAGTCCATCTCATGGTCGTAGGCGATGTTCTTGATCAGGCGCTTGAGCAGCAACGCATGATCGCAGGCCTTGAGCGCGTCCTTGGTGTGGTGCAGGTTGACCTCGAACTGCGCCGGTGCGCTTTCCTTGACGATGGCGTCGGCGGGCAGCGCTTGTTCCTTGGCAGCTTCGAGCATGTCCTGCAGGCAGTCTACATACTCGTCGAGGTCGTCAATCAGGTAGACCTGGGTGGAGTGCGGACGCTTGCCGGAAATCGGCGAGCGCGGCGGTTGCGGGCGGCCATTCACGTTCTCCTGATCGATCAGGTAGAACTCCAGTTCGAAGGCCGCGCAGATGGTCAGGCCAAGTTCGTCGAACTTCTGTACCACCTGACGCAATACCTCACGGGGATCGGCAAAGAAGGGGCTGCCGTCTAGTTCGTGCATGGTCATCAGCAATTGCGCGGTCGGGCGCTTCTGCCAGGGTTCCTTGCACAGGGTATCGGGGATGGGGAAGCAGATACGGTCGGCGTCGCCGATGTCCAGGCCAAGGCCGGTGCTTTCGACGGTGGCGCCATTGATGTCCAGGGCGAACAGCGAAGCAGGCAGGTTGATGCCCTTTTCATACACCTTGTGGAGGCTGGCGCGTTCGATGCGCTTGCCGCGCACGACGCCATTCATATCTGCAATCAGAAGGTCGACGAACTGAACCTCAGGATGTTCCTTGAGGAACGCGTTCGCTTCATTGAGCTGAACGGCACGCGGGGGTACCGACATGATGCAACACCTATGTTGTTAAAAATATCAATCAATTGCTCACACACCGGGAGTCAATCCCAAACGCCAGGCACTGTCAAGGTAACGAGATGCTGCCCCAATCCGGAGCATGATGGCCATTTTTAGGGCGTTTCAGGGCGTTTCCGTGGAAAAAAACTGCACCGTTTTAGGCATCGATCCCAGGCTTTTGGAAGCCGATATGAACGGGTTGTATAAAAAAATGAACAAGGCTAAGCTCGGCGAAAGCCCAAATAATCCAACAATACGGGTGTTTCATGAGCTGCATGTCGCTGTCCGGCGTCATTGCCAGTCCCACATGGTTCGCGGCATTGCCGGCTATGGCCGAAGCCGACAGAGCCTTGCGCGTAACGCTCGTACAGCGCTTTGCGCGGCATTTGCTTATAGAGATGCCATCGCGTCGAATCGCTCGAAAATCTGCACACTCCGTCAGCTTCCCTCTGTTCCTCCTGTCTATGCTTTTCTGTCGACCCGCGCAGCTTCACGCGCCCATGCGATGTGCTTTTGCGTGGCTGATCGATCGTGCTCGGCAATGTCTGACGGGGACGGCGCGCGCTTTGCAATGGCATCTGGCGCTGTCGAGTGCAACAAAGGTCGGTTACAGTCGTGGGCGATGCGGTGGCACGCCGCTGTGGGTATGCAGGGCTCCGGCTTGCGCGCCTGAAGGAGCTTTCGGGCGGTTGCCCGCGACGACGTGAACATCCTGGATTATCCCGTGCGCTGGTGCTGGGCGGCCAAGCCCGCCGCCAGGTTCGGGGCATGTCGAGCCGGCCGAGGATGCCGGTTTCAAAAAACCTGAGGTCTCTATGAGCACCAAATTGGACCAGCTTTCCAGCTGGTTGAAAGAACGCAAGATCACCGAAGTCGAATGTCTGGTCAGCGACCTGACGGGGATTGCCCGGGGCAAGATCTCGCCGACCAACAAATTCCTCGACGAAAAAGGCATGCGCCTGCCCGAGAGCGTACTGCTGCAGACCGTCACCGGCGATTACGTCGAAGACGATGTGTACTACGACCTGCTCGATCCGGCCGATATCGACATGTTCTGCCGGCCGGACGAGAACGCCGTGTTCATCGTGCCTTGGGCCATCGAGCCCACCGCTCAGGTGATTCACGACACCTACGACAAGCAGGGCAACCCCATCGAGCTGTCGCCGCGCAACATCCTCAAGAAAGTGCTGCGCCTCTACACCGACAAGGGCTGGCAGCCGATCGTGGCGCCGGAGATGGAGTTCTACCTGACCAAGCGCAACAGCGACCCGGACTTCCCGCTGGTGGCGCCGATGGGCCGTTCCGGCCGCCCGGAAACCGGCCGGCAGAGCTTCTCGATCGACGCAGCCAACGAATTCGACCCGCTGTTCGAAGACATGTACGACTGGTGCGAGCTGCAGGGGCTGGATCTGGACACCCTGATCCACGAAGAGGGCCCGGCGCAGATGGAGATCAACTTCCGTCACGGCGAGGCCCTGCACCTGGCCGATCAGATCCTGGTGTTCAAGCGCACCATGCGCGAAGCGGCGCTCAAGCACGACGTGGCCGCGACCTTCATGGCCAAGCCGATCACCGATGAGCCAGGCAGCGCCATGCACCTGCACCAGAGCATCATCGACCTGAAGACCGGCAAGAACATCTTCTCCAACGAAGACGGTTCGATGAGCCAACTGTTCATGCACCACATCGGCGGCCTGCAGAAATACATTCCCGAAGTGCTGCCGCTGTTCGCCCCCAACGTCAACTCGTTCCGCCGCTTCCTGCCCGATACCTCGGCGCCGGTGAACGTCGAATGGGGCGAGGAGAATCGCACCGTCGGCCTGCGCGTGCCGGATGCCACGCCGCAGAATCGCCGGGTGGAAAACCGCTTGGCCGGCGCCGATGCCAACCCTTATCTGGCCCTGGCAGCCAGCCTGCTATGCGGCTACATCGGCATGGTCGAAGGCATCGAGCCCAGCGCACCGGTGGTCGGGCGTGGCTACGAGCGCCGTAACCTGCGCCTGCCGCTGACCCTGGAAGCGGCGCTGGAACGCATGGAAACCTGCCAGGTCGTGGAGCAGTACCTTGGCCACAAGTTCGTCAGTGGCTATGTGGCGGTCAAGCGTGCCGAGCACGAGAACTTCAAGCGCGTGATCAGTTCCTGGGAGCGCGAGTTCCTGCTGCTCTCGGTCTGATCCAGCCGGGGCTGGCGCGCGATCCGCACGGCCCCATTCATAAAGAGGTGAACATGACGGCAAACAATGCGAAAACCCAGCAGTGGCAGGCCATGAGCCGCGACCATCACCTGGCGCCTTTCAGTGACTTCAAGCAACTGGCCGAGAAAGGCCCGCGCATCATCACCCGCGGTGAGGGCGTGCACCTGTGGGACAGTGAAGGCAACAAGATCCTCGATGGCATGGCCGGGCTGTGGTGCCTGGCCGTTGGCTACGGCCGCGAAGAGCTGGTGGAGGCGGCCAGCAGGCAGATGCGCGAGCTACCGTTCTACAACACGTTCTTCCAGACCGCCCACCCGCCGGTGCTGGAACTGGCCAAGGCGCTCGCCGACGTGACCCCTGCCGGCATGAACCATGTGTTCTTCACCGGTTCGGGCTCGGAAGGCAATGACACCATGCTGCGCATGGTTCGCCATTACTGGGCGCTCAAGGGCAAACCAAACAAGAAGGTGGTGATCGCTCGCGAGAACGGCTACCACGGCTCCACCGTCGCGGGCGCCAGCCTGGGCGGCATGAAGGGCATGCATGAGCAGGGCGACCTGCCGATTCCAGGTATCGTGCACATCGCCCAGCCATACTGGTTCGGCGAGGGTGGTGACATGACGCCGGAAGCTTTCGGTATCTGGGCTGCAGACGAGCTGGAGAAGAAGATTCTCGAGGTCGGCGAAGATAACGTCGCCGCCTTCCTGGCCGAGCCGATCCAGGGCGCCGGTGGGGTGATCATTCCGCCGGACAGCTATTGGCCGCGCGTGCGCGAGATTCTCGCCAAGTACGACATCCTCTTCGTCGCCGACGAGGTGATCTGTGGTTTCGGCCGTACCGGCCAATGGTTCGGCAGCGACTACTACGGCAACACGCCGGACATGATGACCATCGCCAAGGGCCTGACGTCTGGCTACGTGCCGATGGGCGGCCTGGTGGTGCGCGACGAGATCGTCAAGGTGCTCAACGAAGGCGGCGATTTCAACCACGGCTTCACCTATTCCGGGCATCCGGTAGCGGCGGCGGTGGCGCTGGAAAACATCCGAATTCTGCGCGAAGAAAAGATCGTCGAGCAGGTCAGAGAAGAAACGGCACCGTATTTGCAGAAACGACTGCGTGAACTGGCCGATCACCCATTGGTCGGCGAAGTGCGCGGTGTGGGCATGCTGGGCGCCATCGAACTGGTGAAGGATAAACAGACCCGCACGCGTTATCCGAGCGACAAGGCGGTGGGTATGATCTGCCGCGGTCACTGTTTCGAAAACGGACTGATCATGCGCGCCGTGGGCGACACCATGATCATTTCGCCGCCGTTGGTGATCAGCAAGAGCGAAATCGACGAGCTGGTGGAAAAGGCCCGCAAATGCCTGGATCTCACCGCCCGTGCTTTACTGGCCTGACGGCTGCTGCAGCGCTTTCGCACGCAACGACGGTCGGGTGTAATCAATTGCCTGTCAGGGCTTGAGCGATGGGGCTGTTGTCGCCAGACTTGCCGGCCAAAAAAATGGGTCCCTCCGCGTAGAACGGCGGCCCGGTTAATCGACATCATATGAGGGAGCTGAACCGCATGATCAAGACTTTCGGCAAGACTCTGCTGGCGGTGACGCTGGCCGGCGCCGTGGCCGGTATGGCGCAGGCAGATGGCAAGGTATTGAACGTCTACAACTGGTCGGACTATATCGCCCCGGACACCATCGAGAAGTTCACCAAGGAGACCGGCATCAAGGTCACCTACGACGTCTTCGACTCCAACGAAACCCTGGAAGCCAAGCTGTTCGCCGGCAAGTCGGGTTACGACATCGTGGTACCGTCCAACAGCTTCCTGGCCAAGCAGATCAAGGCCAAGGTCTACCAGCCGCTGGACAAGTCCAAGTTGCCGAACTGGGAAAACCTGGACAAGAACCTGCTGAAAACCGTCGAGGTCAGCGATCCGGGTAACCTGTATTCCTTCCCGTACATGTGGGGCACGGTCGGCATCGGCTTCAACCCGGAAAAGGTCAAGGCCGCGCTGGGCGAAAACGCTCCTGTGGATTCCTGGGATCTGCTGTTCAAACCCGAGAACATCGAGAAGCTGAAGGCCTGCGGCGTGTCGTTCCTCGATTCGCCAACCGAGATCCTGCCGATCGCCATGCAGTATCTGGGCTATGAGCCGACCAGCACCGATCCGAAGCAGCTCAAGGAAGCCGAAGCGCTGTTCATGAAGATCCGCCCGTCGGTCACCTATTTCCACTCCTCCAAGTACATCTCCGACCTGGCCAACGGCAACCTCTGCGTGGCCGTGGGTTACTCGGGTGATATCTACCAGGCCAAGTCGCGCGCTGAAGAGGCCGGTGGCAAGGTCAAGGTTTCCTACAACATTCCGAAGCAGGGCGCTGGTGCCTTCTTCGACATGGTCGCCATCCCGGCCGATGCGGAAAACGTCGAGTCGGCCCATGCCTTCCTGAATTTCCTGCTGAAGCCGGAAATCATGGCCGAAATCACCAACGAAGTGCACTTCCCGAACGGCAACGCGAAAGCCACGCCGCTGGTGGATGAGGCCATTCGTAACGACCCGGGCGTGTATCCGACCCAGGAAACCATGGGCAAGCTGTACGCCTTCCCGGATCTGCCGCCGGCCGCCCAGCGCGCCATGACCCGTAGCTGGACGAAGATCAAGTCTGGTCGCTGATCGCCTGCGGACCGCGGTGCCTTGGCACTGCGGTTTGCGTTTATGGGCAGAGGGTGGATCGCCACCCGTCGAGTGCCGTGGCGTTGCCATGGCGCTCTCCTGAATCGCGATACGTCACCAGTCGGTGATGAGCCACAAGAAGAGGACGACCTGTGCATTTTCCCCTGGGCAAGATCCTGACAACGACCGCGCTTTCGGTTGGCTTGGCAACCCTGGCACATGCGGACGGTACCGTGCATATCTACAACTGGAGCGACTACATCGGCGAGGACACCCTGGCCGAATTCCAGAAGGCCACGGGCATCAAACCGGTCTACGACGTCTTCGACTCCAACGAAACCCTGGAAGGCAAACTGCTCGCCGGCCGTAGCGGCTACGACGTGGTGGTGCCGTCCAATCATTTTCTCGGCAAGCAGATCAAGGCGGGCGCGTTCCAGAAGCTCGACCGTAGCAAGCTGCCGAATTGGAACAACCTCGATCCGGCGCTGCTCAAGCAGCTGGAAACCAACGACCCGGGTAACCAGTACGCCGTGCCTTATCTGTGGGGCACCAACGGCATTGGCTACAACGTCGCCAAGGTCAAGGAAGTGCTGGGCGTCGACAAGATCGACTCCTGGGCCGTGCTGTTCGAGCCGCAGAACATGAAGAAACTCGCCAGCTGCGGCGTGTCGTTCATGGATTCGGCCGACGAGATGATCCCCTCGGTGCTCAACTACCTGGGCCTGGATCCGAACAGCCAGAACGCCGATGACTACGCCAAGGCCGAAGCCAAGCTGATGGAAGTGCGCCCCTACGTGAGCTACTTCCACTCCTCGAAATACATCTCCGACCTCGCCAACGGCAACATCTGCGTGGCGTTCGGCTACTCGGGCGATGTCTTGCAGGCATCGGACCGTGCCGCGGAAGCCGGAAAGGGCGTCGAAATCGCCTATGCGATTCCCAAGGAAGGCGCCAACCTGTGGTTTGACATGCTCGCCATTCCCAAGGATGCCAGCAATGTCGAGCAGGCCCATGCCTTCATCAACTACCTCCTCGATCCCAAGGTGATCGCCGGGGTCAGTGACTATGTCGGCTATGCCAACCCCAACGTCAAGGCGGGGGAGCTGATGGACCAGGACATTCGCCAGGACGAGTCGGTGTACCCACCGCAGGCCGTGCTGGACAAGTTGTACGTGATGGCCGAACTGCCGCCCAAGGCGCAGCGCCTGATGACGCGAAGCTGGACCAAGATAAAGTCCGGTAGGTGAAATCGTTTAGCGCCCGGCCCTCGCCGGGCGCCCTTTATACTGCGGGAGTTTGGTAATGGCAGTTGCTTCCAGTGCCTATAAGAAGGTCATCGAGGGCAGCCAGCAACCCAAAGAGGTGCTGGTCAAAATCGAGCGCGTGACCAAGAAATTCGACGAAACCGTCGCCGTCGACGATGTCTCGCTGACCATCAACAAGGGTGAAATCTTCGCCCTGCTCGGTGGTTCCGGCTCGGGCAAATCAACCCTGCTGCGCATGCTCGCCGGCTTCGAGCGGCCCACCGAGGGACGCATCTTCCTCGACGGCCAGGACATCACCGAACTGCCGCCCTACGATCGACCGATCAATATGATGTTCCAGTCCTACGCGCTGTTTCCGCACATGAGCGTGGCTGACAACATCGCCTTCGGCCTCAAGCAGGACAGAATGTCCAAGGCCGAGATCGACGAGCGCGTGGCCGAGATGCTCAAGCTGGTGCACATGACCCAGTACGCTAAGCGCAAGCCGCACCAGCTCTCCGGCGGTCAGCGCCAGCGCGTGGCCCTGGCCCGCTCGCTTGCCAAGCGCCCCAAGCTGCTGCTGCTCGACGAGCCCATGGGCGCACTGGACAAGAAACTGCGCTCGCAGATGCAGCTCGAACTGGTGGAAATCATCGAGCGCGTCGGCGTGACCTGCGTGATGGTCACCCATGACCAGGAAGAGGCCATGACCATGGCCCAGCGCATCGCCATCATGCACCTGGGCTGGATCGCCCAGATCGGCAGCCCGATCGACGTCTACGAGACGCCGGCCAGCCGCCTGGTCTGCGAATTCATCGGCAACGTCAACCTGTTCGACGGGCAGATCGTCCACGATGACACCGACCACGCGGTGATCGACTGCCCGCAGTTGGACAAGCCGATCTACATCGGTCATGGCATCAGTACCCGCGCCCAGGAAACCCAGGTCACCTATGCCCTGCGCCCGGAAAAGCTGCTGATGGCCACCCAGCTGCCCGCCGATCACGAGCACCCGGACTACAACTGGAGCCACGGCACCGTTCACGACATCGCCTACCTGGGCGGCCATTCGGTCTACTACGTCAAGCTGACCTCCGGGCAGATCGTGCAATGCTTCATCGCCAACGCCGAGCGCCGCGGCAAGCGACCGACCTGGGATGACCCGGTGGTGGTGTTCTGGGAAGACGACAGTGGCGTGGTATTGCAATCATGAAGATGAGCAGCCTGACCAAGCGTATGCCTAACGGCCGACACCTGGTGATCGGCATTCCGTTCATCTGGCTGTTCCTGTTCTTCCTGCTGCCGTTCATCATCGTGCTGAAGATCAGCTTCGCCGAAGCCGATGTGGCGATCCCTCCCTACACGGAAATCTACACCTGGGTCGACAACACCCTGCAGGTGGTGCTGAACCTGGGCAACTACATCTTCCTCACCGAGGATGAGCTGTACCTGGCCGCCTACCTGGGCTCGCTGAAGATCGCCTTCATCAGCACCCTGGCCTGCCTGGTCATCGGCTATCCGATGGCCTATGCCATTGCCCGGGCCAAGAAGGAAACCCAGACCGTTCTGCTGCTGCTGGTGATGATGCCGACCTGGACCGCGATCCTGATCCGCGTCTACGCGTGGATGGGCATCCTCAGCAACAACGGCCTGCTCAACGGCTTTCTGCAGACCATCGGCCTGATCGACGCACCGCTGCAGATCCTCAATACCAATACCGCGGTGTACATCGGCATCGTCTACTCGTACCTGCCGTTCATGATCCTGCCGCTGTTCGCCAACCTGGTGAAGCACGACCAGAGCCTGCTCGAAGCGGCCTCGGACCTTGGTTCGAGCAACTTCAACAGCTTCTGGAAGATCACTGTACCGCTGTCCAAGAACGGCATCATCGCCGGCTGCATGCTGGTGTTCATCCCGGTGGTTGGCGAATTCGTGATCCCCGAACTGCTCGGCGGGCCGGAAACCCTGATGATCGGCAAGGTGCTGTGGCAGGAATTCTTCAACAACCGCGACTGGCCGGTGGCCTCGGCGCTGGCGGTGGTGATGCTGGCGATCCTGCTGATCCCGATCATTCTGTTCAATCGCAACCAGGCTAAGGAATTGGAGGGTCGTGTATGACGCGATACAGCGCACAGCAACGATCATTCTGTTCAACCGGCTCTTCACCCACAATCCGGGCTAAGGAATTGGAGGGACGGGTATGAAGAACTTCCGTTTCTCCTCGCTGATGCTGTGGGTCGGCCTGTTGTTCATCTACCTGCCGATGGTCATCCTGGTGATCTACTCGTTCAACGAGTCGCGCCTGGTAACGGTGTGGGGCGGCTGGTCGACCAAGTGGTACTGGAGCCTGCTCGACGACCGCCAGTTGATGGGCGCCGTATGGCGCTCTCTGGAGATTGCCCTCTATACGGCGGTTGCCGCGGTGGCGCTGGGTACGCTGGCAGCCTTCGTGCTGACCCGCATCAGCCGTTTCAAGGGCCGCACCCTATTCGGCGGCCTGGTCACCGCGCCGCTGGTGATGCCGGAAGTGATCACCGGTCTGTCGCTGCTGCTGCTGTTCGTGGCCATGGCGCAACTGATCGGCTGGCCGGCAGAGCGTGGCATGATGACCATCTGGATTGCCCACACGACGTTCTGCTCGGCCTATGTGGCGGTGGTGGTATCGGCCCGTCTGCGCGAGCTGGACCTGTCCATCGAAGAAGCGGCCATGGATCTCGGTGCGCGGCCGTGGAAAGTGTTCTTTCTGATCACAATTCCGATGATCGCGCCCTCGCTGATGGCTGGCGGCATGATGTCCTTCGCCTTGTCGCTCGATGACCTGGTACTGGCCAGCTTCGTGTCCGGCCCTGGCGCCACCACGCTGCCGATGGAAGTGTTCTCCAAGGTACGCCTGGGCGTGACGCCGGCCATCAACGCCATTGCCAGCCTGATCCTGCTGGCCGTGTCGCTGGCTACGTTCCTGGTGTGGTTCTTCACCCACCGCGCCGAGGAGCGCCGTCGCAAGGCGATCCAGCAGGTCATGGAAGAAAGCCAGAACGCTATTGGCGCTCGTCCTGAGGCCAAGCCGGCTCACTAAGGCATGTGAGCTGGAAGACGATGCCCGCCCGCTGCGCAAGCAGGGCGGGCATTTTCATTTCCGGCAATGGCATGCCGATGCCTGCATCATCCGTCAGAGTCTATTCACGAGCGTTTTGGGCAACATTAGAGAGACTGCTGCAAGGCAGAAGCGGACATTGATGCAGTACTTGTGGGAGCGGGCGGGGACGCCCAGTCCATGCCCGCAATTTTTCGCGCGCATGGCGAGCTTCCACAGTGGATCAGCGAACGGCTGCTGCCTTTTGCAGGCAAAGCGCTGAAAGACGAGCCGAAAGGTCGTGGACAGGCTCTTGGAGAGGCTGGCGACTTCGCACCCGGGGCGGTCAGCGCTCGCTACGCATTCATCATGCTGCGCCCGGCCACCCGTCAGCGCTGGTTGCCCAGCAGAGGCAAGGAAGGCAGATATAAAAACGCCCGGGCTATCACGGCCCGGGCGTTTTCGTTGCTGCGGAAGTTTAACGCGTCAGATGCAGGAAGTGCATGTGGCGCTCGTACTGGTCGAGGATGTCGCCGATCACTTCTTCACGGTTCCAGCCCATCACGTCGTAATCCTGGCCGCCCTCGTTGAGGTGAACCTCGGCGCGGAAGTACTTGCGCTCCTCGCTGGAGTCGTCGCGGGTGTCACGCAAGGCGAAACTCGGCTGGATCAGGGCGCGGGGGCGTACCTGATACTGGAAGTCCGCTTCGGCACCATGGCTGACCGACAGGGTGACACGGCCATCTTCGCCGCTTTCGACTTGTGCTTCACGCCCCTGCTTGCGCATTTCCTCGGCCACCTGCTGGCAGGCGGGCAGCACCGTCTCGGCGATGAAGCGATTCACGTGAGAGCGGCGCGGCAGCATCACCATGCTGCGCAGGCGACGTTGCCAGCCGCCAGGGGTCGATGCACCGCGGGGGCTTAAAGCGACCTGGTCGCGCAGGTTACGTTTGGCTGCATCGATCTGCAGGGCACGCAGCAGGCCCCACATCGAGGCCATCAGGGCGATCACGAAGGGCAGGGCGCTGGCGATGGTCGCCGTCTGCAGCGCCTTGAGGCCATCGGCGAGCAGCAGCGAAGCCGCCACCACCGCCATCAACGCGGCCCAGAAGATGCGCTGCCACACCGGTGTCTGGTCCTGGCCGCCGGAGGCGAGCATGTCCACCACCATGGCGCCGGAGTCCGCCGAGGTGACAAAGAACACCACGATCATCAGCACCGCGATCTGCGACAGGATCATCGACAGCGGGAAATGCTCGAGAAAGGCGAACAGGGCCAGGGAGCTGTCCTGATTGACGGCTTCAGCGAGGTCGGTAATCCCGTCGACCAGGATCATGTGAATCGCGGTATCGCCGAACACGGTCATCCACAGCAGCGTGAAGCCGGCCGGTACCACCAGCACACCGCTGATGAACTGGCGGATGGTGCGGCCGCGGGAGATGCGTGCGATGAACAGGCCGACGAAGGGCGACCAGGACAGCCACCAGCCCCAGTAGAACAGGGTCCAACCGCCGATCCAGTCGGTCGGCTCGTAGGCGTAGAGGTTGAAAGTCTTGCTGACGATCTCCGACAGGTAGCCGCCGGTGTTCTGCACGAAGGTCTGCATGATGAACACGGTGGGGCCGAGTACCAGCACGATCAGCAGCAGCCCTACGGCCAGCAGCATGTTGAGCTCGGACAGGCGGCGGATGCCCTTGTCCAGGCCGCTGACCACGGAAATGGTCGCCAGCAGCATGGTGAAGATCAACAGGCCGATCTGCACCGTGGTGGTGGTCGGCAGGCCGTAGAGATGATTGAGCCCGGTGTTGATCTGCAGCACGCCGTAGCCCAGCGAAGTGGCCACGCCGAGCACGGTACCGATGACCGCGAAGATATCCACCGCATGGCCGATGGGGCCGTAAATGCGGTCGCCGATCAAGGGATACAGCGCCGAGCGCAGGGTCAGCGGCAGGTTATGCCGGAAGGCGAAGTAGGCCAGGATCAGCGCGACGATGGCGTAGATCGCCCAGGCGTGCAGGCCCCAGTGGAAGAACGTCAGCTTCATCGCTTCCTTCGCCGCGGTGACCGTCTGCGGGTCGCCCACTGGCGGGTCGATGAAGTGCATCACCGGCTCGGCCACGCCAAAGAACATCAGGCCGATGCCCATGCCGGCGCAGAACAGCATGGAGAACCAAGTGGTGTTGTTGTATTCGGGCTCGCTGTGGTCGGGGCCGAGCTTGATGTCGCCGAAACGGCTCATGGCCAGGAACACCACGAACAGCAAGATTAGCGCGACGGAAAGGATATAGACCCAACTGGCATTCTCGATGATCCAGGCCTGGGTGGCGCCGAACACGCTCTGGGCGTTGTCCTTGAAGGCCGTGCTGTAGATCACCAGGCAGGCGATCAGAAAGGTCGAGCCGAAGAACACCGGCGGGTTGAGGGTGGAGCGGGAAGACAAGTTTGCCCCCATTGAGCTAGCTCTCCTTGGTCAGAGTCAGTCCACTACGTGCATATTCCCGGAGCAGCGTAGGCCGTATCGGGAAGATGGCAGGATGGAAATGCGACTCGGTTTTTCGGATGGCCGCCAAAAGCGGAAGGCCCGCGATTGTAGCATCACCGGTAATCGGATTAGTGGCCACGCCTGCTATCGATAAGCCACTAGCCGTTTCGTTCAGCTTATTTGCGCAGGCTCACAGGCTGGTGCGGTACTGCAGCGCCTCGGCCAGATGCTGGCGACTGATGCGCTCCTCGGCCTGCAGGTCGGCCAGGGTTCTCGCCACTTTCAGCACGCGATGGGCAGAGCGCAGCGACAGCGTAAGGCGCTCGCAGGCGTGCTCCAGCCACTGGCGGTCTTCATCAGCCAGATGGCAATGAGTGCGCAGCCCAGGCAGGTCGAGAAAGGCGTTGGCGGTGCCCTGTCGCTGCAGTTGGATATCCCGTGCTGCCGCAACGCGGCCGGCAGCCGCCTCGCTGGTTTCGCCGTTATCTGCCGGGGCATCGAGCTGGGTGCTCTCGCGGGCCACGGTAATGTGCAGGTCGATGCGGTCGAGCAATGGTCCGGAGAGCTTGCCGCGGTAACGCTGGATCTGCTCCGGGCTGCAGCGACAACGCCCGCTGGGATCGCCGAGAAAACCGCAGGGGCAGGGGTTCATGGCCGCCACCAGTTGGAAGCGGGCAGGGAAGCTGACCTTGTCGCGGGCGCGGGCAATCACGATATGGCCGCTTTCCAGGGGCTCGCGAAGCACTTCCAGCACGCGGCGATCGAACTCGGGCAACTCGTCCAGAAACAGCACGCCATGATGGGCCAGAGTAATTTCTCCTGGCTGCGGGCGACTGCCGCCCCCCACTAGCGCCGGGCCGGATGCACTGTGGTGCGGGTGCCTGAAGGGGCGCTGCGGCCAATTATTTAACGGAGTGTGGCTCGCCACCGAGCGAATCGCGGCGACCTGCAGGGCTTCTTCCTCGGTCAGCGGCGGCAGCAGGCCGGGCAGGCGGCTCGCCAGCAGGGTCTTGCCAGTACCGGGCGGCCCGCTCAACAACAGGTTATGGCCGCCTGCGGCAGCAACCAGCAGGGCACGCTTGGCGGCGATCTGCCCCTGCACTTCGGCGAGGTCCGGATAGGGCTGGGTGTGACGCAGCAGGCCTTGGGCCTGGTAGGGCGCCAGCGGCGTCTGGCCGTTCAGGTGCGCCACCAGCTCCAGCAGATGATCGACCGCCAGCACGGTGAGGCCGGTAGCCAGGCTGGCTTCCTCGGCGTTTTCCTTTGGCACCACCAGAGTGCGCCCGGCCTGCCGGGCCGCCAGTGCTGCAGGCAGCACGCCCTGTACCGGGCGGATTGCACCGGACAAGGCGAGCTCGCCAAGGCATTCGAGGCTGGTAAGGGATTCGCCGGGTAGTTGGCCGCTGGCGGCAAGAATGCCCAGGGCAATGGCCAGATCGAAGCGGCCACCATCCTTGGGCAGGTCCGCTGGCGCGAGATTCAAGGTGATACGGCGGGGTGGGAAATCCAGCGCGCAATTGAGAATGGCGCTGCGTACGCGATCCTTGGATTCCTTGACCGCGGTTTCCGGCAGCCCGACCAGGGCCAGAGAAGGCAGACCGTTGGCCAGGTGGGCTTCGACGGTGACGCTGGGAGCATCGACGCCGACCTGAGCGCGACTATGGACTATGGCCAGCGACATCGATTCACTCCCTGATCACGCCCGGCCCGTCAGGCTACTCGACCGGCGCCTGTTGCGTCGTTGCGGTGCGCGTTTCGAGTTCGGCGACCTTGGCTTCCAGGGCTTCGAGTCGCGCGCGGGTGCGGGCCAGTACGACCATCTGGCTGTCGAATTCCTCGCGGCTGACCAGATCCAGTTTGCTGAAGCTGCTCTGCAATAGTGCCTTGAGCTGGCTTTCGATTTCACTGCGGGGCAGCGGGTTGTCGCCGCTGAGCAGGCGACTGGCCTGGCTGCTGAGGGCATCGAGCAACGCTTTGGGTGGCAGCATGGGAACCTTCCAGAATGAACTGGCGGCAGTGTAGCACGGTGATTTTTGGCAGCCGGCAAGCTGTTTGCGCACTAATTGTGTGCATGGCGCGGTGCGGTTTGGCGCTCTTCTGGTGCGACCACCTTGGTGTGACGCCCATCACTGTCGCCCACAGGCCCGTAAGTTCCTGAAAAGCGGCGTTTTGCCGGTATTGGCAAGATTTCTGCTTAGACGCTCATGACCCATGCACCGATGCGGTTCGGTTGTCACGAACGGGCGGGAAGGGTTCGCCGCGAGCAGTTGGTCAGCCCGTCTTGGCAACCGATGCATACAAAAGCCAGACACTGAGCTTAGACTTGAGCCGGGGTAACAATTCCTGGGGCAAGTCCACCTTACACGGGAGAGAGTTTCATGAAACTAGTCACTGCCATCATCAAGCCGTTCAAGCTGGACGACGTCCGCGAATCGCTGTCGGAAATCGGTGTGCAAGGCATCACCGTCACCGAAGTGAAAGGCTTCGGCCGCCAGAAGGGCCACACCGAGCTGTACCGCGGCGCTGAATATGTCGTCGATTTCCTGCCCAAGGTGAAGATCGACGTCGCCATTGCCGACGATCAGCTGGACCGCGTCATCGAGGCCATCACCAAGGCCGCCAACACCGGCAAGATCGGTGACGGCAAGATTTTCGTCGTAAACCTGGAACAGGCGATCCGCATCCGTACCGGCGAAACCGATACCGACGCGATCTAAAGCTCCGCCCCCACCCCCCAAAATCGTCCCAGGAGTTAAATCATGACTCTGCGAAAAATCGCAGGGCTTGGAGCCCTTTCGTCCCTGTTTTTCCCAGGCCTGGTCATGGCTCAGGAGAAAACGCTTAATTCCGGTGACACGGCCTGGATGCTGACCGCCACCGCCCTGGTGCTGTTCATGACCATTCCGGGCCTGGCGCTGTTCTACGCCGGCATGGTGCGTTCCAAGAACGTGCTGTCGGTCATGATGCAGTGCTTCGCCATCACCGCGCTGATGAGCCTGCTGTGGTTCGCCTACGGCTACAGCCTGGCGTTCGATACCACCGGGATGGAAGCCGGTGTCACCAACTTCAGCTCCTTCGTCGGCGGCCTGGGCAACATGTTCCTCGGCAACCTGACCAAGGAATCGCTGACCTCGGCATTCCCGGAAAGCGTATTCATCACCTTCCAGATGACCTTCGCCATCATCACCCCGGCGCTGATCGTCGGTGCCTTCGCCGAGCGCATGAAGTTCTCCGCGATGCTGGTGTTCATGACCGTTTGGTTCACCCTGGTCTACGCGCCGATCGCGCACATGGTCTGGGGCGGCGACGGTGCGCTGATGTGGGACTGGGGCGTGCTCGACTTCGCTGGCGGCACCGTGGTGCACATCAACGCCGGTATCGCCGGCCTGGTAGCGTGCATCGTGCTCGGCAAGCGCAAGGGCTTCCCGAGCGTGGCCATGGCGCCGCACAACCTGGGTTACACCCTGATCGGTGCAGCGATGCTGTGGGTCGGCTGGTTCGGCTTCAACGCCGGCTCCGCTGCCGCCGCTGACCAGACCGCTGGCATGGCCATGCTGGTCACCCAGATCGCCACTGCCGCCGCGGCGCTGGCCTGGATGTTCGCCGAGTGGGTCGCTCACGGCAAACCCAGTGCACTGGGCATTGCCTCGGGTGTGGTCGCCGGCCTGGTCGCCATCACCCCGGCTGCCGGCACCGTCGGCCCGATGGGCGCGATGATCATCGGCCTGGCTTCCGGCGTGATCTGCTTCTTCTGCGCCACCAGCCTCAAGCGCAAGCTGGGCTACGACGACTCGCTGGACGTGTTCGGCGTGCACGGCGTGGGTGGCATCGTCGGCGCGCTGCTGACCGGTGTGTTCGCAGCACCAGCCCTGGGTGGCTTCGGTGAGGTCGAGAACATCGGCCTGCAACTGTGGATCCAGTTCAAGGGCGTAGCCGTCACTGTGATTTACACCGCCATCGTCACCTTCGTGATCCTCAAGGTCATCGATGCCGTGATGGGCCTGCGTGTCACCGAAGAAGAAGAGTCGGTCGGCCTCGACCTGGCTCAGCACAACGAGCGCGGTTACATCCTGTAAGTACCAGCGGCCCGCTTTCTGTGGCGGGCCGACAGCACACGGAGTGCGCCCGGAGCCAACCCGGGCGCCTCGACCGCACAGCGCACGCCCGTGCGCAACGGCCAGAGGTGAATAAAAATGGACAACACAGCACTGACTGCTCTGCAGTACGGTTTCGATACCTTCTACTTCCTGATCTGTGGCGCTCTCGTCATGTGGATGGCCGCCGGCTTCGCCATGCTCGAAGCAGGCCTGGTGCGAGCCAAGAACACCACCGAGATTCTCGCCAAGAACGTGGCGCTGTTCGCCATCGCCTGCATCATGTATCTGCTGATCGGCTACTACATCATGTATTCCAGCCCCGAGGGCGGCATTGTGCCGAGCTTCGGTTTTCTGATCGGTGACGAAAACACCGTCGAGTCGGTACTGGCTGGTGGCGAAGATGCCCCGTACTACGCAGCCCGCTCGGACTTCTTCTTCCAGATCGTGTTCGCCGCCACCTGCATGTCGATCGTCTCCGGCGCGGTGGCCGAGCGCATGAAGCTCTGGTCGTTCATCGCCTTCGCGGTGGTGATGACCGCGGTCATCTACCCGATCCAGGGCTTCTGGAAATGGGGCGGTGGCTTCCTCGACGCCGCCGGTTTCCTCGATTTCGCCGGCTCCAGCGTGGTGCACATGGCTGGCGCCGCGGCTGCTCTGGCCGGGGTGATCCTGCTCGGTGCGCGCAAGGGCAAGTACGGCGCCAATGGCCAGGTAAACGCCATTCCGGGTGCCAATCTGCCGCTGGCGACCCTGGGCATGTTCATCTTGTGGATGGGCTGGTTCGGCTTCAACGGTGGCTCGCAGCTGAAGATGAGCACCATCGAAGACGCCAACGCCGTGGCCCAGGTGTTCGTCAATACCAACATGGCCGCAGCCGGTGGCCTGATCGCCGCGCTGATCGTCGCACGCATCCTGTTCGGCAAGGCGGACCTGACCATGGCCATCAACGGTGCGCTCGCCGGCCTGGTGTCGATCACCGCCGAGCCGCTGACCCCGACCGCGCTGCAGGCCACCCTGATCGGCGGCGTGGGTGGCGTGCTGGTGGTGTTCGCCATCCTCGGTTTCGACAAGATCAAGATCGATGACCCGGTCGGTGCCATCTCCGTGCATGGTGCGGCGGGTATCTGGGGCACCCTGGCGGTCTGCCTGACCAACCCCGAATCCAGCCTGGGCGCTCAGCTGCTGGGTATCGCCTGCATCTTCGCCTGGGTGTTCATCGCCAGCCTGATCGTCTGGAGCATCATCAAGGCAGTCGTCGGCCTGCGGGTTTCCGAGGAAGAAGAGTACGACGGCGTCGACCTGGTCGAGTGCGGGATGGAAGCCTATCCCGAGTTCACCGGCAAGAAATGATGGGGGAGGCGCAGGGCGCCGACCATCATCAGTAAAAATGATGGTCAATACCGGCAAAAGGGCGCTCAGGCGCCCTTTGCTTTTTTTTCCGGCACGCTAGAATGCGCGCGTTGAAAAACGAGGGCGACGAGCATGTGGCAGCAACGGCTGATCACCCTGCGGCCAAGGGCACGAGGCTTCCACCTGGTGACCGATGAACTGCTGGATGCATTACCGGAACTGGCGAGCTACAGGGTGGGTCTGTTACACCTGTGGCTGCAACACACGTCGGCGTCGTTAACCGTCAACGAGAATGCCGACCCGGCAGTGCGTCGTGACTTCGAGCGTTTCTTTGGCCGCCTCGTGCCCCAGGATGCGACAGGTTACGAGCACTGTGACGAAGGCCCGGACGATCTGCCAGCGCATTTCAAGTCGAGCCTGCTCGGCGTTCAGTTGCAGCTGCCAGTGAGTAACGGACGCTTGGCGCTGGGCACCTGGCAAGGGATTTACCTGGGCGAACACCGCGAACACGGTGGCGCCCGCCGTGTGCTGGCAACCTTGCAAGGTACGGCAAATTGAATTTTTTCCAGGCGTTCGGCAACGTCGTACGACTGGGCTATAACTAACCTGCTTTTCGCAAGTCATGAGGCTGAACATGAGCGACGAAGAACTGGAACAAGACGAACTGGAAGGCGCAGACGAGGACGACGGCGAGGAGCTGGCGGCTGCTGATGGGGATGTCGCCGATGACGACAGCGAGTCCGATAGTGCAGCGCCCGCCAAGGGCAAAGCCAAGAAGGCCGTTGAAGTCGAGGAGCTGCCGAGCGTAGAAGCCAAGCAGAAGGAACGCGATGCGCTGGCGCGCGCCATGGAAGAGTTCTTGTCCCGTGGTGGCAAGGTTCAGGAAGTGGAGCCCAACGTCGTTTCCGACCCGCCCAAGAAGCCTGACAGCAAGTACGGCAGTCGCCCCATCTGACGCGAACGCTGGATTTGAATGCAAAAGCCCGCCTCTATCAGGCGGGCTTTTGCGTTTGTGGCGGCTGTCATATTTAGCGAAAACACGAGCTGATCGAGCAGACGATGTGGGAGCGGCTTCAGTCGCGAGGCTTTCGGTCTCTTCAACAGAAGCCGCTCTCACGAATTTGTCTCCCGTCACAGCACCTTTACGCAGGCTCTACGACCCGGTGCACATCAGTGCCGAAATCAGTCGATTGTGCTTTGTCCAACTCTTCTCAAGTCATCGAGGCCCAGCGCTGCAGCAGCGCCGGCAGCTCACCCAGGCTACGGATCTGCGCGTCGGCTTCTTTCTCACCGGCCCAGGCCTTGCCCTCGGGGTTGAACCAAACCGCACGCCACCCAGCCGCCTGCGCCCCGGCGATATCGTCGCCGGGGTGGTCGCCGATATGCACCGCCTGCTCGGCCTGCATGCCGGAGCGGGCAAGGGCCTCCTCGAACGGCCTGCGATCGGGTTTGCCGACGCCCAGTTCTTCGGCGCAGAGGATGAAACTGAAGTAGTCCGCCAGGCCCAGGCGACGCACGTCGGCATTGCCGTTGGTGATCACGCCCAGGCTGTATTGATTGGCCAGCAGCTCCAGGGTGGTGACGGTGTCGCTGAAGAAGGTGATGGCGTGGCGCGCTTCGAGCATCGCCTGGAAGGCGGCCTCGGCCAACTGCGCGGCTTCCTCGGGGGCATGGCCGACGCCCTCCAGTGCATGGCGCAGGGTGCGTCGGCGCAGCTCGCTGAGGCGGTATTTCAGGTTGGGTTCGACCTCCAGCAGACGACCGCGAACCTGGCCCAGGTGATCCACCGGCTGGCTCGCCAGACGCGGTGCATGGACGCTGATCCAGTCACGCATGGCGGCTTCGGCACCGAGAATCACCGGGCGGTTGTCCCACAGCGTATCGTCGAGGTCGAAGGTGATCAGGCGAATGCTCATGAATCCTGTTCCTTGCGGCGCTTGGCCCGTGGGTGAGCACTGTCGTAGACCTTGCTCAGGTGCTGGAAGTCCAGATGGGTATAGACCTGCGTGGTGGCGATATCGGCGTGGCCAAGCAGCTCCTGCACCGCGCGCAGATCCTGGGACGATTCGAGCATATGGCTGGCGAACGAGTGGCGCAGCATGTGCGGATGAATGTGCTGGCCGAGTTCGCTGACGCCCGCCTGGCGCACCCGCAACTGCACGGCGCGGGCGCCGATGCGCCGGCCCTGGCGGCTGATGAATACCGCGCCATCGGCCGGGTTGGCCAGTGCCCGCAGCGGCAGCCATTGCTGCAGGGCTTCACGGGCCTTGCTGCCCACTGGCAGCTCGCGCACCTTGCTGCCCTTGCCGGTGACGCGCACCAGACCGGCGGGTAGATCGAGCCAGTCGAGGTTCAGCGCCACCAGCTCCGACAGGCGCAAACCAGACGAATAGAACAGCTCGAGCATGGCGTGATCGCGGCGGGCGATGAAGTCGTCTTCCTGGGCGCCGTCGAGCAACTGGGTGGCGCGGTCCACGTCCAGCACCCGGGGCAGCTTGCGTTCGCCCTTGGGCGGGGTCAGGCCGGTTGCCGGGTCGTGGCGGCAATGGCCTTCGCGAATCAGATAGCGGTATAGGCCGCGGGTCGCCGAGAGCAGGCGCGCCAGGCTGCGCGCTGACTGGCCGTCTTTGTGCAGGCGCGCGACCTGACGGCGCAGACGGGCAATGTCGAGCGCCGCCCAGTCGGCCAGGCCTTCGCGCTCGCAATAGGTGAGCAGCTTGGTGAGGTCGCGGCGATAGCCATCCAGGGTATGGGCCGACACCTGCCGTTCGCTGCGCAGGTGTTCGAGGTAGGCATCCAGGTGGGCGGCAAGCATCAATGGGCGGCTCCGTGACGAGAGGGCGCAATGCCTGCGCCCTTGTGGACGGCGCGTTACCTGACCGAGCGCAGCGGCGCGGAGAAACGTGGCAGCACGCGCGACAGCACTTCGGCGATGTAACCGAGGAACAGCGTGCCCAGCGAGCTCTTGTAGTGCTGCGCATCGGCACTGCCGATCGCCAGCACGCCGTGCAGCCCTTGATGGGACAGGCCCACCACCGCTGCGGAGCCAACGTCGGCACCGGCTTCGCCGAACAGGAAATTCAGCTCGTGCTCGCGCAGCACGCCGCAGATTGTCTTGCCGCCGGCCAGCAGACCGCCGATGGCCTGGTGCGCCTCGGCGCTGCTGACGCTACGGCCGACCGGCAGCGGCGTATCGCTGAACAGGATCAGGCCCACGAACGGCACCTGGAATTCACGGCGCAGGCTGTCTTCCACGCAGCTGACCACTTCCTCGAGGCTGCTGGCGTCCATCAGGTCTAGCACCAGGCGGCGGGTCTTGTCGAACAGCCGGTCATTGTCGCGGGCCACGTCCATCAGGTGCGACAGGCGCTGGCGCATTTCGATGTTGCGCTCGCGCAGCAGTTTGACCTGACGCTCGACCAGCGACACGGTATCGCCACGCTGGTGCGGAATGCGCAGCTCGGGAATCAGCTCGTCGTGGTCGATGAAGAACTCGGGGTGCAGGCGCAGGTAGGCGGCGACCGTTTCCGAGTCCAGGGGCTTGGGCGAATCCTGCTGGTCAGTCATAGGCGAACCTGTCCTTCGTACACGCGCACGGCGGGGCCGGTCATCATAACGGGCTGGCCGGGGCCTGCCCACTCGATGTGCAGCTTGCCGCCAGGCAGCTCCAGCTGTACGGGCGAGTCCATCCAGCCCTGGCGGATCGCCGCGACGGCGGCGGCGCAGGCGCCGGTGCCGCAGGCCTGGGTTTCCCCAGCGCCGCGTTCCCAGACGCGCAGGCGGCCACGCTGACGGTCGATCACCTGCAGGAAGCCGACGTTGACCCGCTGCGGAAAGCGCGGATGGTGTTCCAGCTTCGCGCCCAGTTCGTGCACCGGCGCGCCGTCGACATCATCGACACGCAGCACCGCATGGGGGTTGCCCATGGATACCGCGGCCAGCTCATGGCTCCTGCCATCCACCTCGACGGCATAGCTAAGCGCTTCGGCATCGGCCTGGAAGGGGATCTGCTCGGGTGCCAGGCGTGGTGCGCCCATGTCCACGGTGATCAAGCCATCGGCACGCACGTTGAGCTCGATGATGCCGCCCTTGGTTTCCACGCGGATGTTCTTCTTCACCGTCAGGCGCTTGTCCAGCACGAAGCGGGCGAAGCAGCGCGCGCCATTGCCGCACTGTTCCACTTCGCTGCCGTCGGCGTTGAAGATGCGGTAGCGAAAATCCACGTCCGGGTGCTGTGGCGGCTCGACCAGCAACAGCTGATCGAAGCCGATGCCGGTGTGCCGGTCGCCCCACTGCTTGGCGTGCTTGGGCTGGATGTGGGCATGCTGGCTGACCAGGTCGAGGACCATGAAGTCGTTGCCCAGGCCATGCATCTTGGTAAAGCGCAATAACATGGGCATCACTCCGGCAGGCGGCTTTCGCCCGCGAAGAGCTCGTCCAGGGTTTCGCGGCGACGCACTTCGTAAGCCTGCTCGCCGTCCACCATCACCTCGGCGGCACGGCCGCGGGTGTTGTAGTTGGAGCTCATCACGAAGCCGTAGGCACCGGCCGAACGAACCGCCAGCAGGTCGCCTTCTTCGAGCATCAGCTGACGATCCTTGGCCAGGAAGTCGCCGGTCTCGCAGATCGGCCCGACCAGGTCGTAATGGCGCGCTTCGCCATCACGGGGCTGCACCGCCGAGACTTCCATCCAGGCCTGGTAGAGGGCCGGGCGGATCAGGTCGTTCATCGCCGCATCGACGATGGCGAAGTCCTTGTGTTCGGTGTGCTTGAGGTATTCCACCTGGGTCAGCAGCACGCCGCCATTGGCGACGATGAAACGGCCCGGCTCGAACACCAGGGCCAGGTCACGGCCTGCCAGGCGCTGGCGTACGGCAGCGATGTAGTCGCCGACCTGCGGCGGTTGCTCGTCGCGGTATTGCACACCCAGGCCGCCGCCCAGGTCCAGGTGCTTGATGACGATGCCGCGCGCGGCCAGTTTGTCGACCAGCAGCAGCAGGCGATCCAGAGCATCGAGGAAGGGTTCGAGGGTGGTCAGCTGCGAGCCGATGTGGCAGTCGACGCCGATCACTTCGATGTTCGGCAGCTCGGCGGCGCGGGCGTAGACCGCCTCGGCCTGCTCGATGTCGATACCGAACTTGTTTTCCTTGAGACCGGTGGAGATGTACGGGTGGGTGCCGGCGTCCACGTCCGGGTTGACGCGCAGCGAGACGGGCGCCTTGACGTCCATCTCGGCGGCGACCTTCTGCAGACGCTCCAGCTCGACGCTGGACTCGACGTTGAAGCAGTGCACGCCGACTTCCAGGGCGCGGCGCATGTCGTCGCGGCTCTTGCCGACACCGGAGAAGACGATGCGGCTCGGCTCGCCACCTGCCGCCAGCACGCGCTCCAGCTCACCGCTGGAAACGATGTCGAAGCCGGCGCCGAGGCGCGCCAGCACGTTCAGCACGCCGATGTTGGAGTTGGCCTTGACCGCGAAGCACACCAGATTCGGCATGCCGGCCAGCGCATCGGCGTAGGCGCGGTACTGTGCCTCGATATGAGCGCGCGAGTAGACGTAGGTGGGCGTGCCGAAGCGCTGGGCAATGGCGGACAACGCCACACCTTCCGCGAACAGCGAACCGTCGCGGTATTCGAAGGTGTTCATGGGCGGCCCTTATCTGTCTTGCGAGGCGGAGGACTGGTTATCATCCGGCAGGTACAGCGGGCCTTTCTGGCCGCAGCCGCCGAGCAGGGTGGTAACGGCGACGAGCGCGATGAGGGCAGTGAGCAGCCGCTTCATGGTCAAATCCTTGTAATAAAGCATAATTGCCCCCGAGTATACCGACCCCCCGGCATGTTGCCTATGCGCCGGGGTTCCCGTCCGGCGGGCCTTTGCCCTGGCCTGCCGGCATGTGCGGGCAACGACGCGCCCATGCTTTGCGTCGGTCCGATGCAGCAGAATTTTTCATGAGGTAAGTGCAATGAGTTTGAGCGAAGCCCGTTTCCACGACCTGGTCGATGCGGTGCAGCAGGCGCTGGAAGACATCTTCGACGACAGCGACCTGGACATCGATCTGGAGAACTCCGCGGGCGTGCTGACGGTGCGTTTCGACAATGGCTCGCAACTGATCTTCAGCCGCCAGCCGGCGCTGCGTCAGCTGTGGCTGGCGGCCCGCTCCGGTGGTTTCCACTTCGATTACGACGAGGACAACCAGCGCTGGATCTGCGACAGCAGCGATGAGTTGCTGAGCGAAATGCTCGAGCGCATCGTCGCCGAACAGGCCGGCGCCGAACTCGAGTTCGATGAAATCTGAAGATAGCGATGAGCCGGCGTCGGGCGCCGTTGCGGTGGCCTCGCCCTGCCGCCGGCGCTGTTGTCTGAACGAGGCCGAGCGCTGCCTTGGCTGCGGGCGGCTGCTGGCGGAAATCCTCGAATGGGGCAACGCCAGCGACGAGCGCCGCCGTGCCATCCGCGCCCTCGCCGAGCAGCGTCTGAACCTCGACTGACCCGGCTCTTGTTTATTTGGGTGGCTGTGTTACGGTCGGCCTAGCTTCTGCAAAACAGTTTCTGCAAAACCCCGTCGTCTCGATGGGGTTTTGCTTTTTTGGCGTCCAGCAAAGGAGATATGCCCGCACCATGGCCAGCACACCGTCCATCACCATTACCCGTCTCGATCTGCAGCGCCTCGAGCAGCTACTCGATGACCTCGATGATTTTGGCCCTACCGCCGAGGCCCTGCAGGCCGAGCTGGATCGCGCCGAAGTGGTCGGTCATGACCAGATTCCGGCCGGCGTGGTGACCATGAATTCGCGCGTGCATTGCCGCGAGGAAGGAAGTGGCAAGGACTACCACCTGACCCTGGTCTATCCCCAGGATGCTGGCGGCGAGGGCAAGGTATCGATCCTCGCCCCGGTGGGCGCAGCCCTGTTGGGCCTGAGCGTCGGCCAGCACATCGACTGGCCGGCTCCAGGCGGCAAGGAACTCAAGCTGACCCTGCTGGCAGTCGAATACCAGCCCGAAGCCGCTGGCGAGTACGCTCGCTGAAGCTGCGCGACTCGGCGCCGGTCCCGCTGCCGAGTCGCTTCTCCGTTGACCGGGTCTCGCACGGCGAGGCCGGCAATCCGCAGTGCCGACGCGCAGCAGACTTTGAACAGGTTCTTAGCGCCTGTTCAAAGTCTTATCTGCGCATGAAGCGGCAACTACAAGGCAGGAGTAGACATTCAGCGATGGCGTAGGAGCGGCTTTAGCCGCGAGCTCTTTACGCCCGACATGCGATGCGTGAACTATGGTTTTCCATCGTTATCGCGTTGCTCATACGTTCGGTTCCGCTCTGACGAGCGGGTTTCTTTTGGCATTGCCCCAAAAGAAACCAAAAGGTCTAGCCCCGACATACGGCCCCAGTTTCGCTGGGATTCCCTCGCTCCATCATCGCTCCGAGGGCACGCCGCAAAGGGCCATCCCTGGCCCATCGCGGCTCTCGCGGCATCCATGCCGCTCAACCCTCTCCACAACGATTCCGCTCGGCCTCCTGAAGGGGCGATTGGTGTCGCCTGCTAATTTTGTCGCATGAGGAGCACCAAAAAAGCAAAGCGGCGGAACGGCCGCTCCCTCCACTTATAGTCGCCAAAGTCGCCGAACCTGAGCTTAAAGATTATAAACAGGCTCTTAGGCCGTGGTCGCGTCCCGCACCAATGGCTTGCATGCGGCCCCACACTCCTGCAAATCGATACTGCGCTCGTACAGGCGTTGCACCGCCGGTTGATGGCTGACGCCGATCAGCGTGCAGCCTGGCAGGCGCTCGCGTAGTCGCATGAGGAGCCCGCAGGCGGCCTGCTCGTCGAGCTGGTTGGTGGCCTCGTCGAGGTACAGGGTATCGGGCCGGTAGAGCAGCGCGCGGGCCACGGCCAGGCGCTGCTGTTCGCCGCCGGAAAGCTCACGCCCCCACTCGGCGTCCCGTTCCAGTTCGCTGGCCAGATGGCCGAGGCCGACATCCTGCAGGGCGCCAATCAATTCCAGGGTGTTCGGCACCTGCGCCGCGGGGTAGGCCAGTGCTTCATCCAGTCGGCCGCTGGCCAGGTAGGGCTTTTGCGGCAGCAGCAGGCTGCGCCCGCCGGGCAGTTGCCAACTGCCACGGTGGTGCGGCCAGAGGCCCATCAGGGTACGCAGCAGGGTGGTCTTGCCCAGGCCGCTGGCGCCGGCCAGGCGCAGCCATTCGCCGGGGCGCGCCTGCAGTGCCAGGCCGCACAGCAGCGGCTCGCCGTTGGGCCGCAGCACGTCCAGCCCGCAGGTGCTGAGGGTTTCACCGTGGTGAAGGTCGATCGGCTGCAGGCGCTCCATGGCCTGCTGGAACTGGCCGAGGCGCTGCACCGTGGCACTCCATTCAGCCAGGTCGCGGTAGGAGAAGATGAACCAGCTCAGCGAGCCCTGGACGGCGGTGAAAGCGCTGCGAATCTGCATCAGCCCGCCGAGGGTGATGGTTTTGGCGAGAAACAGCGGCAGGGCGATAAACACCGGCACGATATTGCTGATACGGCTGTAACCCGCGGTGAAGATCCCCAGCTTCAGTTCCCGGCGCATCAGCCCGCGCCAATTGTCGGCGATGGCCGCAAAGCGCAGCCCCAGACTTTTCCGCTCGGCGCCTTCGCCGGCATACAAAGCAATTTGCTCGGCATGTTCGCGCTTGCGCATCAGGTCGGTACGAAAGGCCGCCTCGCTGCGCTGGCGTTCGTAGTTCAGGCCGTGCAGCGGATGTCCCAGCCAGTGGGTGAGCAGGGTGCCGACGGCGGTGTAGAGCAGCGCGGCCCAAACCAGATAACCGTCGATGGTCAGCGCATGACCGGCGATGGTGAAGGTCTGGGTACCGGACAATTGCCAGAGAATGCTGACGAAGGCACCGATCTGCAGGCTGTTGATAAACAGCGAGACGACGATGCCCACGGTCTTCTCGGTCAACAGGTAGGCGTCCTCGGCGATTCGTTGATCCGGGTGGTCAGGCTCGCCGCCAAGGCCCAGGCGATAGTAGCGGCGCTCGCCCAGCCAGCGTTCCAGTAGATGGTCGTTGAGGTGCTGGCGCCAGTGCAGCACCAACGCCTTGTTGAACCAGTCCTTGGCGACGATGGCGCCGATCAGCACGCCGATGGCAACTGCATACTGGCCCATGAGGCCAAGCAGGGCGCTACCGTCGAAGGTTGCCAGGGTGTCGTAAAAGACTTTGCTCCATTCGTTGATGTACACGTTGACCTGCACCAGGCCGGCGCCCATAGCCAATGCCAGCGCCAGTAGCGCCCAGCCCGACCAGCCGGCGCGGCTGCACCAGAACGGCCTGGCCAGCTTGAAGAACAGTCGCAAGGTATTCACGAGCCGGCGCCCTCGGCGGGTAGTACCTGCATGCGTACTTCGTTGTCCGGCGGGAAGATCTGCCGGGCCAGGCGCTTCATCGCCGCTGTTTCCAGCGCTGCGGGTAACTGCTCCTGTTCGCTGAGGTAACGCGGGTCGCCCCAGGCTCGCTCACTGAGCACCAGCCGATGCAGTTGGGTGGCCGGGTCTTCCCGACGCTGGTTTTCCTTGCGGGCCAGCTCCTGGCGCAGGGCCATCACGCGCTGTTCGGTGACCGCCTCCGGCAGCGCGGCCAGGGTTTCCCGAGCCAGTTGCCAGAGCTCCTCGGCCCGTTGCGGGGCACTGCTGAAATGCAGCTCGCTGTCGATGCGCTGATGCTCCGGGCTCAGTTCGCTGTCGAAACGCAGGCGGTAGATGCCGGTGGCATCGCCACGCAAGCGTTGCTTGAGTTCGGCGTTGGCGATTTCACGCAGGGCGGCAATGCGCGCGGCATCGGCCGGGTTCCAGGTGTGGGGCTTGTAGCTGCTGGCATACAGGCCGGCGCGTGGCTCCAGGGCGATGGCCAGCGAGGTCTGGCGCCGACCGGGCAGGCGCGCCAGTGGCGTGGCGTTCAAGGGTTCGCCCCGCGGGATGGCGGCCAGGTAGCGGCTGACCAGTGCCTGTAGCTCGGCCTCGGGCAGGTCGGCCATCAGGTAATAGGTTACCGGGGCGGCGGCCTGGCGCTGCCAGTCGGCCTCCAGCTGGCTGCGGCGCAACGCGCTCAGCGCCTCGGCAGTGGGTGCCTGCCAGTCGTCCTGGCCCTGCTTCAAGCGTCGCCAGGTAGCGTCCTGCTCGCTGCGCACATTGTCGCGCTGGCGCTGCAACTGATCGCGCAATTGCTCGACGCTGTCGCGATAGGCCTGCTCGTCCAGGGTGGTGCGCATCTGCCGCGTCTGGTAGAGGGCCAGCAGGCTTGCCAGTTGCGGTGGTGCAGCGCTGCCCTGGGCTTGCAGGCGGCTGGCCTGCTGGTCGAAGGACAGTTGCACGCCTTCGCGCTTCGTCCAGGCGCTCAGCTGTTCATCGCTCCAGCCGCTCGGTGCGGTCTGCAGGGCCAACTGGCTGGCGATCTGGGCGCGCCAGGGCAACCCGCCCCGGTAACCAAAGCCGGCATTGGAATCGACACGCAACTGTACCTTGCCGTCGGCGCCGGGGCGGCGCAGCCATACCAGGCGGTCGCCGTTGCTCAGTTGCCAGTGCTCGACCTTTTCTGCAGTGAAGCTGCGCCGCTCGACAATGCGGCCCGCGGGCAAGGCGCTGCTCAGTGTGGGGGCCACGACCTCCGCCTGGGCAGCGGGTGGCAGCGGTGCGGCCAGCCCGGTATCGGCCAGGATCTGCCATTGCTGTAGCACGCTGGCGGCCGTGGGCAGTTCCAGTTCCATGCCACCCGGCGCGCTGAGCTGCAGCACCCGATCCGGGCTAGCCAGCCAGCTGCGGATGCGCTGCTGCAGGTCGTCTGCGTCGATGGTGTCCAGGTTGCTTAGAGTGATGCGGGCGATGGCTGCGGGTTCCTGCAGCACCCGCTCGGCAAGGGTCGCGTCATTGAGCTGGCGCACCCAGCCATCGAAGTCACGTGGTGCCGGATCGCTCAGCATGCGTTCGGCGATGCGCCGGATATCGTCCTTCACGGCCTGCACGTCGTCCTCGTGCAGCGGATGGCGGTCGATCCGCTGCAGCTCGCGCAGCAACGTCTGCAGCGACTGCTCGTGGTGCTGCCCCTTGACCGCGGCGGCCACGGCCAGCACGCCGCTGCGCCGGCCGATCTGGGTCTTCACGGCGGTAAGGCTGCCAGTCTGGGTTTCATCCAATGGCTGGCGGCGCAACTGACGCGACAGCACGCTGAGGGCCAAGCGGTCGATCAGCCGGTCTCGGCTGGCGGCGCGGGTCTGTTCGCGACTGTCGAGCTGGCTGAAGCGAAACAGCAGGGCAACCTGGTTGCTGCCGCTCTGGCTGTCCTGTACGCGAAACACCTTCAGCCTGTCGTCCAGTGGCAGCTCCAGGTGCTCGCGACTCGGCACGTCGCCGCGTTGGGGCTTGGCGAACGCCTGCTCGATCTGCGCGATCAGCTGCTGCGGCTCGAAGTCGCCAACGACGTTCAGCACCATGTTGTTAGGCAGGTACCAGCGCTGCTGAAAGGCCTGCAGCGCCTCCAGTTGCGCCTGCTCGATGGCCTTGCGGTTGCCGATGGTGCGGTGCGCGGGGTAACGCGAGCCGGTGCGCTGGGCAGCGGTGCGCTTGGCGTTCATGCGCTGGGCCACACCCAGGCCGCCGCGCCATTCCTCAATGACGATGGGACGCTCGCGTTGCAGGTCCTCCGCGGTGAAGTCGGCGGCGAAGGCCATGTTGGCCAGGGTCTGTAGCGCCAGCTCGCTGCTCTCGACTCCATTGGGCGGGCTGAGCAGGTATTGGGTGCGGTCGTAGCTGGTCACTGCATTGAAATGCCGGCCCTGCTGCCAGCCGGATTTTTGCAGGCGCTGGCGCACATCGAGCGGTTCAACGCCGTGGCTGTAGAAGGCCAGGTGCTCGAGCAGATGGGCGACGCCAACCTGATCGTCGGCCTCGTCCACCGAGCCGGCGTGCACCGTCAGGCGCATATCCAGCCGGCCTTTTTGCTCATCGACGGGGATCAGGTTGTAGCGCAGGCCATTGGGCAGCTCGCCACGAATGACCATTGGGTGCCACTGCAGCGGCGTATCGCCGTCGGGCAGGGACGCACAGGCACCGAGCAGCAGCGCTGCCAGTGCCGTGAAGAGCGATTTCACGGGATGCATGGGCGCGTGCCTTCTTAGAATTGGTAGCCGACTTCGAGCCAGTATTGGCGGCCCATTTCGTACTTGTAGCCAGAGCTGCTGTAAATTTCGGCTACTTCATCCAGGACGTTCTTCACATCCACGGCAATGAAGGCTGACTGGTCGCGCACCACCGGAATGTCCCATTTGGCGCGTAGGTCCCAGGTGAATGCCGCGTTGACCTCGCCGAAGTTGTAATTGTCGTAGGTGGTTCCCCCAACCTCGATGGTCCCGTCTGCCACGATCTGCTCATACCCGGCTCGGTAGCGCAGGAAGTTGCTTAGCGTCATGTTCACCTGCGGTACGTGGGTGATGGTGGTAACCCGCGCCGTCCAAGGGCGGTTGAAGTTGGCTGCCGGCAATTGGCTGTAGCGCATGAGCTGACCGTCGTACATCACCAGTTCGTCGTTCAGTTCATCGCGTGAGAACGAAACGTCGTAATTGGAGTTGAACGTGCTTTGGGTGCGTGTCCAGTCGGCAGCGAACTGTACGTTGGAGCGAGTGCCGAGCAGGCGAAACTCCGCGTCCGGCGTGATCGTCAGCGAAACCGCATCGGTCTCGCTGCTACCAGCGTTGGTGTACACGGTGTAGGTGCTGCTTTCATTGACGCCATCACCGCTTGGCAGGCCGAGGTTAACCCCCTGGGTCCTGACCACCAGATCGCGGCCTTCACGGCGCACGTACTTGAGTGCGAAGGTGGTATCTAGCCAGCGTTGGGCGATACCGACCATCCATTCGTCGTTGTAGGGGATATCGATCTTGCGGAACGAGCTGCTATCGGCAACCCCTCTGGTGATCGCACCGAACTCGCTGACAGCATTACCTGTCGCGACCGGCCGTGACTGACGATATTCCAGGGATTCACGGCCATCTGCCAGGCGATACTTGAACATGGTTCTCCCGTAGTAGCGGTTGAAGCCTGTCGTCAGTACCGTGCTTGAGTCGCCGAACAGGTCGTAGTCGGCGGAGAACCGCGGAGCGATGGTCTTCTGTTCCATGTAGTCATCGCCATCGAGGCGAATGCCAGGGCGCAACTGCAGGCGCCCCCACTGCATACGATCCTGCAGGAACAGGGCGTAGCGTTTCTCGTCCATGGATATTTCCCCGGCGTTATAGTGCGTCAGGCTACGGAAATACTGGCGGGTAAGAACGCCCGATACGTTGGTGCCGATGGAGCAATACTCGCTATCGAGTTCTCCGTTCGAGAAGTTGCAGCTGTTGGTGCCGGCTGGCGCTGTGCTCAAGGCGGCGGCGGTCGTTGCGCTTTCGGGGCGCTTGTAATTGGCTTGTTGATAGGCCAGTTCCAGGCCGGCCTGGAAATTGTGCTCGACCCCCAGCGCCTGGATCGGCTCCCAATCGGTTTTGAAGGTGTAGGTCATGCTTTTCTGGCGTTGTTCGATATCGCCGAAGCTGCCCTCGCGGCTCAGGCTCGTGTTGCTGAGCGGGTTACCCCAGTTCTTCTCGCTCGACCATCGCCATTGCTTGCTGACGTTGCTGTCGCTGTCTCGCGAGCTTTGCAGATCGGTGTATGCAAGGTTGTGGGTGTAGGTCGCGTTATTGCCGAACCAGGTGGCTTTGACGGATGCCTGTTGGCCACCTTGAAGCAGGACAAAGTCGGAGTTCTTGGCGTTTTCGCGGAAGTACTCGCTTTCCTGAGGGGCGTGGGTGAGCGATACGTCGAGTTGCAGGCGGTCATTGACCTGCCAGTAGGTCTTGAGAAGGAAGTTGTCGATTTGCCGCGTCTGGTCTTTCTTGCTGGTATCGCCTGCGCTGTTGAAATCATTGCTGTAGGCATTCAGCGGGATAGTGGAGTGCTTGCGCGAGAAATTGAAAAGAGCCCCGAAATTTTCGGTGAGATGACCTTCCAATGTTCCCCTGAGGGTCCATTTGTCGAACTCGGGCTGTTCCTGAGCCGTGGTGGAGTTTTCGAATCCCTCACGGTCTTCGTCATTGATGTGATAGTTGGCCCAGGCCGAACGGCTCATGCTGGCTGACAGCTTGCCGTGCAGCTCCTGTGTCGGGCGCCGGGTGATCGCGTTGATGACGCCGCCATTGAAGCCGCCATATTCGGCCGGTACGTTGCTGTCGTAGACCCTCACTTCTTCGAGCAGGTCGGCATCCAGCGCAATTCCATGGCTGCGGCTGGGGGTGCCCCTGGCATCGGCGATGGTGTTCCAGTCGTGACGGCCCGGATCGATGTCATTGTTGATCCCCACGCCGTCGATCATGAAGCTGTTCTGATAGAACTCGGCGCCGTTGATGCTGATATCGGCAGGGTCGATTTCGCCGGGTGTGCTCGAGCTTTGCTGAGTGTTGCTGAATTGCACGCTGGGGTGCATCTGCAACAGTGTGGTGATATCGCCGTTGGCGCCGGGAAAGGCTTCGATGGCCCGTCGATCCACCACCGTTTCGCCCATGAAGCTCTGGCTGGCTGCAGCGAGCACGACAGTATTACCCAGCTCCATCACATCCTGCTGGCTGGCCACCTGAAAGAACGTCAGCAGTTCCTGCTGATAGTCCCAACCGATGTCGCTGCCTTCCAGCAAGCGCGACAGCGCCTGTTCACTGCTCATCTGTCCTTTGATCGCCTTGCTGCGCAGGTGGCCGACCAACTGCTGGTCGGCGCTGACTTGCAGGCCGCTCTGCTGGGCGAAGGCGATCAGGGCGTCGGCCAGGGGCTGGGCGGGAACGTCGAAGGTATGCTGTTGCTGCAATAACGCGCTGGAGGCGTCTTGCGCCATGGCCGTGCTGACGCCGATTGGCAGCGCGCTGCACAGGCCGAGCAGGCCCAGGCTGATGGCTTTGCCCAGTGTCCTGGCGTGTATGGCGGGATGCGACTGCTTGTTCATACCTTCCCCGAACGGGCCAGAGGCCCAGCTAAAAGCTAATACGAATCCGTATCGATTCGTGTTCGAGGCAATGACGTACCGGTGCTGAAAATTTTCAGAGAAATTCGAATTATTTTTTCGAGATCAGAAAAAGCCGCTCGAAAGCGGCTCAGGGCTAGGGTCATTTCCCGCGCAACCTAGGCGGCCCCACCCGAAGGGCCGGGCCGGTTTTTGCGCGATGCGGCGTTACTCGATGGCTCATTTGGCCTGCCAAACCGCGCATCTGTGTGACCCACATGGATGTGGGAAATGCCGCAAGCGCGCCGGGAGCGGGCGCGGCCCTTGCCTCGCGCAAAAACTGGCTCCGGCGCGGCCGTGCGTGAAACGGGAACAGACCCTAGCGGTCGACGACTCGCAGCCAGGCCGTCCAGGTGCTGACTCGCCCCTGGTAGGGCTGGATGACGGCGCGCAGGGCGGCATCCGGATTGCGCAGATCGTAGACGCCGGTGACGCGCCTGTCGCCCAGCTCAGCGTCGCGCAGCGCCAGCTTGCCAGGCAGGTAAGGGCGCAACTCGTCGAGCACCTCGGCGATGCGGGCGTCGCGCACCACCAGTCGGCCTTGCTGCCAGGCGGCTATCTGGCTGACCGGGAGCGTATCGCGCACTACCTTGCCGCTGCCGCGCCACCGCAGTCGGTCGCCTGCATGCAGTGCTTCGGCCAAGGTCTCGCTGCCCTCGGCCACACGCACTGAGCCGTGCTGCACGGCGACGGCCAACTGGCTGGGCCGCATGGCCACGTTGAACGCGGTGCCGGTGACGGTGATCTGCAGGCCGTCCGCGTCGACCGTGAAGGGGCGGCTCTTGTCCGGGGTTACCTCGAAGAACGCCTGGCCGCTGAGCAGGCGCACCTCGCGGCGGTTGCCGTCGAACGCCACGGCGATCGCCGAACGGCTGTCGAGCCGTACGCGGCTGCCATCGTCCAGTTCGATGCTGCGCTGCTGGCCAAGGCCGGTGCGGTAATCGCTCTGGTAGCGCAGGTAGGCGTCGGGGGTCATCAGGATCAGCAAACAGGCGGCCAGCGAGCCCGCCAACAGGGCTGGCCAGCGACGTCGGCGTGGGCGATGCGGGCGCACAGCGGGAGCCGCTGCTGCCGCGAGCTCGGCGGCCGTTGCGCGGGGGCGTTCGATGGCCGGCGCGCTTGTCGCTGCCTGGGCCATGCCGGTCAGCTGCCAGACCCGCTGGGCCTTGCGGTAGGCCTCCACATGGCGGCTGTCGATGGCCAGCCAGGCGGCCAGCTCGGTACGCAGCGCGGCATCCTCGGGGCTCTGCTGGATGCGTAGCAGCCAGTCCAGTGCGGTGTGGGTGAGGTTGCCGGTCATGGTCGTTTCGGATCGTCCTGAAAGGTGGGCAAGGGTCGCACACACGTGCCCCTACGAGCAAAGGACGGTTCAGCCGCGCAGATTTTCAGATCAGCCATTGGCCTGCTCCAGGCGGTCGGCGCAATGACACAACGCCTGGTGCACCAACTGGTGGGCCAGGCCGACGGAAATGTTCAGGGTGGCGGCGATGTGCTGCAGGGTGTGGCCTTCCAGCCGATGCATCTCGAAAGCGCGCTGCACCCGGGGCGCCAGCTCTGCCAGAGCGGCGTTGACGATACGCAGTTCGGCGCTGGTGCTGGCTTGCTGCTCGGGCCCTGGCTTGTCGTCGGAGAGCGTCTCGAGCAAGTCATCGCCATCGGGTTGGCGTCGCTCGGTGGCGTCGCGGCGGCTCAGGTCGAATGCCAGGTTACGGACGATCCGGTAGAGATAGCCGACTGGCTGCTCGATCACGGCGTCGACGCTGTCGCGGCTGCTGAAGCGCAGCCAGGCTTCCTGCACGACGTCTTCAGCCTGGGCGCGGCAACTGAGCAGCGAGGCAGCGTAGTCCACCAGGGCGAGCCGATGAACGAGGTACAGGTCGAGTTTGGGATTGGGTGTCGAAGGCACGATTGGCACTGCCGCAAGCCGTGCACAGCGGACGTGCTACAGCGAGCGGGCATGGTAGCTCATTATGAGAATTGTTATCAATAAGGTCTGGGTGCGCTCAATGCGCCGTTTAGCGCTTCCTCGAGGCTGGCCTTGTAGCGCAGGTAATGAACCACCGACGGCTGCCGGTCGCCGAGTAGCGCGGAAAGGTCGAGGTCGGTGATATAGCACGGATACGGTTGCTGCTCGCTGCGCTGGGCGAGGATGTGCCGGGCCACGTTGGCGAACAGCTGCTCGCCGTGTTCGAGTTCGGAAAACTCCCGATGGTTGCAGAACAGGCTGATGTAGGCACGCGGGCCGTTGCCCGGCTCGACGATGGCCTGAACGTCATAGAACGGCAGGCTGGCTTCGCTCAGCGGCGCCGGCCTTGGCTCCAGGCGCTGCGCACGCAGCGGGGCGGCCGGCAGCAGTTGGTTGTAGAGGATTTCCAGCGGTTGTTGTGGGGCTTCGAGGGCCTGGGCGGCGTCGCGCCGGTACAGCAGCGATTGCAGGAAGCGGTGCAGCGGCGTGAGCAGGCTGGTTTCGTTATGAAATGGCGCCTGGCTGCGCCACAGCGCGCCGCATTCGTCGAGCACGCTGATCTGTGCCAGGCCTTCCGTTTCGTGCAGGCGGTAGAACACTTGGATGCACGCCGGGCGTCCGGCTTCGAGAATCAGCGCCAGGTCGTCGCCTTCCAGCGCGTTGCGGTCCAGGCGCAGCGGGCTGTACTCGGCGCGATCCTGGGCGAGGTGTTCGAGCAGCGCGGGCAGATCCTCCAGCGTGCTATGCCGGACGTTGCCGGGTGACAGGTCGAGCAGGTGGTAGCGGCGGGCGATCTGCAGCAGGTAGCGCGGCCGCTCGCCGCCGTCGAGGCAGTCGATCAGCTCGTCCAGAAGGCCCTCGATGCGCTCGACGATGGTCGCGGCGCGGTTGCGGCAATAGCAGAACACGCGCAGCCCCGCTCGCTCACCGCGAGCGGGGCGTGCATTGAGCACGTCGCTCAGGCAGTCGAGCAGGGCGGTGGCGCCTTCGTAACGTTCGACCAGCAGCTCGTTCCAGCTGTTGAGGGTGATGCGATCCAGGGTCAGCACCAGGTTGTCGCGCACGCCCGAATAGCCCAGCGGATCGGTGCGCTCGCTGGTCATGTGCACGTTCATCTGGCTGTGCTGCTTGAGCGGGTCGATGCCGACGTTGACCAGCAGCAATTCCTCGACAGGCCTGCGCGGTCGCGCCAGGGCCGCCTCGCTCACACTCGTCAGCGGCATCGGCAGGGCCTGGGCCAGGCAGCCGAGCAACTGGCTGAGTTCGAACTCGGTGAGATCGCTGTCGCCCGGGTGCAGCGACAGGTGCGTACCGCTGTCGATCACGCCATTGCGATGGCTCCAGGCGAGCAGTTCGACCAGGCCACGGGCCTGGCGCAATGGCGCGAAATCGTGCCACTCCTGGGCGCCCAGGCTGCCGTTGTAAAGCGCCCAGCGCTCGCCCTTGGGGGTGGGGTTATGCACCAGGGTCAGGGTATCTTCACCCAGGTCCGGGGCGATGCCCGGGTTGATGAACTCCACCTTGCCCGCCCGGCGTTCGAAGGCGGCGTAAAGGCGCCGGCCCAGCACGGCCAGGTCGCGGCTGTCGGCCGCCACGCCATCGGGGCGATTGCGCGCGAACATCGACAGGAAGCGATAGCTGTAGTTGAGTTCGTTGACCAGCGCCTGGCGTTCGGCGACGACCTGGCGGACCTTCCACTGGCTGCGGCTGTCGAGCAGGATCAGTTGGCGCTCGCCCCAGCCCCACTCGCCACTAAGCCGCTCGAGCAGCAGGCGCTGCCAGCTCTTTTCGCGGTGGCGCGGCGGCTTGCTGATCTTCTTGTTGACCTTCAGGTACAGGCAGCGCCTGACCAGTTCCAGGCGCTCGGTTTCGCCGCGCGCCTGCAGGTATTCCTCCAGGCGGCGGTAGATCAGCACGTAGGGATCCAGCTCGTCGAGGTCGAGCAGGCCGTCGTAGACCGACTGTTTGAAGCGTAGCGACAGGCAGCGCACCCGGGGATGCTCGCTGGCGTACACCTCGGTGAGCAGTAACTTGAGCGCCGATTTGTAGGGCGACTCGATGCCCTTGAACAGCTGCCACATGCCGGCGCCGAGAAACTCACCGGCCGGCACGTGGGCCAGGTGGCCGAGGTCGAGCACGTCCTCGGCGCGGATGAAGCGCTTGCTCAGCAAGGCTTCGGTCACATGGGCGTAGCGATGCTCGTCGTTGGCCGGCACCAGCCACCACAGCGGCATGCGTCCGCCCAGCCAGATCGCCGTGCGGTAGAACTCGTCGAGGAGCAGGAAATGCTGGGTGGTGCCGCAGTCGTCCGAGGTCAGTCGTGCCTCACGGGCGCCGCTGCGAAAGCGCTCGGGGTCGATCAAAAAGAAGTGCGCCTCGGTGCCCTGGCTGGCCGCCCAGCTCTGCAACAGGTCGCATTTGCGTTGCAGCGCTTCGCGGGCGCCCGCGTCGAGATCGCCGGCGTGGCAGACCCACAGGTCCATGTCGCTCTGCTCGGCCTGGGCCACGGTGCCCAGGCTGCCCATCAGGAACAGGCCATGGATGGGTGTCGGCGCCGGGGCGCGCGCCGGTTTGTAGGCGAAGGAGCGAGTCAGGCGCTGGGCTTCGGCCAGCAACTCGGGCGAGGGTTCGAAGCCGGCCAGCCCGGCCGGCGTCTGCGTCGAAACATAGCCGGGCAGCAACGGATGATTGACGTGAAACAGCAGCGGCAACAGCGTCAGCACCCGTTGCTGGCGGGTCGACAGGGCCTGCATGGCGCGCTGCTGGCGGCCGTGGTTGATGCGCATGAAGCGCGCGCGCAGCTGCGTCAGCACCTTGCGGTCGATGCCGTCATCGATATCGGGTCGCAGGGGAAGGTGGCGCGTCATGCTCGGGCTCGGCCGGGTGATGAGCAAGCCTACAGGCGCGCGGTGTCTGCTCGCAATGGCCGTTGGAAGAGGACCTGCCGCGTCGTGCGGCAGGCGTGGTCAGCGGTCAGAGCGCTTTGGCGGTGGTGAGGATGGTTCGCAGGCTTTGCGCGTGTTCGGCTGCTTCGTGGCCCAGTCGGGTGAGATAGCCGCCGTCGGGAAGGGTGATCAGACCTTTTTCGTGCAGGCGCCCGGCAGCGGCGACCGCAGAGGATGCGGCATCGTGGTGAATCTTCAGGCCCTCCTGGCCGTTATCCAGATTGAACAGCAAAAGAATTTCCAGTTCGGCGACCAGATCGGCGTTAAAGACCATGGTGACTCCTGCCTGTTGTTGTCGTGCACGGCGTTGGCCGTGGGTCGCGGGGCTGGCCCGCAGGCGAAGTGTAGTCAAGCTGGCGACAGTTCGCCGAAGCGTGCTGCCAGCGCTCGAGAATCTTCTGGTAGCGACCATCCTTGCGCAGGCTGCGCATGCCCTGTTCGAAGCGCTTCAGCAGGTCGGCGGCCGCGGGGTCGCGCCGCGAGAAGCTCAGGTAGAGCGTCGGGCTGTGGAGGGTCTCCAGCGCCACGAACTGTCCTTCCAGTTGCGGGTTCTCGCGAAACAGTGCCTGGGCGGTGCCGCGGTAGGCGGCCACGAAGTCCACCCGGCCATGCTGCAGCATGAGAAAACCGCTGAGGTCGCGCCGCACCGGAATGCGGATCACTTGATGGTCGTTGTCCAGGCGGGCGCCGTATTCGTAGCCGATGGTCACGGCCACCTTGCGGCCAGCAAGATTCTGCGGCTTGCCGTCGAGCGGCGCCGCGTCGCGACGGGCCCAGAGCAGGATGTCGTCACTAAACAGCGGTTCCTTGGGGATCAGGTAGTCGGCGCTGATTCGCTGATCCGGAGCGGTGTTGAAACAGGCTGCCAGCAAGCCTTCCTGAGCCATCTGCATGCAGCGCGAATACGGGTAGGGCACCAGCTCCACAGGCGTGTCACTGGCCGCGAAGGCCGCCTTGACTATATCCACCGACATGCCCTGAATCCTGCCGTCACGGTAGGCAGTGTACGGATACCAGTCGTCCTCGGCACCAATGCGCAGCACGTGCTCGGCCCGCGCGACGGCGCTGAGGGTGAGCAGCAGGAGCAGGCACAGGCTGAGAGATGTGGAAGGGCGCATCCAAGCTGATCCACAGGGGCTTCGGGCAACCATAGTAGCGCCCTGGGCGGGAAAGAAGGCGGTTGGCTGTCGCGGCGCCTCAGGCTTCGTCGGGCAAGGTCGGCAGGGCGCGCAGCAGGCGCTCGTAGTTCTCGGCATCGAAGGGGCGGTCGTCACGCAGCATGGCGTCCACTTCGTGGGCCAGCACCATGGCCATCATCTGTACGCTTTCCTCACGTTCGTGGCCGGTCAGGGTCAGCTTGTTCAGCACCGCCTGTGCGAAGGCCGGTTCGCCGGATTCCAGCTGATTCTCGATGGCCTGAACCAGGGTGTTCTCGGTGAAGGTGTCGTCGTCGTGCTCGTCGGCGCTGCTCATGGGGCGATCCAGGTATCGGGAGAAAGCGCCAGTGTAGACAGGCTGGTCGGTTGCTGACCACGACAATCGTTTTGCTCCAGCTACTCCTGAAATATGGGAGCATGTTCCTCATATTGAGAATTAGCAGTGGCGCGGCTACAGTCGGCTGTCTGGAGAATCGCATGTCCGACCATTACGACAAAAAGGCGCCGGCAGGCGCCCAGGCGCTGTTCCGCGGTCTCGCTGTCATCGACGCCGTCGCCCAGGGTGCCAGCAGCCTGGCCGACATCGGCTCGACCATCGGCTGTACGCGCAGCACCACTCACCGCCTGATCGCCGCCCTGGTGCAGGCCGGTTACCTGCGCGCCCTGGGCGGCAGCAGCGGCGGCTACCAGCTCGGTTCCCGGCTCATCGAACTGGGCTACAAGGCACGCGGGCAAATGCCGCTGGCCAAGCGCGCGCAGCCACATCTCGAGCGACTGGCGCGCCATACCCAGGACACCGTGCACCTGGGCGTGCGTGAAGGCGCCGAGGTGCTGTACATCGACAAGCTACCGGGTAGCCGCGGCCTGGAAATGCGCTCGCGTATTGGCCTGCGCATGCCGCTGGCGCTGACCGGCATCGGCAAGTCGCTGATGCTCGACCTGCCGGAAAGCGAGTGGCTGGCGCTCTATCGGCAGCGGTGTGAGCCCGACGATGGGCTGCCCTGGGAAACTTTCCGCGAGCAGATGCGTGACTATGCCCGTGGCGGGTGCAGTTTCGATCTCGAGGAGAACGAGCTGGGAATTCGCTGCCTCGCTGCGCCCATTCGCGAAGCCGATGGGCAGATCGTTGCCGCCCTGAGCGTTGCCAGTGCCGTGCCCTACATGCCAGAGGTTCGGTTACAGGCTTTGCGTCCCGAGGTGGTCGCCTGCGCGCAGGCCATTTCGGCCGAGCTGGGTTGGCGATCGTCATGAACAACGCGTCTGGCGATCATCGTCGCTCTGGCGCCATCACGCCCCGAGGAGGGCCTGCAATGTCCGATTCGTACCTGCAGCAACTACCGCTGATCGCCATCCTGCGCGGGGTGACGCCCCAGGAAATCGTCCCCGTGGGGCTGGCGCTCCATGAAGCCGGCTTCCGGGTGATCGAGATCCCGCTGAACTCGCCCGACCCGCTGCACAGCATCGGCCTGCTGGCCGCTGAACTGGGCGATCGCGCGCTGATCGGTGCCGGTACCGTGCTCAGCACCGAGCAGGTCGCTGCGGTGGCGCAGGCGGGCGGGCGGCTGGTGGTGTCGCCCAACTGCAACGCGCGGGTGATCCAGGCGAGCCGGAGCGCCGGGCTGTTCTGTGCGCCGGGCGTGGCCACGCCAAGTGAGGGGTTCGCCGCGCTGGAGGCGGGCGCCGATGTGCTCAAGTTGTTCCCGGCCGAGCAGTTCAGCCCGCAGATCGTCAAGGCATGGCGCGCGGTGTTCGCCAAGGACGTCGCGTTGTTGCCGGTGGGCGGTATCACGCCGGCGAACATGGCCGCCTACGTGCAAGCGGGCGCCAGCGGCTTCGGGCTGGGCTCGGCGCTGTACAAACCGGGCATGGGCGTTGGCGAGGTAGCTGACAATGCCGCCGCATTCGTCGCAGCCTGGCAGGCGATCCAGCACTGAGCCGAGTCACCTGCCTTTTGCCTGGGGTCAGGAACGGTTGGCGATCTTCTGCAGGTTCTCGTGGATCTTGAACAGCACGATCATCAGTTCGCAGCCGATCCGCGCGCCAATCACACCGCCGATCAGGGTGCCCAGGCCGCCGAGGAAGCTGCCGTAAGCGCCGAACATCATCGTCAGGCTGCTCACTGCCACGCTGAGCAGCATCAGCCAGTAGACGAACGTGATGATTTTCGGGGTAAGCATCGCATCGAAGAAGAACAGATTCTTCATGGGGTTAACTCCAGTCCATGGGTTGGCAAATGCCCGGTCGCTTGCGCCGCCTGCGACGTCAGGCGGGCGCAGGGTAGCAGTCGTCACGGGCGGCGGCCAGTTGTCCGAAATGATCCTGGCAGGAGGTGACGAGAACTGTCCGCTCGTCAGCGCGTAGGAGTCGATTCCGAGTAGTGTTTTGCTCAGATGAAAATTTTCTCGGGCGACGTGCAGCGCGCATGGGTCGCTCCCAGCCTGCATACAGCATGGCAGCCGTTCCCGATGCGGTGTCGGCGTGGCGGGTGAAAATGAGCCGTGCTGCGCACCTGGTTTCCAGCAAGCCTTACCGCATCAAGTTCGCTGCTTCGTTGCCCAACTCTTCCAGTAACCCTTCCAGCACGTCGCTGCTGCCTTGGTCCGGACGCGTCAACGCGCACAAATTGACCGGCAGTATTGGCCGCAAGGCGCGCACCTGAATCAGCGGGCCTGGGCCATAGGCGGTCAGCGGATCGACCACTGCCAGCCCCATTCCTTCAGCAACCAGCGAGCGTGCCAGCAACCAGGTCTGCACGCGCGCGATCACCTGGGGTGGTTTTGGCGTCTCACTCAGGTGGTGATCGAGCAAGCTGCCCAGTGCGTCACGGGTATCCAGTGCCAGCAACGGCTCGCCGCCCAGTTTCTGGATGTCCAGCGCCTCGTTCAGTTCGTGTGTCGGCCAATGCTCAGGCGGCGCGATCACCACCATATGTCCCTTTGCCAGGGGGCGCATGCTCAGGCCGGCGTGTTTGGGGTCCTGCAGTGTCAACGCGAGGTCGCTCTCGTGCAGCAGCAGGTTTTCCACAAGCTTGGGGGTGTGGTGAGTCGCCAATTCATAAGGCACGCCAGGAAAGCGCTTCATCCAGCGAGGGATAACCTTCGGTAATAGTGATTGGGCCAGGCTTGGCGTGGCCACAATCCGCAAGCTGCGCGCGTTGTGCTGGCGCAGCCCGCCGGCCAAGCGTCGGGCACGTTGCAGCTCTTCGAATACCCGCGCCGTAGAGGGTTCGAGAATGCGCGCTTCCGGGGTCGGCAGCAATTGGCCACGTACCCGTTTGAACAAGGCAAAACCCAACTGAGCTTCAGCGTGTTGTAGCGCCTTACTCGCTGCTGGCTGCGAGACATTGAGCAGGCTGGCGGCGCCAGTCACCGATCCAGTCTGCAGGATCGCCTGGAAGATTTCGATATGGCGCAGGCGCATGGCACATCCTTCAGCTGCATAACCAAAGGCAATACCCTAGCGTCATCTATTCATTGGTTCCAGCCAGCCAGGCGTCATTACAGTCCGGGCATGTTTCATCGTTCGAGGCTGTGATATGTCCAAGCAGGTTGCCATCATCGGCGGTGGCGTTATCGGGATGGCCAGTGCCTATGCGCTGGTTCGGGCCGGGCATCAGGTGACCCTGGTCGAGAGGCAGACGCAGCCCGGCCTGGAAACCAGCTTCGCTAATGGCGGCCAGCTCAGCTATCGCTATGTGTCACCGCTGCCGGACGCCGGCGTGCCGCTCAAGGCCATCGCCTGGATGCTGCAGGGCGCCAGCGCACCGCTACAGCTCCGTCCTCGCCTGTCGTCCGAGCAGTGGCAGTGGTGCCTGAGCTTCCTCGCTGCCTGCCGCCGTTCGGTGAATCGACGCAATGGCGGTCATTTACTGCGCTTGGCGCTCTATAGCCAGGCGGTGCTGCAGCAGTGGCGAGAGCAGGATGGCCTTGACGGCTTTGCCTGGAAGCGCAACGGCAAGCTGGTGGTCTATCGCTCGTCGACCACTTTCGCCGCTGCCGCTGGCAAGATCGCCTCAGGCGATGAGCAACGGGCACTGTCGGTCGACGAGTGCCTGGCGCTGGAGCCCGCGCTCGGCGATGTGGCCGACAAGCTGGCGGGCGGCATCTTCAGCGCCTCCGACGAGACCGCCGACTGTTACCTGTTCTGCCAGGTACTGGAGCAACGCCTGCAAGCCAGCGGCCATTACCGGCGCCTGCACGATCAGGTCACGAATACCCACCGCGAAGGTTCTCGCATCAAGGCATTGAGCCTGGCCAGCGGGTCGGCGTTGGCGGCGGACGAGATCATTCTCGCTGCCGGCAATGGCAGCCAGGCGATCGCCACGCCGCTGGGCATCAAGCTGGGCCTGTACCCGCTGAAGGGTTACAGCCTGTCGCTGCCTGCTGCCAACGGCGCTGGCTGCCCTCGGATCAGCGTGACCGACTTCGATCGCAAGATGGTCTACGCCCGCCTTGGCGGTCAGTTGCGCGTGGCAGCGATGGTCGACATCGGCGCTCGCGACGCCGGCATCGACCCACGGCGCATGCGCGTCCTGCGTGCCCATTGCCAGGACACATTCCCACGCGCGGGTCATTATCCGGATGCGCGCGAGTGGGCCGGCCAGCGCCCGTCCACCGCCACCGGTACGCCGTTGCTCGGCGCCACACCCTACGACAATTTCTGGCTCAACGTCGGCCACGGCAGCCTGGGTTTCACCCTCGCCTGCGCCAGCGGACAGATCCTCGCCGAGCTGATCGGCGGCGCAGCCAGCCCCATCGACCTGACCGGCCTGCGTGCCGGTTGAACCTTGCCCACCCAGAGGAACACCCCATGAGTATCCAGCGTATCGACACCAATCCCCGCCTCAGCGGCGCCGTGGTCCATGGCGGGTTGGTCTACCTGTCCGGCCAGGTGCCCACCGATCGCAGTCTGGACTGCGCCGGGCAGACCCGCGAAGTGCTGGCCAAGATCGACGACCTGTTGGCCCGCGCCGGCACCGACAAGACCCGCCTGCTCAGCGCGCAGATATGGCTGAAAGATATTGCGACAGACTTTACGGCCATCAACGAAGTATGGACCGCCTGGTTGCCGCAAAATGGTGCACCTGCCCGCGCCACCCTACAGGCTCCGCTGGTATCCGCGGATGTCCGGGTGGAAATCATGCTGACCGCCGCCCTCCAGGGCTGACACCGAGACTCCTGGGAGTTTCGTATGCCAACGGCTGCTCATGAAGCAGCAGTACTGAAGGGCAACCGGCGTTGAGCAGGGTTGAGTGGTGTGGCGATAGTCATTGGAGAGGCAAGGCTCGTGGTTTGGGCCGAGTACAACAATCGAGTAGAAGAACAGGACGCATCCCATGAAGAAATTCGCGATTCCCGGTGTAATCACCACCGTGGCAGCGGCGTTGGCCCTGTCCGCCACCAGTTCGCTTAGTCACGCGCAGGAGCGCTTCGTCACCATCGGCACTGGCGGCCAGACAGGCGTCTACTACGTTGCCGGGCAGTCCATCTGTCGCTTCGTCAACCGCCTGGGCACCGACCAGGGCGTGCGTTGCAACGCACCGTCCACCGCTGCCAGCGTGTACAACATCAACGCCCTGCGCACGGGCGAGTTCAACTTTGGTTTCATCCAGTCCGACCACCAGTACAAGGCCATGAACGGCCTGGCGCCGTTCGACAAGCAAGGCCCGATGGAAGAGATGCGCAGCGTGATGTCGATGCAGACCGAGGTGCTGACCATCCTCGCCAGCGTTGCGTCCGGCGTGGAGAGCTTCGATGACCTGGCCGGCAAGCGCGTCAACATCGGCGTACCAGGCTCGGGTAGCCGCGACACCTTCGAAGAGGTCATGCAAGCCAAGGGCTGGACGCGCTCCAGCTTCGCTCTGGCCGCTGAGCTGCGCCCTGCTGAAATGGCATCGGCCATGGCCGATAAACGCCTGGACGTGATGACCTACGTGGTCGGCCACCCCAACGGTGCGATCCAGGAAGGCTTGAGCGTGGTCTCCGGCAAACTGATTCCGGTGCAAGGCCCGGACATCGATAAATTCCTTGAAGAAAAAACCTATTACATCAAGACCGAGGTGCCCGGTGGCCTCTATCCGGGCGTCGACCAGCCGGTACCGTCGCTGGGCGGCAAGGCGCTGCTGGCGGCCAGCAGCAAGACCGATCCGGAGTTGGTCTACCTGGTGGTCAAATCGATCTTCGAAAACTTCGACCGCTTCAAGCGCCTGCACCCGGCCTTCGCCAACCTGGAAGAGAAAGAGATGATCTCCGTCGGCCTGAGTGCACCACTGCACGAAGGTGCCGAGCGTTACTACAAGGAGCGTGGCTGGCTCTGACAGAGCCGCCATCCCGCCTGCTGCGGCCTGCGCCGGGCAGGCGGAGAGACCGCTCGCTGGCGCGAGTGGTGCTCGCGTCACCGAGATTACCGGCCGGTCCTGAAGGGCCGGCCGTTTGATTTGGAGCTGCACCCATGAATCAACAGAGCGCTGCCGAACTCGCTGCCCAGGAAACCGGTGCTCGTTCCCCCGGCGGGGTTATGGCCTGGCTGATCGCTGCTCTTGCCCTGAGCTGGTCGCTGTTCCAGCTATGGCTGGTTTCACCCCTGCCGTTCATTTTCAGTTTTGGCATCTTCAATGATGCCGAAGCCAGAGCCATCCACCTGGCATTCGCCTTGGCCCTGGCCTTTCTGGTCTACCCTGCCTTCAACCGTTCACCGCGCAGCCAGGTGCCTTGGCACGACCTGCTGTTCGCCCTGCTGGCTGGCGCGGCGGTGCTCTACCTGTTCATCTTCTACCGCGAACTCGCTAGCCGGCCAGGCACACCGACCGATCTCGACCTGCTCACCGCGCTGATCGGCATTCCGTTGCTGCTGGAGGCCACCCGGCGCAGCCTTGGCCCTGCGCTGGCGGTGATCGCCCTGGTATTTCTCGTCTACTCCGTCGCCGGCCCCTGGATGCCAGGCATGCTGTCGCATCGCGGTGTGTCCTTGGAAGCGCTGGCCAACCACCAGTGGTTGAGTAGCGAAGGCGTATTCGGCGTCGCATTGGGGGTGTCCACGGCCTTCGTCTTTCTCTTCGTGCTGTTCGGCGCCATGCTCGACCGCGCTGGCGCCGGCCATTACTTCATCCAGCTGGCGTTCTCCATGCTCGGCCACATGCGGGGCGGGCCAGCCAAAGCCTCGGTGATCGGCTCGATGCTGACCAGCCTGATGTCCGGTTCGTCCATCGCCAATGTGGTCACCACCGGCCCCTTCACCATTCCGATGATGAAGAAGGTCGGCTATCCCGGTACCAAGGCCGCCGCCATCGAAGTGGCCGCCTCGACCAATGGCCAGATGATGCCGCCGGTAATGGGCGCTGCGGCCTTCCTGATGATCGAGTATGTCGGCATTCCGTATGTCGAAGTGCTCAAGCACGCCCTGCTGCCAGCGACCATCTCCTACATCACCCTGCTCTGGCTGGTGCACCTGGAGGCCGTCAAGTTGGGCATGGCCGGCCTGCCGCGGCCGACGCCCAAGCCCATTCTGCTGCGTCTGATGACCTTGAGCTTCGGCATCGCCCTGGTCAGCGCCCTGGCTTTGGCCGTGTACTACGGCCTTGGCTGGCTCAAGCCGCTGTTCGGCGACTATGCCAGTTGGGTGATCGCCGGGCTGATCGCCGTCGCCTACCTGGTGCTGATTCGCATTTCTGCCGGGGTCGAACAGCTCGCCGCGGAAGACCCGGAAACCGCCCTGACCCAGTTGCCGGACACTCGCAAGGTGTTCCTCTCCGGCCTGCACTTCCTGCTGCCGATGGTGATCCTGGTCTGGTGCCTGATGGTCGAGCGCCTGTCCCCCGGCCTGTCGGCCTTTTGGGGCGTGCTGTCGCTGATCGCCATCCTCGTCACTCAGCGCCCGCTGCTCAACCTGATGCGCCGCGACCCGCTGCGCCGCGCCGGCACTCTGCGCAATGGTCTGTACGACCTTTACGCCGCACTACAGGCTGGTGCCCGCGGCATGATCGGCATCGGCGTGGCCACCGCCACCGCCGGCATCGTGGTCGGCGCCATCTCGCAGACCGGCGTCGGAATCGTTCTCGCCGACCTGGTGGAAACCCTGTCGATGGGTAACCTGCTGCTGATGCTGGTGCTTACCGGGGTATTTTGCGTGGTGCTGGGCCTCGGCCTGCCGACCACAGCCAACTACATCGTGGTGTCGTCGTTGATGGCACCGGTGATCGTTTCGCTAGGCCAGCAGCATGGTCTAGTGGTGCCGCTGATCGCGGTGCACATGTTCGTTTTCTATTTCGGCTTGCTGGCCGACTCCACGCCTCCGGTGGGGCTTGCCTCGTTCGCGGCAGCGGCGATCGCCAGAGACGACCCGATCAAGACCGGAATCCAGGCTTTCATCTACGACGCACGCAGCATCGTGTGGCCGTTCATGTTCATCTTCAACACTGACCTGTTGCTGATCGACGTGACCGTCACCCAGGGCATAATCACCTTTTTCAGCGCTACGCTGGCGATGCTGGTGTTCGCCTCGGCCACCCAGGGCTGGTTCATCACCCGCAACCGCTGGTTCGAACTGCCGTTGCTGTTACTGATCTCCTTTACCCTGTTCCGCCCGGATTTCTGGCTGGATCGCGTCATCGCGCCTTACCAGGGCGAGCCACCGGCACGTTTCGCCGAAGCGCTGCGCGAGGCTGATCCCGGCGACGATCTGCGCCTGGTAGTGCGTCAGGAAGAAGTGGATGGCAGCACCCGTGACCTGACGGTGATGTTCAAGGTGCCGGACAGCGTGCCCGAAGAGCGGCTGGAGGCCCTGGGCCTGACGTTGTACGAGGAAGGTGAGCGCACCCTGATCGATGCGGTGGGCTTCAGATCGGCAGCCGAGCGCGCCGGCCTGCAGTTCGACCAAGAGGTTCTCGAACTGCAAATGGAAAGCCATCGTCCTCCCAAGGAAATCATGTGGATCCCAGCGGTTCTGCTTCTTGGTCTGTTGGGTTGGCTGCAACTGCGGCGGGCAAAGGCGCAGCAACTGCCGCAGACCCTGTTCTGAGTGAAGGAGACCTCGTGCTGCAGGCCGTGTGAGCAAAGCGAAGCTCGGTCATGCAGCGTTAAGATCCGGCTGTGCTAAGCATCCAGGTGGCGTGTAACCTTACCTGACCGGTCTGCCTACCAGAGGAAACGTATCCATGCTCAGGCTCCATGGTTTTGCCGTCAGCAACTACTACAACATGGTCAAACTCGCCCTGCTGGAGAAGGGTTTGCCGTTCGAGGAAGTGCAGGTCTTCGCCTCCCGCGACGAAGCCTTCCTGGCGATCAGCCCGCGCGGCAAGGTGCCGGTGTTGCAATGCGAGCACGGCTACATCAGTGAAACGTCGGCGATTCTCGAATACATCGAGGCGCTGGGCCAGGGACCGTCGCTGCTGCCCAAGGGGGCCTACGAGCAGGCGCGGGTGCGCGAGCTGGCCAGGCACATCGAGCTGTATATCGAACTGCCGGCGCGCGCCTGTTATGCCCAGGCATTCTTCGGTCTGCAGGTCGACCCGGCGATCCAGGCCAAGACCCGTGAAGAACTGTTGGCCGGTATCGACTCGCTGAAGCGCCTCGGCACCTTCTCGCCCTACGTGGCGGGCGACAGCCTGAGCCTGGCCGACCTGTATTTTCTGTACAGCGTCGACCTTGCTGCCGCCGTGGCTCACAAGGTGTTCGCCATCGACCTGCTGGGCGACTTCCCTCAGGCCAGGGCGCTGCTCGAACGCTTCGCCGAGAACCTCCATGTGCAGCGCATTGCGGCCGACAAGGACGCGTTGATGGGGCCGTTCCTGGCCCACATGAAAGCGCGTTTCGGCGGCTGATCAGCCGGCGGCGAAGCTCGTCAGGGCTTCGCCGGTCAGGCGGTAGCCGATCCACTCGTTCTGCGGCTTGGCGCCGATGGAGTCGTAGAACTCGATGGCCGGCGTGTTCCAGTCCAGCACCGACCATTCGAAGCGACCACAACCGCGCGTCACCGCCAGCTTGGCCAGATGGCGCAGCAGCGCCTTGCCGGCACCGACGCCGCGCTGCTGTGGGGTGACGTAAAGGTCTTCCAGGTACAGGCCGTGCTTGCCCAGCCAGGTCGAGTAATTGAAGAAATACACGGCGTAGCCGATCGGCTCGCCGTTCAGTTCGCAGATCAGCCCGTGGGCCGTGCTGCCTTGACCGAACAGGCTGTTCTCGATGCCGGCGACATCGGTTTTCACCTCGTGCTCGGCCTTCTCGTAGATGGCCAGGTCGGTGATGAAACGCAGGATCAGGGCAGCGTCTTCGCGTACGGCAGGGCGGATGTGGATCGACATGATGGTCTCCTGAATCTATCGGGTTGGCAGCGTGGCCAGAAAATCATTGATGGCCTGGCGTGAAGCGAGGCGTAGGTAAGGGCGATGGGGTGGGGCGTCGCGCATTTCCTCGGCATAACGCGCGCGATACTTGCCGTGACGCGTCCACGACCAGGCCAGAATCGATTGCTCGGGTTTGAGGCTGAACAGGTTGGCCCAGCGTTCGCGGTTGCCGTTCCACAGCTCCTGGCTTTGCAGCAGGCGGCGCAGTGTGCGCCACAGCACCTGGCGCATCACGGCGTGGCGCGGCAGATCCAGCCAGATCACCAGATCCGCCTGTTCGAGAATCTGCGTGCGTACTGCCGAATAGTTGCCTTCCACCACCCAGCCATCGCCTCTGGTGGCTTGCGCCACCGCCTGCCGGAAAGCATCGACCGGCAGGGGCTGCCAGTCGGGTTGGTGGTACAGCGCATCGAGTTCGATATGCCGGTAGCCCAGCTGCAGTGCCAATTGGCGCGACAGTGTGGTCTTCCCCGCCCCGGAGCAGCCGACCACCGAAATACGGCGGCCGGGAACGCTCATCGTGTGGCCAGCAGGTTCTGGCCGCGCGCCACCGCCGCACGCACCTGAGCCGGTGCGGTACCGCCGATGTGGTCACGGGCATTCACCGAGCCTTCCAGAGTCAGCACGGCGAATACGTCCTGCTCGATCTGGTCGCTGAACTGGCGCAGCTCGTCGAGGCTCATTTCGGCCAGGTCCTTGCTGCTGTCGACGCCGTACTTCACCGCATGGCCGACGATCTCGTGGCAGTCACGGAACGGCAGGCCCTTGCGTACGAGGTAGTCGGCCAGGTCGGTGGCGGTGGAGAAACCGCGCAGCGCCGCTTCGCGCATGATGGCGTGCTTGGGTTTGATCGCCGGGATCATGTCGGCGAAGGCGCGCAACGAATCACGCAGGGTGTCGGCGGCGTCGAACAGCGGTTCCTTGTCTTCCTGGTTGTCCTTGTTGTAAGCCAGCGGCTGGCCTTTCATCAGGGTCAACAGGCCGGTCAGGGCGCCGAACACGCGGCCGGTCTTGCCGCGTACCAGCTCGGGTACGTCGGGATTTTTCTTCTGCGGCATGATCGAGGAGCCGGTGCAGAAACGATCCGGCAGATCGATGAACTGAAACTGGGCGCTGGTCCACAGCACCAGCTCTTCGGAGAAGCGCGACAGGTGCATCATCGCCAGCGACGCGGCGGCGCAGAATTCGATGGCGAAGTCGCGATCCGACACGCCGTCCAGGGAATTGCCGCCCACCGCGTCGAAGCCCAGCAGCTCGGCGGTGATCTCGCGCTGTATCGGGTAGGTGGTGCCGGCCAGCGCAGCGCTGCCCAGTGGCATGCGGTTGGTGCGCTTGCGGCAGTCGACCAGGCGCTCGTAGTCACGCGAAAGCATTTCGAACCAGGCCAGCAGATGATGGCCGAAGGTTACCGGCTGGGCGGTTTGCAGGTGGGTGAAGCCGGGCATGATGGTCTCGGCTTCGCGCTCGGCCTGTTCCAGCAGGCCCTGCTGCAGGCGGGTGATTTCGGCCAGGATCAGGTCGATCTCGTCCCGCAGCCACAGGCGGATGTCGGTGGCCACCTGATCGTTGCGCGAGCGGCCGGTGTGCAGCTTCTTGCCGGTCACGCCGATGCGGTCGGTCAGGCGCGCCTCGATGTTCATGTGCACGTCTTCCAGGTCGACGCGCCAGTCGAAGCTGCCCGCTTCGATCTCGTTCTGGATCTGCTTGAGGCCATCGATGATCGCATCGCGTTCGGCGTCGGTCAGTACGCCGACCTTGGCCAGCATGGTGGCGTGGGCGATGGACCCGATGATGTCGTGACGGTACAGGCGCTTGTCGAATTCCACCGAAGCGGTGAAGCGGGCGACGAAGGCGTCGACGGGTTCGCTGAAGCGGCCGCCCCAGGACTGATTGGTTTTTTCTTGGCTCATGAATGTGGCTCGGCTGTAGGCGTGTTCGGACGGATCAAGGCTGCCCGTCATGGCGGAAAAGTGTGCCGATGATAACAGACCCGGCACTCTGCGCAGTGGCCGGCGCGAGTGTCGCCTGGGTCACAGTTTCGTCCCTTCGCCACGCGTTTACGCGGCCTAATTCGCCTGCCTGCCACAGGCTCTCTTGCCCGTTGCGCAGTGCCCGCCGAAACTGCAGCGATGAACGATAAACGCAAGACCTCGACCCCCCAGGCGCCGAACGATTTCTTCGTGCCGGAACTGTGCCAGCCCGAAGCGCTGCTCAGCACCGTGCTGCTCGCAGAACTGCTGGTGCTGGTGCTGGTGCTCGCCGAGCCGATGCTGCCCGGTTTCGACTGGGTGCGCCTGGCGCTGACCTCGCTGTTCGTGCAGTGGATCGTGCTGCTGTCCTCGGCATTGTTGTGCCGGTTCCGGCCGCTGCTCGCCAGGCTGCGGGCGATGTGGGCGGGGGCGGCCTGCAGTGCCCTGGTGGTCGGGCTGACACTGGGCTGTACGGCGGTGGCCGACTACTACGACCTGGGCGGGCCGCTGCCCCATGAGGGTGAGGTCAACCTGTACCTGCGTCATGCGCTGATCAGCCTGATCATGTCGGCCTTGTTGCTGCGCTATTTCTATCTGCAGAGCCAGTGGCGGCGTCAGGAGCAGGCCGAGCTGCGCGCGCGCATCGAATCGCTGCAGGCGCGCATCCGCCCGCACTTCCTGTTCAACAGTTTGAACAGCATCGCGAGCCTGGTTGTCACAGATTCTGCCAGGGCGGAACAAGCGGTGCTGGATCTCTCCGACCTGTTCCGGGCAAGCCTGGCCAAGCCCGGTAGCCTCGTCAGTTGGAGCGAGGAACTGGAACTGGCACAGCGGTACCTGTCGATCGAGCAATATCGGCTTGGCGAACGGCTACAGTTGCAGTGGGACGTCGACGATGTTCCCGCTGACCTGCCGATTCCCCAGCTGACCCTGCAGCCGCTGCTGGAGAACGCTCTGATCTACGGTATCCAGCCACGTATCGAAGGGGGACTGGTGCAGATATCAGCCACATACAACGATGGTGTATTCCATCTCAGCGTCTGCAATCCCTTTGATGAGGGCGGCGCACCCATGGCCTCGCGCGGCACGCACCAGGCGCTGGCCAACATCGATGCGCGGCTTGCGGCACTTTTCGGTTCGCAGGCCAATCTCAGTGTGGAGCGCCGCGATGGCCTTCACTACACCCGTCTACGCTACCCATGTGCAAGACCCATGCAGGAAGCCAGATCATTATGAATGTCTTGATCGTTGATGACGAACCCCTTGCCCGTGAGCGCCTGAGCCGAATGGTGGCCGCGCTGGACGGTTATCGTGTGGTCGAGCCCTCTGCGAGCAATGGCGAAGAGGCGTTGGCGCTCGTGGAGAGCCTCAAGCCCGACGTAGTGCTGCTCGACATCCGCATGCCGGGCCTCGACGGCCTACAGGCCGCCGCCAGGCTCTGCGAGCGTGAGGCGCCGCCAGCGGTGATCTTCTGCACCGCCCATGATGAGTTTGCCGTGGAGGCCTTTCAGGTCAGCGCGGTGGGCTATCTGGTCAAGCCCGTGCGCCCAGAACACCTTGAGGATGCACTGAAAAAAGCCGAGCGCCTGAATCGCGTGCAACTGGCCGCGCTCACCCGACCCGCAGCGGAAAGTGGCGTTGGCCCGCGTAGCCATATCAGTGCGCGGACCCGCAAAGGCATAGAACTGATTCCGCTGGACGACGTGATCTATTTCATCGCCGATCACAAATACGTGACGCTGCGTCACGAGGGCGGCGAGGTACTGCTCGACGAGCCGCTCAAGGCGTTGGAGGACGAGTTCGGCGACCGTTTCGTACGCATCCACCGTAATGCCCTGGTGGCCCGCGAGCGTATCGAGCGCCTGCAGCGCACCCCGCTGGGTCACTTCCAGCTCTATCTCAAGGGGCTCAATGGCGATGCGTTGGTGGTCAGCCGCCGCCACGTTGCGGGTGTGCGGAAGTTGATGAACCAGATCTAGCGAGTCCGTTGCCGCGTCGCGGGCAGTAGGGCGAAGGGTCGCAGCCGGCTTCGGGCCGGCGACCCGCGAGCCTGTTATCATTCGCGGCAACTGGTTTTCTGGAACATGCAAATGCCCCGCGAAATTCGCATCGCCACCCGCAAGAGTGCCCTGGCCCTGTGGCAGGCCGAACACGTCAAGGCTCGCCTCGAACAGGCCCATCCGGGCTTGCGGGTGAGCCTGGTGCCGATGGTCAGCCGTGGCGACAAGTTGCTCGATGCGCCGCTGGCCAAAATTGGTGGCAAAGGCCTGTTCGTCAAGGAACTGGAAACCGCGTTGCTGGAAGACCAGGCCGACATTGCCGTGCATTCGATGAAAGACGTGCCGATGGATTTCCCCGGAGGCCTGGGCCTGTTCTGCATCTGCGAGCGTGAAGACCCGCGCGATGCGTTCGTCTCCAATACCTACGACAGCCTCGACGCGTTGCCGGCCGGCAGCGTAGTCGGCACCTCCAGCCTGCGTCGCCAGGCTCAGCTGCTGGCGCGCCGCCCCGACCTGAAAATCCATTTCCTGCGTGGCAACGTCAACACCCGGCTGGCCAAGCTGGATGCCGGTGAATACGACGCCATCATCCTGGCGGCGGCGGGCCTGATCCGTCTCGGCTTCGAAGACCGCATCCGCGCCTCCATCGGCGTCGAGCACAGCCTGCCGGCTGGTGGGCAGGGCGCGGTGGGTATCGAGTGTCGGGTCGGCGATGCCCAATTGCAGCAACTGCTGGCGCCCCTCAACCACACCGAGACCGCATTGCGCGTGACGGCCGAGCGCGCCATGAACAAGCGCCTCAACGGCGGTTGTCAGGTGCCGATTGCCTGCTATGCGATTCTCGAAGGCGAGCAGCTGTGGCTGCGTGGCCTGGTCGGCGAGCCGGATGGCAGCCGCTTGCTGCGTGCCGAGCAGCGTGGCGCCGCCGAAGACGCCGAGGCGCTTGGCATCGAGGTCGCCGAAGCACTGCTGGCCCAGGGCGCGGGCGAAATCCTCAAAGCCATCTACGGCGAGGCCGCTGCCGAGTGAGTGCCTGGCGCCTGCTGCTGACCCGCCCCGAGCAGGAGTGCCAGGCACTGGCCCAAACGCTCGCCAGTGAAGGCATCCACGGTGCCTGCCTGCCCCTGCTGGGCATCGAGCAATTGCCGGAAACGCCTCAGCACAGTGCGACCATTTGCGACCTGCACCGCTACACGGCAGTGATCGTGGTGAGCAAGCCCGCGGCCCGCTTCGGCCTGGAGCTGCTCGATCGCTATTGGCCGCAGCCGCTCGCCGACCAGCCCTGGTTCAGCGTCGGCGCCGGCACCGGACAGATTCTCGCCGACTACGGCCTGGCGGCGTTCTGGCCGAAACACGGCGATGACAGCGAAGCCCTGCTGGATCTGCCCGAGCTGCAGGCGCCGCTCAAGGATGCGATGTTTCCGCGGGTGCTGATCATCCGCGGTGAAGATGGCCGCACGCTGCTGGCCGAGCGCTTGCAGGCCCAAGGCGTCGAAGTGGACTATCTGCCGGTCTACCGCCGCGTGCTGCCAGCCTACCCTGCCGGTACGCTGCAGCAGCTGATACAGGTGGAACGCTTGAATGGCCTGGTGGTCAGCAGTGGGCAGGGCCTGACGCATCTGCGGCAACTGGCGGCGGATGACTGGCCCACGCTGGCGCAGCTACCCTTGTTCGTGCCCAGCCCGCGCGTCGCCGAAATGGCCCGCGAGCTGGGTGCGGTTGATGTTGTGGATTGCCGTGGTGCCGACACCGCGGCGTTGTTGGCGGCCTTGCGTGCGCAGGCTTCGCCCGACTCTTGAAGCAAAGGATGGATACGTGAGCGAAGCGACTCCCCCCAAAGAGCAGGAACAGCCTGTGCAGACCGCCCCCGAATCGTCCCCAGCCGCTGCCGAGGCCAAACCGGCTGCGCGCGGCTCGGCGATTGCCGCCGTGGCCCTGCTGGTCGGCGCCATCGGTGTCGGCGTCGGTGGCTGGAGTGCCTGGCAATTGCACGCACTGCAGAGCGAAGCGCAGCAGCAGTCCGCTCAGCTCGAGCAGGCGCGCAGTCAGGCCCAGGCGTTGACGCAGCGCACCGAAAGCCTGAATGGCCGTTTCGAGCAACTGCCCAGCGCGCAGGAGCTCGAGGAGCGTCGCCAACTGGTGGCGCAACTGCAGGGTGACCAGCAACTGCTCAATCGCCGCCTGGAAACCGTCCTGGGTGCCAGCCGTCAGGACTGGCGCCTGGCCGAGGCCGAGCACCTGCTGCGTCTGGCCAGCCTGCGCCTGTCGGCGTTGCAGGACATCAACAGTGCCACTGCACTGGTCCAGGCGGCCGATGAAATCCTCCGTGACCAGGACGACCCGGCAGCCTTCGCCGCCCGCGAGCAACTGGCCAAGAGCCTGGAAGCCTTGCGCGCCACCGACAACCCCGATCGCACCGGCCTGTTCCTGCAGCTCGGCGCTTTGCGCGAGCAGGCTTCGCAGCTCAACTCATTGAATCCCAAGTTCGTCGCTGACGGTGGCGTACTTGGCGAGCTGGCGGCCGAAAGTGAACCTGGCACCTGGTGGGGCCAGAGCCTGCACAAGCTCTCCCAGTATTTCCGCCTCGATTTCAACGCCGATCAGAACGTGCGCCCGCTACTGGCCGGGCAGAGCCTGACGCAAGTGCGTCTGGCCCTGAGCCTGGCGCTCGAGCAGGCACAATGGGCCGCGCTGCATGGCCAGACCCAGGTCTATCGGCAGGCGCTGCAGCAGGCAGCCGAGGTGCTGGACGCCAACTTCAATCGTGACAATCCCGACAGCCGCGCCCTGCGCGCCCGCGTCGGCGAACTGGTCGACCAGCCCATCGAGGTCAAGGCGCCTGAGCTCGGCGAATCGCTCAACGCCGTTCAGGCCTATATCGAGCACAAGCAGTCGGCGCGCGAACGCCTCAAGAATGCACCCGGCCAGGACAGTGCGGAGGAGCGCCCATGAAGCGCGTTTACCTGCTGTTACTCACCGTGCTGGTGATCGGCGGGCTGGCGCTGCTGGGCCTGGCCATTTCCGAGCATCAGGGCTACGTACTGTTCGCCTACAAGGGGTTTCGCTACGAATCGACCTTGTGGGCCTTCGTGCTGCTGGTCGTTGCGATCGTCCTGGCGCTATGGCTGCTGCGGATTGTGATTCGAGCATTGCTGGTGTCGGTCGGGCTGATCAACCCCTGGTCGAGACTGCACCGCGAGCGCCGCGTGCGTAGCGCCTCCGAGCACGGTTTCCAGGAGCTCATCGAAGGTCGTTGGAGCAAGGCGCAGACGCACCTGAGCCGCATCGCACGCAACGAGCCGCGGCCCCTGATCCATTACCTGGGCGCCGCCCGTGCCGCTCACAACCTCGAGCATTACCAGGAAAGCGACGCCCTGCTGGAAGAGGCGCTGCAGCGCCAGCCCAACGCCGAGCTGGCGATCGCCCTGACCCACGCCGAGCTACAACTGGCGCGTGGTGAAATCGATGACGCCCAACAAACCCTGCAGGTGATGCACGAACGCCATCCGCACAACCCGCAGGTGCTGCGCCAACTGCAGCAGCTCTATGCAACCCGTGGTGACTGGCAGGCGGTGCTCAAGCTGCTGCCGGTGCTGCGCAAGGAAAAGGCCCTGGCGCCGGCCGAGCTGATGGCGCTGGAGCGACGCGCCTGGCGTGAATACCTGCTCGGCCTGGACTTCAATGAGGCAGGCGATGGCGCGCTGCCGTCGCTGGCCCAGGCCTGGGAGCGCTTGTCTCCCAACTTGCGTGGCGAGCCCGAGCTGCTGGCGGTATATGCCGACCGCCTGCGTGCGCTTGGCGCCGAGCCGGGCGCCGAGGAGTTGCTCAACAAGGCCTTGAACCGCGAGTACGACAGCCGCCTGGCGCGCCTTTACGGCTTGCTGCGTGGCCGTGATCCGGCCAAACAGCTGCAAGCGGCCGAAGGCTGGCTCAAGCAGCATCCCGATGATGCCGGGCTGTTGCTTACCCTGGGCCGCCTGAGCCTGCACAACCAGCTGTGGGGCAAGGCCCGTGATTACTTCGAGGCCAGCCTGACGCTCGAACGCCATCCTGAAACCTGCGCGGAGCTGGCGCGCCTGCTGGCGCAACTGGGCGAAGTGGAGCGCAGTAACCGCTTGTTTCAGGAAGGCTTGAGTCTGCTCGACCGTCGCCTCAGCGGCCAGGCGGTCGTAGCCACCACCGTTGAGCCTGCGCGCACGCCGCCGCTGGGCTGAGCTGCATCCGTGTGCGTCGGCTCGAGGCCGGCGCCGCTTTGATCCCCCTTGAAGGGTGATTAGAGCAGGCATAACCTCAGACGAAATGAGAGGTCGGACTGCACGCAGAATCATGCTAGTGTCCGGACTCGGCTGCACGTTCAAGGATCGACTCGTGGTGCGTTGCCGTCGCTGCCTGCCATGGCCCGCAGCGACTTCCGGCCAGTGGGATGCTGCCAGGTGACCAGCCAACTTCCGATTCGCGGCGAAGACAGGTTGAACGATGGTCTGAGCCCGGATGCCTACAGGACTTAACTCATAAGGGAGCGGATCACCATGCTCGAAAGTTGCCAGAATGCGCAGGAGCGGTGGGGCGGCGTACACCTGATGATCGATCGTTGGCTGCAGGAACGTGCCGAACTGATCAAGACCTACGTGGCCATCGATGACGTGAGCGACAAGGTGGTTATGCAGCGGTTCTGCGAATACCTCGTCGACTACGTCTCCGCCGGACATTTCGAGGTTTACCAGCAGCTCACCGACGAGGCCCGGGCGTTTGGTGACCAGCGTGGTCTCGAGCTGGCCAAGCAGATCTACCCACGAATCGAGGTGATCACCGAAGCGGCCCTGGCCTTCAACGACCGTTGCGATGAAGGCGATTGTGGCGACGTAGACTCGGTGAGCGCCGAGCTCAAGCGCCTGGGGCAGATGCTGCACGAGCGCTTCGAACTCGAGGATTGTCTGATCGAGGTTCTGCACACTGCCCACAAACAGCAGGCCACCGCCGCCGCTGTATGAGCCACGACGCCGCGATCATCCGCGGCGTCGTCGTTTCAGGCCCCCGCCAAGCATGCGCAGGTGCTTGCAAAGCGCCTCTGGCGGGCGCAAATTTCACCCACCTATGTATGGCTTTATCCCATCCGCCTGGAGGCGCGTCATGCCGGCCACAAAAAACCTGAAGAAGAAATCGGTCACCACCCCTTTGCATCTGCTGCAGCAACTGTCCGGAAGCTTGCTCGAGCACCTCGAGAATGCCTGCTCGCAAGCGCTGGTAGACGCTGAAAAGATTCTCGCCAAACTGGAAAAGCAGCGCGGTAGCGCGCAGGAAAAACTGCACAAGGCCCGTGGCAAGCTGCAGTCGGCAGTCGCCGATGGCAAGGCCAAGGCGCAGTCCAAGGCCAAGGCCGCGGTGGATGAGCTGGAAGGCGCGCTCGATGCGCTGCAGGCTCGCCAGACCGAGACCCGCCAGTACATCGTGCAACTCAAGCGCGATGCTCAGGAAAGCCTGAAACTGGCCCAGGGCGTCGGCAAGGTACGTGAGGCCGCCGGCAAAGCCCTGACCAGTCGTGACAAGGCACAGGCCAAGCCGGTTGCCAGCAAGGCTGCAGCCAAGCCAGTGGCTGCCAAACCAGCCGCCAAGGCTGCTGCAAAACCTGCTGCTAGCAAACCTGCGGTCAAAGCCGCAGTGAAACCGGCGGCTCGCGCTGCTGCCAAGCCGGCGACCAAGGCCGCAGCCAAACCCGCAGCCAAACCGGCCACCAAGGCAGCCGCTAAGCCTGCTGCCAAACCAGCCGCTCAAGCTGCCGCGAAACCGGCTAGCGTCAAGCCAGCTGCCAAACCTGCAGCAACCAAGACGGCGGCCAAGCCAGCAGTAGCCAAGTCGGCTGCCAAAGCGGCTGCGAAACCCGCTACCGCCAAGCCAGCGGCCAAGGCCGTCGCGAAGCCAGCTGCCAAGCCGGCTAGCCAGGCCACTGCCAAATCGGCCGCTGCCAAGCCCGCAGCTAAACCGGCTGCCAAGCCAGGTGCCAAAGCTGCCGCCAAGCCTGCCACCCCGGCGGCGGCGAAACCGGCTGCTGCCAAGCCGGCGACCAAGGCTGCCGCCAAACCTGCAGCTGCCAAAGCCGCGGCCAAACCTGCAGCCAAAGCCACGGCTGCAAAGCCGGTGGTCAAGCCTGAAGCCAGCAAGCCTGCCGTTGCATCGGCGAGCGAGCCAGCTCCTGCGTCCACGCCTGCCACCAATGCTGCCAACGGTGCAACGCCGCCAGCCAGCAACTGATCGGCCTCTGAGCCTGCGAGCCTTGCGCTCGCAGGCTCGACCCTCACTCCTTTCGATTATCCGCATGCTCTCGTGCGATCTCCGCGTCGATTAGTATGCGTTTTCTAGTTTTGCCCTTTACGTTGTCTGGTAAGCCTGTGTCGTGCAGGCCATCTCCCAAACCACTGTGAGGTGCACCATGTCGAACGCTACCGTCAGCAAGAAACCACTTGTCTCCGCTCGCCGCTCTGCCCTGGGCGATCAACCGTCGCGAATCAGAAAGTTGTGGCTCGCCGGTCTGGGTGCTTATGCGAAGGTTGGTCAGGAAGGCCTGGAATATTTCCAGACGCTGGTGCACCTGGGGGAGCAAGCGGAACAGCGCGGCAGGAAACAGGTCAATGAACAAGTCGAGGCGGCCAATGGCCAGATCGACGAAGCCAGAAGCAGAGTGTCCGTTGTGAAGAACCAGGTCGCCGCGCGTATCGAAAAGATCGAGCAGGCCTTCGATTCACGCGTGGCTGGCGCACTGAACCGTCTTGGTATTCCCGCCCGACAGGATATCGAAGCCCTGTCTGCTAAGCTGGATGAGCTGAGCGCGTTGCTCGAGCGTGTCGCGCGTACTCAATAAGGAGAGCAGGATGGCTGTCAAAAAGAAAACCGAGAAACAGACCAGCTCGTGGATCGGCGAGGTTGAAAAGTACTCGCGGCAGATCTGGTTGGCAGGCCTGGGCGCATATTCCAAGGTCAGCAAGGACGGCACCAAGCTGTTCGACACGCTGGTCAAGGATGGCGAAAAGGCCGAGAAAGCCGCCAAGAGCAACGTCGATAAGCAGGCCGATGCGGTGAAGTCGTCGGTGGATTCGTCCGTCAGCAGTGCGCGTTCGCGTGTCGACGAGGTGAAGGGCAAGGCGATCGGCAAGTGGAGCGAGCTCGAGGAAGCGTTCGACAAGCGTCTCAACAATGCGATCTCGCGGCTGGGTGTACCGAGCCGCAACGAGGTCAAGGCGCTCAATGACAAGGTCGATCTGCTGACCCGTCAACTGGAGACGCTGACGGGTGTATCCAGCAAATCCACCGCCAAGCCTGCGGTGAAAAAAGCCGCGGCCAAGCCGGCCAGCAAACCGGCGACCGCGAGTAAGGCGCCGGCCAGCAGGGCAGCCAGCACGGCAGCGGTGAAGCCAGCCGCCAAGCCGACTGCGGCTAAACCTGCAGCAGCCAAGAAAGCGCCGGTGAGCAAGGCGGCGGCGAGTAAGCCAGCCTCTGCCGCGAAAACCCCGGCAAAGGCCGCAGCTAAACCAGCTGCCAAGCCCGCGGCCAAACCGGCAGCTAAACCAGCCGCCAAAGCCGCCAGCAAACCAGCGGTGAAGAAACCGGCAGCCAGCAAGGCCACTACGGCACCGGCGGCACCGGTAACCACGCCAGCGGCCTCGACGACGCCGGCCGTGAGCCCCTCGACCTCTTCCGGCACGCAGTCCTGAGTCGGTAAGTCGCCTCTAAAACGCCCGATCCCGTATCGGGCGTTTTCGTTTTCAGCCGGCGCTCTCGTGCAGGTAACTGTGAGCCAGCAGCACAGTGGTGTGGCGCGCTTCGTCCTGCAGATGCGGGGCGACCAGCATCATCACGTGGTAAACCACCAGGCGGCTGTCGGCCGGCTGAGCAACGATACGCTGGTAATCCTGGGCGAACAGCAGGGTCAGCACGATTTGTTCGACCAGCTGCTGCAAGGCCTTGTCCTCACTGATCAGCACCCGCCGGCCCTTTAGATGCGCCAGCAGAGCCGTGAGCGTATGTCGCAGCCTGGCAAGCCAGTGGCGCATGCCGGCGGCCAGCTTGGGCAGGCGTCCGCTGAGGTTGGAGAGATCCTGAAACAGGAAGCGATAGGCCGACATGCCTTCGGCAATCAGGTGCAGGAACAGCCAGTAGTCCTGGGCGTCGAGCTCGGCGTCGTCAGGTGGGGTAAGCAGTGGCGCCAGTGTCGTTTGGAACTGCTCGAAAAGCGCCAGGGTCAGCGGTTCCTTTCCGTGAAAATGGTAATAGAGATTGCCCGGGCTGATGTTCAGTTCATTGGCGATTTCCAGGGTCGAGACGTTGGGTTCACCACGCTCGTTGAACAGCTGCAGGGTCGCAATGAGGATGCGTTCGCGGGTCTTCATGGGGCCGACGCATCCTCACCCATTGCCATGCGCCTGACCGTCAGAGTTGCCCACGGGTCGCCGTCACGTTGTACGGATGCATGACAGCCGGCTGCCGCTCTTCGGCGAGGAACTTCATGATGATGGGCGCCACCACCTCGGCACGGGTCACCAGGAACAGGTGGCCGTCGTCGATCACGTGCAGCTCCGAGTTGGGGATGCGCCAGGCCAGCAGGCGCATGTTGAGCAGGGGGATGATCGGGTCGTCGTCGCCGGCCAGTACCAGGGTCGGTTGGCGGATCTTGTGCAGCCAGTGAATGCTCGTCCAGCCCATGCCGGCGAACAGCTGCCAGTAGTAGCCGAGCTTGCCACCCGAGCGCACCTTGCTGGCGTGGGACAGGGCGAGCTTGGGATCCCGGCGGAAGGCCCCTCCATAGATGTCGGCGGCGATATGCACGCCGTAGGAGGGCTGCAGATAACGGCGCGGGCTGGCCATGCGCCAAAGCACCTTGGGCTTACCCGGAATCATCACCGCGCCTGCCGAGGTCGCGGCCAGCACCAGTTTCTTGCAGCGCTCGGGGTAGTCACGGGCGAACTGCTGCGCCAGGGCGCCGCCCCAGGACACGCCGATGGCGTTGACCTGGCCGTAATCCAGGTAATCGAGCATGCGCGCCGCCAGCTTGGCCAGGCCGGGAAAGCGATAGGGGATGCTTGGCGTGGAGGAGCCGCCGACGCCCGGCACATCGAATGCGATGATTTCCTGGTCCTTGTCCAGAGCGTTGACGAAGGGCATCACCAGTTCCAGGTTGGCGCCGATGCCGTTGAAGATCAGCAGTGGCACCCTGTCCGGGCTGCCGGGGCGCACGGCGGTGCGGATCGTCTGTTGATCCAGGACGATGGTGCGAAACACGAAGGCTGATGACATGTGGCGCCCCTGTCGGTGGTCGTCGCGCGCTTAGCGCTCGTGCACGTAGGTGCCCGGTGCCGCCTCGGCCGCCGGGTAGCGCTTGTTGCCCAGCTTGGCGGGCGCCTTCTTGCTCTCCCCGGAGCGAGCGGTCAGCCATTTCTGCCAGTGCAGCCACCAGGAATCGGCGTGCTTGGTGGCGTCCTCCTGCCAGGCCTTCGGATCGGCCGGCATCTCGGGGTTGGTCATGTAGCGTGCCTTGGGGTTGCCCGGCGGGTTGAGGATGCTCTGGATGTGCCCGCTGCTGGACAGCACGAACTCGCACTGGCCACCGAACAGCCGCGCCGACTTGTAGCAGGACGTCCAGGGCGTGATGTGGTCGTTGCTGCCGGCCACCACGTAGTAGTCACAGGTGACCTGACTGAGGTCGATGGGCGTGCCGCAGACTTCCAGCGCGCCTGCGCGGGTCAGTGGGTTGGTCTGGAACATCTCGATGAATTCGCCGTGCAAGGCGGCGGGCAGGCGGGTGGTGTCGTTGTTCCAGTAAAGAATGTCGAACACCGGCGGCTCGTTGCCGAGCAGGTAGTTGTTGACCCAGTAATTCCAGATCAGGTCGTTGGGGCGCATCCAGGCGAACACCTTGGCCATGTCGCTGCCTTCCAGCACGCCCGCCTGGTAGGAACGGCGCTTGGCCGCTTCCAGGGTCTGCTCGTCGGCGAACAGCGCGTACTGGCTGTCCAGCTGAGTATCCAGCACGCTGACCAGCAGCGTCTGGGCATGTACTTTCTGTTCGCCGATGGCTGCGTAGTGGCCCAGCAGCGAGGCGGTGGTCGCGCCGCCGGAGCAGGCGCCCAGCACGTTGACATCGCTGCTGCCGGTGATCGCGCAGACCACCTCGACGGCTTCCTTGAGCGCTTCGATGTAGGTCGACAGGCCCCATTCGCGCTGGGCCTTGGTCGGGTTGCGCCAGCTGACGATGAAGGTCTGCACCTGACTGCGCAGGAGAAAGCGCGCCAGGCTCTTTTCCGGGGACAGGTCGAATACGTAGTACTTGTTGATCTGCGGGGGCACCACCAGCAGCGGGCGCTTGAAAACCTGCTCGGTGACCGGGGTGTACTGGATCAGCTCCAGCACCTCGTTGCGAAACACCACGGCGCCTTCGGTGGTGGCGACGTTGCGACCCACCTCGAAGGCTTTCATGTCCACCTGGCTGGGCATTCCACCGTTGTTCAGCAGGTCTTTGGCCATGTGCGAAAGACCGTCGAGCAGGCTCTTGCCTCCGGTATCGAAGATGCGTTTGAGCGCTGCCGGGTTGGCCAGGCTGTTACTCGGCGCCATCGCCTCGGTCATCAGGTTGATGATGAAGTGGCCGCGGCTGACGTCCTGCTCGGACAGCGAGCTGTGCTCGACCCAGTCGTGCAACTCCTTGCGCCAGGCCAGGTAGGTTTGCAGGTAGCGGCGATAGAGCGGGTTCTGGCTCCAGGCCGGGTCGTTGAAGCGGCGGTCGTTGTCCTCGGGCTGCAACGTGGACTGGCCGAGCAGCACGTTCTTCATTTCCAGACCGAAGTGGGCGACGTGCCGGGCGCTGTGCAGCGGCTGGCGAATGGCCTGGGTCATTACCAGGCGGGCGGAAGTCAGCAGATCCCTGCCACGTATACCGATGACCGGGTTGACCCCCATGGTGCTCTTGGTGGGTTTGTATTTCAGGTCATCGTTCTGCTTTTCACTCATCGACAACGCTCCCTTTGCCAGCGGCAGGAGGCCATTGATTGCGGGCAATGGCGCTGATTCTGTCGAGGCTTGCGATTGGCAGTGGTAGTGGCGCTTGCGGCATCCAGAGATGGCGGGTGAACCTGAAGTGCTCTGGTTACCCGAGTTTAGACGTTAGCGCAAGATCGGCCAGGCGGGAGCCGCGATCGATGGGGGGTCAGAGCATCAGCCGCACGACCGACTCGTCGGGGTCGCGCGATTGGCCGGCGGCGGCCAGGGCGTCCAGGTAATCACGCCACAGTTCGTCTTGGCGCAGGGCCAGTTGCTGCAGGTAATCCCAGCTGAACAGCCCGCTGTCGTGGCCGTCGTCGAAGGTCAGCTTGAGGGCGTAGTTACCCGCCGGCTCGATACCGACCAGGGCGACGTTGAGTTTGCCGGTTTGCAGAATCGGTTTGCCGTGGCCCTGCACTTCGGCAGAGGGCGAATGCACGCGCAGGAATTCGGCAGGCAAGCGGTAGCTGTCGCTGCCGTAGTGCAGCTCCAGAATGCGCGATGCCTTGTGCAGCTTGATCGAGGTGGGGATGAGCACGGCGGGCTCCAGGCGAATCTGAAAGACTGCGCGGCGAGCGCCGCGCAGTTGCAGGCTATCAGAGAATGTAGCGCGACAGGTCTTCGTCCTGCGCCAGCTCGCCCAGGTGGCTGTTCACGTAAGCCGCGTCGATGCGGATGGTTTCGCCGCCCTGTTGACCGGCCAGATCGCCGGCGCTGAACGACACTTCTTCGAGCAGGCGCTCGAGCAGCGTGTGCAGGCGACGAGCACCGATGTTCTCGGTCTTCTCGTTGACCTGCCAGGCGATCTCGGCGATACGCTTGATGCCCTCGTCGACGAACTCGACGCCCAGGCCCTCGGTCTGCAACAGCGCCACGTACTGCTCGGTAAGCGACGCATGGGGCTCGCTGAGGATGCGCTCGAAGTCTTGCGGGCTCAGCGCCTTGAGCTCGACACGAATCGGCAGGCGGCCCTGCAGCTCCGGCACCAGGTCGCTCGGCTTGCTGAGGTGGAAGGCACCCGAGGCGATGAACAGGATATGGTCGGTCTTGACCATGCCCAGCTTGGTGTTCACGGTGCAGCCCTCGATCAGCGGCAGCAGGTCGCGCTGTACGCCTTCGCGAGACACGTCAGCGCCGCCAGCATTGGCGCGCTTGGCCACCTTGTCGATCTCGTCGATGAACACGATGCCGTGCTGTTCGACGGCTTCCAGGGCCTTGGCCTTGAGCTCTTCCTCGTTGACCAGACGCCCGGCTTCCTCGTCACGCACCAGTTTCAGGGCGTCCTTGACCTTGAGCTTGCGGCTTTTCTTCTTGCCCTTGCCCATATTGGAGAACAGGTTCTGCAACTGGCTGGTCATTTCTTCCATGCCAGGCGGGGTCATGATCTCGATGCCGGCCGGGCTGTCGGCCACTTCGATGTCGATTTCCTTGTCGTCCAGCTGGCCTTCGCGCAGGCGCTTGCGGAAGAGCTGGCGGGTGTTCGAGTCGCTGCTCGACGCTGCTTCCTCGGCGAAGCCGCTGCGTGCCGGTGGCAGCAGGGCATCGAGGATGCGGTCTTCGGCGGCGTCTTCGGCGCGATGGCGCACACGGATGATTTCCTGCTCGCGCAGCATCTTCAGCGCGGCATCGGCGAGGTCGCGGATGATCGACTCGACGTCACGGCCGACATAGCCGACCTCGGTGAACTTGGTGGCTTCGACCTTGAGGAACGGCGCGTTGGCCAGCTTGGCCAGGCGGCGGGCGATTTCGGTCTTGCCGACGCCGGTTGGGCCGATCATCAGGATGTTCTTGGGCGTGACTTCGGCGCGCAGCTCGGCCGGCAGTTGCATGCGCCGCCAGCGGTTGCGCAGGGCGATGGCCACGGCGCGCTTGGCGTCATCCTGGCCGATGATGTGGCGGTTGAGTTCGTGAACGATCTCGCGGGGTGTCATGGACATGAGCGGGCTCCGATCCGGACTGACCTCAAAGGGCCGAGTCCAGCTCCTCGATGGTCAGGTTCTGGTTGGTGAACACGCAGATCGAGCCGGCGATGTTCAGCGCGGTTTCAGCGATCTCGCGGGCGCCCAGTTCGTCGCCGCCTTTCTGCAGCAGCGCCAGCGCCGCGGCCTGGGCGAAGCCGCCACCGGAACCCATGGCGATCAGTCCGTGCTCGGGCTCGACCACGTCACCGTTGCCGGTAATGATCAGCGAGGCGTCCTTGTTGGCCACTGCGAGCATGGCTTCCAGGCGGCTCAGGGAACGATCGGTACGCCAGTCCTTGGCCAGTTCGACGGCGGCGCGCACCAGATGCCCTTGGTGCTTCTCGAGCTGCGCTTCGAAGCGCTCGAACAGGGTGAAAGCGTCGGCGGTGGCACCGGCGAAACCGGCGATGACCTGACCGTGGTAGAGGCGACGAACCTTCTTGGCGTTGCCTTTCATCACGGTATTGCCGAGGGAAACCTGGCCGTCGCCACCCATGACGACTTTGCCATGGCGGCGGACTGAAACGATGGTGGTCAAGGGAGAGTCTCCACGCTGCGGGGCGAAATGGCCCTGATGACTCTCAGATGGGGGCCCGCCGTGGTTTTTCAACCGACGGCGGGCGAAAGGGGGATCAGCGTAGCTGGCGCTGCTGTAATAACAGGTTGCCGAACCCCCCGGCTGCCAGGGTCTTCTGGGCGCCGGCCAGTTGCTCGCGATTGGCAAAGGGGCCGACCAGCACGCGGTGCCAGGTCTTGTCCTGCACGGTGCCGGATTCCACGCGCACGTTCTGGCCGAGCAGGATGATCTGCGCGCGCATGCTTTCGGCCTTGTCCTTGCTGGGGAACGAGCCGGCCTGCAGGAAAAACTGCGTGGTCAGCGGCGCCTGGGCGGCTTCGGCCGCTTTGGCAACGGGCGGTGCGGGTGGCGGGGTTTCGCCATTGAGCGCGGCCTGGGCGCGAGCGGCATCGATCTTGGCCGCCTCCTCTGGAGTGACCGGCTTCTGCTCGGGCGTGGGCGTCGGTGGCGTGGGCAGGGCATCCGGCGGCACGATCACTTCCGACTCGGGGAGCAGGGTGTAGAAATCGTATTTGGGTTTGCCCGGCTCCTGGTTGGTGGACGAGGGCGTCGGTTTGGGCGTGGTGCTGGCGCGCTCCGGCTGTGGCTTGTCGCGCTTGACCGCCTCGTCGCCCGGCTTGAGATTGAGCAGCAGGGTGACGAAAACGCCCACGGCCAGGCCGCAGGCGAGCCAGATCCAGCCGGGTACCGGGCGCTTGCTCGGGGCCTTGTAGCGGCTGGCGCCGCGCTTGGGTGCTGGCTTCTTGCGGGCGGCCACTTACATGCGCTCCAGGGTTTCCAGGCCCAGCAATTCCAGGCCTTGCTTGAGGGTGCGGCGAGTCAGTGCGGCAAGGCGCAGGCGGCTCTGGCGAGTGCCTTCGTCCTCAGCGCCAAGCACCGGGCAATGCTCGTAGAAGCTGGAGAACAGCCCGGCCACGTCGTAGAGATAAGCGCACAGCAGGTGCGGCGTGCCCTTGTCGGCCACGCTGCTCAGCACTTCACCGAACTGCGCCAGCTTGCCGGCCAGTTCGATTTCCTGGGGCGCGTGAAGTTCGATATGACCGCCGATCTCCTCGATGCCCTTGCCCAGCTTGCGAAAGATGCTCGCGGTGCGCGTGTAGGCGTACAACAGGTAGGGCGCGGTGTTGCCCTCGAAACTCAGCATCAGTTCGAAGTTGAAGCTGTAGTCGCTGGTGCGGTGCTTGGAGAGGTCGGCGTACTTCACCGATGCGATGCCAACAACTCGCCCGATCTGGCGTAGCTCAGCTTCTTCGAATGGTGTTTCACCCTTCGCAGCACGTTGGTCGTTGCGCTCCTTGACCAGCTCGTAGGCACGCGACTCGGCTTCGTCGAGCAGGTCGATCAGCTTCACGGTGCCGCCATCGCGGGTCTTGAAGGGGCGGCCGTCGGCGCCGTTCATGGTGCCGAAGCCCATGTGCTCCAGGTCCATGCCCTCGTGCACGAAACCGGCGCGGCGGGCGACTTCGAAAGCCATCTGGAAGTGCAAGGCCTGGCGCTGGTCGACGAAGTACAGCGCGCGGTCGGCCTTGAGCACCTGGCTGCGGTAACGCATGGCCGCCAGATCGGTGGTCGAGTACAGGTAGCCGCCGCCGGCCTTCTGCACGATCACCGGCAGCGGGTTGCCCTCGGCGTTCTTGTACTCGTCGAGGAAGACGCACTGGGCGCCGTTGTCTTCGGTGAGCAGGCCCTTGTTGCGCAGATCGGCGACCACGTTGGCCAGGTCGGCGTTGTAGGCGCTTTCACCCTTGACGTCGGCCGGGGTCAGCTTCACGCCCAGGCGGTCGTAGGCCTTCTGGCAATGGCTCAGGGAAATGGTGTTGAAGCGGTTCCACAAGCGCATGCATTCCGGCTCGCCGGCTTGCAGCTCGACGACCAGCGCGCGGGCCCGCTCGGCGAATTCCGGAGACTCGTCGAAGCGCTTCTTGGCGGCGCGGTAGAAGCCTTCCAGGTCGGCCAGCTCGCTTTCCGCGGCGGCCGGGTTCTCTTCCATGAAGGCCAGCAGCATGCCGAACTGGGTGCCCCAGTCGCCGACGTGATTCTGACGAATCACCTCGTCACCGAGGAACTCCAGCACTCGCGCCACGGCGTCGCCGATGATGGTCGAGCGCAGGTGGCCGACGTGCATTTCCTTGGCCAGGTTCGGCGAGGACAGGTCGACGACCACGCGCTGCGCCGGGCCATTCTTGCGCACGCCGAGGTGCTCGTCGGCCAGAGCCGTTTCCAGGCGCTCGGCCAGGGCGTCGCTGTTCTGGAAAAAGTTGAGAAAGCCGGGGCCGGCGATCTCGACCTTGCTGATCTGCGCATCGGCAGGCAGTGCGTCGATGAGCTTCTGGGCCAGGTCGCGGGGCTTCATGCCAGCTGGCTTGGCCAGCATCATGGCGATGTTGCTGGCGAAGTCGCCATGGGTCTTGTCCCGGGTGTTCTCCACCTGGATCGTCGGGCTCAGGCCGTCGGGCAGCACGCCTTCGGCGGTCAGGCGGGTCAGGGCTTGCTGGATCAGGTGGCGAATGCTGTCTTTCATGGTCTGCTCGTTCGGCCGCGAGGTGCGGCGCCGCTCGAAAGCGTGGGTGGAAAACTGCGCATTATAAAAGCAGCCGCAGGTCGCAGGCCACCGGCGGCAAGGAAAAGCGCGCGGCAGTTGTCTCTGGATGCGAGCCGGGTACTCAGAACAGGTCGATCGGGTCCACATCCAGCGACCAGCGCACCGCGCGGCCGCTGGGCAGGCTTTCCAGGATCAGCAGCCAGTGCGCCAGCAGCTTGTGCAGCGGCGCCCGGGCGTTGCCCTGCAGCAGCAATTGCGCGCGGTAGCGCCCGGCTCGGCGCTCCATGGGCGCGGGCACCGGGCCCAGCAGTTCGATGCCGCTCAGCGCCAGTTCGTTCAGCAAGTGCTCAGCCTCGCTGCAGGCCTCGTCGAGAAAACCTTCCGCCTGGCCGGGCTTGTGCGCTTCGGCACGCAGTAGCGCCAGGTGGCAGAACGGCGGCAGGCCGGCAGCGCGGCGTTCGCTCAGCGCCTGGTCGGCGAAGGCGAAATAACCTTGTTCGGTCAGCTGTACGAGCAGCGGGTGGTCGGCCAGATGGCTTTGAATGATTACCTTGCCCGGCTCCTCGGCGCGGCCTGCGCGGCCGGCGACCTGGACGATCAACTGGGCCATGCGTTCGCTGGCGCGGAAGTCGGCGGAAAACAGTCCGCCGTCGGCATCGAGGATCGCCACCAGGGTGACGCGTGGAAAATGGTGCCCCTTGGCGAGCATCTGGGTGCCGACCAGAATGCACGGCTCGCCGCGCTGTACGGTGTTGAACAGCGTATTCATCGCCTCCTTGCGCGAGGTGCTGTCGCGGTCGACACGCAGCACCGGCACGTCCGGAAACAGAATCTCCAGGCGTTCTTCGGCGCGCTCGGTGCCAGCGCCCACCGGGCGCAAGTCGACGTTGTTGCAGCTCGGGCAGTTGCTGGGCTGGCGCTCGGCGTGGCCGCAATGGTGGCAGCGCAGCTCGCGGCTGCGCTGGTGCACGGTCATGCGTGCATCGCAGCGCGGGCATTCGGACAGCCAGCCGCATTCGTGGCACAAGAGCGTCGGCGCGAAGCCGCGGCGGTTGAGAAACACCAGCACCTGCTGGCCGGCTGCGAGGGTCTGGGTGATGGCCTGCTGCAGCGGCGGCGACATGCCGGCATCGAGCGGCCGGCTCTTGATGTCCAGGCGCAGGAAGCGTGGCGGCTGGGCGCCGCCGGCGCGCTGGTTCATGCGCAGCAGGGCGTAGCGGCCACTGTGGGCATTGTGCAGGCTCTCCAGCGAGGGCGTGGCCGAACCGAGCACGATCGGCACGTCTTCCTGGTGGGCGCGCACCACGGCCAGGTCGCGGGCGTGGTAGCGCAGGCCTTCCTGCTGCTTATAGGAGGCGTCGTGCTCCTCGTCGATGATGATCAGCCCCGGACGCTTCATGGGCGTGAACAGCGCTGAGCGCGTGCCGATGATGATGTCGGCCTCGCCGTCGCGTGCTGCCAGCCAGGCGTCCAGACGCTCGCGGTCGTTGACCGCCGAGTGCAGCAGGGCGATGCGTGCGTTGAAGCGGCGCTCGAAGCGCGCCAGGGTCTGTGGGCCCAGATTGATCTCGGGAATCAGTACCAAGGCCTGCTTGCCGGCTTCCAGGGTCTCGCGAATCAGCTGCAGATAGACCTCGGTCTTGCCGCTGCCGGTCACGCCGGCCAGCAGAAAGGCGTTGAAGCCATCGAAGCCGGCGCGCACCGCCTCGGCCGCGGCGCGCTGCTCGGCATTGAGTGGCAACTCAGGCTGGGCCAGCCAGTTGGCGTGGCGCTCCGGGCTGCTCAGACGGCGCACTTCGACGCGCACCAGGCCCTTCTCCTGCAGCAACTGCAGGCTGTCGCGGTTGATCTGCAGCTGGCTGAGCAGTTGGTGGGCGACGCCGTGAGGGTGCTGGGCGATGGTTTTCAGGGCCTCGCGCTGGCGCGGCGCGCGGGCCAGGCGGGGATCATCCAGGTGGGCGTCCTTGGCGATCAGCCAGAAGCGCTCCTGGCGCGCTTCGGCGGCTTCGCCCTGGCGCAGCAGCACCGGCAGCGCCCAGCTCAGCGTATCGCCCAGGCTGTGCTGGTAATACTGGGCGGTCCATTGGCACAGGCGCATGAGTGCAGGCGGCACCGGGGCTTGTAGATCGAGCAGTTGCAGCGCGGGCTTGAGTTTGCTGGCGGGTACGTCGCTTTGGTCTGTGATCTCGATCAGCACGCCGATCATCTCGCGGCGGCCGAAGGGCACGCGCAACCGTGCACCGGGCTGCAGGTCGCGGGCCGACACGCCGGGTGGAGCGAGGTAGTCGAACAGCCGGCGCAGTGGCGAGGGCAGGGCGAGTCGCAGGATGACGTCGGGCACGCAGAGGCTCCAGGCAGGCGAGGCGCAATAGTAACAGGCCATGTGCGACGGCCGGTAACAGCGAGTTGGTTGCATCATGGGCCGGCTCTGGTATGATCCGCGGCCAACCTAAGTGCGGTACCTGACAATAGTGTCGGGTGGCGGCACAAAACCTGAGGAAGAATCATGAAAGCCGATATCCATCCGGAATACGTCGCCATCGACGCCACCTGCAGCTGCGGTAACGTCATCAAGACCCGCTCCACTCTGGGCAAGCCCCTGAGCCTGGACGTCTGCTCCGAGTGCCACCCGTTCTACACCGGCAAGCAGAAGGTGCTGGACACCGGCGGCCGTATCGATCGCTTCAAACAGCGTTTCGGTGTGTTCGGCGCCAAGTAAGCGACCGAGCAGCGAAAGAGGCCCACATGGCTGTTTTCGCATCATTGAAAAAGGCGTCCCTGGTGGGCGCCTTTTTCGTTTCTGTCTTTTGCCTGCCTGCCCACGCGCTGTGCCCAGCGCCCGGCAAGTTGCCGCAGGTCAAGGTGCAGCGTGTGGTCGATGGTGATACGGTGCGCCTAGCCGATGGCCGCAACGTCCGCCTGATCGGCCTCAATGCCCCCGAGCTGGCGCGCAAGGGCCGGCCGGCCGAGCCATTCGCCGAAACTGCCCGTGAGCGGCTTGCCGAGCTGGTGGCTGCCAATGGCGGGAGGGTGGGCGTGCAGGTGGGCGAGCAGAAACAGGATCGCTACGGCCGTACCCTGGCCCATCTCTACGATGGCGCTGGCAACAATCTGGAAGCGCAACTGCTCTCCGAAGGGCTTGGCCAACTGGTGGCGATCACGCCGAATGTGGCGTTGGTCGTCTGTCATCGTGAGGCCGAGCGTCAGGCACGTGGTGCTCGGGCCGGCCTCTGGGCGCAGCTTCGACCGCTGCCGGCCCGCGCGGTACGCAGCGGTGGTTTCGTGCTGCTCGAAGGGCAAGTGCAGCGTGTCGAGCGCAATCGTGGTGGCGTCTGGATCGAGCTGGGCAATTCGGTGGTGCTGCGTATTGCGCCGCAGGTGCTGGATACCTTCGCCGCGGCGGATCTGCGCGATCTTCAAGGCAAGCGGATCGAGGCGCGGGGCTGGATGATCGACCGCTCCCGCGGCGGCGGCCTCAAGGCTGGCCAGGCCCGCTGGATGTTGCCCCTGACCCATGGCGCCATGCTGGAGGTGCTGCGATGAGGTTGTGTTTGTTGGTTCTGATGCTGGCGACCCTGGCGGGCTGTGCGGTGAATCCGGCCACCGGGCGCACCGACTTCGTGATGATGAGCGAGGCCCAGGAGCTGTCCATCGGCCGTGATGCCCATCAGCAGATACTCAAGCAATACCCGCGCTACCCCGATGAAGCCCTGCAGGCCTACGTGCAGCAAGTCGGCGAGCGCGTGGCGCGGCACAGTCACCGCGGTCAGCTGGATTATCACTTCACCGTGATCGACAGCCCGGACATCAACGCCTTCGCCCTGCCGGGCGGCTACATCTATATCCATCGCGGGCTGATGGCTTACCTGAGTTCAGAGGCCGAGCTGGCGGCCGTGCTCGGTCATGAGGTCGGCCACGTGACCGCCCGCCACGGCGTGCGCCAGCAAAGCCAGTCGACCGCCTGGGGAATTCTCGGCCAGGCGGTGGCCATGGGCACCGGCGTCGGGGCCGCCGCCGACGTGACGGGTGTGCTGGGCAATGCCGTGGTGCGCGGTTACGGTCGCGACATGGAGCTGGAGGCCGATGGCCTTGGCGCCCAGTATCTGGCTCGCGGTGGTTACGACCCGCAGGCGATGATCGAGGTGGTCGAGGTGCTCAAATTGCAGGAAGACTTCGCCCGTGACCAGGCCGCTGCGCGCGGTGAGCAACAGCCGGTCGGCAGCTACCATGGCCTTTTCGACACTCACCCGGATAACGACCGTCGCCTTCAGCAGGTGATCGGCCCGGCCCGAGCCCTGGTAGGCGGGCAGCAGGTGGTCAACCGCGACGCATTTCTACAGCGCTTGCAGGGTCTGCCGTTCGGTGATTCGGCCGAGAGCGGTATTCGTCGCGGCGAGCGCTTCTATCACCGTGACCTCGATTTCACCCTGGCATTCTCCAAGGGCTGGAGCATCGTCAACCAGCCGCAGCAGCTGGTCGGCCAATCGCCGGACAAGCAGGTGCTCGTTGCCATGACCCTGGAAGACAACCCGCGCGGTCTCGACGCCGCAACCCTGCTCAAGCAGCGCATCGGCGGTCGGCGCCTGCTTGGTGGCGAGGCGCTGCAGCAGGCCGGGCTGCAGGGTTATACCGGACTGATCGAGGGCAACGTACCGCGCCGGGTGGCGGCGATTCTCAAAGGCGACAAAGCCTACCTGTTCGTCGGTGCGGTCAAGGGTCGCGCCGCCAGCGCCACGGAAGATGCCCAGATGCTCGCCGCCATCGGCAGTTTCCGACCGCTGCAGGCGGCCGAGCGCAAGCTGGCCGAGCCGCTGAGGTTGCAACTGGTTCGCGTGGCGGCAGGGCAGAGCGTCCGGTCGCTGGCGGCTGCCAGCGGCTTGCCGGATGACGCCGAGGCGACGCTGCGACTGCTCAACAATCTTTATCCACAGGGCGAGCCTCGCCCCGGTGATTGGTTCAAAACGGTTCGCTGAGGCACGTTTGCAGGCTGACTGCATAGTCTTGTGCAGGCCCCCGCAGATTGCGTATCCTCGGCCGCCTGCCAGTCAATAGCCCAAAAAAGCGGAAATGCCACTATGTCTGATCTGAAAACTGCCGCTCTCGAATACCATGAGAAGCCCCGTCCGGGTAAGTTGAGCGTCGAGCTCACCAAGCCCACCGCCACTGCCCGTGACCTGTCGCTGGCCTACAGCCCGGGTGTTGCCGAGCCAGTGCGCGAGATCGCTCGCGATCCGGAGCTCGCCTACCGTTACACCGGCAAAGGCAACCTGGTGGCAGTTATTTCCGACGGCACCGCGATCCTCGGCTTGGGCGACCTCGGCCCGCTGGCCTCCAAGCCGGTCATGGAAGGCAAAGGCGTGCTGTTCAAGCGCTTTGCCGGCGTCGACGTGTTCGACATCGAAGTCGATGCCGAAAGCCCGCAGGCCTTCATCGACACCGTCAAGCGCATCTCCATCACCTTCGGTGGCATCAACCTGGAAGACATCAAGGCGCCCGAATGCTTCGAAATCGAGCGCGCCCTGATCGAGCAGTGCGACATCCCTGTTTTCCACGATGACCAGCACGGTACCGCGATCGTCACCGCAGCCGGCATGCTCAACGCCCTGGAAATCGCCGGCAAGACCCTGCCGCAAGCCAAGATCGTCTGCCTGGGTGCCGGCGCTGCAGCCATCTCCTGCATGAAGCTGCTGGTGAGCATGGGCGCCAAGGTCGAGAACATCTACATGATCGACCGCAAAGGCGTGATCCACGCTGGCCGCGATGACCTGAACCAGTACAAGGCGGTATTCGCCACCGAAACCGACAAGCGCACCCTGGATGACGCGCTGACCGGCGCTGACGTATTCGTCGGCCTGTCCGGCCCGGATCTGCTGAGCGCCGAAGGCCTCAAGCTGATGGCGCCGAACCCGATCGTGTTCGCCTGTTCGAACCCGGATCCGGAAATCAAGCCGGAGCTGGCCCACGCCACCCGCAACGACGTGATCATGGCCACCGGTCGTTCCGACTACCCGAACCAGGTCAACAACGTATTGGGCTTCCCGTTCATCTTCCGTGGTGCGCTGGACGTTCGCGCGACCCGCATCAACGAAGAAATGAAGATCGCTGCGGCCAACGCCCTGCGCGAGCTGGCCAAGCTGCCGGTTCCCCAGGACGTATGCGACGCCTACGGCGGTATCAAGCTGGAGTTCGGCCGCGAGTACATCATTCCGAAGCCGATGGATGCTCGCCTGATCAACGTGGTGTGCGATGCCGTTGCCAAGGCGGCCATCGAGAGCGGCGTGGCGACCCTGCCGTATCCGAAGCACTACCCGCTGCAATCGGTCAACGACGTGTTCAAGGGCTGAGTCGTTCAGCCGGCAATGAAAACCCGCTTCGGCGGGTTTTTTATTGGGCGCGTTTCGAGCTGTTGATGCGTGCTGCAGGGTATCGCCGGCTAGAGCCTGTTCACGATCTTTATGCGCATGAAGCGACAGCTACAAGGCAGGAGCAGACACTCAAGCCAACCTGTGGGAGCCCCGACCTCGGGGCGAAACGATTGCAGCCTGACTGCCTATTTCGGCGGTGCCTGAGCGATTCGCCGCGAGGTCGCGGCTCCCACGATGGATCGGATAACGGCCGCTCCCGCCACTTTGCAGTCAAAATCGACGAGCCTGGGCTGAAAGATTATGAACGGGGCTTAGAACAGATCGATCGGTGCGCTCTCGTCTGCGGGCAGCGGGCTGTTCGGTGCGCCCATGCCTGGGTCGAATTCGTTCATCGGCGGCGGTGAGTCTTCGCTCTTGAACAGTTCGAAATACGCGTCTGGCGTTCCTGGGGCTGCAGCACGGCCGCTGCGTGGATCGACGCGCAGGGTGAGAATGCCATCCGGCTCGGCGGGGGTATGGCTGGGCTTGTCCTTGAGTGCGGCGCCCATGTAGTTCATCCAGATCGGCAGGGCAACGGTGCCACCGTATTCATGGCGGCCGAGGCTTTCCGGCTGATCGAAACCGGCCCATACGGTGGTCACGAAATCGGCGTTGTAGCCGGAGAACCAGCTGTCCTTGGATTCGTTGGTGGTACCAGTCTTGCCAGCCAGATCGGTGCGGCCCAGGGCCATGGCCCGGCGCCCGGTGCCGCGCTTGATCACATCCTGCAGCATGCTGGTCATGATGTAGGCGGTGCGCTCATCGAGGATACGCTCGGCGGCGGCCGGCTCCGGCGCATCCGGCAGTTGCTCGGGCGCCGCCTCGGCGGTGCTCATCACGCCTTCCTCGTTGACCGGCGGCGGTACCTCTGGCTTGGCTGCGTTGGGCACGGTCGGCGGATTGGCGATGAACAGTGGGTCGCCATGGCGGTTGTCGATACGCTGGATCAGGTAAGGCTGAACCTTGTGGCCGCCGTTGGCGAAGGCCGTCCAGCCGGTGGCGATTTCCATCGGCGTCAGGTTGGCGGTGCCGAGTGCCAGGGACAAGTTGCGGGGCAGGTCCTGGCGATTGAAGCCGAAGCGCTCGATGTAGTTCAGCGTGTTCTCGATGCCCATGGCCTGCAGCAGGCGGATCGATACCAGGTTGCGCGACTTGTACAGCGCTTCACGCAGGCGGATGGGGCCAAGGAAGGTGTTGGTGTCGTTCTTCGGTCGCCAGACCTGGTCCATGTAGTCATCGACGAACACGATCGGCGCGTCGTTGACCAGGCTGGAGGCGGTGTAGCCGTTGTCGAGCGCGGCACTGTAGATGAAGGGCTTGAAGCTCGAGCCGGGCTGGCGCTTGGCCTGTACGGCACGGTTGTAGTTGCTCTGCTCGAAGGAGAAGCCGCCGACCAGGGCGCGGATGGCGCCGTTCTGCGGGTCGAGCGAGACCAGGGCACTTTGCGCACTGGGCAGTTGCGCGAAGCGCAGGCTGCCATCGTCCTGGCGCTGCACGCGGATCAGGTCACCGATCTGCGCTACGTCCGCCGGTTGCTGCGGACGCGGCCCCAGGCTGTTGGTATTGAGGAACGGGCGGGCCCATTTCATGCTGTCCCACGACACCGCTTCTTCGTCGCCGCGACGGGTCAGCACCAGAATGCCGCTCTTCTCGACCTGGGTGACGATCGCCGGCTCCAGGCCGCCGCGCAGGCCTTGCTTGCTCAGTTCGGTCTGCCAGGTTTCCCGGGTCATGCCGGGCAGGCGGCTTTCCGGGCCGCGATAGCCGTGGCGTTGGTCGTATTCGATCAGGCCATCGCGCAGGGCCTTGTTGGCCATGACCTGCAGGTCGCTGGGTACCGTGGTGGTGACGTTGAAACCCTGGGTGTAGGCGTCGCTGCCGTAGCGGCCGACCATTTCGGCGCGGGCCATCTCGGCCACGTAGGGTGCGGGTACTTCGGGTGTGGGCACGTGATAGCTGGCGTCCACCGGCTCGGCCAGGGCGGTTTCGTAGCGCGCCTGGTCGATACGGCCCAGGCGATACATGCGGCCGAGAATCCAGTCGCGGCGCTCTTTGGCTCGGGTCGGGTTGGTCAGCGGGTTGAAGGCCGAAGGTGCTTTGGGAAGACCGGCTATCGTCGCAAGCTGCGAGAGGCTCAAGTCTCGGATGGATTTGCCGTAATAGACTTGGGCGGCGGCCTCGATGCCGTAGGCGCGGTGACCCAGGTAGATCTTGTTGACGTACAGCTCGAGGATTTCGTTCTTGCTCAGCTCGCGCTCGATTTGCAGGGCGAGCAGAATCTCGGTGATCTTGCGCGAGAAGCTGCGCTCGCTGGTGAGGAAGAAGTTCTTCGCCACCTGCATGGTGATGGTGCTGCCGCCGGATTGAATTTGACCTGTTTTCAATAATTGCGTGGCAGCGCGCATCAGGCTCGTAAGATCAACGCCATAATGGTTTGCGAAGTTATCGTCTTCGGCAGCCAGCAACGCGCTGGTGAAGTCGGGCGGTATGTCGGCGAAGGCGATGGGCGAGCGGCGCATCTCCCCGAATTCGGCGATGAGTTTTCCGTCGCTGCTGTACACGCGAAGCGGGATCTGCAGCTCTATACTGCGCAAGGCATCGACAGAGGGTAGGGTCGGGCTCAGGTAGAGGAAGGCACCACTGACGGCGAGTACCAGCGCACAAAAAACGGCGATGACGGACCAGCAGAAAAACTTCAGCAAACGCATCAAGATTTTTGGATTTCCAGATAAAAGAATGAGTTAAGCGGAAGACAAAATGAAAAGGCAAAAGCTGATCACATTATAAGCGTTTTTTTTGCTGGGGAGCCATTTGCGCTTCTGTCAAGTCTGCTATTTAATGTGGAAAAACATAAATCATCCGTAAGTTATGGATGTGAATAGGAAATCGGTCGTGCTAGGGCTCTTCAGTAAAAAAGCGAATACGCTTTTGGGGATCGATATAAGTTCGACCTCCGTCAAGCTCCTCGAATTGAGTCGCTCAGGTAGCCGCTACAAGGTAGAGGCCTACGCTGTCGAGCCACTCCCCGCCAATGCCGTGGTCGAAAAGAACATCGCCGAGCTCGAGGGTGTCGGCCAGGCCCTGTCGCGCGTTCTCGCCAAGGCCAAGACCAGCGTGCGCTCGGTTTCCGTGGCCGTTGCCGGCTCCGCGGTGATCACCAAGACCGTCGAGATGGAAGCGGGCCTGTCGGACGACGAGCTGGAGAACCAGCTCAAGCTCGAGGCCGATCAGTACATTCCTTACCCTCTTGAAGAGGTGGCGATCGACTTCGAAGTTCAGGGCATTTCGCCTCGCAACCCCGAGCGGGTCGAAGTGCTGCTTGCAGCTTGCCGCAAGGAAAACGTCGAAGTTCGCGAGGCCGCCCTGGCCCTTGCCGGCTTGACCGCCAAGGTAGTGGATGTCGAGGCCTATGCCCTCGAGCGTGCCTATGACCTGCTGGCCGAGCAACTCGGCGGCGTGCACGACGAGCTGACCGTCGCGGTCGTCGATATCGGCGCGACCATGACCACGCTCAGCGTGCTGCACAATGGTCGCACCATCTACACCCGCGAACAGCTGTTCGGTGGCCGCCAACTGACCGAGGAAATTCAGCGTCGTTACGGCCTCTCCGTCGATGAGGCCGGGCTTGCCAAGAAACAGGGCGGCCTGCCCGACGATTACGAAAGCGAAGTGCTGCAGCCGTTCAAGGACGCCTTGGTACAACAGGTGTCCCGCTCGCTGCAGTTCTTCTTCGCCGCCGGCCAGTACAACGATGTGGATTACATTCTGCTGGCTGGTGGAACCGCTTCCATCCCGGATCTCGATCGCCTCATTCAGCAGAAGATCGGTACCCAGACCCTGGTTGCCAACCCCTTCGCGGACATGGCCCTGAGCGGCAAGGTCAACGCGGGAGCGTTGGCCAGTGATGCACCGGCGCTGATGATTGCCTGCGGCCTGGCGATGAGGAGTTTCGACTGATGGCGCGCATTAACCTCCTTCCCTGGCGCGAGCAGCTTCGCGAAGAGCGCAAGCAGCGCTTCCTGGTGTCGCTGGGCGGCCTGCTGGTCGCCGCAGCGGCATTGATCTTCCTGGGCGACCAATACCTCAACGGTGAGATCGAGAATCAGCAGGCTCGTAACGACTTCGTGCGCAAGGAAATTGCCGTGCTCGACACCCGCATCGCGGAAATCAGCGAGCTGCGCACCCGCCGCCAGCAGTTGCTGGAGCGGATGAAGATCATTCAGGACCTGCAGGGCAACCGCCCGATCATTGGCCACGTGTTCGACCAGTTGGTAAGAACGCTGCCTGATGGTGTGTATTTCACCGGGGTGAAAATGACCGACAAGACCATCGCCATCGTTGGCGCGGCCGAGTCGAACAGCCGAGTTTCCAAACTGATGCGTGATATGGATGCCTCCGACTGGCTGACCGCACCCAACCTGACCGAGGTCAAGGCGGTTACCGCCGGTGCAGTGGATCAGGCCAATACCTTCCAGCTGACCGTGCAGCAATCCAAGCCCGTCAAGGAAGAAGCGGAGGTCAAGCCATGAGCCTGAATGATTCTCTGGCCAGCCTGCGCAAGGTCGACATCAACGATCTCGATCTGAACAACATCGGCTCCTGGCCCGCTGCGGTCAAGGTGATCGCCGGTATTCTGGCCGTCGTGCTGGTTCTGGTGCTCGGCTACAACTTCCACCTGAAGGATCTGCAGGCCACGCTGGATCAGCAGCGTCTGGACGAGCAATCCCTCAAAGAGCAGTTTTCCACCAAGGCGTTCCAGGCGGCTAACCTCGAGGCCTACCGTGAGCAGATGAAGGAAGCTGAAATTTCCTTCGGTGCTCTGCTCAAGCAACTGCCCAGCGATACCGAGGTGCCGGGTCTGCTCGAAGACATCACCCGTATTGGCCTAGACAGCGGTCTGGAGTTCGAGGAGATCAAGTTGCTACCGGAAGTCACGCAGCCTTTCTATATCGAACTGCCTATCCAGATTCAGGTGGTCGGCGGCTATCACGACCTGGCGACCTTCGTCAGCGGCGTCGCCAGCCAGCCGCGAATCGTCACGCTGCACGATTTCGAGTTGGTGCCGGCCGAGCAGGGCAGTACCTCCAAGCTGCGCATGAAGGTTCTGGCCAAGACCTATCGCTACAACGACAAGGGGGCACACCAATGAAACGTGTCCTTGTACCTGGCTTGTTGCTGGCGACCCTGAGTGGTTGCGGCGGCGGTGACTTCAGCGACCTGCAGGCCTATATGGATGAAGTGCGGGCGCGGCCGAAGGGCCAGATCGAGCCCTTGCCGCAACCTGAACCCTACGAAAGCTTCACCTACAGTGCTGCCGCTTTGCGTAGCCCATTCCAGCCGCCCGTGAAGATCGATGTGGTCGCTCGGGCGAAAGGCAGCAAGGAAATCAAACCCGACGAAACGCGCGTGAAGCAGTTCCTCGAAGGGTTCAATATCGAGCTGTTCGAGATGGTCGGCACGCTGGCCAATGACAATGGTTCGTTCGCTCTGGTGAGCGGTGCGGGCGGCGTACATCGCGTCAAGGTTGGGGATTACCTGGGACGCAATGAAGGCCGCATCGTCGCCATCGACAGCGCCAAGATCGACGTGGTCGAGATCGTCCCGGACGGTGATGGCGGCTGGCTCGAGCGTCCTCGTACCCTCACTCTGAAGGAACGCTCCTGAGGAGCGAGGTGAACCATGAACAGAAATAACCGGTCTGCCAAACGGAACCCAAGCATGAACAGCTCTCTCTCTCGCCTAAGCATTTCGCTGCTGGTGGCAATGCTCTCTCCTGCCGCTCTGGCCGCCAACCTGCAGGCGCTGGACGTGGCGGCTCTGCCGGGCGACCGCGTCGAGCTGAAACTGTCCTTCGATGAGCCGGTGGCGGCGCCGCGCGGCTATACCATCGAGCAGCCGGCGCGTATCGCGCTGGACCTGCCAGGGGTGTCCAACAAGCTGGGCGTGAAGAACCGTGAACTGGGCATGGGTAACGCGCGCAGCGTCACCGTGGTCGAGGCCAAGGATCGTACGCGGTTGATCATCAACCTGACCAATCTGTCGCCCTACAACACCCGCACCGAAGGCAATAACCTGTTCGTGCAGGTCGGTACCGGCGTAGCCACTTCGTCAACTACCACGGCAGCTGCGCCGGTGAGTGCGCCTGCGCCAGCAGCGGCCCGCCCGGCTCAGGCGGCAACGCCTGTTGCGGCGCCGGCAGCACCGAAGGTATTCGGCGCGGTTAACAAGTCGATCAGCAATATCGACTTCCAGCGCGGCGAGCAGGGTGAGGGTAACGTTGTCATCAACCTGTCCGATGCGTCTGTCAGCCCTGATATTCAGGAGCGTGGCGGCAAGATCATCCTGAATTTCAACCGCACCCAGCTGCCTGAAGCCCTGCGTGTGCGCCTGGACGTCAAGGACTTCGCGACCCCGGTGCAGTTCGTCAGTGCCAGTGGCACCGGCGATGACGCCAGCATCGTCATCGAGCCTGTTGGGGCTTTCGATTACCTGGCCTACCAGACCGAGAACAAGCTGACCCTCAGCGTCAAGCCGCTGACCCAGGAAGATGCCGACAAGCGTCAGGCCGAGCGTTTCGCCTATACCGGCGAGAAGCTGTCGCTGAACTTCCAGGATATCGACGTGCGCTCGGTGCTGCAGCTGATCGCCGATTTCACCGACCTGAACCTGGTCGCCAGTGACACGGTAGCCGGCAACATCACCCTGCGCCTGCAGAATGTGCCTTGGGACCAGGCGCTGGATTTGGTGCTGAAAACCAAGGGTTTGGACAAGCGTCAGGTCGGCAACGTATTGCTGGTTGCGCCGGCAGAAGAGATTGCCGCCCGTGAGCGTCAGGAGCTGGAGTCGCAGAAACAGATTGCCGAGCTGGCCCCATTGCGTCGTGAGCTGATTCAGGTCAACTATGCCAAGGCAGCTGATATGGCGAAGCTGTTCCAGTCGGTGACTAGTGCAAACGGTGGTGTGGCTGATGACCGTGGCTCGATCACTGTCGATGAGCGCACCAATAGTATTATTGCTTATCAGACTCAGGAACGGTTGGATGAGCTGCGTCGCATCGTAGCCCAGTTGGATGTAGCGGTTCGTCAGGTAATGATTGAGGCGCGTATTGTTGAAGCTAACGTCAACTACGATAAAGCGCTCGGAGTTCGCTGGGGCGGCGGTGCTAGAAATGGGGGGTGGGATATTAGCGGTAAAGATGGTGTCCAGGCGTTCGACGAAGATACTGGTCAGCGGATAAATGTGGGGACTGATCGGATTGGTCAGAACTTTACGCTTGATGACGGGCTCGCGCGTCTGCCTTTCGTTGATATGGGAGTTGCCGGCAGTACCTCTGGTATCGGTATTGGTTTCCTCAGTAATAACGTTGTACTAGATCTACAATTGTCGGCTATGGAAAGCTCGGGTAACGGTGAAATCGTCTCACAGCCGAAGGTTGTTACTTCTGATAAGGAAACGGCAAAGATCCTCAAGGGGCAAGAGGTTCCTTACCAAGAGGCTAGCTCTAGTGGTGCAACATCAACTTCTTTTAAAGAAGCAGCGCTCTCTTTGGAGGTTACTCCGCAGATTACCCCGGACAATCGAATAATCATGGAGGTCAGGGTTACTAAGGATTCGGCAGATTATCAGCGTGCGATCAATGGCGGGGCACCGCCGATCAATAAAAATGAGGTCAATGCTAAGGTTCTGGTTGCCGACGGCGAAACTATCGTCATCGGCGGTGTATTTGAAAATACGCAAAGTAAGGCGGTCAGCAAAGTGCCATTCCTCGGAGACGTGCCTTACCTAGGCCGTCTGTTCCGTCGCGATATCGTGCAGGACAACAAGACCGAGTTGCTGGTTTTCATCACTCCGCGCATCATGAACACCTCTGCGGTGGCCGTGAGTCGGTAATTTGTGCGTAATCTGATCCTTGTCGGCCCGATGGGTGCTGGAAAAAGTACTATCGGGCGTTTGCTTGCCAAAGAGCTGCGGTTGCCATTCAAGGACTCCGACAAGGAGATCGAACAGCGTACCGGTGCCGATATACCCTGGATTTTCGATGTCGAGGGTGAGCAGGGTTTCCGCGAGCGCGAGCAGGCGGTGATCTGTTCGTTGTGCGAATCCGATGGTCTGGTGCTGGCTACTGGCGGTGGTGCGGTTTTGCGACCACAGAACCGCCAGGCACTGCGCGACAGTGGCCGGGTTGTCTATCTGCATGCCTCCGTGGAGCAGCAGATCGACCGTACCGCCCGTGATCGCAACCGGCCTTTGCTGCGTGCCCCCAATCCGGGGCAGGTACTGGCAGATCTGCTCGCCATCCGTGATCCGCTCTATCGGGAAATCGCTGACGTGATCATCGAGACCGACGAGCGTCCGCCGCGAATGGTGGTTCAGGAAATTCTCGAGCGGCTGGAAGCGCTGGCGCCCCGTTAATGACAGGGCAGAACTGCGCTATCCTAGAGCCCTTTTTCAATCGGGGGCTCCATGCAAACACTTCATGTTGATCTCGCTGAGCGCAGCTACCCCATTCATATCGGGGCTGGCCTGCTGAGCCGCGCCGACTTGCTGGCGCCGCACATCGTCGGGCGCCAGGTGGCGATCGTCACCAACGAGACCATCGCGCCGCTGTATCTGCAAGCGCTGCAGGACACGCTCGCCGATTACCGCGTCACCCCGATCGTGCTGCCCGATGGCGAGGCGTTCAAGAACTGGGAAACCCTGCAGAGCATTTTCGATGGCCTGCTCGGCGCGCGCCATGACCGGCGCACTACAGTCCTGGCCTTGGGCGGCGGGGTGATCGGCGATATGGCCGGTTTCGCTGCAGCTTGCTATCAGCGTGGCGTGAACTTCATCCAGTTGCCGACTACGCTGCTGTCCCAGGTCGATTCCTCCGTAGGTGGAAAGACCGGTATCAATCATCCGCTGGGCAAGAACATGGTCGGTGCGTTCTACCAGCCGCAAGCCGTGCTGATCGATACGCGCAGCTTGGACACCCTGCCGCCGCGTGAGCTGTCGGCGGGCCTGGCCGAAGTCATCAAGTACGGGCTGATCTGTGACGCGCCGTTTCTCGACTGGCTCGAGGAGAACATGGCCGCATTGCGCAGCCTGGATCAGGCCGCCTTGACCGAGGCCATCGAGCGCTCCTGTGCGGCCAAGGCCCGGGTGGTCGGTGCCGACGAGAAGGAAACCGGCGTGCGCGCCACCCTGAATCTGGGGCATACCTTCGGTCACGCCATCGAGACGCAGATGGGCTATGGCGTCTGGTTACATGGTGAGGCCGTGGCGGCAGGAACGGTGATGGCCCTGGAGATGTCTCATCGCCTGGGCTGGATCGATGCGGACGAGCGCGATCGTGGTATCCGTCTGTTCCAGGCTGCCGGCCTGCCTGTGGTGCCGCCGCAGGATATGACGCCTGCGCAGTTCCTGGCGCACATGGCCGTGGACAAGAAGGTGCTGGATGGTCAATTGCGCCTGGTGCTGCTGCGCTCGCTGGGCGAGGCGGTGGTGACCAGCGATTACCCGGCAGACATATTGAGTGCCACCCTGGCCGCCGATTACCCGGCGCTGGTGGTCCGGCTTAACAATCAGTGAGTATTCAATGACCAGTTTGCACGCCGACGAAGCATTTCTCGATCACTACCAGTTCACCCACGACCCGTTCGCGGCGCGGGTACCTGGTTTCAAGTTCTTCCCGGCGCAACGCAAGCCGGTGCTTGGGCAGCTGCATCACCTGGCGCGCTATAGCCAGTTGCTGCTGGTGGTCACCGGCCCAGAGGGCAGCGGCAAGACCCTGCTGCGTCAGGCGCTGGTCGCCAGCACCAACAAGCAGGCCGTGCACAATGTGGTGGTTTCGGCTCAGGGCGCTGCGGATCCTGCGACCCTGATGCGCCACATCGCCCAGGGTTTGAATACGCAGCAGACCGATCGTGCCTCACTACTCGGTCAGGTCGGCCAGCTGTCGCTGACCGGGCAGGAGGTCTACCTGCTGATCGACGACGCCGAGGAGCTCAGCGACGCGGCGATCGACGAGCTGCTGATACTGGCCCAGGGCAATGCAGAGGGGCGCCCTCACGTCTTCCTGTTCGCCGACACCGATCTGATCGCCCGCCTGGATGCCCTGAGCAACGGCGAAGAGTCGTTCCACGTCATCGAACTGGAACCGTACAGCGAAGACGAGACCCGTGAGTACCTGGCCGTACGCCTGGATGGTGCGGCCCAGGGCATCGAGCTGCTGTCCGATGAGCAGGTCGAGCTGATTCACGAGCGTTCTGGCGGTTGGCCTGGTGAGATCAACCGGGTCGCGCGCGAGGTGCTGATCGACGCCATGGCCGCCCGCCGTGGCGCGGTGAAGGGTGGTGGTTTCGCCTTCAAGCTACCCAAGAAGCATCTGTTGGCGCTTGGCGTGGTGGCCGTCGGCGTGGCGGCAGCCCTGTTGATGCAAGGTCGCTCGGAGTCCACCGATGCACCGGCTCCGACCCAGGCTCAACTGCCCATGGACAGTGCGCCGCCGCCTCAAACGGCGCCAGGCGCTCCGGCTGGTGCCGAGCAGGGCGCTGATGGCAAGCCACCGATCGAGTTCGCCGGCAGCAATCAGCCATTGCCGTTGCCCCTGGTAGGTCAATCCCAGCCGGTCATCCGTCAGCCGCTGGCCCAGGCCGCGGGTGAGACCGAAGGTGAGGCGAACGTGGAGCTGCCGGAGTCCACGCCGACCGCGCCGGTCACCGTGCCGCCGACTGCCGCGCAGAACGTGCCTGCACCGACGCCTGCTCCGGCGCCGCAAGTCGCCACGCCGGCTGCGCCGCAGCCCAAGCCAGTTGAACAACCCAAGCCCGTTCAGCAGCCGAAACCGGCAGAGCAAGCCAAGCCGGCGACGCCACCTGCTCAGGCAACTCGGCCCGCACCAGCGACCCAGGCGCCGGCGACGGCGGGCGGCTCGCAAGCCAATGCCTGGTATGCAGCGCAGAACAAGAGCCATTACACCCTGCAGGTGCTGGGTACCAGCACGGAAGCCAGTGCGCGCTCGTTCGTCAGCCAGAACGGTGCCCAATACCGCTACTTCAAGAAGATGCACCAGGGTAAGCCACTTTTCGTCATCACTTATGGTAGCTTTGCCAGCCGCGATGCCGCCCAGGCTGCCGTGAAGACCTTGCCTGCCAAGGTTCAGGCCGGCAAGCCGTGGCCGAAGACCTTCGCCAGCGTCACCCAGGAAATGGCCAACTGATCGAAAGAGCCCGCTACGCACAAACTGACGTAGCGGGCTCTTTCGTTTTTGCGACATTTTATTCCTGTTTTTCGTCACATTGTTCTTTGTGACGTCTATCTCGCTATGTACAATGCCCTCCGTTTGCCTGCGCAACGCGGCGTCTAGACCTGCGCGCGGATTAGAGAAAACGCCTGAAAAAGGCTGTCTGGTGAGAGTCCCTTATGAAAGCAGGTTTGTACCGTCCTGATGAGTTCAAGGATAACTGCGGCTTCGGCCTGATCGCCCACATGCAAGGTGAGGCCAGCCATCACCTGTTGCAGACGGCGATCGAAGCACTGACCTGCATGACCCACCGCGGTGGTATCAACGCCGATGGCAAGACCGGTGACGGTTGCGGTTTGCTGATTCAAAAGCCCGATCTGTTCCTGCGCGCCATCGCCAAGGACACCTTTGGCGTCGAACTGCCCAAGCAATATGCCGTTGGCATGGTCTTCCTCAATCAGGATGACGCCAAGGCCAGCGCTGCCCGCGAGAACATGAACCGCGAGATCCAGGCCGCGGGCCTGAACCTGGTCGGCTGGCGCAAGGTACCGCTGGATACCAGCGTGCTCGGCCAGCTGGCGCTCGAGCGTTTGCCGCAGATCGAGCAGGTGTTCATCGGCGGTGAAGGCCTGAGCGATCAGGAATTCGCCATCAAGCTGTTCTGCGCCCGTCGCCGTTCCTCGGTGGCCAATGCCGCCGACACCGAGCACTACATCTGCAGCTTCTCGCACAAGACCATCATCTACAAAGGCCTGATGATGCCGGCCGACCTGCAGCAGTTCTACCCGGACCTGGGTGACGAACGCCTGCAGACCGCCATCTGCGTGTTCCACCAGCGCTTTTCCACCAACACCCTGCCGAAGTGGCCACTGGCTCAGCCGTTCCGTTTCCTGGCCCACAACGGCGAGATCAACACCATCACCGGCAACCGCAACTGGGCCCAGGCGCGCCGTACCAAGTTCGAGAACGGCCAGATCCCGGCCCTCGACGAACTCGGCCCGCTGGTCAACCGCGTCGGTTCCGACTCCTCGAGCATGGACAACATGCTCGAGCTGATGGTCACCGGCGGCATCGACCTGTTCCGCGGCGTGCGCATGATCATTCCGCCGGCCTGGCAGAACGTCGAGACCATGGACGCCGACCTGCGCGCGTTCTACGAATACAACTCCATGCACATGGAACCCTGGGATGGTCCGGCCGGCGTGGTGCTGACCGACGGTCGCCATGCCGTGTGCCTGCTCGACCGCAACGGCCTGCGCCCGGCGCGCTGGGTGACCACCACCAATGGCTACATCACCCTGGCTTCGGAAATCGGCGTGTGGAATTACCAGCCCGAGGACGTAGTCGCCAAAGGCCGTGTCGGCCCGGGCCAGATCCTCGCCGTGGACACCGAAACCGGTCAGGTGCTGACCACCGACGACATCGACAACCGCCTCAAGTCGCGTCACCCCTACAAGCAGTGGCTGCGCAAGAGTGCGTTGCGTGTGCGCGCGACCATGGAAGACAACGACCATGGCTCGGCCTTCTACGAGGCCGATCAGCTCAAGCAATACATGAAGATGTTCCAGGTCACCTTCGAGGAGCGAGACCAGGTGCTGCGCCCGCTTGCCGAGCAGGGCCAGGAAGCGGTCGGCTCCATGGGTGACGACACGCCGATGGCGGTACTGAGCCAGCGCGTACGCTCGCCGTACGACTATTTCCGCCAGCAGTTCGCCCAGGTCACCAACCCGCCGATCGACCCGCTGCGTGAAGCCATCGTCATGTCGCTGGAGATCTGCCTCGGGGCCGAGCGCAATATCTTCGAGGAATCGCCCGAGCACGCCATTCGCGTCATCCTCAGCTCGCCGGTGATCTCTCCGGCCAAGTGGCGCACCCTGATGAACCTGGACCGCCCGGGCTTCGAGCGGCAGATCATCGACCTCAACTACGACGAGTCGATCGGCCTGGAAGCGGCCGTGCGCAACATGGCAGATCAGGCCGAAGAAGCCGTGCGTTCCGGCAAAGTGCTGCTGGTGCTGACCGACCGCCATATCGCGCCGGGCAAGCTGCCGGCCCACGCCGCACTGGTCACTGGCGCGGTGCACCACCGCCTGACCGAGACCGGCCTGCGTTGCGACTGCAACATTCTGGTGGAAACCGCCACCGCCCGTGACCCGCACCATTACGCGGTGCTGATCGGTTTCGGCGCCTCGGCGGTTTACCCGTTCCTGGCCTACGAAGTGCTCGGCGACCTGATCCGCACCGGCGAAGTGCTGGGCGATCTGTACGAAGTCTTCAAGTACTACCGCAAGGGCATCTCCAAAGGCCTCTTGAAGATTCTCTCGAAGATGGGCATCTCCACCGTCGGCTCCTACCGCGGCGCCCAGCTGTTCGAAGCCGTTGGCCTGGCCGACGAGGTCACCGACCTGTGCTTCCGCGGCGTGCCGAGCCGCCTCAAGGGCGCACGTTTCGTCGATCTGGAAGCCGAGCAGAAGGCCTTGGCTGGCGAAGCCTGGAACAACCGCAAGGCGATCCAGCAGGGCGGTTTGCTCAAGTTCGTCTATGGCGGCGAATACCACGCCTACAACCCGGATGTGGTCAACACCCTGCAGGCCGCGGTGAAACAGGGCAGCTACGAGAAATTCAAGGAATACACCGCGCTGGTGGATACTCGCCCGGTGTCGATGTTGCGCGACCTGTTGCAGGTCAAGCTGGCCGACCAGCCGCTGAGCCTGGACGAAGTCGAGCCGCTGGAGTCGATCTTCAAGCGTTTCGACGCTGCCGGTATTTCCCTCGGCGCGCTGTCTCCGGAGGCCCACGAAGCGCTGGCCGAGGCGATGAACCGCCTGGGCGCGCGCTCCAACTCCGGTGAGGGCGGCGAAGACCCGGCGCGCTACGGCACCATCAAGAGCTCGAAGATCAAACAGATCGCCACTGGCCGTTTCGGCGTGACCCCGGAATACCTGGTCAACGCCGAGGTGCTGCAGATCAAGGTCGCCCAGGGCGCCAAGCCGGGCGAGGGCGGTCAGTTGCCAGGCGGCAAGGTCAATGGCCTGATCGCCAAGCTGCGCTATGCGGTGCCGGGCGTGACGCTGATCTCGCCACCGCCGCACCACGACATCTATTCCATCGAAGACCTGGCGCAGCTGATCTATGACCTCAAGCAGGTCAACCCCAGCGCCCTGGTCTCGGTGAAGCTGGTCTCCGAAGCTGGCGTCGGCACCATCGCTGCTGGCGTCGCCAAGGCCTACGCCGACCTTATCACCATCTCCGGCTATGACGGCGGTACTGGCGCGTCGCCACTGACCTCCATCAAGTACGCCGGTGCGCCGTGGGAACTGGGCCTGGCGGAAACCCACCAGACCCTGCGCGGCAACGACCTGCGCGGCAAGGTACGGGTACAGACCGACGGCGGCCTGAAAACCGGCCTGGACGTGATCAAGGCCGCTATCCTCGGCGCCGAAAGCTTCGGCTTCGGCACCGCGCCGATGGTCGCCCTGGGTTGCAAGTACCTGCGCATCTGCCACCTGAACAACTGCGCCACCGGCGTGGCCACCCAGAACGACAAGCTGCGCAAGGACCACTTCATCGGCACCGTCGACATGGTGGTGAATTTCTTCACCTATGTGGCCGAGGAAACCCGCGAGTGGCTGGCCAAGCTGGGCGTGCGCAGCCTCGGCGAGCTGATCGGGCGTACTGACCTGCTCGACGTGCTGCCAGGCGAAAGCGCCAAGCAGAACCACCTGGATCTGACCCCGTTGCTGGGCAGCGACCACATCCCGGCGGACAAGCCACAGTTCTGCGAAGTCGACCGCAACCCGCCGTTTGACCAGGGTCTGCTGGCCGAAGAAATGCTGTCGATGGCCAAGTCGGCCATCGATGGCGCCACTGGCGGCGAGTTCGAACTCGACATCTGCAACTGCGACCGTTCCATCGGGGCCCGCGTGTCTGGGGAGATCGCCCGGGTGCATGGCAACCAGGGTATGGTCAAGGCGCCGATCACCTTCCGCTTCAAGGGCACAGCCGGGCAGAGCTTCGGTGTGTGGAACGCTGGCGGCCTGAACCTGTACCTCGAAGGCGACGCCAACGACTACGTCGGCAAGGGCATGACCGCTGGCAAGCTGGTGATCGTGCCGCCCAAGGGTAGCCCGTTCGCCACTCAGGACAGCGCCATCATCGGCAACACCTGCCTGTACGGCGCCACGGGCGGCAAGCTGTTCGCCGCGGGCACCGCGGGCGAGCGTTTCGCCGTGCGCAACTCCGGCGCCCATGCGGTGGTCGAGGGGGTGGGCGACCACTGCTGCGAATACATGACTGGCGGTTTCGTCTGCGTGCTGGGCAAGACCGGCTACAACTTCGGTTCCGGCATGACCGGCGGCTTCGCCTATGTGCTCGACCTGGACAACAGCTTCTACGACCGCGTGAACCATGAGCTGGTGGAAATTCAGCGCATCAACAGCGAGTCCATGGAGGCCTACCGTAGCCACTTGGAGCGCGTGCTGGTCGAATACGTCGAAGAGACGTCGAGCGAGTGGGGCCGTAACCTGTTGGAAAACCTGGACGACTACCTGCGCAAGTTCTGGCTGGTCAAGCCCAAGGCCGCGAACCTCAAGTCGCTGCTCTCCAGCATCCGCGCCAACCCGCAATAAGCAGCTTCAAGCGGCGTGCCCTGACAGCAGGGCCGCCGCTCAACGTGATTGTCTCGCAGCTTTGGGCGTATCGCCCGGCGCTGCTGCTAAGAGGTTTATGACATGGCTGAACGTCTGAATAACGACTTCCAGTTCATCGAAGTCGGGCGTAAAGACCCGAAGAAAAAGCTGCTGCGCCAGCGCAAGAAAGAGTTCGTCGAGATCTACGACACCTTCAAGCCGGCCCAGGCCAGCGACCAGGCGCATCGCTGCCTGGGTTGCGGCAACCCGTATTGCGAGTGGAAGTGCCCGGTGCACAACTTCATCCCCAACTGGTTGAAGCTGGTATCCGAAGGCAACATCCTGGCCGCCGCCGAGCTGAGCCACCAGACCAACACACTGCCGGAAGTCTGCGGCCGCGTATGCCCGCAGGATCGTCTCTGCGAGGGCGCCTGTACCCTCAACGACGGTTTCGGCGCGGTGACCATCGGTTCGGTGGAGAAGTACATCACCGATACCGCTTTCGCCATGGGCTGGCGCCCGGACATGTCCAAGGTCAAGCCGACCGGCAAGCGCGTTGCGGTGATCGGCGCCGGCCCTGCTGGCCTGGGCTGTGCCGATGTACTGGTGCGCAACGGCGTGACCCCGGTGGTGTTCGACAAGAACCCGGAAATCGGTGGCCTGCTGACCTTCGGCATCCCCGAGTTCAAGCTGGAAAAGAGCGTGCTCAGCAACCGCCGCGAAGTGTTCACCGGCATGGGCATCGAGTTCCGCCTGAACACCGAAGTGGGCAAGGACGTCACCCTGCAGCAGCTACTGGATGAGTACGATGCCGTGTTCATGGGCATGGGTACCTACACCTACATGAAAGGCGGCTTCCCTGGTGAAGACCTGCCGGGCGTCCACGATGCTCTGGATTTCCTGATCGCCAACGTCAACCGCAACCTCGGTTTCGAGAAGTCGCCGGAAGACTTCGTCGACATGAAGGGCAAGCGCGTCGTGGTGCTCGGCGGTGGCGACACCGCGATGGACTGCAACCGCACCTCGATCCGCCAGGGCGCCAAGGCGGTGACCTGTGCCTACCGTCGCGACGAAGCGAACATGCCGGGCTCGCGCAAGGAAGTGAAGAACGCCAAGGAAGAGGGCGTGAAGTTCCTGTTCAACCGCCAGCCCATCGCCATCGTTGGCGAAGACCGGGTGGAGGGCGTCAAGGTGGTCGAGACCCGTCTCGGCGAGCCGGATGCCCGTGGCCGTCGCAGCCCCGAGCCGATCCCGGGCTCCGAGGAGATCATCCCGGCCGAAGCCGTGCTGATCGCCTTCGGCTTCCGCCCGAGCCCGGCGCCGTGGTTCGAGGAGTTCGATATCCGTATCGACACCCAGGGCCGTGTCGTCGCTCCGGAAAAGGCCACCTTCAAGCACCAGACCAGCAACCCGAAAGTGTTCGCCGGCGGTGACATGGTGCGCGGCTCCGACCTGGTGGTCACCGCCATCTACGAGGGCCGCAACGCCGCCGAAGGGATTCTCGACTACCTCGGTGTCTGAGTCCTTCGCCTCGTGACGAAGCCGGCCAAGTGCCGGCTTCGTCGTTTATGGCGCCGTGCTGACCTGGGGCAATGCGCCGTGCGATTGCTTGCCTCATCCTCCCGCGCCTGCGGCACGGCGTCCCACTCCGTGCCTTTTAAAGCCTGCTCTGCGACAATGTGCGCACTTTTTGCTCACCGCTTCTGCCCGGGAATACCCATGACTGCCCTGAAGAACGACCGCTTCCTTCGCGCCCTGCTCAAGCAGCCCGTCGACGTCACGCCGGTGTGGATGATGCGCCAGGCCGGTCGTTATCTGCCCGAATACCGCGCCAGCCGCGCCAAGGCCGGGGACTTCATGAGCCTGATGATGAACCCCGAGTTCGCCTGCGAAGTCACCCTGCAGCCCCTCGATCGCTACCCGCAGCTCGATGCCGCGATCCTCTTCTCCGACATCCTCACCATTCCCCATGCCATGGGCCAGGGCTTGTATTTCGAAACCGGCGAAGGCCCGCGTTTCAGGAAGGTGATCAGCAGCGCTGCCGATATCGACGCACTGCCGATTCCCGATCCGGAACAGGACCTGGGTTACGTGATGGACGCGGTGCGCACCATCAAGTCGGCCCTGAACGGCCGGGTGCCGCTGATCGGCTTTTCCGGCAGCCCCTGGACCCTGGCGACCTACATGGTCGAGGGCGGCTCGTCGAAGGATTTTCGCAAGATCAAGGCAATGCTCTACGACAATCCCGAAGCCATGCACGCTTTGCTCGACAAGCTGGCCCGCTCGGTGACCGCCTACCTCAATGGGCAGATTCGAGCGGGTGCCCAGGCCGTGCAGATCTTCGATACCTGGGGCGGCAACCTGTCGTCGGCGGCGTACCAGACGTTCTCGCTGGCCTACATGCAGAAGATCGTCGACGGGCTGATTCGCGAGCAGGATGGCCGCAAGATTCCGGTGATCCTGTTCACCAAGAATGGCGGTCTGTGGCTGGAGTCCATGGCGGCCACCGGCGCCGACGCGCTGGGCCTGGACTGGAGTTGCGACATCGGCGAGGCGCGCCGCCGCGTCGGCAGCCAGGTGGCCCTGCAGGGCAACATGGACCCGACCGTGCTGTACGCCAAGCCGGCAGCGATCCGCGCCGAAGTCGCACGTATCCTCGAAAGTTATGGCAGTGGCAGCGGCCACGTCTTCAACCTGGGCCATGGCATCACCCCGGAAGTCGACCCGGCTCACGCGGGTGCCTTCCTCGAAGCCGTTCACGAGCTGTCGGCCGCTTACCACAGCTGATTGCGGTCAGTCCGTCTGCGCCTTGCCGCGGGCTGGGTGCAGGCGGATGTCGACCAGCGTGTCGTCCTCGCCATGCTCGAATGCGGCGGCCCGGGGTTTGGGTTTGCCTTTGAGTAACGTGGGGTTGTTGGAAAAGCCAACAGGTTCCAGGGGGATGCCACGCGGGCTCAGGTCGAGGCGGCCGTTGCCGTTGCTGTCCTGGTAGAGTTGCAGGGCAAAACGCCCGGGTGGCACGTCCTTGAGGATCAATTGAGCACCTTCGCCGTGCAATTCGCGAAGCATCGGCTGCCAGTCGTCCTGGCTGGCATCCACCAGGGCGAGATACAGCCTGGCCGGGCTGTGGTTGCCCTCCACCCGTATCAACAGATCCCCGGCCTGGGCCGATAACGGGCCGAGCAAGAGAACCACTGCACAGCTCGTGCAGTGTTTGGTTACGATTTGAAGAAGTCTCTGTGGCATAATCCGCCTATTTTGCAGGGATTCGCTTTAAAAATGCGTCAGGTTCTCGTCGTTCACTTCTCACAGACTGGCCAATTGAACCGCCTGGTGCAATCGGTCTGTGCGCCCTTGCAGACGAGTGACGGCGTCCAGGTCGACTTTCTGGCCCTGCAACCGGCCCTGCCGTTCCCCTTTCCCTGGCCCTTTCTCGGCTTCTTCCGAATCTTTCCGGAAACCGTGCTGATGAAACCTCAGCCGCTGCTGCCGTTGGCCGTCGACGCTGACAAGCGGTACGACCTGATCATTCTCGCCTATCAGGTGTGGTTCCTGTCGCCCTCGCTGCCCTTCACCAGCTTTCTCGCCTCCCCCGAGGCCGCCTCGCTGCTCAAGGGGACGCCGGTGGTGACGCTGATCGGCTGTCGCAACATGTGGCTTATGGCCCAGGAGAAGGTCAAGGCACGCCTGCAAGCGCTGGGCGCGCGGCTGGTCGACAACGTGGTGCTGACCGATGCCTGCGGCACGGCGGCCAGCTTTCTGGCCACGCCCCTGTGGATGTTCACCGGTCGGCAGAAGCCCTACAGCTGGGTGCCGCGCGCCGGTATCGACGACGGCGAACTGGCGGCTGCCAGCCGATTCGGCGATGCCATGACGCGCCGCCTGCTGGCTGACGAGCGGCCCATCGAGCAGCCGATGCTCGCCGGCCTGGGCGCGGTGAAAGTGGATGAAAAGCTGATCGCCAGCGAGAAGGTCGGCAATCGCAGCTTCACCCTGTGGAGCCGCCTGCTGTCGGCGCTCGGGCCGCAGCAGAGCCGTCGCCGTGGTGCCGGGCTGGTCGTCTATATCGTTTTCCTGATCTGCCTGATCATCACCGTGGTGCCGATCACTGCGGTGCTGAAGAAGTTGCTGGCGCCGCTGTTCAAGGCGCGTATCCAGCGTGAAAAGGCCTATTTCGCCGGGCCCTCCGGCGAGTGAAGCGGGCCGAGGACAAGTTCATGGCAATACCCGTATTCATCAATCGCATCAGTGCCTGCCTGCCCCACGAGCCCGTGGGCAACGAGCAGATGGAGTCGCGCCTCGGCATGGTCGGCGGCAAGCCGTCGCGGGCGCGCAAGCTGATCCTGCGGCGCAATGGCATCCAGCAGCGCCACTACGTCATCGACCCGATCAGTGGCGAGCCGAGCATGAGCAACGCCCAGCTCAGTGCCGAGGCGATTCGCGGTCTGGCCGGCGATGGCTTCACCCTGGACGAACTGGAGTGCCTGGTCGCCAGCACCTCGTCGCCCGACCAGGTGATGCCCGGCCATGCAGTCATGGTGCACGGTGAGCTGGGCAACCCGCCCTGCGAGGTGGCGACCACCGCCGGTATCTGCGTATGCGGGATGACCGCCCTGAAATACGCCTGGATGAGCGTGGCCAGCGGGCAGAGCGGTAATGCCGTGGCCTGCGGCTCGGAAGTGGCTTCGGCATTGATGCAGGCGCGCAACTTCAACGCCGAATACGAGAGCCGCGTCGACGAGCTGGAGACGCACCCCGAGATCGCTTTCGAGAAGGACTTCCTGCGCTGGATGCTTTCCGATGGAGCGGGCGCCGTATTACTGCAGGACCGACCCAACCAGGCCGGCCTGAGCCTGCGCATCGACTGGCTGGATATCTACTCCTTCGCCGACCAGATGCCAGCATGCATGTACGCCGGTGCCGAGATGCAGGACGGTGCGCTGCGCGGCTGGAGCCGCTATGACGCCGACCAGCGCGCGCACCGCTCGGTGATGGCCATCAAGCAGGACGTCAAGCTGCTCAACGACAACATCGTCCGCTTCACCGTGGTCGAGGCGCTGCGCCGTATCATGGCGCGCCGCGAGTTGCGCGTAGCGGACATCGACTGGCTCCTGCCGCATTACTCGTCCGAGTTCTTCCGCGAGCGCCTGGCGGCTGGCCTGGCCGAGGTCGACCTGCCGATTCCCATGGAGCGCTGGTTCACCAACCTGACCAGCAAGGGCAATACCGGTGCAGCGTCGATCTTCATCATCCTCGAAGAGCTGTTCAATGGCGGGCACCTGCGCAGTGGCCAGAAATTGCTCTGCTACGTGCCGGAAAGTGGGCGTTTCTCCAGTGCATTCATGCATCTGACGGTGGTCGGCAATGAAGCTTGAAGACGTTCCCCAGGACCCGGATTCCGCCTACGGCGGGCACAGCAAGCTGCTTTACGCCGTCGATGACAAAGGGCATTACCAGGGGGCGCAGAGCGCCGGCTGGGAGCCCGAGTCCTATTCCACCCAACTGGCCGTCGCCGAGCTGCAGGCCCAGGAAGCCGAGGCCCATGCCGCCTGGCAGCGCGGCGAGGTGTCGCCGCTCAAGTGCCTGATGTATCGCTATCGCATGGACGAAGCGGCGCTCGCGCAGATCGCCGGGCTCTGGCAGTGGCGTGTGCGTCGGCATTTTCGACCCGAAGTCTACCGGCGCCTGAGCAATGCGCTGCTGGCCCGCTATGCCGAAGCCTTCGGCCTGAGCGTCGACGAACTGCGCCGTTATCAGAAGGAACTGCCATGACCGCCTTCGAGCACCGTCAGAGTGCCCACTGCGAAAGTGGCGTGATGGCCAGCTTGCTGACCCATGCCGGCCTGCCGATGAGCGAGCCGATGGCGTTCGGTTTGGCTTCGGGCCTGGCGTTCGCCTACTTGCCGATCGTCAAGCTTGGTGGCATGCCGCTGATCGCCTACCGCATGCCGCCGCGGCACCTGATCAAGACCCTCAGCAAGCGCCTCGGGGTGCGCCTGACCAGCCGTACGTTCAGCAATCCCGAGCAGGGCCGTACTGCGTTGAACGCAGCGCTGGACAGCGGGCGCCTGGCTGGCCTGCAGAGCTCGGTGTTCTGGCTGCCGTACTTTCCGCCGGAGATGCGCTTTCACTTCAACGCCCATAACCTGCTGGCCTACGGGCGCGAGGGCGACGAGTACCTGCTCAGCGACCCGGTGTTCGAGGCGCCGGTGCGCTGCGCCGCCGAGGACCTGCAAAAGGCCCGCTTCGCCAAAGGGGCGCTGGCGGCCAAGGGGCTGATGTATTACCTGGACGACGTGCCGCAGGAACAGGACTGGCAGCGGTTGATTCGCCAGAGCGTGCTGTCCACCTCGCGGATCCTCGACGGCATGCCGCTGCCCTGGATCGGCATCCGTGGCATTCGTCACCTGGCCAAATGCGTCGAGTCGCTCGACCCGGCCCAGAGCAAGTACAACCGCCTCTACCTCACCCACATCGTGCGCATGCAGGAAGAGATCGGCACCGGCGGCGCTGGTTTTCGCTTCATGTACGCCAGCTTCCTGCAGGAGGCCGGCGAGAAGATCGGCGACGCCACATTGTGCGAGGCCTCGACGCGTATGACCACCGTGGGCGACGACTGGCGCCAGTTCGCCTCGGCCTGTGTGCGCGCCAGCCGCAGCAAGGGCGAAGCGCCGGACTTCAGGCCGATTGCCGAGATGCTGCGGGGGATTGCCGATCAGGAGCGAGTGTTGATGAAAGAGTTGGGGGCTTGGGCCAAGCGTAGGGTCTGAGATAAGGCTGTAGGAGGGTCGGTGCGGAGCTTTTGTAGGATAGGCCGGGCGGCGATCCGCTTTAGCCTCGAGTTTTCTGAACAGCCCGCTTCACATGCTTGAGCTGTGATTTGCCAGAGTTATCGAATTGCTCTTGCGTTCGGTTCCGCTCTGACGAGCGGGTTACTTTTGGCATCGCCCCAAAAGTAACCAAAAGGTCTAGCCCCGACATTCGGCCCCGGCTTCGCCGGGGTTCCCTCACTCCATCGTTGTTCCGGGGGCCGGCCTGGAAGGGCCATCCATGGCCCATCAGGCCTCTCGCCGCATCCATGCGGCTCGTCCCCCTGCACAACGACTCCATTCGGCCTCCTGAAGGGGCGATTTGTGTCGCCTGTTATTCCCGTGTAGGAGAAACATCAAAAAGTTAGAGCCAGCCAAACGCCCGCTGCGTTACAGCTGCAACTGCAGCACATCGATTCCCGCCGTCAGCCCGGCAAAATCAGTTGTCTGGCTTGATCCCTCGATCAACACCGCCTGAGCCTCGAAGGCCTGGTCTTCATCGATCAGCACCAGCAGCGCCTGGCCGATCAGGCCGTCGGCTAGATCAAGCCCAGCCAATGCCTGCAGGTGCTTCCATACGTGCGGACCGGCGCCGATGAACAGGTTCGGCCCTTCCAGCTCCAGTTGCGCTGCGACGTGAAAGCCGGCGGCATTGCTGACGCTGTTGACGAACTCGAAGGGCTTGGGCTGCAGCTGGTGCACGCACACGCTGTCGAGCAGTGAGCCCATGGTGCCCCTCGCCGGGTGGCGCGAGGCCAGGTAGAGGCCGCAGTCACGGCGTATCTTGGCCTTGAGCGGTGCGGTGCACAGCAGGGCCTGCAGGATCAGCCGGTCGATCCGCCGTGGCGCACTCGGCAGCCAGTTGATCAGCGCGGCCTTGAGGTCCTTGTCGGTGTTTTCCAAATCCCCGCGTACGCTGCAGGCCGCGATGGTATGGCTCATGGTGCGTCTCCTGCGCAGCGTTGCAGCACCAGGCTGGCGTTGTTGCCGCCGAAACCGAAGAAATTGGCCAGCAGCAGGCTGCACTCGGCGACCGCCAGGGGCTGATCGGGCAGGGGCAGCAGGGCGTCCATGGCGTAGTCGCAGGCGGGCAGGTGGGCGAGGTTTTCCACCAACAGCAGGGTTTCGGTCAGGCCGCAGGCGCCCAGGGTATGGCCGAGCCAGGGCTTGAGCACACAGAGGGGCGGCAGCGCTTCGCCGAACAGCAGGCGCACCCCGTTGCTTTCGGCGCGATCGTTGGCGCCGGTGGCGGTGCCATGGGGTTTGACCAGGTCGATCTGCGCGGCGTCGATACCGGCGCTGCGCAAGGCTTCGCGCATCACCCACTCGATATGGCTGCCGTCTTCGCGGGTATTGGTCAGGCTGCTGGTGTCGCAGGCGCTGAAGCCGCCCAGCAGGCGGGCCAGTGGTGCCGGGCCCGGTTCGAGTGCCAGCAGCGTGGCCGCGTAGGCTTCACCCAACACCAGGCCATCGCGCTGCGGGTGGAAGGGTCGGTAATCGCCACTCGGCGAGACCAGGCCCAGGGCGCCAAAGCCTTGTTGGGCAATGGCACTGGGGGTTTCGAAGGCCAACACCAGAGCCCGGCGATAGAGCCCGGCGCCGAGCATTCGGGCACCGTAGAGCAGGCCGTTGGCGGCGCTGGTGCAGGCGGTGTTGAGGGTGAAGGCATCGGCGAAGCCGAAGCGCACGCGCAGCCGTTCGGCGAGCAGGTCGAGGGAGGTCGAGTGGCTCGGGTGGAAGCCGCCCTGCTGCGCGGCGAGCGCCTCCAGCTCGTCAATGTCCAGGCTGGTGCTGGCGACGATCAGCAGGCAGTCGTCCGTTGCGCCGGGGTCGCCGCCTAGGGTTTCGCGGAGCAGCCGGTCGAAATGCTCGTCTAGGCTTTCATCGCCGGCCACGGCAAGGTACGGGCGCGGTTCCTGCAATTCATGCAGCAGCACGGTACTGGCCTGCGGCTTCGCGCCGCTGCGCAGGGCTGTATTGGCGGCGCACAGATCGGCGCCGAGGGCGCTGTGCAGCGCGCCTCGCTGCAGGTAAACGGGCGTCACTGCTGCTGCCTGATGAAGGCCGCGATACTGGCGATGCTGTTGAGAATGCGCCGACCGTCCTTGGCCCCTTCGATGCGCACACCGTAGTGCTGCTGCAGCGCCAAGGAGACCTGCAGGGCGTCCAGGCTGTCCATCTGGATGCGGCTCTGCTGGCCGAACAACGGCTCGTCGTCTGCGATGCTTTGCCAGTCGATGTCGTCTTCCTTGTCGCACTCGCGAATCAGCAATTGCTTGAGCTTTTCTTCTAGTAGTGTGTGGTCCATTGCGTTTGCTGTACTCGTTTGTGGAACAGGAACAAGCCCCCGGCACCGGCCACCGCTGCAAACAGCAACAGGCGAGCGCACCACGGGGCTACGTCGTTCAGTGAGCCGTGGCCCACCAGCAGGGTAAGGAAGGCGTCCAGTGCCCAGCTCATCGGCGACACTTCCGCCAGCTGGCGCATGGCCTCGGGCATCACGCTCTTGGGCACCATGATGCCGCCGATGGCTGCGAGGATGATATTGATCCCGCCGCCAAGCAATAGGGCTTGTTCACTACTGCGCGCCAGAGCGGCCAGCAACAGGCCCAGGCTGCTGGTGGCCAGGGCGATGCTGACGGCCAGCATGGCGTAGGCGAGCAGGCTGCCGTTGAGTTCCAGCGCGGGCAGGCCGGCCAGTGGCAGCCCGTGCACGCCGATCGTCAGCAGCACCGCGAACTGCACCAGGTTGATGGCCAGGTACGGCAGCACCTTGCTCGCCGCCAGGGTGCCGAGCCCCATGCCCAGGCAGCGGAAGCGCAGCAGCGCGCCGCTTTGTTGTTCGCGCTGGAAGCTGCCGGCCATCGGCAGCACCACGAAGAACATGCCGAAGATCAGCCAGGCCGGCACGCTCATCTGTGTGGCGTTGGCCTGGGCGCTGAGGTCGCCGCTGGCCAGGCGTTCCTGCTCGTCGATGCGGCTCTCGGTGCGCTGCTGGACCAGTTCGAGCTGCTCATCGCGGGTGAGGCCTTGTTCCAGGGCGCCGCTGTCCTGCAGATACGCGAGCAGCCGGGTCTGCGCCAGGGCGATGGTTACCGCAGCGTGCAGGCGCTGGCGCGACAGGCGGTCGAACTGCGTCGGAAAGCTCAGCGCCGGGCCCTGGTGAGGGGTGTCCAGCAGCCTCTCGTCGAAGTCCGCGGGCAGGCTGATGCGCGCCATCTGCGCCGGCCCATCGTCCAGCAGCTGGCTGTCCGGCAGTTGCGCCTGCAGAGCGTCGTGAAAGAAGCGGCTCGACTCGCTGGGCTGCGGGGTTTGCAGCACCAGTTGCAGTGGCGGCAGGCGGTCCTGCAGGTAGCTGGACATGGCGCCGGCCATGATCACCAGGAACAGCGTCGGCATGATGAACAGCACGGCCAGCGCGTGGGGGTCGCGAACCAGCAGGAGAATTTCCTTGCGAACCAGGGCGCGCAGTCTCACAGGCGACCTCCGTTGAGGCGCAGGTAAAGCTGCTCCAGGGACGGCCGACCGAAGCGCAGCAGGCTGGGCGTTTGCGGCTGTGCGGCGATGAAGCGGGTGATCGCCAGCAACTGCTCCACGTTCAGCGCGGCGATGCGCAGGCCGTTGGGCGTGAACTCCGCGCTCAGGCGGAGCTCGGCCAACAGCGCCGGCAACGCCTCGGGCACGCGTTCGGGCCACTCCAGAAACAGCCCCGGCTGGTCACCGAGCAACTGGTGCGTATCGACATCCAGCTGCACACGGCCTTCGTGCAGCAGCAGAATGCGGTCGGCGACCTTTTCCACTTCGTCCAGGTAATGGCTGGTGTAAATCACCGCCTTGCCGTCGGCGGTCAGCTGCTGCACGGTGTCGAGCAGCAACTGCCGGCTGGCGGCATCGACGCCCACCGTGGCCTCGTCGAACAGGTACAGATCGGCCGGTTGCAACAGACCGATGGCGAAGTTCAGGCGCCGCTGCTCACCGCCGGACAGGCATTCGGCGCGGCGCTCGAGCTTGTCTACCAAGGCCGTGCTGGCGATGCAGCGTTCCAGGCGCTGGCGCCGCTCGCTGCCGCGCAATCGGTAAAGATCGGCGAACAGCGCGAGGTTCTCCCGCACCTTCAGCCCGGCGTAGAAGGCCAACTGCTGGGGCACCAGGCCCAGGCGCCGCTCGCCGTGCCAGGCGATCTGCCCATCCAGCGGCTGCAGCACGCCGCTGAGCAGCGACAGCAGGGTAGTCTTGCCGGCGCCGTTGCTGCCCAGCAGCCCTAGGCACTGGCCGGCATGCAGGTGCAGGTCGATGCCGTGCAGCGCCGGTTGCCCGGCGCCGGGGTAGCGATAAGCGAGGCGGCTGAGTTCAAGCACGGACGAGCACCAGCAGCAGCTTGCCATCCAGCAGCAGGCGCTCGCCTTCCTGCACGCTGAAAGCGTAGAGCGCGCCGGCCGGGCTCAGGGCTTCCTGGGTCGCGCTGACCAGCAGGGCGCCTTCACGCCGGGTGGGGTGATAGTGCAGCTGCAACTGGGAGAGTTTGCCGACCAGGGCCATTTCGATGGCGCTGTCGCTGCCGTATAAGGCACCATGCGCAGCGCACAACTGGGCAGCGGCCTCGAACAACAGGCTCGGCGAGGCGTTCTCGCCGAGGTTCTGCAGATGCTGCCAGCCGCTCAGGCCGCGAATGCCGGTGGCATCGTGGTCGAGCAGGGCATCCAGCCAGAGTGCCTGGCCCTGGTGCGGCAGCAGTGAGTGCAGTTGGGTGCGATCCATGGCGGGCGTCTGGCGGCGGGCTGCTAAGCGAGCGCAGCAGTGTAACAGAGGGTATTGGGGAGCAAGCGAGTGAGCGGTTGGCAATTACTGGTTTTCGTGGGGCTGAGCATCGCCCTGACGCTCGTCTCCTGGCGCTCGCTGGGCAACCCGCGCAGCCACGGCTTCTATCGCTACTTCGCCTGGGAGGTGATGCTGGTGATGCTGGTGCTCAACGCGCCGTTCTGGTTCGAGGACCGCGCCGCCGTGCATCAGCAGATTTCCTGGGTGTTGCTGACGTCCTCGCTGGCTGTGCTGTTCGCCGGCGTCTACCAGATGCGCCGCTTCGGGCGTGCCGACGAGCGCCGTCAGGACGACGAACTGTTCGCCTTCGAGCGTACCTCGCAACTGGTTACCAGCGGCATCTTCGGCTACATCCGCCATCCGATGTACTGCTCGCTGCTGCTGCTCGCCTGGGGTATCGCCTGGAAGCAGCCGACCACCCTCGTCATGCTGCTGGCAGTCGCGTCCAGCGTGCTGCTGTGGCTCGCCGCGCGCGTCGAGGAGCGTGAGTCGTTGGCCTATTTCGGCGACGCCTACCGCGACTACATGGCGCGCAGCCGGATGTTCGTGCCCTTCATCTTCTGAGCCGACGCGCCGCAAGGCTGTGCTTGCGGCGCATCACGGGCTTACTTGACGCTCGCGTATTTACCCTTCAGCGCAACGCCGGCCATGATGGCGCCGGCGTGGCATTCGTACTTGCCGCTGTCGCGGTATTCCTTGTTCTTGTAGTTGCTGGCCAGGTCGACCACGGCGTTGGCGCCTGCCGCCTTGGCCGAGTTCTGCAGTTTGATCAGCGCCGATTGCAGCGCCCAGCTGCAGGCGGCTTCGTCGGTCTTGTTGAAGGCGTTGGTCTTCTGGCTGGTGGTGACGTTGGCGTTGATGATCTTGGCGCCGGCCGGGGTCTTGTTCAGGTAGAACTTCACCGAGCCGTCGAGGCGACCGGCCTGGGTGGCTTCGTTGACCACCGACTGGAAGTCGAGGAAGTGGGCGGTGTCACGGGCCTGGCTGACGGCGGGTAGCAGGGCGGCGGTGAGCAGTGCAGCAGCGGTCAAGCGTTTCGCGTTCATCGGGTTTCTCCTGGGGTGTTACTGGGGCATGGGAAGGGAGGGGCTTTGCAGTTCCTGCTGGATACTGCGGTCGAGATTGCGGACCCACTTGTTGTAGTTGCGGTGGATCTTGCCTTTGCGGTAATCGAGGTTGTGGCTGTCGCGGTAGCGGATCGAGTAGCCCGACGCGCTGTAGGGAATGGTGATTTCGGCCTGATGGCTGCGGCGGGTGATCAGCGCCATGATCTGCCCGCGGTCGGCGCGCTCCACCGTCCACTGCCGGCGTTGCAGGGCGGTGAGGATCGCCCGGCGCATGTCGTCCTCGCTCTTCACTATGGCGGGCGGCGCACTGCTGGTGATATTCAGCACCGGTTTCGAGGTACAGGCGGTAATGCCCAGCAGCAGTGCGGCGAGCAGGGCGAAGCGGTTGAGGCGAGACATCATCCTTGGTCCTTGTCTTGAGAAAAATCAGCGCCAGCGGCGAAAGATCAGCGACGTATTGACCCCGCCAAAGGCGAAATTGTTGTTCATCACGTATTCGTGGCTCATCTCGCGGAACTCGCCGCGCAGGTAGTCGAGCTCGCCACAGGCCGGGTCGATGTGCTCCAGGTTGAGGGTGTGCACGTAACTGTCGCGGTTGAGCATTTCGATGCTGAACCAGGACTCCAGCGCGCCGCAGGCGCCCAGGGTGTGGCCGAAGTAGCTCTTTTGCGAGCTGATCGGCATGCGCGGGCCGAACAGGCTGCTGGTGGCCTGAGTTTCGGCGACGTCGCCCTGTTCGGTGGCGGTGCCGTGACCATTGACGTAACCAATGGCCTCGGGCGTCAGCGCGGCATCTTCCAGGGCCAGCTCCATGGCCCGGCGCATGGTGCTCTGCACCGGCTTGGTGGCGTGCTGGCCATCGGCATTGCAGCCGAAGCCGACGATCTCGGCGTGGATGGTGGCGCCGCGCGCCAGGGCGTGTTCCAGCTCCTCGAGCACCAGCATGCCGGCGCCTTCACCGATCACCAGGCCGTCACGGCCGCTGTCGTAAGGGCGCGGGCTGGTGTGTGGTGCGTCGTTCTTCAGGCTGGTGGCGTACAGCGCGTCGAACACCATAGCTTCGGTCGGGCACAGCTCCTCGGCGCCGCCGGCGAGCATCAGCGGCAGGCGGCCGAACTTGATCGCCTCGTACGCGTAGCCGATGCCCTGGCTGCCGCTGGTGCAGGCGCTGGAGGTGGGGATCAGCCGGCCGGTGAGGCCGAAGAAGATGCTGATGTTGGCCGCCGTGGTGTGCGGCATCATGCGGATGTAGGAGTTGGCGTTGAGGCCGTCGGCCACCGAATTGAGCAGCATGTTGCCGAACGCCTTGATCTCGTCGGTACTGCCGGTGGACGAGCCGCAGGCCACGCCCATGCGCCCATCCTTGATGCTTTCGTCTTCGAGCAATCCGGCGTGGGCCAGGGCGCGTTCGGCGGCGTACACCGACAGGCGTGACACGCGGCCCATGCTGCGCAGCTGCTTGCGGGTCCAGTGGGTGGGCACGACGAAGTCGTCGACCGGGCCGCCCAGGCGGGTGTTCAGCTCGCTGAAGCGATCCCACTCGTGCATCACGCGAATGCCGCTGCGGTTGGCGCGGAAGTTCGCCGCGATGCTGTCCCAGCTATCGCCCAGGGAGGTAATGCCGGCCATGCCGGTAACGACTACGCGTTTCATGCCACTTCGCTCTCTTTCAACACAGACCGCCGTTCACGGCGATCACCTGGCGGGTGATGTAGGCCGCCTCTTCGGACATCAGGAAATTCACCGTGCCGGCCACTTCTTCCGGGGTGCCCATGCGCGCGGCCGGTACCATCTTGAGAATCTCCTCGAGCGGTACGTGCTCGTCGAGAATCTCGGTGTCGATCAGCCCAGGGGCCACGCAGTTGACGGTGATCTTGCGTTTGCCCAGCTCGATTGCCAGGGCCTTGGCGGCACCGATGATGCCGGCTTTCGAGGCGCTGTAGTTGACCTGGCCGCGGTTGCCGATCAGCCCGGAAACCGAGGTGATGCAGACGATACGCCCTGGCTTGCGACGACGCACCATCGGCATCGTCAGTGGGTGCAGCACGTTGTAGAAACCATCCAGATTTGTGCGCAGCACCACATCCCAGTCCTCCTCGCCGAGTGCCGGGAAGGCGCCGTCGCGAGTCAACCCGGCGTTGCACACCACGCCGTAGTAAGCACCATGGCTTTCCACGTCGGTTTCCAGTGCGTTGCGGCAGGTTGCCCGGTCGGCCACGTCGAACTGCAGGATGCGCGCCTTCTGGCCCATGGCCTCGATCTCGCGCTGTACCGCTTCGGCCTCGTCGCGGCGCGAGCGGCAGTGCAGCACAAGGTCGAAACCGGCGCGCGCCAGGCGCAGGGCGATGGCACGGCCGATACCGCGGCTCGATCCGGTGACCAGAATGGTCTCGCTCATTGGGACGGCTCCTGAAGTGGGGGTTCTTGGATATAGGTGGACACGTCACGGGGCTGGAACACGTTGAGCCGCGCTTCGACCAGGATGTCCGGGCCTTCGAGGCGGCATTCGAACACGCACATGCCGTTGTCGTCCTGCAGCGACCGATTGGCGTGGATCAGCAGGGTGCTGCCAGCCGGGAAACGGTCCACGTTGCAGGTGAAGTTGCGGGTGCCGAGCAGAAAGCCGAGTTCCACCGGCAGGCCTTGTTCACGGGCGTGGCAGCCGGCGAACGCGGCCACGCTCTGGGCCATCAGCTCGATGCCCACCGCAGCCGGCAGGCTGCCGTCGGCTTGGCTGAACAGGCCGCCAGGGCGTACCACCAGGCGGGTGTCGATATGGTCGGCGCCGAACGCCAGCACCTCGTCGATCAGAATCATGTCGCCAGCGTGGGGCACCAGCTCGGCGACGGGCCAGACACTCACGAAAGGTCTCCCAGGATCAAGGAAATGTTGTTGCCGCCAAAGGCGAACGAATTGCTCATCAGATAACGCCGGCCGGGGCTTGGCAACTGTCGGTTGGCGTTTGCGCTGACCAGATCGAGTCGCGGCAGGTGCGCTTCGGCCTGGCCGTCCCAGATGTGCGGCGGCAGGCGATTGGCGGTGTTGTAGGCCGACAGGGTCAGCCAGCAGAAGGCCGCCTCCAGAGCGCCGGCAGCGCCCAGGGTGTGGCCGGTCAGCGGTTTGCTCGACGAACAGGCCACGCCCGCCGGGAACAGCGCCTGCACGGCCAGGCTTTCCATGGCGTCGTTGTGCGTGGTGGCGGTGCCATGCAGGTTGAGGTAGCCGATCTGTTCGGCGGCCACCCCGGCGGCGGCCAGTGCCTGGCGCATCGCCTGCTGGGCGCCGAGGCCCTCGGGGTGGGGGGCGGAAATATGGTGGGCGTCGGAGGTGGCGCCGCCGCCGAACAGGCCGATGCCGGGGCCCTGCTCCGCGCGGGTCATCAGGAACAACGCGGCAGCCTCGCCGATATTGATGCCGTGCCGGTTGACCGAGAACGGGTTGCAGCGCTCGTCGGATACCGCCTCCAGGCTGGCGAAGCCGTTCAGGGTCAGTTTGCACAGGCTGTCCACGCCGCCGCACAGCACCGCGTCGCACACGCCCATGCGCAGCAGGCGCTGGGCGGCGAGCAGGGCGCGGCCGCTGGAGGTGCAAGCCGTGGACTGGCAATAGACCGGGCCGCTGAGGTCCAGCCAGTCAGCCAGGAAATTGGCTGGCGCGGCGATCTCCTGGCGGCTGTAACGGTAGGCGGCCGGCAGCTCGCCGTCGTGTACGTACTCGGCGATGTGCTCGCCGGCTTCGGCGATGCCCGAGGTGCTGGTGCCGAGCACCACGGCGATGCGGCTGGCGCCGTAGCGGGCGATAGCGGCGCGGATGTCGTCCTCGATCTCCCGGGCGGCGGCGAGCAGCAGGCGATTGTTGCGGCTGTCGGCGTGCTCGAGGCCGGCGGGGATCTCCGGCAAGGGCGTCTCGACCGCGCCAACGGTCACGCTGCGCTCGGGAATCCAGCCGGCCTGGCGGCGCATGCCGCGGGTGTCGCCGGCGAACAGAGCATCGGCCACCGCCTGCTTGCCCTGGCCGAGGGCGCAGATCACGCCGAGGGCGTCGAGTCGAGCGATCATGGTTGCGTCTCCAGCGGGCGCACGCGGTACTGCTGCGTGGCATTGCTCAGTTCGATGGCCTGCCCGGCGCCATAGCGGATACGCCAGTCAGGGGCCAGCTGGCGCCCCTCGGCGCCTTGTCGCCAGCCTTTATCGGCATAACTGCCGGCCAGTTGAGCGTCCGGGGTGAGGGCGAACAGCAGGGCGGCGAACAACTCGCGGGCCGCGGGGTTGGGTGGCAGCAGGCCGTCATTGTGCCAGGCGCCGCCTGCCAGCGATTGCCGGGCCAGCGGGACGCCAAGGGGGTCGAACAACGACCAGCGCAGGGCCTCGCCCTCGGCCTGGATCACCAGCAGCCAGTCCTGGCCATCGGCGGTGCTGACCTGCAGCGACATCGGCAGCGGCTGCGCCAATTGCGGCGTGGTGGCGGGCAGCGGCGTGCGGGCGGCGCAGGCCGTCAGCAGCAGGATGCAGGCAAGGGTCAGCAGGTGTTTCATGCCGGCTCCAGCGGTTTGCGCACCGCGGCGTTGACCAGGGTCTCGTTGCGCTGGCCGAACGGCTTGGCCTTGCGGATGCCCCAGCGCTCCAGCAAGCCGAAATCCTCCGAGCGACTCCACCATAGGTACGGATAGGAGACGTTGCGTTCGCTGAATTCGAAGCCCTGCTGGCGCAGCATGGCCAGGTATTCAGCGGCGCTCTTCTGCACCTCCATGGGGTGGCGGAACAGCCAGCGGATCACCCAGGTGTCGATGTAGTACTTGGTCGACTCGGCGAACAGCAGCAGGCCGCCGGGCTTGAGCACGCGCCAGAACTCGGCCAGCGCCTGCTCCTGCTCGACCAGATGATGAAAGGTCTGATGGCAGAAGAGCATGTCCACGCTGGCATCGGGCAACTGGATCGCCGCGCAGTCGCTGGCGATCAGTTGCACGTCGAGGCCCAGGCGCTGAGCTTCGGCGCGCGAGCAGTCGAGGCTGTGCGGGTCGGCGTCCAGGCCGATGATCCGCGCCGGCGCGAAGGCACGTTGCAGCAGCGAGAACGACTTGCCCTGGCCGCAGCCGGCATCCAGCACCACCGGTGCGACGGGCAGCGGGCCGTCGATCAGCCCGCGCAGGTCGTCGACGGCCACGCGCAGCACATGGTGCTGCCACACGTGGCTGCGCAGGAACCAGAAACCGAAACCGGTTTCTTCGACGTAGGTGGACGCGGCGCGATCCATCGCAATCTCCTTAGGCACTGGCGCACAACTCGGCGAGCACCCGCAGGCGACGGCGAGGTTCGGCCACATAGGGGTTGTGCGCGTCCCACGCATAACCGGCGAGGATGGAGCTGATCATGGCGCGGATCTCGGGCGAGGCATTGGGGTAGTAGATGACGTCCTGGAAGCTGCCGTCGTACCAGCCCTCGACATACACGCGGAAGGTGTCGACGCCGCGTTTGAGCGGAATCGCGAAGTCTTGTTCCCAATCCACGGTTTCGCCGCTCAGCTGGCGATGCAGCAGGTTGGCGGCCATGCTCGCCGAACGCATGGCGATGGTCACGCCCGAGCTGAATACCGGGTCGAGGAATTCGGCAGCGTTGCCCAGCAGCGCGAAGCCCTTGCCGTGCAGGGCCTTGACGTTGGCCGAGTAACCTTTGATCTCGCGCACCGGGGTGTCCCACACGGCATTGCCCAGCACCTTGGCCAGGCTTGGCGTTTCGGCGACGAACTGCTTGAGCGCGGCGTCCATGTCCTCGGGGGAGCCGTCGAAGCGCTCGGCCAGGCCGACCACGCCGAGGGAGCAACGGCCGTTGCTGAACGGAATGGTCCAGAACCACACGTCGCGCAGGCTGGCGTGGGTGGTGATGAGGATCTTCTCGCGGTCGAAGCCTGGGTGGTCGATGCGGTCTTCGATATGGGTGAACAGCGCCTTGCGCATCGGCAGGTTGGACGGCAGTTCGAGGTCGAGCAGGCGCGGCAGCAAGCGGCCGTAGCCGCTGGCGTCGAGCACGAAGGTGCAGCGCACCTGGTACTCGTGGCCGTCGGTCAGGCGGCGTACCGACAGCAACGGCTGCTCGCCGCTGAAGTCCACGGCGACGATTTCCTCTTCGTAGCGGATGGTCACGCCCTGGCGCTCGGCTTCGTCGGCCAGCACCTTGTCGAAATCGGCGCGCTGCACCTGGTAGGTCGAGCCGAAGCTTTTGGTGAAGGTCTCGCGGAAATCGAAGTCGGTGTAGCGATCACCCCAGGCGAAGGCGGCGCCGTGCTTGGTCTGGAAGCCCGCCGCCCGCACCGCGTCGATCATCCCGGCTTCCTCGACGAAATCCAGGCAGTGCGACAGCAGGCTCTCGCCGATCGAGAAGCGCGGGAAGCGCTGGCGTTCGAGGATCAGCACCTCGTGGCCCTTGCGCTTGAGGATGGCGGCGGCAATCGCGCCGGCCGGGCCGGCACCGGCTACGACGATCTGATGCTGTTGGACTTCAGGAGACTTCATAGCGGCTCTTTGCCTCGAGTTTGGTTGATCTGCGCAGGGTCGCCGGCAGCAAGGTGCACAGCAGCCCCATGAGCATCAGGGCGAAATACAGTTGGGTGCTGATGATCTGCTGATGTAGCAGCAGGTTGAGAAAGACGATCTCCGTCAGGCCGCGAGTATTGAGCAGAATGCTCTCGCGCCATTTGCTCTGGCTCAGCTCCAGGCCACCTGCCGCCCACGAAAGCCCCAGCCAGCTACCGGCGAGTTTGCTGATCGCTGGCAATGCAAGCAGCGCGATGAATTGCGTGGCAGTGAAACCGAAGTCTGCGGCCAGGCCGTGCCAGTCGATCTGCAGCAGGCCGTAGGCAAGAATCAGCGGCACGGCGAGCCAGGTCTGCAGCGCCGTGAAGGCCTTGGCCGGCAGCGGCAAGCGCAGCGGTAAACGCAGAGCGGCAGCCAGCAGCAGGTAGGCGATACCGAACACCAGCACGTTGTAGCCCAGTTGCTGGAGGAGCAGTAGCAGGCCAAGAAACAGACTGCCGTTGAGCACGGCGTGGCGCAGACCGAGCAAGCGCAGCACCAGCGGGCTGGCCGCTGCCAGCAGCGGCCACAGCAGGCTGCTGGGGTCGCGGCTGCCCTGGGCGAGGGCGAAGATCGACCAGCACAGCAAGTCCATGAGAATCGCCGCCTGCATCAGCGTGCGGGTGCGCGCAGCGGGGTAGGCGAGATCCTGCAGATACAGAAACAGCACCGGAATCGCCGTCAGCGCGAACAGCAGGCCGATGGCGATGGATGTCAGGCTGTCCAGCGGTGGCAGCAGCCACAGTGCGCAGACCAGGCCGCAGAAGAACGGTACGAAGAAGCTCGGTAGGGCGATCTTCAGGCTGGCCGCCTGTAGGTCGAGGTCGATCACGTCGCTGAGAATATGCGCCAGCAGCAGGCTGAAGGCGATGCCATAGAGCGGCTTGAGCCAAGCCGGGGCGAGCAGTTGCTCGGCGCCGACGCCCAGCGGCGTGCTCCAGTACAGCAGCAACGGCAGGGCGAAGGTACCCAGCAGCAATTGGCTGACGATGGCGATCAGACCCAGGCGTTTGCCCAACCAGGTGGTCAGCGCGAACAGGCCGATCAGCGCGAGCCAGCAAAGGGCGATCGTCATTCCTTCACCTCATGCTGTTGCGTGCCGGCCCACGGCGAGAGCAGGAAGCAGAACATCAGGCCCAGGCTGATGGCCAGGCCGAAGTTGGCGATGGCGGGCGTCTGGCTGATCAGCAGCAGGCCGAACGACAGCCAGCTGGAGACCGCCGATAGCAGCGTGCCGAGTAGGCTGACCGCCGGCCCGCCGATGTTCTCGCGCATCAGGATGGCGTAATCGACGCCGATGGCGGTGATCAGCAGCAAACCGAACAGGCTGAACAGCGTCAGCGGCTGTCCCAGCCAACCCAGGCAGGCCAATGCCGCCAGCGCAGCCAGCAGCGGCAGGCAGACCACCCGCAAGGCGCCGCCGAGGCCGAACGGAATGCACAACAGCAGCACGATGGCCAGGCAGGAGATCAGCTTGAGTTCGGCGGCGCTGACCTGGGTGGCGGCGAACAGGCCGTTCAGCTCGCCCAGGCGGTCGACCAGTTGCACACCGTCCAGGCCATCCGCGGCGCCTTGCAGCACGGCGCTGTCGGTCTGCCCCTGCAGGCTGACGATGGCGGCCACACCCTGTTCGTCACGGCCCAGCCACAGCGCCCGCCAGGGCTCGGCCAGCGGGCTCGCCAGGGCCTGCTCCAGGCTTGCCTGAGGTTGTGCCAGTAATTGCTGCAGCTCGGCCTGTAAGGTTTCGGCGGGAATGCCCAGCGCCAGGAGCGGCTGCCAGTGGGCGGGCAGCGCACGCAGCGCTTCGCGGGATGCCTGCAATTGGTCGGCGGGGGCGAGCAGTTGATTAAGAGACAGGTAGCTGCGCAGTTGGCCGCTGCTGGCGAGCGCGTCGAGCCGCGCGCCGAGCGTCTGCTGGCGCTGCAGCAGCTGTGCTTCGTCGTTGGCGCGCACCAGGAAGAACTGGCTGGTGGGCTGCTGGCCGGTGAGTTCGACGATGCGTTGCGACTGGGCGAACAGCGCGGGGTCCTTGCCCAGCCACTGACGCAGGTCGTTCTGGCTGTGCAGCTGCCAGATGCCGGCGGCGCAGAACGCCAGGAACAGCGCCAGCAGCCAGTAGGTGCCGCTGCCCTGGCGCAGGCGACCGTGCCAGCTCATCGCGCGCTTCGCGACGGCCAGCAGGCGTGGCGCCGGGCGCAGGCGCATGCCGTTCAGCCAGGCAGGCAACAGGCACACGGAGCACAGGTAGGCGCCGATCAGCCCGGCTGCGGAGAACGCGGCGATCTGGGTCAGCGCCGGAAACGGCGTGAAAGCCAGCGCCAGGTAGCCGATCAGGTTGGTGCCCAGGCTCAGGCTCAGGCCCGGCAGGGTGCTGCGTAGCGCGCTCCAGCTGCGCCATTCGGCGTGGCCCCAGCTCTTGCTCAGGTAGTGCAGCGGGTAGTCGGCGGCCACCCCGATCAGGCTGGCGCCGAGCACCAGGGTCAGGGCGTTGATCTGCCCGAAGATCAGCACGCAGGCGGCGCAACCGGCTACCAGCGCGACGCCGATGGGCAGCAGGCTGAGCAGCACCCGCGGGCGGCGGAAGCCGATCAGCAACAGCAACAGGGTGCCGAGGCTGGCCGCGCCGCCGATCAGGGTCATCTCGCTCATGGCCTTGTTCTGGCCGGCGGCGGCATACAGCGCGCCGCCAGTGGCGAGCAGCTGGCCGCCATCGGCCTCGACGGTCTGGCGGGCCGCGTCGATGCCCTGGGCGATGACCAGTGGCGCCTGCATGTCGAAGGCGTCGCCACGGCTGCGCAGGTGCAGCACGGCCCAGCTCATGCCGGGCTCGTTGACCAGCAGGGTGCCGCTGGCCAGATCCGGCTGCACCCGGCCGCCGAAATTGAGTGCCTGCTGGGCGCGGGCGCCCAGGCCGAGCCAGTCCTGCTCCGGCGGCAGCAGGCTGAACGAGGCGAAGGGGTCGAACAGCGCTGCGGCGCGTTGCTCGATGAAGGCGTCCGGTCGCTCGATCAGCAACTGCCGGTCGGCGGCAGGCAGCAGGTTCAGGCGGCTTTCGCGCAGGTGCTGGCGCAGGGCATCGAGGTCGCTGTCGAGCTGCCAGCGCACTTGCTCGAAATGGCCGCTGGCCTGCCATTGGCGACCCAGTTCGGCCGCCAGGGCAACCGCGCGCTCGCGCTGCGGGTGGCCGACCAGCACCAGCAGGTCGTGCTGAATCGGTTCCTGCATGCGTGCCTCGGCCTGTTGCAGGCGTGCGTCGCCGGCGCCGCTGGGCAGCAGGGCGAGCATGCTGGCCGCTACCGGCGGGCCGTTGCGCCATTGCCAGGCGGTCAGCGCCAATAGCGCCACCAGCAGCACGGCGAACAGCCGCGGCAGGCGGCGTTCGATCAGGGTGTGCTCAGCGCGCAAAATCGCTGCGCTCCTGTTCGCTCAGGGCGTCGCCGGCGATGCTGGCGGGCATGCGCAGCAAGGTGCGGTCACCCTGGGTTTCGTGCAGTTCGATGCGCTCGACCAGTTCGCCACCGCCGATGTCGATGCGCCTGAACACCTGCTTGAGCAGCAGCGAGGTCGGCGTCAGGGTCAGGGTCCAGGCCTTGGCGTCGCCACTGAGCTGCAGCTCGAAATTGCGCGCCAGGCCGCTGTGGTTGCCCTTGAGCACGTCGAGAAACAGCTTGCTCTGCTGGGCCGCCACGTCACGCCCGGGTTGCATCTGCCAGCCGTCGGCGGTGCGCTTGGCGATGCCGTTGGCGTCGATGCGGTAATCCTGCTTGAGCGGTTTTTCCAGCTTCCACAACAGGCCGGCGTCGGCGGCCAGCACGAAGGTGCCGCTGCTGGTCAGCGGTTGCGGCAGGGCGCGCAGGTGCTTTTCCTGCACGAACGGGCCGCGCACCACGGGGTGTTGCGACAGTTGCTGGCTCAGTTGATCCAGGGTCAGTGGCTCGGCCTGGCTGTTCAACGCGGTGAGCAGCAGGCCGAATAGTAGGGAGAAACGCGCCAGGGCTTTCATCCAATCACCCGCTGCACGGCATCGATGAAGACCTTGGGCGAGGCCAGCTGCATTTCGCGGCTGGCGATCTCCACCGCGACCTGCACGCTGCTGCCGCGGGTCATGCGTTCGCCGGTGGCGGTGTCGCTGATCAGGTAGTGGATCTTCAGGCGGTTCTCCCATTCCACCAGGTCGGCGCACACGCTGATGCGCTGGCCGAAGGTGGCGCCACGGATGTAGCGCAGCTGCAGGTCGATCACCGGCCAGGCGTAGCCGCTGTCGCGCATTTGCGGGTAGCCGTGGTCGAGCTTGTCGAGCAGGGCGCATCGGGCCTGCTCGAAGTATTTGACGTAGTGGCCGTGCCAGACGATTTCCATCATGTCCACGTCGAAGAACGGCACGAGGATTTCCACCTCGGCCTGCAGAACGCCTTTAGCGCGCATGGAGAGCGTCCTCGAGAGCGATGGCTATCTCTGTGGGAGCGGGCCATGCCCGCGAATCGCGGGCATGGCCCGCTCCCACAGGTTTGCCGGCACGAAGCGAATTACGCATACAGGCTCCAGTGCTGTGCACGGATACGTTGCAGGCACAGGCGCAGTTCGCCTTCCAGGGCGCGATCCTCGATCAGCGGCGCGAAGTCCTCGCTCAGTTGCCCGTGCATATCGGCCAGGGCCGCGGGCAGTACGGTGGCTTCGGCGCGCTGGCGCAGCCAGACGCCCTGGTTGGCGGCGATCAGCGTGGCGGCCGCGACCTGCTCGGCCAGCTCCAGGCTGCGCAGGGCGTCGCGAGCGGCGATGGTGCCCATGCTCACCTTGTCCTGGTTGTGGCATTCGGTGGAGCGCGAGAACACGCTGGCCGGCAGGGTGTTCTTCAGGGCTTCGGCAGTCCAGGCGCTGGCGCCGATCTGCACGGCCTTGAAACCGTGGTTTATCATCGCGGTTTCCACGGGGGCGCCGGACAGGTTGCTCGGCAGGCCGTGGTTGTAGCGGGTGTCGACCAGCAGGGCGAGTTGGCGGTCGAGCAGGTCGGCGAGGTTGCCGATGAGGTTCTTCAGGCTGTCCATGGCGAAGGCGATATGCCCGCCGTAGAAGTGCCCGCCGTGCAGAACGCGTTCCTCATCGGGGTCGATGAGCGGGTTGTCGTTGGCGCTGTTCAGTTCGTTCTCGATGAACTGGCGCAGCAGCCCCAGGCTGTCGGCCAGCACGCCGAGCACGTGGGGCGCGCAGCGGATCGAGTAGCGATCCTGCAGGCGATGCAGCGGCGCGGTCGGCGCGTCGATGGCCAGGTCCTGACGGATCCACGCGGCGACCTGGTTCTGGCCAGGGTGCGGCTTGGCGGCGAACAGGCGCTCGTCGAAGTGCTCCGGGTTGCCCTGCAGGGCGATCACGTTCAGCGCGGTGATGCGCGTGGCCAGCTTGAGCAGGTAATCGGCGCGGGAATAGGCCTGGCAGGCCAGGGCGGTCATCACCGCGGTGCCGTTCATCAGCGCCAGGGCTTCCTTAGGGCGCAGCACCAGCGGCGTCCAGCCCAGTTCGGCGTGTACGTCAGCGGCGCTGCGGCGCTCGCCGCGATACATGACTTCACGCTCGCCACACAGGGTCGCGGCGATGTAGGACAGCGGCGTCAGGTCGCCGCTGGCGCCCACCGAACCTTCTTCCGGGATCAGCGGCAGCACATCGAATTCGATGAATGCCTGCAGGCGCTCGAGCAGCTCCAGGCGCACGCCGGACATGCCCTGGCACAGCGACTGCAAACGCGCGGCCAGTACCGCGCGGGTGGCCGGCGCGTCGAGCAGCTTGCCCAGGCCGCAGCCATGGAAGGTGTACAGATGGCGCGGCAAGGCCTCGACCTGATGCAGCGGCACGGCCACCACGCAGGAGTCGCCGTAGCCGGTGGTGATGCCGTAGATCATGCCTTCACGGTCTAGCAGGCTGTCGACGAAACGCGCACCGCGGGCGATGCGGTCGCGCCACGCGGGGCTCTCGTCCAGCGCGCCGCGCGCGGTGCGCTGGGCCAGGCTGACGATCTGTTCGAGACGCAGTGGCTGCGCGCCGAAGGTCACGGTTTCAGGCTGCTGTGTTGTCATGGTCGTTCCAGAACGGATAGAAGTTGAACCACTGCTGCGGGGCTTGCAGGCAGCGTCCGGCTAGGTGATCGGCATAGCGTTGCGCCCAACCCTGGATCACCGCTTCGCGCTCGCTGCGTTTCCAGCGCACGGCATCGGTGAAGGGTTGCAGCATGACCTGATAGCGGCCGTCGATCTTCAGGCAGTCGATCAGGTTGACCGGGCATTGCAGCAGCCCGGCCAGTAACCAGGGGCCTTGGGGCAGGGGCGCCGAGTGGCCGAGAAAATTCACGTCGACGGTGCGTTCACCGTGGAGCGGCACGCGGTCGCCGGCGATCGCCAGCCACTCACCGCGTTCCAGATATTCGGCCAGGCGCATCATCACTGCCGGGTCCAGCTCGCTGACCTGAATCAGCCGCAGGTTGTTGGCGCCACTTTCCTTGAGCAGGCGATTGAACTGCTCGGCATGACGGGTATGCACCAGCACGTTCATGCGCACCTGGGCGCTCAACTCGGCCAGGGCGCGGCACACTTCGAGATTGCCGAGGTGGGCGCCGACCAGCAGTTGCCCGCGGGTGCCGCTCATCTGCCCGTGCAGGCCGTGTGGGTCGATGAGGTCGACGTCGCTCAGGTGCAGGCGGCCGCTCCACACGTCGAGCTTGTCGAGCAGGCTGTCGGCAAAGGCCATGAACTGGGCGAACACCGAGCGGCGGGTCGGGCGCAGCCCAGGCCGCCCGCTCCAGCTCGCCAGGTTCTGCTGGTATTGGCCGATGGCACGCCGCGCCTTGGCGCCGAACAGAAAGAAGTAGGCGACGATCAGGTACAGCAACGGGCTCAGCGCCCGGCGGCCCAGGTAACGGGATGCCAGGGCGGTGAATTTCATCGCCGCGAAGCTGCCACGCTCGCGCTGGCCGGCCCAGTGCCTGCTCTGATCCATCAGCGCCACCGCCGGTAGAGCAGCACGGGCGCACGGCAGAGCATGCCGAAGAACAGTCTGGCGTGCATTTTCGAGATCAGCACGTTGTCCTGCCAGAGCCGGAAGTGCGAGACGCCGTCCTCAGGGTAGTGCACCCGGGTCGGCAGCCAACGCATCGGTTGCCCGCGCCAGGACAGGCGCACGAGGATCTCCGAGTCGAAATCCATGCGCTTGCCCAGTTTCGCCGAGTCGATCAGCGCCACGCTGGCGGCCAGTGGGTAGACCCGAAAGCCGCACATGGAGTCGCGAATCTCCAGCGACAGGCTGTTGATCCACACCCACACGTGGGTTAGGTAGCGGGCGTACAAGCGGCCTTTGGGGACGCTGGCGTCGTACTGCGGGTAGCCGCAGACGATGGCGTCGGGGTGGGCGCGGGATTCGTCGAGAAAGGCGTGTACCGACTGCAGATCGTGCTGGCCGTCGGCGTCCACCTGCAGGGCATGGGTGAAACCCAGGCGCTGGGCTTCACGCAGGCCGGCCATCACCGCGCCGCCCTTGCCCTGGTTATCCGCCAGGCGCAGCAGGTGGGTGTCGGCCTCGCCGGCCAGGCGGTCGATCACCGCGGCGCAACTCGGGCCGGAGGCGTCGTCGACCAGCAGGCATGGCAAGCCGGCGGCCAGTAAGCTGGCGACCACGCCGGGCAGCGGCCCTTCGTGGTTGTACACCGGGATCAGCGCACAGGGGCGGTGTTGCGCGGTAGTCATGGCGCCGCCTTGAGCAGGATGCGCCCGGACGAGCAGTTGGCTTCGCCGCTGCGGAAGGTGAAGTACAGTTTGTCGCGTTCGGCATCGAAGCGCAGGGTCAGTTGCAGGCGGTCGCCGGGGCGCACCAACTGCTGGAACTTGAGCACTTCCATGCCGCCGAACAGCGGCGGCAGTTCGGTAATCAGCTCGCGAGCCAGTTGCTGGGCCCAGTCGATCTGCACCACACCGGGCAGCACGGGAGTGCCGGGAAAGTGCCCGCTGAAGTGGGCCAGATCCAGCGGCACGTCCAGCTCCAGATGCCACTCGCCGTTTTCTTCACGGGCGCTGGCCGGCTCTACGCGGGTCGGGCGGGCGGCTGTCAGCAGCTCATTGACCTGCGCCTGGCCGAGCTTGCCCTGGCTGCTGTACGGCAGATGCGCCATCAAGCGCCAGCGGCGTGGCAGGGCGATGGCTTCGCAGTGGCCGGCCAGGTGACGGCGCAGGCCTTCGGTGAGGTGGCGGCGGCCCTGGTTGCGCAGTACGTGCAAGCCTTCGGGGGACAGGGCCACCAGAGCGCCGAGAAAGGCGCGGCCCTGCTGCAGCACGCCCAGGCGTGCCTCGCTGACCCAGTTGTGCTGGGCCAGGGCCTGTTCGAGCAGGGGCAGGGAGATACGTTTTTCTTCGAGTTTGACGATGCGGTCCAGACGCGCGCCGAGGGTGAAGCGCCCGTCAGCGTCGATCTGCACAGCGTCGGCCATCTGCTCCCAGTGCCCGAGCGGTAGATAGGGCGAACTCAGGCGCAGGGCGCCTTCTTCGTTGACGTCGAGCTGCACATCGGCGAACGGCTGCCAGTGCTCACCGCCCTGGCGCCAGGCGATGCCGCCAGTTTCCGAGCTGCCATAGATTTCCGTCGGCCACTGGCCCAGGCGCTGCTGTACCGAGGCGGCGGCCTCGGCCGGCAGTGCGCCGCCGGAAGAAAACACCTGGCGCACGCGGCTCAGCGCCGGCCAGTCCAGGTTGTCGCCCATGCGCTTGAGCAGCGCCGGGCTGGTGATCCAGGCGAAGGCCGGGTGGGGCAGGCTGGCCAGTTGCAGGTCTTCAGGGAACGGCAGTGCTTTGGGCAGAAATACCCGTCCGGCGCACAGTGGCCAAAGCACGCGGAACAACAGCCCGTAGATGTGCTGAGCGGCCACGCTGCCGATGATCAGGGCATCGCCGAGTCGCTCGCCCCACAGCGCTTCCAGCGCCTGCACTTCGTTGGCCAGTTGGCCGAGGCTCTTGTCGATCAGCTTGGGTTCGCCGCTGGAGCCGGAGGTGCACAGGGTCAGGCGACAGCGCTCGCGATCCAGCGCTCTGGCCTCGCGCGGCGTTGCGATCATCGAATCGTCGAGCTGCTCGACCCACAGGTCGACCTGGGCGCCCAGGCGCTGGCGGGTCTGCGGCTGCGCATCGGCGGGCAGCAGCACGTGGATGTCGGCTTGCCAGGCGGCGAACAGGGCGATGGCCAGCTCGGAAGCATCCTGCAGGTGCAGGGCGACGCGCTGCACCCCGGCCGCCTGCCAGTGAGCGGCCAGGCTCAGGGCGCGCAGGCAGAGCTCGGCATGGTCGAACTCGGGCGTCACCTGGCGGCTGGCATCGGGGGCCAGCAGCAGGTCTTCGAGGTTCAGCCAGCTCATGCGGTTCTCCTTACACGTTGACGTACCAACCATTCGCCGGCGAATAGCAGGCCCATCAGGAGGTAGGAAATCAGCCCGGTGTACAGCGCCCACCAGGACAGCGGTGCCCACAGGTTCAGCGCCACCACCAGCAAGCCGTTGGTGAGCATGAACGCGGCCCAGACTTCGGTGACGCGGCGGGTATAGCGCACCGCCACCGGTGGCAGCTCGGGTTCGCGCAGGCGGGCCAGGCGCTCGGCCATCGGCATGCCGATCTTCAGGCTGCTGGCGAACAGCAGGCCGAGCAGCACGCTGACCAGCACCGGATACCAGCGCAGCAGTGCCGGCTCATCGGCCAGCACCAGCAACAGGCAGAACACCAGCACCGCACCGGTCATGCGCCGGCTGTTGCGGTCACCCGGGTTGCTGAGCAACCGCGCCAGCCACAGGCCGCCGAGCAGGGCGGCGAAGAGCGTTGGCGACAGGTGGCCGGCGCCGAAATACACGGCGAACGGGTAGGCCACGCTGACCAGCGCGACCAGCAGGCCGAGCAGACGGCTCATAGCGGTTGCGCGTTGACCATCTGATACACCGCCTCGACCACGTCGCCGACGGTGCGCACCGATTTGAACGCTTCGGCGGCAATCTTCTTGCCGGTCTGGCGCTTGATGTGATCGATCAGGTCGACGGCGTCGATGCTGTCGATTTCCAGGTCTTCGTACAGGTTGGCGTCCAGGCTGATGCGCTCGGGGCTCAGTTCGAACAGCTCCACCAGGGCGTCGCGCAAGGTGTCGAAGATTTCCTCACGGGTTTGCATGCTCATCGTCCTCAGGCTGCCTGGCGGCTGGCAACGAAGGCTGCCAGGCTGGCCACGTTGGCGAAATGGGTGCGGGTGTCCTTGGCTTCGGCGTCGATCTTGATGCCGAAACGCTTCTGGATGGCCAGGCCGAGCTCCAGGGCATCGACCGAGTCCAGGCCCAGGCCTTCACCGAACAGGGTCATGTCGTCGTCGATGTCCTGCGCGGTGACGTCCTCGAGGCCGAGGGAGTCGATGATCAGGTTTTTGATCTCAAGCTGTAGAGCGCTCATCTTTGGCGAGCTCCTGTATGAAATGCTGATGCAGATGATCGTTGAGTTTGCGCGACGCGACCGGCGCCGCGCCCATGGCGACGAAGTGCGCCGGGTCGATGTCTTCGCCGACGCGCAGGCGGATGTGGAAGCGCCGCGCGGGAATGCGGTACCAGGGCTCGGCCTTGGTCAGAGTGGTGGGCGATACGCTGATCACCACCGGAGTGATGATTCGCGCGCCGCGCAGGGCGATGGCCGCGGCGCCACGGTGAAACTCCGGTGCATGGCCGGGCGTGGTGCGCGTGCCTTCCGGGAAGATCACCAGGGTCTGGCCCTGCTGCAGTGCGCCGGCGGCTTCGTCGAGCATGTCCATGCTGCCGCTGTTGCTGATGTAGCCGGCCGAACGGATCGGCCCGCGCATGCAGGGGTTGTCCCACAGGCTTTGCTTGACCACGCAGTTGGTGTCGCGGGTGAAGGCGATGGTCACCACCACATCGATCAGCGAAGGATGGTTGGCGATGATCATCTGCCCCGGGCGGCCCAGGCGCTCGGCACCCTCGACCTCATAGGTGAGCACGCCGCTGCGGTACATGAATTCGACGAAGGTGCGAAAGGTCAGGCTGACCACGCGCCGTGCGCGGCGCTGGTGGGCGGCGGCATCGCCAGGCAGCAGGGACAATACCGGGAACACCAGAATGCGCAGCAGCACGCCGCCGATGCCGAACAGCGTGAAGCTGGCCGCCGTGGCGATCAGCCGCCACCAGTAGGGCGGGCTGTAGGGTTTCACAGGCTTTTGCGTGACCAGGTCCATTGGCGCTCTTTCCAGGTGTGTTGGAGGGCTGCGCTGTGCAGGCACAGGCCCTGGATCAGGCTCAGCGGGTGCGGCCAGGCGCTGCGCGAGCCTGGCGCGTTGTTCAGCTCCAAACTCCAGTCGTCACCGGGCTTGAGCAGCAGAGCCAGCGCATAGGGGAACGGCACGTCATCGATGAACGGCGCGTAGGGCTCTGGCTGGGCTTCCTCGCCGATCACCAGCAGCACGGCCGGCGCACCCTCGTCCAGAAAGCTCAGGGCCTCGAGCATGGCCATTTCCAGGCCGTCGCCTTCGCCGGCCAGAGCGGTCATCTCGCTAGTGTCGCCACGCATGATCGACCATTGGCCGATAATCGCGTTGTGCACGGAAAGGCTGAACTGTGTCGGCGACAGCGGTTCTTTAACTGCAAGGTCCTTTAGGATCGCCAGGTTGCGCGGCGTTTCGCCATGCCGCGAAACGAACACGAGGGGCAGCGCCGAGTGGCCTTCGGCCAATGGCCAGGCAACCTGGAACACCATGCGTGCCAGGCGGCTCAGACGGCGGCGTTGCAGGGCAGGCAGAAAGCCGACGTCGGGCTGCTGTCCGCCATCGGGCAGGCGTTCGGGCGCCTTGCTCCAGGCGAGCCAGTCATCCGTACTGTCCAGGCCGGGAGCCCAGGCACGCCATTGATCTATCCTGAAATGCATTTCTAGATGAAACTCTGCTTGGCCCGCCGGGCATTTCCTTGTCTGTACGACTGTCCTGTGCGACAAGAGCCTTGTCGATGGGGGAGCGATGCTGCGCGGGCATTATCCGGGGGATGGCAAGACCCCGCAAACATTAAGTAGCGATTTTCTGATGGATGACGCGTTTCGCTTGTCACGTATGACTGTCACGAGGTTTTGCCTAGTATCAATGTACTAGTGGAGAAGGGAGATTCGAATGAGGCGCGTGGTATTCAACCAGAAAGGTGGCGTGGGCAAATCCAGCATTGCCTGCAATCTGGCCGCGGTCAGTGCGTCGCAAGGGTACCGAACGCTGCTGGTCGATCTCGATGCCCAGGCCAATTCATCCCATTACCTGACCGGGCTGACGGGCGACGACATTCCCATGGGCATCGCCGATTTCTTCAAGCAGACGCTCTCCAGCGGGCCGTTCGCCAAGAAGGGCAAGGTGGATATCTACGAGACGCCCTTTGAGAACCTGCACGTGATCACCGCCACGCCCGAGCTGGCCGAGCTGCAACCCAAGCTCGAGCAGAAACACAAGATCAACAAGCTACGCAAACTGCTCGAGGAATTGTCCGAGGACTATGAGCAGATCTACCTGGATACGCCGCCTGCGCTGAATTTCTATACGGTATCTGCATTGATCGCAGCTGATCGCGTACTGATTCCCTTCGATTGCGACACCTTTTCGCGCAATGCCCTGTACGGTCTGCTGCGCGAGATCGACGAGTTGAAGGAAGACCACAACGAAGCGCTGCAGGTCGAGGGCATCGTGGTCAATCAGTTCCAGCCCCGCGCCTCGCTGCCGCAGCAACTGCTCGACGAGCTGGTGGCCGAAGGCCTGCCGGTGCTGCCGGTGAACCTGATGAGTTCGGTGAAGATGCGCGAATCCCACCAGGCCTGCATGCCGCTGATCTACCTCGACCCGCGCCACAAGCTGACCCAACAGTACGTCGAGTTGCACGACCTGCTGCAGCGCAGCTGATCCAAGCATCCCTGGGTATCGCTGCGCTCAACCGCAGGCTAGGGCCTTATCCCTTCCGTAGCCCGGTGTTGAGCGCAGCGATACCCGGGTTCGTGACTAGCGCACCACGAACACGTCGCACGGCGCCTTGTGCAGGAAGTGCTGGGCCAGGCTGCCGAGTAGCGCCTGGCTCAGCGCGCCGCGACCATGGCTGCCGAGTACCAGCAGGTCGCTGCAGCGGGCCCTGAGCTGCTCCTGCAGGCAGCGCAGGATGCCGCCCTGATGCACGGCGTGGCTGATCGTCGGGCCGGCCGCCGGCAGTTTCTGCGCTTCGTCCGTCAACAGTTGGTCGATCAGTGCCTGCTGAATCTGCAACTGGTTGTCGACCTGCTCGCGGCTGCCCTTGTCCGGCTCGAACACGTGAACGGCGTGCAGCTCGGCGCTTTGCGGGAGTAGCTCGTGGGCGCCGGCCAGGGCGCTGCAGGCGCACAGCGAGAAGTCTATGGCCGCCACCGCCTGCCGATAGGGGCCTGAACTCGGGTGGGCGACCAGTAACAGTGGCACTGGGCAGTTGCGGGCAATGCGATCCAGGCTGGTGCCGGAAAAGAACTCGTGGCGTTCCAGATGCCCGCCCAGCACCAGCAGGTCGTAGTCGTTTTCCTGCAAATGCTGCAGCACCACTTCCGAAGGCTTGCCACTGCGCAGGTGCAGGGCGCTGCCCGGTGGCGCGTATTGGCTGATGCTGGCGTCCAGCACCTGTCGCGACTGGTCGTGGGCCTGCTCGCTCGCGGCGGGGTCAAGTACGTGCAACACGCTCAGACGCGCGCCGTGCTGCTGCGCCAGTTGCGCCGCCCGGCGCAACGCCAGGTCGGCCGTGCCCCGCAGGTCATGGGCGATCAGAATGTGCTTGAGCATGGCGCCTCCTGCCGTGTTGTTACCGGGCTTTACGCCACGATGATCCTTCCTTGGATTAGTCGGCTTTTTGACCGGTGGCAAGGTCAGGTGTCAGCCGGCTCGCTGCGGCTCACTCAAACGCCCTGGGCGTTCAGCCAGGCGAGCAGTTGCGGCAGGGGCAGGGCGCCGCTTTGCCTGGCGACTTCCCGGCCGTCGCGAAACAGGATCAGGCTGGGAATCGAGCGGATGCCCAGCTGCGCAGACAACTGCGGATTGGCTTCGCTGTCCAGCTTGCCCAGGCGGCAGCGGGTACGCAGTTCGCCAGCCGCCTGCGTGAAGGTCGGCGCGAAGCTGCGGCACGGGCCGCACCAAGCGGCCCAGACATCGACCAGCAGCGGCAGGTCGCCCTTGAGTTGGCTGGCGAAGTTGCCCTGGTCGAGTTCGAACGGTGCGCCCGGCAGTACCTCGGTTTTGCAGCGGCCGCAGCGCGGTGCTTCGCCCAGGCGCGCCACGGGAATGCGGTTGAGGCTGCTGCAACTGGGGCAGGGGATGATCGCTGAGTCACTCATGACGGGCTCCGAACGCAAGGATGTCGGCCCGAAGCCTATGGGCTATGGCGCGCCATCGCAAGGTACGCACAATGGCGGACGGTGCCAGCGTTTTTGCCGGGCGGGGGTTATGATGAGTCGTTTGCGGCGGCCCGGGAGGCGAGCATGAAGGCGGTGAAAAGAGGGCTGCGCCTGGGCGGCCTGGTGGTGGCGGTGATCGCGCTGACGTTCTTCGGTCTGCGTATCTACGACGCCCACAACAAACCGGATCTAGGCGCCTGGCACACCTTCGTGCCGCGGGAGCTGAGCGCCGATGAGCTCGATGCCGCCAGCTGGCAGGATTATCTACTCGCCGAACAGGCCCTGTTCGCAGCGCTGCCCGGCAATGTCTACCAGCGCCTGGACGATGCCGAGCGAGTGCCGGACAACCGCTATTTCGCCGACAGCCCGCTCAACGCCTCGCGTTTCGAGTGGGACTGGAACCGTTCCTACGTGCTCGAGCCCGAGGGTAAGCCCAAAGGTGCTGCGGTGATGTTGCACGGGCTGACCGACTCGCCCTACAGCCTGCGGCACATCGCCCGGCTGTATCGCGATGCCGGTTTCGTGGTGGTCGGGCTGCGCCTGCCCGGACATGGCACCACGCCCGGGGCGCTGACCCGTGTGACCTGGCAGGACTGGCTCGCTGCGACCCGCCTGGCAGTACGCGAAGCGGCGCGACTGACCGCGCCGGGCGACGAGTTGCAACTGGTCGGCTATTCGGCCGGAGGCGGCCTGGCGCTCAAGTACGCTCTCGATGCCCTGGGCAATGAGGAGCTGGCCCGCCCGACACGCCTGACGCTGATTTCGCCGATGATCGGTGTGGCCGGCTACGCCCGTTTCGCCGGGCTGGCCGGCTTGCCGGCGGTGTTCCCGGCATTCGCCAAGGCGGCCTGGCTGGATGTGCTGCCCGAGTACAACCCATTCAAATACAACTCCTTCGCCCTCAATGCGGCGCGGCAGTCGTACCTGTTCACCTCCGCGCTGCAGGAACAGATCGCCGTGCTCGCCGGGCGCAATGCCCTGAGCGAGCTGGCGCCGGTGCTCACTTTCCAGTCGCTGGTCGATTACACCGTGAGCACCCCGGCCGTGGTCGATTCTCTGTATGCACAGCTGCCAGCCAATGGCAGCGAGCTGGTGCTGTTCGACCTCAACCGTTTCGTCGATTTCGGGCCGCTGCTGGGCGCCCATGCCAAGTCGCCAGAGGACCTGCTGCCGGCTGCGCCGCGGCGCTATCGCACCACGCTGATCGGCAATGTGTCACCCGACACCCTGGATGCTGCCGCGCGGACCCTCGAGGCTGGCGCCACCGAGGAGCAGCTCAGGCCCATCGGCCTGGCCTTCCCGCGTGAGGTGTTCTCGCTGTCCCACGTCGCCCTGCCATTTCCGCTGAGCGATTCGCTGTATGGGCTGCAGCCTGACGAGCCGGAGGATTACGGCGTGCACCTCGGCGCGCTGTCGGTGCGTGGCGAGCGCGGTGTGCTGCTGGTGAGCATGGAGGCGCTGCAGCGGGTGACCTCGAACCCGTTCTATCCCTACATGATCGAGCGGCTGCGCGAGCATGGGGGATTGCGGGCGTATTAGCTGATTTATGGAGAAATGCGCTCCCGCAATTACAGCGTTAACCTCGTCTCCCGCATTCAGCCATTTATCTGTGCCCTAGAGCGGGGTATCAGACGTTCGGCTGCTCCTCGGCCGCATCGCCCTTGTCCTTCTTCTCCTTGACCACGAAATAGAACTCTTCGCCGTGCTTCACCGCGCCGTAGAGCACGGCCTTTTCGATCAGCTCGCTGCCGCGCAGGTCGCGCAGCATCATCGGGTCCTTGCGCAGGTCGCGGTACAGGGCGATGCAGAGCAGGGCCATCACCACCACGAAGGGCAGCGCCACCACGATGGTCAGGTTCTGCAGGCCGGTGAGGGCCGCGCCCGGATCGCTCGGGTCGCCGATGGCCAGCATGATCGCGGCCACCGCGCCGGTCAGCGCACCCCAGAAGATCATGGTGCCGCGCGAGGGCTCGGTGGTGCCGTGTTCGGACAGCGTGCCCATCACCAGCGACGCCGCGTCGGCGCCGGAGACGAAGAAGATGCCCACCAGGATCATCACCAGCACCGAGCTGATGGAGATGAACGGGTAGCTTTCCAGCAGCTCGTACAGGGCGATGTTGCTGTCTACCGCGCCGTTGGTCAGGGTGAACACGCCTTCGCGCAGCGCGTCGATGCCGGCGCCGCCGAAGATCACGAACCACACCAGGCTGACCAGGCTCGGCACCAGCAGCACGCCGGTTACGAACTGGCGAATGGTGCGGCCGCGGCTGATGCGGGCGATGAACATGCCCACGAACGGCGTCCAGGAAATCCACCAGGCCCAGTAGAACACGGTCCAGCTGGACAGCCAGCTGTCCATGCTGTCGCCGCCGCTGGCGTTGGTGCGCGCCATCATTTCCGGAAGCATGTTGATGTAGTCGCCCAGGGAGGTCGGCAGCAGGTTGAGCATCAGCAGGGTCGGGCCGGCGACGAACACGAAAGCGGCCAGCAGCAGGGCCAGCACCATGTTGGTGTTGGACAGCCACTGGATGCCCTTGTCGATGCCCGACACCGCCGAAGCCACGAAGGCGACGGTCAGCAGGGTGATCAGGCCGATGTAGAACAGCTTGCCGGGTTCCTCGACCCAGCCGTTGTACTCCAGCCCACCGGCGATCTGCAGGGCACCGAGGCCCAGCGAAGCGGCCGAACCGAACAGCGTGGCGAAGATCGCCATCATGTCGATGGCGCGGCCGATCGGGCCGTTGGCGTGCTCGCCCATCAGCGGCCTAAAGGCTGCGGAGATCAACTGCGAGCGGCCGCGGCGAAAGGTGCCGTAGGCGATCGCCAGGCCGACGATGGCGTACATCGCCCAGGGATGCAGGCTCCAGTGGAACAGCGTGGTCGCCATGGCCACCTGCATGGCGGCGTTGGTCTGCGCCTCGGCGGTGCCCGGCGGCGGGCTGACGTAATGGGACAGCGGCTCGGCCACGCCAAAGAACATCAGGCCGATGCCCATGCCGGCGCTGAACATCATGGCGATCCACGAAGTGGTGCGAAATTCCGGCTCTTCGCCGTCTTTGCCGAGGGGAATCTTGCCGTAGCGACTGGCCGCCAGCCACAGCACGAAGACCACGAAGATGGTCGAGGTGAGCACGAAGAACCAGCCGAAATTGACGATGACCCAGCTCTGCGCCGTGGCGGCGCTCTTCGCCAGGCTGGCCTGGTTGAGAAAGCCCCAGGCCACGAAGGCCAGGGCCAGCAGGCTGGTAAAACCGAACACGATCCAGTCCAGCTTGCCTTCCAGGTAACGGTCTCGCCTGGCTTCCTCCGTCTGTGACGGGTCGGTGATACCAAGCTCCGGTGTTTCATTGCCTTGGGTTGCCATGGCTGCTGAGTGCCCTCTATGGGTTCTTGTTGGTCTCGTCACGCAAGTTGAGGCATGCCCTGGCCTGTCGCGCTTGCACGGTGCGCGCGAGTTCGCGTGGACGATGATGCGTACCCACCACTCGCCGCCCCTGTCTGTTAACGCCCCGCGCCGTTCTTGTAACGACCTTTTGCTGTCGCAAAAACGAAGAAAGCACCCGAAGGTGCTTTCCTGTTGACGCTCGAGGCTGCGCTTATCCGCTGGCCAGGCCGGCCGCCCTGGCGCGCGCCGCGTGCAGCTTCTTGTAGCTGTCGATCAGGCGCTGGTGCTTGTCCAGGCCCTCCAGTTTCATGCTGGTGGGCGTCAGGCCGAAGAAACGCACGCTGCCGTTCACCGAGCCGATCGCGGCATCGATGCGCTCGCTGCCGAACATGCGCCGGAAGTTGTGCTCGAAGTTGGCCAGTTCCAGCTCGTCGTCCAGTTGCACTTCCAGTACGGCATTGACCGCCTGGTAGAACAGGCCGCGCTCGACGGTGTTGTCGTTGTACTGCAGGAAGGCCTCGACCAGCTCCTTGGCGTCGTCGTACTTGCTCAGCGCCAGGTTGATCAACAGCTTCAGCTCGAGAATGGTCAACTGGCCCCACACCGTGTTGTCGTCGAATTCGACGCCGATCAACGTGGTGATGTCGGTGTAGTCGTCGACCTCGGTGTTGTTCAGGTTACGCAGCAGCGACTTCAGTTCGCGGTCGCTCAGGGCGTGCAGATTGAGGATGTCCTTGCGGAACAGCAGGGCCTTGTTGGTGTTGTCCCAGACCAGGTCCTCGACCGGGTAGATCTCCGAGTAGCCCGGCACCAGGATGCGGCAGGCGTTGGCGCCGAGCTCATCGAAGGTGGCCACGTAGACTTCCTTGCCCATGTCTTCGAGGATGCCGAACAGGGTCGCGGTCTCCTGTTCATTGGAATCAGCACCCTCGCCGGAGAAATCCCACTCGACGAATTCGAAGTCCGGCGTGGCGCCGAAGAAGCGCCAGGAGACCACGCCGCTGGAATCGATGAAATGTTCGACGAAGTTGTTCGGCTCGGTCAGCGCCAGGCTGTCGAAGGTCGGTTGCGGCAGGTCGTTGAGGCCCTCGAAGCTGCGGCCCTGGAGCAGTTCGGTGAGGCTGCGCTCCAGCGCCACTTCCAGGCTCGGATGGGCGCCGAAGGAAGCGAACACGCCGCCGGTGCGCGGGTTCATCAGGGTCACGCACATCACCGGAAATTCACCGCCGAGGGAGGCATCCTTGACCAGCACCGGGAAGCCTTGCTCCTCCAAGCCCTGAATGCCAGCAACGATGCTCGGGTACTTGGCCAGCACGTCCTGCGGCACGTCCGGCAGGCACAGCTCGCCTTCGAGAATCTCGCGTTTCACCGCCCGCTCGAAAATCTCCGACAGGCACTGCACCTGGGCTTCGGCCAGGGTATTGCCAGCGCTCATGCCGTTGGAAAGGTACAGGTTCTCGATCAGGTTGGACGGGAAATACACCGTCTCGCCATCGCGCTGGCGCACGAAGGGCAGCGAGCAGATGCCGCGCAGGGTGTTGCCCGAGTTGGTGTCGTACAGGTGCGAGCCGCGCAGCTCGCCATCCGGGTTGTAGATCGCCAGGCAATGTGCGTCGAGGATCTCTTCGGGCAGCGCGTCTTTCGGGCCCGGCTTGAACCAGCGCTCGTTGGGGTAGTGGACGAACTCGGCGGCGGCGATGTCCTCGCCCCAGAACTGGTCGTTGTAGAAGAAGTTGCAGTTCAGTCGCTCGATGAACTCGCCCAGCGCCGAGGCCAGGGCGCTTTCCTTGGTTGCCCCCTTGCCGTTGGTGAAGCACAGGTTCGACTGTGCGTCGCGAATGTGCAGGGACCAGACGTTGGGCACGATATTGCGCCAGGAGGCGATCTCGATCTTCATGCCCAGGTCCGCGAGCAGGCCCGACATATTGGCGATGGTCTGCTCCAGCGGCAGATCCTTGCCCGGGATATGGGTGGTGGTATCGGTCACCGGCATCAGCAGCGCCTGGGCATCGGCGTCGAGGTTTTCCACTTCCTCGATGATGAACTCGGGGCCTTGCTGCACCACCTTTTTCACGGTGCAGCGGTCGATGGAGCGCAGAATCCCCAGGCGATCCTTCTCGGAAATGTCCGCCGGCAGCTCGACCTGGATCTTGAAGATCTGTGCGTAGCGGTTTTCCGGGTCGACGATGTTGTTCTGTGACAGGCGGATGTTCTCGGTGGGGATGTCCCGCGTCTGGCAGTACAGCTTGACGAAGTACGCCGCGCACAGCGCCGAGGAGGCCAGGAAATAGTCGAACGGCCCCGGCGCCGAGCCGTCGCCCTTGTAGCGGATCGGCTGATCAGCGATCACCGTGAAGTCATCGAACTTGGCTTCGAGGCGAAGGTTGTCGAGAAAGTTGACCTTGATTTCCATGGGGCGGCACCGGCAAGCAAAACGAATGGCCGGCATTATCCGGGTTTTGGCCAGGAAGTCTCGTGCGGGGCCTGGATGGCGGCTGAGTGGTGGCCGCTTGGCCGAATGCCTTGAAAAGCCGCTTTACCGAGAATGCTTGTGCGCATAGATTGTGCGCATTGCCCGGCAAGGAAATTTTCATGCTGCCTTCATACGATCTCAATGCCCCGAAACGAGCGGCCAACCTTCGCATCAATGAAGATCTGCTCAACAAAGCCAAGTCCCTCGATATCAACCTCTCTGCCACGCTGGAGAAAGCATTGGCCCAGGCGCTGAAGGAAAAGCAACGTGAGCAATGGTTGGCAGAGAACCGTCAGGCCATCGCTGCTTACAATGAGCATGTAGAGGCCAATGGCGTGTTCAGCGACGAATTGCGGAGCTTCTGATGGCGCAGTTTGCCGTGCACGAGAACATCAATGCTGCCACCAGGGCTGCCGTGCCCCTGCTGCTCGATGTACAGAGCAACCTGCTCGCCGAACTCGGCACGCGGGTCGTGGTGCCGCTCTACGCGGCGAGCACCCTGCAGGGAAAAATGCTGAAAACTCTTACGCCTGTTTTCGAGGTCGATGGTGAGGCTTACGTAATGATGACGCCGCAAATGGCCGGTATTGCCAACAAACAGCTGGGGCCCATGGTGGCGGATTTAACTGCGCGGCGTGACGAAATCATTGCGGCGCTCGATCTGCTCATCACTGGCATCTGAGCGAAGTGCGCGATGTAGAAGCCGTGTGGGCTGAGGCCTCGATCCGCGTGACCAGGTGGTTCACGGTGAACCACGGATTACGCCACCGGCCAATCCATCGGCTGATCGTCAGCCCTGCTTGAGTACCGCCGGCTCGGCCAACGGTGCCTGCCATAGCTGCACAAGGTAGTGATCCTCTCCGTCGAGCCCGTCTTCGGAAAGCGTATCGGCGCCGGAAATGGACAGCCGCACCCGGTAAATGCCCGGAGCCAGGGCGAAGCGCGCCGCGTCCGGGAAATAATCCGTACAGCCAGCGACCACCAGGGTGCCGCTGCGTGCGTCGAGCGATCCCTCGACGACATGATCGAAGCCGGCAGTATCCGAGGCCGGCGGCTCCTCCAGCATTTCAAGCGTCACGCCAACCTGCATATTGCGTAGCGTTCCGAAACCCACGACGCCATCGGCCACGGCCAGCATCCGTTCGACGGCTTCGGAGCTCCAGGCTTGGGACAGGTCGCCAGAGGCCGTTTCGTCCTGCAGATAGAACTGGTGATAGTCGGCGAACAGGGTGAGTTGATGGCAGTGCATGGCATTGACCTGCTGGGCGATGGATGAAACAGCTGGGTGGACAGGTGTTCGGGCGCGGACTCAGCGCTGGCGATCGTTGCGCGGCGCCTTCTCCAGCGCTGACAGGTCCTGCACCCAGGGCAGCGCCGCTTCGCACCACTTCTGCCAGGTCGGCCGCAATTGCTGCGACTCGGCCAGCACACCGACACGCAGGCCGTAGGCCGTCGGGTTATCGGCGTCATAGGTGAACAGCTGCGAACCACAGTCGCCGCAAAACGCCTGTGCCCGCCGCGAACCGCTCTCCGCCACCTTCACATACACCTTGGGCGTGCCCCGCAGCAGCGAAAACGTACCGGGCAGCGCCGGCGTTGACACCCGAAACGCCGTGCCGGTGAGCTTCTGGCAATCATGGCAATGGCACACGCTGGTGAGTTGCGGGTCCGTTTCCGCGACGAAGGCAATGGCGTCGCAGTGGCAGCTACCGTGGACGTTCATGATTGTCACCTGTGGGCGGATGCGAGAGGTCAATTCTGCTGTTTACCGGGCGAGCATGGAAAGGGCATGCCGATGTTGCGTGTGCCTTAACCCTATTCACACTCACACCGTAAGGAGGATTGGAGTTAGATGTGTATGGCGTGTTAAACAAGGTCGTGATCAACGACTCTGACCCTATCGATTATGATTTTCACCTAACGTTTGGTTAAGGGGCGGCGGCACGCAGTCCCAGTGAGCGTAGCGAACGATTTAAACCACTTGTTAGGCGTTCCGCTACTCATCTGATGTTCTCCAGCTCTTGAGGCAGTGCATGCACTGTTTGGCACGCCACGTTCGGAGTTGACCATTGCAGAATGGGCAATAAGCGACTTTTATTTGGCACTTAGAGTACATGCGATGATCCGCGTACTCCGTGAGGATGCTTCGATCAACCCCCTCAATTTCAATGATTTTCTCCAGCGTAGTTTCTTTGCTTGAAATATTGAACTTACTAAGATGTGAGAATGTTTCAGCCGCAGGACAATATGCAGTAATTAGTTTCCCACATCTATTACATATCCTTCTGCCGTACTCTCGCTGCATTTGGTTGCCTAACGTTTGGTTAAGGGGCGAGCTTTAGCCCGTCCAGTGAGCAGAGCGAACGATTTGAACGACTTGTTATGTAAAGAGCTTACCTTGCATTTAAAGAAAATTTATTTTGATCAAACAAATATCAGAAGCTAAGCACTCAGATTCGTACTTTGTTAGTTTCGTCCTGGCCTTATCAAGGAAAATCTCATTATTTAGTAGCTCGCGTGCCTTATGGCCAATATAGTTCAAATCCCAACTCAACTTATCAATACCTCTTTCGAGGGCTGTCTTAAGAAGAAGAACATAAAAGCACAGCTGCCAAGTCGTGTCACTTGTGTTCCAAGGAAAATATTCTTCCTCTATAAAGCAAAGAGATTGTCCAGGTGAAAATCCTCTCTCCGATTGGCAGTCATCAAAAAGTGAATTTATAGCATTTTTTGTATCTTCGTATGAGCGCATATTTTTTACATAACGCTTGGTTAAGGGGCGGGCTTTAGCCCGTCCCAGTGAGCGAAGCGAGCGATTTGAACCACTGGTTAGCCTAGTGCTCATGTATCACTAGCAGCAACATGGATGAAAAGCTCAAGCGAGCCTTCCACTAGCAACGGCGAGTGGCCTTGATTTGAGTAGGTTAGAAAAAACAAAGCGCCCTGTGGGGTGCCTGATGGCATAGAAAAGTAAGTGTAGAGGCGATTTTTTACAAACTCGGAATAGCTGATATTAATTTTGTAACCTTCAATTTGGATGTTGGAGAGTTTGCCGTAGCACTCTGTTTGCAATGAGGAAAATAAAGAGTTTTCACTACACAGCTCAAAAGATGATGATGCGCCGTGCCTGCCTCTATGGATCGAGCGGGCTACAGCATTCAACTCCGAAGTACTGCCGTGAAGATGCAACTCCTTGTCTTTCAACTCTGCAAACATGATCTCCCCCTGGCTATAGCTTTAAGACTTCGGCAGCTAACGTTGCGCTCACCCGCGGATTGTAAGTGGCGCGTTGCGATAAACTTCGCGCAGCGATATTGGAAAAGCGCTACTTACAATGCGTCAGGTGCAATGCTTTATTAGAACTATTTGATAATTTGACGGAAAGTTAAACTGATACGCTCGCCACTAGCACCAACTTTAGGTATTGCATGAAGCCAAAGCTCTTGCATTTCTTGTGACATATAAAGCAATGAACCACTCTCTAGCGGGCAGAAAAACTCTACAACCGGTTCCAGCTTTGAACGATATGCTATTTCACGCACAGCTCCGAGAGAAACAATTGCTACACCAGTGCCTTTTGCTAACTCCTCACTAGAGTCAGAATGAAAACCCATTGAAGAGTTTTCATCAAGATAATAATTTAGAAGACAATTATTTGGACGAAAACCAAGCTCTAGTTCAATAAGTTCACAAATACTTTCTAATTCAGGCAGCATTTTTACTTGCTCATAAGATATTTGCGAATAATTATAGGAAACGCCAAAGCTAGCAGTTTTTCTCGCTCTCATACGTTCGTCCCAAGTAATTGAATCACGAAGGAACGTGAACAACTCTCTAGGATATGAGATGAATTTTGATTTTAAATATATTGGTGGTCTTTCCATATTCTGAAGTTCTAACAGTGATTAGATGGAATTCTTCATTGATGCGTTATGGCGGAATTCCGCATAACGCGCGTGCCTCATTAACGATGCAGGCTGAATTTCCATAGGAAACAATAAGTTGACACGTGAATATGCAGTGCCCTGTGTATTCGCGCGACTTGTATTTCGCACAGCATTTCTACCCGGCGATGAAGGCGGCGAGGTCGGGGCGGAGGTACGAAGGTAGGCGAGGTGCACTGCAAGTTCCTTTTAGCAATGGTTTACGCGTGCGGGTATCCAGCCGCAGAGGGTTTCGACGATAAGAGGTCGCCTGACAAACAGCAAGTGCATGCCCGGCAATATGCTGCACCGAGCAGAGTTATGCGTGCAGACGTGTTGGCGGATTACACCTTTGGCTAATACGCCCTACGTTGCTCAGCGGGTGTCCCATGCGGCTTTCTCTTTACCGAACTGCAGGCTCACTTGTTCCCCACGCCGATAAGACATAACGAAAGAAGACCAGTCCTCGTCGCGTCGCCGCGCGTTCGCCTGCAGCTGCCTGACTAGTTCGTTCAGCACTGCGTGATTCAGCTCATGACGAGCTTGGGCGTTCTGTACATCGCTCAGTTCAGTCGTCAGTTGAGTATCTATATAACCCTTGCCAACGATGCAGCTAAATGTAAAAGCGTCGTACTCCTCGAGAATCCCGTCGTCGATAAGAGTGAAAAGCTGCTGTGCTAGAGGAAAGTCCTCAGTGATCATCGCGATGTAGCTCCCTTGATCTCAATTGGCATTCACGACGAACAACTGATCTCCAGATGCTTGCCCCAGTCTGGCGGCCGCTGCGCGTAATGCTCCTTGCCCTCCTGTTCCTCGAAGGGGCGGGTCAGCACCTTATGCAGTTCCCGTACGGGCCCATAGTCGCCCTGTTCGGCAGCAGCGATGGCTTCCTGGGCGAGGTAGTTGCGTAGCACGTAGAGCGGGTTGACGGCGTGCATGCGCGCCTGGCGGGCTGCCTGATCGCTGCCTTCGCGGTTGCTGCGGGCCAGGTAGTCGGCGCTCCAGGCGTCGAAGCCGTTGAGGTCGACGAAGTCGTTGCGCACCACTTTTAGCGCCTCGGCTGGCGCCTGGTCACCCAGGTGGCGGAAGAACAGCGAGTAGTCGGTGGCCTTGCCGGCCTGCATCTGGGTCAGCAGGCGCTGGATCAGCTCTTCGTCGCCATCTTCAGCGCTGGTGAAGCCCAGGCGTTTGCGCATCAGGTCGTGGTAGTGGGCCTGGTAGATCGGCAGGAACAGGTCGAGGGTTTCGCGCAGGGTGTCGACCTCCACCAGGGGCGTCAGCGCCTGGGCGAGGGCCGAGAGGTTCCAGTGGGCGATGGGTACCTGGTTGCTGAAGCTGTAGCGGCCGGTGTCGTCGGAGTGGTTGCAGATGTGCTTGGCGTCGAAGTCGTCGAGAAAGGCGTAGGGGCCGAAGTCGAAGGTGATGCCGAGAATCGACATGTTGTCGGTGTTCATCACGCCGTGGCAGAACCCATAGGCTTGCCACCAGGCGACCATTTCCGCGGTGCGTTCCAACACGGCGTTGAGCAGGGCCGCGTAGGGCTGCGGCTGCTCGAGGCATGCCGGGTAATGATGTTCGATCACATAGTCGGCCAGTTGCTTGAGCTGCTCGTGCTGGCGCGTGTAATAGAAGTATTCGAAGTGGCCGAAGCGGATATGACTGGGCGCCAGGCGCACCAGCATGGCGGCGGTTTCCTGCTTCTCGCGCCACACCGGTGTGTTCGATCCCGTCACGCACAGGGCTCGCGAGCTGGGAATGCCGAGGGCATGCAGCGCTTCGCTGGCGAGAAACTCGCGAATCGACGAGCGCAGTACGGCGCGGCCATCGCCCATGCGCGAGTAGGGCGTCATGCCGGCGCCCTTGAGGTGCAGGTCCCAGTGTTCGCCGGCATCGTTGAGCACTTCGCCGAGCAGCAGGCCGCGGCCATCGCCGAGGCGCGGCGAGTAGCCGCCGAACTGGTGACCGGAATAGACCATGGCGCGCGGCTCGGCGTCGCTCCACAGCTGGTTGCCGGAGAACAGTTCGGCGAACACCTCGCGCTGCGCCTCGCGCGGGTCAAGGTCGAGCAGGGCCAGGGCGCTTTCGCTGGCTACCACCAGGCGCGGCTCGGCGATGGGCTCGGGCAGTATGTGCGTTGAAAACCCGTCACCCAGGCCGGCGAAGCGATTGTCGAAGGTCAGGGTGTCGAGGGTTTTCACGGTTTGGCCTCGTCTTTTTTCTCGGCGTGCTCGGCGCTCGCCAGTTGCTCGTCGTCGAGCTTGAGCGTGTCGTGGGGCGCGGCGGCGCGGCTGAGCACGATGTCCATCTTCGGTGTGCTGGACAGGTTGATGTCATTGTCGGCGAACAACTGGTCGATGCGGCGGTTGAGCTCATCGGTCGCGGTACCGCGGTCGCCCAATTCCTTGACGTAGAACTTCAGCTCGTGGGTCAGGCCATCCGGTGCGTACAGGCTGAGCTGGGCCGTCGGTGCCGGGTCGCGCATCACTCGGGAGTTTTCCTGGGCTGCCTGCAGCAGCAAGGTGCGCACCTTCTCCAGGTCGGCGCCGCGGTTGACCTTGAAGGTCAGCACGATGCGGGTCACGGTATCGGTCAGGGTCCAGTTGATCAACTGGCTGGTGACGAAGGTCTTGTTCGGCACGATCACTTCCTTGCGATCACTGTCGATGATGTGCGTGGCGCGAATATGGATGCGCTTCACCGTGCCAGTCACGCCGCCGATGGTCACCAAGTCGCCGATGCGTACCGGGCGCTCGAACAGGATGATCAGGCCGGAGATGAAGTTGGCGAAGATCTCCTGCATGCCGAAACCGATACCCACCGACAGGGCGGCGACCAGCCATTGCAGTTTGTTCCAGCTCACCCCCAGGGTCGACAGGGTGACCACGATGCCGGTGCCGAAGATCACGTACGACAGCAGCGTGGTGGTGGCGTAGGCGCTGCCTTGGGCCAGGCGCAGGCGTGACAACACCAGCACTTCCAGCAGGCCCGGCAGGTTGCGCCCGAGGGCCATGGTGATGGCGGCGATGATCAGCGCGTACAGGGCGTCGAGCAGGCTGATCGGGATCAGCGACGCGGCGCTGCCCGCCACGGTGCTGCTGTTGTATTCGTACAGGGTGATGTTGTCGAGGTAGGCGAACACCGAGATCAGGTCGGCCCACACCCAGTACATCGCGGCGATGAAGCTGCCTAAAAGGGTCAGGCGTATCAGGCGCAGGGACTGCTGGTTGACCTGCTCGATGTCCAGGCGCGGGGTTTCCAGCTGGATTTCGGTACCCTCACCGTCCTCGGTGGTCTGCGCTTCGCGCTTGGCAGTGGCGCGCTGGTAGGCCAGGCGCCGCGCGGCGACCGCCAGGCCGCGCACGAACACCGCTTCGACCACCAGCCAGATCAGCAGCAGGTAAAGGGTGTCGATAAGCCGGTCGCTGAGCTTCAGGGCGGTGTAGTAGTAGCCGAAGCACACCGCCAGGAACAGGCCCAGCGGCAGCATGCTGAACAGCACGCCGATGAACATGCGGAAAGTCGAGGCGTTCTCCCGGGCCGGGCCGCGCAGCAGCAGTTTCTGCAGCAGCCAGATCATCAGGCCGTAGCAGGTCAGTACCACGGCGATGCCGATGACGTCGTCGGACAGGCTCGATGGCTGGTGCTCGGCGACGGTGACCACTGCCACCAGCGCCATCACCACCACGCCCAGCCAGCGGATCTGCCGGTGCAGGTAGGCGACGTGGGCGCGCGCCCAGTGGAAGTGCAACTCGGCCACGCCGCCCGGCGTGAAGATGCGGTACACGGTGTAGAACACCAGCCAGGCCTGGGCCATGCCGAGGAAGGCTGAACCGAGGTTGACGTTCAGGCCGCGGGCGTCCATCTGCAGGGCGAAGCCGCACAGCGCCAGCAGCAGCGTGCCGGGCAGGGCGAGCAGCACGTTGAGGAGAATCGCCACCGGCGTGTGCAGCTGGCTGTCGCGCTTGAAGTGGCCGATGTCCTTGTGCAGGTCGGTGAGCTTCTGGCTCAGGTAGCGGCGCTTGTAGAGCAGCAGGCCCATCACCAGCAGCAACGGCAGGAACAAAAGCGGCCGCTCGATCAGGCCGGCACCGAGCTGGCTGATGTTGTCGAGCCAGGGCAGGTCGGATATCTGCCGCTGCAGCTGGGCTGGCGCGGTCTTGAACCAGTCGAGGTTGAGCGGGTTGTTGCTGGGGATCCAGAACATCTGCTCATCGAGGGTCGCGCGCAAGGCGGTGGCGGTGTCCTGCAACTGCTTCTGGTTGAGCTGCAGGGTGATCGATTCGTTGAGCAGTGCATTGAGTTCACGGTTCAGCCGGTCGTGCAGAGCACGACGGGTGTCGATCAGGTCCAGCAGCGATTCGCGCAGCTCCGGCGTCACGCTTTCCGGCGGCTGGGTGGCCAACTGTTTATCGACGTAGGCGCCTGGATTGGAAATCTGCTCGCGCTGCTGGTTGAGCTCGAACTGATAGAGGCGGATGTCGGCGATCTCGTCGGCCAGCCCGCTGTCGAGCTTGAGCTTGGGCAGCGACTGCTTCTGCTTGTAGAGGATCTTGGACAGCAGCAGGCTGCCCTGCAGCACGCTGATCTGCTCGTCGAGGGCCTGGTCGGTCTGGTTCAGGGTGTCGAGCTGCTGCTGGGTGCGCAGGTTCAGCTGGGTCAGCTCGTTGAGACGATCGGTGCCGCGCAGCAGGTAGTCGGACAGCTTGAGGTTCAGCGCACTCTCGCGTGACAGCAGGGTGTCGGAGCCGCCGACCTTCTGCGCCTCCATGGATTGTTCAGCGACGGTGCGTTCGGACTGGTCGCGGCGCTTTTCATTGATCAGGTTCTGCAGGTCCTGCAGCTCGACGTCCAGGCGCTTGATGCGCTCGTCGAGCAGGTCGCGCTGGGCGCTGCCCAGATCCTGCAGCACGCTGTTGCCGGCCATTTCCTGGCGGCGCAGTTGAGTCAGGGTGCCTAGCTGGCCCAGTTCGGCCTTGAGCTGGTTGACGCGCTCGGCGCTCAGCGCCTTGCCGTCCTCGCGGCCGTTCTTGAGCAAGGTGTTGATCTGCTGGGCACGGGTCTGGTTGCCGCTGATTTCGGCCTGGGCTCGCTCCGGGCGCGTCTGTGCGGTGATGATCAGGGTGTTGGCGTCGTTGATCTGCTTCTGCCAATCGCTGAGCTGGGCGCTGCGCTCGCTGAGAATCTGCTCCAGCTGGGCCACGCCAGTGTTGGCGTAGCGTTGGGCGACGGGCACCACATTGCTGGCCTTGAGCTTCTCCAGTTCCCGGTGGGCGTCCTGGGTCTGGCGTGGCGCCAGGGTCAGCTGTTTCTCCAGGGCGGCGAGCTTCTGCTGGCTATCGGCCTGGGCATTGAGCGCGTCCAGGGTCTTTTCCAGCGTCTGGCGCACCTGGGTCTGCTCCGGCTCGACCAGTTTGCGGTCGGCCAGGGTGTCCAGGCTGCGCTGCACGTCGGCGGCGGTCGGGTTGGCGTCGGCCCAGGCGGGCGAATTGGCCAGGCACAGGCCCAGCAGGAAAACGGCAAGCAAACGACGGAAAGAGTGCATGGTCATGATCGCGGGGGTGGAGTCCTGCTGAGTCTACAGACTGGTGAGAAGACCTGCGCGGCGATCTGTCACGAGCTGCCGCGCATCAGCCCCACCGGCTCGGTAGGGCGCTGCAAGGCGCGCTATTGGGCGGCTGTCAGAACGACAGGCCAGGGCCCGGGCGGACGCCTTCGGGGAATCTGACGCCGACCTTGCGAATCTTGTTCCCGTCCATCTCGGCAACCGTCCAGGTCAGGCCCTGCCACTCGACCTGATCGCCAACCACCGGCCCGCCGCCGATCTGCTGGTTGATGAAGCGGCCCAGGGTCAGCGCAGGGTCCACGTCGTTGGTGGCCAGGCCGTAGAGCGCGGCGATAGCACCCAATTGGGCATCGCCTTCGAGCACGAAGTCACCGAAGAAGCGCAGGTCCATGCCACGTTGCGGCGCCTGGCTGAACAGCTTGCCGAGGGCCGGCAGGTCATGCTCGTGGCCGATCACGCAGAGCATGTCGCCGGCCTCCAGCACCGTGCTGCCGGAAGGGTGCAACAACTGATGATTGCGAAACAGTGCGGCGACGCGGGTGGAATCCGGCATCTTCAGGTCGCGCAGCGGCGCGCCGATGCACCACTTTTCCGCGCCCAGGCGATAGACGAACAGCTCCCACTGGCTGGTCGGGTGCACTTCCAGGCCGGCGCGGGAGATCGGCACAGGGTCGGGTGGTACCGTTACCTTGAGCACCTTGGCGACCCACGGCAGACTGGCGCCCTGCAGCAGCAGCGACACCAGCACGATGAAGAACGCCAGGTTGAAATACAGCTGGGCATGGGGGAGCCCGGCCATCATCGGGAACACGGCGAGAATGATCGGTACCGCGCCGCGCAGGCCGACCCAGGCGATGAACACCTTCTCCTTGGTATGGAAGGCGCGAAACGGAATCAGCCCGACCAGCACCGACAGCGGCCGCGCGAAGAGGATCATCCACAGCGCCAGGCCCAGTGCAGGCAAGGCGATGGGCAGCAGGTCGTGGGGTGTGACCAGCAGGCCGAGTACCAGGAACATGCCGATCTGCGCCAGCCAGGCCATGCCGTCGAGCATGTGCAGGATGCCGTGGCGCGAGCGAATCGGCCGGTTGCCCAGCACCAGGCCGCACAGATAAACGGCCAGGAAACCGCTGCCATGCAGGGCGTTGGTCAGGGCGAACACCAGCAGACCGCCACTGACCACCAGCAGCGGGTACAGGCCATGGGCCAAGTGCAGGCGGTTGATGATCTTCAACAGCAGCCAGCCGCCGCCCAGGCCCAGCACCGACCCGATGCCGAATTCCTGCACCAGATGGCCGAGGAAGCTCAGGTGGAACTCGCCCTGGCCCTTGGCGAGCATGTCGATCAATGTGACGGTGAGAAACACCGCCATCGGGTCGTTGCTACCGGATTCGATCTCCAGAGTGGCGCTGACACGCTCGTTGAGGCCTTTGCCGCCGAGCAGCGAGAATACTGCGGCCGCATCGGTGGAACCGACGATGGCGCCGATCAAAAGACCCTGCATCAGGCTCAGGCCGAACAGCCAGGCGGCGGCCATACCGGTGAGCACCGTAGTGATCAACACGCCGACCGTGGCGAGCGACAGGGCTGGCCACAACGCCACCCGGAAACTGCCGACACGGGTGCGCACGCCGCCGTCGAGCAGGATCACCGCCAACGCCAGGTTGCCCACCAGGTAGGCGGTCGGGTAGTTGTTGAAGATTATGCCGCCGCCATCGACGCCTGCGACCATGCCGACGGCGAGAATGATGACCAGAATCGGGATGCCGAGGCGCGAGGACAGCGAGCTGACCATGATGCTCGCGCCGACCATGAGGGCGCCGACGAGCAGGAGGCTGTTGATGGTGCTGGCATCCAAGGCGGCAAGACTCCACGGGCAAAAAAAGCGAGCCCGATTCTAGCCTGCACGTCTGCGCCGCTGTCAAAAATAGTTACAAAGCCCGTCAGGTCCGCGCAGTGCGCGGCTTGGCGGGCCGCCACCGGCCTCGCTCGAGGTACCGAAACGGGTTTTCATAGCTTGGTGCGCACCTGCCTAGGCGTCAGGCCGAACTGGCGCTTGAATGCCGTGGCGAAGTTGGCGGCGCTGCCATAGCCCGCTCGCCAGGCGGCCTCGGTGACACTGATGCCCTCGCGTTCGAGGGCTTCGCGGGCCTGTTTGAGCTTGCGCACGCGCTGGTACTCGAACAGCGTCATGCCCTGGCTGGCCTGGAACTGGCGTTGCAGGCTGTTGATGTTGATACCGGCCTCGCGGGCGATGGCATCGGTATTCCAGTCATCGGCCTGGCCGCTGTCGAGCAGTTCCAGCACGCGGCGGATGCGCTGGTGTTCATGGGGGCGCAGGCCCTGCAGTGGCTGCGTGCCCTGCCGGCTGATCATCGCCAGGGCTTCGCTGGCGATCTCCAGGCTGCGGCTTTCCAGGTATAGGTTCTCCAGCAGCGGGTTGTAGCCCGGCGGGTTGAGGATCTGCTCGGCCAGGGTGCGCAGTCGCGCCGAGGGTTGCCAGCGCAGCATGGCCAGGTGCTGGCGGCTGAAGCGATCGATCGCCGCGCATTCGTTCTGGCCATCCAGGCCACCGGCCTCCAGCCACTGCGGGGAGAGGCTGATCACCAGCTTGCGGATGTGGCTGCCGCGCCGTGCCTGGCGCGAGAACAGCACTGGTTCGGCCAGCGACATCGCGATGCCTTCACCGCGCCCGTGCTCGCCGCCGAAGCGCACTGCGCGGTCGTCGTAGCGCACGTCGCTGTGGCCGTCGAGAAACAGCACGAAGTTCAGCCGCGGCTCGATCTGCAATTGCGTGCTGAAGGTGCTCAGCTCAAGGCAGTCGCTGCAATGCAGCGACAGGCCTGAGCGCAGGTGCAGCCAGCGCAGCTTGCCGCGAAACAGATTGGCTTTTGAGGACTCATTGTCGATCAGGCGCAAGTGCGGGCCCAGGTCAGGGCCGATCTGCCGGATCAGTTCCTGAGGATGAAGGACGGTGTTCATGATCGAGGCCTCGCGGCTGGCGTGACGGCTGAGGTGGGCGTGGGTGTAACAGCAGCACGAAGAGGGGCTGGCGCGAGTCCGAGTACCCGCTTGTGGCGGGCCAGGTGCCGATCACGAACCATGGATGGATTCGACTGCACCCTGATCGGAAACGCCTGGAAAGCCTAACGCCGGCTACCGTCTAAATGCAAATCATTCCTAAGCGTAAATGCCTGGCGGTTTGATCTGGCGCAAACATCTTCATTGTTTGCGCAAACCTTTCGGTCGCGCTGACATGGAAAAATCCACTTATGCAAATACGAATCGATTGCGTATTTATTTTGGGGAGGAAGCAGTTCATGAATGCAGGTCACGGGGTTTGGGCGCTCAATCGGCTGGCACTGGCCGTTTTGCTGGCGGGCAGCGCGGTGGCGGGGGTTCAGGCCGAGCAGCTCGATCAGGCTGTGGAGCTCGAGGAAACGCGGGTCATGGCCACGGCCCAGGAAGAGCTCAAGCAGGCGCCCGGGGTTTCGGTCATCAGTGCCGAGGACATCCGCAAGGCGCCGCCGGCCAATGACCTGGCCGACATCATTCGCAAGCAGCCCGGCGTCAACCTGACCGGTAACAGCGGATCTGGTGCACGCGGCAACAACCGGCAGATCGACATCCGCGGCATGGGACCGGAGAACACCCTGATTCTGGTGGACGGCAAGCCGATCAGCTCGCGCAACGCGGTACGCTATGGCTGGCGCGGCGACCGTGACACCCGCGGCGACACCAACTGGGTGCCGGCCGAGCAGGTCGAGCGCATCGAGGTGCTGCGCGGCCCGGCGGCGGCGCGCTATGGCAGCGGCGCAGCGGGCGGGGTGATCAACATCATCACCAGGAAGGCCGACCTGGAGCACCACGGCAACCTCAGCCTGTATGCCAACGCGCCGCAACACAGCGAGGAGGGTGCCACGCGGCGCTTCAATTTCGGCCTCAGCGGGCCGCTGGCCGAGAACCTGTCGTACCGCCTCTACGGCAACCTGAACAAGACCGACGCCGACGACGAGGACATCAACAGCGGCCATACCATCGACCCCACCGCGCGCGCCACCGCGGGTCGCGAAGGCGTGCGCAACAAGGACGTCAACGGCCTCTTGTCCTGGCGCCTGAACGACGAACAGAGCCTCGACTTCGAGGCTGGCTTCAGCCGCCAGGGCAACATCTACGCCGGAGACAGCATGAACAACAGTGCCTCGGCGGCGCTGGCCGGTTTTCGTTCGCCCTGGCTGGGCCGCGAAACCAATGTGGTCTACCGCGAGAACTACGCCGTCACCCACCACGGCGACTGGGAATTCGGCACCACCCTGAACTACCTGCAGTACGAAAAGACCCGCAATCGCCGCTTGCAGGAAGGCCTGGCCGGCGGGCCGGAAGGCAATATCAACGGCAGCCTGTTCGGCACCATCGAGCTGCAGAGCACCACGGCCCACAGCGAGATCAACTTGCCGCTTTCCGGCGCGCTGGAGCAGGTGCTGACGCTCGGCGCCGAGTGGAGCGAGCAGCGCATGGACGATCCGTTCTCCAATACCCAGACCACCACCGAGGCGGGCTCGGTGCCCGGCATCGGCGGCAGTTCGCGGCCCACCGATTCGTCGGCGCGCATCGCCTCGGTATTCATCGAGGACAACATCGAGCTGCGGCCCGGCACCACCCTGACGCCGGGCCTGCGCTTCGACCGTCACAGCGTGGTGGGCGGCAACTGGAGCCCATCGCTCAACCTGTCCCACGAACTCACCAGAGAACTGGTGCTCAAGGCCGGCATCGCCCGTGCCTACAAGGCGCCCAACCTGTTCCAACTCAACCCCAATTACCTGCTCTACAGCCGCGGGCAGGGCTGCTGGGGCGCCGGTGGCAGCTGCTACCTGCAGGGCAACGACGGTCTGGACGCCGAAACCAGCATCAACAAGGAGCTGGGCATCGAGTTCAAGCGTGATGGCTGGGTGGCCGGCATCACCTGGTTCCGCAACGACTACCGCAACAAGATCGAGGCCGGCAGAACCGCGGTCGGCAGCGCCACCGGTGGCAGCAATGCTGGCTATGCCAACGCCGACATCTTCCGCTGGGAGAACGTGCCCAGGGCGGTCGTCGAAGGCCTGGAAGGCACCCTCAACGTGCCGCTCAGTCCGGCGTTGGACTGGAGCACCAACTTCACCTACATGCTGCAGTCGACCAACAAGCAGACCGGCGAGCCGCTGTCGATCATCCCCGAGTTCACCGTTAACTCGACGCTCGATTGGCAGGTCAGCGAGCCCCTCGCACTGCAGGCGACAGTGACCTGGTACGGCCGGCAGACGCCTGGCAAGTACGACTATCAGGGCAACCTGCTGAGCGGCGATGCGCGCCGGGAAATATCACCCTACGCTCTGGCCGGCTTGAGCGGTACCTACCGGCTGGGCGACGGCTGGAGTGTCGGGGCGGGCATCAACAACCTGTTCGACAAGCGCCTGTATCGCGAAGGCAATGCCGTGCAGGCCGGCGCCTACACCTACAACGAGCCGGGGCGCACTTTCTACACCAGCCTGAGCTACGACTTCTGAGCCGCGCGGCGCGGGCCACGCGTTGCCCGCGCCGTTCCCGCGACACCCATAAGAAATGAACCGTGAGAGCCCTGCATGATCCGTTTTCAAGGCGCCGTGGCCACCGCCTCGGCCACGCTGTACATGACCAAGCTGTGCAAGCATTTTCGCCACAAGATCGCTGTCGAGTTCGACGAGCACCAGGCCTGGGCGGATTTTCCGTTCGGGTCGTGCCGGATGTATGCCGATGCCCAGGGCCTGCGCTTCGCCTGCGAAGCGCCGGATGAACACGCCGCAGCACGCATCCGCGCGGTACTCGACGATCACCTGCCGCGGTTCGCTCGCCAGGAGGGGCTGGTTATCGAATGGCAGCCCTCAGGCGCCTGATCCAGGCAACGCCATCAGCTGACGGTCAGGGTCATGTCGATGCGCTTGAGCCACTCGGCTTCGCTTTCGAAATCCGCCTGGGTCAGCGGGTTGGCGGCCAGCCAGCCCCGGGGGAACTCGATGGCCAGGCTGGAGGGGCCGACCTTCAGGTGCACGCTGGGCATGTTCTGACTGCCACGAATGTGGTGGAACAGGATGGCAAAGCGCAGCAACACGCACAGGCGCACCAACTTGACGCCCTCGGCGCCGAATTCGGTGAGCTTTTCCTTGGGAATGTTGCGGCGGTGGCCGCGCACCAGCAGGGCGAGCATCTGCTGATCCTGGCGCGAAAAGCCGGCCAGGTCGGAGTGTTCGATCAGGTAGGCGCCGTGCTTGTGGTACTGATAGTGGGCGATGTCCAGGCCGACTTCGTGAACCTTGGCGGCCCAGCTGAGCAGTTCGCGGTGCCAGTCGTCGGTCAGCTCCCAGTCCTTGGCGACCTTGTCCAGGGCCGACAACGCCTTGGCTTCAACCCGGGCGGCCTGCTCCTGATCGACGTGATAACGCTCCATGAATGCCGAGAGGGTGCGTTCGCGCACGTCTTCATGCTGATGACGGCCGAGCAGGTCGTAGAGCACGCCTTCGCGCAGTGCGCCTTCGGAATGGCTCATGCGATTCAGCTCGCAAGCATCGAAGATGGCTTCGAGAATCGCCAGGCCGGCCGGGAAGATCGGCCGGCGATCGGGCTTCACGCCCTCCAGGTCCAGGCGCTCGACATCGCCGAACTTGAACACCTTGCGCTTGAGCCAGGCCAGGCCTTCGGCGGTGACTTCACCGTTGTTGCTCAGCCCCGCGGACTGGATCGCCAGGCCGATGGCCTTGATGGTGCCCGAGGCGCCGACCGCATCTTGCCAGCCGAGGCGGGTCAGGCCGTGCTCGATGCCCATTATCTCCAGGCGCGCGGCGGTGTAGGCCTGGGCATAGCGGGCGGGGGTGATCTTGCCGTCCTTGAAATAGCGCTGGGTGTAGCTGACGCAGCCCATCTGCAGGCTTTCGCGCAGCAGCGGCTCGAAGCGCTGGCCGATGATGAATTCGGTACTGCCACCGCCGATATCGGCGACCAGGCGCTTGCCCGGCGTGTCGGCGATCGAATGGGACACGCCCAGGTAGATGAGGCGCGCTTCTTCGCGACCGGAGATCACTTCCACCTGATGGCCCAGCAGCGCTTCGGCCCGGCGGATGAACTCGGCGCGGTTGCGCGCCTCGCGCAGAGCGTTGGTGCCGACGATGCGCACCGCGCCCTGGGGCAGGCTGTTGGTCAGTTGGGCGAAGCGGCTCAGGCAATCGAGGCCGCGTTGCATGGCCTCTTCGCTGAGCTGGCGCTGTTCGTCGATGCCCGCCGCCAGCTGTACCTTGTCACCGAGCCGTTCGAGGATACGGATCTCGCCATGGTCGGCCTTGGCCAGCACCATGTGAAAGCTGTTGGAACCCAGGTCGATGGCGGCGACCAGCGGGAAGGACTCGGAATGGGTTTGCGGCATGATCAGTCAATCTCGATGCAGAACCCCGCCATCGTGCCACGATAGGCCGCGCACGCCAACGGATACGCACGTTGCAGGCATTGCGCCAGCTGCCTGCGGCGGTCGCGCGTGCGCTTCATCGGCGGGCTCGCCCATTGGCCGTGTCGATAGCCTCTATGGCTACGCTCAATGGCGGGCGCCTTCCTGTGTCACGCGAGCCGGGCTATCATGGCCGCCACTTTTATCGTTATTGCGTGCCAACACGGAGACTTCCCATGAGTGAATTCATCACCAATGTAAGCGATGCCAGCTTCGATCAGGACGTCATCCAGGCAGACGGGCCGGTGCTGGTCGACTATTGGGCCGAGTGGTGTGGTCCGTGCAAGATGATCGCTCCGGTGCTGGACGAGATCTCCAAGGAGTACCAGGGCAAGCTGAAGGTCTGCAAACTGAACATCGACGAGAACCAGGACACTCCGCCGAAGTACGGCGTGCGTGGCATCCCGACCCTGATGCTGTTCAAGAACGGCAGCGTCGAAGCCACCAAGGTCGGCGCCCTGTCCAAGTCGCAACTGGCTGCCTTCATCGACGCCAACCTGTAAGCGTCGCCGAAAAGCCCCGTAGACAACGGGGCTTTTTTCTGCCTGGAGGCTAGACGCCTTCGCAAAGCCGATGTTACATTCGGGGCCGTCGCTTTTCCTAAGTGACCCCCTGCACGCCGCTGCCGACGCATTCCTAATCGAACATTCGACAATAAAGCGGGCGCCTGTCGCCTCCTCGCGGTGCGGCCTCTCAAGCTCAATGCTTACCATTCCCTCCTCTTATAAATACGTCATTCCTATATGAATCTGACTGAACTCAAGCAAAAGCCGATTACCGAACTGCTGGAAATGGCCGAGCAGATGGGCATCGAGAACATGGCCCGCTCGCGCAAGCAGGACGTGATCTTCTCGTTGTTGAAGAAACACGCCAAAGGCGGTGAAGAAATTTCCGGTGACGGCGTGCTGGAGATTCTCCAGGACGGTTTCGGCTTTTTGCGCAGCGCAGACGCCTCCTATCTCGCCGGCCCCGATGACATCTACGTCTCGCCGAGCCAGATCCGCCGCTTCAACCTGCGTACCGGTGACACCATCGTTGGCAAGATCCGCCCGCCGAAAGAAGGCGAGCGTTATTTCGCCCTGCTCAAAGTCGACAGCATCAATTTCGACCGTCCGGAAAACGCCAAGAACAAGATTCTGTTCGAGAACCTGACGCCGCTGTTCCCCAACAAGCGCCTGACCATGGAAGCCGGCAACGGCTCCACCGAGGATATCACCGGCCGTGTGATCGACCTCTGCGCGCCGATCGGCAAGGGCCAGCGCGGCCTGATCGTCGCCCCGCCGAAAGCGGGCAAGACCATCATGCTGCAGAACATCGCCTCGAACATCACCCGTAACAACCCCGAGTGCCACCTGATCGTTCTGCTGATCGACGAGCGCCCGGAAGAAGTGACCGAAATGCAGCGCACCGTGCGCGGCGAAGTGGTCGCCTCCACCTTCGACGAGCCGCCGACCCGCCACGTGCAGGTTGCCGAGATGGTCATCGAGAAGGCCAAGCGCCTGGTCGAGCACAAGAAGGATGTGGTCATCCTGCTCGACTCCATCACCCGTCTGGCCCGTGCCTACAACACCGTGATCCCGAGCTCCGGCAAGGTGCTCACCGGTGGTGTCGACGCCCACGCTCTGGAGAAGCCGAAGCGTTTCTTCGGCGCCGCGCGTAACATCGAAGAAGGCGGCTCGCTGACCATCATCGCCACCGCGCTGGTCGAAACCGGCTCGAAGATGGACGAAGTGATCTACGAAGAATTCAAGGGTACCGGCAACATGGAGCTGCCCCTGGATCGTCGTATCGCCGAGAAGCGCGTATTCCCGGCCATCAACATCAACCGCGCCGGTACCCGTCGCGAAGAGTTGCTGACCGCAGAAGACGAGCTGCAGCGCATGTGGATCCTGCGCAAGCTGCTGCACCCGATGGATGAGATCGCCGCCATCGAGTTCCTGATCGACAAGCTCAAAGCTACCAAAACGAACGACGAGTTCTTCATGTCCATGAAGCGCAAGTAAGCGGATCTACTGCGCGAATGCCATGCTTCGTTGAAAACCGGCTCAAAATGCTCATGTACAAAAGTACACTCCGCTTTTTCGCCGGTTTTCGTGGGGGCGCCTAGCCCTCGCCTGACCTTCGCTCGCTACGATCCAGCATTTACTGGTGGTACAAAAAAGCCGGGGAAACCCGGCTTTTGTCTGTCTGTAGTATCGACTGTTCTGCAAGTCCGACTTCGGCGCTAAACTTTGCGCCCCGATTCAAGTGAGGTTCCAGCATGCAGTATCGCGATCTGCGCGACTTTATCCGCGGCCTGGAAGCGCGCGGCGAGCTCAAGCGCATCAAGGCGCCGGTATCGCCTATCCTGGAAATGACCGAAGTGTGCGACCGCACCCTGCGCAAAAGCGGCCCGGCACTGCTGTTCGAGAACCCCACCGGCCACAGCGTTCCGGTACTCGGCAACCTGTTCGGTACGCCCAAGCGCGTGGCGTTGGGCATGGGCGCCGAAGACGTTTCCGAGCTGCGCGAAATCGGCAAGCTGCTGGCCTTTCTCAAGGAGCCCGAGCCGCCGAAGGGGCTCAAGGATGCCTGGAGCAAGCTGCCGATCTTCAAGAAGGTCATCAGCATGGCGCCCAAGGTGCTCAAGGATGCGCCGTGCCATGAAGTGATCGAGGAGGGCGACGACGTCGACCTGAGCAAACTGCCGATCCAGCACTGCTGGCCGGGCGACGTGGCGCCGCTGATCACCTGGGGTCTGACCATCACCAAGGGGCCGAACAAGGAGCGTCAGAATCTCGGTATCTATCGCCAGCAGGTGATCGGCCGCAACAAGGTGATCATGCGCTGGCTCAGCCACCGCGGCGGCGCGCTGGATTACCGCGAGTGGTGCCAGAAGCATCCGGGCAAACCCTATCCGGTGTGCGTGGCCCTGGGGGCGGACCCGGCGACCATCCTCGGCGCCGTCACGCCAGTGCCCGACACCCTGTCCGAATACGCCTTCGCCGGCCTGCTGCGTGGTCATCGCACCGAGCTGGTCAAGGCCATCGGTAACGACCTGCAAGTTCCGGCCAGCGCCGAGATCGTTCTCGAGGGTGTGATCCATCCGGGCGAAACCGCGCCAGAAGGCCCGTACGGCGATCACACCGGTTATTACAACGAGGTCGACACCTTCCCGGTGTTCACCGTCGAACGCATCACCCGTCGTCGTGATCCGATCTATCACAGCACCTACACCGGCCGGCCGCCAGACGAGCCAGCGATTCTTGGCGTGGCGCTGAACGAAGTGTTCGTGCCGATCCTGCAGAAGCAGTTCCCGGAGATCACCGACTTCTACCTGCCGCCGGAGGGTTGTTCCTACCGCATGGCGGTGGTGACCATGAAGAAGCAGTACCCAGGGCACGCCAAGCGCGTGATGTTGGGCGTGTGGTCGTTCCTGCGCCAGTTCATGTACACCAAGTTCGTGATCGTCACCGACGACGACATCAATGCCCGCGACTGGAACGACGTGATCTGGGCCATCACCACGCGCATGGACCCCAAGCGCGACACGGTGATGATCGAGAATACACCGATCGACTATCTGGATTTCGCCTCACCGATCTCCGGCCTGGGTTCGAAGATGGGCCTGGATGCCACTCACAAGTGGCCGGGTGAAACCAATCGTGAGTGGGGCCGCGCCATCGTCAAGGACGAGGCGGTCACCAAGCGGGTCGATGAAATGTGGAGCCAGTTGGGAATCGATTGATGAAGGTCACCCTGCAACCCTCCGGCGCAGTGCTCGAAGTCGAAGCCGGCGAAGCCATCCTCGATGCAGCTAGGCGCCTGGGCTACACCTGCCCGCAAAGCTGCCGCAACGGCAATTGTCATGTGTGCGCCGCGCTGCTGATCGAAGGTCGCGTGCGCCAGAACGGCGCCGAACTGGACCATGGCGAGCTGTACGCCTGCATCGCCGAGCCGCTGCAAGACTGCGTGCTGCACTGGGACGGCGTGCTGCTGCCCGGCGAATTGCCGGTACGCAGCCTGGGTTGCCAGGTGGTGGACTGCATCGAGGCCGGCGGCGATGTGTGGCGCGTGCTGCTGCGGGCGCCGGCCGGCAAGCCGCCGCGCTACCACGCCGGCCAGTACCTGTTGATCGAACGCCAGGATGGCGAGAAGTCGGCTTTTTCCCTGGCCTCGGCGCCGCAGCAGGGCCGTGACCTGGAGCTGCATATTCTAGGGCGCGAAGCGAGTGCATTGAACCTGCTGCAGCAGCTGCGCGAGCAGGGCACGGCGCGGGTGCAGTTGCCATTCGGCGACGCCCACCTGGCCGAGCTGCCAGACGGGCCGCTTGTGCTGATCGCCGCCGGTACGGGCATGGCGCAGATGCACAGCCTGATCGAAGAATGTCGCTCGCGGGGGTTCCAGCACCCGGTGCACCTGTACTGGGGCGCGCGGCGTCCCGAAGATTTTTATCAACTGCCCCATTGGGACGAGTGGCAGGCGTTGCCCAACCTGTCTCTTCATCAGGTGGTCAGCGACCAGTGCGGCTGGCAGGGCCGCTGCGGCCTGCTGCACGAGGCGGTTCGAGAGGACTTCACGGATCTGCGTGCGCTGCACGTATATGCCAGCGGTTCGCCGAGCATGGTCTACGCCACCCTCGACGCCTTGGTCGAGTCCGGCATGGATGCCCATCAGATGCGCGCCGACGTATTCGCCTACGCGCCGCGGGGCTGAACGAAGAAAGCCGCCTCCGGCGGCTTTCTGTTTTAAGGAGCAGGCGCGCCCCGTCAGCGAACGGTCACCACCAGCTTGCCGACCGCCTTGCGCTGGCCGAGGGCGTCGATCGCCTCGCCGCCGCGCTCCAGCGGGAAGGTCTGCGACACCAGCGGCTTGAGTTTGCCCTCGGCATGCCAGGCGAACAGCTGCCGGAAGTTGTCGGCGTTGTCCGCCGGCTGGCGCTGGGCAAAGGAGCCCCAGAACACGCCGACCAGGGCAGCGCCCTTGAGTAGCGGCAGGTTGGCTGGCAGCGCCGGGATGCCACCGCCGGCGGCGAAGCCGACGACCAGGAAGCGGCCATTCCAGGCCATACAGCGAAACGCCTCCTCGAACAGCGGTCCACCGACTGGATCGTAGATCACGTCGACGCCCTGGCCGTTGGTGAGCTTTTTCACTTCGTCCTTGAGGCTCTGCTCGCTGTAGTCGATCAGCTCGTCGGCGCCAGCGTTGCGCGCCACTTCCAGCTTCTCTGCACTACTGGCTGCGGCGATCACCCGGGCGCCCATGGCCTTGCCAATTTCCACCGCCGCCAGGCCGACACCGCCGGCGGCGCCCAGCACCAGCAGGGTTTCACCCGGTTTGAGGCCTGCGCGCTGCCTAAGTGCGTGCATCGAAGTGCCGTAGGTCATGCCGAAGGCGGCTGCCGTGGTCAGGTCCATGCTCGCGGGCACCGGCAGCACGTTGTAAGCGGGCGCGGCTACCTGTTCGGCAAAGCCGCCCCAGCCGGTTAGGGCCATCACCCGGTCGCCTGCCTTCAGGTTCGCGATCTTGTCGCCCACCGTGCTGACTACGCCGGCTACTTCGCCACCGGGCGAGAACGGGAATGGTGGCTTGAACTGGTATTTGCCCTCGATGATCAGCGTATCCGGGAAATTCACGCCAGCGGCCTGCACCTCGATCAATACCTCGTTGCCTTTCGGGCTTGGGCTGTCGACGGCCTCCAGTACTAGCGTTTCGGCAGGGCCGAAGGCTTTGCAGAGCAGTGCTTTCATGGTGGTTTACCTTGAGGGGAGTCGCCCTGCAGTTTAGGTAAGCGGGCCTTACGGTCAACGAGCATGGCCTCGTCTGATAACCCGCCATAAGCATTGGGGTCTGCGCCAGGCGTTGCTATGCTTGCGGGCAACCCAACGGAGATCGCCCTGTGAAAACCCTCATCACGCTTCTGCTTGCCTGCGCACTGTCGATCCCGGCGTTCGCCAATGAAGAAAAGAAGGAAGGCGAGGGCGAGGGCGCCGCACCGCAGGTGATTTATCACAGCCTGACGCCGGCGCTGGTCGGCAACTTCGGTGCCGGGCCCAAGCTCAAGTACTACAAGGCTGACGTGGCGCTGCGCGTCACCGGCGCCGATGCCGAAGCCAAGGTCACCCACCACGAGCCGCTGATTCGCAACCAACTGGTGATGCTGTTCTCCCAGCAGACCGAAGAGAACTTGGCCACCCCCGATGCCAAGGAAAAGCTGCGCCAGGAAGCCCTCAAGCAGGTCCAGCAGGTGCTCACCGACGAGGAAGGCCAGCCGCTGGTCGAAGACCTGCTGTTCAACAACCTGATCCTGCAGGGCTGATCATTTCAGCAGCAGAATTGCCGTCCACTGCGCCTCGGTGACGGGCATCACTGACAGGCGGCTGCCTTTTTGCACCAGCGCGAGTTCCGCCAGCGCCGTCTGTGCCTTCAGTTCGGCGAGCGGGATGACCTGCTTGAACGCCTCCACGAAACTCACGTCGATGGCCGTCCACGGATTCTTCTCGGTGCTGGCTTTGGCGTCGAAGTAATGGCTCTGCGGATCCAGCGCAGCGGGATCCGGGTAGGGTGCCCCGTCGATCCGGGCGATGCCGGCAACTCCCGGTTGCGGGCAACTGGAGTGATAGAACAGGAATTGATCGCCCGCCTGCATGCTGCGGATGAAGTTGCGCGCCTGGTAGTTGCGCACGCCATCCCAGCGCGTCTTGGCCAGGCGCTGCAGGTCATGGATGGACAAGTCGTCGGGTTCGGATTTCATCAGCCAATAGGGCATGAACTTTGCTCTCTGAGTCGGTGCGCTGCAGGTGCTGCGTGACGGGGGATTCGGTAGGGAGTGGTGATATGCGGCGCAAGCCTGATCTGTTGTGGATGCTGGTACTGGTATTCGGCCTTGGCATGGTGACCACGGGCTACACGCAAAGCCAGTGGCAGCAGGGTAAACCAGTTACTGAGGCGGTTCGAGCCGAGCGTTAAGCGCGGCGTGTTAATACCAGCCGCCATCGGTCACGGTGGCATCCAGTGGTACGTCCCAGTTGGCCATGCTCAGCCGGTCCACCTGCTGGCAGCCGTGGGCCAGCCCGAGCAGGGTCGGTTTGTGCCAATTTTTGCGCCGTGCGCGATACGCCAGGCTGCGATCGTAGAAGCCGCCGCCCATGCCGAGGCGACCGCCGTGCTGGTCGAAGCCCACCAGGGGCAGCAGGATCAGATCGAGCGTCCAGATCTTGCGCTGGCGCTTGCCGTTGCGGCGGGGTTCGGGGATGCCGAAGCGATTGGCAGCGAGCTTTTCGTGCGCGTCCAGGCGCTGGAACACCATGCTGGTGCGTGGCCAGGATTTCAGCACCGGCAGGAACACCTGCTTACCGCGCGTATGGGCGGCTCTGATCAGCAGGTGCGGGTCGATTTCCCCGTCATTGGCCAGGTACAGGGCGACGCTGTGCGCGCGGCGAAAGATCGGATGCTGGGCCAACTGGCGATACAGCGCCGCCGCCGCCTTGCGTTGCGCAGCCCTGGGCAGCTCGCGCCGCGTCTTGCGCAGCGTGCGGCGCAGCTGGGCGCGGGTCAGGTTGCTGGCTTCGATCATGGGCCGATCCCCTTGTTGTTCCAACTACGCCGTGCATCCATGGGCGCTCGCCACCAACAAAAAGCCCGCTGCTGGCCTGGGCCAGCAGCGGGCTGCAAATTTGTGACTCCCCAGCATGCCGCTGTCGGTTTAGCCCTTGAACCCGAAAGTTCAAGGTGGAGGTTGCAGGAAACCTTAAGGCTTTCCGTCAAGCGGACATGCACACCGGCCTCAACTGACAACCCCCGGGGTTGTGCGTATCGGCTCAGGGACATCAACCAACTGGCGCACACTCCAGGGAGCTGCGGCCAGTATAACGCAAAAGGACGACCGTTGGTCAGGCGCCACGGCCATCGGTTTCGTCGAGTGCGTTGTCGACCCGGCCGAGCAGGTCGCGCACGTGGTCGCGGGTGACGGTGGCCTGCTTGTCGAGGTTCTGCTGCTTGTGCAGCAGATCATGAGTGATGTTCAGGGCTGCCATCACCGCGACGCGGTCGGCGCCGATGACTTTGCCGCCGCTGCGGATCTCCCGCATCTTGCCGTCCAGGTAGCGGGCGGCGCTTTGCAGGTTGCTACGCTCATCGGCGGGGCAGGCGATGCAATATTCTTTGTCCAGAATCTGAACGGTGACGGTATTAGATTGGGTCATGAGTCCTGCTCCAGGGCTTTGAGGCGCGAAATCATCGATTCGACCTTGTGCCGAGCCATTTCGTTCTTTTCGATCAGATGAGCGCGTTCTTCGCGCCATGCCTGCTCGCTTTCCAGCAAGAGACGGTTTTGTGCCTTGAGTCGCTCGACGCGCTGGATCAGCAGTTCCAGCTTTGCCGTCAGGGCGTGTAGATCGGCGTCTTCCATTGGCTCTCGCTTTGGCAGGGTGTGCGCAGTGTATAGATCCAGCGGCTCGCCGGTGCAAACCGGCCGATGGTTTTGGCGCGTGCGCCAGTGCTAGGATAGAAAGCCTCCATTCTAGTGATTGCGCCCCTTGGCGCCTAGTGATCGATGCCGACTTCCAGTTCTCCCTACGCTGCATTCGCTGCCCTGCTCGCCAGTGGTGGTTCCTCCGTTTCACCTGCCGAATTGCACGGCCTGCTGCTGGGTCGCAGTTGCGCTGGCGCGGGCTTCGAGGCTGGCCCCTGGCTGGTCGACGCCACTGAACAGCTCGGTGTCGAGCCGCCGGAAAACGTACGCCAGGCGTTGATTGGCCTGCAGGAAATGGTGCGCGGCGAGCTGACCGGTGACGACGTCACCGTGGTTCTGCTGCTGCCCTCCGACGAAGCCCCCCTGGCCGAGCGTGCTGCGGCGCTGGGCCAGTGGTGTCAGGGCTTTCTCGGTGGCTTCGGGCTGACAGTCGGCGACGCTGCGTTGAGCGCCGAGGCCATGGAAGTGCTGCAGGATTTGTCCGCCATCGCCCAGGTGCAGAATGCGCTGGACGAGTCCGAGGACGGCGAGAACGATTACATGGAAGTCATGGAGTACCTGCGCGTCGCGCCGCTGCTACTGTTCAGCGAGTGCGCCAAGCCGGCTGCCCAGGCGCCCAAGCCTTCGCTGCACTGATCGCGCCCTTCACCGACCGGAATCGAGCCTGCCCATGACCAGCATCTCCAAAGCGGAATACGCCCGCCGTCGCAAGGCGCTGATGGCGCAGATGGAACCGAACAGCATTGCCATCCTGCCGGCGGCGCCGGTGTTCATTCGCAACCGCGACGTCGAGCACATCTACCGCCAGGACAGCGATTTCCAGTACCTGTCCGGCTTTCCCGAGCCCGAGGCGGTGATCGCCCTGATTCCCGGCCGTGAGCATGGCGAGTACGTGCTGTTCTGCCGGGAGCGCGATCCCGACCGCGAGTTGTGGGACGGTTTGCGCGCCGGTCAGGAAGGGGCGATCAGCCGCTATGGCGCGGACGATGCCTTTCCCATCGGTGATATCGACGACATCCTGCCAGGCCTGATCGAGGGCCGTGAGCGCGTCTATTACGCGGTGGGCACCAACCCGGAGTTCGACCGGCACCTGATGGAGTGGGTCAACGTGATCCGCTCCAAGGCGCGCCAGGGCGCGTCGCCGCCCAAGGAATTCGTCGCCCTAAACCACTTCCTGCACGACCTGCGCCTGTACAAGTCGGCCGGCGAGGTGAAGGTGATGCGCGAAGCGGCGCAGATTTCCGCCCGCGCCCATATCAAGGCCATGCAGGCCAGCCGTGCCGGGCTCTACGAATATCACCTGGAAGCGGAGCTCGATTACGAATTCCGCAAGGGCGGTTCGAAGATGCCGGCCTACGGCTCCATCGTCGCGGCGGGCAAGAATGCCTGCATCCTGCACTACCGCGAGAACGACGCGCTGCTCAAGGACGGCGATCTGGTGCTGATCGACGCCGGCTGCGAGATCGACTGCTACGCCAGCGATATCACCCGCACCTTTCCGGTCAGCGGTACGTTCACGCCCGAGCAGAAGGCCATCTACGAGATCGTGCTGGCCGCCAATATGGAAGCCTTCAGGTTCATCGCTCCCGGCCGCCATTGGAACGAGGCCCACGAGGCCACGGTGCGGGTCATCACCAAAGGCTTGGTCGATCTCGGTTTGCTGGACGGCGACGTCGACGAGTTGATCGCGGCCGAGGCCTACAAGCCGTTCTACATGCACCGCGCCGGCCACTGGCTGGGCATGGACGTGCACGATGTCGGCGAATACAAGGTCGGCGGCGAATGGCGCGTGCTCGAAGTCGGCATGGCGATGACCGTCGAGCCGGGCATCTACATCGCCGTGGACAACCAGAACGTCGCCAAGAAATGGCGCGGCATCGGTGTGCGCATCGAGGATGACGTGGTGGTGACCAAGAGCGGTTGCGAGATCCTCACCAACGACGTGCCCAAGGCCGTCGACGAGATCGAAGCACTGATGGCCGCCGCCCGTGCGCAGGTAGCCTGAGGCCATGTTGCGAGTCGACGTGGCGATCATCGGTGGCGGCCTGGTTGGCGCCAGCCTGGCGCTGGCGCTGCAGGGCGAGGCGCGCAAGCGCGGCTGGCGTATCGCGCTGATCGAACCGTTCGCCCCAGGCGACGGCTACCAGCCCAGTTACGATGCCCGCTCCACGGCGCTGTCCTACGGCTCGCGACTGATCTACGAAGGCCTCGGCCTGTGGCCGGCGGTTGCCGAACAGGGCACCGCCATCGAGCGCATTCACGTCTCCGACCGCGGGCGTTTCGCGGCAGCCCGGCTCAGCGCCGATCAGGAAAACGTGCCGGCCCTGGGCTACGTGGTGGAAAACGCCTGGCTCGGCCACTGCCTGTGGCAGGCACTGGACGCCGAAGTGATCCAATGGCGCTGCCCGGCCCAGGTCGAGCGCATGGAGCCCACCGCCGAAGGCTATCGCCTGACCCTGGACGACGAAACCCTGATCGACTGCTCGCTGGCCATCCTCGCCGATGGCGGGCGTTCGTCGTTGCGTGAGCAATTGGGGATCGCCGTCAATCAGCGACCGTACGATCAGACTGCCTTGATCGCCAACATCACGCCATCACAGGCCCATGGCGGCGAGGCCTTCGAGCGTTTCACCGAATCCGGCCCGCTGGCGCTGTTGCCGCTTTCCGATAATCGCTGTGCGCTGGTGTGGACGCACCCGAGCCGCGAGGTCGAACGGCTGCTCAAGCTAGATGAGCGCGCCTTTCTCGCCGAGCTGCAGCAGGCCTTCGGTTACCGCCTCGGTGCCCTGCGCCAGGTTGGCGCACGGGTGCCGTACCCGCTGGTGCTGATCGAAGCCGCCGAGCAGGTGCGCGCCAACCTGGTGGTGCTCGGCAATGCGGCCCACAGCCTGCACCCGATCGCCGGGCAAGGTTTCAACCTGTCGCTGCGTGACGTGCGTGCGCTGGCCGATACGCTGCTGGCGAGCGCGGCACCGCTGGGTGATCTGACCACCCTGCAACGCTACGCCGCCACCCAGGCCGGTGACCAGGCGCGCACAGTGGCGTTTTCCGATCAGGTCACCCGGCTGTTCAGCACCGACCAGCCGCTGCTCGCCGCCGGCCGCAATCTGGGCCTGCTCGGGCTGGAGTTGCTGCCGCCGGCCAAGCGCTGGTTCGCGCGTCAGGCCATGGGCATGGGTACTCGCGGTAACCCGCAATGAATGCCCGCCGGCTGGCGCGCAAGGCCCGTGTGCTGCGCTGGATCATGAACGCCTACCCGCCTTACCTGGGCGCCGGTGTGTGGATCCGCCGTATCGCTCCGGATTTCCGTCAGGTCGAGGTTAAAATGCGTTTGGGCTGGTACAACCGCAATTACGTGGGTACCCAGTTCGGCGGCAGCCTGTATTCGATGACCGATCCCTTCTACATGCTGATGCTGATGGAGAACCTGGGCCGCGATTACGTGGTCTGGGACAAGGCCGCCAGCATCGATTTCATTGCGCCGGGCCGCGGGCCGGTGTTCGCCTCGTTCGCCATCGACCAGGCCTTCATCGACGAGGTGCGCGAGCGCACCGCCGATGGCGACAAGTACCTGCCCGAATTGCCGGTCGAGGTGCGCGATGGCAGCGGCACCCTGGTGGCGCGGGTCAACAAGACGCTTTACGTGCGGCTCAAGCCGCGCGTGCGACAGGCAGCCTGAGGATATGAACGAGATGCGTGCAGACCTGATCATCGTGGGCGCCGGCATGGTCGGCAGCGCCCTGGCACTGGCCTTGCGCGGGCATGGCCTGGAATGCCTGGTGCTCGATGGCGGCCCGATGCGGGTCGAACCGTTCGACGCCAGCGCAGGCTACGAGCCGCGGGTCAGCGCCTTGTCGATGGCCAGCCAGCGCATTCTCGAACGTCTCGGCGCCTGGCCTGGCGTGCTGGCGCGGCGCAGTTGCCCCTATCGCGACATGCATGTCTGGGACGGCAGCGGCACCGGCCATATCCATTTCAGCGCCGGCAGCGTGCATGCCATGACCCTTGGCCATATCGTCGAGAACCGCGTGGTCCAGGACGCCCTGCTCGAGCGCCTGCATGACAGCGACGTGGGGCTGTTGGCCGGTGCGCGCCTGGAGCGCCTGCGCCACTCTGGTGATGACTGGCTGCTGACCCTGGCCGACGGACGCGAGCTGCGTACGCCGCTGATTATCGCGGCGGATGGCGCTAATTCCGCAGTGCGCCGCCTGGCCGGCTGCGAAACCCGCGAATGGGATTACCTGCACCACGCCATCGTCACCAGCGTGCGTTGTGCCGAGGCTCATCAGGCCACGGCCTGGCAGCGCTTCACCGACGAAGGTCCGCTGGCCTTCCTGCCGCTGGGCGAGCGCGACGGCGAGCACTGGTGCTCGATCGTCTGGTCGACTACGCCGGATCAGGCCACCGGGCTGATGGCACTGGACGACGACGCGTTTTCTACAGAGCTGGGGCAGGCGTTCGAGTACCGCCTCGGCCAGGTGCTGCAGGTGGATCGCCGCCTGTGCATTCCGCTGCGCCAGCGGCACGCCAAGCGTTACGTCGAACCGGGGCTGGCACTGATCGGCGACGCCGCCCACACCATCCACCCGCTGGCTGGGCAGGGCGTCAACCTCGGCTTCCTCGACGCCGCGGTGCTCGCCGAAGTGCTGGCGCAGGCCGCGGCACGCGGCGAACGGCTGGCCGATGAGCGCGTGCTGAGTCGTTACGAGCGCCGGCGCATGCCGCACAACCTGGCGATGATGGCGGCGATGGAAGGCTTCCAGCGCCTGTTCCAGAGCGACTCCCTGGCGCTGCGCCTGGCGCGCAACGCCGGCCTGGATCTGGTCGACGGCCTGGAGGACGCCAAGGCGCTGTTCGTGCGCCAGGCCCTTGGCCTGAGCGGCGACCTGCCGGAGCTGGCGAAGGCCTGATGGCGCTGTAATATCTGGCAACGAGCTCCCGGTGTGCGGTGCAGATGCGAGTCACTATCATCCTCGCTCTCTCATCTTCCACAAGGTCTCTGTCATGTCGGTACGTCGTGCGCTTCTCGCCGTTTTCACCCTCAGTACGCTGGCCAGCGCGGTGCAGGCCGCCGATGAAGTCGTGGTCTATTCCTCGCGTATCGACGAGCTGATCAAGCCGGTGTTCGACGCCTATACCGCCAAGAGCGGCGTCGCGGTGAAGTTCATCACCGACAAGGAAGCGCCGCTGATGGAGCGCATCAAGGCAGAGGGCGAGAACACCCCGGCAGATCTGCTGATCACCGTCGACGCCGGCAACCTCTGGCAGGCCGAGCAGATGGGCATTCTGCAGCCGATGAAGTCCAGCGTCGTCGACGCCAACATTCCTGCTCAGTACCGCGCCGCCAGCGGTGCCTGGACCGGCCTGTCGCTGCGCGCGCGTACCATCGTCTACTCGCCGGAACGGGTGAAGGACGGCGAGCTGACCACCTACGAAGCGCTGGCCGACAAGAACTGGGAGGGCCGCCTGTGCCTGCGCACCAGCAAGAAGGTCTACAACCAGTCGCTCACCGCCACCCTGATCGAGACTCACGGTGAAGCCAAGACCGAGGAGATCATCAAAGGCTGGGTCAACAACCTGGCGACCGACGTGTTCCCGGACGACAACTCGGTCATCAACGCCGTGGCCGCCGGCCAGTGCGACGTGGGCATCGTCAACACCTACTATTTCGGCCGCCTGCACGAGCAGAAGCCCGACCTGAAAGCCAAGCTGTTCTGGCCGAACCAGAAAGACCGCGGCGTGCACGTCAACCTGTCCGGTGTCGGCCTGACCAAGCATGCGCCGAACCCCGAGGCGGCGCAGAAGCTGGTCGAGTGGATGACCAGTGCCGAAGCGCAGAACATCTTCGCCGACGCCAACAAGGAGTTCCCGGCCAACCCGAAGGTGAAGCCTTCAGCGGAAGTCGCCTCCTGGGGTGAGTTCAAGGCAGACAGCATCGCCGTGGAAGTGGCCGGCAAGCGTCAGGCCGAGGCCATTCGCCTGATGGATCGCGCTGGCTGGAACTGATCACTGACCGCGGCGCCCGAGCGAGCCGCTAGCGGCCAGTCAGGCGCTTGCAAGCGACGCCCCGGCATTGTCCGGGGCGTCGTGCTTTACGCGTTTTGGAGTTTGCGTGGCCTATTCGACCCAGCGTCGCTGGTACCCCATCGCCTTTGCCGTCGCCCTGTTGGTGCTTATGCCGCTGCTGGTGTTGCTGGCAAGCTGGCACGAGGTGGATCGGCAGATCTGGTCGCACCTGTGGCAGACCCAGCTGCCGCGGCTGATCGGCAACACGGTGACGCTGGTGCTCGGCGTCGGGCTAGGCGTGACGCTGCTCGGCGTGAGCCTGGCCTGGCTGACCAGCCTCTGCGAGTTTCCCGGCCGGCGCTGGCTGGACTGGGCGCTGATGTTGCCGTTCGCCATTCCTGCCTACGTGTTGGCCTTCGTGTTCGTCGGCCTGCTGGACTTCTCCGGCCCGGTGCAAACGGCGCTGCGTGAATGGCTGGGCAGCGGCATACGGTTTCCCCGGGTACGCTCGACGGCCGGCGTGATCATCGTGCTGGTGCTGGTTTTCTACCCCTATGTCTACCTGCTGGCGCGTAACGCCTTCCTGGCTCAGGGCAAGGGCCTGATGGAGGCGTCGCGTACCCTGGGCCATTCGCCCTGGCTGGCGTTCTGGCGGGTGGCGCTGCCGGTGGCGCGGCCAGCTATCGGCGCCGGGCTGGCCTTGGCATTGATGGAGACCCTGGCCGATTTCGGCGCCGTTTCGGTATTCAACTTCGATACCTTCACCACCGCTATTTACAAGACCTGGTATGGCTTTTACAGCCTGGGCAGCGCGGCGCAACTGGCCTGCCTGCTGCTGTTCGCGGTGATGCTGGTGCTCCATGGCGAGCGCCGCACCCGTAGTGCCGTAAGGCCTGCGGTCGAGCGGCCGCGAAGCGGCGCGCTGTATCGGCTGACCGGCCTGCGCGCGCTGGCGGCCAGTGGCTGGTGCCTGCTGGTATTCGCCTGCGCTTTCGTGATCCCGATGCTGCAGCTCCTGGTGTGGTTCTGGCAGCGGGGGCGTTTCGATCTCGATGAGCGTTATCTGGCGCTGATCCTCCACACCTTGTACCTGGGTGCAATGGCGGCGTTGATCACCGTTTCGGCCGCACTGTTGCTGGCCTTCGCACGGCGCCAGGCACCGACCCGCCTGATGGGGGCCACCGTTGGCCTGGCCAACCTCGGCTACGCACTGCCGGGTTCGATGCTGGCGGTGGCGATCATGCTGGCCTTCAGCAGCCTGGACAACGGCGTGGTCATTCCCCTGTCGATATGGCTTGGTGGCGCCGGCAAGGCGCTGTTGCTGGGCAGCCTGGGCGCGTTGCTGCTCGCCTACCTGATCCGCTTTCTGGCGGTGGCCTTCGGGCCGTTGGAAACCAGCCTGGCGCGCATTCGCCCGTCACTGGCCCAGGCGTCGCGCAGCCTGGGTGTCGGCGGCTTGCCGTTGTTCATGCGTATTTATCTGCCGTTGCTGATGCCTGGTGTGCTGTCGGCGGCCCTGCTGGTGTTCGTCGATGTGCTCAAGGAAATGCCGGCCACGCTGCTGATGCGCCCGTTCGGCTGGGACACCCTGGCCGTGCGCATCTTCGAGATGACCAGCGAAGGTGAATGGGCGCGCGCCGCATTGCCCGCGCTGACCCTGGTGCTGGTCGGGCTGCTGCCGGTGATCCTGCTGATTCGCCGCTCGGCACAGCGAATCGGATAGACGGTTGCCAGGCGAGCGCAAGGCCGCGCGTCGACGTTTATCGGGCCATTTGTAACACCGTCTGCCAATGTCCAAGATGACCCGCCCCGACCATGCGGCTACAATGCGCGCCATTCGCTGCGGCCCGCCATGCAGCCATGTCCAAATTCATCTGGAATGGCCCACTTCACGCGCGCCCCAGCTTCGCAACGCCCGGAAGGAGATCCCATGGGACAGCGCACACCTCTTTACGACCTGCACCTGGCGCTCGGCGCCAAGATGGTCGACTTCGGCGGCTGGGACATGCCGCTGCACTACGGCTCCCAGGTCGAGGAGCATCACCAGGTACGCCGCGATTGCGGGGTCTTCGACGTTTCCCACATGACCGTGGTCGACGTACAGGGCAGCGATGCCCAGCGCTACCTGCAACGCCTGCTGGCCAACGATGTGAGTCGTCTGCAAACCGCGGGCAAGGCCTTGTACAGCGCCATGCTCAACGAACAGGGCGGGGTGATCGACGACCTGATCGTCTACCGGCTCGATATGGCAGAGGCGCCGGCCTATCGCCTGGTGGTCAATGCGGCCACGCGCGACAAGGATCTGGCCTGGATGCGTGCGCAGAGCAGCGACTTTGCCGTCGAATTGCGCGAGCGCAGCGACTTCGCCATGTTCGCTGTGCAGGGGCCCAAGGCCCGTGCCCGCACAGCCGAGCTGGTCAGTCAGGCCCGCGCCAGCCTGATCCACGAGCTCAAGCCGTTCCAGGGCCTGCCCGATGGCGACTGGTTCATCGCCCGCACCGGCTACACCGGCGAGGACGGCCTGGAGATCATGTTGCCGGCCGGCGAAGCCGTGGCGTTCTTCAACGACCTGGTCGGCGCTGGTATTTCTCCCATCGGCCTGGGCGCACGCGATACGCTGCGCCTGGAGGCTGGCCTGAATCTATACGGCCAGGACATGGACGAGCAGTCCTCGCCGCTGGCTTGCAACCTGGCCTGGACGGTGGCCTGGGAGCCCGCCGAGCGCGTGTTCATCGGCCGTGAAGCACTGCAGCGTCAGCATGCTGAGGGCACGCATTCACGCCTGGTCGGCGTGGTGCTGGAGGAGCGCGGCGTGCTGCGCGCCCATCAGGTGGTACGCGTCGACGGCGTTGGCGAAGGCGAGATCACCAGCGGCAGCTTCTCGCCGACCCTGGGCAAGTCCATCGCCCTGGCCCGGGTGCCGGCGAAAACCGGTGACCGCGCCGAGGTGGAGATTCGCGGCAAGTGGTACCCGCTGCGCGTGGTGCAGCCCAGCTTCGTACGCCATGGCAAAGTGCTGATCTGAAAGACTCTTACACGGCCCCTACGCACCTGCTAAATTCCCCGGACGGCGCGGTCGCCGTCCTGTCAGATGAGGAACGACAACATGAGCTCTATCCCCGCCGATCTGCGTTACGCCACCAGCCACGAATGGGCCCGCCTGGAAGCCGATGGCAGCGTGACCGTGGGCATCTCCGATCATGCTCAGCAAGCGCTGGGTGATGTGGTGTTCATCGAGCTGCCGGAAATCGGCAAGGTGCTCGACGCGGGCCAGGAAGCGGGTGTGGTCGAGTCGGTGAAGGCCGCTTCCGACATCTACGCGCCGGTTGGCGGTGAAGTGATCGCCATCAACGAGGCCCTGGCCGACAGCCCGGAAAGCGTCAACAACGACCCATACGGCAGCTGGTTCTTCAAGCTCCAGCCCAGCGATGCGTCGCAGCTGCAAAAGCTGCTGGACAGCGCAGGCTACGAGGCGAGCATCGACGGCTGAGCCGTAATGATGCATGAAAAAGCCGGCCCCTGGCAGGCCGTGTGAAAACTACTGCGCTCGGTCATGCGGCGTTAAAAACCGGCTAAAAATGCTCATTTACAGCTCGTAAAATGCGCTTTCTCGCCGTTTTTTGCCTTGCCTGACCTTCGCTCGCTACATTTTCACACGGCCTGCAGGGCCGGCTTTTTCGTCACTGCGGGGCAGTGAAGCGCTCGATCACTGCTCGGCAGTGAGAATCGCGGTGGCCAGCTCCATGTCGCTGGCTTGCAGATCCGGGTTGTCGGTGCGGATCTTCTGCAGCGCCGCTTCCAGGTACGGGCCGCGGATTTCGCCGTTGCTGGCGATGTAGCTGCTGGCATCGTCCTGGGCTGGGACGATCATCTTGTTGTCCTTGAACGTCAGGTAGGTCGACGCGGTGGTCGCACCCGACGACAGCACGTCACGCAGGTTGACGGCATGGGCTTGGGTGGCGGCGGCCAGAAACAGGCCGGCGATCAACAGCGAACTAGAACGGCGCATGGCAATGACTCCTTGTGGGTTTCCTCTGCTTGAGAGTCGGGCCACGCGCTACTGGTTCCACCGTCTTACAGAGCTGTCGCCGGGCACTAGAGCTCGAAGCGCCGGACCGAGGCCTGCATGGCCTGGGCGGAGTTGTCCATCTGCACCAGCATGTGCGCCAGGTCCTGCATGGCCCTGTTGTTGCGCTGGGCCACCTCGCTGATCATTTCCACCCGCTCAGCGACTTCGTTGCTGGCCTTGGATTGCTCGGTGATGGTGTGGGCGATCTCGTCGACCATCTGCGCCGAGCGCTGCACACCCTGGCGAATCTCGGTGATCGAGGCATTGGCCTGCTGGGCCATGCCGACGCCGTCGCTCACCCGGCTGACCCCGGCATCCATGCTTTTCACCGCCTGGGCGGTGGATTCGCGAATGCGCTGAATCATGCCGGTGATTTCCTGGGTGGATTGCGCGGTACGCGCCGCCAGCCCGCGGACCTCGTCGGCCACGACGGCGAAGCCGCGGCCGGCCTCCCCAGCGCGCGCGGCCTCGATGGCGGCGTTGAGCGCCAGCAGGTTGGTCTGCTCGGCGATACCGCGAATCACCTGAATGATCGAGTCGATTTCCTCGGATGACTGGCCCAGCACGGTGACCGTCTGCGAGGACCGATTGACCGCATCGGCGATGTGGTTCATGCCATCGACCACGCCGACGATCACCTGCCCGCCAGTGGTGGTCAGCTGTTCGGACTGCTCGGAAATGTCACGGGCGCTGCGCGTGTGTTCGGCGATCTGAGCGATGTTGCCGATCATCTGCTCCATGGCCGCCGCCATGCTGGTGGCGCCTTCGGCCTGCTCGCTGGCGCCACGCGCCACCTCGCCGGAGGTCTGGCTCAGGTGCTGGGAGGCGCGACGCAGCTCCTCGCTTTCGGTACGGATGGTCTCGATCATCTGCCGCAGGCTGGCCTGCATGTCGGCGAGGCTCTGTTGCAACTGGCCGGCTTCGTCACGGCTGTCGACACTGATTGGCGAGCGCAGGTTGCCCTGAGCCATGCTGCGCGCGGCGTTGATGATCTTCGCCAGGGGCCGCAGCACCGAGTTCAGCAGTTGCCGGGTGATCGCCAGGATCAGCACGCAGGCCAGGCCCAGGCTGCCCCATTGCCACCAGGACGCCTGCTGCACCGTGGCCTCGGTTTGCGCGCGGGTCTGGGCGACGGCGGCCTCGATCTGCTCGCTGATCGCTTCGTTGCGCACTTCCAGTTCGCCGAAGCTGCGCGAGAAGTCGGCCATCAGCGCGCGCGCCGCCACCGGGTCGGCAAGGGCCTGTTCGACGATACGGGTCGCTGCCTGGATATAGGCCTCCAGCACCGGGCCAACGCCATCGATGGCCTGACGAATGTCCGTGGCCAGCGGCAATGCCGCGTTCTGCGCCATGGCCTGGCGGAAGCGCTCGCTGTGCTCCTTGAGATCGTCGCGTACCTGAGCGGCGGCGGTGGCGTCACCAGGGGCGGTGAGAAAGGCGCCGAGTACGTCGGCGCGCAGAGCGTCGTGCATCATGTCGCCATCCATGTGGTGGCGCAGGGCGTTGGCGTTGATCTCATTGGCGGCCAGGGCGTCGCCCAGCTGCGCCTGGCCCCAGAGGCCGATGCCTCCGACCAGAAGCGTGGCAACGATACTGACGGCCCCACAGGCGAGCATCTTCTGGCGGATATTCATGGCGCCGCTCCTGGCATTTGCGAGCTGCTCCCGAGCCCGCGTTCGCGCAGATTAGCGCTGCTCGCTTTGCGGTGTCACGCGCAATACTTCTTCGATCGTGGTCTGCCCGGCAGCGATTTTTTGCGCACCAGAAAGGCGCAGGCTGCGCATGCCATCCTTGAAGGCCTGGCGGCGTAGCGGCGTGAGGTCGGTATCGGCGCTGATCAGCGGTTTCAGGCTGTCGTTCAGCAACATGATCTCGTACACCCCGGCGCGGCCCCGGTAGCCGGTTTCCCGGCATTCGGCACAGCCCACGGCGCGGTGCGCGCCGCTCGGCAGCGGGGCGTTCCAGGGGCGGGTGAGCTCTTGCCAGTCCGCTTCGTCGAACTCCACCGGTGCCTTGCAGTGCGGGCACAGGGTGCGCACCAGGCGCTGGGCCATGACGCCCAGCAAGGTCGCCTTGAGCAGGTAATGCGGCACGCCCAGTTCGAGCAGGCGGGTGATGGCGCTCGGGGCGTCGTTGGTGTGCAGGGTGGAAAGCACCAGGTGACCGGTCAGCGCCGCCTGGATGGCCATTTCGGCGGTTTCCAGGTCGCGGATTTCGCCGACCATGATGATGTCCGGGTCCTGGCGCATCAGGGCGCGCACGCCACTGGCGAAGGTCAGGTCGATGTTGTGCTGCACCTGCATCTGGTTGAAGGCGCCCTCGATCATCTCGATGGGGTCTTCGATGGTGCACACGTTCACTTCCTCGGTGGCCAACTGCTTGAGGGTGGTGTACAGCGTGGTGGTCTTGCCCGAGCCGGTGGGGCCGGTGACCAGAATGATGCCGTTGGGTTGGCGGGTCATGCTTTCCCAGCGCTTGAGATCGTCAGGGCTGAAGCCCAGCTGATCGAAGCCGCGCAACAGCACATCGGGGTCGAAGATACGCATCACCATCTTCTCGCCAAAGGCGGTGGGCAGGGTCGAAAGGCGCAGCTCCACCTCGTTGCCGGCTGGCGTCTTGGTCTTCACCCGACCGTCCTGGGGTTTGCGCTTTTCGGCGACGTTCATGCGGCCCAGGGTCTTCAGGCGGCTGACGATGGCCATGGTGACCTGGGCAGGGAACTGGTAAACGGTGTGCAGCACGCCATCGATGCGAAAACGTACGCTGCCCTGTTCACGGCGCGGCTCGATGTGGATGTCACTGGCGCGCTGCTGGAAGGCGTACTGGAACAGCCAGTCGACGATGTTCACAACGTGGGCGTCGTTGGCGTCCGGTTCCTGGTCCTGGGCGCCGAGGTTGAGCAGTTGCTCGAAGTTGCCGACGTTGCTGATCTTGGCATCGGTGTTGGTGGCGCCGCTGACCGAGCGGGCCAGGCGGTAGAACTCAACGGTGAAGCGCTGGATGTCCGCCGGGTTGGCCACCACGCGCTTGATCGGGCGTTTGAGCACGTGGGTGAGGTTGGCTTCCCAGCCGTGCATGAACGGCTGGGCGCTGGCGATGGTCACCGCCTCGGCGCTGACCGCCACGGCGAGGATCTTGTGGCGCTGGGCGAAGGCGTAGGACATCAGCGGGGTGACCGCCGCGGCGTCGATCTTCAGCGGGTCGATGCGCAGGTAGGGCTGGCCGGCCAGCTGTGCCAGCCACTGGGTCAGGCTTTCCAGATCCAGAATGCGGCCAGGTCGTGCCAGATCCTCCAGCTGCTGGGCGGCCAGGAACTCCAGCGGGTGCAGGTCGTTGTTGGTGCCGCTGCGGCGGATCGCCAAACACTGCTCGGCGCTTTCCTGGGCGATGCGGCCCTGGCCGACCAGCTCACGCAGCAGCTCGTTGAGGTCCAACTGGCGGTCGGCGGCGGCAGGCGAGAGGCTGGACATGCGGGCTCCTGGTTACGGCTGTCGGGTTGGCATCCTGTAGAGGTCGTCAGCATGCCTGATTGCGCCGTCGCCGACTAAGCGCCGGTTCATGGTTCGCGGATCAGGGCTGCGCCTTGGGCGGCCCTTCGCCTGTGGGTGGCAGCGGTTCCGGTGCTGCCGGCAACTCCGCTTCGCGGCCATCTTCCAGGCTCTGCGGCGGCAGGGCGGGTGGCGGTGTCAGTCCCATGGACACATAGATACTGGTCAGCGCATCGACGCCCATGTTGGCCGGCTTCACCCATTCCGCCGGCACGTAGAGCAGGCCGCCACCGACCGGGATCGGTGCGGTAGGCACCAGGATCGCGAGGTGCGGGCGGCCTTCCAGTTCCACGGTTTCCGAGGTCGGCTGCAAGGCCAGCACCGCCACGCCATCGCCGCCGCCAAAGAAGCACCATACCGGGCGCATGCTGGTGATGTCGGTGTTCTTCTTGTCGAGCAGGCCGACGAAACGGTCGGCCAAATTGTAGAAGTTGCCGATCAGCGGCGTGCGCCGCAGGGTCACGTCGATCAGCCAGCCGAGTGGGCGGCGCAGGCCCAGCTTCACCGCCAGGCCCAGGGGGTAGAGGCTGATCAGCAACAACAGAGTGCCGAGCACATAGGCCAGGTACGGATTGCTGGCGAACGGCGTGCCGAGCGCGGCGAACAGCCGGCCGATGGCCGTGGATGGGCCGATCAGGTTGTTGAGCAGGCTGACCAGCCACGCCAGTACCACCATGGTCAGGGCCAGCGGCAGCAGTGCCAGCAAGCCGGTCAGCCAGGTGGCGGCGATGGATTTCAGGCTGAGTTTGAACATCGATGGGCGTCCTGTCGTCGAGCGGGGCAGGTGGGCGAGCCACCTGCCGGGGTCATCAGCCGTGCTTGAGCAGCGCTTTCCAGGGCTTGAGGCTCATGATGATCTGCGCCTGGGTCATGCGCGCCTCCAGTTCCTCTTGACTGATCGGGTGCTTGGCCAGTTCAGCCAGTTTGTTGAGTTCGCCGAACAGGCGGTCGGTCTCGGCGATGTCGAGCGTGCCGCGGGCCAGGTGCAGCCAGAGCAGCAGGCGCTCGATGCGCGGCAGCTGTTCGGCGAGATCCTCGGGCTGCTGCTGGTAGCGTTTGAGTTGCAGGTCGCGGCCTTCTTCGGTGAAGAAGGTCGGCAGCCAGCTTTGCAGCGCGGCCGCACCCTGGCGGTCGCCGCGCTTGTTGCGGGCGCTGGTCCAGGCGCGGGTCAGCAGCCAGCGCGAGGTATTTAGCGAGAACAACCCCCAGCGGGTCTGCTGCAGTTCGGCGGCGAACTGGGCAGGCGCCTCCTGGCGCGCGGCTTCATCCTGCTGGCCGGCCTGCACCCGTGGGCGCCAGTCTTCGAGCAGAACGTCGAGCACCTGGCGCAGTTCGCTGGTACTGGCCCGCGGTGCGGCCTGGCCGAGGCTGCCGAACAGGGCGCGCAGCTCCACCAGGCAGTTCAGCCAGTCGACCAGCAGGCGCCAGTGGCCGTTGTGGCGGTATTGTTCGGCCAGGCGCTGGCTGCTGCCGAGCAGGAACCAGCCGATGGCGGCCACGGCGTCATCCAGGCTCTGTTCGGCCTCGAGTTGTGGCGTGGGCAGTTGCAGGCTGTAGCTGGCTTCGTCGAACAGCCGGTAACCGCGCTCGGCCTTGCTGATGTCGCAGGGCATCAGCGGTAGGTCGGCGGCCAACTCGGCGGCCAGCTCCAGCAGCGCCTCGGGTTCGCCCTGGCGCAGCTCCAGTTCCAGCTCGCAGATTTCTTCCTGCTGCTTGCCGGCGATCACCTTGCCCAGGTCCAGCGCCGCCTCGATGACCACCCGTGCCTTGCCGCGGCCCCAGGCGATCTCGGTGCGCTGGCGCACGAAGTCGGTGGTGAAGATCGGCTTGAGCTGCTTCTTGTCGAGCTCGGCCAGAGCAGCCGGCCAGCAGCTGTCATCGAGCTTCTTGAGGTCCAGTTTGGCCTTGCTCAGGTACCAGTCCCACTCGTTGCGCTCGGACAGCCCGGCCACGCTCTGGCCACGGCTCTTGAGGGTCTGGATGATCTGCTCGCCATCCTTGCGCAGGCGCAGGGCAACGCGGGCGGCGGCGAGGTCGCGGGCGTCGGTGTCGAAATACTGGTTGAACAGCTCGCTCGTCTCCCAGCCGGCCTTGCTACGCTTCTTCAGCAGGGGATGGGTTTGCAGGGCGGCCAGGGTTTCGCGGCTGGCGCGCAGTTTGATTTCGGTTTCTTTATTCATTGCGAGGGCTCGGTGAAGCGGCGACGGCGGCGGGGGTTGCACGGTGCGAGGCGTTGCTTCGCACGTTAGGCCGTACAGGGTAGAGGAAAAGCGCGGCGGATGCAGGTCGGCGAGTGTCGCGAACGCTTGCGTGTAAGATGATTGAAATATTCATGTCGCTATTTTCCTCGAAGTTAATCGTATTTTCGTGGGAAATGAGTGACGAAATACAACTTTATGACCAATAGATGACACGCGCTGGCTTGGCCCGGATGTCATCCGTATACTTGCCGCCTCTTTGACAGACAGGGGTCACCCCCATGCCAAGCAATCCGTTCATCAGCAGCCTGTTCGGCCGCTCACCGATCGGGCCGATGCAGCAGCATATCGCCAAGGCTCACGAATGCGCCGCCAATCTGGTGCCATTCTTCGAGGCGGTGATGGCCGAAGACTGGGCGCGTGTCGAGCAGGTTCAACAGGCCATGGTGCGCCTGGAGAACGAGGCCGACAAGCTCAAGAAGAACGTGCGTATGCACCTGCCCAAGAGCCTGTTCCTGCCGGTGCCACGTTCCGATCTGCTTGAACTGCTGAGCACCCAGGACAAGGTCGCCAACCGGGCCAAGGATATCGCCGGGTTGATGCTGGGCCGTTCCATGACCATCCCTACCGACCTACAGCCGCTGATGCTGGCTTACGTGCAGCGGTGCGTGGACGCCAGTGCCCAGGCACTCAAGGCGATGAAGGAGCTGGATTCGCTGCTCGAGGCCGGTTTCGCCGGTCGTGAGGCCACCCTGGTCGAGCGTATGGTCGAAGAGCTCGAGGAAATCGAGCGCGAAACCGACCGCCAGCAGATCGAGGTGCGCCGCACCTTGTTCAAACTGGAAAAGGATCTTCCCGCAGTCGATGTGATGTTCCTCTATCGGATCATCGACTGGGTCGGAGACATTGCCGATCGCGCCGAGCGCGTGGGCAACCGACTGGAACAACTGCTGGCGCGCTGAGCCGCCAGCATCCTTTCTGGGTTTACAGGTAATTCTCTATGTCTCTTGTCGCGGACTACGGTTTCGTACTCCTCGTGATGGCCTGCTGCTTTGGTTTGTTCATGGCGTGGGGCGTTGGTGCCAACGATGTTTCCAATGCCATGGGCACTTCGGTCGGTGCCAAGGCGCTGACCATCAAGCAGGCGATCCTGATCGCCATGGTCTTCGAATTCTGCGGTGCCTATCTGGCCGGTGGCCAGGTTACCGAAACCATCAAGAACGGCATCGTCGATGCCTCGGTGATTCCCGCCGACATGTTCGTGCTGGGCATGATGGCCTCGTTGCTGTCGGCCGGTACCTGGCTGCTGATCGCCTCGATCCGCGGCTGGCCGGTGTCGACCACGCACTCGATCGTCGGTGCGATCATCGGCTTCGCGTCGGTCAGCGTGTCGGTCGATGCGGTGAACTGGGGCGGCCTGGTGCCGATCGTCTCGAGCTGGGTGGTGACCCCGTTCATTTCCGGTCTGCTGGCCTTCGGTCTGTTCATGAGCGTGCAATGGCTGATCTTCGACACCGAGGACCCATTTCGTAACGCCAAGCGCTGGGTGCCGGTTTACATGTTCCTGACCGGCTTCATGCTGGCGCTGATGACCTTCACCAAGGGCCTCAAGCACGTCGGCCTGAACTTCACCACTGGCCAGAGCATCATGCTGTCGGCCGGTGTCGGCCTGCTGGTCGCTGGCCTGGGCATCCTGCTGCTGCGCCGCATCAAGCTGGACGAGGAAGCCGACAAGGACTTCCACTTCGCCAGTGTCGAGAAAGTCTTCGCCGTACTGATGATCTTCACTGCCTGTTCCATGGCCTTCGCCCACGGCGCCAGTGACGTCTCCAACGCCGTTGGCCCGCTGGCCGCGGTGGTCGGGGTGATCGAAGCCGGTGGCGACATGACCATCGGCGGGCAGTCCTCGGTGCCCGGCTGGGTGCTGCTGATGGGCGCCGTGGGTATCGTCATCGGCCTGGCCACCTACGGCTGGAAAGTGATCGCCACCATTGGCAAGAAAATCACCGAGCTGACCCCGAGTCGCGGTTTCGCCGCCGAGCTGGCCACTGCAGCCACCGTGGTCGCCGCTTCTGGCATCGGCCTGCCGATCTCCACCACCCATACGCTGGTCGGTGCGGTACTGGGCATCGGCATGGCGCGGGGCATCGGCGCGCTCAACCTGGCGGTGGTCGGGCGGATCTTCACCTCCTGGGTGGTGACCCTGCCAATTGGCGCAGCGCTGGCGATCATTTATCTCGAAATCTTCATGCTGATCTTTCTGTGACCGTCTGACGGTCTGCTGCGCGGCCGTCGATGAGCAGAGGCCTTTGGTAGGAGGGGCCGGGGCGGCGATCCGCTTTAGCCCCGAGCTTTTTGTAACCCGATGAAAAGCTCGTGGCTAAAGCCGCTCCTACCCGATTGTCGGCCCTGAAAAACAGCGATTCTCTATTGGCGGTTCTCGCGGGCAACGCTTCACTCTATGATGAGGCGACCGACCCGAGAGAGCCGCCATGTCATTTCTCCCCCTCAAGGATCGCTTCGCGGCGCTGATCGCCGTGCCATCGGTCAGTTGCACCCAGCCCGCCCTGGATCAATCCAACCAGCCGGTCATCGACCTCCTGGCCAACTGGCTGGGCGAGCTGGGTTTCGCCTGTGAAAAACAGCAGGTCGAGCCGGGCAAGTTCAACCTGATCGCCACCTACGGCAGCGGCCCTGGCGGCCTGGTGCTGGCTGGACACAGCGACACCGTGCCGTTCGACGAGGCCCTGTGGCAGAGCGACCCGCTCAAACTCACCGACACCGGTGATCGCTGGGTCGGCCTCGGTGTGTGCGACATGAAGGGGTTCTTCGCGCTGATCATCGAGGCGGTGCAGACGCTGCTCGACCAGCCGTTCAAGCAACCGCTGATCATCCTCGCCACCTGCGACGAGGAAAGCTCGATGTCCGGCGCCCGGGCGCTGGCCGAGGCCGGGCGGCCGTTGGGGCGCGCCGCGGTGATCGGCGAGCCCACCGGGCTGAAGCCGATTCGCCTGCACAAGGGCGTGATGATGGAGCGTATCGACATCCTCGGGCAAAGCGGCCACTCCTCCAATCCGGCCCTGGGCCGCAGCGCTCTGGATGCCATGCACGAGGTGATGGGCGAGCTGATGCAACTGCGCCGTCAGTGGCAGCAGGAGTACCGCAACCCGCAGTTCAGCGTGCCGCAGCCGACCCTCAATTTCGGTTGCATCCATGGCGGCGATAACCCCAACCGCATCTGTGGCCAATGTTCCCTGGAGTTCGACCTGCGCCCGTTGCCGGGCATGCAGCCCGAAGCGCTGCGTGCAGCGATTCGCCAGAAGCTGCAGCCGCTGGCCGAGCGCCACGAAGTGAGCATCGACTTCGCGCCGCTGTTTCCCGCCGTGCCGCCCTACGAACAGCCCGCCGACGCCGAACTGGTGCGCCTGGCCGAACGGCTGACCGGGCATACCGCCCAGGCGGTGGCCTTCGGCACCGAAGCGCCGTATTTGCAGCAGCTGGGCTGCGAAACCCTGGTGCTCGGCCCTGGTGACATCGACTGCGCTCACCAGCCGGGCGAGTACCTGGACACCGACCGCCTGATCCCCACGGTGCAGCTGCTGCGTCAACTGATTCAGCATTACTGCCTGAGCCCGCGCTGACATGAGGAGCATTTCGCTGATGCCATTGCGACGACGATAACGCACCGCCTCTGCCTGCGAGGCCAGCTGCCTTGCACCCATCGTTGCTTCTTTCGTTCTCCCAAGGGTTTCGCTGCACATGTACGACTACGTCAACTGGCTTCGCCACGCATCGCCTTACATCAACGCCCACCGGGATTGCACCTTCGTGGTCATGCTGCCGGGCGAGGGCGTGGCCCATCCGAATTTCGGCAATATCGTCCACGACCTGGTGCTCCTGCACAGCCTCGGCGTGCGCCTGGTGCTGGTACACGGCTCGCGCCCGCAGATCGAGGCGCGCCTGGAAAGTCGCGGGCAAACGCCGGTCTACCACCGCGGCCTGCGGGTGACCGACGGCGCCACCCTGGAGTGCGTGATCGACGCCGTCGGCCAGCTGCGCATCGCCATCGAGGCGCGGCTGTCGATGGATATCGCCGCCTCGCCGATGCAGGGCTCGCGGCTGCGGGTCAGTAGCGGTAATTACGTCACCGCACGGCCGATCGGCGTGCTCGATGGCGTCGACTACCACCACACCGGCGAAGTACGGCGCATCGACCGCAAGGGCATCAACCGCCAGCTCGACGAGCGCAATATCGTGCTGCTCTCGCCGCTCGGTTATTCGCCCACTGGCGAGATCTTCAACCTGGCCTGCGAAGACGTGGCCATGCGCGCGGCCACCGACCTTGCTGCCGACAAGCTGATCCTGTTCAGCAGCCAGCAGGGCCTGCTCGACGAGGACGGCAAGCTGATTCGCGAGCTGCGCCCGCAGCAGGTGCCGGCCCACGTGCAGCGCCTGGGCAACGATTACCAGGGCGAGCTGCTGGATGCCGCTGCCCAGGCGTGTCGCGGTGGCGTCAAGCGCAGCCATATCGTCAGCTATACCGGCGACGGTTCGCTGCTCACCGAACTGTTCACCCGCGACGGTGGCGGCACCCTGGTCGACCCCGAACAGTTCGAGTCGCTGCGCGAAGCCGATATCAACGATGTCGGCGGGCTGATCGACTTGATTACGCCGTTGGAGGAGCAAGGCATCCTGGTGCGCCGTTCGCGGGAAGTGCTGGAGCGCGAGATCGGCCAGTTCAGCATCGTCGAGCGCGACGGCATGATCATCGCCTGTGCGGCGCTCTACCCGATCGCCGATTCGACTTCTGGCGAACTGGCGTGCCTGGCGGTCAATCCGGAATATCGCCATGGCGGCCGTGGTGACGAGCTGCTCGAGCGCATCGAAGAACGCGCCCGCGCCAAGGGCATCAATACCCTGTTCGTGCTCACCACGCGCACCGCCCACTGGTTCCGCGAGCGCGGCTTCGAGCCCAGCAGCGTCGACCGTCTGCCGGCGGCGCGTGCCTCGCTGTACAACTTCCAGCGCAATTCGAAGATCTTCGAGAAGAGCATCTGATCCTCAGCCAGCCTCGAGCGCGGCGCCACCCGGGATGAACCCCATCCAGGGTGGCGCCGAGTGCGGCAATCCAGCGGCGCAGTGACGTTGATCGATGCCATCGGGTGGCGCGGCGGCCCATCTTGGTCAAGGCTGCAAGGACACTCTCTCGATAAAGGACTGCGCATGCCCATCCGACGCTCACCTATCACCGCCGCACTCGCGCTCTCGTTCCTGTCGTTTTCCGTCCTCGCTGCCGACCTGGCGCCCGAGGCGCTACTCAAGAAAGCCCAGGCCGAACAGAAGCCTTACCTGGCCACCGTCGAACAGCTGGTCAACGTCGACACCGGCACCGGTCAGGAACCGGGCCTTAAAACCGTCAGCGCCCTGCTGGTCGAACGACTCGAGGCGCTCGGCGCCGAGGTCAAGACCAGCCCGGCCAGCCCGTCTGCGGGCGACAACATCGTCGGTACGTTCAAGGGCACCGGCAGTAAATCCTTCCTGCTGATGGTTCACTACGACACCGTGTTCCTGCCGGGCACCGCCGCCAAACGGCCGTTCAAGGTCGAGGGCGAGCGCGCCTATGGCCCTGGCGTGGCGGATGCCAAGGGTGGCGTGGCGATGATCCTGCACTCGCTGAAGCTCCTGCAGGACGACAAGTTCGATGGCTTCGGTACGCTCACCGTACTGTTCAACCCGGACGAGGAAACCGGCTCCGCCGGCTCGAAAACCATCATCGCCGAACTGGCCCGCCAGCATGACTACGTGTTCTCGTACGAGCCGCCAGACAAGGACGCCGTGACCGTCGCCACCAACGGCATCAACGGCGTGATGCTCGAGGTCAAGGGCAAGTCCTCCCATGCGGGCTCGGCGCCAGAGGCCGGGCGCAACGCCGCCATGGAACTGGCGCACCAGATGTTGCAGCTCAAGGACCTGGGCGATCCGGCCAAGGGCACCACGGTCAACTGGACGATGGTCAAGGCCGGTGAAAAGCGCAACATCATTCCCTCAAGCGCCTCGGCCGAGGCCGACATGCGCTACTCGGACCTGAGCGAGAGTGACCGCGTGCTGGCCGATGCGCAGCGCCTGGTGCAGAAAAAGCTGATCGACGACACCGAGGTCACGGTGCGTCTCGAGAAGGGGCGCCCGCCGCTGGCCAGGAATGCCGCGTCCGAGCGACTGGCCAAGCAGGCCCAGGGGCTTTATGCCAGGATCGATCGCACCATTGAGCCGATCGCCATGCGCTTCGGCACCGATGCCGGCTACGCCTACGCCCCGGGCAGCGACAAGCCGGCGGTGCTGGAGACCATGGGCGTGGTGGGCGCCGGCCTGCATGCCGATGACGAGTACATCGAGCTGTCGAGCATCGCGCCGCGGCTCTACCTCACGGTGGCGTTGATTCGCCAGCTATCGGCGCAGTAGCGTGGCGGCAGCGCGAGCCTGGCTCGCGCTGCATCTTGAGCCGTAGGGTCGGTACGAAAAGTTTCCGAGCGAAGTCAGGCGAGGCAAAAATCGGTGAGGCACGGACTGGGCTCGCATTCGAGTTTACGAGCTGTAAATGAGCAGGCCGACGCGATTTTTAACGAAGCATCACCGAGCGCAGGTACTTTTCCTGCAGAGCCTAGCGGCGCACCAGCAGCACGCCCGACTCCATGTGATGGGTATAGGGGAACTGGTCGAACAGCGCGCAGCGCTCGATACGGTGGGTGTCGTGCAGCTGGGCGATGTTCTGCGCCAGGGTTTCCGGGTTGCAGGAAATGTACAGGATGCGCTCGAAGCGACGGGTCAGCTCGCACGTGTCCGGGTCCATGCCGGCGCGCGGCGGGTCGACGAATACGCTGCCAAAGTCGTAGCTCTTCAGGTCGACATCGGCCAGGCGACGGAACGGGCGCACATCATTGAGCGCTTCGGTCAGTTCCTCGGCGGACAGGCGCACCAGGGTGACGTTGTCGATCTGGTTGTCGGCCAGGTTGGCCAGGGCGGCGTTGACCGAGGTCTTGCTGATCTCGGTGGCCAGCACCTTGCGCACGCGAGTGGCCAGCGGCAGGGTGAAGTTGCCGTTACCGCAATACAGCTCCAGTAGGTCGTCGTCGCGCTGGCCCAGTACGTCGTAGGCCCAACCGAGCATCTTCTGGCACACCTCGCCATTGGGCTGGGTGAAGGCGCCCTCCGGCTGGCGATAGCGGAAGCGGCGACCGGCGACCTGCAGCTCCTCTTCCACGTAAGGGCGGCCGACCACGATGCGCTTGCCCTTCGAGCGGCCGACCAGGCTCACCTGCAACTCCTCGGCGAGCAGCGTGGCGGCGGCTTCCCAGGCGTCATCGAGCGGACGGTGGTAGCACAGGGTAATCAGCGCATCGCCGGTCAGGGTAGTCAGGAACTCGACCTGGAACAGCTTGAAGCCCAGCGCCGGGCTGGCCTGCCAGGCGGCCTTGAGACGCGGCATCAGTTCGTTGATGCGCAGGCTGGCGATAGGGAAGTCTTCGAAAAAGATCGGGCTGTGTTTGTCGCCGGCCTCGAACATCGCGTAGTGACGGTTTTCGCTGCCGGCCTCGCGCCACAGGCGGAATTCGGTACGCAGGCGGTAGTACTCGCGCGGCGACTCGAACACCTCGGGCTCAGGCGCGGCGAACGGCGCGAGCAGTTCGACCAGGCGGGCCTTCTTCTCGGCGAGTTGGGCGTCGTAGGCGGCGGGGTCGAATGCGGGACGGCTCATCGGTCACTCGTGCGGCAGGAAAACGGGGCGCTATTGTAGCGATTCCGCTGCCGGCGTGCCGGTGTCGTCGATCATTGGTGGGGCGGGGAGCGACCAAGAGGGGGCTGGTGCAGATTGATCGTCAACACGACGTAGCCTGTGGTTGAGCGAAGCGATACCCAGGATTACCCATGGGCACACGCTGATCGAGGCCTACCCGGGTATCGCTTCGCTCAACCCGGGCTACCAAGAGCGTTTAGAACAACGCCAGCTTGATCACACAGAAAATGGCCAGCGCGACCAGCATGCCATTGAGTTCGCGGAACCGCCCGGCCAGGGTCTTGGCGGCGACCCAGGTAATGAAGCCGAAGGCGATGCCGGTGGCGATGGAGTAGGTCAGCGGCATGGCCAGGGCGGTGACCACCACTGGCGCGGCGACGGTGATGTCGCTCCACTCGATCTCGGCCATGCCCGAGGCCATCAGCACGGCCACGAACAGCAGCGCCGGGGCGGTGGCGAAGGCTGGAACGCTGCCGGCCAGCGGCGCGAAGAACAGCGCGAACAGGAACAATACGGCGACCACGATGGCGGTCAGGCCAGTGCGCCCGCCGGCGCTGACGCCTGCCGCCGACTCGATGTAGCTGGTGGTGGTGCTGGTGCCCAGCAGCGAGCCGCCCAATGCCGCGGTGCTGTCGGCGATCAGCGCACGGCCCATCTTCGGCAGGTGGCCGTCCTTGCGCATCAGGCCGGCTTTCTTGGCCACGGCGATCAGGGTGCCGGAGTTGTCGAACAGGTCGACGAACAGAAACGCGAAGATCACGCTGATCAGGCCCACATCCAGTGCGCCGGCGATATCCAGCTGCATGAAGGTCGGTGCCAGGGAAGGCGGCATCGACACCACGCCGCCGAACTCGCTAATCCCGAGCAGAATGCTCAGGCCGGTGACCACCAGGATGCTGATCAGCACGGCGCCGGTGATGCGCAGCGCCTCCATGCCGATGATCAGGAAGAAGCCAAGGATCGCCAGCAACGCGGCGGGCGAGCCCAGATCGCCGAGGCCGACCATGGTCGCCGGGTTGGCGGCGACGATGCCGGCGTTCTGCAGGGCGATCAGCGCCAGGAACAGGCCGATGCCGGCGGCGATCGCCGAGCGCAGCTCCAGCGGAATGCTGTTGATGATCCATTCGCGGATCTTGAAGATCGACAGCAGGAAGAACAGGCACGCCGACAGGAACACCGCACCCAGCGCGACTTGCCAGGTGTGGCCCATGCCCATCACCACGGTGTAGGTGAAGAAAGCGTTGAGGCCCATGCCCGGCGCCAGAGCGATCGGGTAATTGGCGATCAGGCCCATCACTGCGGAACCGAAGGCGGCCGCCAGGCAGGTGGCGACGAATACCGCGCCCTTGTCCATGCCGGTTTCGCCGAGGATGCTCGGGTTCACGAACAGGATGTAGGCCATGGTCAGGAAGGTGGTGACCCCCGCGAGTATTTCGGTGCGCACATTGGTGTTGTGTGCGTTGAGTTGGAACAGTCTTTCCAGCATGCGGAGCTCCGATGGCAGCGAACGCGCGTTTGAAGTATGCAGAGCGCAAGCAAAGCACTTCACGTGCCATATCGCGTTGCCGATCCACGAAAGCGCGGCATCATAGCAGCCCGCCCCAGGCCTCGGCAGCCGTCTCTGTCGGCAAGTTGGCAAAGCGCGGGAAACCTCCTTTACCCAGGCTTGTCAGAGCGCTCTAATATCGCCCGCCCGGCGCATCACGCGCCGCTGGCCGGCACGCACAGGGAGGCTGCAACGCACATGATCATCGGCATCGACCTCGGCACTACCAACAGTCTGGTATCGGTATGGGACGGCGAGGCGGCGCGGCTGGTGCCCAATGCCCTGGGCCGCCTGCTGACGCCCAGCGTGGTCGGCCTCGACGACCATGACCAACTGGTGGTCGGCGACATTGCCCGCGAGCGCCTGCAGACCCACCCGCACCTTACCGCCGCCCTGTTCAAACGGCACATGGGCAGCGCCCAGAGCACCCGCCTGGGGTCGCGTTCATTTCGCCCGGAAGAACTGTCCGCGCTGGTGCTGCGCAGCCTCAAGGAAGACGTCGAGCGCGCCTACGGGCAGCCTGTCAGTGAGGCGGTGATCAGCGTGCCGGCGTATTTCAGCGACGCCCAGCGCAAGGCCACGCGCATCGCTGGCGAACTGGCGGGGCTGAAAGTCGAAAAGCTGATCAACGAACCCACCGCTGCAGCCCTGGCCTACGGCCTGCACCAGAAGGGCGAGGCGACCTTTCTGGTCTTCGACCTGGGCGGCGGCACCTTCGACGTGTCGGTGCTGGAGCTGTTCGACGGCATCATGGAAGTGCGCGCCAGTGCCGGCGACAACTTCCTCGGTGGCGAGGACTTCGATGATGTTCTGGTCGCCCACTTCCTCGCTGCCATGGGTGGCCAGGGCTTGCCCGATCACCAGCAGCCAGCGATTCATCAGCGCCTGCGCCGCGAGGCTCAGCGCGTGCGTCACGCCCTTGGGCAACAGCCCGAAGCGGTGTTTCAGCTGCGCGTAGAGGGTCGCGAATGGACGCTGCCGCTGAGCCAGGACAAGCTGCTGAGCATCAGCGAACCGCTGCTCGAACGCCTGCGCGCGCCCATCGAACGGGCCCTGCGCGATGCGCGCATCAAGGTTGCCGACCTCGACGAAGTGCTGCTGGTCGGCGGTACCACGCGCATGCCGCTGGTGCGCAAGCTGGTGGCCAGCCTGTTCGGGCGCTTCCCGGCCATGCACCTGAACCCCGACGAAGTGATCGCCCAGGGCGCCGCCATCCAGGCCGCGCTCAAGGCCCGCGATGCCACGCTCGAAGAAGTGGTGCTCACCGACGTCTGCCCCTACAGCCTGGGCGTGGAGATTTCCAAACAGGTGGGCACGCAGCAGCAGAGCGGCCATTACCTGCCGATCATCGAGCGCAACTGCGTAGTGCCGGTCAGCCGGGTGCAGAGCGTGTATACCCTGCATGACGGGCAGAAGCAGGTCAGCGTGCGCATCTTCCAGGGCGAAAGCCGGCTGGTGGCCAACAACATCTTTCTCGGTGAGCTGGACGTGGCCGTGCCGGCGCGGCCCGCTGGCGAAGTCTCGCTGGACATCCGCTTCACCTACGACATCAACGGCCTGCTCGAAGCCCAGGTGGACACGCCGCTGACCGGCGAAAGCCATCGTCTGGTGATCGAGAACAACCCCGGTGTGCTCAGCCCCGAGGAAATCGCCGAGCGCTTCGCCGCCCTGCAGGCGCTCAAGGTCCACCCGCGCGATCAGCAGGTCAACAGCGCCCTGATGGCGCGCATGGAGCGCTTGTATCAGGAGTGCCTGGGTGACCTGCGTGAGCACGTCGGGCAGCTGGCCGCGCATTTCGCCAGCATTCTGGAGCGCCAGGACGAGCGGGAAATTCGCGAGGCCCGTGGTGAAGTGGCCGCGCGCCTGGATGCTATCGAACAAGGGTATTGATCAGTATGAATGCCTGGACGCTGCTTGGCCTGGACGCCGACGCCGATACCCGCAGCATCAAGCGCCGCTATGCGCAGTTGCTCAAACAGCATCGCCCTGACGAGGACGCCGACGCCTTCCAGCGCCTGCGCGAAGCCTACGAGCAAGCCTTGGCCCATGCCGCCGCCCAGGATCGGTCGCGGGAGGACGGCACCGACCAATGGCAGGCGCTCGCGTCGGTAGTGCAGGACGAACCTGCTGTGGTGGCCGCCACCGAAGAGCCACCGCATGCGCGCATCGAACAATTACTGCAAGCCAGCGCATCACTGGATGCCGCCCTGCAGCAGGCCCGTGAGCAGGGGCTGGAAACCGATCTGCAGCGTCATCTGCTGGCCCGCTGCGCCACGCTTGACGAAGAGGGGCTGAACATCCTGCGCTGGGGCATGCAGCGCTTGCAGTGGCTCTCACCCTGGCAAGCCGACTACCTGCCGCGCAGCCACTCGGACGCCCTGGCCGAGCGCCTGTTGGCGCTGGAGCTGGAAACCCTGCAGCATCGCTTGCAGGCCGGTGAGGAGCGCGCTGTCGTGGACGCCGCCACCGCGCTGCTGGCCAGCGACTGGCTGCAGTCGTTCGACCGCCGCCAGCAGTTGCAGGACGGCGTGCTCTGGATGCTCGAGGTCACCGATCACTGGTCGGGTGGGTTGTTCGAACGCCTGTGCCGGCTGTTCGGCTGGAACGAGGACACCGGTGAGCTGCCGTGCTCCGTCGAGCGCTGGAACTGGCTGTGCTGGCGCTGCGAGCGTCACGCCGTGGGCCAGCGCCTGTTGCAGCAGCTGAAACTGGACTGGCCGTTACGCACCGAGGAGCGCGCCGCCTGGCTGCTGCTCAAGTCCATGGGCGAGCGTGAGGCGCGGCAGCTGGTCGACCGCTTCGACGCTGAAGACTGGCAGGCCTGCGACGCGCTGGAGCACCTGCTCACCGAGCGCTACCCCGAGTTGCCGGAGCAGCTCGGCCTGCAGATCGACGAGGACTGGCGGCGCTGGCAACCGCGCCAGTGGACGGTGCCTGCCACCGTCTACGCCTGGTTGCTGCTGTTCACCGCCATGTTCGCCACCTCGCTGCAGGATGCGCAAATGTCGGTGTACCTGGAGCGTTCGGGCGGTTATCTCGGCCTGGGACTCAAGGACCTGCTGATCAGTGTCGGGGTGGTCGCCTGGATGGTGATGCTCGCGCGCGGCTGGAGCCGGCTGGCCCGTTACCTGACGCGCCTCGACGTGCCCTTGAGCCGGCTGCTGTTGCCCGCCGCCTGGCGTGACCGTGGCGCCGGCATGCTGGTGCTGCGCCACGGCCTGCCGGCTGCGTTCTTCGCGATGATCGTCGCTGCGTTCGCGCCGAATCTGGCTTCCGGCTGGGTCGCCTTCGGCATTGCCTGGGCGCTCGAGGTGCTGTTCCTCGGCCTGGTGGGTGGCCGTCGCTCGCCCTGGCCGCGCTGGTCGATGTGGCGCACCGGCGCCTTCAAGGTCGACTACAGCAAGAAGGCCGAGTGGTGAACCCCTGGGAACTGCTCGGCCTGGACACCGAGGCCGATACCCGCACCATCAAGCGCCGCTACGCGCAGCTGCTCAAGCAAACGCGGCCTGACGAAGACCCCGAGGCCTTCCAGCGGCTGCGCGAGGCCTATGAGTGGGCGTTGGATTGGGCGCAGCGTTTTCAGAATGTAGAAGCACCTGCTGCTTTAGATGAGCCTTTTACGCCAGCGCCGATCGACGATGCACAGCACCTGACCGCACGGTTGACGGAAACCCAGCAACGTCAGCTCGACGAGCAGGCGTGGGTCGTCAGTCTGTTGGACAGCTGCGCTTCGCTTGATGACGCGCTGCTCCAGGCTCGGGAGGCCGGGCAGGCCAGAGCATTCGAATTGGAATTGCTGCGCCGCGCTCAGCTGCCCGGCGACCAGGCTGATGAAATCCTGCGCTGGGCCATGACGCAGCTGAGCTGGTTAACGCCGTGGCAGGCCGATTATCTGCCGATGCCGACGATGAACGCCCTGGCCGAGCGCCTGCTGAGTGCCGAATTGTGGCAATGGCATTCGCAATTGGAGGCTGGGCAGGAACAGGCGGTTCTCGAGTCAGTCAGGCAGTTGAAGAAGCAGCCCTGGGTGCAGCCATTCGATCGCAGCAGTTATCTGCAGCAAGGCGTGCTGGCCTTGCTTGAAAGTAACCTTGGCTGGTCACCGAACTTCTTCGATGAAATTTGCCGTCTGTTCGACTGGGACGAGGCATGTGGTCAGTTGCCCTGTGACGACGAACGTTGGGATGAGCTTTGTTTGCGCCTCGGCGCCATGGCGCTGCGCGCCGAGTTGCGGCAGTCGCTGAACGAAGAGCAGCCGGCCTCGCCAGCGTCGCGTGCTGTCTGGTTTTTACTCAAACCGATGCGTGAAGGCGAGCGCCGCAAGTTGGTGGACGGCTTCGATGATGTCGACTGGCAAGCCTGCGAAGAGCTGGCTTGGCGCGTCGAGCATCATGACGACCTGCTGAACGACTTTGGTTTGGCTTATCTGCCTCGGTGGCGGGACTGGCGCCCGGGCAATGGCTGGGTGCAGCTGTATCCGGTCTTCTGGTTGTATCTGTGCCTGGTGATGTTCGTACTGAGCAGCCCATCCGAAAGCACGAAGGACCTTGCCGTTACGGTGGTTGCGGTGGCGGCCCTCGGCACGGCGTTATTGCTCGTGTTCCGCTTGTTTATCAAACTCTGGAACAGACTGGCCAGGTGGTGCGTAGTTTTCGATATGGGCATCAGTCTGCGCTTGATACCGCCGCGTTGGGTGCGCGGTGGCAGCGGCCTGCTGTTTTTGAGGCATATTGTGCCCAGCGTGGCCTTCGCGGCCCTGACCGCTCACTGGGCGGGCAGCCCCATCGCGTCCACAGTGCTGGCGCTGACGACGTTCATCCTGAGCGTGCAGTTCGTCGATGTTGCCTCGCGGGGTGGTGCCCCGGCTGCGTGGCTGATTCGCGGCTGGCGGTTATTGGCATCGCTAGACAAGCTGATTCTGGGCTGGGGGATCTGTGCTGCCATCATGATACCGTTGTTCATGATGTCATCGTTGACCCTCGGTCCCAGGCCTGAAGAACAACAGCCACCGCCCAAACCGCCAGTTGAAAGTTACACAGAGTGCCAACGACCCACCGATAGGAATCGTGCGGAGTGTGCCCGCGCTATGAAAAGGGCTCTTGAAGCTCAGCGCCTCTTGGATTAGATGCACTTGTAACGATATGGACGCACAGAAGAAACCTAGACGTGTGAGAGCCGTTCTAGGTTTCGCTAGGACGCTTTCTCATCCCCCACCAACGGATCCCGAATCCGGTCGCGGCTCGACAGCGCCGGGAACAGCTTGATCCACAGCAGGCTGATGCCGATGGCGCCGAAGCCGCCGATCAGTACGGCCGGTACGGTGCCGAACCAGGCGGCGCTGACGCCGGCGCGGAAGTCGCCAAGCTGGTTGGAGGCGCCGATGAACAGGCTGTTCACCGCGCCGACCCGGCCGCGCATGTCATCGGGCGTCTGCAGTTGCACGAAGGCGCCGCGGATCACCATGCTGACCATGTCGGCGGCGCCGAGCAGCACCAGGGTTGCCAGGCTGAACCACAGCGAGGTGGATAGCCCGAAGCCGATGGTCGCCACACCGAAGATCGCCACCGAGCCGAGAATCACCGGGCCGACGCGCCGCTCGATGGGATGGCGCGCCAGGTAGATCGACATCAGCAATGCGCCCACCGCCGGCGCCGAGCGCAGCAGGCCCAGGCCCCAGGGGCCGGTGAGCAGGATGTCCTTGGCGAACACCGGCAGCAGCGCGGTGGCACCGCCGAGCAGTACGGCGAACATGTCCATGGAGATGGCACCGAACACTTCCGGGCGGCTGCGGATGAAGCGGAAGCCGGCCAGCAGCGATTCCACCGAGATCTTCTGCTTCAGCGGCTTCTGCTGAGACGGCAGGCTGAGCATCATGCCCACGGCGATCAGGTACAGCACCAGCGCCGGGCCATACACCCAGGCCGGCGCCACGGCGTAGAGCACGCCGCCCAGAGCGGGGGAGACGATGGTCGCGGTCTGCATCGCCGAGCTGGAGGCCGCCACGGCGGCGGGGAACAGGCCCGGCGGCACGATGTTGGGGAGCAGGGCCTGGGTGGTGGGCATCTCGAAAGCCCGCGCGGTGCCCATCATGAAGGCGATGACGAAGATCATCTCGCGGGTCAGGCTGCTCGTGCTGCTGCCGATCAACAGGGTGATGGCGACCATGGCCTGGCCGCACTGGCACAGCGCGGCGACCTTGCGGCGGTCGAAGCGGTCGGCGACGTGACCGGTCAGCAGGATGAAAAGGATCTTGGGCAGAAATTCGACGAGGCCGACCAGGCCCAGGTCGAGCACGTTGCCGGTGAGGCTGTACATCTGCCAGCCAATGGCCACGGTGAGCATCTGGAAACCGCTGGCAGTGAACACACGTGCCAGCCAGAAGCGGATGAAAGGCGTGTGATGACGCAGTAGCAACTGACCATGGACGGACATTGGAGTACTTAGGCGGCTAACGACGGCCGCTCAGCCTAGCACGTCCGCTGTAACATTTGGATGCAAGATGTCTGATGACTTCAGATCAGCAGCGCTGCACGTGCCGTGGTGCTTAGAAGCTGTTCATGCTCCTTCAGCCCAGGTTCGTCGACTTTGGTGGTTAAGTGGCGGGAGCCGTCGTTATCCGATCCATTGTGGGAGCCGCGACCTCGCGGCGAATCGCTCAGGCACCGCCGAAATAGGCAGTCAGGCTGCAATCGTTTCGCCCCGAGGTCGGGGCTCCCACAGGTTGGTTTGAGTGTCTGCTCCTGCCTTGCAGCAGCCTCTTTGATGTCGCCTAAAAAGATCGTGAGCAGGTTCTTAGTGGATCAGCCCGCTAAGCAGCCACAGGCCCAGCAATAGCCAGATCAGGCCACCGATCACCGAGCCGCGCATGAACGAGCGCACCGCGCTGTAGAGCAGAATCAGCCCCAGCAGCAACACAGCGATGCTGAGCAGCGATGGGGTAACCCCCAGAGCGCCGGACAGACCGTCGATAAAGCTGGCGACCGCGCCGCCGAGCATGCCGAACACGCCGCTCAGGGCGTCGACGATAAAGCGGATGAACGAGCCAAACGCCTCGCCCAGGGATTCGAAAAAGCCTTCTACGCGCATGTAGGGATTCCTGAAAAACGGAAAGGGCGACAAGCGCCAGGGTGCTGACTATTGAGCCGCGGCCTCGATGCGGAGTTCCCGGCTTCTGCGCCGCAGGCGCTTGCGGTCGGTCAATCGCCGAGCATGGTCTTGAGCTTGCCGGCCAGCGCCTCGAAGGAGAACGGCTTGGCGATCATGTCCATATCATTGCCCAGGTAGCCGTCGCGTATTTCGGCGCCCTCGGCATAGCCAGTGGCGAACAGCACTTTGAGGCCCGGCTGGCGCTGCCGGGCGGCGTCGGCGAGCTGGCGGCCGTTCATGCCGGGTAGGCCGACATCGGTGAGCAGCAGGTCGAGCGGCGCGTACTGTTCCAGCAGACCCAGGGCGCTTTGCGCGTCGCTGGCCTGGATCAGGCTGTAGCCGAGTTCTTCGAGCACCTCGACCATCAGCATGCGCACCACCTTGTCGTCTTCCACCACCAGGATGCGCTCGCCGGTACCGCGCGGCGCTTCGGGCGTGGTGCTGTGGGGCAGCTCGGCTGGCGCCACGGGCAGGCGTGGCAGGTAGAGGTTCAGGGTGGTGCCGCGGCCGACCTGGCTTTCCAGATGCAGGTAGCCGCCGGTCTGCTTGACGAAGCCGTAGACCATTGAAAGCCCCAGGCCGGTGCCCTGGCCGATGGGTTTGGTGGTGAAGAACGGCTCGAAGGCGTGGCGGATGATTTCCACGGGCATGCCGCAACCGCTATCGCTGACCGACAGCAACAGGTAGTCGCCGGCTGGTACCTGGTGGTTCTGCGCCTCAAGTTCGCCGAGCTGGGTGTTGCGGGTTTCGATGTGCAGCGTGCCGCCGTTAGGCATGGCGTCGCGCGCGTTGATGGCCAGGTTGATCAGCGCGTTTTCCAACTGGTGGCCATCGCTGCGGGTTGGCCACAGGTCTTCGGCCAACCGGGTTTCCAGGCTGATCTGCTCGCCCAGGGTACGCACCAGCAACTCCTCTAGGGCGCGCACCAGCTCGTTAACCAGGACCGGGCGCATGTCCAGCGACTGGCGGCGGGCAAACGCCAGCAGGCGGTGAGTCAGCGAGGCGCCGCGCTTGGCCGAGGCGATGGCGGCGTCGACGAAGCGCGCCAACTGCGGGTGTTCGTCGCCCGGCAGCTTGCGCTGGATCAGCTCCAGGCTGCCGAGAATGCCGGCCAACAGGTTGTTGAAGTCATGGGCGATGCCGCCGGTTAGCTGGCCGATGGCTTCCATTTTCTGCGCCTGGCGCAGCTGCTCCTCGGCCTGCACCCGCTGCAGTACGGCTTCGCTGACCCGCTCTTCGAGGGTCTGGGTCAGCTGGCGCAGTGCCAGTTCGGTGCGTTTGCGCTCGTCGATGTCCATCAATACACCGGGAAAGCGCAGCGGCGTGCCATCGGGCGCCATCTCGCAGCGGCCGTTAGCCTCGATCCAGCGGTAGCTGCCATCGGCCTGCAGCACCCGGTACTCGGCGCGGTAGCTGCCGCCGGTCGCGATGGTGTGTTCGATCATCGCGCGTACCCGCGGCCGATCCTGCGGGTGGATGGCCAGGGTGACGCGATCCAGCGCCATGCCGCTGGCAGCTTGCTGCGGGTCGGCAGCGAAGGCGCGGGCGAAGCGCTCGTCGCCGGTCACTCGATCATTGGGGATGTCCCACACCCAGGTGCCGAGCACGGCACCGGCGTTGAGCGCCAGCTCGATGCGTTCGTTGGCGCTGCGCAGCTCCGCTTCGGCCTTGCTGCGTTGCTCGATAGCGACGATCTGATTGGTGGTCTCGACCACGATGCACATCATGCCGTGGGAATGCCCGGTGTTGTCGAGCAGCGGGTTGTAATAGAGGTTCATCCAGGCATCTTCCTGTTGGCCGGGGCGGCGCAACGGCAGGTAGAGGTTCTCCTGGCACATCGAGCGGCCATTCAGGCCCATGCTGATCACGTGGCGGTTCCACTCGGCGATCTCCGGCCAGGCGTCCTCGGCCGGCAGGCCGAAGATGCCCGGATGACGCTGGCCGGCGAACGCTGCGTAGGCGTCGTTGTAGATCAGCACGCCACGGGCGCCGCACAGCAGCACGATGGGCGTCGGCGAGGAGAGGATCAGCCGCGTGGTGCTGATCAGTACTTCCGGCCACCCTTCGATGGAGCCCAGGGGCGTGGCTGCCCAGTCAAAGCGGCGGATGAGCTCGACCGTGTCGCCGGATTGGCCGGCGAACAGGCAGGGTTGCGGTGGCGTGTTCTGCGTCACGGACATCGATCGGGTGCCTATCCTGCGGTCTGGCCGCGACTGCAGCCCGCTGGCGGGCTGCAGAGTGAGTGGGGTCAGGTGGGTTTGCCGCTGGCGAAGGCGTGCTGCAGTTTTTCCGCCAGTTCGTCGCTGCGATAGGGCTTCTGCACGATGAAGGCTTCGTCGGCATCCAGCCCGCCCAGCTCCGCGTAACCGGTGACGAACACCACCGGCAGTTCCGGGTAGCGGCGGCGCACTGCCTGGGCCAGTTCGGCGCCATTCATGCCGGGCATGGCGAAATCGGCGAGCAGCAGGTCGATGTCGTCATCGAGCTTGGCCAGGGCATCGGGGCCGCTATGGGCCTCGCGCACCTGATAGCCGAGTGCGTCCAGCGTCAGGGCGGTGACCTCGCGTACCCGCGGGTCATCGTCGACCAGCAGGATGGTGCGCTGGTCGCCGGGCTCGGCGATCGGCAGCGGCTGGCTGGGCATCTGTACCTCGGCCTGCACCACGTTGCGCAGGCCTGGCAGATAGACCTTGACCGTGGTGCCGACGCCCATCTTGGTGAGAATGCGCGCGCCGCCACCGGACTGCTTGGCGAACCCGAATACCTGAGCCAGGCCGAGGCCCGAGCCTTTGCCGATTTCCTTGGTGGTGAAGAACGGCTCGAAGGCCTTGGCCAGCACCGCCTCGCTCATGCCACTACCGGAGTCCCGTACCGCAAGCACGACATAATCGCCGGGCTCCGGGTCCTCGGGGCGTCGCGGGATTTCGCTGATCACCTCGTTGCTGGTGCTCAGGTGCAAGGTACCACCCACGCCCATGGCGTCGCGGGCATTGATCGCCAGGTTGAGGATGATCAGTTCGATCTGCGTCGGGTCGACCCGGGCATGCCACAGATCCGGCTCGGTGGCGGTCTCGATCAGCACGCTGCCGCCCAGGGTGCTTTTCAGCAGTTCGAGCATGCCCTGCACGGTTTCACCAAGGTTGACCGCCTCCGGCACCAGGCGCTGGCGCCGCGAGAAGGCCAGCAGCTGGCCGGTCAGCTTGGCACCACGCTCGCCGGCATCGGTGATGTTCTGCAGGCGGCCGCGGGCCTTGTCCAGGTTGCCCTTTTCCAGGTCGCGGATCAGGAAGCTGGTACTGGTCAGCACCACGGTCAGCAGGTTGTTGAAGTCGTGGGCGACGCCGGCGGTGAGCTGACCGACTGCTTCCAGGCGCTGCATCTGCTGCAGGGTCGCTTCGACGCGTTCGCGCTCGGCGATCTGCTCGCGCAACTGCTGGTTGGTGGCGGCCAGTTCTTCGACAACTGCGCGCTCGTGGGTGATGTCACGCACCGTGGCGTAGAGCAGGTCGTCGTCGCGCACCACGATCCAAGACAGCCAGTGGTAGTCGCCACTGGCGTGGCGCATGCGGTTGACGAAGCGTACCGAGACGTTGCCCGAGGTCACGCGCTCGATGTGCGAGCGGGTGTCCTGCTGATCGTCGCTGTGCACCAGTTCCCAGAGCGGGCCCTGGGTGAGCTGCTGGCGAGTCCAGCCAAGGGTCTGCTCCCAGGCCGGGTTGAGGGCGCTGGGGCGCATGTCGAAACGCAGCACGGCGAGCAGGTCGCGGGACAGCTCCCAGTTGCGATCGCGCTCGCGGGTGCGTTTCTCGACGCGCTCGCCGAGCACGTCGTTGAGGCGCAGCAAGGCTTCGTTGGCCTGTTTCTGTTCGGTGATGTCGTGCAGTACACCGAGGAAACGGGTGCACTGCCCATCGTCGAAGAACGCCTGGCCACGAGCGGAAATCCAGCGTTTGCTGCCATTGCTCAGGGGCAGGCGGAATTCGGCCTGGAACTCGTTGCCACTGTCGGTGGCCAGTGCCTCGTTGACCCGCTGACGCAGCTGCGCGCGATCATCGGGGTGGCAGCGGCCGAGAAACAGGGCCATGTCGACGTCGGCGCCCGTCTCCAGTTCGTACAGCGCGCGGCAGCGTTCGTCCCAGATCAGCGTATCGGTGGCCGGCACGTAATCCCACATGCCCATGCGCGCCGCACCGATGGCCAGCCGCGCACGGGCTTCGACGGCCTGCAGGGTGTCTTCCACGCGGCGCCGTTCTTCTCGCTCGTTGACCTCGGCCATGGCGCGGTCGATGGCCTTGGGCAGGAACGGTAGGTTCTGCTTGAGCACATAGTCGACGGCGCCCAGGCGCATCATCTCCACCGCATGCTCTTCGCCGAACATGCCGGACAAGAAGATGAACGGCGTCTGCGGGGCCAGGCGGCGGGCCACCTCCAGCGCCTGGGCGCCGGAGGAGCCGGGCAACAGGTAATCGGAGAGGATCAGGTCGAAGCGCTCTTTCTCCAGCGCGCGTTCGGCGGCCTCGTGGTCATAGACCAGGGTACTGTCGACCGCCAGACCATTGCGTTCCAGTGCGAGCAGGGCCAGTTCCGCGTCATGCGGGCTGTCTTCGATGAACAGGAGTTTGATAGGCACAAGCGGCATGGAAAGGTCGTCGATTACGGTCTGTGGTTAGGCCAGGGAATCACGCATGGGGTGCGGGCGATCAGTTTTCATCGGCTTGCTCGTCATCCTTGGCACGTCGCTGCAGGCGCAAGGAACCGGGAGGCGGCTCGTTGAGCACTGCCCAGAACACGCCCAGATCGGAAATGGCCGAGACGAAAGCCTTGAATTCGACTGGTTTGACCACGTAGGCGTTCACGTTCAATTCGTAGGCGCGCTGCAGATCCGGGCCTTCGCGCGACGAGGTCAGCATGACGATCGGAATACTGCGCAATTCGGGCGAGTCGCGCACCACCTTGAGTACTTCCAGGCCGTCGACCTTGGGTAACTTGAGGTCGAGCATCATGATCGCCGGGTTACCGGGCAGGCGATCTGCATGGGCGCCACGGCGAAACAGATAATCCAGCGCTTCGGCACCGTCGCGCATGACGATCACGTCGTTGGCCAGCTGACTACGCTCCAGAGCGATCAGGGTCAGTTCCAGATCGTGGGGATTATCTTCGACCAGCAGTATCGGTTTTAGCATTCATGTCCTCGACCCGTTACGCTAGAACGGGGTGGTGGCGTTTAGGTAGCGCGAAATAAAAAGTGGCGCCTTGATCGATCTTGCCCTCGGCCCAGACTCGCCCATCGTGACGCTCGATTATACGTCGTACGCTGGCCAAGCCGATGCCGGTACCTTCGAATTCCTCCATGCGGTGCAGACGCTGGAATACGCCGAACAGTTTGTCGACGTATTCCATATTGAAGCCCACACCATTGTCGCGCACAAAGACGACCACTTCGTCGTCATGTTCCTGGGCGCCGACCACGATGATTGCCGGATCACGCTCGCGGCTGTATTTGATGGCATTGGCCAGCAGATTGCGCAGGGCAAGGTGCAGGAAAGCAGCGTCAGCGACCACCCGCGGCAGCGGCTGGATGTGCCATTCCAGGTTTCGACTCTGGTAATCGGGTTTCATTTCCTCGCGGATCGATTCGACCAGCGCCTGCAGGTTGACGTCCGTGAAGCGCAGCGCTGAGCGGCCCATCTGCGAGAAGCTCAGCAAGTTGTCCACCAGGGTGCCGGCAAAGCGCGCCGATTCGGCGATGTGCTCGAGAAAACGCACTCCGCGCTCGGACAGCTTGGCGCCTTCGAAGTCACTGAGCAGTTCGGCATAGCCGGCGATATGCCGCAGCGGCGCGCGCAGGTCGTGGGACACGCTGTAGGAGAAAGCCTCGAGTTCCTTGTTGGTTTTCTTCAGATCACTAGCTAGCTGGGCCATTTCCTCGGCCTTGCGCAGCACGATGCCGAGCACCGCGTTGCGCAGCTCCAGGGCACTTTCCGGCTCCTGGGGATGCCAGGGCGTGGAGAAACCGCTGACTTCCTCCTGCCAGCGCGCGAAGCTGTTGCGCGGACTGAGAGCACCGCTGGCGCTGACCGCCTTCTCGGGCTTGCCGGCCCATTGCACGACGCGCTTCTGCTCCGGCTTGAACCAGATCAGGTAGTGCGAGTGCAGCTCGGAGATAGCCACGGCCAGTAGGCCGCCGACGTAATTGGCCAGCTCGGGCAATTGCGGGATGTCACGACCAACGTTGTCGGTCTGGAAAAGATCCTCGCCCGGCCGGGCGCCCAGCCACTGCACCAGGGCATTGACCTGGTCGCGCGGCGGCGTCTGGCCGATCAGGTCGCAGTGCGAGGAGGATATGATCGCGGCGCCGCTGGCCTGGGTGAAGTCGAGGAAGGTATCGGGCAGCGCCAGCAGCCCTTCGCTGACGCTGTCGCGGTCGGCCATCGCTGAAAGCATCTGCACGATGTGGCGGCGCAACTGCAACAGGTGCTGGGTGCGCGCGTGGGCGATCTTCGCCTCGATCTGCAGCGACAGCATGCGGCCCAGCAGCTCGCAGGCGGTGCGTGTCTGGAAGCCGACCGAGCGGGCACTGGCGTGGTGGCAGGAAATCAGCCCCCACAGTTGGCCCTCGACCACGATGGAGATCGACATCGAGGCGATGGTCTGCATGTTGCGCATGTACTGCAGGTGCACCGGCGACACGCTGCGAAGCGTCGCGTAGCTGAGGTCCAGCGGTTTGCCGGTCAGCGGGTTGCAGGCCGGGCGCAGCGGCGAGGGCTGGTAATTGGCGTCCTCGATCACGCGGATACGGTTGGCCACGTACAACTGGCGGGCCTGGGTCGGGATGTCCGAAGCCGGGAAGCTGAGGCCCAGGTAGCTGGGGTAGCCCTCGTCGAGGTTCTCGGCGAGCACCAGGCCATTGCCTTCGGGGTCGAAGCTGTAGATTTTCACGCGGCCGAAACCGGTAACGCGCTTGACCTCGGCCACCGATAACGCGCACAGCTCGTCGATGTCCTCGGCGCCCTGCAGGTGGCCGATGAAGGTGCGCACCATCGGATACAGGGTGTTGTAGGCGGTGACCACGTTGCTGGTGGTCTCGAATTCGGCGATCAGCACCTGATCGAAGCGGTGGGCGACCATCGCCGTCATCTCGCCACGGCGGCTGCCTTTGCGAAAGCGCACGTCACCGATATGAAAGGGCGTGGTGTCGTCGTCTGATAATTGCGCCAGGCGCTCGGCTAGCACGGCGCCATCCTCGAGCAACTCGTCCAGATGACAGCCCAGCAGCTGGTCCGGCTCGAGACCCAGCCAGTCGGCAACGTTCTCGCTCACTTGCAGCACCGTCAGCGCCTGCTCGTCGAACACCATCAGGAATCCCTGAGGCTGAATGCTGCCGGGGATATGGATGGGTTCCTTGGCGCAGTTCGCGATGGCGGTACTCAAAGAGGTGCTGGTTTCACTGGCCGCCAAGATGATCTCCTTCAGTTCCAAGCCGATCGCAAGGATGGTGTCGTAGGCTGCGGGCAGCCGAGGCTGGCCGCCATCGCCTCTGCGATGCGCACTGTCTTGCGGCAGTCTGCACGGTCTTTCGGGCTGGGTAAACCATCATCGGCAGGAGCTGCCGGGCGGCAATGGCGTGCAGGTCGCGACCGGGCCGTGAGGAACTTCCCTGGCAGGTGGCTCTCTCAATGCGGTCGCGCATGCCGCGTAATTGCAACATTGCTCAGGCACGCTGCCCCGCACCTTCCACGTCGAGATTCCCCATGCTATCTGTCGCCAAGCGGGCTTTTTCCCGCCTGCCTGTTCTGCGCCCATGGATGTGGTTGCTGTTCGTCGTTCTGTTCGCCGCTGCCTATCAGGTGCGCGCGCTGCATCTGGATGATCGCCTCTATTACTGGCTGACCACGCCGGCGGTGTCGCAATGGGCGCCGGGCAGCCTGCTGGGCCGCGACTACAAGGTGCAGGTGGACGCCAAGGTAGTCGGCGGCGTGAAGAACAACCTGTCCGGCCTCAGCTACGACGAGCAGCGGGACCAGCTGTGGGCAGTGCTCAACAACCCCGAAGAACTGCTGGCCATGAGCAAGGACGGCGAGGTGTTGGCGCGCTATCCGCTGAGCGGCTTCAGTGATGTCGAGGGCGTCACCTACCTGGGCGATGGTCTGCTTTTGCTGGCCGAGGAGCGCGAGCACGGTCTGGTGGTGGTGCCGGTGCCGGAGCGTGCCGGCGCCTTGTTCCGCGAGGACTATCGGGCCCTGACCCTGGGCATTCAGCGCGACGGCAACCAGGGGTTCGAGGGGGTCGGCTACGATCGGGCGCGTGATCGGCTATTCGTCGCCAAGGAACACTCGCCGATGAAGCTTTACGAAATTCGCGGCCTGAAAAGCAGTGTGAAAGGGGATTTCGGTCTGGAGATCATCGATCACGAGGATTGGATCCGCGATTCTGTGTTCGCCACCGACCTGTCGTCGGTGCATTTCGATGAGCGTACCGGCCACCTGGCGCTGCTCAGTGACGAGTCGAAGCGGATCATGGAGCTCGATGGCGACAGCGGCAAGCTGATCGGTTTTCGCACCCTGAACAGCGACTTCGCCGGCCTTGGTAAAGCCGTTCCCCAGGGCGAGGGCATGACCTTCGACGACGACGGCAACCTGTACATCGTCAGCGAACCGAACCTGTTCTATCGTTTTGGCCGCGGTTAGAGCGGCGGGATAACCAGAGACTGTACGCGTGTAGGCCCCTGCGCCTTGCGATTGTGGCCTTGGCGCGGAATCGGCGCTGCTCTTGCCATTCGCCCCGGGTCGGGGCTCCCACACTGAATCGAGGCAGCGCCAGTGATCATGTGGGAGCGTCGACCTCGGCGCGAAGCGGTTGTGGCCTTGGCGCGGTATTGGCGTTGGCATTGCCACCCGCCCCGGTCGGAGTTTCTACCTTGGATCTAGGTATCGCCAATGCTTACCGCGGCGGATACTGGCTGAGCACCCGGCCAACGGTTTCGCGTATTTCCGCTTCCCGCTCGGTCGGATTGCCGGCGGCATTGCGCACGATCCGCTCGTCGCTGGCGCGCCACACCAGCTTGCCATCCTTGCCATCGAACAGGTCGACCTGCACGGTCGCCACCTTGTAGTCGATGGTGCGGGTTTCGTTGTAGGCCGGCCCCCCCCAATACGGGCCCCAGTAACCGCCGAAACCACCGCCGAAGCCGGTGCTGACCTGCTGCTGGCGATCATCGACGACCAGCCACACCTGAACCTTCAGATCGCCCTTGGCGCCCGCTGCCGCTGGGCGCAGGCCGCGCTGGTCGAGCTGATCGGCGACGGCGCTGCGCAGGCGCTGCTCGGTGAGGTCGCTGCGGATGCGCGGGTCGTCGGGCTTGTACTGCACCGCGGGCTCTTGCCAGCTCCAGCTACGATACGCGGCGAAATCGCGATTGGCGTCGAAGTCGCGGTTGATCTGCTGGCTCTGGCAGGCGCCGAGCAACAGCAGCACGGGAATCAGTAGCAGAGACAGACGGCGCATCGGTTTTCTCCTGAATCCATCGATGGGGTGGTTCATGCTGGCGGGTATTCGCCAAGAGCGTCACTGACGGCCTTGCGCAAGGCGTCGGCGCGCTCGGCCTGGCTGCCGCTGCTGCGCATTTCGGCCTGGCCGCTCCACACTTGCTCGCCGCTGCGGCCGTCGAAGAAATCGATGCGCACCACCACGACTTCCTCTTCATAGGTGCGGGTCAGCGGTACGCGGGCCCCCACGCCGACGCCATTGCCGTAGTAGCCACGGTTGCCGAAACTGCCATAACCGCCTCCGTAGTAGGGATCGTAGCTGTCGGCCACCTGGCGTACGCGGCGCTCCAGGCGGGTGTCGGTGCGTATCTTGAGGTCGGCGGCGGCACTGCCTTGGGCAGGGCGCAGGCCGCGTTGATCCAAGGCGTTGTTGAGGGCGTCCTGCACCAGGTCGGCGCTGGCCCAGGCGCTGCCAGCCGGGCGCTGTTGCCACGCCCAGCTGCGATAGGCTGCGTAGTCGCGCGGTGCGGCGGGGTAGGCACTGCGATCGAAATGATTGGCTGCGCCCGGTGGCGCGGGGGGCAGGGGCACCGATTCGGTGGTGTACGGATTGTGGCTCTGGCAGGCGGCCAGGGCAGTGGTGAACAGCAGCAGCGCAAAGCGTTTCATGGCGTCTCTCCTGGCAGAGCAGGGTTCAGCGTGGCCGGCAGATCCAGTGCAGGTAGCGTCCAAGACCGGCGAAGGCCGGGTGGCGACGGTGCGCCAGCTCCATTTCCAGCAGGTCGGCGAGCTGCGCCTTGGCCTGGAAATCCCGCGGCATGTAGTCGTGGAAAACCCGTACGCCGCTCCTGTGTTCGACCTGCCAATGGGTGGCAAGTTGCGATTCGAGTTCCCGCGGGTCTAGGGGGCGCTGGGGCGTCAGGCTTTGCTTTTCACCGGCGAATTCGTCCTTGCGCAGTTTGCGCAGGTGGCCCTTGAGCAGGTTGCGGTAGATCAGCGCGTCCTTGTTGTAGAACGCCAGGGACAACCAGCCATCGGCGGCGGTCAGGCCGTGCAGGGCCGGGAGGATGGCGGCCGGCTCGGCCAGCCATTCGAGCACCGCGTGGCAGATGACCAGGTCGAAGGGCGCCTCGAAACGGCCCGGCAGATCCTGCCAGGGGGCGTGTATGAACGTGGCGGCCACGCCAGCCTGGGCGAAGCGCTCACGGGCGCCAGCGAGCATGGGTTCGGCGGGCTCGGCCAGGGTGACATGATGACCGCGTTCGGCCAGCCACAGCGCCATATGGCCCAGGCCGGCACCGACATCGAGCACCCGCAGTGGGCGCTCGGGCAAGGCTTCGGCGAGGTCGGCCTGCAACACGGCGAGGCGGATCGCGCCCTTGGCGCCGCCGTAGATCTTCTCGGCGAAGCGGGTCGCCAGTTCATCGAAGTGCCGGTCGCTCATCAGGCGAACCGCCGTTCGCTATCGGCCAGCTTGGCGCGCACCACCTGCTCCATGTCCAGGCCCAGCTCGCTGCACAGGAGCAGCAGGTAGAGCACCACGTCACCGATTTCCTGGCCGGCATGCTCGAGCTTGTCTGCCTGCAGGGTGCGCGACTGGTCTTCGCTGAGCCACTGGAAGACTTCCACCAGTTCGGCCATTTCCACGCTGGCGGCCATGGCCAGGTTCTTTGGGGCATGGAACTGGCGCCAGTCGTTGCGATCACGAATGGCGTGCAGGCGGGCGGTGAGTTCGGCGATGTTCATGCGGCGTCTCGGAGGCAGAGGCCGCCTATTCTTTCATGGGCGCCGAGCGCCGTCCAAAGGCTCGCGAGCTAGATGACCTGCCAGTAGCCGGCCAAATGCGGCACATCGTCCTTGCCCTGCAGATCGAACTGGCCTTCCGCCGCCGGCAGGCTGGCACGCATGCGCAGGGTGCTCGGGAGCAAAACCGGCTTCTGGAAGCGCACTTCGACGCTGTAGCCCGAGGCTGGCAGATGGGCGTGCAACGCGGCCAGGGCGCGGGCTTTATTCCATAGGCCGTGAGCGATGGCGTGGGGGAAGCCGAACGGCTTGGCGCTCAGGGTCGATAGATGAATAGGGTTGTAGTCCCCCGAGACTCGCGCATAGCGGCGGCCGATATTCGACGGCGCCTGCCAGCTATCCAGCGCGTCCATCGGCAGGCTGGGCGGTTCGCTGCGGCCAATGGTCGGCCCGTCGAGCTTGATGCCGCGACACAGGATGCGGCTGTCACCTTCCCAGAGCAGGCCCAATTGATCCTCTAGGCGGGTGATCACGCTGAACACCGCGCCCTTGTCGTGGGGCGCCAGGTTGCTGGCTTCCACGCTCAGGGTAAAGGGGCCCAGGCCGGCCAGCTGGCGCACCACGCGGATGCGGTTTTCCAGGTGCACCAGGCCAAGCGCAGGAAAGGGGAAGTCAGGCTCGGTGAGCAGCTTCATCTGCAGGGTGAAGGCCAGTACGTGCGGATAGGTGGCGGGCAGGCGAGCATCGTCGGTGAAGCCACACAGCTGGCGATAGCGGGCCAGGTGCCCGGCGTCCACGCTCACCGGGCAACGCAGCCCGCGGTGGGGCAGGATCTTGCCGGTGACTCCGCGCCGAGTCGCGGCGCGCAGGAGCATGCCGGGCAATGCCGGCGGGGTGTGCAAATCGAGCCATTCGGTTGCCATCGTGCGCTCCGCTGCAAGGTGGTTTGTGCGTACTCTCGTCGAGATTTAGGACATTAGCCAGCGCCTATTGGTGCCAAGTGCGCAAACGATTGCCGGTTACCCGAGCATTAGTGGCGAAAGCTGCCTACGCTGGTGGGTAAATTGGCCCAGCCACTACCCATGCAAGGAATGCAGCATGCCCAACCTGGACAAGCACAGGGCCATCACGCTCCCGCCAGCCCTGATGCCGAGTTTCCTGTGCCTGCGCACCTCGCTTCCCGCGGGCGCCGGTCAAGCGCGCCCCGAGCTGGTCGGCGAGGTCAGCCGGCTGATCGACGAGTTGCTGAGCGAAGGCGCGACCCTCGAGCAGGTCGCCGCCCGTCTGGGTATGCCGGTGCGGCGGTTACGGGAACGGCTGGCCCAGGCCGATGTGCGTTTCAATGAACTGCTCAACGATTCTCGCTGCAACCTGGCCAAACGCTTGCTGATGGACACCGATGAGCGCATCGAACGGATCGCCGAGCGCACCGGCTTTTCCGAGCCCAGCACCTTCTGTCGCGCGTTCAAGCGCTGGGTCGGCGCGACGCCGGTGGAGTTCCGGCGTCGCGGTCGTGCGGCAATCTCGTGATCAGGCGCCCAGCAAGCTCTGCCCGCACACTCTCAGCACCTGCCCGCTGACCGCGCCCGAGCCGGGTTGCGCGAACCAGGCCACCGCTTCGGCGACATCCTGGGGCAGGCCACCCTGGTTCATCGAGTTCATGCGCCGGCCTGCTTCGCGAATCGTGAAGGGAATGGCGGCGGTCATGCTCGTCTCGATAAAGCCTGGCGCTACCGCATTGATGCTGATGCCGCGCTCGGCCAGGATCGGCGCCCAGCTCTGGGCCAAGCCGATCAGCCCGGCCTTGCTGGTTGCGTAGTTGGTTTGCCCGACATTGCCGGCGATGCCGCTGAGCGAGGCGATCAGCACCACGCGGCCGTCGTCGCGCAGGGTGCCGGCTTCCAGCAGTGCTGCGGTGAGCTGCTGCGGGGCACGCAGGTTGACGTCGATCACCGACTCCCACAGGCCTTCGCTCATCTTCGCCAGGGTCTTGTCGCGGGTGATGCCGGCGTTGTGCACGACGATATCGACGCCATCGGGCAACGCTTCTACCAGCTTGGCCGGTGCGTCTTCGGCGCAGATGTCCAGCGCCAGGCTGCGGCCACCCAGGCGCGCGGCGAGGGCATCGAGGGCGTCCTTGGCGGGCGGCACGTCCAGCAGCAGCACCGTGGCGCCGTCGCGGGCCAGGGTTTCGGCAATGGCGGCGCCGATGCCGCGGCTGGCGCCGGTGACCAGGGCGGTCTTGCCGGCCAGCGGGCGCGTCCAGTCGGCGACCTGCTGCGCGCAGGGCTGCAGGCGCAGCACCTGGGCCGAGATGTAGGCGCTCTTGGGCGACAGCAGAAAGCGCAGCGCGCCTTCGAGTTGGTCTTCCGCGCCGGGGTCGACATGCAGCAGTTGCACGGTGCCGCCGCGGCGGATCTCCTTGGCCAGTGAGCGGGTGAAGCCTTCCAGTGCGCGTTGCACGCTCGAGGCCTGCGGATCGGTCAGCGTCTCAGGCGCGCGACCGAGCACCACCACGTGAGGGCAGCGATCGAGATTCTTCAGTGCGGGCTGGAAGAACTGGCGCAGGGCGTCGAGATCCTCGAAGCGCTGCAGGCTGCTGGCATCGAACACCAGCCCCTTGAGTTTGGGGCCGTGTTCGGCGGTCCAGCGGGGCAGGGACTGCTCGTCACGGGGCGCGAACAGTTCGTCGGTCAGGCGCTTGGCGAAGCCCGCCACCGCGGCACTCAGGTCGCCCTCGCCACCGATCAGCAGCGCACCTTCCAATGGCCGATTGCGACCCGCCACCCAGCGCTCCAGTGGCAGTGGCGCCGGCAGCCCGAACGCACCGACCAGGCGGCGGCCGGCCGGCGTATTGGCGAAGTTGAGGTAGCGATCGGACATGGAACAGACTCCAGGGCTGAAACTCAAAGTGGTTGACCACTGTACGCGATCACTCGTTTCATGCATCGACAGCAGCCCAATGACCGGCGACCGTGTCGGTAAAACGGCACCCTAAAATGCCGCAAAATATTACTGCAAGGAGCCGCACATGAGCCTGCCGCGCCGGGTCGCCATCGTTGGTGGCAACCGTATCCCCTTCGCCCGCTCCAACAGCGTCTACGCCACCGCCAGCAACCAGGCCATGCTCACCAGCGCCCTGGAAGGCCTGGTCGAGCGTTACAACCTGCATGGCGAGCGCCTCGGCGAGGTGGTGGCCGGTGCCGTGCTCAAGCACTCGCGGGATTTCAACCTGACCCGTGAGTGCGTACTCGGCTCGCGCCTGGCGCCGGAAACCCCCGCCTACGATCTGCAGCAGGCCTGCGGCACCGGCCTGGAGGCCGCCTTGCTGGTGGCCAACAAGATCGCCCTCGGGCAGATCGAGTGCGGTATCGCTGGCGGCGTGGATACCACTTCGGATGCGCCGATTGGCGTCAACGAAGGTTTGCGCAAGATCCTGTTACAAGCCAATCGTGCCAAGAGTACCGGCGACAAGCTCAAGACCCTGCTGCAGATCCGCCCTCGGCATCTGGCGCCGTCGCTGCCGCGCAATGGTGAGCCGCGCACGGGGCTCTCCATGGGTCAGCATTGCGAGCTGATGGCGCAGCACTGGGCCATCCCCCGTGACGAGCAGGACCAGTTGGCCGTGGAAAGCCATCGCAAGCTGGCTGCCGCCTACGCCGAAGGCTGGCAGGACGATCTGATGACGCCGTTCCTGGGCCTGACCCGCGACCAGAACCTGCGTCCCGATATCGACCTGGCCAAACTGGCGACCCTCAAACCGGTATTCGAGAAAGGCCAGCGCGGCACCCTGACCGCTGCCAATTCCACGCCCCTGACCGATGGGGCTTCCCTGGTGCTGCTCGCCAGCGAGGAGTGGGCCAAGGCCCGCGACCTGCCGATTCTTGCCTACTGGCGCGACGGCGAGGCGGCTGCAGTGGATTTCGTCAAAGGCCACGAAGGGCTGCTGATGGCGCCGGTATACGCCGTACCCCGGTTGCTGGCGCGCAACGGCCTGACCCTGCAGGACTTCGACTATTACGAAATCCACGAGGCCTTCGCCGCCCAGGTGCTGTGCACGCTGAAGGCCTGGGAAGACGCCGACTACTGCCGCGAGCGCCTTGGTCTGGAGCAGCCGTTGGGCAGCATCGACCGCGCCAAACTCAACGTCAAAGGCAGCTCCCTGGCGGCAGGCCACCCGTTCGCCGCCACCGGCGGGCGTATCGTCGGCAACTTGGCCAAGCTGCTGTCGGTTGCGGGTGAGGGGCGTGGCCTGATTTCCATCTGCGCTGCGGGCGGGCAGGGCGTGACGGCGATTCTGGAGCGCTGAATCAGTCCGATCGTAGCCTGGGTCTAGCGTAGCGACACCCGAAAGCCGCTGTCCTGGGTATCGCTGCGCTCAACGCCAGGCTACGGATGCTCGGTCATTCTTCGCGGCTGAGCGTTTCGGCTTCGGCCTGCAGTAGCGCCGCTTTGCGTGCCACGCCCCAGCGATAGCCGCCCAGGCTGCCGTCGGCGGCGGTCACCCGGTGGCAGGGCACCAACAGGCCCAGCGGATTACTGGCACAGGCACGGGCGATGGCCCGTGGGTGGCTGGCGAGTTCGGCCGCCAGTTGCCCGTAGGTGCGCGTCTGGCCGACGGGAATGGCGCGCAGAGCCTGCCAGACGCGCTGTTGGAAGGCCGTGCCGCGCAGATCCAGCGGCAGCTTGGCGGCGCGTTCTGGCTCGTGCAGTTGGTGCAGTACCTCGTTTAGCCAGCCTTCCAATTGCCCGTCATCGGCCTGCAGGCTGGCCGCCGGGAAGCGCTGGCGCAGCTCGGTTTCCAGCGTATCCGTCGCATCGCCGAACAGCAGGGCGCACAGCCCGTCGGCGCTGCCGGCCAATAGCAGGTAGCCGAGCGGGCAGGGCACCACGGCCACGCGCAGCGCCTCGCCCTTCGAGCCCTGGCGCCGCCTTGCCAGAGCTACGCCGTCGGTTTGCTCATAAAGACTGCGGGTATTGCTGTAGCCGGTGGCCAGCGCCGCGTCGAGTACCGATCTGGCGCCCGGTAGGTTGGCGGCCAGGCGTTCGCGTTGGCGGGCGCTGGCCCAGGCCTTGGGCGTCAAGCCGGTGCGCGCCTTGAAGGCACGGGCCAGATGCGAGGGTGACAGGCCGATTCGTGCCGCCAGCGCGTCGAGGGTCGGTGCTTTATCGGCTTCGTCGAGCAGGTGGCAGGCTGCGGTCACCAACGCGTCGAGCTGTTCGGCGGTGCTTGCGCCCTGAGGCGTGCAACGCTTGCAGGGCCGGTATCCCGCCGCTTCGGCCTGCGCCGGGCCATCATGGAAACTGACGTTCTCGCGGCGTGGTCGACGCGCCGGGCAGCTGGGACGGCAATAGATCCCGGTCGAGCGCACGGCGAAGACGAATTGACCATCCTGCGCGGCATCGCGCTCGCACACGGCCTGCCAGCGGCGTTCTTCGCACATGTCGATCTCCTGTAACGGTATCTGGATTGTCGGTATCCGCCGGCGCGGACGCCAGTGCCAATCACGCTTTTAAACCTCAATGGTCGGCGCATTTTCCCCATGGGCTGGGCGCTGCCCAAGGATTGCCGTATAAAAGGGCCGCATAGCCCACCGAGGACCCCGATAAAAGCTGATGAAGACGCCAAAACGCATTGAGCCCCTGGTCGAGGACGGCCTGGTGGACGAGGTGATTCGCCCTTTGATGAGCGGCAAGGAAGCAGCGGTCTACGTGGTGCGTTGCGGTTCCGAGTTGCGCTGCGCCAAGGTCTACAAGGAGGCCAACAAGCGCGGGTTCCGCCAGGCCGCCGAGTATCAGGAGGGCCGCAAGGTACGCAACAGCCGCGATGCCCGGGCCATGGCCAAGGGCTCCAAGTACGGGCGCAAGAACCAGGAAGACAACTGGCAGAACGCCGAAGTCGCCGCGCTGTTTCGCCTGGCCAGTGCCGGCGTGCGGGTGCCCAAACCCTACGACTTCCTCGACGGCGTGCTGTTGATGGAGCTGGTCACCGATGGCGAGGGCGACGTGGCACCACGCCTCAATGACGTCGACCTGCACCCCGAGGACGCCCGCGAATTCCACGCCTTCATGATCGAGGAAATCGTCAAGATGCTGTGTGCCGGCCTGGTGCACGGCGATCTGTCGGAGTTCAACGTGCTGCTCGGCCCGGACGGTCCGGTGATCATCGACCTGCCCCAGGCGGTGGACGCAGCGGGCAACAACCATGCCTTCAAGATGCTCGAACGCGACGTCGGCAACATGGCGGCCTACTTCGGCCAGTTCGCCCCAGAACTCAAGTACAGCAAGTACGCCAAGGAAATGTGGGCGCTCTATGAAGAAGGCAAGCTAACGCCACAAAGCGTGCTCACCGGCGAGTTCAAGGACCCGGAAGACGAAGCCGATGTCGACGCGGTGATGCGCGAGATCAAGGCCGCCTTGGCCGATGAAGCCCGCCGCCAGGCTGCGCTCAATGCCGAGGACGAGCCCAAGGATCGCGAGCCGCCACCGCCGTGGGAGCGTTGACAGGCGACATGCTGGTACCTGGCGCCTAGCCGGCATCCTGCGGCTTTGGCTTTTAGGTGGCGGAAGCGGCCGATCGTTCACGTGGGATGGACTAGTGATTATCTGTGGGAGCGGGCCATGCCCGCGAAAAATCACGAGCATGGACTGGGCGTGCCCGCCCGCTCCCACAATGAGTCCGCCAGCATTACCGTGTTGTTCGCGCGCTCAGTTCCGCTCTGACGAGCGGGTCACTTTTGGCATTGCCCCAAAAGTAACCAAAAGGTCTAGCCCCGACATCCGGCCCCAGCTGCGCTGGGGTTCCCTCATTACATCGTCGTTCCGGGGGCCGGCCTGGAAGGGCCATCCATGGCCCATCAGGCCTCTCGCCGCATCCATGCGGCTCGTACCCCTATACAACGATTCCATTCGGCCTCCTGAAGGGGCGATTGATGTCGTCTGCTACGGCCGTGCAGGAGAAACATCAAAAAGCAAAAGCGACGAGTGGCCACTTCTGCCTTGAAGTGACCATAGGCCTGGTGAGACACCTCCAGCGCTGACCCGCCTTGCTCCCGAGGTCATGGAGAATGGCGGAGCGCAGTGAGGGGCGCTCTGCTTGCCCTGAAATGGTGAGCTTGGGCGTCGGTCGCCTCATATTGGTTCGCCTCGCCCTCCAGCCTCTCCCCTCGTCAAAGGGCTGAAAGCCCCGGCCCTATAGTCCTTGCGGACATTCGCGAAATCCTGGCACACAACCTGCTATCAAGCCTGTGCACCCATCACCATGGGGCCGGTGAGCAGGCCGTGGCCTGACGCTCACCCCCACATAATCGAATCCAAGGCAAAGACGCCTGAAGCTGACAACAGCTCCAGGCGTCTTTTTTTTTGCGTTGCAGAAAACCGTGTTAGCGCAGCAGACAGAGGGCAGGCTATGAATTCCATCGTCACATCGATCAAGCGCGAGACCCTGATCGTCATCGGCAACGGCATGGTCGGCCACCACTGTATCGAGCAGTTGATCGCCAGCGGCGCGCTGCACCGTTATCAGGTGCACGTCTACGGCGAAGAGCCGCTGCGCGCCTATGACCGTGTGCACCTGTCCGAATACTTTTCCGGCAAGGACGCCGAAGCCCTGGCCCTCGGCGAGGCCGATCTCTATGCCCGCAACGGCGTGCGCCTGCACCTCGGTGAGCCGGTGTTGGAGATCGACCGTGAGGCACGCGAGGTCGTCACCAGCCAGGGGCGTCGTGGCTACGACCGTCTGGTGCTGGCCACCGGGTCCTATCCGTTCGTGCCGCCGATCCCCGGCGCCGAAGGCAACTCGCGTCTGGTCTACCGCACCCTGATTGATCTCGACGGCATCCGCGCCGCCGCTATGGGCGCCCGCCGTGGTGTGGTGGTCGGTGGCGGCTTGCTCGGCCTGGAGGCGGCCAATGCGCTCAAGTCCCTCGGCCTGGAAGCCCACGTGGTGGAGTTCGCGCCGCGGCTGATGCCTGTACAGCTGGATGTTGACGGTGGCGACGCACTGCGGGCGCGTATCGAGGCGCTGGGCGTGGGCGTGCACCTGTCGCGGGCCACCCAGGAAATCGTCATCGGTGAGGAATACGCCTACCGCATGAATTTCAATGACGGTGAGTATCTGGAAACCGACCTGATCGTGTTCTCCGCCGGCATTCGCCCCCAGGACGCCCTGGGCCGTGCCGCCGGCCTGGACACCGCCCCCCGCGGCGGCGTGGTGGTCGACAACGACTGTCGCACCAGCGACCCGGCCATCCATGCCATCGGCGAATGCGCGTCCTGGAACGGCACGGTATTCGGCCTGGTGGCGCCCGGCTACAGCATGGCCCGCGCCGTGGCCGCGCAACTGGCCGGTGAGCCCCATGAACCGTTCACCGGCGCCGACATGTCGACCAAGCTCAAGCTGCTCGGCGTCGATGTCGGCTCCATCGGCGATGCCCACGGGGCCACGCCGGGCGCCAAGAGCTATCGCTACATCGACGAAGCCAACGCCAGCTACCGCCGTCTGGTGGTCTCGGCGGATGGTCAGCACGTCATCGGCGCCGTGCTGGTCGGCGACAACAGCTATTACGACACCCTGCTGCAGTACGCCCAGAACGGCATCAAGCTGCCGGCCGATCCGTCGAGCCTGATCCTGCCGTTGTCCGACGGTGCGCCGACCCTGGGCGCCGATGCGCTGCCGGATACCGCGACCATCTGCTCCTGCCACAACGTCAGCAAGGGCGCGGTGTGCTGCCAGGTCGACGCCGGCATCACCGACCTCGGCGAGCTCAAGGCCATCACCAAGGCCGGCAGTGGCTGCGGCGGCTGCAGCGCGCTGCTCAAGCAGGTCTTCGAGCACGAGCTGAGCGCCCGCGGCGTGGCGGTCGACAAGAGCCTGTGCGAGCACTTCGCCCACACCCGCCAGGAGCTGTATGCCATCGTCCGGGTGGAAGGCGTGCTCAGTTTCGATGAGCTGTTGGCCAAGCATGGCCGCGGCCACACCGGCTGCGACATCTGCAAGCCGGCGGTGGGTTCGATCCTCGCCTCGTGCTGGAACCAGCCGATCACCGATCCGGCGCTGATTCCGCTGCAGGACACCAACGACACCTTCATGGCCAACATGCAGAAGAACGGCACCTATTCGGTGGTGCCGCGCATTCCCGGCGGCGAGATCACCCCGGACGGCCTGCTGGCCATCGGCGCCGTGGCGAAGAAATACGACCTCTACACCAAGATCACCGGCGGCCAGCGCATCGACCTGTTCGGCGCGCAGCTGCACGAGCTGCCGGACATCTGGGGCGAATTGATCGCCGCCGGCTTCGAGACCGGCCACGCCTACGGCAAGTCGCTGCGCACCGTGAAGTCCTGCGTGGGCAGCACCTGGTGCCGCTATGGCGTGCAGGACAGCGTCGGCATGGCGCTGCGCCTGGAGGACCGCTACAAGGGCCTGCGCGCGCCGCACAAGATCAAGTTCGCGGTCAGCGGCTGCACCCGCGAGTGCGCCGAAGCGCAGAGCAAGGACATCGGCGTGATCGCCACCGACAAGGGCTGGAACCTCTACGTGTGCGGCAACGGCGGCATGCGGCCGCGGCATGCCGAGCTGTTCGCCACCGACCTGGACGACGAGGCGCTGATCCGCACCATCGACCGCGTGCTGATGTTCTACATCCGCACTGCCGACAAGCTGCAGCGCACCTCGGTATGGCGCGAGTCGCTGGAGGGCGGCCTGAATTACCTCAAGGCGGTGATCCTCGACGACAGCCTGGGCCTTGGCACCGAACTGGAGGCGCAGATGCAACTGGTGGTCGACCGCTACGAATGCGAGTGGGCGGGCGCCCTCAAGGACCCGGAGAAGCTCAAGCGCTTCCGCACCTTCGTCAACGACCGGCGCGCCGACCCGGACATCCATTTCGTCAAAGAGCGCGGTCAGCGCCGCCCCATTACCGCCAGTGAGTTACATCTGATTCCCGTTACCGAGGAGGTGCTCTGATGAGCCAGCCCAACGCCGTGCGTGCCCAATCGCTTCCCGCCACCGAATGGCAACCGCTGTGCCGCAGCGCCGACCTGGTCGCCAACTCCGGCGTGGTGGCCTGGCTCGACGGTGCGCAGATCGCCCTGTTCCATCTGCCTCACAGCGAAGTCGGCGAGCAGCTGTTCGCAGTGGAGAACCGCGACCCGAAATCCGGCGCCAACGTGATCGGCCGCGGCTTGATCGGCCAGATCAAGGGCGATCTGGTGATCGCCTCGCCGCTCTACAAGCAGCACTTTCGCCTGCGCGACGGCACTTGCCTGGAGTACCCGGAGCAGCGCCTGCGCGTATGGCCGGTGCGCCTCAATGGCGACACCGTGGAAATCGGCCTGGCGGCCTGAGCGTGTTTGGCGGCGGGCTACCCGTCGTCGTGTCTGGTTCATTTGAGAGAGCGTCAGTATGTCCTACCTGGTTCCTGCCGAATTCGTCACCAAGATGGTGGATGCCGGTGAGTCGAAAATCTTCATGTCGACCCGCGATACCCTGATCCGCGCCTTCATGGCCGGTGCCATCCTGTCCCTGGCGGCGGTATTCGCCATCGCCGTGAGCGTCGGCACCGGCTCGCCGTTACTCGGCGCCGTGCTGTTCCCGGTCGGCTTCGTGATGCTTTACCTGATGGGCTTCGACCTGCTCACCGGGGTGTTCATGCTCACCCCGCTGGCGCTGCTCGACCGTCGCCCGGGCGTCACCGTGGGCGGCATCCTGCGCAACTGGGGCCTGGTGTTTCTCGGCAACTTCGCCGGTGCCCTGACCGTGGCCTTCATGATGGCCTTCGTGTTCACCTACGGCTTTTCCAAGGATCCTGGGCTGATCGGCGAAAAGATCTCGCACATCGGCGAAGACCGCACCCTGGGCTATGCCGAATATGGCGCGGCGGGCTGGGCGACCATCTTCCTGCGTGGCGTGCTGTGCAACTGGATGGTGTCGATGGGCGTGGTCGGCGCGATGATCTCCACCACCGTCAGCGGCAAGACCATCGCCATGTGGATGCCCATCATGCTGTTCTTCTTCATGGGCTTCGAGCACTCGGTGGTGAACATGTTCCTGTTCCCCTCCGGCATCATCCTGGGCGGCGATTTCTCGGTGATGGACTACATGATCTGGAACGAGATCCCCACCGCGCTGGGCAACCTGGTCGGCGGCCTGGCCTTTACCGGCCTGACGCTCTACACCACCCACGTGAAGACCGGTGCCAAGCGCACCTACAACTGAGATGGCCGCTGCCGAGCACCTGTGGAAGGGCAGGAACAATCAGCTGCAGATCAGCGTCGGCCAGTATTCGGACAAGGGCCGCAAGCCGCGCAACCAGGATTTCCATGGCCTGTGCGTGCCCCTCGAGCCGCAACTGAGCAGCAAGGGCATCGCCATCGCCCTGGCCGACGGCATCAGCAGCAGCGACGTCAGCCATATCGCCAGTGAAACGGCGGTGGCGGCGTTTCTCTCCGACTACTTCAGCACCAGCGACGCCTGGTCGGTGAAGACCTCGGTGACCCGCGTGCTCAGCGCCACCAATGCCTGGTTGCACGCCCAGACGCGGCGCGGCCAGCACCGTTACGATATGGACCGCGGTTACGTGTGCACCTTCAGCGCCGTGGTGCTCAAGTCCACCACGGCGCACCTGTTCCACGTCGGCGATACGCGCATTTATCGCCTGCGTGGCGTCGAGCTGGAACCGCTGACCCGCGATCATCGCCTGTGGGTCGGCGAGGGCAAGAGTTACCTGAGCCGCGCCCTGGGCATCGGGCCGCAACTGGAAATCGACTACCAGGCGTTGGCCGTGGAGGCCGGTGACCTGTTTCTGCTGGCCACCGACGGCGTCTATGAATTCGCCGAGGCGCCTGCCATGCAGCGCTGCATCGGCGAGCACGCCGGCGACCTGCAACAGGCCGCCCAGGCCATCGTCGAGCAGGCCCTGGCCAATGGCAGCGACGACAATCTGACCCTGCAGCTGGTGCGCGTCGACGGCCTGCCGCGTGCAGGGGCCGACGAGTTGCAGCACAAGCTCGGCGAGCTACCGTGCCCGCCCGTGCTGGAAGCGCGCCAGTCGTTCGATGGCTACCGCATCGTCCGCCCGCTGCACGTCAGTGCCCGCAGCCACGTGTACCTGGCCACCGATGAAGGCTGCGGCGCCACCGTGGTGCTCAAGACCCCGGCGTTGGATCTGCAGCACGCTACCGGTTACCTCGAGCGCTTTCTCATGGAGGAGTGGATCGCCCGGCGCATCGATAGCCCCCATGTGCTCAAGGCTTGTGCACCGACACGCAAGCGCAACTATCTGTACGCGGTCAGCGAGTTCATCGAGGGCCAGACCCTGGCGCAATGGATGATCGACCACCCCACACCTGAGCTGGAAACCGTGCGCGGCATCGTCGAGCAGATCGCCCGCGGCCTGCGCGCCTTCCATCGCCTGGAAATGCTGCATCAGGACCTGCGCCCGGCCAACCTGATGATCGATGGCACCGGCACGGTGAAGATCATCGACTTCGGTGCCACCCGCGTGGCCGGGCTACAGGAAGTCGCCAGCCGCCAAAGCGACGAGCCGATCCTCGGCACCGCCCAATACAGCGCGCCCGAGTACTGGCTGGGCGAACCCGGTACGGTGCGCTCGGACGTATTCTCCCTGGCGGTGATCGCCTATCAGATGCTAAGTGGCCGGCTGCCCTACGGCGCCGGCATGGCGCGGGCGCGCACCCGCAGTGCCCAGGCCCGGTTACGCTACGCGCCCACCGCTCAGGGACGGGCGCTGCCGCTGTGGTTGGACGACGTGCTGCGCAAGGCTTGCCACCCGGACCCGCTGAAGCGCTACGCCGACCCCGACGAATTCGCCCATGCGCTGCGCCACCCCGGCCAGGCGTTGCTCAGCCGTGGCCGTGTGCCGCTGCTGGAGCGCAACCCGCTGCTGTTCTGGCAGCTCGGCTGCCTGGTATTGGGCTTGATGGTGGTGGTATTGCTGGCGCGCCAGTGAGGCCATGCGGAAGGGCACGGGGCGATCGCAGTGGATCGCCTTGTCGAAGCGCCGGTTCATCCGGAATTTCACTCGCCTGATTCGCCGCCAGCTCCCGATTTCAGGGCGCTTCAGGAATGTAACAGGGGTGAAATAATTTGTCGTAAATTGTCATATTCGCCGTCATGGCAAAAGCACAGAATGCGCTTTCTGTTCAGCCATAAAGTGCGTGATCGTGGACTATATCCTGCAATTGACGAGCGACCCCGCTGCCTGGATCGCCCTGGCCACTCTGGTGGTCATGGAAGTGGTACTGGGCATCGACAACCTGATTTTCATCTCCATCCTTACCAACAAGCTGCCCGAGCATCAGCGTGCCAAGGCGCGCCGCCTGGGTATCGGCGCGGCGCTGATCCTGCGCCTGGCGCTGCTAGGCACCGTGGCGTGGATCGTCAAGCTGGTCGACCCGGTGATCGAGCTGTTTGGCCAGGCGTTCTCCTGGAAGGACATCATCCTGATCGCTGGCGGTCTGTTCCTGCTGTGGAAGGCCACCAAGGAAATCCACCACGCCGTCGACCCCGAGCCCGAGGGCGACATGTTCGTCGGTCGCGCCGCCACTGTCGGTTTCGGCGCGGTGATCGTGCAGATCCTGCTGCTCGACCTGGTGTTTTCGGTGGACAGCATCATCACCGCGGTGGGCATGACGCCCCACGTACCGATCATGGTCGTCGCCGTGGTCGCTGCCGTGACCGTGATGCTGCTGGCGGCCGACCCACTGGCGCGCTTCATCAACAACAACCCGACCGTGGTGATGCTGGCGCTGGGCTTTTTGATCATGATCGGCATGACGCTGATCGCCGAAGGCTTCGGTGCCCATGTGCCGAAGGGTTACCTGTACGCGGCGATGGCGTTCTCGGCGGTCATCGAGGGCCTGAACATGCTGTCCCGTCGGGCCAAGCGCAAGGCCAGCGCTCAGGCCAACAAAGCCTCCTGAGCCGCTTGTACGCCCACCTGCCATGCAGGTGGGCGCATCGTTTCCCCGTCTCGATCGGTAAATGCTGACCGCTTGGTCATAAATTGCTGGCACCGTGCTATGTGGCGCGGCACACTCTCCTGTACGACGTTGCGAGTGGCAGGCTCAAGCCCGCCCGCTCGCAGTTGCCCAAGGCATTCAGCGCGCGCTTCGCCAAACAGACCGAATGCCCCGCCAGCGCATGACCCTCCGAGCCGGGACGCTCGCGAGCTGCGCGTGCACAGGACTCAGACTGCCATGCTGCCCACTCAGCCCAATGCCGACACCCTGTACCGCTTGCTGGTACAGAGCGTGGTCGACTACGCCATCTACCTGCTCAGCCCCGAAGGCATCGTCACCAACTGGAACGCCGGCGCCGAGCGTGCCAAGGGTTATCTGGCCGCGGAAATCGTCGGCCAGCATTTCTCTGTGTTCTACACCGCCGAGGACCGTGCCGCCGGCCTGCCTGGCAGAGGCCTGGAGACCGCTCGCAGCGAGGGCCGTTTCGAGGCCGAGGGCATGCGCGTGCGAAAGGACGGCACGCTGTTCTGGACCAGCGTGGTGATCGATGCCATCCACGATGACGACGGGCAACTGATTGGTTTCGCCAAGATCACCCGCGACATCACCGAGCGCCGCAAGAACGAGCTGGAGGTGCTCAAGGCCAAGGAACTGGCAGAGAACTACAGTGAGGAAATGGCCACGCTGTCGCGCTTTCTCGACTCGGTGATCGCCAACATCCCGGCCAGCGTGATCGTGCAGGACACCCAGAGTCGGCAGATCCTGCTGGCCAACCCGCAGGCCGAAAAACTGTTCGGCTGCCTGTCCCACGACATGCTCGGCCGCCGTGCCGACCAATGCCTGACGCCGGCCATCGCCCAGTTCATCGCGCAGCAGGCCGACCAGTGCATTCGCAGCGACGCCCTGCATCTGTCCGAGAGCTGCCTGGACACGCCCCTGGGCCCGCGCATGCTGCGCACCCGCGTGATGCAGAGCAGCGGCTCCGAGGCCCAGGCCAGCTACCTGTTGCTGATCGCCGAGGACGTGACCGACGAACTCGCCGCCCATGCGCAAATCCAGCACATGGCGCACCACGATGCACTGACTGGGTTGCCCAATCGCACGCTGTTCGCCGAGCGCCTCGACGAAGCGCTGCAGGAAGGCGCCGACAATTGCCGGCTGACCGCCGTGCTGTGCCTGGACCTGGACAACTTCAAGAACATCAACGATGCCCTCGGCCACGCCTTTGGCGACCGCCTGCTGCGCGCACTGGGCCTGCGTCTGAAGGCCGTGCTGCGCGAGCGCGATACCCTGGCCCGGCTCGGCGGCGATGAGTTCGCCGTGGTGCTCAATGGCCTGGACAGCGCCGAGGATGCCAGGCGTACCGCCCAGCGGCTGATTTCTGCGGTGGCGCCAGTGTTTCTGATCGAGGGGCACAGTTTCTCGGTTGGCGTCAGCATCGGCATCGCCATCTGCCCGGACGATCACCAGCAGGCCGACCAGCTGATGCGCTATGCCGACATGGCGCTCTACGAAGCCAAGCGCAATGGTCGCAACCGCTACGACTACTTTCACCCCGAGCTGGACGCCGCGGCGCGCCGGCGCCGCACCATGGAAACGGACCTGCGCACGGCACTGCACATGGGCCAGCTGCAGCTCTACTACCAGCCGATCATCGAGCCGAGCAGCACGCGGGTGTCCGGCTACGAGGCACTGATGCGCTGGCAGCACCCCAGCAACGGCCTGATCATGCCGCTGGATTTCATCCCCATCGCCGAGGAAACCGGGCTGATCCACGAAGTCGGCGCCCGTGCCCTGAACCTCGCCTGCCAGGAAGCGGCGACCTGGCCCGGCAAGCAGACGGTGGCCGTCAACCTGTCGCCGGTGCAGTTCAAGAGCGGCGACCTGGTCAAGGTCGTCAGCCTGGCGCTGGCGGATTCGGGGCTCGAGCCCGAGCGCCTGGAGCTGGAGATCACCGAATCGGTACTGCTGGAAGACTGCGAGAGCAACATCCACACCCTCAAGGCGCTCAAGGCCCTTGGCCTGAACATCGCGCTGGACGATTTCGGCACCGGTTACTCATCCCTGGGCTACCTGCGCTCGTTCTCCTTCGATCGCATCAAGATCGACAAGTCCTTCGTCCAGGACATGGGCAAGAGCCGCGAGGCGCTGTCGATCGTGCGGGCCATCACAGGCATGAGCGGCAGCTTGCTGATCAAGACTACTGCCGAGGGTGTGGAAACCGACGAGCAATTCGAGCAGCTCAAGGCCGAAGGCTGTTCGCACTTCCAGGGCTACCTGTTCGGGCGGCCGCAGCCGGCCAGCGAGCGAGTCGAGAGGCTCGACTAGGCCGATGGCGCAGATGGCAATGTGACACGCTTCACCAATCTTCATATCCGTCGACTGCCGGCGCCGCTAAAGATGGGCGACGGCAGGTCAAGGGCGGGTGTTTGGATTAGACTGGAGCGAATCGCTGGCGTCGGAATCCAGGCAGCACCTTCTGCCCTGGCACGCCGGCTTCACTTGCCCCGCTATCCGCATGGATGAGGACACCGAGTTGATCAAACGTTGCATGCAAACCCTTCTGCTGGGCCTCACGCTCGTCAGCGCTGCCAGCTGGGCGGAAATGGCGCCCCTGGAGGCCATGAACATGGCCGGCCTGCAGCGCAGCCTGGGGCAGATCATGGCCAAGGACTACATGATGATCGGCTCCGACGTGAAGGTCGATGAAGCCACCAAGCAGCTCAACACCAGCGTCGCGCTGTTCGAGGATCATCACGCCAAGCTCAAGGCTCACCCGACCAACAGCGAAGTGCAGGCCGGCCTGGCCCAGGTCGAGGTGATCTGGACGGCCTACCGCGCCATGGTCACCGCCAAGCCGGACAAGGCCCAGGCGCCGGCGGTGCTGGCCAAGGCCGAGGAGCTGGTCAAGCAAACCCAGCACGTCACCGATCTGTTCGAGAAGCACAACGGCGACGCCGCTTCCCATTCGATCAACCGCAGCGGCTGGAACCGCGTGCTCACCCAGCGCACCGCGATGTTCTACATGGCTCGCGCCTGGGGCGTGCAGGCGCCGAATCTGGATGCCAACTTCGAGGCATCGGTGAAGGAATTCGATGCCATCATGAAAGAGCTGCAGGCCGCCGGCGCGCCCAACGAGGAAATCGCCGCCGCCCTGCGCAAGACCGACGCGCGCTGGCAGTTCGCGACCAAGGCCTTCGCCTCCAAGGACTTCGTACCGACCATCGTGGCGGTGAACGCCGAATCGATGTTCCGCCAGCTCAACGAAATGACCCGCCTGTACGCCGGCCTCAAGGGCGACCAGCTCTGATCGCCTGGCTCGCCCCGCCGCTGCGGGGCGAGCCATCTCTCTTCTCTCTAGCGCTCCGCCCCCGGCGGATGGCCGAAATGCGCCCGATACGCATGGCTGAAGTTCGCCGGGCTGGTGTAGCCCAGGCGATAGGCGATCTGCGCCACCTGCCATTTGCGCTGGCGCAGTAGCGTGCGGGCCAGCTCCATGCGCTGCTGGCGTACGTACTGCAGCATCGATTGTCCAAACACCTGGCCGAAGGCGCGGCGCAGGGTGGTCTCGCCGACGCCCAGTTGCTGCGCCAGCGCCTGGCTGCCAGGCGGCTGCTCCAGGCTGGCATCGAGCAGGCGGCGCGCCTCGAAGGCCAGGTCGCGCTGGCCGCGCACCGGTTGTGGTGCCGAGCTCGCCCGGCCCTTGAAGTGCGCCGCCAGCTCCACCAGCACGGCCAGGCTCAGGCTTTCCTGGTGCAGGCGCTCCAGCGTGCCGTGATACGGCGACTGGTAGAGCCGCTGCAGCAGCCCGCCCAGGGCCTTGCAGCGCTGCAGCTCGGTAAAAAGGATGCCGTCGTCGAGCAGGCCGAGCAGCGGTTGCAGATCGGGATCTTCTTCGGCCAGTTCGTGCAGGTAGTCACCGGCGATGCGCAGGCCGGCCATGCGAGCGTGGCTGCCGGCCGGCAGCTGGTCGACGGCTTCCATGCATTCGCTCACCCCCAGCAGATGCGGTGTGCCGGGTGTGTAGCGATGCAGATGGCCATCGACGCGGTGCTCCCACCTGCCGTCGAGTACCTGCACGATGCACAGGCTGCCGGGTAGCACCTTGTGGATGCGCAGGGGTTCGGGAAACTGCAGGTCGCAATCGAAGTATTGCAGATGCGGGCGCACGGTGCGGGCACGGTAATGCCCGATGGCGCTGCCCATCACCCGCGGGGTGCTGGCGTCGAACACGCCCGCCTTGGCAAGGGCGGCCGGCTGCTCGAAGCAGAATTGCGTATCCAGGTAGGGGGTCCAGCGTTGCATCGGGAAGGGTGCATCCTCGGATGGTGGTGAAACACTTTGACATCATACTGGGATCGATCTTCGACCGGCAGTCGTTGTGGTCGAGCGCTTTATTGTTGTGCGCCGCGGCAGCGCGCCTAGGCACACCGCATCACGTTGATTTCAATGACCGATTTCAACGGGAGCAGGTGCATGAAGATTTTCGCGAGAACTACGGCGTTGCTGGCCATGGTATTGGCGCTGGCCAGCGGCCTGGTGCAGGCCGATCAACGCCCGGAAGTGGCGTCCAGGGTGGTGGCGTTTTCCGGCGAGCAGGGCGTGAAGGTATGGACGCTGCGCATCGGCGCACGGGGTGACAACCAGGCGCTGGTGCAGGTCGAGGGCGTGGACCATGACTGGGACATGCGCATCGAGCGCATGGCTGTGGAAAAGAACGCCGGGGACACCCGCTACAGCACCCAGGTCGATGGCAAGAAGTTCGTGGTGTTGCTGGTACGTAATGGCTGGGGTGAGCTGTACCTGCCCGGTGAAGCCAAGCCCCTGATGGTCGGCTACGACAACGGCCTGTCGGAGCAGGGCAATGCCCAGGCCTTTCTCACCGACTACCTGCAGGCGCGATAAGGTGCTGGCGCAGACGGCAGAGTGTTGAGCGGGCGGCTGATTGTTGTGAGTGCCAGCCGCTGCGCTGCCCAGGCTGTCTTACGGACCGGATAATCCGCGCATCATGTCTATGCGAGGATTTTTCCGATGAACCAGCCCCTGTCAACGCGCTTCTCCGACGACGGCGTGATGTACCCGCGTGGTGCCCAGCGTGACGCCGTGATCGCCGAGCTGACCCAGGTCATCGAGCGGGTTCCCGAGCAGATGGAGTTCACCAACACCAGGCGCTACTGGGTGCTCGGCCCGGTGCTGACCCTGGGCGCGCTGGGCATCCTGTGGAGCGGCTTCAGTTTCGGCAAGACCGGCCTGGTGATTTGCGGTGGCTTCATGACGCTGTTTTTCATGTTGCTCACTTGGCAGCACCGCAACGCCGGCCGCGAGGTGTTCATGCGCCTGACCCGCCGCGAGCTGCATCACACCGCGCTCAGTGGCCCCGTGGACCTGACCAAGGTGGTCGACGTATTCGTCAAGGACGAAGGCTTGCTGACCCTGCAGAAACTGACCCTGAGCGACACCGCCTCGCTGCCGACCCACCGCCCGGTGTCGGTGCTGTTCGGCAACCAGGCGATGGCGCTGAAAAAGCCTCAGCCCCATGTGCGCATCAATTCCGCCGGCGTGGCCACTGGCGGCAGCAAGCTCGATATCGATGACCTGCACGCCCTGCTGACCGCCTACGTGCAGGCCGCCCTGGCCCAGCAACAGCTCGATGCCCTGAAACAGCATGGATGATGCCAGCCGCGCGGCGCTGCTCAGCGAGCTGCAGGCCCAGGCCGACGGCCCGCAGCAGCGTCACGAAATCCACGAGCGTGCCTCCGGGCAGGCACTGTGCAGCGCCCTGGGGGCCGCGCTACTGCTGTTCATCGGCGGCTGGCTGGTCAGCCTGCCGAGCATCATCCACATGCGTTCGGCGCAATGGCTATGCTGGGTGCCCGGCGCCTTGCTGCTGGCGGCTGGCCTGGCGCTGCTGGCCTGCGCCGAGGCGTTCAGCCGCCGTAATGGCCGCCGAGCCATGCTGCTGACCGCCGACGGCGTGCAATTTGCCAACGCCCGTGAGGCAACGCCCTGGGACTGCTTCGATGCCTTCGAGATCGAGCAGCATCACCTGAGCACGGCGTTGGTGTTCTCGGTGATGGCCGGTCAGCGCGTGCAGGGGCTCACGGCGCCAGGCTTCAAATCGCTGGCCGCGCCGGATGCACGCTCGGTCGCCGCGGGCATGCGCCTGCGGCTGTGGCTGTTCAACCCGATGCTCGGCGACCGCCGTCTGGATATCGAGGCGCTGACCGACCTGCTCTATGCGTACCTGCAAGCCGCCCAGGCGCGGCGTACCCTGGGCAAGCTGTTCCCAGAGATTCAGCGCTTCTCGGCGGTGCGCCACAGCACTGGCCAGTAGGTCGAATCCAGGCCGAGGCAGGTGCCCAGTATGCTGGCGTGGAGCGGCACGAAGCCCTGGCCGTCGTAGCGCCAGCGCTGGGTAAAGCCGCAGCCACCCATGCCCATGGCCAGCGTGAAGCTGCTCAGCTCACCGCTGGCCGGGTCGAATTCGACGCTGCCATTGGGTGGTAGGTCCTCGAAGACGGGTATCTCGGCGATGCGCGCTTTGCGCGCATGCTGCGGCTGATCGAGCGGTGCCTGATACAGGCTGTAGGCGCAGTTGTAGGCGCCGCAGCCGGTCTTGAGGATGACCAGCGCCTCGCGGTCACTGAGCGCGAAGGCCTGGCCCTCGGGCAGTTCATCCTCATACATCTCCGGCTGCCAGTCATTGCGCATCGCCTCGCGCACCGTGTCCAGCAGGCGCTTGCTCTCTGCCTCGCTCAGCGCTTCGGGCGCTTGCCAGGTTGGTGCAAGGGGCGCGGCCGGGGCGGGCGGTACGCTGTTTGCCGGGTTGCTGCCTTTGCGTAGCAGCGCCGTGGTGGTGGCCAGGCGACCCTGGACCGAATCCATCAACAGCAAGGCGGCGCTCATGCCGCTGAGCGAGGTCACCGCCTCGCCTTGCTCGGTCGGTAATACCAGGCGCTGGCCATTGCGCAGCTCGGCGATCAGCGCCTGTGCGTCGCTGCCCTCGACGCTGTAAACCTCCGGCACCGAACCCTCGGTCAGTTTGCCCGGCTGCAGCTTCACCTTCAGCGGCTTGCCATCGAGCAGCGGCTGGCCGCTGGCCTTGTTGTAGCTGAACAGGCCGACATGCAGCGCACCTTCGGGGCCGGCTTCACGGTTCACGCTCAGGCTCCAGGTGGGCAGCGTCTGTACGTCTTCTTCGGTGGCGTTGGACAGCGCCGTGCACTGGCGTGTGTTGTCACAGGCCACCAGCCAGTCCTTGAGGTTGCTGTAGAGCGGCACCTGCTCGGCGGCGCCGGCGCTACCGGCAGCCAGGGCGACGAGCAGGGCGAGGGGGCGACGAATCATGGGCGAACCTGCGCAGGGAAAAGTGCCATTAGGGCAGGTTTGGTGGGCGGCGCCTAGCGGCTGGCTGCCGCGCACAACAGACGGGACGTGCCGCACATTTTCGGGCTCAGAACCTGTTCAAAGTCTGCTGCGCGTCGGCACTGCGGCGTTAAAAACAGGCTGGATTGCCAGCCCAGTCGGACTGCTCATTTACAGCTCGTAAACTCCGCGTCCTCGCCTGTTTTTGCGGGGCCGCCCAGGCCTTGCATTGCTCTAGCTCGCGAGACTTTGAACAGGTTCTCAGAACGAGGCGATGATTCGCCCCAGGGTCTGCATTGCCTGTTCGCTCTGGGCGGTCCACGGGTGGCCGTGATTGAGCCGCGCGCAATGGCCGAAACCGCGAGTGGCCGAGAAGATCGGCCCTGGCGCGAGGCTGATGCCCTGGGCCAGCGCCAGGCGAAACAACTGCAGGGCGTCGACCCGCTCGGCGAACTCGAACCACAGGAAGTAGCCGCCGCTTGGCCTCGTTACTCGCGTGTCTGCCGGGAAGTGCCGGGCGGCCGAGGCGAGCATCGAGCCCTGCTGGCTTTCCAGCTGGTGGCGCAGCTTGCGCAGGTGGCGGTCGTAGCCGCCGTGCTGCAGGTAATCGGCCAGCGCCGCTTGGGCGGGCACCGACGGTGAAATGGTGGTCATCAGCTTGAGCCGGGCGATGCGCTGGGCATGGCGCCCGCCCGCCACCCAGCCGACCCGGTACCCCGGCGCCAGGCATTTGGAAAACGAGCCGCAGTGCATCACCAGGCCCTCGCGGTCGAAGCTCTTCACCGGTTTCGGCGGCTGTGCGCCGTAGTGCAGTTCGGCGTACACGTCGTCTTCGATCAACGGCACCTGATGGCGCTGCAGCAGTTCGTAGAGCGCGGCCTTCTTGGTGTCGCTCATACTTGCGCCGAGCGGGTTCTGCAGGCTGCTCATGAACCAGCAGGCCTTGATCGGCAAGCGCTGCAGGCTGTCGGCCAGGCTGTCCAGGTCGATGCCTTCACGCGGATGCACGGGAATTTCTACCGCCTTGAGCTTGAGCCGCTCCAGCACCTGCAGGGTGGCGTAGAACGCCGGGCTTTCGATGGCCACCAGGTCGCCCGGTTCGGTTACCGACTGCAGGCAAAGGTTGAGCGCTTCCATGGCGCCGTTGGTGATCACCAGCTCTTCGAGCGGCAGGCGTACGCCGCTGAGCATATAGCGCAGGGCGATCTGCCGGCGCAGGTCCGGGTTGCCCTCGGTCATGTCGGCGATCACCGCGTGGTTCGGCATGTCGCGCACGCTCTGCGCCATGGAACGGGCCAGGCGCGGCAGTGGAAACAACTCCGGGCTGGGGAACGCCGAGCCGAACGGCACGGTGTGTGGATCCTTCAGCGAGCCGAGTACCGAGAACACCAGTTCACTGACGTCCACCTCGGTGGCCTGGGCGGCGCCCGCGCGCAACTGCGGCTCGTGCAGCGGCCGTTTGGCATGCTCGCGCACGAAGTAACCGGAGCGTGCACGGGCCTGGATCAGCCCGCGGTCTTCGAGCAGGTAATAGGCCTGGAAAACGGTCGAGGCACTGACGCCATAGGTGCGGCTGGCGTGGCGCACCGAAGGCACCTTTTCACCAGGCGCCAACAGACCCGAACGGATCAGGGTGGCGATTTCGTCGGCGAGTTTCTCGTAGCGTTTCATGGCGTACCCGATGCGCAGGAATGCAGGCATGCCACGACAGCGCGGCACCCAAGGATGTTACAGAAGATATCAGATTTAAGAATTGGTGAATTTTGCATATCAGATAGAGCGCCGCTTGCCGCTTGACCTGCCGCTGATTTATTGAGCGAGAGGCGCTAAACAGAATTCTGAAATACCCATCTGATATGGTTTTTTGCGAGTTATCTGAGGCTGTTTTGCTTTTGCCTGCTTGCCCATAGTGGCGGCCCTGTCTGCCGCGTTCCATGGCGCAAGGGGCCTGTCATGTATCACTACGACGAGTACGACCACGCACTGGTGCGCGAGCGGGTCGCGCAGTTTCGCGACCAGGTGCAGCGACGCCTGAGCGGCGAGCTGAGCGAGGAGGAGTTCCTGCCGCTGCGTTTGCAGAACGGCCTGTACCTGCAGAAGCATGCCTACATGCTGCGTGTGGCGATTCCCTACGGCACCCTATCGGCCCGCCAGCTGCGCACCCTGGCGTCCATCGCCCGTGACTACGACCGCGATTACGGCCACTTCACCACGCGCCAGAACATCCAGTTCAACTGGATCGAGCTGGAGCAGGTGCCGGATATTCTCGAGCGCCTGGCCGAGGTCGAGATGCACGCCATCCAGACCTCGGGCAACTGCGTGCGCAACATCACCACCGAAGCCTTCGCGGGCGTGGCGGCCGATGAGTTGCTCGACCCGCGGCCGCTGGCCGAGATCCTCCGGCAGTGGTCGACGGTAAATCCGGAATTCCTGTTTCTGCCGCGCAAATTCAAGATCGCCCTGTGCGCCGCCAGAGAGGATCGCGCCGCGGTACCGATGCACGACGTCGGCCTGTATCTGTACCGCGATGCCGCCGGTGAGCTGCTGGCGCGGGTGATGGTCGGCGGCGGCCTGGGACGTACACCGATCCTCAGCCAGGTGATTCGCGATGGCCTGCCGTGGCGCCATTTGCTGTCTTACGTCGAAGCGATTCTGCGGGTCTATAACCGCCATGGCCGGCGTGACAACAAGTACAAGGCGCGCATCAAGATTCTGGTCAAGGCACTGGGCATCGAGGCCTTCGCCAGGGAAGTCGAGGCCGAGTGGCAGCACATCAAGGACGGCCCCGCCGAGCTCACCGACGCCGAATACCAGCGCGTCGCCGCCACCTTCGCGCCGCCGGTTTACGCGGCGCTGTCGGACACCGATCTGGATCTCGGCACCGCCCTTGCCGGCGATGCCGCCTTCGCCCGCTGGGTGTCGCGCAACGTGCAGCCTCACAAGATGCCGGGCTACGCCAGCGTGGTGCTGTCGACCAAATCAGGTGCCAGCCTGCCGCCGGGCGACGTGACCTCGGCACAGATGGACGCCGTCGCCGAGCTGGCCGAGCGTTACGGCTTCGGTGAAATCCGCGTGGCCCATGAACAGAACCTGGTGCTGCCCGACGTACGCAAGGCCGACCTGCACGGGCTCTGGCAGCGGGCGCTGGAGATCGGTCTGGGCAGCGCCAATATCGGCCTGCTCACCGACGTGATCGCCTGCCCCGGCGGCGATTACTGCGCCCTGGCCAACGCCAAGTCGATCCCCATCGCCCAGGCCATCCAGCAACGTTTCGAGGATGCCGAGGCGCTGCACGCCTTGGGCGACATCAGCCTGAATATCTCCGGCTGCATGAATGCCTGCGGCCACCACCACATTGGCAACATCGGCATTCTCGGCGTCGACAAGAACGGCAGCGAGTGGTACCAGGTGACCATCGGCGGCGCCCAGGGCAAGGCCAGCGCACTGGGCAAGGTGATCGGCCCCTCGTTCAGCGCCGCCGAGGTGCCGGACGTCATCGAGCGCCTGGTCGAGACCTTCGACGAGCAGCGCCAGGGTAACGAACGGTTCATCGACACCGTGCAGCGCGTTGGCATCGAGCCCTTCAAGGCGCAGGTGTATCGCCAGGCGGAGGCGCCGGCATGAACAACCTGATCAGCCTGCGCGACGGCGCGCCACGCATCGTCACCGACGACCCTTGGGTGCTATCCCGTGATGGCGAGATCACGGAGCAGCAGCCCTTGATTCTGCCGTTGGCGCGCTGGCGCGAGCGGCAGGAGGCTGGCGCGCAAACCCGCTGCGACGGCCTGCTGCTGAGCCCCGACGACGAGCCCCTGGATTTGCAGCCCTGGCTCGCCGTGTTGCCCCTGATCGCCATCGACTTCCCCAGCTTTCGCGACGGCCGCGGCTACAGCCAGGCCTACCTGCTGCGCACTCGCCTGGGCTGGCGCGGGGAACTGCGCGCGGTCGGCGACGTGCTGCGCGACCAGCTCGCCCACATGCGCCAGTGCGGCTTCGACAGCTTCGCGGTGCGCGAGGACAAGCCCGTGCACGATGCCCTCAAGGGCCTGGCCGGCATGAGCGTGCAGTACGGCCGTTCGGTCATCGAGCCGCGGCCGCTGTTCCGTCGCCGATCCCTCTGATTCTCACTGACCCAAGGAGCCCGCGCGCCGCCAGCCGGCGCCGTATCGACACATGCTCGGAAAACTCACTCTCGACGCCATACCCCTGCACGAGCCCATCCTCGTCGTCACCATGATCCTGGTGGCGCTCGGCGGCCTGGGCCTGTTCGCCGCGCTGACCTACTTCAGGAAGTGGGGCTGGCTGTGGCGCGAATGGCTGACCTCGGTCGACCACAAGAAAATCGGCGTGATGTACGTGATCGTCGCCCTGATCATGCTGCTGCGCGGCTTCGCCGACGCCATCATGATGCGCACCCAGCTGGCCGTGGCCACCGGCGGCGCCGAGGGTTACCTGCCGCCCCATCACTACGACCAGATCTTCACCGCCCACGGCGTGATCATGATCTTCTTCGTCGCCACGCCCTTGGTGGTTGGGCTGATGAACATCGTCACGCCGCTGCAGATCGGCGCCCGCGACGTGGCCTTTCCGCTGCTCAACTCGCTGAGCTTCTGGCTGTTCGTCGGCGGCGTGCTGCTGACCAACATCTCGCTGTTCGTCGGCGAGTTCGCCATGACCGGTTGGGTCGCCTATCCGCCGCTTTCGGGCATCGAGTACAGCCCGGGCGTCGGCGTCGACTACTTCATCTGGAGCCTGCAGCTCTCGGGGCTCGGCACGCTGCTCACCGGGGTCAACTTCCTGGTCACCATCCTCAAGATGCGCGCGCCGGGCATGGGCCTGTTCCAGATGCCGATCTTCACCTGGACCATCCTGTGCACCAGCGTGATCATCTGCGCGGCGTTCCCGATCCTCACCGTGGCCCTGGCGATGCTGACGCTGGACCGCTACCTGGATTTCCACCTGTTCACCAACACCGCCGGCGGCAGCCCGATGATGTACGTGAACCTGGTGTGGGCCTGGGGCCACCCCGAGGTTTACCTGTTGATACTGCCGGCCTTTGGGGTGTTCTCCGAAGTCACCGCGACCTTCGCCCGCAAGCGTCTGTTCGGCTATCACTCGATGGTCTGGGCCACCGTGGCGATCACCCTGTTGTCGTTCGTGGTGTGGCTGCACCACTTCTTCACCATGGGCTCGGGGGCGAGCGTCAACGCCTTCTTCGGCATCATGACCATGATCATCGCGGTACCCACCGGGGTGAAGATCTTCACCTGGCTGTTCACCATGTACCGTGGCCGCCTGGAGTTCACCACGCCGGTGCTGTGGACCCTGGGCTTCATCATCACCTTTTCCATCGGCGGCATGACCGGCGTGCTGCTGGCGGTGCCCGGTGCGGATTTCCTGCTGCACAACAGCCTGTTCCTGGTCGCCCACTTCCATAACGTGATCATCGGCGGCGCAGTGTTCGGCTACATGGCGGGCATCACCTACTGGTTCCCGAAAGTGTTCGGTTTCCGGCTGCACGAAGGCTGGGGCAAGGCATCGTTCTGGTTCTGGATCGTCGGTTTCTACCTGGCCTTCATGCCGCTCTACATCCTGGGCTTCATGGGCATGACCCGGCGCCTGAACACCACCACCAATCCCGAGTGGGAGCCGTACCTGTACGTGGCCGTGGTCGGCGCCGTGCTGATCGGTTTGGGCATTCTGTGCACGTTGATCCAGATCGCCGTGTCGATCATCAAGCGCAAGGAACTGGCCGACCACACCGGCGATCCGTGGGATGCTCGCACCCTGGAATGGTCGACCTCGTCGCCACCGCCGTTCTACAACTTTGCGATCACGCCGCGTGGCGACCGCGTCGACGAATTCCACGAGCAGAAGCGCGACGGTCGCCCACCCGCACCGAGCAAATTCCGCCCCATCCATATGCCGCGCAACACCGGCATAGGCCTGATCGCCTCGGCGTTCATGACCCTGATGTGCTTCGCGCTGATCTGGCACATCTGGTGGCTGGTGGGCGTGACCTTCATCGCCAGCATCGCCTGCTTCATCGTGCGCAGCTACGACGAGGACACCGACTACTACGTGCAGCCGGAGGAGATTGCGCGGATCGAGGCGGCGGGAAAGGGCTGAGTGACTAATGCCGGTGTTCCAACTGCACCCGAGCTGCACTTTGGCTGATGCAAAAAAAGAGCGGGACCTTCAGTCCCGCTCTTTGTTCGGCAGTCAGCGAATTTCGCGGTTCAGAAATCTACCGTCGCGCTGACCGAGAGCGTGCGTGGTGCCCCGAGGACCATGTAGTTGGAATTAGGGAAACCGCCAGCGGACGCCCAATAGTCACGGCCTGTGGCGTTATCCAGTCGGGCACGCAAGGTAACGTCGCGCTCGTCCAGCTTGAGCTTATAGCGTGCCCCCAGATCCAGACGGGTCCAGGACGGCAGCCTCAGGTCATTGTCGGCGCTGGCGTACTGCTTGCCGGTGTGCACGACAAGGCTTGTGAGCGTCAGGCCGGCTACGCCCGGGACGTCCCACTCGCCACCTAGGTTAGCCTGCACCTTGGGTACACCGATGGCGTCATTGCCATCGTTGACGCCGTTGAGGGTCTTCGTCTGTTCGGCATTGAGCAGCGTCACACCACCCAGCACACGGATACCGAGGACAGGCTCGCCGAACGCCGACAGCTCGATGCCACGGTTACGCTGTTCACCACCTTCACGGAAAACTTGGTTTTCGACGAGGCCGAATGGCCGCTCTGTTTGGAACACGGCGATGCTACCGCCCAGCGCGCCGCCGTCATACTTCAGGCCGACCTCGGTCTGCTTGGCGACGTACGGAGCCAACGAGGTTCCAGCATTGAGCACCGGTAGCCCGCCGGATGTCGCTGGCGCGGCATCTCCCTTGGTCAGCCCTTCGATGTAGTTGGCATAGGCTGACAGTTCATCCGTCAGCTTATACACCACCCCTGCGACCGGCGTGATCTCATGGTCATCAAACTGGCCGCTGCGGTCGCCTGTCTGCGACGAGTAGCTCTTTGTCTCGATGCCCTGCCAGCGCGCACCTAGCGTGACTAGCAGGCGGTCGTCGAGAAAGCCCAGGGTATCAGCGAGCGCCAAGCTCTTGGTATGCGTGCGTTCCGTGACATGAGGATCGGAAAGATCGCCACCATCGTAAGTGATGGTCGTGGGCTGGGGCACATCGATCGGATCGTAAAGATTGCCGCTGAAGGTGGAATAGAACTTGTTGGCGTTCTTTTCTTGCGAGTCGAAAACCGCAACGGACGTCACTAGTTCATGCGACACGGTCCCCGTTTGCAAATTGGCTCGCAGGCCCGCTTCGCCAGTAAAGACGCTGTCTTCGCGATAGTTCTCAAAGGGTGTGATGCTTGTCGCCCCGTCGGGGGTAGCGTTCGGATTGGCCAGCCGGTTCTTCTCCTCTCCGTCACGTACACCGGCGGCCAGCCAGCCGGTGAGCGAATCCGCGAAATCGTACTCGGCGCGGAAGGTGCCGAAGGTCTGCTTTTCCTTGGAGTAGGTCCATGGTTGGGCAAAATTATCTTTGGCGTCCGGTGCGCTTGGGATGCCTCCATTGGGAGTCACGCTGGGGCGTGGGTTATCGAGAAAGTGATATTGATGGCCGATATCCGCCGAGAGGCGCAGCCTGTCACCCTGGTAATCCACCCCCAGAGCGAACATATCCAGGGTCTGGTCTTCGTCCTTGACGCCTGTCTCACCATCCCGCTTGGAAGCGTTGAGGCGCACGCCGAAACGGTTCTCAGGGCCGAAGCGCCGAGCGATATCGGCGCCCACCGTACCCTGGCCACCGCTGTCTGCACCTACGGTCAATCTGGTCAGCGGTTCGTTGGGTGCACGCTTGGGCAGGATGTTGACGGTACCGCCGATGCCGGTGCCACCTGGTGCGGCGCCATTGAGGAAGGCGCTTGCGCCGCGGAATACTTCGACCCGTTCGATGAATTCGGAGGCCACATATTGGCGCGGCAGCAGGCCGTATAGGCCGTTATAGGAGATATCGTCCGAGTAAAGTGGGAAACCACGCACCACGTACAGTTCTTGGAAGTTGCCAAAGCCGCGGGCAATCCGTACAGAAGGGTCGTTCTGCAGAACGTCGGCGACACTGCGGGCCTGCTGATCCTCGATCAACTGCGATGTGTAGTTGGTGGAGGTGAACGGCGTATCCATGTAGTCCTTGTTGCCAAGAATCCCCACGCGCCCGCCGCGTGCTACCTGCCCACCCTCGAATTCAGGCACCAGGCCTTCGCGTGAGGCATCGGCACTGGCGGAGATCGCTGTTTCCTCCAGTTCGAGCGATGCACCCGCCGCATCGTCCACTTCGGCTGACTGCGCTTCCTGTGGCGAGGTGTCCAGCGAGGTTTGCGCATAGACAGCCGCAGAGGAAAAGCTGGCTGCAAGGCACACGGGCAGCCACAGGGAGGTCAGCGTGGTCTTGTTTGGCGTACGAGGAATAGACATGAGCAATCCTGCTGATCGCATGATCGAAGGTAGTAGGGAGGGTAAAGATAGAGGTGTGACGAATAATAATCTATATCATTCGTTGACTTTGTAGATATAGGGCTTGGGCGTTCTCAACCACCACCGCTGCGCAGCCTCTTGCAATCCAACAGCTCCTTCACTTCAGAAATTCAAGAAGATGCCCGACCACGAAGTCGGGCGCCTCTTCGGGGATATAGTGCCCGCACGGGGCGATCACGCCTGTCACGTTATCGGCCACCTGCCTCATCATGCTTTCCATCATGCTGCCCAGTGCCGCCTCGCCGCCCATGGCCAGTACCGGCATCTCTAGGCGCTTGCGCGCATGCACATGGTTCTGCGCCATGCTGTCGAACAGCGCCCGGTAATAGTTGGCTGCCGCTCGCCAGGCGCCTGGCGCGGAGTAACAGCGGACGTATTCGGCCAGCGCCCGCGGTTCGAGCCAGCCGCTGTTGGCGCTCTTGGCATGGAAGAGCCAACTGAGAAAAGCGTGTTCGCGGCCGCTGATCAGTGCCTCGGGCAGGTCCGCCTGGGCGAGAAAAAAGAAGTGCCAGTTCTTGCTGATGCGTTCTGGCTCGAAGGCGTACATCTGCGCTGGCGCGAGGCCGGGCACGGTGGCGTCCAGCAGGGCCATCCGGCGAACCTGCTGTGGGAACAGGCTGGTGTAGGCATAGCCGATCCATACCCCCACATCGTGGCCCACGAAATCGAAGCGCTTCCAGCCCAGGGCTTGGGTCAATTCATGCAGGCGCCTAGCCACGCTGTCGGTGTCATAGCCGCCGTAGGGTTTGTCCGAGTCGCCGAGGCCGGGCGGGTCCATGGCAACCACCGTGTAATGCTCGGCGAGCGCCAGCATGGTCTTGCGCCAGGCGTACCAGGTCTGCGGCCAGCCGGGTACCAGCAGCATCGGTGTGCCTTGGCCGCCGATCACGTAATGCAGGCGCTCGCCCGCAGCGCCTTGCATGCGGTGTTCGAAGATCGAAGCGAAGGCGGCTTCGTCATGAGTCGTGTCGTTCATCGCCAATTCCTCGTGGTGTTGTGTACCTATCCTAGGGCGCGGCGATCAACAGAAAATCGGCAGTGGCGTAACATCACTCATAACGGTGAGTGATGAGTGGGCGATAGTGATGGATCTGGATCTCAAGACGCTGGGTATCTTCGTCGAGGTGGCCGAGCGCAAGAGCTTCGTACGGGCGGCCGAGGCGCTGGGTATTACCCAGGCCGGGGTGAGCAATGCCATCAAACGCCTGGAAGCCCAGGTGGACACGGCCTTGTTGGTGCGCACTACGCGCAGCGTCAACCTGACAGTCGATGGCGAGGCGTTCTTCCATCGTTGCCGGCAGGTGCTCGCCGATCTCAACGACGCCAGGTTGGTGCTTTGCCGTGCCGGACGGCAGCCGACGGGTACTCTGCGACTCAGCCTGCCGGTGTCCTTCGGACGCAACCGGGTGGTGCCGCTGCTGGGCGAGTTTCAGGCGCGTTATTCACAAGTCGATCTGGCTGTCTCGATCACCGATCGCTACGTCAATCTGGTGGACGAGGGCATGGATGTGGCCATTCGCTTCGGCCCTCTGGAAGACTCCAGCCTGATCGCACGGCCGCTGCTTCAGGTGCGCCGCCGCGTGGTGGGCGCACCCGCCTATTTCGCCAGGCACGGTGTGCCCGAGTCGCCTGACGACCTGACACGGCACAACTGCCTGGCGCTGACCTATCACGAAACCGGGCGCTCACGTGCCTGGGCTTTTAAGGCGGCGGATGAGCCGCGCGCTTCTCAGCCCAGAGGCTCGTTGACCTTCAACGATGGCCTGGCCCTGCATACCGCGGTGCTGGCAGGCTTCGGCCTGGGGCAGATTCACGATTATCACGTGAAGCGGGAAATAGACGCCGGCCAGTTGGTGCCGGTTCTCGATGCCTGGGAGCCAGCCGCGGATGTGATTTACATCGTCTATCCGCAGTCTCGGCACCTGTCGCCGAGGGTTCGCGCTTTCGTCGATTTCATGGTCGAGGCGCTGGCCAGTGAAGGTAAGTTGTCGGGCGACTGACTTGCCAGCCAGCCCGAGTGCAGTCGCGGCAGCTATGCTTGTGGCACTATTCTCTGCCGTCCCGGTGCCGCCGCGAAACCAGACCCCCACGTGAAATCTTTCCGCCCTGTCCTCGCGCTGTTTTGCCTGCTGCTCGGCGCCTTCGCCCGAGCCGAGCCCTATCAGATCGTCACCGAGGAGTGGGCGCCCTACAACTATCAGCAGGGCGACCAGCTGACCGGCATGGCCACGGATATCGTGCGGGCGATCATGACCCTGACCGGCGACGGCTTCGAGATCGTGGTGGTGCCGAGCATGCGGGCCACCCATGTGCTGATGAATCGCCCCAAGACCATCATGTATTCGATGTTCCGCACGCCCGAGCGTGAGGCGCTGTACAAGTGGGTGGGGCCCATCGCCGAGGAGTCGATCTACCCCTACCAGCTGGCCGGCACGCCGCCGTTGGGCTCCCTCGAACAGTTGCGCCAGGCGCCGCAGATCACTACCCGGCATGCCGGGATCATCCCGCAGACGCTCGAAGCCCAGGGTTTCGCTAACCTGGACAAGAATGCGAACAGCAGCGAACAGCTCTACCGCATGCTGCTGGCCGGGCGCACGGGAATCATCGTCGGTGACACCGATGCGGGCGTGGCCTATTACAGCGCCCAGCTGGATATCGCCCCCGGCACGCTGCGCCGGGTGCCCGTCGCGCTGTATCGCTCGGCGTTGTACATCGCCTTCAGCAAGGACAGCGACGATGCCCTGGTCGCTGCCTGGGCCGATGCGCTCGAGCAACTGCGCCTGAGCGGTGAGCTGGCGCGTATTCAGCAGCGTTACTGGCGGCCGATGACGTATGATCCTGCCCACTGAAGCGTGCCAGGCAGGGGGCGCTGTATCGATATAACCGGAACTGCACGCCATCCGGCGCACTCTGTATCCGCGCTGCCCGGTTGCTGGCCAAATGGCAGCGGTTTCCATCCCTGAGCGTCGTCGTTCAACTGCACTGGATATGAATGCGGATCCCATGGAACAACGAGCGTTTCTGATCGGCGGCGGCGAGACCGGTGCCCTGATCCGTGATCACGATTGGACGACATCTGCGCTGGGCTCTCCTGCGACATGGCCGCGTTCCCTGTGCAGCGCGCTGGAGCTGATGCTCGACTCCCCGGAAAGCATGTATCTGGTCTGGGGGCCGGAGCTGATCTTTTTCTACAACGATGCTTATCGGCCGATTTTGGGGCCGCGCTTGCCAGGTGCTCTCGGGCAGCCGTTGGCGGTGCTGTGGGCCGATGCCTGGGAGGCGGTGCGCGCACCCCTCGAGCAAGCCCTGCAGGGGCAAGCCGTACGCTTCGTCGATATGCCCATCGAGATGGCGCGACGTGGCGAACCCGAGCAGACCTGGTGGAGTTATTCGTTCTCGCCCTTGCGTGATGATGCCGGGCAGATCGCCGGCGTGCTGTGCTTTACCCGGGAAACCACCGAGCATGTCAAAGCCTCCCAGGCACTGCGCGACAGCGAACAGCGCCTGGATGCGCTGATCCGCTCGTCCTCCGAGGTGCGCTTTCATATCAGCGCCGACTGGAGCCAGCTGCACGAGCTCAATGGTGGCAACTTCATCCCCGATACCCAGACCACCAACAGCAGCTGGCTGGACGACTACATTCCGGCCGAAGCCCGGGACATGGTACGTGCGGAAATCGCCCGGGCCATTGAAACGGGCACCTACCACATCGAGCATCCGGTCAATCGTGTGGATGGCACCATCGGCTGGGCCCACGTGCGTGCGGTGCCGTTGTTCGCTGCCGATGGCACCGTCAGCAGCTGGCTGGGCGCGGCCTCCGATATCAGCGCCCGCAAGGAGGCCGAGGCGGCGCTCAAGGCGCGGGAGGCGCAGCTGCGCGAGCTCAACGCTACCCTGGAGCAACAGGTGGTCGAACGCACCACCAAGCTGCGCCTGTTCCGCGACGTGATCGAGGCCAACGCAGCACCCATTTGCATCTTCGACACCGAGTGCCGGCAGATCGCCTTCAACCAGGCCCACGCCCGCGCCATGCAGGAACTCTACGGTGTCGCCGTGCAGGGCGGCGAAGTACTGCCCGACCTGGTCACCTCTGAGCAGGGCCAGGATCTGCGCGCCTACATGCAGCGCGCCTTGCGCGGGGAAACCTTTCGCGTGGCGGCCGAATATGGCCAGCCCAACGGCGAGCGGCGCAGCTACGAGCTCGCCTACACGCCGCTGCACGATGCCGACGGGCAGGTGATCGGCGCCTTCCACTTCGCCCACGACATCACCGAGCAGCTCCGCTCGCAGCTGGAGCTGGAGCGCACCCAGTCGGCCCTGCGCCAGGCCCAGAAGCTCGAGGCGGTCGGCCAGCTTACCGGCGGGGTCGCCCATGATTTCAATAACCTGCTTACGGTGATCAAGTCGTCCAGCGACCTGCTCAAGCGCCCTGGCCTGCCAGAGCAGAAGCGGTTGCGCTACATCGAGGCGATTTCCGATACGGTCGACCGCGCCTCAAGGCTGACCGGGCAACTGCTGTCCTTCGCCAGGCGCCAGACCCTGCGCCCGGAAGTGTTCGCGGTGGGCGACAGCCTGCGAGCGCTGACCGACATGCTGGAAACCCTCAACGGCACGCGCATCGAGCTCGCCCTCCAGTTGCCCAGCCAGCCGTGCCACGTTTACGCCGATGCCAACCAGTTCGACACGGCCATCGTCAACATGGCGCTCAACGCCCGCGACTCGCTCAACGGCGTCGGGCGCATCCAGATTCGCGCCAAGCCCTGCACGCAGATTCCGGCAGGCCGCATGGGCGCTGCGGTGAATGGCGATTTCATCGCCGTGTCCATTACCGACAACGGTACGGGCATCGAGCCGGAGCACCTGGAGGCGATCTTCGAGCCGTTCTTCACCACCAAGGAACTGGGCAAGGGCACCGGCCTGGGCCTGTCCCAGGTGTTCGGCTTCGCCAAGCAGTCGGGTGGCGAGATCATGGTCGACAGCGTGGTGGGCGAGGGCACCACGTTCACGCTATATCTGCCGCGGGTCGCGGCGCGGCCGTCGTCTCGTGCCAAGCATGCCGAGCCGCAACCGCTGGACGGCGCCCATGACACCCGCGTGCTGGTCGTCGAGGACAATCCCGACGTCGGCAGCTTCTGCGTCAGCGCGCTGATCGAACTCGGCTACCAGCCCACGTTGACCTGCAGCGCCGAGCAGGCGCTGGCGTGCCTTGGCGATGCGGCGCAGCGCTTCGACGTGGTGTTCTCCGATGTGGTGATGCCCGGCATGAACGGCATCGACCTGGCCAAGGCGATCCACCGCAATCACCCCTTGCTGCCGGTGGTGCTCACCTCCGGCTATAGCGAGGTGCTGGCGCAGCAGGGCAGCCACGGCTTCGAGTTGCTGCACAAACCGTACTCGGTGGAGCAGCTGTCGCGCATCCTGGCCGGCGCGATCCAGCGCGCCGAGGCGTGCGACTGAGAACCTGGCCCGTTTCTGTGGGAGCTGCGACCTCGCGGCGATTCGCTCAGGCGCCGCCGATAGATAGCCAAGCTGCAATCGTTTCGCCCGAGGTCGGGGCTCCTACAGATTGGTTCGAACGGTCGCTTTGCCTTGCAGCGGCCTCTTTGATGTCGCCTAGAAAATCGTGAACAGGCTCTGAGCGAATGCGTCAGGTCTCTTCAGGTGCTGGTGCATTCTCGCCTGCGGCCAGGGGCGAAATCATCGTGCCAGGCGCTGGGCCTTGGTGCGTGCCCAATCATCGACAGCGAATACGTATTGGCCCGTCCGATGTCCGCCTCAGACGCGGTGAACAACCCGAAATTTACCCAGCACTTCGCCAGATGCCGGTCGGTCATAGCTGGAGGGTTACCAATCAGGAGTGCGCCGCAATGGCCGTGAGATTGAAAAAACTGCAGGGCAGCGACATACCCGAAGAACACAGGCACCTGGGCGATGAAGAGATCTTCCAGGTGGTCACCGCCGATGATCAGCAGCACTTCTTTGCCAGCGAAGTGGAAGCGGCAGCCAAGGTGGCCGAGTTGATCGAGCGAGAGCGCGACGGCGATTCCTGATCGCCGTTGGGTTTACTGGCGGGTCAGCACCAGCGGTTTGTCCGGCCCGGGGATATGCACTCCTGTGTCTCTGATCGCTATCGACGCATTAGCTTATTGAAGGAGCAGGGTTTGGGTCGGCATCGAAGGGGTACGGCTCATCAAGGTCAGAGCGACAGCTACCCTTCGCATGGCTAAGGTACATTTCGGCGCAATGGACAGATGGTTGGAATTTGGCAGACCGTCACATTCTGAGTATTTGGGAGCCTGATAGGATGATGGCTATGTGATTTCTTTGGCGCGTAACTCTGTTATCCAAGTCGTGTAGATGAGTTGTCGTTATCCAAGTTGGATTCGCTCTAGTTAGTCGCGATTTGCACGGGAGAATGGAAATGGATTTTACTGTTAGAATACTGAGTGGTGTTTCTCAAAAAGCGTACTGCTGAGTGGTCTGGTAATTTCTGCTTTTATAAAAAACACGATTTCCGGCAGGTCGACTCAGTGCCATCTAATATTACTTTTGCAGATTTGCCTCGCTTCTAATGTGATGGGTTCAATACCGGATGGCTGGCGAGGTTATGCATGATCCATAGAACCTTTGGTCAGTGTCCTCCGGAGAGGCAGATAGTTCCGATTAATCCCTAAAACACTGTAATTGTTAAAAGGATGTAATAATGCAGGAATCTTATAAGATGGCAGGGCGTGTGGCTGCACACGCTGTTCTCAGCGTCTGCGATGGAGAACTTTTAATACCGATCTACGGCTATCTTGGAAGAGATGGCAAGACGAATATGGTGCGCGTCGTGTCACCTACTGCGGAACAGGCAATGGCTGAGGGCGAGCGAATGTATGACCAAAACCCGAACCAGGCAACTGCAGGTGTATGGGTCGTCGATGGTTTCATCACCTTGCCAGAGGTAGGTAAAGTTGATGCGCTGCTTCTCAATATTTGCACCTATGGCCTTGAGAAAAGCGAGTTACAGTTGGCTATTCCTTACCGGCATGCATTGAGTAGTGAAGGGTTTTCAGTCTTCAACCCAAAATTGTTGAATCTTCAGAATCTGCAATCAGAGCAAATACCCTCGATAATGGATGCCTTTTTTGAGGGGCGTGATGAGCACACTGATGCAGCAAAGATTTGGAAGGCGAGTCAGCAGGGGCAGCCAACGAGTGTATCTGGATTTTCCGGGTTTTCTACGGGCGAGTGGGCGAGTTTGCGAAATGCGCCGCTCGCCATATTTTTCATGGTTGCCAGCGCAGATGGTGATATCGACGAAAAAGAAATCAAGGCGTTTGGTGACTTGTTCAAAGAGTCTGGCAAGTATCCAAGCGTCCTGATGCAGCGTGTCATGCTGGAGCTGAGTCCGCACGTGCGTCAGGGTAGAGAACTGATGATGGAGTTCCTGGTTCACTTCTCCAGCGGGCAGTTCAGCGTGGCACAGTATTTCGCAGGCCTCAGTAGGCTGCTTGCCGACAACGCCGAGGATGAAGCTGCGGCAGCGTTCAAGAGAGATTTGCTGGCATTTGCCAGCGCGGTTGCTGCCTCCTCGGGCGGTGGATTTTTAGGATTCGGCAGCAAAATCAGCAAGCAGGAGAAAGCCGTAATTTCTGTAATTGAAACCTTGCTTATGTCACCACCAGAAGTCGGCGAGTTCATGGCAACTTTGGCGAGTCCTACCTGATTCATGTAGCAAAAAATCAAGGAACAGGTGACGTTGATCTAATGACTATTGTTGCCTGTATCCTGTCTATGTATTGATCTCTTGAAGAAACGATCGATTTTATATTGTCTGTTTGGGGTGAATTGATGCGTTTGGATAAAAGTAGTATCCGTTTGATGACTGCTCTGGCTGTCGGGGTCTTGCTAGGTGGTTGTAGTTTCTTTGTGCCGAAGGAAAGTTACGTTTTTCCCGTGTCAGGCGACCCGTCCGCAATGTTGCGGATGTATGATTCCGATTGGGTCAATCTCAGTGTTATAAATTTGAGTAAGGATGGATGTTATGCTGGATCAACATTATTAACTAAGTCGGTTGGCCTCACCGAGGCTAGGGTTTGGGCGGGTAAAAGTCTGCTGATTGGCTATGGTAAGTCGCTAGGGCATAAAAGTTATTGTGAGATAAGTTTCTCCTTTACTCCCCAGGTTGGTGCGAATTATGATTTGAGATCGGGTTCTTGGAGTGAAAATAAAGCAGGTCTGTTACCTGGGTTCACCAGAGAGCAAGAGTATTGTGGGGTGGTTTTAGTTAAGGCTGTGGAGGGTGTAGAGAGCGTTGAACCGATACAGATGATGCGTGTTAAGCCAGGGCTCTCCTGTCACTCGTTTGTTAGAGCAAGAAGATAGTATTTGCATCTGCACCTTTACGGTTGTGTCTTGATTATAAATACGGAGCTTATTGCCTGGCTTGGTTGGTTATTGCATGGAAGCGTTATTTCTTCTCTAAGATAAGGGGTTTATCCGGCCCGGGAATATGCACCTCGGTGTCGCTGATCACCTCCAGCGGCTCGCCCGGCTGCGGGAATAGCACAGCGTCGCCCTTGATTTCGCTGAAGGTCATCACCGCGCCGTCTAAGGCATAACGGGCGGTGCCGGTGAATTCGTAGGTCTTGATATGCGCTTTCTTGGTGATGACCTGGCCGTCGCCGAAGGCGAAGCTGATGGTCATCGGGTAGCCGTCCTGCTCGACCTGGCCGGTATACAGCCCGTGGGGCAGTTGGGTCGGTGTCGGCCTGGCCTTGTAGGTATCGATCACCGCCATTTTCGCCGGGCTTACCGCAGGCGGGTTGCTGCGAAAGGCGTCCATCGATTTGCGGTGCTCGTAGGGCACGTAAACGGTGACGTAAGCGCCCCAGACAATGAGCCCGAGAACCATCAGGCTGAACAGGTGGCCCGAGCCACGCTGTGAGTACTTCATCGTGTCATTCCTGCGTCGCCGGCCCTTGAAAGACGCCGATTATCGCATCAGTTTCGCCGCGCTGCAGTGGGCCTCGCCGAGGGCCTGATCGAGCAGGCCCTCGGCGATTGTCCCGGCGGCCTTATTCGCTCTGCAGGGCCTCGCGCTGTTTGCGTACCTCGTCGGCACTGATCGGTGCGGCGGCGTTGCCCCAGCTGTTGCGGATGTAGGTCAGCACATCGGCGACGTTCTCGTCCGACAGGTTCCAGGCGAAGGCCGGCATCGCCGGGCCGGTGGGCGCTGCTTCGGTGCTCACGGCGCGGTTACCGGCCAGCACCACGCGAATCATCGAGGCGGCATCCTGAGCGTTGACCAGCGGTGCGTTGGCCAGTTTCGGGAACAGCGTGGCGATGCCTTCGCCGTTCGGCGTGTGGCAACCCGAACAGCGGTCGGCGTAGATCGCGCTGCCGGCTTTCATCACAGCGTCAGCGGCGGCCAGCGGCTCGGGCTTGTCGTGCTCGTGGTCGAGATCCTTGAGGTACACGGCCACGGCCATCAGGTCATCGTCACGCCAGTGCTGGGTGGAGTGCTCGACCGCTTCGGCCATCGGCCCGGAGGCGATGTCGTAGCGGTTGGCACCGGTCTTCAGGTACTGGACGATGTCCGCCTCGCTCCAGTCGCCCAGGCCGATATGAGCGGCACCGGTGATGTTGGGCGCCATCCAGCCCTGCAGGTTGCCGCCCTGCAGGAACTCGGCGTTCTTGTCGCCGCCGATCAGGTTTTTTGGCGTGTGGCAGCTGCCACAGTGTCCCAGGCCTTGCACCAGGTAGGCGCCGCGGTTCCACTGTTCACTCTTGTCGGCCGCGGGCGTGAATTCGCCTTCGGTGAAGTTCATCCAGTTCCACACCTTCATGTTCATTCGCACGCTGAAGGGGAAGGGCAACTGGTTGGTTTCCACTTCGTTGTGCACCGGTTCGATGGTGCGCAGATAGGCCCACAGGGCCTGGTTATCTTCGCGAGTGACCTTGGTGTACGCCGCGTAGGGCATCGCCGGGTAGAGCTGCTTGCCGTCGCGGCGGTGTCCGCGGGCCATGCTGGCTTCGAACTCCTCGAAGTTCCAGCGGCCGATACCGGTTTGCTGATCCGGGGTGATGTTGGCGCCCAGCAGCTTGCCGAACGGCGTGTCGATGGCCACGCCGCCAGAGAACAGCGGCTTGCCGGGAATGGTGTGGCAGGCGGTGCAATCGCCAAGGGTGGCGATGTAGCGGCCTTTCTGTACCAGTTCGTAGGCGTCCTGGCCGCCGACCGCATGGGCCCCGGCGCTGGCAGTGGCCAGCAGGGCGAAGCTGACGCTGAGGAGAGTCTTCATACGTTGATCATCTCCCCGGGGCGCTTGAGGTACTGAGTGCGGATCGCGTGGGCGGCCTTGAAGGCCAGCGCGCCGACGGTGCCGGTGGGGTTGTAGCCAGGGTTCTGCGGGAAGGCCGAAGCGCCAACCACGAACAGGTTGGGCACGCCCCACACCTGAAGGTGCTTGTTCACCGAACTGGTCGCCGGGTCAGCGCCCATCACGAAGCCGCCGACCACATGGGACGACTGATAGGAGGTGTTCGACCACGGCCCTTTGCGCGGGCTGGCGAACATCATCTTGGGGTTCAGCGCCTTGGCGATCTCGGCGGTCTTGTCGGTCACGTACTGGGCCATGCGCAGGTCGTTCTCGGTGAAGTCGAAGGTGATGCGCAGCAGAGGCCGGCCGTGGGGATCCTTGTAGGTCGGGTCGAGCGACAGGTAGTTGGTGCGCGCGCTGTAGTTGCTCGCCTCGCAACCGATGGACATGCTCGCGGCGTAGTACTGCGCCGTGGCCTTCTTCCATTCCTTGCCCCATTTGGGCGTGCCGGGTGGCACCGGGCGCGAGTTGATCGGCGCGGCGCCGATGGGCGTCACCCGGGTGCTGCCGCCGCCGACGAAGCCCAGGCCGGAATGGTCGAAGTTGTCATTGTTGAATTCGTCGATGCCCATGCCGATGGCGCCGCCACCGATGAAGGGGTTGAAGTTCTTGTCATCGAAGAACAGCTGCACATTGTTGGCCGTCTGGTAGGCGTAGTTGCGGCCGGTGGTGCCGGTATTGCTGATCGGGTCGTACGGCTCACCGATGCCGGAGAGCAGCATCAGGCGCACGTTCTCGAAGGTGAAGGCGGCCACCACGACGATGTCGGCGGGCTGCTCCCACTTCTCGCCGTTGGCGTCGACGTAGATGATGCCGGTGGCGCGCTTGCCGGTGCTGTCCTTGGTCACTTCCAGCACTTCGCAATGGGTGTTGGCGGTGAAGTTGGGCATACGCACCAGCGCCGGCAGCACGTTGACGATGGCGCTGGCCTTGGAATAGTTGGCGCAGCCGTAGTTGGTGCAGAAGCCGCAGAAGGTGCACGGCCCCATGGTCACGCCGTACTGGTTGGTATAGCCCTGGGAGGCCAGTGCAGAGGGGACCGGGAACGGTTTGTAGCCCATGTTGCGCGCCGCTTCGGCGAACAGCGTGGGGGCGTAGGTCTGCTTGGTCGGCGGATTGGGGTATTCCCGCGAGCGAGCGCCCTCGAACGGGTTGCCGCCCTCGATGATTTTCCCGCCGATATTGCCGGCCTTGCCGGAGATGCCCGCTACGCGGTCGAATGCGTCGTAGTGCGGCTCCATCTCTTCCCAGGTCGTGCCCCAGTCCTGCAGGGTCAGGCCTTCGATGGCCTGGCTGCCGTAACGCTCGGTGAGGTGGCTCTTGAGGCGGAATTCCTCGGGCTGAAAGCGAAAGGTGATGCCGGCCCAGTGGTTGCCGGCGCCGCCGGTGCCGTTACCGGGGTGGAACGAGCCCCAGGTGCGCATCGGCAACGCGGTTTCGCTGGGCTTGTTGCGCAGCGTGCAGGTGTTCTGCCGGGTGCGCAGCATCAGCTCCTGGCGTGATACGTAGCGCAGCTCGTCGGCCACCGAAGCGATATTGAAGTCGCTCGCCGTGTCGCGCCAGGCGCCACGCTCGAAGCCCACTACGCGCAGGCCTTCGTCGGCCAGTTCCTTGGCGATGATCGAACCGGCCCAGCCGAGCCCCACCACCACGACGTCGGTTGCAGGAAGTTTCTTGGCCATGCCGCTCATCCTTTGCGATTCCACGCGGAGCTGCCGATGATCGACAGCGGTACCAGATCCAGCTTTTCGTTGTGCCGGTCGATGTAGGGGCGGTAGTCGTAACGCGCACCGGGAAAGCCGAGCATCTTCCAGCTCACCATGTCGCGGTTGCCGCCGTAGATCGGGTCGGCGAAGAAGCCTTCCATGGTGTTCTGCAGCACCTGGGCGAAGAACACCTTGGATTCGATGTTCTCGAAGGCGATCTCACCCGACTCCAGGCCTGTGAGCACCTTGTCGCGCTGCTCACCGCCCAGTTCGCTGAAGCGTTTGCCGAACGCCTGCTGGCAGTGTTTGCCGAGCTGCTCCAGGCCCAGGCGATAGCGCTCGCGGGGTAGCTGCTCGGAGCCCGGTTCGATGTCGGGCACGAAGGGGCCCTGCTGGTAGAGGCGTTCATAGGTGCCGTAGTGGCCGGCCAGCTGGCGGTCGATGAACGCCGCGCAACCGGCGTCCTTGCCGCTGGGCGACAGCTCGTCCGCCGGGATCAGTTGTTCGACGATGGCCTCGACTTCGCGGGCCTCCTCGACGGTCAGGAACTGCCAGCCCTTGGCGTCGTAATGCAGCGGGCCGTTATGATCGAACGGCAGCCACTGCGGCACGCCGCTGATGGTGGCGGCCTGGGCGCTGGCGGCGACGCCGGCTGCCACGGTGGTGGCCGAGGCCTTGAGCAGCGAGCGGCGGCTCAAACCCCGCGGGGCTTCTTTGGACATGGGAACTCCTCGAGCGCCGGGCATCCACTGCCCGGCTCAGGCTGTCTGGTACGGAACCACCCGAGGGCGGCATGCGGATGCACGGGCATCCACGACGGGCGTCGAGGTGTTCTGGCCGGTTACGAATAATGGTTTTGCGGCCCTGCGACGCGGCGTCGGAAGCGGCTCCCAGGTGCTCGAAATGTTTTCTGCAATGCATTGCAACAAACTATTGGACGGCGCCAGGGAACTTCTTCAAAAAGTCCGACAGCGAAGCGGCGCGCGGCGTTCAGAGATTTTTGGCCAGGTGGTCAGAAAGTTTCCTGATCGTCGGCGCCCAGTTCGTACAGGGCAGGGTATTTGGGAATGTTTCTGCCTCCGCATCCAGGGGCGATGCGACTCGCTTCGCGCTATCGTTATCCACTCTCGCGCCTTTCAAGTTTCCTCTGGCCAAGCCGATGAAACGGTACCCATCCTGGAGTTCTTGCCGTGTTCAACTCTCACCTCAAACAGATCAACAAGCAGCTGGAAGCGCGCTTGGCCATGCAGGAGGAGGTAAGGGAGAACCTCGACAAGGAAATGATCATCATCCAGCTCGGCAGCGATGGCCGCATCGAGCGGGTCAACGAGCTGTTTCACACCGAGCTCGGCTATCGGCCCGGCGATGTCGAGGGCCAGGCCCTGACCCAGCTGTCGCCGCCGGAGCTGACCCGCGACCCGCATCAGTCCCGCGCGCTGTCGGCGATCAAGGAACGCCGGCATTTCAGCGGTGCGCTGCGTCTGCTCGGCAAGGATGGGCGCCACGTGTGGCTGCGTTCGGTGGTGGTGCCGATGAGCGACATGCAGACCGGCAAGCAGCAACTGGTGATTCACTCCAGCAACCTGACGCGCACCATCGAGGCCTCCCTGGAAAACGAAAGCCTGGTCAAGGCGCTGCTGCGCTCGACGGCGGTGATCGAGTTCAACCTCGACGGTACGGTGATCACCGCCAACGACCTGTTCTTGCGCGGCATGGGCTACAACCTGGCGCAGGTGGTCGGCAAGCACCACCGCATGTTCTGCACCAGCGAGGAGAGCGCGTCGGAGGCCTACCGCCAGTTCTGGGAGCGGCTGCGCCGTGGCGAATTCGTGGTCGACCGTTTCCAGCGTGTCGACAGCGCCGGTCGCGACGTCTGGCTGGAGGCGTCCTACAACCCTATCGTCGATCTGCACGGCAAGCTCTACAAAGTGGTCAAGTTCGCCACCGTGATCACCGAGCAGGTGCACCTCGAGCAAGCCGTCGCCAAGGCCGCCAACCTCGCCTACAGCACCTCGCTGCAAACCGATGCCAGTGCCAGCAAGGGGCGTGAGGTGATTCGCGATACCGTCGAGGTACTGCATCGCTTGGCCAGCGCGATGGAAAGCGCCACCCAGAGCATTCAGGCGCTGGATGAGCAGGGCAAGGCGGTCGAGACCATCGTCGCGGCGATCAGCGGGATCGCCGATCAGACCAATCTGCTGGCCCTCAACGCCGCCATCGAGGCCGCCCGTGCCGGCGAGCAGGGCCGTGGCTTCGCCGTGGTGGCCGATGAGGTGCGCCAGCTCGCCTCGCGCACCTCCAAGGCTACTCAGGAGATCGTCGCCGTGGTGCAACAGAACCAGGCGCTGGCTTCCGGCGCGGTCGACGTGATCACCCGTAGCCGCGAGCTGGCCGACGAGGCGCTCACCCTGGCCAACGACTCCGATGCGGTGATCCAGAACATCCAGAACGATGCCGAGTGCGTGGTCGCGGCAGTGAGCCAGTTCTCCAGCCAGGTGGCCACCTGACCTGACGAGTAGCCATTGGCCGCTCGTCAGGTTGCACTCAATCCTCGGCCGGTACCGTCCAGAACAGCTGCACGCCATCGTCGCGCCAGGCGATGGTGACGTTGTCGTTCTCGGCTATCTCGTCGAGGATGCGCGACCAGTCTTCAGGGCTGTCGCCCTCGGCGCGCAGCAGCACCGCCGAGCGGGAGCGCTGGGCGGCGGGGGCGTTGATGGCGCGGGAAACCCGTGCGCCCAGCTGTTCGTAGGAGGTGGCGGGGCTGGCATCTTGAGTCATGAGCGGATTCTCGGGTTGCTGTATGTGCATACAGTAATCCGGCCAGTAGCCAGCTGTCACTCCCCGTTCGAGGTTCCGTCGCTGCCGGTAATCGCCAGCGAATGCTCCGTGCCATAACAAGGAAAATACAGGCTGACGCTGGTGCCTTCGCCCACCCGGCTGGTGATCGTCAGCTGGCCGTTCATGTCGGTAACGAAACCCTTGACCATGGTCAGGCCCAGGCCTGTGCTCTTGTCCACTGCCCGGGTGGTATAGAAGGGCGCGAAGATGTGCTCCAGCGCTTCCGGCGCGATGCCGGTGCCGGTATCCGTGATGCAGACCGCCACGTAACGACCGGGCTTGAAGTTGGCGTTGTGGTGGGGGAAGTTGCTGCGATCCAGATGGGTATTGAAGGTGCTCAGGGTCAGCTGGCCGCCCTTGGCCATGGCGTCCCGGGCATTGGCCACCAGATTGATGATGGCGCTTTCCAGGTGCTGCTTGTTGGCCCTGAGGAAGCTGCTGTCGGTGGCCAGGTTGAGCTGGCAGTCGATCGCCTGGCCAGCCTCGTTGCTGATCAGCGTGCTCATGCCCAGCAGCAACTGGTTGGGGTCGATGCGCTCCAGCGCCCGCGGGCGAGTGCGCGCGAACAGCAGCAGGCCCTCGGCCAGCTGGGTGACCTGATCGGTCGCCTCGCGGCACAGCGCGTAGCGCGCCTGCAACTGCTCCGAGCCGGCGTCCATGATCTCCTTTTCCATCAGCGACAGGCTCATCGACAGGCTGGTCAGCTGGTTGGTGAACTCATGGACGACGCCACCGCCGACCTTACCGATCTGCTCCATCTTCTGTGCCTGGATCAGGGCATTCTGCAGGCTGTTCTGTGCCTGTTCCTGGGCGGCGTGCTGGCGCAGATCCTGGATGCTGTTCATGAAGCCGATCATGGCGCCATTTTTACCGAACAGCGGCACGATATTGGCGAGAATCGGCACCTGGCTGCCGTCACGCCGCTCGACGATCATTCGCAGGTTGGTGATCGGCTTCTTGCTGAGCAGCACCGCCGCCAGCGGTGACTGCTCCAGCGGCATATGCGCGCCATTCTCGCTACGCAGGCGATAGGCGCCGGTGTACTTGATCGGCTCCTTGCCCAGCTCCGGCGCCTCCCCCCAGATTTCCGCCGCCTTGGGGTTGTAAGTGGTCAAGTGCCCCGCAGCGTTGCACAGGTACACACCCACCGGCAGAAACTCGATGAGCTCATGGCCAATCTTGCGCACCAGAGGTGCGTCTTCAGGCAGCCGCAAACCGGCGCTGGGCGGGATGTCTGCCATGGTGGCTCCGTCAGGTGGTAGGCGTAGATTAGTCGCTTCACGGGGCGGGCGCGACAGCAGGCGTGGGGCGTGAGGATAAATGGCAAGACGGCCGCCAGACACGAGTTTCGCTCGCTGCGCGAGCGCTATATTGCCAGGAGCTGCCTGCATCAGCAGCATGCGGCGACGCGAGTGTGCCGAGTGCCGAGGTCAGTCTCCGTCGTGAAGAGGCTCGCTTGTCACGCAGGCCTAGAACGACGAGGCGTGGGCAACATGCTTTCAGATTGGGAGTTGGTTCGTTTGCTTGATGGTTCTCAACGGGATCTCCGTCACCACATTGCCCAGACCCTCGATCTTGGTGAGCGTCTCCATCTGAAAGCGCTGATAATCCTCCAGATCCCTGGCGATCACCCGCAAGAGATAGTCATAGGTTCCGGCCATGAGATGGCATTCGAGAACCTCGGGTGCCTGCTGCATCGCGTTGGCAAATCGCTCCAGTGACGCTTTGTCGTGCCGCGTCAGGGTGATGCGCACGAATGTCGAGAACCTTAGGTCGACGGCGCAGGGCTTTACCTGGGCGATGTAGCCGGTAATCACTCCCTGCTTCTCCAGCAGATTTACCCGTCTGGAGCAGGGTGTGGCAGACAGCCCGACGTGTTCGGCGAGTTGTGCGTTGGTCTGCGTCGAGTCGCGCTGCAGGGCGCGGAGGATTCGTTTATCTATAGAGTCGATCATCTGGAGTCAGAAAAACCCTTATTCATTGGATAGGTAGTTATAACCGCCAATTGGCATCATGGCTCTACCTTTTTTTGCATCCAATCTCCATCCCGTGGCTGTCACAATTTGTGTGTGGGTCATGGCGTGTCATCCAGCGCCTCCCCGATTTCTACGTATTGGAGACGTTCATGCACGAGCTCTTATGGCTTCCCTTCATCGCCACTTCCCTTTTGGTCATCCTCACACCTGGCCAGGACATGGTGCTAGTTCTATCGCGGGCCCTATCCTCCGGGACGCGATCGGGCGTGACGACGGCAGCAGGAGTCAGCGTTGGTCTGCTGCTGCATACGGTGCTGGCGACGCTTGGCGTGGGAGCACTGCTTCAGGCATCGGGCTGGTTGTTCACTGTGCTCAAGTTGCTCGGTGCGCTTTACCTGCTGTATCTGGGCGCAATGCTGCTTCGTTCATCTGGCGAGTTGCCCATAGCGGCCGGGCAGGATGCGCCGGTTTCCACGATCCGCTTATTCACCCAGGGCGCTCTGTCCAATATTTCCAACCCGAAGGTGCTGCTGTTCTACCTGGCCTTCCTGCCGCAGTTCGTGCCTGCCCATGTCGCGCATCCAATGCTCTCGCTGTTCATTCTGGGCAGCACATTTGCTGGGCTGACCTTTCTGGTCAAAGGCCCGGTCGCGTTATTCGCGGGGCTGCTCACCACCGCTGTGCGCCGTAATCCACGGATCCTGACGCGCATCCACCGGGTAAGCGGCGCCATTCTAGTGATTCTGGGCATCAAGCTGGCTTTGGAGCAGCGATAAGCATTTTTGGAAATGCAGGCAAGACGCAGGGCGACTGGCCAGTGGCGTCCATCTGCCATATCGCCATGGCCGGTGGCGCTTCGCAAGACACGCGGGCGGTCATGTGGCGAGTCAGGTATCAGGCAGAAAAACCAAAACCTGAACCGCTGCAGGCTTTGTTCGGTGGGATGCAGCAGACATTGGCCGACAGCCGCGTAGTGGTGCGGGCCATCAGGATACGCCTCACTATCGAGTGGTATCCCGCACCTATCCTTTCGAGCGCTGGCTGCCAGCGGAAACCGACGCAACGGCAAAACCAAAAAACCCGCCAGAGGGCGGGTTTTCAAGGGTTTCAGCGATGTTGATGGGCTTCGCTGGAACCTCAAATGGTGCCGGCACCAGGAGTCGAACCCGGGACCTACTGATTACAAGTCAGTTGCTCTACCAGCTGAGCTATACCGGCTTTTGAGGGCCGCCATTATATCCATTCGTTTGCATGAGTAAAGCGGCGCGAGGCAGCTTTTTTGCGGCTATTCCAGCTGCTCTGGCTGGGGCTTATGCACAAATGGGCAGCGGCTAGAGGCTTTTTAGAGAATTTCTACGCAGCCTTTCACAGTTTTGGCAAGTGACTGTTCTGTATGGCTTTTTATTGGTGGTTAAAAAGTGATCAGCTTTTGCCGCGCGTTATGGGTGGTGGGCTGGCGTGGTTTGCCCAGCTTCTATGAACAGAGTTATCCACAGATAGTGTGTGCAACTCAGGCGCGCTCGGCGAGCAGCAGCAGGTTGCGCGGGGTCAGGTGCGGGGCGCAGAACTGGCCGAGGCGTACCTCAAAGCCCTGTTCCTGCAGGTAGAGCGCGCGGTCGAGCACTAGCCAGAGTTCCAGAGGGCGGCGGAACAGGCCGCGCAGCAATTCCAGGTTGCGCACCTCGGCCAGGCGTTGCCAGCCGGTTGCTTCCAGGCGCTGCCAATCCTGCGTACCAGGGGCGGGCAGGTCTTTGAGTCCTGCGAGGTCGTGGCAATAGTCGGAGAAAGGCTTCTTCAGCCAGGCGGGCGGCAGCGAGGGCGTGGGCAGGTAGGCGTCCACGCCGCGCAGCTCGCGCTGCAGCAGGTCGAACGCCAGGCGCCAGGCCATGGATTGGTCGCGCTGCTGGCGCACGCGGTTGCCGGCCGTCACGGTTTCGCTCATCGGCAGGGCCAGGTCGTCCAGCGAGAGGCGCAGCGGCGAGCCCTTTGCGGCGGTGGATAACGGCTGGTAGTCGGCTGCTGCCACGCGGTTGTAGCAACAGGGGGCGATGGCCAACTGGCGGCAGCCTGCGGCACTGGCCAGGTGCATCAGGCGTACGTGCAGGTCGCCGCAGGCGTGCAGGGCCACGGGGCTGTGTTCGGCGTGCAATTGGGTGGCAGCGCCTTCGGCGAGCACGTCCTGCTCGATATGCTGGGCTTTTATCCCCAGGCGGCTGCTCAGCTCGGCGCCGCTGGCTACGAGAGCTGGGTCGTATTCCAGACAGGTCAGCTGCTGGCCGCCGTGGGCGAGTACGCGGCCGAGGTGGCCCTTGCCGGCGCACCAGTCCAGCCAGTGCTGCGGAGCTTGGGTGAAGCCCAGGCTGTCGCCGAACGCGCGTATCTGCTGCCATTTGCGACCGGGAACGTCTACCGAGAAGCGAGGCGGCAGGTCAGCCAAAGGCTGCTGGGGCAGGTCGCCGATCTGGCTCAAACGGTCAGCCTGCAAGGCCAGTTCGGGGAAGGGCGTTGGTGCGCTGTCCAGCTCCGTTGGCTGGTTGTGGCTGGCTTCGGCCTGCTCCAGGGTGCGGCTGCGCAGCCAGGCGGCCAGCTCGGCATGCTGGCTTTCCCAGGGCAGTGTCTGGTGGGTGAATGGCCGGGGTTTCCACAGCGCTTGGTGGGCGACGAGAAACTTGTCCAGCGCCTGGAAGCGCTGGAGCAGTTCGGCGCCACTGAGGGGCGCGAGAGGTTCGGCTGTCATAAGCGACTGCGACGGGGCTTGCACCCCGTCGTCATCCTAGCGGCCCTGGCAGGCGTCGACGCGCAGCCAGCGCTCCAGGAGCTTGAAGGCGTTGATCAGCACGAAGGTGATCAGCAGGTAGAACACCCCGGCGGCGAAGAAGCCCTCGACCGGCAGGTAGGTGCGCGCGTTCATGGTGCGCGCCATACCGGTCAGCTCCAACAGGGTCACGGTGCTGGCCAGGGCGCTGGCCTTGAGCATCAGGATCACTTCGTTGCTGTAGGCCGGCAGGCCGATGCGCGCCGCCCGGGGCAGCACGATGTGCAGCATCGCCTGGGGCCGCGACATGCCCAGCGCGCGCGCCGCTTCGATTTCACCCGGCGGTACGGCCTGGATGGCGCCCCGCAGGATCTCGGCGATATAGGCGGTGGTGTGCAGGGTCATGGTGATCACCGCGCACCAGTACGGGTCGCGCAGGTACGGCCATAGCGGGCCCTGGCGCACGGCGTCGAACTGCGCCAGGCCGTAGTAGACCAGGAACAGCTGCACCAGGAGCGGTGTGCCGCGGAAGAAGAAGATGTAGCCGTAGGGCACGGCGCGCACGTACCAGTGCCGCGAGGCGCGGGCGATGCCGGTGGGGATGGCCAGAATCAGGCCAGTGACGACCGCCACGGCGACCAGCTCGATGGTCAGCAGGGCGCCTTGGGCCAGGCGCGGCAGCCAGGTGATGATGACGTCCCAGTTCATGCCGCACTCCGCTTGAAGCCGCGGTTGGCGCGCTTCTCGAGGAAGTGCAGGCCAATCATGGCAATGATGGTCAGGCCCAGGTAGATGAACGCGGCGACCATGTAGAACGTGAAGGGCTCCTTGCTGGCGGTCACGGCGATCTGCGAACGGCGCATCAGCTCATTGAGGCCAATCACCGATACCAGCGCGGTGTCCTTCATCAGGATCATGAACAGGTTGCCCAGGCCGGGCAGGGCGATGCGCCACATCTGCGGCATCACCAGGCGCCACAGGATGCGGCCCTTGGACAGGCCCAGGGCCTGGCCGGCTTCACGGTGGCCCTTGGGGATGGCCAGGATCGCGCCGCGAAACACTTCGGTGGCGTAGGCGCCGAAGCACAGGCCCAGGGCGATCACACCGGCGGCGAAGGGTGAGAGCTCGAGGCTCTCGACGCCGAGCAGCTCGGCGAGGCCGCGCATCAGGCCCACGGTGCCGAAATAGATCAGCAGTACCCAGAGCAGTTCGGGCACGCCGCGAACCAGGGTGGAATAGGTGCCGCCAAGCCACTGCAACGGCTTGTAGGGCGAAGTCTTGGCGAAGGCGCCGAGCAGGCCGAGCACCAGACCGACGCACAGGGCGCTGAGCGCCAGCTGCACGGTCATCAGGGTGCCGGCGGCCAGGGCCGGGCCGAATCCGGAAAGATCGAAATTCATGGAAACTCGAGCGCCCGCGCCGCCAGGGCGACGCGGGCAGGCTGCTTAGTAGATGCTGAAGGGGAAGTACTTGTCGTTGATCTTCTTGTAGGTGCCGTCGGCAACGATTTCCTCGAGAGCCTTGTTCAGGCGCTCACGCAGGGCGTCGCCCTTGCGCACGGCGATGCCGATCTTGTCGTTGTCGAATACCGGGTCGCCCTTGAATTCGAAGTCCTTGCCGGCGTCGCTCTTGAGCCACTCCCAGTTCACGAAGGTATCGGCCAGCACACCGTCGACGCGGCCGGAGGCCAGGTCCAGGTAGGCGTTTTCCTGGGTGTCGTAGAGCTTCACGTCAACCACGCCGCCCATGTTGTCTTCCAGCCAGGTGCCGGCGATGGTCGCGCGCTGGGCGCCGATGACCTTGCCTTTGAGGCTGTCCTTGTCGGTCTTGAAGTCACTGCTCTTGGGGGCGATGAACTGCAGCTTGTTGGTGTAGTACGGGTTGGTGAAGTCCACGGCCTGCTGGCGCTCTTCGGTGATCGACATGGAGGCGATCAGGAAGTCGAACTTCTTGGCGTTCAGGGCGGGGATGATGCCGTCCCAGTCAGAGGTGACCACTTCGCACTCGGCCTTCATCTTGGCGCACAGGGCCTGGCCGATTTCCACGTCGAAGCCGCCGACCTGGCCGCTGGCGTCGATGAGGTTGAAGGGTGGGTAGGCGCCTTCGGTGCCGATCTTCAGTTTGTCAGCAGCGACGGCACTGGTGCCGAAAGCCAGGGTGGCGGCAGCTGCCAGCAGAATCTTCTTATAGCTATGCATGCGTGATTGCTCCGTGTTTAACGATTGCTGGACATGAATTGTTTGCAGCGCGCCGACGTCGGGTTGTCGAACACCTGGTCGGGCGTCCCCTGTTCCTCCACCACACCCTGATGCAGGAACACCACCTGGCTGGAGACCTGGCGAGCGAAGCTCATTTCGTGGGTCACCAGCAGCATGGTGCGGCCTTCGTCAGCGAGCGCGCGGATCACAGTAAGCACTTCTTGTACCATTTCCGGGTCGAGCGCCGAAGTCGGTTCGTCGAACAGGATCACCTTGGGTTGCATCGCCAGGGTGCGGGCGATGGCGGCGCGTTGCTGCTGGCCACCGGAGAGCTGGTTCGGATAGGCGTGACGCTTGTCGGCGATACCGACCTTGGCCAGCAGCGCCTCGGCGATCTCGCGGGCTTCGGCCTTGCTCTTGCCGAGCACGCGGCGCGGCGCTTCGGTGATGTTGTCCAGCACGGTCATGTGCGGCCAGAGGTTGAAGTTCTGGAACACGAAGCCGATTTCGCTGCGCAGGCGGTTGATCTGGCGGTTGTCGGCCGCTATCAGTTCGCCGTTCTTCTGCGCCTTGAGCTTGAGTTCTTCACCGGCCACGATGATCTGGCCCTGATGGGGATTTTCCAGCAGGTTGACGCAGCGCAGGAAGGTCGACTTGCCCGAGCCGGACGAGCCGAGAATGGAGATCACGTCACCGTCGCGTGCCGTGAGGGAAATGCCCTTGAGCACTTCGAGGTCGCCATAGCGTTTGTGCAGATTGCGGATTTCCAGCGCGGGCGTGGCCTCGGCCATCGAGCAGTCCTCTTGATTCTTATGCGGATGAATCCGGGTTCGGCGGGGCTGTGGGCAGCAAACCTAGCATAGGCACCAGGGGGCGCCAAGGTCGCTGCTGGCCCGTTGCCGTCACGGTCGCAGGGGTGTCGCATCATCGCAGTCTCTTGTCGCCACGCCGCAAAAACGCGGGCAAGCAGGCTGCAGGGTGAAAAAGACGCGCACCCTACTCATATCCGCTTCGCAATTCCAGTGCCAGTCGGCCATTTGGCCGATCCGGGGCCGCTCGTGTCAGTTGCCGAGCATGCTCTGCACCTTGTCACGCAGTGCATCGAGTGAAAACGGCTTGCCGATGATCGAGGTGCGGCTGGCTGGCTCGCTCTTGTCGATCTCGACGCTCTCGGCATAACCGCTGGCGTACAGCACCTTGAGATCGGGGCGCAGCTGGCGTGCGGCAACGGCCAGCTCCTGGCCGCTCATGCCCGGCAGGCCGATGTCGGTCATCAGCAGGTCGATGTGCTCATCGCTGCGCAGAACCTGTAGCGCCTGCTGCGCCTCGCCCGCTTCGATCACGCGATAGTCGAGCTCTTCGAGCACTTCCACGGTAAGCATGCGCACCACGTCGGAGTCTTCCACGAGAAGGATGCGCTGGCCGGCGGTCGATGCGCCTGGAGCTAGTTCTGACAACGGCGTTACCTCGATAAAGGATGGTGAAATGGCTGATCGTCTCGGCAGGCGGTTGGCCAGCCGGCGCGAAGCATTTCAGGGCCGCGTTAACGGCAGGCCGTCTAGCATGGCACGAATCTGGTGCGCGGGCTGCATCGCGAGCGTGCCGCCCGGCTGAAAAATGCCCATTGCAGGGTTGCCGTGGGAATTTGCCTGCAAGCCGAAAAAATAACTCGAACCCTGTGCAGCCTGTCGCGATCCAAGCGCGCGGACGACTGAGTGCTGATCGTTGGATTAACCCCGGGCGGCGCATTACCATCCGCCGTCCGCCACGATAACCATACCTATAACCATCTGCTGCAACACAGCCAGGGATCTGCGATGACCAACAGTTCGATCGACGAGAACAGCTTCAAGCGTATTCTCAGGCGCAACGTCGCCTTGCCGCTTGGCGTGGGGGTCATCAGCGCAATCTTCTTCGTGACGCTGATCGCTTACCTGCTCAACGTGCTCGGTTGGGTGCAGCACACCGACCGGGTGCTGAACAACGCCAGCGAAGCGCTGAAGCTGTCTATCGACCAGGAAACCGGTTTCCGTGGTTACCTGCTGTCCGGCGACGTGCGTTTCCTGCAGCCCTATGAAGTCGCCAAGCCGCGCATTCGCGCCGAGATGGAGATTCTCGGCGAACTGGTGGGCGACAACCCCACGCAGGTCGATCGCCTGCGCACCATCGCAGCGCTGCAGGACGAGTGGACCGCCTTCGCGCAGAGCGCCATTGCCGCCAAGCGCGACGGTGGCAATTTCCTGGACCCGGTGCGCGACGGCCGGGGCAAGCAACTGACCGATGCCATCCGCGCCGAGTTCGCGGACTTCATTGCCCAGGAACAGCGGCTGCGCAAGGAGCGCAACGACGCGGCCAGCAACACCGCCACGCTCACCATCGCTCTGTTCCTGCTGTTCACCCTGGTGTTCAGTGCCGGCCTGGCGATTTTCGGGCGGCGTGAGCTGATGCGCCTGACGGATACCTACGGCGCCATCCTCAGGAAGCAGGACGAGCACAACGAGCGCCTGCAGGCCCAGGCCTGGCTGCGCAACGGCCAGACCCAGATGGCCGAGCGGCTGATTGGCCAGCAGGCCCTGCCGGTGCTGGGGCGCAACAGCCTGGAGTTTCTTGCCAGCCATCTCGGTGCGGCGGTCGGCGCGCTGTACGTGCGTGAGGAGCACGGCAACCTCCGCCGCGTCGCCACCTACGGCTTCTCCCGTGAGCTGGAAAACACCGAACAGTCGTTCTACAGCTCCGAAGGCCTGGTCGGCCAGGTAGCCCATGATCGCCGCCTGCTGATCCTCGACGAGCTGCCGGTCGATTACCTCAAGGTCAGCTCCGGCCTGGGCCATGGCGACCCGCTGACGGTGGCCCTGCTGCCGATCAGTAACGACGGCGACGTCAATGGCGTGGTTGAGCTGGGCTTCCTGCGCCCGTTGAGCGAGCGTGACGGCGAGTTTCTCCAGCAGGTGGCGTCGAATATCGGCGCCTCGGTCGAGGCGGCTCGCTACCGTCATCGCCTGCAGGAAATTCTTGCCGAGACCCAGCAGCTCAACGAAGAGCTGCAGGTTCAGCAGGAGGAGCTGAAGACCGCCAACGAGGAGCTCGAGGAGCAGTCGCGGGCGCTCAAGGAATCCCAGGCGCATCTGGAAACCCAGCAGGCCGAGCTGGAACAGAGCAACGAGCAGCTGTCGATGCAGCGCGATGCCCTGGACGACCGCAACAACGCCCTGCGCGATGCCCAGCAGCAGCTCGAGGAACGCGCCGAGGAGCTGCAGCGTGCCAGCCGCTACAAGTCGGAATTCCTCGCCAACATGTCTCACGAGCTGCGCACGCCGCTCAACAGTTCGCTGATCCTCGCCAAGCTGCTGGCCGACAACCCCAAGGGCAACCTGGATGCCGAGCAGGTGAAGTTCGCCGATTCCATCTATTCGGCCGGCAATGACCTGCTCAACCTGATCAACGACATCCTCGACATTTCCAAGGTCGAGGCCGGCAAGCTCGACCTGCGCCCGGAGAACGCCAACGTGGTGCGCCTTGCCCAGAGCCTGGATAGCACTTTCCAGCCGGTGGCCGGCGAGAAGCAGCTGGGCTTCAGCGTCGAGGTCGCCGACGACGTGCCGCGTTCGCTGTACACCGACCGCCTGCGCGTCGAGCAGATCCTCAAGAACCTGCTGTCCAACGCCATCAAGTTCACCGAGCAGGGCCAGGTCAGCCTGAGCGTCAGTCGGGTCGACGACGGCGTGGCCTTCGCCGTGCGCGACAGCGGCATCGGCATCGCCAAGGAACAGCAGGACTATATCTTCGAGGCGTTCCGCCAGGCCGACGGCACCACCAACCGGCGCTTCGGCGGCACCGGCCTGGGCCTGTCGATTTCCCGCGACCTGGCGGCGCTGCTCGGCGGCTCGATCAGCGTCACCAGCACGCCGGGCGAGGGCAGCGTGTTCACCCTGGTGCTGCCGCTGACCTACTCGCCGAGCGAGGAAGAGAGCCTGCTGTCCGTCGTCGAAACCGCCGGAGTGGTGCGCAGCGTGGCGCCGCCCATCGTCAAGGCACCGGTGCCGCAAGAAGCCGCGCCCGTGGTGCCGACCTTCCCGGACGACCGCGGCATGTCGGTGCTCGGTGGCCGCAGCGTGCTGGTGATCGAGGACGAGCCGCAGTTCGCCCACATTCTCTATGACCTCGCCCACGAGCTGGACTACCGCTGCCTGGTGGCCCATAGCGCTCAGGACGGCCTGGACCTGGCGACCACCCATCACCCCGATGCGATCCTGCTGGACATGCGCCTTCCCGACGTTTCCGGGCTGTCGGTGCTGCAGCGCCTCAAGGAGAACCCCGGCACCCGGCACATTCCGGTGCACGTGATTTCCGTCGAGGACATGGCCGAGGCCGCCCTGCACATGGGCGCCGTGGGTTATGCCCATAAGCCGGCGACCCGTGATCAGCTCAAGGGCGTGTTCAGCAAGCTCGAAGCGCGCCTGACCCAGAAGATGCGCCGCGTGCTGGTGGTCGAGGACGACAAGCTGCAGCGCGACAGCATCGCCCGGCTGATCGGCGACGACGACATCGAGATCGTCGCCGTCGAGTTCGGCGAACAGGCGCTGGAGCAGCTGCGCCACCACATCTTCGACTGCATGATCATCGACCTGAAACTACCGGACATGCAGGGCGACGAACTGCTGGCGCGCATGGGCAGCGAGGAGATCCGTTCCTTCCCGCCGGTGATCGTCTACACCGGCCGCAACCTGACCCGCGCCGAGGAAGCGGAGCTGCTCAAGTACTCGCGCTCGATCATCATCAAGGGCGCGCGCTCGCCGGAGCGTTTGCTCGATGAGGTGACGCTGTTCCTGCACATGGTCGAGTCGGAGTTGTCCAGCGAGCGGCAGAGCATGCTCAAGACCGCGCGCAGCCGCGACCGCGTGTTCGAAGGAAGGCGCCTGCTGCTGGTCGATGACGACGTGCGCAACATCTTCGCCCTCACCAGCGCCCTTGAGCACAAGGGCGCTCAGGTCGAGGTCGCGCGCAACGGCCGTGAAGCCATCGAGAAGCTCGAGGCGGTGGGCGACATCGACCTGGTGCTGATGGACGTGATGATGCCCGAGATGGACGGCTACGAAGCCACCCGGCGCATCCGCGAGAACCCGCGCTGGCGCAAGCTGCCGATCATCGCGGTGACCGCCAAGGCCATGAAGGACGACCAGGACCTGTGCATGAAGGCCGGCGCCAACGATTACCTGGCCAAGCCCATCGACCTGGATCGGCTGTTCTCGCTGATCCGCGTGTGGCTGCCGAAGCTGGAGCGCATCTGACATGTCCGACCGTACGCAGGATATCGAGCTGCGTCTGCTGATCGAGGCGATCTACCTGCAGTACAGCTACGATTTTCGCGACTACTCCGGTTCTTCTCTGAAGCGCCGGATCGTGCACGCCATGGGCCAGTTCGACTGTGCGAGCATCTCCGAGCTGCAGGCGCGGATCATCCACGACTCCACGGCGTTCATGAAGCTGCTGCAGTTCCTCACCATTCCGGTCAGCGAGATGTTCCGCGACCCCAGCTACTTCCTGGCGCTGCGCCAGGAGGTGGTGCCGTTCCTGCGCACCTACCCGTCGCTCAAGCTCTGGGTGGCCGGCTGCAGCACGGGCGAGGAGGTCTATTCCCTGGCCATCCTGCTGCACGAAGAGGGCTTGCTGGAGCGCTCGATCATCTACGCGACGGACATCAATCCGCACTCGCTGGACAAGGCCAAACGCGGCATCTTTCCCATCGACAACATGCGCCTGTACAGCGAGAACTATCAGCGCGCCGGCGGCAAGGGCTCGCTGTCCGATTACTACACGGCAGCCTATGACGGGGCGCTGTTCGAGCGCTTCCTGTGCGCCAACGTGACCTTCGCCGACCACAGCCTGGCCACCGACAGCGTATTCTCGGAGACCCAGTTCATTTCCTGCCGCAATGTGCTGATCTACTTCAACAAGACCCTGCAGGATCGCGCCTTCGGGCTGTTCCACGAATCCCTCGGACACCGCGCCTTCCTGGGGCTGGGCAGCAAGGAAAGCCTGGATTTCTCGGCCTACGCCGGGCGTTTCGAGGCGGTGAACCGGCAGGAACGGGTGTTTCGCAAGTTATGAACGCGCCACTTCGCAAGCTCGATGCGGTGGTGGTCGGCGCTTCGGCCGGTGGCGTGGAGGCCCTGCTGAGCCTGTTCGAAGGCTTGCCAGCCGACTATGGTTTACCGCTGGTGGTGGTGTTGCATTTGCCGGAAGGGCGCCCGAGCCTGTTGGCGGACCTGTTCGCCCGCCGCCTGAAACTGCGCGTCAAGGAAGCGCAGGACAAGGAAGCGCTGCAGGCCGGCACGCTGTACTTCGCGGCGCCGGGCTATCACCTGTGCATCGAGGCCGATCGCAGCTTTTCCTATAGCCGCGAAGAGCCTCTGCATTTTTCTCGGCCGTCGATCGATTATCTGTTCGAGTCGGCTGCCGATGCCTACGGCAAGCAGTTGATGGGCATATTGCTGACCGGTGCCAACCAGGATGGCGCCGCCGGGCTGTACACAATAAAACAGCGGGGCGGAGTGACCGTGGTGCAGGATCCGCAAGAGGCGCAGGTTCCGACCATGCCCGAAGCGGCTCTGGCGCTGCACCAACCCGATTACATTCTTCCTTTGCGAGGCGTTCTCGCATTGCTAGCCGAACTGGACTCACGCCCATGTTGAGTAGCACCGGATGCAAACTGTTGATCGTCGATGACCTGCCGGAGAACCTGCTGGCGCTGGAGGCATTGATCCGCCGCGATGATCGCGAGGTGTTCAAGGCGCAATGCGCCGATGATGCACTGGTGCTGTTGCTCGAGCACGAGTTCGCCCTGGCCATTCTCGATGTGCAGATGCCCGGCATGAACGGCTTCGAGCTGGCCGAGCTGATGCGTGGCACGGAAAAGACCAAGCACATCCCCATCGTCTTCGTCAGCGCCGCCGGGCGCGAGATGAACTACGCGTTCAAGGGCTACGAGAGCGGCGCCGTGGACTTTCTCTACAAGCCGCTGGATATCCAGGCGGTGCAGAGCAAGGTGGCGGTGTTCGTCGATCTGTACCGCCAGCGCAAGGTCATGGCCCAGCAGCTCGAAGCACTCGAGCGTTCGCGCCAGGAGCAGGATGCGCTGCTCGCCGAGCTGCGTTCGACCCAGGGCGAGCTGCAGCATGCTGTGCGCATGCGCGACGACTTCATGTCCATCGTCTCCCACGAGCTGCGCACGCCGCTCAACGGGCTGATCCTCGACACCCAGCTGCGCAAGATGCACCTGGCCAAGGGCAACCTCACCGCGTTCAGCGAAGACAAGCTCGGCGCCATGTTCGACCGCGACGAACGACAGATCCACAGCCTGATCCGCCTCATCGAGGACATGCTCGACGTGTCGCGCATTCGCACCGGCAAGCTGTCGATCCGCCCGGTGGAGTTCGACCTGGCGCAGACGGTGCGCAACGTCGCCGAGAACTTCGCCCAGCAGATGGCCGTGGCCGGCTGCGACCTGCAGCTCAACAGCACCGAAGTGCTGCACGGCAGCTGGGACCAGTTCCGCATCGAGCAGGTGATCAGCAACCTGCTCAGCAACGCCCTGCGTTATGGCGCCGGGCGGCCTATCGAAGTGCGTGCCCGCGCTGACGAGGGCGGTGTGCGCGTCGAGGTGCGTGATCACGGCATCGGTATTTCCCTGGAAAACCAGCACCGCATCTTCCAGCAGTTCGAGCGCGCGGTTGGTAGCGAATCGGTGGCTGGGCTGGGCCTGGGGCTGTTCATCTCCGACCAGATCGTCAAGGCTCATGGCGGGCGTATCGAGGTGCAGAGCAGCCTGGGGCAGGGCTCGCTGTTCAGCGTCTGGCTGCCGCGCGGCAAGCGCGTAGAGATAGGTTGAACTCGGGGCATGGCAAGGGTCGAAGCGAAGGTGCAGAAACAGGCAGGAGCAAGGCAATGAGCGATGTGAAACGAACCGTACTGATCGTCGAGGACGATCCGCTGCTGCTCATGCTGCTGGCCGAATACCTGCAGGGCGAGGGCTACCACGTGCTACAGGCCGACTGCGCCGCCGATGCCTTCGCCATCCTCGCCACCAAGCCGCACCTGGATCTGCTGATCACCGACTTCCGTCTGCCCGGCGGCGTTTCCGGCGTGCGCATCGCCGAGCCGGCATTGCTGCTGCGCCCGGATCTCAAGGTAATCTTCATCAGCGGCCACCCAGCCGAAGTGCGCGAGACCGGCAGCGCGCTGCTCGACTCCGCGCCGCTGCTGAGCAAGCCTTTCACGCTGGAAACCCTGAGCACGCAGATCGACCATTTGCTCGATTGAGGCGAGGGAGACAGCCGGTCGCGCTTACCTGATGAGGGGCGAGCCGGAACGTCTGGTTCATGCCCGCGAACTCGCCAATTCAGCGCTTCTCTGGCGCAGGCTTTCCCGGTTCTTCGATAGGCCGCTGCGGGCTGAAAGGGCTATCCGGGTCATCGACGATGGAGCCAGGATCTTCATTACCCGGATCGTTGATCGGCGTCTCGTGTGGCTCTGTCGGCGGCTGTTTCGGGTCGTTGGCGGCGTTCAGGGCGATATCGACGTGCATGGCTGGCTCCCGCTGCATGAGGCCCGCTGTAGTCGGTGCGGGCGATATCATGTGGATCGCCGGGCAGGGGCGTGCGTTCAGCGTATCCGCCAGGCGGAGGTGGGCTCGTCTATTTGCGTTTGTAGCTCTTGGTGCCACTGCTGGTCATGCAGTACTGCCCGCCGCGCGGGCCGGTGCAGAGCGTTCCGCTGCCGCAAGGGCAGTCGCTGGCGACGTTGCCGATGGCTCGCAGTGTCGTGCTGCCTGCGCCGCGGTGCTCGGCGCTGCAATTGCGCTTGCTGCCGCTGATCGACCCGTCGTTACAGAGAAACAGCGGGCCATCGCAGCGGGCGATACCGCCCTTGCTGCCCGAGCAGGGCGTGTTGGCGGCGTTGCCGAGCATTGGCAGCGTCAGCAGGAGCACCAACAATCCGATCAGACGAATGCTCATGCGCGCGGCTCCAGCCTTGAAGCGCCAGGGAGGGGGTAAATCTCAGGCATTAAAAAACCGGCGCTAGGCCGGTTCTTTAATTCTCGGATGGTGCATGCACCACCTGAGTAGAAGGTGGTGCCCAGGGACGGAATCGAACCGCCGACACGGGGATTTTCAATCCCCTGCTCTACCGACTGAGCTACCTGGGCAACGGCGCGTATTAAACGGTTTTAGCCTTGGGGTGTCAAACCTTTTTTGGAAAATATTTAAATATTCCGGGCGCTTACGTCTCAGGCCGCTTATTCGCTGGGCGGCACGTAGCCTTCGGCCTGGGCGTAATCCTCGCCGGAGAGGAACTTGTCCATCTCGGCCTGGAGGAATTTGCGGTCTTCGGCGTTCATCATGTTCAGGCGACGCTCGTTGATCAGCAGGGTCTGGTGCTTCTGCCATTCGTCCCAGGCTTGCTTGGAGACGTTCTGGAAGATGTCTTCACCCTTGGCGCCAGGGTAGGGCGCGCGGTCGAGGCCGGGGAGTTGCTGTTTGTGCTTGCGGCACATCACGGTGCGGGTCATGCCATTTCTCCTGTATGCAGTGCGTCGGCCGCGCGTTTGAGCAGCTTCTTGACCGGGGCGGCGAGGCCCAGGCGCGGCGGGGTGGCGAGGTTATACCAGAGCCAGTCGGCCTCGGCCACGTAGCCGGGTACGCCGTCGACCTCGATCAGCCAGGGGTCGATGGCCAGCTGGAAGTGGCTGAAGGTATGGGTGATTTCATCGAGCTGGCGGCGCTCGCCCAGACGTAGCTGGTGCTGTGCGGCAAGCACGTGCAGGGCTTCGAGATCGTCGAGTTCCGGCAGGCTCCACAAGCCGCCCCAGAGACCGGTGGAAGGCCGCCTGTAAAGCAGCACGGCGCCGTCACGGCTGACCAGCATCGGCATCAGGGTGCGCTTCTGCGGCAGTTCCTTGCGCGGCTTGGCCACCGGGTAGCGGATCTCCAGGCCGAGCAGGTGCGCTTCGCAGCCACTCTGCACCGGGCAGAGTAGGCAGGTGGGTTTGCTGCGCGTGCAGAGCGTGGCGCCCAGGTCCATCATCGCCTGGGTGTAATGGTTGACGCGTTCCTCGGGCAGAAAACGCTCGGCCACGGCCCACAACTGCTTGGCTACCTTGGGCTCGCCGGGATAGCCTTCCTGGGCAACGAAGCGCGCCAGCACGCGTTTGACGTTGCCGTCGAGAATCGGCGCGCGCAGGCCCATGCTCAGGCTGGCGATGGCGCCTGCCGTCGAGCGGCCGATGCCGGGCAGTTCGGTAAGGGCTTCTACGCTGCGCGGGAATTCGCCGCCGTGCTCGGCCATGATGATCTGCGCGGTCTTCTGCAGGTTGCGGGCGCGGGTGTAATACCCCAGGCCAGTCCACAGGTGCAGCACTTCGTCTTCCGGCGCTTCGGCCAGGTCGCGTACGGTCGGCAACGCCGTCATGAAGCGGTCGAAGTAGCCGAGCACGGTGCTGACCTGAGTCTGCTGCAGCATGATCTCCGAGACCCACACGCGGTAGGGCGTGATGCCCTGCTGCCAGGGCAGATCCTTGCGGCCATGCACGTCGTACCAGCGCAACACGGCGCTGGAGAATTGCTCGGGGGTCATCGGTTGAACAGGCCCTTGAGTGCGTCTTTCAGTTCCGGGCTGACCTTGTCGCCGAGCTTTTCTTCGAGCTTTTCGTTGATGCGATCGCCGGCCAGCTTGGCGGCCACCTTGCCCATGCCTTCCTGATCCAGGCGGCAGGCCTTGGCGCCCAGCTCCAGCGGGCCGCGGCAGTGCAGTGGCCAGGCGATGCCGACGTAGCGACGGTTGACCTCGCAGGCTGGATCCGGCATCTCGCGCTGGTCGCCTTCGATGGTGATGCCGACGCGGTAGTCCAGGCCCAGCACGCGCAGGTCGACGTCACCATTGCCGGCCACGCTCAGGCCGGGAATGCGGGCCTGCAGGTCGGGGTTGCTGGCTACGCCGTTGCGGATGCTCAGGCTGCCTTGCAGGCGCTCGAAGGGCGTGTCCTTGCTGCGCGGCTCGCCGCTCAACTGCTTGCGGTTGAGTGTGGAGATGCCGCGGCACAGTTGCTGCTCCAGATTGGCGTCGACCAGCACGCCGTCCTTGAGCATGAAGCTGGCGGTGCCGTTGAGGGCGTCGACCCAGGCTTTCTGGCTGTTGCCGCTGGTGGTCAGGTCGCTGTTCAGGTCGAGCAGGCCTTTGAGCGGCGAGGGGCGCTGTTCGTCCTTGAGGAACGGCCCCACCGGAATGCCGCTCAGTTGAGTGTGCAGGCTGAGTACCGGCACGGCGGGGCGCACGTCGGCGTCGGCCTTGATGGCGAAACTGCCGTTGCCGAGGTTGCCGCGCAACTCTTCCAGGTTCAGTGCGCCGCCCTGGGTGCGAGCTTTGAAGCTGACATTGCTGAGCGCCTGCTTTTGCAGGGTCATCTGCTCAAGGGTCAGGTTGGTCTGCAGGTCGAGCTTGCGCAGGGCCAGGATCGGCAGCACTTCGCTGGAACTCCAGGCCTGCTGGGTCGGTGCATTGGGCACGGGGGTGGTGCCGGCCTGGCCGGCATTGGCGACGGTTTCACGCACCTCGGCCTTGCGCGCTGAGTCGGCGTCTTTCTTGTCCTTGACGGCGGGCGGCAGGTAGCGGTCGAGGTCGAGCTTGTCGCCTTTGAGCTGCACGCGCAGTGCCTGCTTGGCGAAGTCGGCCACGGCGAGCTTACCGGTGAAGGTGCTGTCGTCGAGCTTGAGGGTCAGCTCGTCCAGCGAAAGGCTGTTGGCTGTACCCCCCAGTTGGGTGACCAGCTCGAATTGCGACAGGGTTTTTTCGTCGCTCATCGGCGGCAGCTTCTGGCCAAGGCTGGCGAGGAATTCACGCAGGTTGACCGGCGCCACGGACAGGCCACCGGACAGCTTTGGCTCGCTCTGCAGGTCACGCACTTTCACTTCGCCGAGGGCGCGCAGTTGGTTGGCCGACAATTTCAGGCCGTTCCATTCGGCGACCTGCGCCGCCAGGTCGACCAGCAGCTGGCCCTGGGCCGCATAGGTGAGCGTCTGGCCATTGAACGGCTCGCCGGACGCCTCGCCGGACAGGCGTGCATCCTCGAGCTGGTAGCGCTTCAGGACGCGGTCGAAGCGCAGCTCGCCCTGCAGCTCGGTGCGCGCGCGCATCACCGGCTTGTTGCTGCCGAAGAAGGCGCTGAGCTTGATCGGCACGCCGGCGCCTTCGCGGATCGCGCCGGTGGTGAGCTGAATGCTCTCGGCGCTGAATTGCTGGCCCTTCTGAGCGTCGCGGTAGTCCACCCGGGCGCCATTGACGATCAGGCTGTCGATATCCAGTTTGATCGGCTGGCCTGGGCTTTCCTGGGCGGGCTCGCCTGGCGACTGCGGTGCATCATTGCCGGCAGTCTGCTCGGCCGGCGTTTCGCCTGGTTTGGCGGCCGGGCGGCCGACGTCTTCCCAGTTGCCGTGGCCGTTTTCGTCGCGCTGCAGGTCGAGGTTCAGGCCGTCGACGCGGATGTCGCTCATCTGCACTTCCTTGCGCAGCAGCGGCAACACGCGCACCGACAGGCCGAGCAGGCGCAGGTTGGCGAACGGCTTGTCCGGCGTGCTGGCGCTGGCCAGGGTGGCGTCGGTCAGTTCCAGGCCCAGCCAGGGGAACAGGCTCCAGCCGATATCGCCGTTGAGCGTCAGCTCGAGGTTGGCCTTGTCCCGCGCCAGTTGGCGGATTTCATCCTTGTAATTGTTGGGGTCGAACAGGTGAGTCAGGGCAAAGCCCAACGCCACGATGATCAGCAGTAGTCCGAGGAAGAACAGACCCAGGATTTTGCCGAGCGCTTTCATGGACGAGTCCTATGCAGTGACGAGAAGTTGGAATCCGCGAGTATAACGCCCACGGCGCACCCACGGTTAAAGGCTTCGGGCAACGCGTTCGACGATGGCCGGGCTGGCTGTCAGCCTTGGTGATTCGACGCCGAACGGATTCACCAGTCCTGGTAGACCATGATCGGCGGCGGTTTGCAGCACAAATTCTTGCGCGCCTTGGCGGTAGGCCCCGTTGCGGCGGCACCGATGATCAGGGTGTCGAGGCTGCCCATGGTGTTTCTGTGCCCTGGCTGTTCAGCCCAGCGCAACGCAATCGTCATGGCCAGTCGCTAGGGTCTGTTCCTGTTTCAGCGCGAGCCGCGTTGCCGCGAGAAATGGCCTCCGGTTAGGCGCAGGACGCAGGGAATGGACTAGCCGTCCGC
>NZ_MSXU01000001.1:451986-462646 GCF_001945375.1 Pseudomonas sp. PA1(2017)
GTAAAAACGCGGGCTTTTTGTTGGCGCTCAGGAACGTTACAGGCGCGGGTAGTCGATATAACCGACCGGGCCGGAACCGTAGAAGGTTTCCTTGTGCGGCTCGTTCAGCGGCGCGTCCTGGCGCAGGCGCTCGGGCAGGTCCGGGTTGGCGATGAAGGGCACGCCGAACGCCACGGCGTCAGCCTTGCCGCTGGCCAGCCAGGCGTTGGCCTGATCCTTGGTAAAGCCTTCGTTGGCGATGAACACGCCGCCGAACGCCTCTTTCAGGCCTGGCGACAGGCTGTCGTCGGCCTCGTGCTCGCGGGCGCAGAGGAAGGCGATGTTGCGCTTGCCCAGCTCCCGTGCCACGTAGGTGAAGGTTTCGGTGCGGTTGGAGTCGCCCATGTCGTGGCTGTCGGCTCGTGGCGCCAGGTGCACGCCCACGCGGCCCGGCTCCCAGACGCCAAGTACCGCATCGGTGATTTCCAGCAGCAGGCGGGCACGGTTTTCCAGGCTGCCGCCGTAGTTGTCGGTGCGCTTGTTGGTGCCGTCCTGCAGAAACTGGTCGATCAGATAACCGTTGGCCGCGTGGATTTCCACGCCGTCGAAGCCGGCGGCCTTGGCGTTCTCGGCGCCCTGGCGATAGGCCTCGATGACGTCGGCGATCTCTTCGCTTTCCAGGGCGCGCGGGGTCACGAAGTCCTTCATCGGGCGGATCAGGCTGACATGCCCGGCGGGCTTGATGGCGCTGGGGGCTACCGGCATTTCGCCGTCCAGGTAGACCGGGTCGGAAATGCGACCCACGTGCCACAGTTGCAGGACGATCTTGCCGCCGTTGGCGTGCACGGCCTTGGTCACGCCGCTCCAGCCACGTACCTGGTCGTCGGACCAGATGCCGGGGGTGTTCGGGTAGCCCACGCCCATCGGCGTGACCGACGTGGCTTCGCTGATGATCAGGCCGGCGGAGGCGCGCTGTACGTAATACTCGGCCATCAGGGCATTGGGCACGCGGCCTTCGTCGGCACGGCAGCGGGTCAGGGGCGCCATGATGACGCGGTTGGCGAGTTCCAGATCGCCGATCTTGATGGGGTCGAACAGTGTGGTCATTGCCAGGATCCTCGAATCATTCGCTCGGTTAGGGTTGTTGAATGGGTTGAACGGGTCGTTTTGCGATGGCATCGAGCTCAGAGCTCACGGGTGATCCGCTCGATGAAGGCTTCGATGGTCGCGTCGTTGCGCTTGAAGAAATTCCACTGACCGACCTTGCGGCTGGTCACAAGGCCGGCGCGCTGCAAGGTGGCCAGATGCGCGGAGACCGTGGATTGCGAGAGCCCCGTACGCTCATCGAACTTGCCGGCGCATACACCAATGTCGAAGGAGTGGTCGGGCTGCACGAAGTGCGCCTCCGGCTCCTTCAGCCAGCGCAGGATGTCTCTGCGCACCGGGTGGGCCAGGGCCTTGATCACGTCGTCGAGGTCGATGTCGTCGTTGCTCATCGGGTCTCCTGCCAAATGCCCTGTAACGTCGTATCGCGATGGGACGAACTTTATATCGAGACTTGGCGATATGCAGATCGTTCAAGCAGATAGTGCATATCGACCGGCATGATGGCGCACCCCTCGCCGTGGCCGGGACGAGGCTTTAAGCTGGCGCGATGAACTACCTCGCTCACCTTCACCTGGGCGGCGATGCGCCCGCTGAACTGCTTGGCAGCCTGTATGGCGATTTCGTCAAAGGTCCGCTGGCCGGAAAGTGGCCGGCCGCCATCGAGGCGGGCATCGCGCTGCACCGGCGCATCGATGCCTTTACCGACAGCCACCCGCTCCAGGCCCAGGCGCGGGCACGCTTTCCGGCCGAGCGTCGGCGCGTGGCCGGTATCTTTCTCGACCTGTTCTTCGATCATTGCCTGGCCCGCGACTGGCAACGCTACAGCGATCAGCCGCTGCAGCGGTTCACCGACCGTGTCTATCAAGTGCTGGCCGCCGAGCCGCAGCTGCCCGGCAGCCTGCAGCACATTGCGCCGCGCATGGCGGCCCAGGACTGGCTAGGCAGCTATGAGGAGTTCGAGGTGCTTGGACAGGTGATCGCCGGCATGTCCCGGCGCCTGTCGAGGCCTGGCCTGCTGGACGGCGGGCTGGAGGATCTGCGTCGTCTCTACGAGCCGCTGAGCGAGGATTTCAGCGCCTTCTATCCGCAACTGATGGCCTTCGCCCGCGAGCAGCGCGAGGCGCTGCCCGTTCGCTGAGTAATTCGCGCCGGGTATCAGCTTTGCCCGGAACCGTTCTGTAATTTGTCGAACAGCGCGGCATCGACCTTCTTGCGTCGCGCGCCTTCCAGGTGCGCGCGCATGCGGTCGGCGGCGGCGAGGCGGTCGCCCTGTTCGATCAAATCGAGAATTTCCAGGTGCTGTTCGACCTGGGCGCGGCGATGTTCACGGGACACGTCCACGCGGTATTCGACCAGGCGGCGCAGGCGATCCAGGCGCTTGAGCGACTGCAGCAGAAAACGGTTGCCGGAGAACCCGGCGATGATCTCGTGGAAGCGCGAGTTGGCTTCGTAGAGCTCCTCGATGGTCATGCTCAGGTAACCGCCCTCGGCGATGAACGCCTGCTGCTTGCGGCAGCTGGCCAGCAGTTCGCGATCGACCTGGAAGGTCGGCGACAGCAGCCCGGCCGGCTCGATGATCGAGCGAAAGGCGAAGCTCTCCTCATACGCCTCGATCGAGTCGATCACCGGCAGCATCTTCCAGCCCTGGCCGCTGCGCTGTTCGGCCCAGCCTTCCTGCTGCATGCGCAACAGCGCCGCACGCAGCTCGGCCCTCGACACGTCGAACTGGCGCATCAGCTCGATCTCGGTGAACTGCTCGGGCAATTGCCGCGACAGGCGCAGGGCGACGAAGCGGCGATACACCGAATCCTCCTCGGCCTCGGCGATTTCCTGCACCAGCTCGTTGAGCTCGTCAGCTGCCTGGGCGAGAAAGAAGCCGCGGTTGCGGTCGTGCTTGAGCATGCCGCGTTCGGCGAGGTGATTGAGCACGAACTTCACCGGGGTGCGTGAGGTGTTCAGCGTGTGTGCCAGGTGCGACTCGACCAGGTGATGGCCGATGGGCAGGCGCTCGCGGCGCACGTAGGCGATGACCTCGCGGGCGACGCGTTTCTGCAGGGCAGTGAGAACCGCTGAAGGAGTGTTGTCCTGGGCCATGGCGGTGAGCGTCGATTCCTGTCCGGGGTGATGCGCCTGCGCCGATCGGCTCGGCAGGCGCTGCATTCTGCTACGTAATCGGGGCCACGAAAAGGTGCCGGGCGGCCAGGAGGTTTTCAACTTATAATTGTTTTTTGTGATGCTAAAGATCAATAATGTGGGCGTCGAATCACGAGGCCAGTTGCATTAATAAATAATGAATGCCGCTGTGCTCGACAGGCTGTGAACAACGTAGCGATAAAAGACATCCAATAAGCAAGGCTTTCGTTCTCCGCGACCACCTCGAACTCGATCAATCACCAGGCTGCTGGTGCACGTACCGAAGGGGACGCAATGTTCAAGACCCACTGGATCAATCACCTGGGAACACCGCTGGTCGGTGCCCTCGGCGCGGTGATCGCGACCCATATCGGCTGGCCGCTGCCCTGGATGATCGGCTCGCTGGTGGCAGTGATCCTGGTGCGCTGCTTCAGTACCTGGCAGTTGCAGCCGCTGCCGGGCGGGCGCAAGTTCGGTCAGTGGATCATCGGCATCGGTATCGGCCTGCACTTCACCCCGACGCTGGTCGCGCAAATCGCCGGGCACTTGGTGCCAATCATCATCGGCGCGCTGATCACCGTGCTCAGCAGCATCGCCGGCGTGTGGTTCATGCGCCGCACCGGCGAAACCATGGCCACGGCGTACTTTTCCAGCATGCCGGGCGGCTCCAGCGAGATGGTCAACCTCGGCGCCCGTAACGGTGCCGAGCTGACTCGCGTAGCAGCGGCGCAGAGCCTGCGGGTGGTGGCGGTGGTGCTGCTGGTGCCAGCGGTGTTCAAGTTCCTGCTCGGCGATGGCGACGTTCACCTGCACGCCGTTCAGGCGGACTGGCCGTGGCTGGCGCTGATCATGCCGGTGGCCGGGTTGGCCGGCTGGCTGCTGCAGCGCTATCGTCAGCCCAATCCCTGGCTGTTCGGCCCGCTGCTGGTCAGCGCCGCCGCCAGCATCGGCTTCGACCTGAGCAGCACGCTGCCAGCCGGCGCCAGCCAGGTCGGCCAGCTGATGATCGGCAGTGCCTTGGGCTGCTTCTTCAATCGCGCATTCTTCCGCTACGCCCCGTCGTTCCTGGCGCGCACGATGATCACCACGCTGGTGATGATGCTGGTGGCGTTCGTCGGCGCGGTGCTGGTGGGCTGGGCGAGTGGGTTGGATATCCAGTCGCTGACTCTGGGGATGATGCCCGGCGGCATCGCCGAGATGAGCCTCACGGCCGAGACTCTGCAACTGGCAGTCCCGCTGGTAACGGCCATGCAGGTAGTGCGGCTGTTCCTGGTCCTGTTCCTGGCCGAGCCGATCTTCCGTCGCTGGCTGCAGAGCGAAAATCCGCAGTTGCGGCGGGCTTGAACGATCTCTTGGTAATTCCAAGGACCGTGGTCGCGATGCAGTAAGAACGGACGTTAGTGCACTACCTGTGGGAGCGGGCGGGGACGCCTAGTCCATGGCCGCGATTTTTTCGCGCGCATGGCGCGCTCCCACAACTGCTGCAGTGCCTGAGCGTATGGAGGGATGCGCCGGGAAAGCTCGCGGTTAAAGCCGCCCCTACGCGGTCGCTGGGATTGCGCTTTTGGCTTGTCGCCCTTGCACCGCGGAAAAATGGGTTTCGGAAGGTGGTGGGCCGACTTCAAGCCGCCACCTGCGCCTCCGGTTGCGGCCCATACAGCGCCTCGCTTACGGCCGCCTGCGCCCGGCGGGCCAGCTCATTGCGGTTGCCCGAGTCGCTGGCGATTGGCTCCAGCAGCTGGATTTCCACTTCGGCCACATCGCTGTTCATCAGGCGCAGCAGGTGCGAGAGCATGTCGTCGTCGCCGATGAAGGGCGCAACGCTGCAACGCTGGCCATCGCGAACGTAGCGAATGGCGACTGGCTGCAGGTCGATGCCGCTTTCGATGGCGCTGCTCAGCAGGCGGCCATGGAAGGTGCGCAGGGCGGCGCCGTCACAGGTGGTACCTTCGGGGAAGATCAGCAGGTGACGGCCGCTGCCCAGATGGCGACCCAGTTGTTGGTTGAGCAGCCCGCCGTCCCCCGCGCCGCGGCGGATGAACAGGGTGCCGGCCTTGTGCGCCAGCCAGCCGGCCAGCGGCCAGGTACGCACCTCGGCCTTGGACAGGAACGACAGCGGCACCAGCATGCCGATCAGCGGAATGTCGGTCCAGGAGATGTGATTGCTCAGCCACAGCATCGGCTTGCGAGGCAGTTGCCCCTGCACGCGAACGCGAAAGGGCAGGGCGTTGCCCAGCCGGGCCAGCCACCAGCGGGTCAGGCGCTGGCGCAAGCCCATCAGGTCACCGCGTATCAGGCGTTCGACCGGCACCAGCAAGGCAGCCAGCAGCGCACCTACTGCAAGCACTGCCGCCAGGCGGGTCAGGCGCAGGTAAAGACGCAGTTTGCTCATGGGTTTTTCGGCCTGGAAGAAGGTAGAGGAGAAGGGCGCGCGGCGGACAGCAAATGGGCGCTGCCCGGCACGGCATTTCTACCGCGCCGGCGCGCCGTGGGCAAGTCGATCAGACTGCGGCCTTGAAGTGCCGTGCGTAGCGGGGGCACAGCTCATCGCGCTTGAGCAGGATGAACACGTCGGCGACCTGAAAGTCCTTGTCCCAGCACGGCTCACCGCAAATCTTGGCGCCCAGGCGCATGTAGGCCTTGAGCAGCGGCGGCATCTCGGCGATCACGTTACCGGAGACGTCCATCGCGGGCAGCGGCGTCTTGGGTTCTGCGCGCAGGTTCTCGGTGCACAGGTAGCGTTCGCGCAGGCGCTGCATGATGGCCTGGGCCTGGATGCCGCCGTCCTGCATGGGGATGCTGGCGCAGCCCATCAGGTAGCGGTAACCGCCTTCGTTGAGCACTTCGGCCAGCTCGGCCCACAGCACGGCGATGGTGCCGCCGTTGCGGTAAGCGGCATCGACGCAGGTGCGGCCGATTTCCAGTACCGGGCCTTGCAGGTGACGCAGGCCATGCAGGGCGAATTCCTCTTCGCTGTAGAAGCGGCCCAGGCTGGCCGCTGCCTGGTGGTCGAGCAGGCGCGTGGTGGCTACCAGCTCGCCGCTGTTCAGGTCGCGCACGCCGATGTGTTGGCAATGCATGTCGTAGTCGTCCATGTCCAGGCCCTGCTCGGCGCCCTTGAGCTTGGCGTCGAATTCGGCGCTGAACACGCGAAAGCGCAGGGCCTGGGCTTCGCGCAAGGCGCGCGGCGTGGTCAGGCGCTCGGCCTGCAGGCGACGGGGAGTGTTGCTGCGCTCGGGTGCCATGGCGTTCTGGGTCATGCCTTACCTCCGTTGCGGGTCGGGCAGCCTCGCTGCGCACGAACCGGATTGGCCTGCAGACCTGAGCAAACTCAGGAAACACATTCAGGCTAGGGAGGGCGGGTGTCACGCCTGTGAAGGTTCGGTGATGCTTATGTGACAGACACGCAGGGCGGTTGGGACGTGAAACACAGGTGCAGCAGGCGGGCATCCTGCTTACCATGTGCGCCCCTCAACCGTTCGAGCGCTCACTGCGTATGTTCTTCATCCGAAACCTCGGTTTGCCCTTCATCCTGATCATCGGCGGCGTGGTCGCCATGATGGCGCTGGCGATCCTCGCCCGGCAGGGCGGTGATGCAATGAGCTGGGCACGGGCGGTCTTCCCCTGGATGATCGTGCTGCCAACCCTCGGAGCGGCCTGGGCGGCGCGACGGTTGGTGCAGATCTGGCAATGGCGGCGTGGAACTCTGGAGGGCGGTTGCCCACGGTGCACCGGCGTGCTGGTGAACGGCCGTTGCCGGATGTGCGGGCAACGCCTGTAAGCGGGCGATCGGCTTTGCTGATCCAGGTCAGCACCCGGCAGTCCACTGCTGCATAGGCTTTGCGCCTTTGCCTGACGAGTGTGCCGGTATGCGCCGCGACCCCATCGTGCTGTTCGATAATGGCACTCACCGCTGCATGATGTTCGACGATCTGGTCAGCGGCGAAGGCGTGCAGTCCAACCAGTTCCTGATCATCGATCACGACCAGTACCTGCTGCTCGATCCCGGCGGCGACCTGACCTACGTACCGTTGAGCATGGAGCTGTCCAAGCACATACCGGTGCAGGAGCTGACCTACATCTTCGCCTCGCATCAGGACCCGGACATCATCGCCTCGCTGGACAAATGGCTGCTGCATACAAAGGCCCAGGTCATCTGTTCCAAGCTGTGGGCGCGCTTTCTGCCGCACCTGACGGCCAACTACCTTGCGCTGAGCCGCGGCATCAACACCTATGACCGCATCATCGCCCTGCCTGACCGTGGCCAGTCCTTTGCCCTCGGGCGTTGCACCCTCAAGGCCGTGCCGGCGCATTTCCTGCACTCGGTGGGCAACTTCCAGCTCTACGATCCGTTGAGCAAAATCCTCTTCTCCGGCGATATGGGCGCCTCGATGCTCGATGATGCCGGCCCCGTGGAGGATTTCGCCGCCCACGTGCCGAGCATGCTTGGCTTTCATCGCCGCTACATGGCCAGTAACAAGGCCTGCCGGTTGTGGGCCGCCATGGTGCGCGACATGGACGTGGAGATGATCGTGCCGCAGCACGGCCGGCCGTTCGTGGGGCGTGAGGTGATCAGCGCGTTTCTCTACTGGATCGAGAGCCTGGAATGCGGGCTAGACCTGCTCGGCCCCGAGGACTACCAGCTGCCGCGTTAGCGCTTGATACGCGTCGCGCTTTGCAAGGCGCACGTGCCCGGCTATCGTGGCGCATCCCCCGCCGCCGCCGAGATATCATGCACCGCTTTTTCCCTCTCTCGTGTGTGGGTCACTGATGCCCGGTCAGGTCTTTCCCTGGCGCCAGGGCAACCAGTTCACGCTGCTCAACGACGGCCCGGCGTTCTTCCCGCGGATGATTGCCTGCATCGACGCTGCCCGTGAAACGGTCGAACTCGAACAGTACCTGGTGTGCAGCAGCGCCTGTACCGATGCGCTGTTGCGTGCCCTTTGCGACGCGGCCGAGCGCGGCGTGGCAGTGCGCTGCCTGTTCGACGCCTTCGGTTGCCAGGCGCTGAATGCCGCCGACCGCCAGCGCATGCTCGACGCCGGCATCCAGTTGCGCTGGTACAACCCGCTGCGCTGGCGGCGTGGCGTTCGCAACCTGTATCGCGACCACCGCAAGCTGCTGGTGGTCGATGACCAGGTGGCCTTCGTCGGCGGCACCGGCTCGACCGATGAATTCTGGACGCCAGGTGAGCCCGAGAGCGCCTGGCACGAAGTGATGGTGGAGATCGGCGGGCCGCTGGTAGCCGACTGGCTGCAGCTGTTCGACCGCCAGTGGCAGGCCAACAATTCGCGCTTTGCCTGGCGCCCCTATCTCACGCCTCACCGCCAGCCCTTGCCCCATCGTCCGGCAGAGGGCGCCGGCTGGGGGCGGGTGGCCTATGCCGATGCACGCCAGCACCGCGACATACTGCAATCGCTGGTCCGCGCGCTCAACGGCGCCCAGCACCGGGTGTGGTTGGCCACGCCGTACTTCCTGCCCACCTGGCGCGTGCGCCGGGCGCTGCGCAAGGCAGCAGGCCGGGGCGTCGACGTACGCCTGCTGCTCAGCGGCCGGCACACCGACAACCCGCCGGTGCGCTTTGCCGGGCAGCGTTACTACCCGCGGTTGCTGCGTGCCGGCGTGCGCATCTTCGAGTTCCGCCCGCGCTTCCTGCACCTCAAGATGGTGCTGGTGGATGACTGGACCAGTGTCGGCTCCTGCAACTTCGACCACTGGAACCTGCGCTTCAACCTCGATGCCAACGTCGAGACGCTGGACGCGGCCTTCACCACGGCGGTGCAGCAGAGCTTCGAGACCGATTTCCCGCAGAGCCGCGAGGTCGATCTGCAGATGTGGCAGGCACGTCCGTTCTGGACGCGCGTGCGTCAACGCATCTGGGGCTGGGCGGACAGGCTGATCGTCAACCTGCTCGATCGACGCCGCTGATACGCCCCAGGATGCGCAGGTACAGGCGCATGGTGGTGCCGACGCCAGGCGCCGTTTCCACCCGGACGTCGCCGCCTGTGGTATTGGCGAACTCGCGGGCCTGGGCGAGGCCCAGGCCGGTGCCCTTGCCGGCCTGCTTGGTGGTGAAGAAGGGGTCGAAAACCTTCGCTGCCAGCTCGGCGCTCATGCCCGGGCCATCGTCGCGAACGCTGAGCACCAGGTAATTGCCGTCGCTCAGTTGCTCGTCGCCTACCAGTTGCTGCTGGCGCGTGGCGATCAACACCTGACCACGGCCCTGCATCGCGTCCCGAGCATTGCTGAGCAGATTGAGCACCACCGCTTGCAACTGCACCTCGTCGCACATCACACCGACATTGCGCGCGCTCAGGTCGAAATTCAGGGTGATGGCGTCGCCCAGGGTGCCGGCCAGCAGCTCGCGTGCGGCATCGAGGCGTTCGCTGATATCGATGCACACCAGCTCCGGGCCGTCCTGGCGGACGTTGGCGAGCAACTGGCGGATCAGCTTGCCGCCTTGCTCCACCGCCTGCAGGCCGGTCTGCGCGAAACGCTCCACCTCCGCCGGGCGCCGAGCCCTTAGCTGGGCCATCTGCAGGCTGGTGCTGAGCACCTGCAGCAGATTGTTGACATCATGGGCGATGCTGGCAGTGAGCATGCCGAGGGAGGACACGCGGCGCGCGTGACGTAGCGACTGCTCGGCCTCGCGGTGACGCGCCTGGGCCTGTTCCAGCTCATCGAGCAAGGCATTGGCACGCCGCTCGCGCTGCGATTCCAACAGGCGCAACTGCAGCAGCGCCGCGGTCTGCCGGGCCAGAGCCTGCAGCGCCCGGCGCTGGTGCTCGGCAAGGCTACGTGGTCGCGTGTCGATTACGCATACGGTGCCCAGCGGTTGGCCGGCGTCGGTGCGAATCGGCGCGCCGGCATAGAAGCGGATGTATGGTTCGCCGAGTACCAGGGCACTGTGCTGGAAGCGCGGGTCCAGCAGCGCGTCCTCGACCACCAGTACGTCATCGGGCTCGAGAATCGCATGGGCGCAGAACGCCAGGTCACGGTGAGTCTCGCGTACGTCCAGGCCGACGCAGGCCTTGAACCACTGGCGCTCGCGATCGACCAGGGAAACGAGGGCGATCGGGGTGTCGCACAGAGAGGTTGCCAGCAGCACCACATCGTCGAAATTCTGCTCGGGTGCCGAATCGAGGATGTCCAGGTGTTCGAGCGAGAGCACGCGCACTTCTTCGTCGTGCGGCGCAGGGGCAGGGCGATGGGGCATCGGGGGGTACCGCGCAAGGAGTGGCGGCATGATGCGCTGTACGCTGTACAGGTGGCAAGCGACTTGTCGGTTCTGCTGGCGCATCGGTCAGGACACACGCTAGGGTCTGTTCCTGTTTCAGCGCGAGCCGCGTTGCCGCGAGAAATTGCCTCCGGTTAGGCGCAGGACGCAGGGAATGGACTAGCCGTCCGCGTTTTCCCTTGCCAAGTCCTGCAACGACAGCGG
>NZ_MSXU01000001.1:462656-505156 GCF_001945375.1 Pseudomonas sp. PA1(2017)
GTACTGCTAGGCCGCGCGGGCGAAAACCACCGCCAGCCAAGCTCCGCAGTGCTGCGCGGAAAATACAAACCAGAACCCGGAAAGCAAAAAACCCGCCTTTTGGCGGGTTCTTTACTCAAGCAGTGCTTGAAATGGTGGGTCGTGTAGGATTCGAACCTACGACCAATTGGTTAAAAGCCAACTGCTCTACCAACTGAGCTAACGACCCAAATATGGTCGGGGTGAGGGGATTCGAACTCCTGACATCCTGCTCCCAAAGCAGGCGCGCTACCGGACTGCGCTACACCCCGAGGAAAGATTGGCTCCGCGACCTGGACTCGAACCAGGGACCCAATGATTAACAGTCATTTGCTCTACCGACTGAGCTATCGCGGAACTATGCTCTTTCTTTTCTCTGTTTGCGTTGCCGCTGCAGAGGCGCGCCATTTTACGGTTTCGCAAACCGCTGTCAACCCCCTAAATTGCTTTTATGACAATGCTTTGCGAACGGGTAGTCATTTGCTTTACCTATAGGGTCTGTTACCGTTTCAAACGCGAGCCGCGTTGCCGCGAGAAATCTCGCCAGGCTAGGCGGAGGACGCAGGGAATGGCGTTCCCTTTTCAAGTCCTCCAACGACGCATGGCGAGATTTCCCGCGCAACCCAATGGGCCGGGCTCGTTTTGCCGCGATACTGCGTTTCTCGCCGGCTCATTTAGCCCGCTAAACTTCGCGGCTCGTGCCTTGCCTCGCGACAAAACGGGCTCCGGCGCGGTCGCGTGTGAAGCGGCAACTGACCCTAGGCATACCTGCACAGCCTGATGCACCGCGTCGGACCTTAATCAGGATCAAAGATGAGCACTCAGGGCACGCCGCCGCCATCCCCCGGCATCTCCAGCACGCTGGCCAGCAGAGGCATCCAGCCGCGCTTCAGCGAGTTGGGGCAGAGCTGCCGCAAGCTGGTGCTCAATCACCTGGCAGATCATCTGACACGCACCTTCGCCCAGGTCGATGACACCCTCTTTCAATGTGCCGAGCAGGCGGAGAACAATCAGGTCCAGGCCATGTTCTTCGACAGCATGCGCGAAGTGCGCAGGCTGCGGCCGCAGATCGAACGCCGCTATCACCTGAGCATTTCCAAAGGCATCGCCGATTTCCTCGACGGCAAGCTGGTCGCCAGCCAGCCCGCGGACGTTCCGGCCGAAGACCTGGCGCTGATCGACAACGAGGCCTACGAGGAAGCGCTGCAGGTCACCAACATGGCGCAGCGAGTTCAAACGCGCTGCGCACAGGCCCTGTTCGCGCTGGACAAGCGCCTGGCCCTGCTCAACAACGGCCAGCCCGTGCCGGCTGAGGTCAATCCGCTTTCCCCGAAGACGATTGCCCAAGCCTTGCTGACGGCCCTGCAACCGAGCGAATTGCCGCTGCGAATCAAGCTGGTGCTCTATGGCCTGTTCGACAAGCAATTGATGCAGGGGCTGGACGCACTCTATGAGGCACTCAACACCCGACTGATCGAAGCCGGCGTGCTGCCCAATCTGAAATTCGCCCCTGCACGTGCTGCGGAGCCATCATCACCTTCTCCCAGCAGCCCATCCGCGAGCAGCTTCACCGAGACTCGCCGCTCGCCTGCGCCGGTCGACCTGACCGCGAGCCCGCCCGCCGATGCCGAGCACCTGGCCGCCGGGCTCGACAGATTGCTGGCCGAATACCGTAAACAGCAGCACGCCATCGGCCCGCTCAATGGCTCGCCGAGCATGGCCAGTTTCGCGCCGCAGGGCGCCAAGCGCACGTATGAAGCGGGCGAACTGCTCGAAGCACTGAATAGGCTGCAACAGGCCTCCGCCGTCGAACTCACGCAGCATCCGGATCGCCCACTGCACGTCACCGACCTGAAGACCGATCTGCATCGCCAGCTCGCCAGCCATAATGAAGCGCCCCAGCAACACCGCGTGGGCAACCAGGAAACCGATGTCATCGATCTGGTCGGGATGATCTTCGACTTCATCCTCGATGACGAAAACCTGCCGCAACCCTACAAGGTCGCCCTCTCCCACCTGCATACGCCTTGCCTGAAGGTGGCACTGTTCGACCGCGCGCTATTCGGTCAGCCCCATCACCCGGCGCGGCGGCTGATCAACGCCATGGCCCAGGCCGGTGTGCTGTACGGTGCCCAGGATGACACCTATGGTTTGCTGGCCAAGGTGCAGTGGGTGGTGCGCCAGATCGTCCAGAATTTCAGTGGTGACCTGCGCCTGTTCGAGATGCTCCTTGGCGAATTCGATGAGTTCACCCGCGGTATAAAGCAGCGGGTGGAGCTTCAGGAACGCCGCGCCGTGGAGACGGCCAAAGGTCGCGACAAGCTGCTCGGGGCTCGTCACAGCGCCGCCCAGGCGATCGCCCAGGCGCTGGCCAAGCGCTCGCCTCCGCCGATCATCCGGCAGTTCCTCGAGCGCACCTGGATCGACGTACTGGTGTTCATCCAGCTGCGCCACGGCGCCTCCAGCCAGGAGTGGCAGCGCGCCTGCGAAACGGCAGAGAACCTGGCCTGGAGCGCCACGCCGCTCGACGCCGCGCAGCGTGATCGCCTGCAGCGCCTGCGCGTCGACATGCTCGATGAGCTGCGCAATGGCCTGATGCTGCTCGGCGGTTATCGCGAAGACGACGTACGCCGCCTGCTGCAGGATCTGGTCGCCTGCCAGCACGCGGTACAGGCCGGGCAACCCCAACTGGCCTCTAAGCTGAGCCTACCCCCGAGCCCCAATCCACTGGGCGCCATGCTGAGTGACGAAGCGGCGCTGCTCGCCACGTCGCGCAAAGGTCAGCGCCACGCCGATCAAAACCTGGTTAGCGAGCTGGAGAAACTCGAGTTCGGCACTTGGTTCGATTTCATCCTGGGTGGCAAGCGGCAAACCCTGAAGCTGTCCTGGTACAGCCCCACGACCCACAACTACATGTTCGTGGACCGTAACGGCCAGCGAGCGGCGGTCAAGTCGGTGGATCAGCTCGCCGAGGAAATGCAGCAGGGCACCGCACGCCGCAGCAAACCCGACCGCTCGGCGCCGATGGTCGACCGCGCACTGCACGCCGTCTATCGTGTGCTTCAGCAACTGACCGGACGAACCACCTGAGGGCCACCCATGGATGATCGTCGCCAGCATCCTCGCTATCAGTCGACCTCGCTGCTCGAAGTCTATGATCAGCACCGCGATTCGTATCTGGGTCGGATCGCCGACCTGTCCAGCGAAGGCTTCATGCTGTGCAGCATGACCCCGCAAGCTGCCGACAGGCTGGTGGAATGCAAACTGGTAGGCGAAGACGCAGACGAGGTGCGTTTCACCGCCGACTGTTTATGGAGTCGCGAGGGCGCACCCGGTCAGCCGTCCTGGGCGGGCTATCACATCATCGACATAGACGCGCTCAATGTGCAAAAGCTGCAAGCGCTCCTTAAGCATTTGCAGGGCAAAGGTTGAGCAATTGGCGGTCCTGAAAAGCGGATCATAGAGCATTTCCAGCCCTACCGATAAACAGCATCGATCAAGGCATCGGCAACAGCGATTAGACGCTTGCCCGGCAAACGCCTAGGCTTCTCTGTGTCAATCCGCCGCAGGGGAGCTTGCCGTGCCCCGGTCAGCCGAGATTTCCGCCGTTGCCAGCCGTACCCAGCCTGTCGCCCAGGAGGCGGAAGGTTACGCCTTTGCCGAACTGGGCAATCCTGCAGCCGAGGGGTCAGCCGTATTGGCTCAGGAGAGCGCACTGGCCATCAGTTACAACGGCATCAGCCATGCCGTGATGATGGTGTCGCCAACTGCCGTTGAAGATTTCATCGTCGGGTTCAGCCTGAGCAGCGCCGTCGTCGATTCCATCGACGATATTTATGACATTCGCCTACAGCACCTCGGCCCGGCCATTAGCGCCGAGGTAGAGATCAGCAGCCGCGCCTTCTGGGCGATGAAGCAGCAGCGCAGGCAACTGGCTGGCACCAGCGGTTGCGGTCTGTGCGGTGTGGAAGCACTTGATCAGGCACTGCCGCAGCTGGCGACCCTGGACCAGGCCGGGCTGCCCGACGCCGCGCATTTGTTCGATCTGCGCGAACGTATCGCCGCCGTGCAGGACCTGGCCCGCCGCAGCGGCGCCCTGCACGCCGCAGCGTATGTCGACGCGAACGGCGAGATCACGGTGTGCCGGGAAGACATCGGCCGGCACAACGCGCTGGACAAGCTGATCGGCGCGCTGCTGCGCGAGAAACACGATGTCCGCCAGGGCTTTGCGGTGGTCACCAGCCGCTGCAGCCTGGAACTGATTCACAAGGCGGTCAGGGCCGGCATCGGCAACCTGGTCAGCCTGTCGGCCCCGACCGCCCTGACCGTGCAATGGGCGCGCCGGCACAACCTCAACCTGATTCATTTGCCCCACCACAGCGCGCCACGGGTCTACAGCCCCGCGCCGCCTGCAAGAGAAGAACAGCCATGAGCCTGCAACCCGTTAACCCGCGTTACAAACCCTACAAAGGCGCTGCCGCCGGTTGGGGTGCGCTGATCAGCGTTACCCAGTTCTGGCTGGACAGCAAACAGCCGTTCAAGAACCTGCGCGCACTGCTCAAGACCAACCAGAACGGTGGTTTCGACTGCCCGGGCTGCGCGTGGGGCGACTCGCCGGAAGACGGCCGCATCAAGTTCTGCGAGAACGGCGCCAAGGCTGTGAACTGGGAAGCCACCAAGCGCCGCGTCGACGCCAAGTTCTTCGCCAAGTACTCCGTCAGCCAGTTGCGCGAGCAAAGCGACTACTGGCTGGAATATCAGGGCCGCCTGACCGAGCCGATGCGCTACGACGCAGCCACCGACCGCTACGTGCCGACTTCCTGGGATGACGCCTTCAGCCTGATCGCCAAGCACCTGAAGAACCTCGAGACCCCCAACCAGGCCGAGTTCTATACCTCGGGTCGCGCCAGCAATGAAGCGGCGTTCCTCTATCAGTTGTTCGTGCGCGCCTATGGCACCAACAACTTCCCCGACTGCTCGAACATGTGCCACGAAGCCAGCGGTGTGGCGCTGACCCAGAGCGTCGGCATCGGCAAGGGCAGCGTGACCTTCGCCGACTTCGAACACGCCGACGCCATCTTCGTGCTCGGCCAGAACCCGGGCACCAACCACCCGCGCATGCTCGAGCCGCTGCGTGAGGCGGTCAAGCGTGGCGCCCAGGTCGTCGCCTTCAACCCGCTCAAGGAGCGTGGCCTGGAGCGCTTCCAACATCCGCAGCACGCGCTGGAAATGCTCACCAACGGCTCCGAGCCGCTCAACACCGCGTTCTTCCGCCCAGCCCTGGGTGGCGACATGGCGGCGCTGCGCGGCATCGCCAAGTTCCTGCTGCAGTGGGAGCGCGAAGCCGTCGCCAAGGGTGAGAAGCCAGTCTTCGACCATGCCTTCATCGCCGAACACACCGATGGTGTCGATGCCTACCTCGCCGTGCTCGACGAAACCTCGTGGGAATCGCTGGTCGAGCAGTCCGGCCTGACCCTGGACGAAATCGAACAGGCGGCGCTGATGTACCGCCGCGCCGAGAAAGTGATCATGTGCTGGGCGATGGGCATTACCCAGCACGTCCACTCGGTGGCCACCATCCAGGAAATCGTCAACCTGCAACTGTTGCGCGGCAACCTCGGCCGCCCCGGCGCCGGCCTGTGCCCGGTGCGCGGCCACAGCAACGTGCAGGGCGACCGCACCATGGGCATCAACGATCGCCCGCCGGTGCTGCTGCTCGACAATATCGAGAAGCGCTTCCGGTTCAAGGTGCCGCGCGACAACGGCCACAACACCGTGGAAGCGATCAACGCCATGGTCGACGGCCAGGCCAAGGTGTTCATCGCCCTGGGCGGCAACTTTGCCCAGGCCACGCCGGACAGCCCGCGAACCCACAAGGCGCTGCAGAACTGCGACCTGACCGTACAGATCAGCACCAAGCTCAACCGCAGCCACCTGACCACCGGCAAGGATGCGCTGATCCTGCCGTGCCTGGGCCGTACCGATATCGATATCCAGGCCACCGGCCCGCAAGCGATCACCGTGGAAGACTCGTTCAGCATGATCCACGCCTCCTACGGCCAGCTGGACCCGCTGTCCAAGGACATGCGCTCGGAGCCCGCCATCGTCGCCGGTATCGCCAAGGCCACCCTGGGCAACCACCCGGTCGATTGGGATGCGATGATCGCCGACTACAGTCGCGTTCGCGATCTGATCGCCGATACCATTCCCGGTTTCCAGGACTTCAACACCCGCGTGCAGCACCCGGGCGGTTTCTACCTGGGCAACTCGGCTGGCGCGCGCCAGTGGAAGACCACCACCGGCAAGGCCAACTTCAAATCCAACGCACTGATGGCCGACCTGCTGCCACCTCAGGTGCGCAACAGCGGCCAGACGCCGGATCTGATCCTGCAGACCATGCGTTCCCACGACCAGTACAACACCACCATCTACGGCCTCGATGACCGCTACCGCGGTGTTCGTGGCCAGCGTGACGTGCTGTTCGTCAACGAAGCCGATATCACCCGACTGGGTTACAAGCCGGGGCAGAAGGTGGACATCACTTCGCTGTGGGACGACGGCGTGGAGCGCAAGGTAGTCGGCTTTACCCTGCTGGCCTTCGACATTCCGGCCGGCCAGGCGGCTGCCTACTACCCGGAAGCCAACCCGCTGGTGCCGCTGCAGAGCGTCGGCCTGGGCAGCCACACACCGACCTCCAAATTCGTCGCCATTCGCCTGCACGCCGCGCAGGAAACCGCGCGCATCCTGTAAAGACGCCACGGCCCTTCCGCCTCGGGCTCATTGCCCGAGGCGAGGGCTTCTTCCTCCCCTGCAACGATCAGACTGCAGTTCGTCGGAAACACGGCACTTACTGCCTCAAATCGCCCTCTGATGTCCCTTTGCCGTTATCCACCTCGGTTAACGTGTATCGAAGCGCTCAATCGAAGCGCGTAGTTGTGCCCAAGCCACGATGTGGCCCTTCGGGTTTCTGCCAAACGAGCGACAACCGTGCCACTGACTACCAGGCTTCTGAAAAGCCGCCTGGCCTCGCTGTCATTGGCCTCAACGGGAGGGAATACCATGCGGTTTCCATCTGTCGTCCTGCTAGGGGCGGCTCTGCTGAGCATCCACGCCCAGGCAGCGATCATGGAGCGTGAGCTGGGCGACTACGAACTCAATCTGGGCACCACGCCAAGTCGCAGCATGGCCCAGGGGCTGGTCAAGCCCGAGAGCGGCGGGGCCTTTCACGGTGGGCTGGACTTGAGCCACCCCAGTGGCTGGTACCTGGGCCAGTGGTCGCCCAACCTGGGGATAAGCCCGGGCAGCCGCATGGAACTCAACAGCTACGTGGGCTATCGCCAGCAATTCGTCGACTCGCTCGGCTATGAAGTTGGCACCATCCGCTACAGCCACCCGGGCTATACCCACCTCGACAGCCAGGATGTGTACGCCGGCCTGACCTACGATGCGCGCCGCTTCGGTTTCTCCTTCAGCAACGACCCGAACCGTTTCAACAGCACCGTGCTAGCCGATCTCGGCCGCGTGAAAGTGCTGGGCATGGCGGTGATCGTGCGCTACGGCAACCACCTGCTCGACAACCCCAAGCAGATCTCCGGCGGCGGCCAGGTCAGCTCGTTCAATGACTGGTCGCTGAGCCTTTCGCGCCCATGGAAAGGCATCGACTTCGACTTCTCGTACTCGGATTCGAGCCTGAGCGGTGAGGCCTGCTCGGCTTATTCGGGGCACAACACCGAGTGCGAAGTCTGGTTCTCGATCAAGGCGTCGAGATCGCTGTTCTAGACGCTTTGCGGGCGACAGCACGCATCAGCCCGACGCCCCACCAAACACATCTTGATACATTCACACCTGTATCTTTAATTCGCCCTCGGGAATTTCCTCCACGCGCCCGCTACTAAGGAGATGTCACCGGCACTGCACGGTGGCCGCAGGAACCATGGCCGAGCCATGGGCTACGCCCGCAAGGGTCATCTTCGAGGGTTACGCGATGCGTACATTCCTTAGCGCACTGGCCTTCAGTGCAATGATTTCTCCCCTGGCCTATGCCGATACCACCAAGACTGCCATTGGCAGCGGAGTCGGCGGCGCGCTGGGCAATATCGTCGGCCAGCAACTGGGAGGCAGCACGGGTGCTGCAATAGGTGCTGGCCTGGGCGGCGCCGCTGGTGGTGCCATCAGCTCACGCAACAAGACCGAGGCAGCGCTGGGCGGCGGCCTGGGCGCAGCAGGCGGTTCGGTGCTGGGCAATCAGTTCGGCGGCAGCACCGGCTCGACCATTGGCGCCGGCCTGGGCGGCGCTGCCGGTGGCGCCTTGGCCAACGAAGTGGCGGACAGCAACCGCCATGAATCCCGTTATCGCGACAACGGCCACCGGCATGGCAAGAAGCACCACAAGCGCCATCACAAGCATCGTCACCGCTAATCATCGGTTCAATCATCAAGGGCGCCTCGGCGCCCTTGATGGCTCAAGCCACCAGCAAAACCTCCATGGCCTGGCGCAACGCCTGCGGAATAGCTACTGGCTGGTTGCTCTGCCGATCCACGAAGACATGCACGAACCGCCCCGCCGCGCAGGCCTGCATCTGCCCTTCGCGAAACACCGCGAGTTCATACTGCACCGAGCTGTTGCCCAGCTTGCCAATCCGCAGGCCAACCTCCACGCGCTCTGGAAAGGCAATCGACTCGAAGTAATCGCAGCTCGAACTCACCACGAAGCCCACGACTTCGCCACGATGGATATCCAGGCCGCCTGATTCGATCAGGTAGGTATTCACCGCCGTATCGAAGTAGCTGTAGTAGGTAACGTTGTTGACGTGGCCATACAGGTCGTTGTCGTGCCAGCGCGTGGTGATCGGCTGGAAGTGACGATAGTGCTCGCGCAGGTGCTGCGGCTGTTGCATGGGTTGCCACCTCGCAAAAGAACGGAAGCCGGCATGGTGCCGGCCTCCTGCCGAGGTGACAACTGCGCTCGGCTAGTAAGCGACCTGATAGATGGCCAGCGCGTGGGCCTGGGTCATTTCCCGCGGATTATTGGCCAGCAGACGGTCATGCACCATGGCGTCGGTGGCCAGACGCGGCAGCAAATCCTGCTCGACGCCCACATCGCGCAGGCGCGCAGGCAAACCACTGCGCTCGCTGAGGTCGGCCAGCTCGATGATAAACTGCTCGGTGTGATCCGTGGCATCGCCGCTGCGCAGGCGATCGCCCAATAGCAGCGGCGCCAATTCCTCGTAGAGCGGTGCCGCTACCGAGGCGTTGAAGCCCAGCACATGGGGCAGCAACACCGCCGTGCTGACACCATGGGGCACCTGGCAATGTCCGCTCAGCGGATAAGCCAACGCATGCACCGCCGCCAGCGGCGCATTGGCATAAGCCTGCCCCGCCAGGCAGGCGCCCAGTAGCATGGCTTGGCGGGCGTCGCGATTGACGCCGTTGTGTACGGCTTCGTCCAGGTTGGCACCGAGCAGGCTCAACGCTTCGCGGGCCAGCATGTCGGAAAGCGGATTCTTGCGCCGCGCGCCAGTGTAAGCCTCGACGGCGTGGCCCATGGCCAACATGCCGCAGGCAGCGGTGATCGGTGCCGGCAACTGCAGGGTGAGTTCGGCATCGAGCAGCGCCAGGTCCGGCAACAAGCGCGCCGACACCACCGCGACCCGAGTCGCATGCTGGGTAGTCACCACGGCAATGGGCGTCACTTCGGAACCGCTACCAGCCGTGGTCGGCACCTGAATCAGCGGCAAGCGCTGCGCCGCTGCCTTGTCGATGCCGTAAAGATCGCTCAGCGTCTGCCGGCAATCGGGATGCGCCAGCTGCGCGACCAACTTGGCCACATCCAGCGAGCTGCCGCCGCCAAAGCCGATCACCAGATTGGCCTGGGCGTCCCTGGCGAACTGCGTGGCATTGCCGATGACGGCTTCCGGCGCCCCCGCCAGCACGCCGTCGAACACGTGCAGCGCTACGCCGCCCTTGGCAAAAGCGCTACGTACATCTTCGAAGAAATCCTGCCGGGCGACACCGGCATCGGTCACCAGTGCTACGGAGCGCGCGCCCCACGCCTGGCATAACGGCACAAGCCGCTTGACGGCTCCGGGCTCGCAGATGAGATGGGCGGCTGTAGCGAAACTGAATGGCTGCATGGCGCTTTCCTCGTTCTGTGCAGCGCGATATCGCGCGAAAGACCATGCCCCTGTCATTTCAAGATCGCAGCATCCCGGCAAGGCCTTTGTTCATAGTAGGCCGTGAGCCTGGATCTGCTCGGAAAAGCGCGGGAAGGTAGCCGTTCGTCGATTAACAGCCAGGCTTAACCAACCCATGGCGCCACGCGCGCTCAGCGCATCTGCCAGGGGTCTTTATCGGGTGACGCCGCCCAGGCCAGCAAACATGCGGCTTTCACCCGAAACCGCGAAAATCACCGACGAAGCCGACAATTACCCGTGAAAAAAGTGCTAGTCCATCCCGTTATTGTGGTTATGACATATCTGCCTAAAGCCCGTCGCTCGCTCGATTTAGACTGAGTTCATCGAAGTGAAAGACGGAGGTGACTCATGCCCCTTTCCATCGACGGCATGAATATCGGCCAGTACAGCTATCGGCCAGTTGGTACTACTAACAATGGGCTGCAGACCAACGCTCTGGACCGCGTAACGCCCGCGGCGCAGCGCCTGAACGATGCACAAGAGCAGTTGCTGGAACGCCGGCGTGTCGATCAGGAACGTCAGGATCGCCTGCGTGAGGCACGTGAAGAGCGTATCGCTCAGCAGGAACAGGAAGAAGAACGCGCGCTACAGGTGCGTCAGGAACGCCAGGATGCTGCCCGGGAACTGGACGAGCAATTACGCGAGCAGCGGCTTGAGGCACTTCAGGAGCAACGCCAGGAAGTGCTCAATCCACTGTCCGCCGAAAGCCTTGCCAGGCAGCGGGTGCAGAGCGAAATTACCCCGCCGGCGGCAAATGCTGCGCAGGTAAACCCGCGTTTGGCGGCTGAAGCCATTTCGACTTACCGCCAGACAGAGTCTCCAGACTTCATCGGCCGCAGCCTGGTCGCCTGACCGACGCTGAAATAGCCCCCAAAAAAATCGGGCCCTGCGGTAGATCCATGATCTGCCGCAGGGCCCGGTTCTTATCCGACGGAGAATCTGATCAAGGCGCCACTATATAAAGTGGGCGCCTCCGTTCTCACTCCTTGCCCAGTGCCTCCTGACGCTGCAGAAACTCCTCCTGCAGCAGAGCATCAGCATTTTCCTCGTCACCTTCCAATTGCTGTTGCAAATGACCAGTCCCGACCGGCTTGCTTTCCAACTTACCGACCAGGTGTTCCAGCGCATGGCGCATCTTCTCAGCGGCGCCTTCGATGGCCTGCTCCAGCGACTCAGCCTTGTGGGTAACAGACAGCGGCTGATGACCCTTGGGGCGAGCCTCGATCTGGCAGCGCTTGTCGTCCGCGCCGCTCTTGCCACCGTTTTCGTCGCTGATATGCACTTCCACCCGCGACAGAAACTCCTCGTAACGCTCCAGTCGATCCGCCACGGATCCGCTCACCCATTCCTGTAGACGTGCGCTGCCTTCGATATGGTTGCTGTTCACATGAACTTGCATGGTCTTCCTCGCTTTCGACGGGTCTACGAACTTGGAGGCGGCCGGGTGAGACTAGGTTCCTGTTGATTGCCGCTGCAGCCGGCGATTGCGGCAGCAGCGGCGAGCGAGCCCGCGTCAGAAGCGGTCGCGGATCACTACTTCATCGAACGGCAGCTTGCCGATACGCGGCTTGGCATCGATGGCCTTCTTGCCTACGGCGACCATCAGACCGATCACGTGGTTGTCGGGCAGGTTGATCAGCTTGGCCACGGCGTCGAAATCGAAGCCGTCCATGGGGCAGGAATCCAGGCCCTTGCCGCGCGCCGCGAGCATCAGGGTTTGCGCCACCAGGCCGCAGCTGCGCATGGTTTCGTCGCGCTGTACCTGGGGCTTGTCGCGGTAGTAGTTATCGATGGCGCCCGCCATGAACTGCTGCACCTCGACCGGCGCGCCGTCCCACACGCGGCTGACGTTCTTCTCCCAGCTGTCGACCTGGGCACAGACCACCACCAGCATCGAGGCGTCGGTCATCTGCGCCTGCCCCCAGCCGACTTCGCGAATCTGCTGACGCAGCGCCGGGTCGCTGACTTCCACCAGGCGCACATGCTGCAAGTTGAAGGCCGTAGGCGCGAGCAGCGCCAGTTGCAGCAACTCGTTCTTTTCTTCGGCGCTCAAGGTGAAACCGGCGTCATAACCTTTGACGGCGCGGCGGCTGCGAATGGCTTCATCGATATGCATGGCAAACTCCACAGGGATGGAAAACTCGCCCATGCTAGGCAAGCCGAGGCGCCAGCGCCAATTGAGCATTCCGATGTGATTCATCGTCTGTAACGATTCATTCGAGCCGCTGCGCCGAACCACCGGTCGATACGCCAAGCCCCGCTGCGGCTGGGCGATGAACATTTCGTCAAATCGGCTAATCGCACGTGCGACTCATCAACGGCTGTTCCATCCAAAGCATCCGGCGTTAAGCTGTCGGCCATGACTCATTCGCCCTACATCAGCCTGCCCACCAACGACGCCGATGCGCTGCAGGTAAGCGGCGACTGGACGCTCGCTCATTACGCTACGCTGCTGCCTCAGGTCGACGAGGCTCGCCCGCTGCTCAGTGCAAACGCCCGCGCAGACCTGAGTGAACTCAACGCCCTGGATACCGCAGGCGCCAGCCTGCTGGTCGAACTGATCGGTGCCGAGCGGCTGATCGCGCTACTAGCCGACGGCGCATTCAGTGACGAGCGTCGCGCTCTGTTGCACACGGTCGCCCACACCATGCAGCAGAGTCGCCAGGTGACCGAGCCCCCGAGCCGCTCCACCTACCGCGAATTCTTCGGCCATATCGGCGAAGTAATGGAAGGTGTCTGGCACAAGGCTGTGGGCCTGCTGGGCTTCGTCGGCCTGACACTCAGCAGCATGCTGCTTATCCTGCTCAACCCGCGCCGCTGGCGATTGACATCACTGGCCTCGCACCTCGAGCAGATCGGCCTCAACGCGGTGCCCATCGTTGCCCTGCTGACCTTTTTGGTCGGCGCCGTGGTGGCCTTTCTCGGCGCGACCATCCTCAGGGATTTCGGCGCGACCATCTATACGGTCGACCTGGTGGCCTTCTCATTTCTGCGCGAGTTCGGGGTGCTGCTGACCGCCATCCTGATGGCCGGCCGGACCGCGAGCGCCTTCACCGCGCAGATCGGCTCGATGAAGGCCAACGAGGAAATCGACGCGATCCGCACCCTGGGCCTCAACCCCATGGAGCTACTGGTGCTGCCACGGGTGTTCGCCATGCTGATCGCCCTGCCGCTGCTGACCTTTATCGCGATGGTCTGCGGCATGCTCGGCGGCGCCATGGTGTGCCTGCTAACGCTGGATATCTCACCGTCGATGTTTCTGTACCTGCTGCAGGAGAATATCCCGCTCAATCACTTTCTGGTCGGCATGGGCAAGGCGCCGATCTTCGCCTTTCTGATCGCAGTGATCGGCTGCCGGGAAGGCTTCAAGGTCACCGGCAGCGCGCAATCGGTGGGCGAACGCACCACCTCGAGCGTGGTGCAGTCGATCTTCGTGGTCATCGTGGTCGATGCCGTGGCCGCATTGTTTCTGATGGAGATGGGCTGGTGAGTGGCGAAGCGATCATTCAGGTGCACGACCTGACCAATCAGTTCGGCCCGCAGGTGGTGCACCAGCATCTGAACCTGGATCTATACCGTGGTGAAGTACTCGGCGTAGTAGGCGGCTCGGGCACCGGCAAGTCAGTGCTGCTGCGCACCATCGTGGGCTTGCGCCAGCCCAATGCCGGCACGGTGCGGGTCTTCGGCGAAGACCTGCTGACGCTGCCCGCCAAGCGCCGATCCGAGCTGGAGCGACGCTTCGGCGTGCTCTACCAGCGCGGCGCACTGTTCTCGTCGCTTACCGTACTGGAGAACATTGCCATGCCGCTGATCGAGCACGCCGGGCTGACTCGAAGCCAGGCCGAGCGACTGGCCAAGTCCAAAGTGGCGCTAGTCGGCCTGCCGAGTCACGCTGGCGACAAGTACCCGACCGAGCTGTCCGGCGGCATGGTCAAGCGCGCCGCCCTGGCCCGCGCCCTGGCGCTGGAGCCGGACATCCTGTTTCTCGACGAGCCGACCGCAGGCCTCGACCCGATTGGCGCGGCAGCCTTTGATCAGTTGATCCGCACCCTGCGTGGAGCCCTGGGGCTCAGCGTGTTTCTGGTCACCCATGACCTGGATACGCTCTACACCCTGTGCGACCGCGTGGCCGTGCTGTCGCAGAAGCGGGTACTGGTGGCCGACACGCTGGACGTAGTCGCCGCCACCGACGATCCCTGGATACACGACTATTTCCATGGCCCGCGCGGACGCGCGGCCGAACAGGCTGCAGCGAGGATTAGCTGAATGGAACCACGCGCCCATCACGTTTTGATCGGCATGTTCACGGTGGCGATCGTCAGCGCCATCCTGATATTCGCCCTGTGGCTGGGCAAGTCCAGCGCCGACAAGCAATTCAATTATTACGAAGTGATCTTCACCGAAGCGGTCAGCGGCCTGTCCCAGGGTAGCGCCGTGCAGTACAGCGGTATCCGCGTCGGCGACGTCACCAGCCTGACCCTCGACCCGCAAGACCCGCGCAAGGTGCACGCCAATATCCGCATCACCAGCGCCACGCCAATCAAGGAAGACACCCGCGCACGGCTGACCATCACCAACATCACTGGCGGGGCGGTAATCCAGCTGCACGGTGGCTCCCCAGAAAGCCCGCCGCTGAAGGCCAGCAACGGTCGCATACCGGTGATCATCGCCGACCGCTCGCCGTTGTCGCGGCTGATGGCAAACGGTGAGGACCTGATGGTCAGCGTGACCCGTCTGCTTGATCGCGCCAACGCCATGTTCTCCCGGGAGAACAGCGAGAACATCGCCAAGACCCTGCGCAACCTGGAACAGATCACCGCCAGTGTCTCTGAACAGCGTGAGGAGCTGCGCGAAGCCCTTGCGCAAATGAGCGCCGCGGGACGCGAGGCCAGCGCCCTGATGAACAACGCCAACAAGCTGTTCAGCGGCCCGGCGCATAACACCCTGGAAAGCGCCGAGCGCCTGGCCGCATCGCTGGAGCGCAGTAGCAGCAACATCGAACAGTTGCTGCAGGACAACCGCGCCGCCCTCGATGGTGGCATGCAGGGCATCGGCGAGCTCGGCCCGGCCATCAATGAGCTGCGTGACACTTTGGGCTCGCTACGCTCGTTCTCGCGGCGCCTGGAGGAAGACCCCGCCGGCTATCTGCTGCGCAGCGACAGCATCAAGGAGTTCCAACCATGAAAGCATTCGCCACCGCCGGCGCCCTGCTGCTGACCAGCCTGCTCAGCGCCTGCTCGATCCTTCCCCAGGGCGAGGCTCTCGACGTGTACCTGCTGCCGAGCAACCTGCCGGTGCGCGCAGCCGATGCGCCGCGGCAAAGCTGGTCGCTGCGGGTCAACCGCCCACAGAGCAGTCAGTTGCTGGACAGCCCGCGCATCGCCGTACTGCCGCAAGGCGACCGCATCAGCGCTTACCAGGGCGCACGCTGGAGCGACCGCGCGCCGGCACTGTTTCGCGACCGGCTGATCGCCGCCTTTCTCGATGACGGTCGCGTCGGCGCCGTCAGCAGCGACGACAGCCGCCTGCAGGCCGACCTGGAACTGAGCAGCGATCTGCGCGCCTTCCAGAGCGAGTACCGCAACGGACGGCAGGAAGTGCATATCCTGCTCGATGCCCGCCTGGTGCAGGCCGGCAATCAGCGCATCCTCGCCAGCCGGCGTTTCGAAGTCCGCCAGATCGCCGGCGACACGGCGGTGGAGTCGGTGGTCAAGACCTTTGGCACCGCCAACGACCAGCTTTCACGCCAACTGATGGATTGGGTGGTGAAAGAAGGCCAGCGTAACGCACCGGATAGCAGCAAGCCCTGACTGACGCAGCTCTACTTACTCATCTGATGGAAGCCATTCAGCTTTCTACTGTGGGAACGGGCCATGCCCGTGATTTTTTCGCGGGCATGGCCCGCCCCCACAGGGCAACGCAGTTATCTGCCATCTTATAAAACGGCCGATGTGATCACTCACATCGGCCGTTCTTTTGCAGCAGTTGCTGGCGTCAGACGAAGACGATCTCGTCGTTTTCGACCTTGCCAGTCACCGTACTGCCCGGATTGAACTGGCCAGACAGGATCAACTGCGCCAGCGGGTTTTCGATCCAGCGCTGGATGGCGCGCTTCAATGGCCGCGCCCCGTACACCGGGTCGTAGCCAACGGCGATCAGCTTGTCCATCGCCTCGTCGGACAGCTCCAGGCTCAGCTCGCGCTCGGCCAGGCGCTGCAGCAAGCGCGAAAGCTGGATACGCGCGATGCCGGCGATCTGCTCACGGGCCAGGGGCTCGAACACCACCACTTCGTCGATGCGGTTCACGAACTCCGGCCGGAAGTGGTTGCCCACGGCATCCATCACCGCCGCGCGCTGCGCCTCGCGATCACCGACCAGTTCCTGGATCTGCGCCGAGCCCAGGTTGGAGGTCATCACGATCACCGTGTTCTTGAAGTCCACGGTGCGGCCATGGCTGTCGGTCAGGCGGCCATCTTCGAGCACTTGCAGCAGCACGTTGAACACGTCCGGGTGGGCTTTTTCCACCTCGTCCATCAGCACCACCGAGTAAGGTTTACGACGCACCGCCTCGGTCAGGTAACCGCCCTCCTCGTAGCCAACATAGCCAGGCGGCGCACCGATCAGACGGGCCACGGAGTGCTTCTCCATGAACTCGGACATATCGATGCGCACCAGCGCGTCCTCGGTGTCGAACAGGAACTCGGCCAACGCCTTGCACAGCTCGGTCTTGCCCACACCGGTCGGGCCGAGGAACAGGAACGAGCCGCTGGGTCGGTTCGGATCAGCCAGGCCGGCACGCGACCGACGCACGGCATTGGCCACCGCCACCACGGCTTCGTCCTGACCGATCACCCGCTGGTGCAGCAGGCCTTCCATCTTCAGCAGCTTGTCGCGCTCGCCCTCGAGCATCTTCGAAACCGGGATACCGGTCCACTTGGAAACCACTTCGGCGATTTCTTCTTCGGTGACCTTGCTGCGCAGCAGCTGGTTCTCCGTGGTGCCGTGTTGATCGACCATCTGCAGGCTTCGCTCCAGATCGGGAATCACCCCGTATTGCAGCTCGGCCATGCGGTTGAGATCGCCCTTGCGGCGCGCCGCTTCGAGCTCGGTCTTGGCCTGCTCGATACGCTGCTGGATCTGTGCCGAACCCTGGACTTCGGCTTTTTCCGACTTCCAGATGTCTTCCAGATCGGCGTATTCCTTCTCCAGCTTGGCGATGTCTTCCTGGAGTTTGACGAAGCGCTTCTTGGCCGCCTCATCCTCTTCCTTCTTCAGCGCCTGAGCTTCGACCTTGAGCTGGATCAGCCGGCGATCCAGGCGATCGAGCACCTCGGGCTTGGAGTCGATCTCCATGCGAATACGGCTGGCGGCTTCGTCGATCAGGTCGATGGCCTTGTCCGGCAGCTGGCGGTCGGTGATGTAACGGTGGCTGAGCTTGGCCGCGGCAATGATCGCACCGTCAGTGATGGCCACCTTGTGGTGCACCTCATAGCGCTCTTTAAGGCCGCGCAGGATGGCGATGGTATCTTCCTCGCTCGGCTCGTCGACCAGCACCTTCTGGAAGCGCCGCTCCAGGGCCGCATCCTTCTCGATGAACTGGCGGTACTCGTTCAGCGTGGTAGCGCCCACACAGTGCAGCTCGCCACGGGCCAGGGACGGCTTGAGCATGTTGCCCGCATCCATGGCGCCCTCGGCCTTGCCGGCGCCAACCATGGTATGCAGCTCGTCGATGAACAGGATCACCCGGCCTTCCTGTTTGGACAACTCGTTGAGCACGGCCTTGAGGCGCTCTTCGAACTCGCCGCGGAACTTGGCACCGGCGATCAGCGCGCCCATGTCCAATGACAGAAGGCGCTTGTCCTTGAGGCCGTCCGGCACTTCGCCGTTGACGATGCGCTGAGCCAGGCCTTCGGCGATGGCGGTCTTGCCGACGCCGGGCTCACCGATCAGCACCGGGTTGTTCTTGGTACGCCGTTGCAGTACCTGAATGGTGCGGCGGATCTCGTCGTCACGGCCGATCACCGGGTCGAGCTTGCCCTCTTCGGCGCGCTTGGTCAGGTCGACGGTGTACTTGTCGAGCGCCTGGCGCGACTCCTCGATGTTCGGGTCGTTGACCGCATCGCCGCCGCGCAGGTTGTTCACCGCATTCTCCAGCGCCTTGCGGCTCACGCCCTGGGCGAGCAGCAGCTTGCCGAGCTTGGTGTTCTCATCCATCGCGGCGAGCAGCACGAGTTCGCTGGAGATGAACTGATCGCCCTTTTGCTGTGACAGGCGATCGGCCTGGTTGAGCAGGCGCGCCAGATCCTGAGACAGGCTGACGTCACCGGTAGGGTTCTGGATTTTGGCCAGTTGGTCGAGCTCTTTGCTCAACGCCTGGCGGAGACTTGTCACGTCGAAGCCCACCTGCATCAACAGCGGGCGAATGGAGCCGCCTTGCTGGTCGAGCAGCGCCTGCATCAGGTGCAGCGGCTCGATGGCGGAATGGTCGTGGCCGACAGCCAGGGACTGGGCATCGGAAAGGGCAAGTTGCAACTTGCTGGTCAAACGGTCGATTCGCATGGCGTCATCCTTCCTTCTAGAGGCAGGCCGGCGCGGTGCATGCGCCTGACATTAAAACCTGCCGAGATGGAGAATAGATGAGGCCGATTGTGTGGGTTTCAAGCGCAGTGGTTTTGACCGTGATCAGGGGGCGCCATCACGATTCGCCGCGAGGTCGCGACTCCCACCATGATCGCGAGCGACCCAAGGCCCGTGTGGGAGCGCCGACCCGGCGCGAAAGCGATTGCGGCCTTGCTGTAAAACTGGCGTCGTAGCCACCATTCGACGCAAGGCCGCGAGCCTCAAAATGAATCGGGCAGACCTCAGCGATCGGCCAGCCAGATCAGCGAGGCGAAGCGACCGGTCTGGGCCGCGCGGCGATAGGAGTAGAAGCGCGCATCGCTGACGGTGCAGAAGCCGCCGCCATAAACCGCGGTAACACCACGAGCCGCAAGGCGGATGCGCGCCAGCTGATAGATGTCGGCCATGTAGCGCCCGGCGTTCTGGCTCGGCATGAAGGCGCCAGCAGCCTGGGCGTGCTGATCGGCGAATGCCTCACGCACCTCGGCGCCAACTTCGAATGCCTGGGGGCCGATGGCCGGGCCCAGCCAGACGAGAGCATCTTCCGCGTCCACGGCTAGGGCATCCAGCGTGGCTTCCAGCACGCCGCCAGCCAGGCCGCGCCAGCCAGCGTGGGCAGCGGCCACGCGAGTACCGGCGCGGTCGCAGAACAGCACGGGCAGGCAGTCGGCGGTCATTACCGTGGCGGCGATGCCGGGCGTTGCCGTCCAGCTGGCGTCGGCGTCGTCGACCGTTTCCGGGTCGGCATGGGCCACGGCGATACCGTGCACCTGCTGCAACCAGGCCGGACGGCAACCCAGCTGGCTGACCAGGCGCTGGCGATTCTTGGCCACCGCGGCCGGGTCATCCTCGACATGGGCAGCCAGGTTGAAGCTGTCGTAAGGCGCCTGGCTGACACCGCCAGCGCGGGTGGTCACGCAGGTACGCACCCACTCGGGCGCCGGCCAGTGTGGCGTCAGCCAGTCGTGGGCCTTGTCACTCATCCGATGAACGCCTCGCGATCCTGACGCAGCAGGGTCAGCAACCAGACGAAGTCGTCAGGCAGCGGCGATTGCCACTTCATGCGCTCGCCGGTGATCGGGTGGTCAAGCTCGAGGAAACGCGCATGCAGGGCCTGGCGCGGGAATTCCTTGAGGCTCTGCACCATGGTCTGGCTGGCGGCCGGCGGGATACGGAAGCGCCCGGCGTACACCGGGTCACCGACCAGCGGAAAACCGATGTGGCTCATGTGCACGCGAATCTGGTGCGTACGCCCGGTCTCCAGTTTGACGCGCGCATGGGTGTGCGAACGGAAGCGTTCGAGCACGCGGTAATGGCTGACCGCCGGTTTGCCGCCATCGGTCACGGCCATGCGCTGACGCTGGGATGAGCTGCGACCGATCGGCGCGTTGATCTTGCCGCCAGAAGTGATCACGCCGATGACGATGCACTCGTAGATGCGGCTGACGGTGCGTTTCTGCAACTGATCGACCAGGCGGGTCTGCGCTTCGATGGTCTTGGCCACCACCATCAGGCCGGTGGTGTCCTTGTCCAGGCGGTGCACGATACCGGCGCGCGGCACGTTGACGATGTCCGGCACGTGATGCAGCAGCGCATTGAGCAAGGTGCCGTCGGCGTGCCCGGCAGCCGGGTGCACGACCAGGCCCGCGGGCTTGTCGATCACCAGGATCTGGTCGTCCTCGTAAACGATGTCGAGTTCGATGTCCTGGGCAATCCATTCCCCCTGGGCTTCCTGCTCGGCGGACAACGCCAGCACGGCACCGCCGTGGACGATATCGCGCGGGCGCAGCACCTGGCCGTCGACGGTCAGATTGCCCTCCTTGATCCAGCCGGAAAGACGCGAACGCGAGTGCTCGGCGAACAGCTGGGCGGCGACTTGGTCGAGGCGCTGACCGCCCAGATCGGCGGGGACCTCGGCGGTTAACTCAATGGCCTGCTTATTAATAGATGACATGCTCGGCAACGGCGGGGGCATAGCCTTTGGTTTCGGCTACACGCTTGTGGTTAAATACGGCGTCTTTGCCCCAGGGGTACCGGGGGCGCTCATCATAACAGGACGGCCCTGCTCAAGACAGTCGCCGTCCCAGGGACGCAAGCCGCCATGCAAGTGAAACACCTGCTGCTGATCGCCATCCTCGCCCTCACCGCCGCCTGTTCGTCCAAGGAAGTCCTGGACGAAAACCTCAGCGAGGCAGAACTCTACCAGCAGGCTCAGCAAGATCTGGACAACGGCAGCTACACCAGCGCCGTTACCAAGCTCAAGGCTCTGGAATCGCGCTACCCCTTCGGTCGCTACGCCGAGCAATCCCAGCTCGAGCTGATCTACGCCAACTACAAGAACGCCGAGCCGGAAGCCGCCCGCGCTGCCGCCGAGCGTTTCATCCGCCTGCATCCGCAGCACCCGAACGTCGATTACGCCTACTACCTGAAGGGCCTGGCGTCGTTCGATCAGGACCGCGGCATCGTCGCCCGCTTCCTGCCGCTGGACATGACCAAGCGTGACCCGGGTGCAGCCCGCGACTCTTACAACGAGTTCGCCCAGCTCACCAATCGCTATCCGAACAGCCGTTACGCCCCGGACGCCAAGCAGCGCATGATCTACCTGCGCAACCTGCTGGCCGCCTACGAAATTCACGTGGCCCATTACTACCTGACCCGCCACGCCTACGTCGCCGCCGCCAACCGCGGTCGCTACGTGGTGGAGAATTTCCAGGAAACCCCATCGGTCGGTGACGGCCTGGCCGTGATGGTCGAGGCCTATCAGCGCCTGACCCTGGACGACCTGGCGGCCACCAGCCTGGAAACCCTGAAGCTCAACTACCCGGATCACCCGAGCCTGGAGAGTGGCGAGTTCGTGCCGCAGGAAGAAGCTGCCGACGAACGCTCGTGGCTGGCCAAGGCGACCCTGGGCCTGATCGAAAGCGACGTACCGCCACCGCCGAGCCAGACCCAGGCGAGCCTGGACGTGCAGCGTCAGTACCAAGACGCCGTCGACCAGATGCCGGCCGATCTGAAAGCCACCGAGCGGGGCGAAGAGCCACAGGCGCCCAAGCGCTCCTGGTTCAGCCGCCTGACCTTCGGCCTGTTCGACTGATCCATCGCTAACAGCCAGCAACTCTTCACGATGCCAGTCAACCGACTGGCATCGTGCATTCTGGCCCTGCAAAACGCTGATTGGGTAACTGTCCGCCCAGGGCGTCCTTAGCTACACTGCCCCATCCCCCGACACGAAGAGAGCGCCATGGGCCTGTTCCGCCTGCTGATCTGGATTGCCATCATTTTTGCCGCCATCTGGCTATGGCGGCGCTATGTCGGCGCCACCCGACAGCGCCAGAAGGCAGCACCGCCCTCGGACAATCCGGCGCCCATGGTGCGTTGCGCCCACTGCGGCGTGCACACCCCGCAGCAGCACGCCCTGCAACTGGCGCAGCGCTGGTACTGCAGCCAGGCGCATCTGGAACAAGGCCCCAAGCCCGGTGCCCAATAGCGCCCTCGCGGTACGGGGCCCCCAGGGGCACCGCATCTTCCGGCTTTACCATCTCTATCGCCTGGTCATCGGCGTGGTGCTGGTACTGCTGGTTTCCGCAAACCTGGACTCCGAGCTGCTAGAGCTGGCCCACGTGCCGTTGTTCAGGGGGGCGGCCTGGGTCTACCTGACGCTCAACATCCTGATCGCGCTGATCATTCACACGCCCAATCGTCTGTTGCCGATATTCGCGGTGGCGCTGGGTGACGTAGTGCTGCTCTCGGCACTGTTCTATGCCGGCGGTGGCACGCCAAGCGGGATCGGCAACCTGCTGATCGTCTCCGTGGCGATCGCCAACATCCTGATACGCGGCCGCTTCGGGATCTTGATCGCCGCCGCCGCCGCGATCGGCATGATCTACCTGACCTTCTACCTGAGCCTCAGCCACGCCCAGGCCAGCAACCAGTACGTGCAGGTCGGCGCACTAGGCGCGCTATGCTTCGCCGCGGCGCTGTTCGTGCAGGGCCTGACCCGCCGTCTGCAGGTCAGCGAAAAACTGGCCGAACAACGCGCTGCCGACGTGGCGGATCTGGAGACCCTGAACAACCTGATCCTGCAACGCATGCGCACCGGCATCCTGGTGGTGGACGAGCAGCGCCGCGTGCTGCTGGCCAATCAGGCCGCGCTCGGCTTGCTGGGCCAGCAGCACCTGGCGGGCAAGATTCTCGACCCGCACTGCACCGAGTTGGTCAAGCGCCTGCAGCAGTGGCAGGAGAACAGCAGCCTGCGCCCAGCCAGCCTGCAGACGCTCAGTGACGGCCCGACCCTGCAACCCAGCTTCATCGCACTGCAGCGCGGCGGCCAGCGGCATATCCTGATCCTCCTCGACGACATCTCGCAGATCGCCCAGCAGGCCCAGCAACTCAAGCTGGTCGCCCTCGGCCGCCTAACCGCCGGCATCGCCCACGAGATTCGCAACCCGCTGGGCGCCATCAGCCATGCGGCGCAGTTGCTGCAGGAGTCCGAAGACCTGCACGGGCCGGACCTGCGCTTGGCGCAAATCATCCAGGATCACTCGCGACGCATGAACCTGATCATCGAGAACGTGCTGCAGCTCTCGCGCCGGCGCCAGGCGGAGCCGCAACTGCTGGATCTAAAATACTGGCTGCACCGTTTCGCGGCGGAATTCCGCAGCACCGCCCCGGCCTCAAAGGTGCTGCACCTGGCCATCGAAGGCAGCAGCATCCAGACGCGCATGGACCCCAACCAGCTCAATCAGGTCATCACCAACCTGGTGCAAAACGGCCTGCGCTACAGTGCCAAGCTCAACCCTCAGGGCCAGGTGTGGCTGAAGCTGTTTCGCGATCCGCGCAGCGATCTGCCGGTGCTCGAGGTGCTCGACGACGGTGAAGGCGTGCCGGCAGACCAACTGCATCACATCTTCGAGCCTTTCTACACCACGGAGAACAAAGGCACCGGCCTGGGCCTGTATATTTCCCGCGAGCTTTGCGAAAGCAACCAGGCTCATCTTCACTATCAATCACGCGAGGGCGGCGGCGCATGCTTCCGTATCACCTTCGCGCATCCGCGAAAAATGAGCTGAACGACCTGATGAACCGCCAGAGAGCCCTGATCGTCGACGACGAACCCGATATCCGCGAACTGCTGGAGATCACCCTCGGGCGCATGAAACTCGACACCCGCAGCGCCCGCAACGTCAAGGAAGCGCGTGAGTGGCTGGCCAAGGAGCCGTTCGATCTGTGCCTGACCGACATGCGCCTGCCCGACGGTAACGGCCTGGATATCGTGCAGCACATTCAACAGCGCCATCCGCAGACGCCGGTGGCGATGATCACCGCGTTCGGCAGCGTGGACACGGCAATCAACGCCCTCAAGGCCGGTGCCTTCGACTTCCTCACCAAGCCGGTCGACCTGGGCCGCCTGCGCGAACTGGTGGCCACCGCCCTGCGCCTGAACGCCGCCGATGAAGGCGAAGCGCCGGGTAGCAGCCGGCTGCTGGGTGAGTCCCCGCCGATGCGTGCACTGCGCGGGCAGATCCAGAAACTGGCGCGCAGCCAGGCACCGGTGTACATCAGTGGTGAGTCGGGCAGCGGCAAGGAGCTGGTCGCCCGGCTGATCCACGAACAGGGCCCGCGACGTGAGCGGGCCTTCGTGCCGGTCAACTGCGGCGCCATTCCCTCGGAGCTGATGGAAAGCGAATTCTTCGGCCACAAGAAGGGCAGCTTCACCGGCGCCGTCGAAGACAAACAGGGCCTGTTCCAGGCCGCCAATGGCGGCAGCCTGTTCCTCGACGAAGTGGCCGACCTGCCGCTGACCATGCAGGTCAAACTGCTGCGCGCCATCCAGGAAAAGGCCATCCGCGCCGTCGGTGGCCAGCAGGAAGTGGTGGTCGACACCCGCATCCTGTGCGCCACCCACAAGGATCTCGCCGCCGAGGTGGCAGCCGGCCGCTTCCGCCAGGATCTCTACTACCGCCTCAACGTCATCGAGCTGCGCGTACCGCCACTGCGCGAGCGCCGCGAGGATATTCCCCTGCTGGCCGACGTGATGCTCAAGCGCCTCAACGAAGGCATCGGCCTGCCGCCGGTCAAGCTCGACGGCCCTGCCCTGGAAAAGCTCAAGAGCTACCGCTTCCCGGGCAACGTGCGCGAGCTGGAGAACATGCTGGAGCGCGCCTACACGCTCTGCGAAGGCGACGTGATCTGCGCAAACGACCTGCGCCTGGCGGACGCCGCACCGGCTGGCGAGAACGGCGACGCCAGCCTGGCACAGATCGACAACATCGAGGATTACCTCGAAGACGTCGAACGCAAACTGATCATGCAGGCCCTTGAAGAAACCCGCTGGAACCGCACGGCAGCGGCCCAACGCCTGGGCCTGAGCTTCCGTTCGATGCGCTATCGCCTGAAAAAGCTAGGCATCGACTGAGACCCTAGCCTGCGGTTGCCCCCAGTGAGCACACAGCCCTCGTAGCCTGAGGTTGAGCGAAGCGATACCCAGGCTCAGCGCCCCGCCCCCGAAGCAGGTCGCCCGCCTACAAACGCCCCGCCGGCGAATACGGCGCCGGATCGATGATCGGCTGCTGCCCCAGCATCAGATCCGTCAGCAACTGGCAGGACGCCGGCGCCAGCACCAGCCCATTGCGGTAATGCCCGCAGTTCAGCCAAAGGCCCGGATGCTCCGGCACCTCACCGATAAAGGGAATGCCCTCGGGCGAGCCGGGCCGCAATCCTGCCCAGTGCCCGACCACTTCGGCCTCGCGCAACGCCGGCAGCAACGCTTCGGCAGAAGCCCGCAGGCTGGCCAACGCCTCGTCGGTCGGCGTCTTGTCGAAGCCGGCACGTTCCAGCGTACTGCCCACCAGAATGTGCCCATCACGCCGCGGAATCGCATAACGCCCACCGGCCAGCACCATGCTGGGCAGAAAATCCTCGGCGCACTTGAACAGGATCATCTGCCCCTTGACCGGCTCTACGGGCAGCGCGAGCCCAAGGCCCTTCAACACCTCCCCGCTCCAGGCCCCGGCCGCGACGACGACCTGCTCGGCCAGCATCTCGCCCTCCGCGGTAACGACCCCGGTGACGCGTGCGCCATCACGCACGAACTGCAGCACCGGGCTGTGCTCGCGAAGCGTAACGTTCGGCAAACCCTGCAAAGCCGCTCGCAGCGCCTTGACCAACCGAGGGTTGCGCACATTGGCTACGCCGGACATATGAATCGCGCGCTTGAATCCCTCGCCAAGCACCGGCACCTGGGCATAGGCGGCCTCGACCGGAACCTCGCACAACGGTCGACTCTGGCGCTGCGCCCACGCCAGCGCCTCGGCCTGGTCATCAAGGTCCAGCCAGTAGAGCCCGGTGACATGCACCTCGGGGTCGACCCCGGTATCGGCAAACAGGCGCGCGCCAAAACCCGGGTAGTAATCCTGTGACCAGTGAGCCAGTGCCGTGACCGCCTGGCTATAGCGCCACGGATAAAGCGGCGAAACAATTCCGCCCCCCGCCCAGGACGCCTCGCTACCGACCGACGCGCGATCCACCAGCGTGACCCGCCTGCCCGCGCCCGCCAGCAGGTACGCCGACAACAACCCGATGACCCCACCGCCCACAACGATTACATCCGCACGCAAAACTCACCCCATCGCACAAGCGGCATGCCTTGACAGCGAGACCCCAGGGTCTAGACAGAACGGCAGCCGAGAAGGCCGCCAATCATACGCGCATAGAGGTTTGCGTCATGAATAGAGATCGACAGAGGGCCGTGGGCTTGGTGGAGTTGCTGGTTGCCCTAACCCTGCTGGCAATACTCATGACAATCGCGGTGCCCAGCTTCAGTGGCCATGTGCAGCGCACTCAACAGGCCACTCATGTGAATGACTTGCTGACTGCCCTACACTTCTCGCGCGCCGAGGCAGTGACCCGGCGCACCACGGTCAGCTTGTGCGACGGCATCGACGATTGCGGTACGCGGCGCTGGGAAAACCAGCTGATCATCTTTGCCGACCACAATCACAACGGCCGAATCGATGAAGGTGAACCCATTCTCAGAACCTTGCAGATCGCCCCGGCTTATAGCTGGTACTGGTCGAACTTCAGAGCCAGAAACCACATCAGCTTCAAATCCAACGGAATGACGCACAGCCTCAACGGCACGTTCACGCTTTGCCGAGAAACCACCGCCGTACGAAGTATCGTGGTGAACGTTGCGGGCCGTACTCGGCTCGACACTCCCAACGACAACGCTAGGTGTGAGTAGCTAACCGCTCGGTGACTGGATGCAACCGAATATCCTCCGCAGCTATCTGGCCAAACGGCAAAGTGACAGTATTCGCTCGCCCACACCTGCGAGACCTGCCATGCGCGTTACCCGAGGCTTCACCCTTATAGAGTTGATGGTAACGATTGCCGTACTGGCAATCGTCATCAGCATTGCCGCTCCCTCATTCAGCAATATCCTGCGTGAAAACCGCACACTGGCCATGACGAATGAACTGCAAGGCGCCATCCAACTGGCACGCTCTGAAGCGGTGAAGCGCCGCAGCAATGTCGTGATTTGCAGAAGAAACACTGCCGGTACCGCTTGTGACAACTCGGCAGACTGGGCTGCCGGATGGCTGATCCTGTCGGGCAGCACAGTGATAAAGGTCTGGGATGCCGTCACCGGCCTTGCCGTAGCAGGCCCTAATGCCGCGCTGACCTTCAAATCAAACGGCATGGTGACCGCTGTGGCGAACTTCGCAGTCAATACACCAAGCTGCACAGGCCAGCAGAAGCGCACGCTATCGGTGACGCTGATCGGCACGACCACACTCGCAAAGGTCGACTGCTAAATGAACAAGACCTCTCAAACATCACAACGAGGCGCCACACTGATCGAAGTGCTGGTCGCTATCGTGATTCTGTCCATCGGGTTACTTGGGTTAGCAGGACTGCAGGCGACAAGTATCCAAGGTAACTACGGCGCGTTTTACCGTTCCCAGGCCACTATTCTCGCAGCTGACATTACCGACCGCATGCGAGCAAATCGTAAAGCGGCCATCGCCGGCAGCTACAGTTTGAACGAGCTGAAAAGCGCTCACACGGCCACTACCACGCGTGCGGACAAGGATCTTAATGAGTGGCTTGCACAAGTCGCCAAGTTACCCGCCGGCAAAGCTCGAATAGAACGGAATAACTCGACTGCTCTGGTAACCATCACCATCAACTGGGATGACAGCCGCGGCAATATCAAAAAGGCCGATGGTACCGAGTCGAGTGACGCACCGGGTACGGCCAACTTCGTTTATAGAACCGAGATATGACTATGAGACCTGTTCGTTCTCAGGCAGGCCTTTCGCTCATCGAATTGATGATCGCCATGGCATTGAGCTTGCTACTGATGCTGGGTGTTCTGCAGATATTCCTATCGAGCAAACAAACCTATACCGCCAATAGTGCGCTGTCTCGTGTGCAGGAAAGTGGCCGTTTTGCAATGGACTTCATTACCTACGACCTACGTAATGCGGGTTACAAAGGCGAATGTTTTTCCGACGTCAACGCCCTTGTTGCCAACTCTACGGATGACCGGATTAACCTGAACCAGGCATTGAAGGGCTGGGATGCACAAACGAGCCTGCCCAGTTGGCCGACCAATTTAAGCACAGACAAAACAGCGGGAACCGATAGCATCATCATCAAGCACGCTGCTACCAATGCAGGCGTGATTGGCACCACCGATATTGCGACCAACGCCGCCAGCATAGTGATGGCAAGTACCAATAACGATGCCGCAAACACCTACGTCGTCATCAGCAGCGCTTTGGGATGCGATATGTTCAATAGCGGGGCAGTTACTGCGACCGCGATAGCCAAGGGCTCCTCAGGAAACACCGGAAACTTCAGCCGCTCCTATACAACAACCATCACCAAAGTGCTGCTTTTTCAAAGCAATCAGTACTACATAAAAAATGGGACTAACGGCTCGCCTTCGCTATGGCGTACAAGTTGGAAAAATGGATCCGCCTCGACATTGGAACTGATTGAGGGCATTCATGACCTCCAGTTCGAATACGGTATAGGCAGCGGCGCAGCGGAAGACCGCGCCGTGACTAACGCTGCATTCATCAAAGCCAACGCTGTCACTGACTGGAACAATGTGGTGGCCGTCAAAGTACGCTTATTGGCGCTAGGCAATGAGTCCAATGTCGCAATCGAGAATCAGGTCTACGACCGTGAAAAAGGCCTAATTTGCAAAAAGGGTGATTCGGCCTGCACTACTGACGACAGCATTGATATTCCGAATCGTCGCCTCGCTCAAGTTTTTACCTCCACTGTCAGCTTGCGCAATCAGTTGCCATGAACAGGATCACCATGAACAGAAACTCCCAACAAGGTGCGATTCTGATCGTCGCGCTGATCATGCTTCTGCTGGTCACCATCATCGGACTGGCCAGCATCCGCGGCACCTCGCTGCAGGAACGCATGGCAGGCAACCTTCGTGACCAGGAGCTGGCACTGCAGGCTGCTGAAGCCGCATTGCGAAAGGGCGAGACATCCGTGGCGAGCAAATTCAATGCAGGCACACTCAGCACACTTGCAACTGCAGATGAAAACGGCACTTACAGCGACTTTCCAGGCGTAGCCAAGAATCCAACTTATGTACTCAAACAGCTGGCAACGTTGAAAACAAGCACTGAGGCGGGCGTTCCTACAGACGAGGAAGGCTCAATCGTACGTATCACGGCAAAAGGTTACGGCTTGGCACAAGATGCTGCGAACACGCCGAGTTCAACGAGTGATCTGTCATCCGTTTTTCTGGTTGAACAATGAAATATCCACCTCTCTTTCAAAATTCAAGTGGAGCAACCGCGATGAATTATCTCGTGATGAAATTTAAAGCAGCCAAGACACTCGCTGCTTTTTTACTTACCAGCGGGATATTAATTTCAGCACCTAGCTATGCGAGAGTGGTCTCGCAAGCTCCGCTTCTGCTGGGCAGTGGCAGTGTGCCAGGCAACCTTGCATTGGTTCCCTCTGTTGAATACCCCACAGTCATTAGTGCGGCTAATTTAGGGGCGTACACTCACACGTCAACTTACACTGGTTACTTTGACTCGGCCAAATGCTACAAATACCAGAGAGAGGCCATAACAGATCCCTATTTTGGAGAAATCTCAGGTAGAGATGGTGGCGGATATTTCACTCCTGTAAGGGTGGCACGAGACTGCTCTCTAAAGGACGAATGGAGCGGAAATTATTTAAACTGGGCGACAACCCAAACCATTGACCCTTTTCGAAAAGCACTTACAGGCGGCTATCGTGTTGTCGACACGCCAACAAAGACAATTCTGGCGAAAGCCACACGCGCGAACCGTGGCGACTCCTTTGGCGAGCGCACGGTCAGTACCAACCTTACCCAAATAGTTCCGTATACCGACATTAATCGGGTAAGAACTGTAATATTTTCAGGCAGTGATTACCAGAAAAATAAAGCAATTGCAGTAATACGCCGCAGTACTGCAAACGGTGCTCCCGAGACAACCGAGTACTTCTCAGTTCGCGTGGAAGTGTGCAAGCAAAACCTGCTTGAAAGTAATTGCAAAAAATATGGGGACAACTGGAAACCAGAAGGACTTCTACAGCAATACTCAGAAACCATTCGCTATAGCGCCTTTAGCTATCTAAATCAAGATGGCAATGGTAGGAATGGCGGCGTTATGCGTGCAGAGCAAAGCTATATTGGACAAATCAAACGAACACCAGGCACCCCAGAGGCACAAGTAAATCCAACTCCAGAGTGGAGTGCGGACACAGGAATACTTGTGCAAAACCCCTATAACGATTCAATTGGAAATAGCGGCATTATCAACTATATAAATAAATTTGGCGAGCTCAGCAATCGCCACAAGTCAAACGACCCAGTGAGCGAACTTTACTACACAGCGCTAAGATACTTCAAAAACCAAGGCAATGTTCCAAGCTACTCAGACAATCTAAATGACACAATGAGAGACAACTTCCCAGTAATCACCAACTGGGCAGGTAAAGACCCCATTCAATATGCCTGCCAAAAGAACGTCATCTTAGGCATTGGTGATGTTAATAGCCACCAAGACCGCGACCTTCCCGCAGCTGACGACGATCTCGATGTAAATGACTGGACTCAGACGGTATTCGATCTTGAAGGAGTAGGGAAAAGAGCCACTGCGGGATCATTCAATGGCAATGGAAACTCAGCCTACATTGCCGGACTTGCCTATTACGCCAATACAACAGACATCCGTGCTGACCTTGCAGGCAAACAGACCTTATCTACTCACTGGGTGGATGTCCGAGAAGGAGGGATACTGAGAGACAAAGCGAACAATCAGTACTGGCTTGCGGCTAAATATGGCGGTTTCAAGGTGCCTGACGGCTATAAAAAGGGCGACCCTTTACCTACTGGCTCATGGAGAACCACCAATGATGTACTTAGCACTGGCGATCCACGCCCTGACAATTTTTACGTTGCCAGTGACGCTGAGAATATGGTCGAAAGCTTGAAGCTTGCTTTCGCAAAAATTGCACAGGAAACTCAAAGCAGCACCACATCTCTCGCCTCAAACTCTACAAGGCTGGCTACTGACACCGCCGTCTTTCAATCCTCACTGAATAGCAAATACTGGAGCGGGGACCTGCTGGCGCGGAAAGTCAATACAAACGGCACCACTGCAACCTCTGCTGCATGGAGCGCCAGCGCTAAGCTCGATGCTCAAAATATTAATAACCGAAAAATATTCACATCAGCGCCTCTAGCAGATGCATCCCCGGCAACCAATGGCCAAATCAGCACCACAGCCACCGCATTTTCTTGGGGAACAGGGGGATTGAGTAGTGCCCAGAAGAACCTGCTTGCCACAACGGCTGAGCGCAACGCCAATAACTTAGCTACAGCAGAGAGCCGTCTGAATTATCTGCGGGGTGACCGTAGTCTGGAGCGAACCGATAGCGACGCTACAAAGCTGTTTCGTCAACGAGGTAGTCGATTAGGCGACATCATCAACTCTGACCCGCAATACGTCGCCGACCCGGACTTTGGCTACACCCGCCTCACCGGCTCAGTTTGGGCTGACGCGCGCGCTGCCTATGCTTCGTTCCGAAGCGGCAATGCAAATCGCAAGCCCATGGTAATCGTGGGGGCCAACGACGGCATGCTGCACGGGTTCAACGCAAGCATGGCGGACGGTGGTGCTGGGGGTGAGGAGCTGTTTGCATTCATTCCAAATGGTGTTTTTGAAAATCTGATTCGCTTGACCGACCCTGCCTATGCTCACCGTTATTATGTTGACGGTACGCCGCGAGTATCTGATGTATGGGCTGGCAACAGCTGGAAAACAATAGTAGCTGGAACAACTGGCGCAGGCGGCCGCAGTGTTTTTGCTCTTGACATCACTGACCCGGACAACATGGGCTCAAATAAGTTTCTCTGGGAATTTAGCCATCCAGACATGGGCAATACTATAGGCCAGCCCGCAATTGTCGCCTTGCCTAACGGAAAGTTTTCTGTAGTCGTTACGACTGGTTATCGGACAACAGCTCAAACCACCGCAAAAATCTGGTTCCTCGATGCGACAGACGGCAGTGTAATTAGAACCATGGACATAACAACCGGAGGCGACCTTGGAGCACCGTTACTTGCAGACACCAATGGCGACCAAGTAGCGGACAAGCTCTACGTCGGTGATACCACAGGCAAGCTGTGGAGAGCGGATATAAGCGGATCTACGCCTAGTGGCTGGGATAATCCCACTCTCATGTTCACCGCGACAGATGGAACAACTGCCCAGCCCATCACGGCCCCCCTGTCCTCTGCATTCAATGACAAGGGGCAGCACATGGTGCTGTTCGGTACAGGTTCCTATATGTTTGTAGGTGATAATGAAATTCCAACAACGCCTGCAATACAGAGCTTTTACGGGATAATCGACGCAGGGACTTTCCCCATAGTGCGTAGCGATTTGCTCGCTCAGGAGATTCTCTCCGAAAGCACAGTGGGCAGCTTTAAAGCCAGGACAATCTCTAATTCCACCCTGGCCAATCAAAGAGGCTGGTACTTGGACCTAGCCTGGAAAAGCAACCGCAACGGGCCAGACGCAAGGGGGGAGCGCGTTGTATCTAAAGCGACCTTGCGTACGGATCGAGTAACCTTCACAACTATGACCCCTTCTGCAGATCCTTGTGCATCGGGCGGAACCAGCTTCGTGATGGCGCTGAGCCTTTCCAGTGGGTCTCGTCTTAACTACACCTACTTTGATACCAATAAAGATGGCAGTCTGAATGACAGCGACGACTTGGGCACCGGGGATGAAAAACTGCCTGTCTCTGGCATATCTGATCCGGATGCTGGCGTGATCAAGGGTGTCACTCCTCTCTTTCGCTGGCTGTGTTATTCAGGGTCTTCGGGGGCTGCGCCCACATGCATCAAGGTTCCAGGCTCGCAACGCTATGGTCGCAATGCCTGGCAGGAAGTAAGGTAATGACTCTACGGACCGCTATTTCGGAATCAGCCACATGAAAAAAGAACGAGGTTTCACGCTGATTGAGCTGATGATCGTAGTTGCGGTCATCGGCATCCTTGCGGCCATCGCCTACCCCTCCTACCAGGAGCATGTACGCAAGAGCAAACGAGCTGATGCGCAGGCAGCGCTAATGGAGCTGTCCCATTTTATGGAGCGCTACTACACGGCTAACGGCAAATACACCAAAGCTGCCAATACCGGGCCGGATCTGCCCTTCGCGAAAGCCCCGAAGGACGGTGCGACCGAGAACTATGGCCTGGCTTTGTCTGCGGTGGATGACTTCAGCTATACCTTGACGGCAACAGCCAAGAACTCCATGGCAAATGATAAATGCGGCAACCTCACGTTAACCGACAAAGGGGTAAAGGGGTCGAGCAGTGGAACGGCCGCCGACTGCTGGCGGCGGTAATTCGGTCTGAGAGAACGCCCTTATAGGGCGTTTTCTTTTTGAGGTCGTTATGTCGCGGCAATCACGGTTGCACACGGACGGTATAGGTACAGATGGTTCGATCCTTGGGTGCATTGGCTGAGTCATCCGGACATGCGTCCTGCCTTGCCTGCCAGGCCAAGCGGATTTCCAACATGGATCCCTTGCCGTCACATGTCCCAGCCTGACTACTACGACAGATGTATGCTTCGCTATCGAATGGAGCGGCACCTCCTGGCAATAAGGCCTGGACTCGAGAGGCCCAGCAGTCACGTTGCTCCTTCGCCGTTTGAGGAGGCTTGCCGGCAGTGGCGGCGCACACGGCGAGGTTGGCAAAACTTGATCCCTTGTTCTTGAAGAAGATCGACGTCGACTTGATGCCGCTGTTCATCGCATTCTGCGGTACGGTTCTATCGAAAACCTCCGCGGGGTTGGCGCGAATCATATCTACCAGTTGATTGACCAGATCAACGGCCACGTTCCTCTGCACGGCATCTTGCGTGTATTGCACGCTGCGGCCCTGCAACGCCACCATACCCAGGATCCCTACAGTCGTTAGCAGCAGGGCGACCAAGACCTCGATCAGGCTGAAACCTCCATGACGGGTTTTCATCACGACTCCCAGCAGTGCTACAGCAGTTATCTAGCGTTTCTATCCAAAACGGTATTCTTCAGCATGCTGCCATCTTGTTGGCAGCACTTTTGAAACCGCGGGGCCAGCTCTGAATGCTGCCGCTGGAGCGGACTTCCGTTGTGAACCCTTTGGTGAAATCACCGTTTTGACAGGTAGTAATCACTGTCCCGGCGCCCGTACCGTTGTAGCGAAATACAATCTCGCTTTCAGTGCTGTTCAACGAGATGGACGACGGAATTTCCAGACTGCGGATCACCTCACCGGTAGTGCAGTCCGTTCGTACGGAAAGCGCTGCACTACTTTTGCAAACGCGTAGAAAAGCCTGCTGATCTACCGCATTGGCCCGGGCGTACTGCAATAGTGCTACCAGCTCGTTATTGAATGACTGGGTGCGGTTGTTGTTGACCAGTTGAACGAAGTTCGGCACTGCGATGGTCGCGAAGATGCCAAGTAGCGCCAGCGTGATCATCAGCTCTATCAGAGTGAACCCTCTGGCGTGCTGTTCGCGAGGCCGAAGGCTGAATAATGGGAGCATGGGAGTCTCCTTTGGGTCACCTGCCTGTTCCGACCCGCTCATCAGCACGAACGTTCTGGCTCTGGGATAACCGGTACCGATATCGCCAGTGAGTACGGCTTAGCAAGCCCCGGTGACGAGCCGCTTCGATACCTGCAACGGTAGCAGCTCCGTAGGGTCACACCCCTTACAGCGCCACGCTCCCTGCACACATGACCATCACTGCGACTTAGCGTAGGCCCCGCTTGCACGAGGAGAGATAGGAGGTTTGATATGAGCCATGCATCCCAGCACTCGGCTTGGCATGTTTATGGGCACCGTGGTTTTACCCTAGTCGAAGTGATGATCGTTGTAGTGATCATCGGTATTCTCGCTGCCATTGCTTACCCAAGCTACGACGACTATGTAACGCGCGGGAACCGCTCAGAAGGCCAGTCGCTGCTGAGCGATGCAGCAGCGAGACAAGAGCGCTATTTCAGTCAAAACAATGTTTATGTCACCGGTAATACGGATCTTGCCAAGCTAGGACTTAACGGCAGGTCCGCCACGGGCAAATACACCTTATCCGTCAGCAAGGTAGATGGAGATGGCGGTTACACCCTGACCGCGACTCAACAGTTCAATGACACAAAATGTGGCAATCTGAGTCTAGATGCTACGGGCAAACGCGCGAAGACCGGTACCGCGAGCCTTTCGGACTGCTGGCGTTAAACATCCTCCTACCGTTTGCCCGAAAAACGCGCCTTTTGCGTTCTTTTTTGCCACTCACCTGAAAAGTGACTGTCTAGCCTTTCATAGGCAGTCATACAAATGGCAGGGAGTGGATATGTCAAAACACTGTTCGGGCTGTTTGCAGACCTATAGCAAGCGAGCCGGCGTACAGAACAACGGGCCTGATCTCAGCGCGACTCAGAGAGTCTTTGCCGTCGAAGCCGAAGAGCAGGCAAAGCCTCCTTTCCAGATATCCCCTTGCGCATACAGCCATGATCGACTCTAAGCATCAGATTGGGCTGTCGTTGGTCGAATTGATGATTGCCATGGCAATCAGCAGTTTTCTGATCTTGGGCATTACGCAGATTTACATCGACAACCAACGCCACTCGCTCTTTCAGCAGAATCAGAGCAACAACTTGGACAGTGGACGGTTTGCGGCACTGCTGTTGGATCAGTACCTGGGCAAAGCCGGGTACAGGCGCAATCCCTCAATTAGTTACGAACAGGCGTTTCCAGAAAGAGCGGCAGGTGGCGGCTGCATGGCGTTCAGCACTGGCAGCTCGGTCACCGGGCTGGATCCTACGGAAGGTACGGGCCTGTGCCTACGCTATCAACCGCAAGTCAGTGGCGATCTGGATTGCCAGGGGGCCGCCAACAAGGCTTCGTTCAACCAGGCCTTCCCTCCGCTCGCCAGCGATAGCTTGATCATTCTCGCCTTCAAGTACGAGGCTGATACGTCCACCGAACCTCAAAACGGACGCTTGCTGTGCAAGAGCCTGAATGCCACCAATCCGCAATTCATCGAACAACTCAACGGCATCGCCGATATGCGCCTGGAGTTCGGTATCGGTAACGCGGATGCGTTCTCAAAGGATGTCACCACCTATACAGCGCAAGCGGACTGGTCATCGGCCAGTGGAACGATCCGTAGCGTGCGCTACTCCCTATTGATGACCGGGCGTAGCGGGCAGCGGGATACGAATGACCAGCCCAAGGTGTTTACAGATTGGCTGGCACTCGCCCCTGCTGCGACAAGAACGCGCTTGCAGAATGGCGATAACAGGAGAATCTACCAGGTCGTAGTCGGTAGTCAGAGCATCAGGAATCTTATGCCATGACACCCTTACATTTTCCGCGCGCCCAGAGCGGTGCCGTTTTGCTGGTAGCCCTGGTGATGCTGACCGTGATGACCATGGTAGCGGTCAGCAACATGGGCGGCACCACATTGCAGAGCCGCATAACAGCCAACCGCGCTATCGATGCTCAGCGCCAGAACGCAGCAGACGCAGCCTTGCGCGAAGCCGAGTTTCGTTACTACGGCCCATCCAATCTGGCGGACAAACTTGAAGGCAGAGCGGCCAACTGCGCATTAGCCAATACCATCAAAGCCAGCGGTATCAACAAGCCCTGCTTGCTGGCCATAAGCGATGCCGATGCGTCCCTGATGCTCAACTTCGTGGATCGGCCCTGGCTGGCGGCCGCCAACTTTCTCAAAGGCGAATCAACGGGCAGCTTGCTGTGGATGCCCTATCGAGGCACTGACGCCACCACTCAAAGCGTAGCCGGCGCCCGTGAGCCCACTGCGCCAGCCAACGCCACAACACGCTGGAACAGCACGCTGATACTGACCACCGGCAATGCGGCGGTCAACGCTGAATACGGCATGGTTCAAGAAGGCCAGGGCACTTACTACTACCTAAACAATGCCAAGGCAGATGAGGCCGTCTATTTGCAGTCTACCCACGCCAATATCTACATGGGCCTGAACAACTGAGAGCCAACATGATGAATGCTGCCAAATCCATCATGTGTGTAAAAACACTCTCCAGCTTCCTGGTCGGAAGCGTTTTCCTGCATGGCGCCAGCGCGTACGCAGCCGTGTCTCAGAGCCCACTTAGCCTGACCACGGGCGTGCCGCCCAACATGCTGTTGACCCTGGATGACTCCGGTAGCATGCGCTGGGGGTTCGCGCCGGACGGGCTGGCAGACGAATCCGCCACTCGCCGCGCCAAATCCAGCACCTACAACCCGCTCTACTACAATCCCAACGCAATCTATCAAGCGCCGATTGTTTTCGATGCGTCGGGCAACGAGCAGCAACTGGCGACCAGCTTCAACCAGGCCTGGCACAACGGCTACCGCACATCGGTCGGTTCGACCAACCTTGGCGGAGCAGGCTACCGCGTGACATGGGACGTGCCGATTACCAGTGCTCCAGGAAGCGCCGGTTACGGTTACGGAGACGTCACCAACTACGCCCAGCCGACCGGACAGGTGTTGCGCCTGGCAGACAATCCCGGTACGGATTTTTCCGCTACGGCATCGCTCTCCACGCTGTTCACAACGCAGGTGACGTCCCCTGGGGGCATTCAGTTCTCCATCACGCCCACGCTTATCGGTGTTCTCGGCTGTACCGCAGTTGCCAGTGTTCCAGGCGTTTTCAGCGGCGTGACGGCTGACTGCAGCAGAACCGCGAACGGATACGTAGCGACGCTGACGAGACGAGCAGTACCTGCGTATTACTACATCTACGACGCCAGCCGAGCCACGAACTGCAACACCAGCAATGACAACTGCTATGCACTGCGCTTCGTCACCAGCAGTGAACAAGCCAACTTCGCCGCCTGGTATTCCTTTTATCGAAACCGCGCGTTATCGACCATTTCTGCTGCGGCCCTGGCGTTCTACGATTTATCACCATCGGTCAGGCTCAGTTGGCAAGGCCTGGGGCGCTGCACGACCTTTGACGGCAGTGATGCCACCAACTGCAGAAACAATGCGTTCAAGGCCTACACCCCGGCGCATAAGGGCCAGCTTTACGCCTGGCTGCAAAACATCACGTTCGACCAGAGCACCTACCTGCCTGCGGCCATGAAGAGAGCCGGCGAGTTCTACCGCACAGCAACACCCTGGCAGGCCTACCCAAGCGGAACTGGCACCAACACCACCCAGAACACCTACGCCTGTCGCCCCAGCTACCACATCATGATGACTGACGGGCAATGGAACGAGGCCACTGCCGCGCCGAGCAACTTCCGTCATGATGCAGCCAGCTTTACCCTTCCGGACGGTCGATCCTTCACTCAACGCGCCCCCTACTTCGACAGCACGGCGAACACACTGGCCGACCTGGCGATGCACTATTGGGCAACCGACCTGAATACCAGCCTCAGTAACAGCCTGACGGCCTACACCCCCTACAAGAGCGGCGATGCGGCAACCGATTATTGGGATCCGCGCAATGACCCGGCAACCTGGCAGCACATGACCAACTTCACCATGGGACTAGGCCTGACCCAGTCGCTCGGTCAGGCCAACATTCCGTGGGGAGGCAGCACCTTCGCTGGCACCGGGTACGCCGCTCTGGCAGCCGGTACCTCATGGCCGGCTGCCGGGCCCAATGCATCTGACGCCAATGTCTACGATCTCTGGCATGCGGCGATCAACTCACGGGGCGAGTTCTTCAGCGTCGACAGCCCCGAGGCCATGGTCCAAGCCTTCTCCGATATTCTTTCCCGTATCGCGGATCGCAAATCCAGTGCAGCCCGACCGGCCATCAACTCGGGGCAGATCAGCTCGGACGAGAGTAGCGTGCAAACCGTCTCGTACCAGACCTCGTATGCAAGCGACGATAATTGGTCGGGCGACGTGAAGCGCTTCGAAAAGCGCTGGAACCCGCAAACGCGCACCATCGATACCGTCGAAGCCTGGAGCGCGCGCGGCAAAGTGCCTGCCTGGTCGAACCGCAACATCAAGATCGCGAGCACGATAGCGACCAGCGGCCTGCAGAATTTCAACACCACTAACGCTGCGCTGAGCCTGTTTGCCGGCAGTACGTTGCTCTATCACGTAAGCCGCAATCCTGAGACAGGCCTGCTGGATCCCCTGACCAGCGCCATAGTCGGTTCGCGTATCGACTACCTACGCGGTAACCGAGCAGGTGAAGGCACCACATTCCGTCGACGTAGCAGCCTGTTGGGCGACTTCTATTCGTCGACCCCGGCCGTGGTGGCAGGCGCGCGCTATCTCGAGCAATTTTCCAACCGTCTGGAGGGCAATACTGCTTACACCACCTTCAAGGCTTCCATCGCCAACCGCACCCCGCGCGTTTACGTAGGCGGCAATGCCGGGATGTTGCATGGTTTCAACGCGCTGACTGGCGTAGAAGAGTTCGCCTTCATTCCTTCCGCCGTTTTCCCCAAACTGTACAAGCTGACCGGCAGCAACTACACCCATGAGTTTTACGTGGAAGGCTCACCGGTTGTGGGCGATGTGTATGACAGTGCAACGCGCCAGTGGCGGACTATTCTGGTGGGCACGCTCAAAGGCGGGGGCAAGTCGGTCTTCGCGCTGGACGTCACCACGCCCGGAAGCGAACGACTGCTCTGGCAGTTTGACGAGAACAGCATCACGGCTACCAATGCGGCCAGAATGGGCTACAGCTTTTCTCAGCCGACAATCGCCCGCTTGCACAACGGTAAGTGGGGAGTGGTATTCGGTAATGGCTATGAAAGTGCGGGCAACAGCAACGGCAAAGCGGCGCTGTTCGTGCTCGATGCGATGCAAGGCACCTTGCTTAGAAGCCTCGAGGTTCAAGGCACCAACGGCATACCCAATGGCCTTTCCACGCCAAAACTGGGCGACTATAACGCTGACGGCGTAGCCGATTACGCCTATGCCGGCGATCTTCAGGGCAACCTTTGGCGCTTCGATTTGCTGCGCAGCAATCGCAGCCCGGCCACGCCGTTCACCACAGGTGACGACGCCGCTGGCGCGGTCAATGAATTCAGGGTGGGCTTTGGCGGCAATCCGCTTTTCCGTGCCAGTGCCGACAACGCCGGTAGCCAGCGCCAGGCGATCACTTCCGCGCCAAGCCTGGTTGCCCACCCAACCGGTACGGGGTATCTGGTGGTATTCGGCACCGGTCGTTTCTTCGATACGGATGACAAGGACGGCGACAAGAGCATGCCGCAAAGCATTTACGGCATCTGGGACAAGCAGACCCTTGGTGAAGTGGCCAGCAATCCGAACATCAGTCGCAGCTCGCTGCAGCAGCAGAGCATCACCAATACCGTGACCAGCAGCTCCGCTGATGGATCCTCACGCCAGGCAAGGGTGATCAGCAACAACAACGTTCGCTGGCAAGCGGCCAATAACCTTACGGCACAGAATGGCTGGTATCTGAACCTGGTTCAGAGCGACGGCGAAATGGTAGTAGAGAACATGTCCCAACTCGGCCGCACGGTATTCTTCCAGTCGCTCATCCCCAACAGCGATCCATGTGGCGATGGCACCAGCAACTGGAGCTACGCGGTCAACCCTTATACCGGGGGGCGCACCAGCCAACGTGCCTTTGACTATTCTCCGAGCGCCGATGTGGGTACCAATGTCATTTCAGGAGTACGCCAGGACGGCGAAGGGGGTGGCAGTCTGTCCCAGAACCCCGATGGCGGCTACCAATACTGCACGGGGCAGGAATGCGTAACCGTCTACCCAGACCCTTCCAGCATCGGCCGGCAAAGCTGGCGGCGGATCGAACAGCTTCAGTAAGAGCCTTTCCTCCCAGTAGCGCCCCCGTGCCCTGCCCAAGGCACGGGGGAACCGCACGGCGCCCAGCAAGGCTCTTTGCCCTATGCCTATCAAGCACTTGAGCAAAGGGACTGCTACTATCACCCCCTGTCATTCGATGCGACCAAATCGCCAGCATTGCGGTCGTATGCCGATAACGAAACAACAACGGATCGATGATGCAGGACAACCCGATTTGGACGCTTCCCCCGCGCAAGCAGCGCAGCCGTCTGGCTGAAGACCTGGTTGCGAAGATTTCCCAGCACATGCGCGACGGCACCCTCAAGCGTGGCGAGAAGCTGCCGGCCGAGCTGGATATCATGCGTGCTGAAGGGGTCAGCCGTACCGTGGTGCGCGATGCGCTGTCGCGCCTGCAGGTCGCGGGTCTGGTGGAAACACGTCGTGGCGTGGGTACGTTCGTGTGCGACATGCCGGCGGCGCCGGAGCTCAAGCTTGGCCCGGCGACCATCAGTACCGCCGAGGACGTGCTGGAGCTGCTGGAGCTGCGCATGAGCCTGGAGGTGGCGGCAGTCGGCCTGGCGGCGCAGCGGCGCACGCCCGAGTCGCTGCAGGAGATTCGCGTGGCGCTGGATGCCATCCAGCAAGGCGCCGTGCAGCTGCCGGCAGGCCTGCCGATCAGTGCGGATTTTCAGTTCCATATCAAGATCGCCAAGGCAGCCGAGAACCCGCACCTGCTCGATATCATGAAGCACTTGGGCGCCAAGCAGATTCCGCGCAACAAGTTCAACTCGGCCTACAAGGCCCACGAGGACGGCGAGGCCTACAAGGAAAACCTCAGCCTCGAACACGAGATGATCTATGACTCCATCGCCCGCGGCGACGTCGACTGCGCCCGGGCGGCCATGCAGTTGCACCTGATCAACAGCCGCGAGCGCCTGCTCAAGGCCCAGCGCCGCGCCTGAGCAGACGCATAGCGAGTCATCTCTCTGCAGAATGAATCGCACCGAAACGCCCGTACTCTGAATGGCCGCTATCGCTACGCGCCGGGACGGCGCTCCTACGGATCCGGGCTGGTGTGTGCAATTCGATGGAGCCCCGACCCGGCGCCGATCATGCCCCCAATGACCATCTGCCTTATCCCAAAAATACCAACGCTGGGGCTATAGCCAAGCCCCGGCGTTGGTTTGCGGTGGTCAGTTTCTTCTTGGGGACCTGTTCACAATCTTTTTAGACGACATGAAAGAGGCTGTTTAAGGCAGGAGCGGTCACTCAAACCAACCTGTGGGAGCCCCGACCTCGGGGCGAAACGATTGCAGCCTGACAGCCTATC
>NZ_MSXU01000001.1:505166-563130 GCF_001945375.1 Pseudomonas sp. PA1(2017)
ACCGTGCGTGAAACGGGAGCAGACCCTAGGGTGCGTGCTCGCGGCAGGATGTTCAGTGTGCTTCGGCGCGGTTGCCGATGACCGGTCGTCGCCAAAAGCGGCAGCCAAAGGTGAGAAATGGGCGACATATCCATAAAAGAGCGGCCTGGAAGGTTGCACAGGCACTGTGGCGATGTGACACAATGCCGCGGGGAGCTAGCGGTCAGCTAGAGCGAATGGATTCTCCCCGTACTTACTCGTTGTTTGGCGACGCCTCCACCGAGGTTTCGCCAGTAATTACCTGTTTGCCAACCTAATCAGAGAAGAAAACATGACTGACGCCACCGTGCAAAACGGTGCTTCAGCGACGCCTGCTTTCCTGTCCAAGGAGCGCATCATCGCTAAGCCCGGTTTCAACCGCTGGCTGGTTCCGCCAGCTGCCCTCGCCATCCACCTGTGCATCGGCATGGCCTACGGGTTCTCCGTATTCTGGCTGCCGCTGTCCAAGGCCATTGGTATCACCGCGCCAGTCGCGTGTGCGCCGGACATTGGTTTCTTCGAACAGATCTTCGCCAGCAACTGCGACTGGCAGATCTCCATGCTGGGCTGGATCTACACCCTGTTCTTCGTGTTCCTGGGTTGCGCGGCTGCCGTATGGGGTGGCTGGCTGGAACATGCTGGCCCGCGTAAGGCTGGCCTGGTATCGGCCGTGTGCTGGTGTGGCGGTCTGCTGATCTCCGCGCTGGGTATCTACACCCACCAGATCTGGCTGATGTGGGTCGGTTCCGGCGTGATCGGTGGTATCGGTCTGGGCCTGGGCTACATCTCCCCGGTATCGACGCTGATCAAGTGGTTCCCGGACAAGCGCGGCATGGCCACCGGTATGGCCATCATGGGCTTCGGTGGCGGCGCGATGGTCGGTGCTCCCCTGGCCGCAGCGCTGATGGGTCACTTCGCCAATGAAACCGGTGTCGGCGTATGGCAGAGCTTCGTGGTCATGGCGGTGATCTACTTCATCTTCATGGTCGGTGGCGCACTGGCCTACCGCGTTCCGCCAACCGGCTGGAAGCCTGCTGGCTGGGTCGCTCCGGCTGCCAAGGCCAACAACGCGATGATCACCAAGGGTCACGTTCACGTGAACACCGCGTGGAAAACCCCGCAATTCTGGCTGGTCTGGGCCGTACTGTGCCTGAACGTATCGGCCGGTATCGGCATCATCGGCATGGCCTCGCCCATGCTGCAGGAAGTCTTCGGCGGCAAGCTGATCGGCCTGAACGTGCCATTCAGTGAGCTGAGCGCTGCACAGCTGGGCCAGATCGCCGCCATCGCGGCCGGCTTCACCGGCCTGCTGAGCCTGTTCAACATCGGTGGCCGTTTCTTCTGGGCTTCGTTCTCCGACCTGATCGGCCGCAAGGCGACTTACTTCGTGTTCTTCGCGCTGGGCTTCACCCTGTACGCGCTGGTGCCGTGGACCGGCCACCTGGGTAGCATCGCCCTGTTCGTGTTCGCCTTCTGCCTGATCCTGTCCATGTACGGTGGTGGCTTCGCGACCGTTCCGGCTTACCTGGCCGACCTGTTCGGTACCCAGATGGTCGGTGCGATCCACGGTCGCCTGCTGACCGCCTGGGCCTTCGCTGGCGTGCTGGGCCCGGTGCTGGTCAATTACCTGCGTGAGTATCAGCTGAGCATCGGCGTCGAACGCGCTGCCGCTTACGACATCACCCTGTACATCCTCGCTGGCCTGCTGGTGCTGGGTTTCATCTGCAACCTGCTGGTCCGCCCTGTGGATCCCAAGTACTTCATGACCGAAGCAGAGCTGGCTGCCGAGCGCGCCCATGGCGAGAAATCCAAGCCGTCCGCTACCGAACTGGAGTGGGCTGCCGATCCGTCGAGCAAGCCGCTGGTGATCGCTGCCTGGCTGGCCGTGGGTATCCCGCTGGCCTGGGGTGTCTGGATCACTCTGCAGAAGACTGCCGTACTGTTCCAGTAAACACGATCTGCTGCGCGTCGGCCCTGCGGCGTTAAAAACAGGCTCGGAATGCTCATGTACAAAAGTACATTCCGCTTCCTCGCCTGTTTTTGCCTTGCAGGGCTCTAGCTCGCGATATCGTGAGTCACATTAAGATCCCGCTGACGCCCCGTGCGTCGGCGGGATTTTTTATGCCTGCGATTTGGCGGCGTAGGGGGAAGCGTCTTGTCACGTTTTGGTGCAACGTGCGCCTTCGCGGCATTTTTGCCGGACGGCTTTATAGCTTTGCCGCTTATCAGCCTATAATGTTCGCCCTTTCGCCCAACGATTTTGTGGAGCAGGTGATGGCCGAACGTACGGCATCCGTCGAGCGCAATACCCTGGAGACCCAGATCAAGGTCTCGATCAATCTGGATGGCACAGGCAAGGCCACCTTCGATACTGGCGTGCCGTTCTTCGAGCACATGCTCGACCAGATCGCCCGCCATGGCCTGATCGACCTGGACATCTTCTGCAAGGGCGACCTGCACATCGACGACCACCACACCGTCGAAGACGTCGGCATCACCCTCGGCCAGGCCTTCGCCAAGGCCGTCGGCGACAAGAAGGGCATGACCCGTTACGGTCACTCCTACGTGCCGCTGGACGAAGCGCTGTCGCGTGTGGTGATCGACTTTTCCGGTCGTCCCGGCCTGCAGATGCACGTGCCGTTCACCCGCGCGGTGGTCGGCGGCTTCGATGTCGATCTGTTCCAGGAGTTCTTCCAGGGCTTCGTCAACCATGCTCAGGTCAGCCTGCACATCGACAACCTGCGTGGCGTGAACACCCACCACCAGATCGAGACCGTGTTCAAGGCCTTCGGCCGCGCCCTGCGCATGGCGGTCGAGCTCGACCCGCGCATGGCCGGGCAAATGCCATCGACCAAGGGCGTGCTCTGATGCAGACGGTAGCCGTCATCGATTACGGCATGGGCAACCTGCACTCGGTGTCCAAGGCGCTGGAACATGTGGGCGCCGGCCGTGTGCTGGTGACCAGCGATGCCCAGGTGATTCGTGAGGCCGACCGCGTGGTGTTTCCCGGTGTCGGTGCGATCCGCGACTGCATGGCCGAGATCCGCCGCCTGGGCTTCGACGAACTGGTTCGCGAGGTCAGCCAGGATCGTCCGTTTCTCGGCATCTGCGTGGGCATGCAGGCGCTGCTCGAGCGCAGCGAAGAGAACGACGGCGTCGACTGCATCGGCCTGTTTCCCGGCCAGGTGCGCTTCTTCGGCAAGAGCATGGTCGAGGACGGTGAGCCGCTGAAAGTCCCGCACATGGGCTGGAACGAGGTGAGCCAGGCGGTCAAGCATCCGCTGTGGCACAACATTCCCGAGCAGGCGCGCTTCTACTTCGTGCACAGCTATTACATCGAGGCGGCCAAGGCGCAGCAGGTGGTTGGCCGTGGTCACTACGGCAAGGATTTCGCCGCGGCCCTGGCCGACGGTTCGCGCTTCGCCGTGCAGTTCCACCCGGAGAAGAGCCACACCCATGGCCTGCAGCTGCTGCAGAACTTCGCCGCCTGGGATGGCCGCTGGTAGATGGCGCGGCTCAAGAGCCCGATCCTGACGCTCACGCCCGAGCAGGAAAGCGATGCGGTGCACAAGCTGCAGCGCTTTCTGAGCGACCGTTTCGAGCTGGAGCTGGGCTCCTTCGAGGTGTTGGAGCTGCTCGAACTGTTCGGGCGCGACATCGCCCCGCATTACTACAACCGAGCGATCACCGATGCGCACAGTTTGCTGCGCGAGCGCTTCGAGAGCCTCGAAGTCGACCTGTGGGCGCTCGAGAAAGATTGATCCCGGCCCAGGCCGGCTGAACTAGACAAGGTGCTGCAGATGCTGATTATTCCCGCTATCGACCTCAAGGACGGCGCCTGCGTACGCCTTCGCCAGGGCCGCATGGAAGATTCCACGGTGTTCTCCGATGACCCGGTGAGCATGGCCGCCAAGTGGGTCGAGGGCGGCTGCCGTCGTCTGCACCTGGTCGACCTCAACGGCGCCTTCGAGGGTCAGCCGGTCAATGGTGAAGTGGTTACCGCCATCGCCAAGCGCTACCCGAACCTGCCGATCCAGATCGGCGGCGGCATCCGGTCGCTGGAAACCATCGAGCACTACGTCAAGGCCGGCGTCAGCTACGTGATCATCGGCACCAAGGCCGTGAAAGATCCGCAGTTCGTCACCGACGCCTGCAAGGCCTTCCCGGGCAAGGTCATCGTCGGCCTGGACGCCAAGGATGGCTTCGTCGCCACCGACGGCTGGGCAGAAGTCAGCACCGTGCAGGCCACCGATCTGGCCAGGCGTTTCGAGGCCGATGGCGTCTCGGCGATCGTCTACACCGATATCGCCAAGGACGGCATGATGCAGGGCTGCAACGTCGAAGCCACCGCCGCCCTGGCTGCCGCTAGCCGCATCCCGGTGATCGCTTCCGGCGGCATCCACAACCTGGGTGATATCGAGAAGCTGCTGCTGGCCCGTTCGCCGGGCATCGTCGGTGCCATCACTGGCCGCGCGATCTACGAAGGCACCCTGGACGTGGCGCAAGCGCAGGCGTTCTGCGACAACTTCAAGAATTAAGCACGCTCTGAAGTCCTCGCCAAGCGAGCGAGCCGCTTCAGACGCAACGCCGCGGATGTGCGGCGCAGCCGGTTAGAGAGGGTTTCAGCATGGCATTGGCCAAACGCATCATTCCTTGCCTGGACGTGGACAACGGCCGCGTGGTCAAGGGCGTCAAGTTCGAGAACATCCGCGATGCCGGCGATCCGGTGGAAATCGCCCGTCGCTACGACGAGCAGGGCGCCGACGAGATCACCTTCCTGGACATCACCGCCAGCGTCGATGGCCGCGATACCACGCTGCACACCGTCGAGCGCATGGCCAGCCAGGTGTTCATCCCGCTGACCGTGGGCGGCGGCGTGCGCAGCGTGGTGGACATCCGCAACCTGCTCAACGCCGGTGCCGACAAAGTGTCGATCAACACCGCGGCGGTGTTCACCCCCGAATTCGTCGGCGAAGCCGCCTCGCGCTTCGGCTCGCAGTGCATCGTCGTCGCCATCGACGCCAAGAAGGTGTCCGGCCCGGGCGAAGCGCCACGCTGGGAAATCTTCACCCACGGCGGCCGCAAGCCGACCGGCCTCGATGCCGTGCAGTGGGCGATGAAGATGGAAGGCCTGGGCGCCGGCGAGATCCTGCTCACCAGCATGGATCAGGACGGCGTGAAGAGCGGCTACGATCTGGGCGTGACCCGTGCCATCAGCGAAGCGGTGGGCATTCCGGTAATCGCCTCCGGCGGCGTCGGCAACCTGCAGCACCTGGCGGACGGCATCATCGAAGGCAAGGCTGCCGCGGTGCTGGCGGCGAGCATCTTCCACTTCGGTGAGTACACCGTGCCCGAAGCCAAGGCCTACATGGCCAGCCGCGGTATCGTGGTGCGCTGAGCCGCGCAGGCGCCAGTGGTGCGTCCAAACTGGTGCGATTGGCCTTTTGGATGCCCGCTAATGGCGCTAAGCTAGCACCCGTGTGACAAGGATCGGGTCAAGCCAGAGCGTCTAGCTCGCTACTTCTGCCCAGACGCCCGGTCACGCCGGGCGCTACCTTTCCGGCCGCCCGTCAACGCTTTGAATGACAGGTAGTCCAGTACATGTGCAAACGTCTGTGGTTGGCAGCGGCCAGTGCCCTGCTCTTGATGGCATCGGTGGCGCGCGCCGAAATCGACCCGAACTACAACGTGGTGTTGCTGACGGAAAACTTCCCGCCGTACAACATGGCGATCAACGGCAAGAACTTCGCCCAGGAAGACAATGTTGATGGAATCGCCGTCGACGTGGTGCGCGAAATGTTCAAGCGCGCCGGCATCAAGTACAGCCTCACCCTGCGCTTTCCCTGGGATCGTATCTACAAACTCGCCCTCGAGAAGCCCGGCTACGGCGTGTTCGTGACCGCTCGGCTGCCCGAGCGCGAAGCGCTGTTCAAGTGGGTCGGCCCCATCGGCCCGGACGACTGGGTGCTGCTGGCGCGCGGTGACAGCAAGCTGGTGGTCAACAACCTGCAGCAGGCCAAGCAGTACCGGATCGGCGCCTACAAGGGCGACGCCATCGCCGAGCACCTCGAAAAGGAAGGCCTGCAGCCCGTGACCTCGTTGCGCGACCAGGAAAATGCCAAGAAGCTGATGGCCGGGCAGATCGACCTGTGGGCCACTGGTGACCCGGCAGGGCGTTACCTGGCCCGCCAGGAAGGCGTCAGCGGCCTGAAGACCGTGCTGCGTTTCAACAGCGCGCAACTGTATCTGGCACTGAACAAGGACGTGCCGGACGAGGTGGTACAGAAGCTGCAGTCGGAACTGGACAAGATGCGCGCTGAGGGGATCGTCGACAGCATTCTCAACAGCTATCTTTAGCCCTGAAGGTCGTATGAAGGGCACGCCGAGGCGCTGAGGGGGCGCTGGCGTGGCGATGATTCGGCGTTCATGCTGCCGTGTGCCTTGTGCACGGCAGCCATTGCCAGGACGGTGGTGGTGCGAAGTTCGGCAGGAGGCCGCCAACCATAATCATAACCACGTGGCGGGGACGACAGATGTTGAGCAGTTTGAAGAGCATTGCACTACTTGGGCTTACCTTGATCGCCTGCACGGCCAGGGCCGAGCTGCCAGCCGACTACAAGATGGTATTGCTGACCGAGAACTTCCCGCCGTTCAACATGGCGGTGGACGACAAGAACTTCGCCCGTGACGACGGTATCGATGGCATCAATGCCGAAATCGTTCGCGAGATGTTCAAGCGGGCTGGCATCAAGTACAGCCTGACCCTGCGCTTCCCCTGGGATCGCCTCTACAAGCTGACCCTCGACAAGGCCAACTATGGCCTGTTCTCCACCACCTTCACCCCCGAGCGCCAGCCGCTGTTCAAGTGGGTCGGCCCGCTGGCCAAGACCGGCTGGGTGCTGCTCTCGGCGCCAGGCAACGAGGTCACCGTGAAGAGCCTCAAGGATGCCGGGCAATACACCATCGGCGCCTACAAGAACGATGCGGTGAGCCAGCACCTGGAAAGCCAGGGCCTGGCGCCGATCAACGCGCTGCGTGACCAGGAGAACGTCAAGAAGCTCACCGGCGGCAAGATCGACCTGTGGGCGACCACCGACCCGGTCGGTCGCTACCTGGCCAAGCAGGAGGGCGTCACGGGGCTCAACACCGTGCTGCGTTTCAACGAGGCTGAGCTCTACCTGGCGCTCAACAAGGACACGCCGGACGAAGTGGTGCAGCGCCTGCAGAAGGCGCTCGACGAGATGCGTAATGACGGCTTCATCGACGAGATGACCAATAATTACTTGTGACGGGCGCCTATTCGCCGTGATCCCGCGCAGTTCACCGACCGTGTAGGAGCGCCGACCTCAGCGCGAACGATTGTGGTCTTACCGCGCCCTCGGCGCTGCGGCCACCATTCGCCGCGGGTCGCGGCTCCTCGTGATCCCGTGCAGTTCACCGACCGTGTAGGAGCGCCGACCCCGGCGCGAACGATTGTGGCCTTGGCGCGGTATCGGCGGCGTGCCCACTGTTCGCCCCGAGGCGGGGCTCCCACGAGAACCCGCGCAGTTCACCGACCGTGTAGGAGCGCCGACCTCGGCGCGAACGATTGTGGGCTTAGCGCGGTATCGGCGGCGTACCCACTGTTCGCCCCGAGGCGGGGCTCCTACAAGATTCTGTGCAGTTCACGACCGTGTAGGAGCGCCGACCTCGGCGCGAATGCGGCCGGCCTTGTCGCGAGGGTGACAGCCATTCAGGCAATAAAAAGCCCCGGTGCAGTTGCCTGCGCCGGGGCTTTTCGGTGACGGCCGACGTTCAGTCGGCGCGCGTGACGTTCAGGCCCTTGAGCAGGTTCAGCGCCTGGCTCAGCTGGTAGTCGTCGTCCTGCGGGCGTGCCGGCTTGCCGGGCGCGCCCTGGCTCGGGCGATCAGCGCCGCCGTTGCCATTGCCCAGATGGCCTTGCAGATCGGCTTCCTTGAGGGTCGGATCGTCGCTCTCGCGTGTCAGCTTGGCGCGTGCCACTTCCACGTCCGGGACGATGCCCTGGGCCTGGATGGAACGGCCGTTGGGCGTGAAGTACAGTGCCGTGGTGATCTTCAGGGCGCGGTCGTTGTTCAGCGGCAGCACGGTCTGCACCGAGCCCTTGCCGAAACTGTCGGTGCCCATGACGATACCGCGCTTGTGGTCCTGCAGGGCGCCGGCGACAATCTCCGAGGCCGAGGCGCTGCCGCCGTTGATCAGCACCACCAGCGGCACACCTTCGCTGGCGTCCAGCGGGTCGGCGGAGAAGCGCAGTTCCGAGTTGGGGATGCGCCCCTTGGTGTAGACGATCAGGCCCTTCTTGAGGAAGTGGTCGGCCACTTCCACGGCCGATTGCAGCACGCCGCCGGGGTTGTTGCGCAGGTCGAGCACCAGGCCGCTGAGTTTCTTGCCGTTTTCCTTGCGCAGCTTGTTCAGCGCCTTGCCGACTTCCTCGCCGGTGTTGACTTGGAACTGGGTGACGCGAATGTAGCCGTAGCCCGGATCGATCATCTGGCTGCGTACGCTGGTGACCTTGATCACCGCACGGGTCAGCTCGACGTCGAACGGCTTGCCGCCTTCGCGCACCAGGGTCAGGACGATCTTGCTGCCGGCCTTGCCGCGCATTCTCTCCACGGCTTCCATCATCGACTGGCCCTTGGTGGGTTTGCCGTCGATCTTGACGATCAGGTCGCCGGGGTGGATGCCTGCCTTGGAGGCCGGGGTGTCGTCGATGGGCGAGACGACCTTGATGAAACCGTCCTCGGTGCCGACCTCGATGCCCAGGCCGCCGAACTCACCGCTGGTGCTTTCCTGCAGCTCGGCGAAGGCTTTCGGGTCGAGGTAGGCCGAATGCGGGTCGAGGTTGCTGAGCATGCCCTTGATGGCGTTCTCCAGCAGTTCCTTGTCGGTGACCGGCTCGACGTAGGCGGCCTTGATGCGGTCCATCACCTCGGCGAAGGTGCGCAGCTCGTCCAGGGGCAGCGGCGCTGCATTCTGGTCGGCGGCCGGCGGCGGGGTGATCGGAGCCTGGTCGGCATGCAGCACAGGTGCGCCACCGAGCAGGGCAATCGCCAGGGCCAGGGAGGTGAGGCGGGACAGATGCGGCATTCGAACTAACTCCTACGACAATGAGATGGCGCTTATCCTTGCGCCCGACACCATTGGGCCGGATCGCTGGCGCGGCCCTGCTGGCGAATCGCGAAATACAGTGCTGGGGTGTCCTGGCCGCCGCTGGTACCGACGGTGGCGATGGGTTCCCCGGCTTTGACGATGTCTCCGGCGTCCTTGAGCAGGCTTTGGTTGTGCCCGTAAAGGGTCAGATAACCATTGCCATGGTCGAGAATGACCAGAAGCCCGGAACCGCGCAACCAGTCTGCGAAAACCACTCGACCGCCATGCACGGCGCGTACCTGACTGCCGGCGGTGGCGCCGATCAGCACGCCGTCCCACTTAGTCCGAGCGTCTTCGCCCCGTGGGGTTCCATATCTTGCAACAACGCGGCCATTGACTGGCCATGGCAGCTTACCTTTGGCGTTGGCGAACGGCCCGCCATAGGTGGCGCCGGAGCTGACCAGCGGGCCACTTTCGGCACGCTTGCCGGTGGCTGCCGGTGCGCTGGGTTTCTCGCGCGCAGCGGCGAGTTCGCGCTGGCGCTGCGCCTCGGCTTCACGGGCCTGGCGGGCGAGGGTCTCCTCGATGGTCTTGAGCACGCGGCCGAGTTCGGCCTGCTCCTGCTCGCGGGCTTTGAGACGCTGGTCGCGGGCAGCGTAATCCTTGTTCAGCTTGGCCAGTGCCTGCTGACGCTCTTTGCGTACCTCGGCCAACTGGGCGCTGCGGCTGTCCAGCTCGCCTTTCTGCACCTGCAGCTGCTGCTGGTGATGGCTGATGTCCTGCTCGACGTTGGCCAGTTGGCGTAGCGTCTCGTTGAAGGCCGTCAGCTGACCCATGCGCGCTTCGGCGAGGTAATCGTAGTAGGTCAGGGTGCGGGAGAATTTTTCCGGGTTCTGCTGATTGAGCAGCAGCTTGATGTACTCCTGGCGCCCGCCCTGATAGGCCGCGCGCGCCTGGATGCCGATCAGCCGTTGCTGTTCAAGGCGCGCGCCCTGGAGTTTTTTTTTCTCCTGATCGAGGCGTTTGAGCTCTTCCTCGCTCTCCTGCAGCTCTTCGCGCAGGCCCTTGACCTGATTCTCCAGCTCGCCCATTTCGGTTTCGGTGGTCTTGAGCTGCTTCTGCACGCCGGATTTTTCCTGCTGCAGTTGCTCCAGCAGTTTCTTCAATTCGCTGACGTCGGCACGTGCCGCATCCAGCTGCTTTTGCGTATCGGCTTTCTGATCGGCGAAAGCTGGTGCCAGCAGGCTGGTCATGAGGATAAAGGTGAGGACACGGAGCATGGTGCAGGCGATACCTGGCGGGGAACCGGCTTAGTATGCCCTTGGTTCCGGGTAAAAAAAACGTCCCTGGTGCAGATGCCGACCCAAGGTGGCAGGCGGTCGACCTGTGGGGCAGCGCTGCTGCGCCGCCCCGAGCCTTCGCCTGTAGGGTCAGCCGAGGGTGACGATGCTGGTGCCGGTCATTTCCTTGGGAATCGGCAGGCCCATCAGGGTCAACAGGGTGGGTGCCACATCCGCCAGCACGCCGCCTTCGCGGATGCTCACCTGGCGCTTGCCGACATAGATGAACGGTACCGGCTCGCAGGTGTGTGCGGTGTGCGCCTGGCCGGTGCATTCGTCCTGCATCTGCTCGACGTTGCCATGGTCGGCGGTAATCAGTGCTTCGCCACCGACCTTGTCGAGGGCCTCGACGATGCGGCCCATGCAGGTATCCAGGCATTCCACCGCGGCGACCGCTGCCTCGAACACGCCGGTATGGCCGACCATGTCGCCGTTGGCGTAGTTGACCACTATCACATCGAAGCGCTGGTTCTCGATGGCGTCGACGATCTTGTCGGTCACTTCGGGGGCGTTCATCTGCGGCTGCAGGTCGTAGGTGGCGACGTTCGGCGACGGGATCAGGATGCGCTCTTCGCCCGGGAACGGCTCTTCACGGCCGCCAGAGAAGAAGAAGGTGACGTGGGCGTACTTCTCGGTCTCGGCGATGCGCAGTTGGGTCTTGCCGTTGTTGGCCAGGTATTCGCCGAACACGTTGACCAGCGGCTCGGGCTTGAAGGCGCTGGGCGTGTCGATGCTCGCCGCGTACTGGGTGAGCATGATGAAGCCGGCGGTCTGCGGCACACGGGCGCGTTCGAAGGCGTCGAAGCCCGGCTCGACGAAGGCGCGGGTAAGCTCGCGGGCGCGGTCGGCACGGAAGTTCATGAACACCACGGCGTCGCCATCCTCGACCCGGACCGGCTCGCCGATGCTGGTGGCTTTGACGAACTCGTCGCTTTCCTCGCGGGCATAGGCGGCTTGCAGGCCAGCCACGGCGGTATCCGCATGGAACTGGCTGTTGCCATCGGCGATCAGGTTGTAGGCCTGGGCGACGCGATCCCAGCGGTTGTCACGGTCCATGGCGAAGTAGCGGCCGATCAGCGAGGCGATGCGGCCCTTGCCGAGTTTGGCGAAGGTGGCGTCGAGCAGCTCGATGGAGCTCTGGGCACTTTTCGGCGCGGTATCGCGACCGTCGAGAAACGCGTGCAGGTAGATCTTTTCGGCGCCGCGGCGCGCGGCCAGCTCGGCCATCGCTACCAGGTGATCCTGATGGCTGTGTACGCCGCCGTCGGACAGCAGGCCAAGGATGTGCACAGCCTTGCCGGCACCCACGGCCTTGTCCACGGCGCCGGTGATGGCCGGGTTCTCGAAGAACTCGCCGTCACGGATCGCCTTGGTCACCCGGGTGAAGTCCTGGTACACCACGCGGCCGGCGCCGAGGTTCATGTGGCCGACCTCGGAGTTGCCCATCTGGCCATCCGGTAGGCCGACGTCCATGCCGCTACCAGAAATCAGCCCGTGGGGCTGGGTGGCACGCAGGCGGTCGTAGACCGGCGTGTTGGCGGCGAAAATGGCGTTGTGCTCGGGGGTTTCGCTGTGGCCGAAGCCGTCGAGAATGACCAGGACCAGGGGTTTGGGCGCTGCGCTCATACGGGGCTCGCTCTGCTTAGGGGACGCAATGAAGGCCGGCGGCGAGCGCGTACTCGCCCGCGGCGATCCGGAGGCGGTCGCCCGGCAAGACGACCCACTGAAATCGGTCTGACATTCTACGGCCCCGGAAAGATCCCGTCACCGCCGTGCGGCCTTTGGTGGACTCACCGGGCTGTGTATACTGGCCGGCATTTTACCGTCCCGGAACCGCGTGATGCTTGCCAACCTCATTGAATTCGCCACCAACCACTTCATCCTCAGCGGCCTGTTCGTCATCATCCTTTCGCTGCTGATCTTCACCGAACTGAGCAAGGGCGGCAAAAGCCTGAGCAGCCGTGAAGTGACGGCGCTGATCAACCGTGACGAAGGCGTGGTGGTCGACATTCGCAGCAAGAAGGATTTCGACACCGGCCATATCGTCGGCGCCCTGAACATCCCCAACGACAAGCTGGCCTCGCGCCTGGCCGAGCTGGAAAAGCACAAGGCCAAGACCATCATCGTCGTCGATGCCCTGGGCCAGCAGGCCGGCACCGCCGCCCGTGAATTGCAGAAGGCCGGCTTCACCGCCGCGCGCCTGGGCGGCGGCATCGCCACCTGGCGTGGCGACAGCCTGCCCGTGGTGAAGTGACATGGCCAAGGTCGTCATCTACTCCAGCGACTGGTGCCCCTACTGCATCCGCGCCAAGCAGCTGTTGACCAGCAAAAGCGTGTCGTTCGACGAGATCCGTGTCGACGGCAAGCCAGACGTGCGCGCCGAGATGACGCGCAAGGCTGGCCGCACCTCGGTGCCGCAGATATGGATCGGTGAAACCCATGTGGGTGGTTGCGACGACCTGTTTGCCCTGGAACGGGCCGGCAAGCTCGATGCGCTGCTCGATGCCTGATCGATTTAGAACCTTCCTTTACGTCCATACAGCAGAAGGCTTTGCCCCATGACCGAACAAGCTACCGGTGCCGTCCAAGACGAGCAGACTCCTCAGTTCTCTCTGCAGCGCATCTACGTGCGTGACTTGTCCTTCGAAGCGCCGAAGAGCCCCGAGATCTTCCGCCAGGAGTGGACGCCGAGCGTCTCGATGGACCTCAACACCCGTCAGAAAGCCCTGGAAGGCGACTTCCACGAAGTGGTACTGACCCTGTCGGTGACCGTGAAGAACGGCGAAGAAACCGCCTTCATCGCCGAAGTACAGCAGGCCGGCATCTTCCTGATCAAAGGTCTGGACGCCGCTTCCATGAGCCACACCCTGGGTGCGTTCTGCCCGAACATCCTGTTCCCGTATGCTCGCGAAACCCTGGACAGCCTGGTGGTACGCGGCTCTTTCCCGGCGCTGATGCTGGCCCCGGTGAACTTCGACGCTCTGTACGCCCAGGAGCTGCAGCGTCAGCAGGCCAACTGAGCCCGCGGTCGCTGCACGAAAAACGCCCTTCGGGGCGTTTTTTTGTGGGCCTGTCCTGACCTCGTAGCCTGCGGTTGAGCGAAGCGATACCCAGGGATGGCCTGCCCCGGGTATCGCTGCGCTACAAAGTCGCAATACCGCCGTTCAACTAGCGGCGAAGCCGTTCTGGCGCCAGGCTTCATACACCGCGACGGCCACGGTGTTGGACAGGTTCAGGCTGCGGCAGCCTTCGCGCATCGGCAGGCGCACGCGCTGCGATTCGGGCAGTGCATCACGAATCTCGGCTGGCAGGCCGCGGCTCTCCGGGCCGAACAGGAAGGCATCGCCCGGCTGGTAGGCCACTTCATGGAAAGGCTGCGAGCCCTTGGTGGTGAAGGCGAACACCCGCGGCTGGCCGAGGCTTTCCAGGCAGGCCTCCAGGCTGGCGTGGCGCTTGAGCGGCGCGTATTCGTGATAGTCGAGCCCGGCGCGGCGCAGGCGCTTGTCGTCCAGTTCGAAACCCAGCGGCTCGACCAGGTGCAGGTGGCAGCCGCTGTTGGCGCAAAGCCTGATAACGTTGCCGGTGTTGGGCGGAATTTCCGGTTGAAAAAGGATTACATGAAACATGCACGGCTCCAGGCCAGAAGACGGGCGCCATTCTACGCCGGATAAGCCGCCAAGGCCGCGTCCTTGGGTGCGCGTGATCGGCTCGCTGGCGATCTTCGGTTTCCTGGTCGGCCTGATGATCGGCCGGCTGTTCCACCCGGACGCCATGCACCTCAAAGACGTGGAAGTTCAGGGCGACCGCTTGCTGCTGTGGTTCAACGTCGAGCCGCACGTGCAGGTCAGCGACGCTCATGGCACCTTCGCGCTGCGCTTCGAGGGGCTGGGTCGGGAGCGCCAGGGCCAGTTGCAGATTGCCGGGCGCGCCGCCAACTGGCGCGTGGTGCGTGATGAGCGTGAGCTGGAGGTGCGCGTGGTGGCAGCTCGCCCGCTGCGCGCTGAAATGGATGCCGAAGAGGTGGAGGGCCGCTGGCGCCTGACGGTTCGTCTGGCGCCGCGCTAGGAAGAAAAGAGGGAGTTCCCGGCCTGCCTGTACCAGGGCTCCCGAAGAAAAGGGGGATTATCTGATCTGCCTGTATCAGAGTCCCCGAAGAAAGAAGGGAGGTCCCGGCCTGCCTGTACCGAGGCTCCCAAAGAAAGAGGGGAATCCCCGGCCTGCCTGTACCAAGGTCCCCGAAACTGGGTTGTCAGTACCATTGCAGTTGGCGTGCCAGTTTTCATGGATTCGTTGCAGGGCCCGTGAATGCTGGGCTCTGGCGGTTATTCCCAGGTTTTCACCCACCAGGTGTCGCTTCGTGAATGTTCCGCTCGGGTGCATGAATGCACCTGTCGTGCGCTGATGGCGTGCATTTGTAATGACCTTGAGGCAGTTCAGGCGCAGTAGCCCGGGTCGAGCGTAGCGACACCCGGGGGCATTTCCTGGGTTTCGCATTGCTCAACCGCAGGCTACGTTCACAGCGGCAGTGGTGCAGTGGAAGACGCGCGTTATCACCCACAAAAAACGCCGCGCCCTGGTAGGGACGCGGCGTCTGGGTGTCGCAGTGACGGCTTAGTTGTCGTCGCTGTCGTCGTCTTCGGAGCCGTCGACGTTCATGCCCAGCTCCTTGATCTTGCGGGTCAGGGTATTGCGCCCCCAGCCTAGCAGCAGGGCGGCATCGCGGCGTCGGCCGGCGGTGTGCTTGAGGGCGGTCTCGATCATGATCCGCTCGAAGGCCGGCACCGCGCTGTCGAGGAGGTTCGACTGGCCGCGGCCCAGCGCCTGGTCGGCCCACTGGCGCAGCGCCTGCTCCCAGTTGCTGACCGGCGCATTGTCCTGGGGCTGCACAAGCAGTTCCGGCGGCAGGTCATCGACATGCACTTCGCGCCCCGAGGCCATCACGGTGATCCACCGGCAGGTGTTCTCCAGCTGGCGCACGTTGCCGGGCCACTGCAGCTGCTGCAGGTAATCCTCGGTTTCGCTTTTCAGCAGCTTGGGCTCGACCGCCAGCTCGGTTGCCGCACGGCTGAGGAAGTGGCGGGCCAGCGTCGGGATGTCTTCGCGACGATCCGACAGGCGCGGAATATGGATGCGAATCACGTTGAGGCGGTGGAACAGGTCTTCGCGGAATTTGCCGGCGGTCACCAGGCTTTCCAGATTCTGGTGCGTGGCGGCGATGATGCGCACGTCGACCTTGACCGGCGTATGGCCGCCCACTCGGTAGAACTCGCCGTCGGCCAGCACGCGCAGCAGGCGGGTCTGGGTGTCGGCCGGCATGTCGCCGATCTCGTCGAGGAACAGGGTGCCGCCATCTGCCTGCTCGAAGCGCCCGCGACGCTGGTTGGCCGCGCCTGTAAAGGCGCCTTTCTCGTGGCCGAACAGCTCGGACTCCATCAGGTCCTTGGGGATCGCCGCCATGTTCAGCGCGATGAACGGCGAAGCGGCGCGGGGGCTGTGGCGGTGCAGGGCGTGGGCGACCAGCTCCTTGCCCGTGCCCGACTCACCATTGATCAGCACGGTGATGTTGGAGTGGCTCAGGCGGCCGATGGCGCGGAACACCTCCTGCATCGCCGGTGCTTCACCGATGATTTCCGGGGTGCGCGCCTGGGCGGCTGGCACGTGCAGGCCCTGCTGCTCCTTGGCGTGCTGGTTGGCACGCTTGACCAGCGATACCGCTTCGTCGACGTCGAAAGGTTTGGGCAGGTATTCGAACGCACCGCCCTGGTAGGACGCCACGGCGCTGTCCAGGTCGGAATGGGCGGTCATGATGATCACCGGCAGGCGCGGGTGCATTTCGCGGATGCTCGACAGCAGCTCCAGGCCGCTGGAGCCGGGCATGCGAATGTCGGAGATGATCACGTCTGGCTGCTGACGCGAGAGGCGGCCCAGCACGCCATCGGCGCTGTCGAAACTCTGGGTGCTCATGCCTTCCTGTTGCAGGGCCTTTTCCAGGACCCAACGGATGGAGCGGTCGTCGTCAACGATCCATACGGTTTCACTGCGGCTCATGTCGGAGTTGCTCCTTGTTCCAGCGGCAGAAAGATCGAGAACACGGTTTGCCCGGGATGGCTCTCGCACTCGATCAGGCCTTGATGCTGACTAATGATGTTCTGGGTAATCGCCAGGCCGAGGCCGGTGCCGTCGGCACGCCCGCTGACCATGGGATAGAAGATGGTTTCCTGCAGTTCCGGCGGGATGCCCGGGCCGTTGTCGATGATCTCGATCTTGGTCACCAGACGATGGCGGATGTAGCCGATGGTGAACTGACGCAGCGTGCGCGTGCGCAGGGTGATGCGCCCTGGGCGCAACTCGGGTTTGGAGGCCAGCGCCTGCATGGCGTTGCGCACGATGTTGAGTACCGCCTGGATCATCTGTTCGCGGTCGACGATCAGGTCGGGAATGCTCGGGTCGTAGTCGCGCACCAGTACCACGCTGCCCTGGCTTTCCGCTTCCACCAGGCTGGCGACGCGCTCGAGCACTTCGTGCACGTTGGTGATCGCCAGGGACGGCAGTTTGTTGGAGCCGAGCATGCGGTCGACCAGATTTCGCAGACGGTCGGACTCCTCGATGATCACGTTGGTGTAATCCTTCAGGCTCTCTTCCGGCAGTTCGCGGGCCAGCAGCTGGGCCGCGCCACGAATGCCGCCCAGTGGATTCTTGATCTCGTGGGCAAGGCCGCGTACTAGCAGCTTGGTGGTTTCCTGCTTGGACAGCTGGGCCTCTTCCTTAGTGATGCGCAGCAGCCGGTCACGCGGGTGCACCTCGAGCAGCAGCATGGTTTCGCCGCGGCTGAGTATCGGCGTCACCGCGTAGTCGACGGTCAGGCTCTGGCCGGTCTGCGTGGTCAGCACCGCTTCGCGCTTGTTGAACGGATGGGCCTCGGCCACCGCCTGGCGCAGGGCGCCGAGGGCCTCGCGGGTTTCGGTGAACAGTTCGCTGATGAACTGGCCATGACTACGTTGGCCGCTCACGGCCAGAAGCATTTCCGCGGCAGGGTTCATGTACTCCAGGCGCAGATCGGCGTTGAGCAGCAGGGTCGCCGTGGTCAGGTTGTCGAGCAGCAGGCGGTGCAGGGCGTCGTTGATGATCATCGCTCTGCGCCCGCCAGCATGCAGCTTGCCTGGAGCGCGGCAGGGCCGTTGTCTGGCAACGTGGCGCAGCGTGGCAAGTCTCGTTGCGGGTGTGGGCCAGCCAAAATTCGTTCCTCGTGCGGTATGGGCAGAAGGGCCGGCGAGGGAGCAGATGTTCCGGATCGCGGCGATGCTGGAGAAAATGCAAGAAGCAAACCAAAGCCCTGCAAAGAAGCGCATGCGGCGATAAAACCGCGCAATTGGCTTCTTTTCGGCGCAGTGGCGCTGATGCGCGTGTGCCAATTTGGGACGAGTATAGAAATCGGTGCGCCAGCGCGCACCTTAATGGTGCGAATGAATGAGCTGGGTTAGCCCAGGACGGGCCGTCTGGGCGTTGTTTGCATCTTTCAGGCGCCATCAAAGAGGCCGCTACAAGGCAGGAGCGGTCACTCAAACCAACCTGTGGGAGCCCCGACCTCGGGGCGAAACGATTGCAGCCTGACAGCCTATCGGCGGTGCCTGACTAATTCGCCGCGAGGTCGCGGCTCCCACAAAAACGGGCCAAGTTCTTAGGGTGGTTCAGGGTGCGTAGCTGACGCTTCGTCTGCGCGCCCCTATCCATCCCGAGGCCCACACCTACAGCCACGTAGGGTGGATGACGCTCTTTTCATCCACCGTTGCGATCACGAAGCGGTGGACGGATGAAGCGTCGTCCACCCTACAAATGTCCGCTCCCGCCCCTTTGCAGGCAGCGGCGCTGAAGTCGAGCCGCTCTTAAAGGAAAGGCAGGATACCGATGATGCCCTTGTCTTCTTCCTTGGGCTTGTCTTCGATTGGGCACTCGGGGCGTACGCCGTAATCATCCTTTTCGCAGGGGCGCACCTTGCGCTTCTGGGCCAGGGACACACGCTTCATGTGAAAGGGCTGGCTGGGCGTGCGTTCGACGATGATGCCGCCTGCGGTGATGATCTCCACGGCGATCTGATGGGTGCCGCGGTCGATGTTCTCCAGAGGAAACACCGGGCTGCGCCCGACGTTGCCGTAGGGCTCGCCATCGAGCAGCAGGCGGTAGCTGTGGCCTGGGTGCAGGGCCGGTTCGGCATTGACGGTGACGATCAGGTTGCCGGCGTTGTCGTTGATGGTCGCATCGGGCTGCGGAATGGTGATGCGCAGCAGCTCATAGCTGAGGATCGGCCCACTGGGCGCAGCGGGTGCCGGTGGGGAGAGGCGGCGGGTAGGCGGCTCGATACGGTTCGAGGGCGCCATCTGCACCTGCGTGGCATTGCCGTTGCGCGGGCTGTCGGTAAACACCCGGTTCCCGTCGGCATCCACGTAGGTGTAGACCTGGGCAACGCTTGGCAGGGTGATCAGCAACAGGGCGAAGAGCAGCGTGCGCATGGCGCTCAGTTACCCCGGGCCGGACTGTTGGTGCTGACTCGCTGCACCGTGAAGGTGCGCGTCTCGCTCTGCTGAACGATGTGCTCGCCCTGTATCACCGCCACGGCAATGCTGTGCTCGCCGCGGTCAAGTTCGGTCAGCTGCAGGCGCGGTACGTTGCTCGGCTGCCCGTAGGGCTTGCCGTCGACCAGCAGGCGCAGGCTATGACCAGGGCCCAGGCGCGGTTCGATGGTCACGCCCACGGAAAAAGTGCCATTGTTGGCGCGCAGCGCTTCTTCGCTGGGCAGGTCGCGCAGTTCGAGAATCTGATAGGGGTTCTGTGGCAGTTCGCTCAGGCGCGGTTCATTCGCGCGAGTGCTGGGTGGCGTCGGCTGGCTGCTGGTGTTGATCGGCTTGAGCTCGACGCTTTCCGCCTTGGTACCTTCCGGCGGCTGATTGGTGAACACCGTATTGCCGTTGGCGTCGGTGTACTTGTAGATCTGCGCGCTGACCGGCAGGGCCAGGATCAGCAGCAGGCAAGCGAGCGTGCGGCGCATCGGGCCGGTCTCCTGTCGGGTAATGTCGATAGCCTTGCACCGCCATCGCGTGCTGGCAAGCGCGCGTCGCCAAGGATTTGCACTGGCACCGAAAAATAGTCGGGCATGAAAATGGCCGAGAGCCATTTTCAACGTCCCTTGCGACTGCCCGCAGGGTAGTCGTCAGGGATGGCAGGCCATAAAAAAGCCTCCCCGGCAGAACCGGGGAGGCTTCGTCGCGCTACAAACTGTAGCGAGGCCAGCTTAGACGCTGTAGTACAGGTCGTATTCCAGCGGGTGTACGAAGGTACGTACCTTGATTTCTTCTTCCGATTTCAGCTCGATGTAGGCATCGATGAAGTCGTCGGAGAATACGCCGCCCTTGGTCAGGAACGCGCGACCCTTGTCCAGCTCTTCCAGGGCTTCTTTCAGGCTGCCGCAAACCTGCGGGATCAGCTTGCCTTCTTCCGGCGGCAGGTCGTACAGGTTCTTGTCCGCTGCGTCGCCAGGGTGGATCTTGTTCTGGATGCCGTCCAGGCCGGCCATCAGCAGTGCAGCGAAGGCCAGGTACGGGTTGGCAGCCGGATCCGGGAAGCGAGCTTCGATGCGGCGCGCTTTCGGGCTGGAAACGTACGGGATACGGATCGAGGCGGAACGGTTACGGGCCGAGTAGGCCAGCATGACCGGCGCTTCGAAGCCGGGAACCAGACGCTTGTAGGAGTTGGTCGACGGGTTGGTGAAGCCGTTCAGGGCCTTACCGTGCTTGATGATGCCGCCGATGAAGTACAGAGCGGTTTCCGACAGGCCGGCATAGCCTTCACCTGCGAAGGTGTTCTTGCCGTCTTTGGAGACCGAGATGTGTACGTGCATGCCCGAGCCGTTGTCGCCGTACAGAGGCTTCGGCATGAAGGTAGCGGTTTTGCCGTAGGCATCGGCTACGTTGTGCACGCAGTACTTCAGGGTCTGGGTTTCGTCAGCCTTGGCAACCAGGGTGTTGAACTTCACACCGATTTCGTTCTGGCCGGCAGTCGCCACTTCGTGGTGGTGCACTTCGATGACCAGGCCCATTTCTTCCATGGCATTACACATGGCAGTACGGATTTCGTGGTCGTGGTCGCACGGCGGAACCGGGAAGTAACCGCCTTTGACGGCCGGGCGGTGGCCCTTGTTGCCGCCTTCGACGTCCTGGTCGGTCATCCAGGAGCCTTGTTCGGAGTAGATCTTGAACATGGAGCCGGAGATGTCGGACTTGAACTTCACTTCGTCGAAGATGAAGAACTCGGGTTCCGGGCCCACGAAGACGGTGTCACCGATACCGGTGGTCTTCAGGTATTCCTCGGCGCGGCGAGCGATGGAGCGCGGGTCGCGGTCGTAGCCCTGCATGGTGCTCGGCTCGATGATGTCGCAGACCAGGATCAGGGTCGGCTCTTCGGTGAACGGGTCGAGCACGGCAGTGCTGTCGTCCGGCAGCAGGATCATGTCGGAGGCTTCGATGCCTTTCCAGCCATGGATGGAGGAGCCGTCGAACATCTTGCCGACTTCGAAGAATTCGTCGTCCAGGGCGTCACGGGCCGGCATGGTCACGTGGTGCTGCTTACCCTTGGTGTCGGTGAAGCGCAGGTCTACCCACTTCACGTCGTGTTCTTTGATCAGTTGAACAGCCTTAGACATGTTGTCCTCCAGGTGGATAGGGTCGTTCGTTGACCCTTCTTTGAGTTCGTGACGCCGGGCCAGATAGTCTGCCAGGACACCCTGCCTCACAAGGGAGCAATATGCATGCCAGTGCCCCGTCATGGACGCGAACCCCGGAAATCGGCGTTTTGGTGGGCGTGGAGGCCACAAAATTAATCTCCAAGGCACCTTGCTGGTGCGATTTCCATCGATTGTGTTCGATTTTGGTGCGCGCACAGATTGTTTGCGGATTTTTGATCAAAGGTTGAGCAATTTCCTTTATAATCCGCGCCCCTGTTTTTCAGGCCCTGGCCCCCGACATTTGCTCCCATGAAACTGATCGTCAAAGTCTTTCCGGAAATCACCATCAAGAGCCCGCCGGTTCGCAAGAACTTTATCCGGCAGTTGGCCAAGAACATCCGCGTGGTGTTGCGTGATCTCGACCCGCAACTGCAGGTGACCGGTGTCTGGGACAATCTGGAAGTGAAGACCGAGGTGGCCGAGCCCAAGGTCCAGCAGGACATCATCGAGCGCCTGAGCTGCGTGCCGGGCATCGTGCACTTCCTGCAGATCGACGAATACCCGCTCGGCGACTTCGACGACATCGTTGCCAAGTGCAAGCTGCATTATGGCGAGCTGCTGGCCGGCAAGATCTTCTCGGTTCGCTGCAAGCGCGGCGGCCGCCACGCGTTCTCCTCCATCGATGTGGAGCGCTATGTCGGCAGCCAGCTGCGCCAGCAGTGCGGCGCCGCCGGTATCGACCTGAAGAAACCCGAGGTCGAGGTGCGCATCGAGATTCGCGATCAGCGCCTGTACGTCATTCATCATCAGCACCCCGGCCTGGGCGGCTACCCCTTGGGTTCGCTGGAGCAGACCCTGGTGCTGATGAGCGGCGGCTTCGACTCCACCGTGGCGGCCTACCAGATCATGCGCCGTGGCCTGATGAGCCACTTCTGCTTCTTCAACCTCGGCGGTCGTGCCCACGAGCTGGGCGTGATGGAAGTCGCCCACTACTTGTGGAAGAAGTACGGCAGCAGCCAGCGCGTGCTGTTCATCAGCGTGCCGTTCGAGGAAGTGCTCGGCGAGATTCTCGGCAAGGTCGACAACAGCTACATGGGCGTCACCCTCAAGCGCATGATGCTGCGCGCCGCCAGCCGCCTGGCCGAGCGCTTGCAGATCGACGCGCTGGTGACCGGCGAGGCGATCAGCCAGGTATCCAGCCAGACCCTGCCGAATCTCTCGGTGATCGACTCGGTCACCGACAAGCTGGTGCTGCGCCCGCTGATCGCCAGCCACAAGCAGGACATCATCGACACCGCCGAAGCCATCGGCACGGCCGAGTTTGCCCGCCACATGCCCGAGTACTGCGGCGTGATTTCGGTGAACCCGACCACCAAGGCCAAGCCCCATCGCGTCGCCCATGAAGAACAACAGTTCGACATGGCGGTGCTCGAGCGCGCGCTCGAGCGCGCACGCCTGATCGCCATCGATCGGGTGATCGAAGAGCTGGGCCAGGACGTGCAGGTCGAGGAAGTCACTGATGCGCTGCCCGGCCACGTGGTGATCGACATTCGCCACCCCGACCAGGCCGAAGACGAGCCGCTGGAAATCGAGGGCGTGGAAGTCCAGGCGCTGCCGTTCTACGCCATCAACAATCGTTTCAAGGAGCTGGACGAGAACCGCCAGTACCTCCTTTATTGCGACAGGGGCGTCATGAGCCGCCTGCATGCCCATCACCTGCTGAGCGAGGGGCATGCCAATGTGCGCGTTTATCGTCCGGCATAAGACGCCCGGGCTCAATGGCGGCAGCATCCGCCATCGCCCTCCCGACCCGATTGGCGGCGAGTTTGCCGCCACACAGCCTTAACAGACTGCCTTTACCCTTAATCCCGATTTTTCGCGTTGGGCCCTCGAAGCAACTGCCGGGTAGCCCGACCCAACCTACGAGACCACTACTGTGATCGAGAATCTACGCAATATCGCCATCATCGCCCACGTTGACCATGGCAAGACCACCCTGGTCGACGCCCTGCTGCGTCAGTCCGGCACCCTGGAGCGCAGCGAGCTCAACGACGAGCGCGTGATGGACAGCAACGACCAGGAAAAAGAGCGCGGCATCACCATTCTGGCCAAGAACACCGCCATCAAGTGGAACGACTACCGCATCAACATCGTCGACACCCCCGGCCACGCCGACTTCGGCGGTGAAGTAGAGCGCGTGATGTCGATGGTCGACTCCGTACTGCTGGTCGTCGACGCCCAGGACGGCCCGATGCCGCAAACCCGTTTCGTGACCAAGAAGGCTTTCGAAGCCGGTCTGCGTCCGATCGTGGTGATCAACAAGATCGACCGTCCGGGCGCGCGCCCTGACTGGGTCATGGATCAGATCTTCGACCTGTTCGACAACCTCGGTGCCACCGAAGAGCAACTGGACTTCCAGGTCGTCTACGCCAGCGCCCTGAACGGCATCGCCGGTCTGGACCACACCGACATGGCCGAAGACCTGACCCCGCTGTATCAGGCCATCGTTGACCACGTCCCTGCACCGAACGTCGACGTCGACGGCCCGTTCCAGATGCAGATTTCGGCACTGGACTACAACAGCTTCCTGGGCATCATCGGTGTTGGCCGTATCGCCCGTGGCCGCGTCAAGCCGAACACCCCGGTCACTGCCATCGACACCGAAGGCAAGAAGCGTAACGGCCGTATCCTCAAGCTGATGGGCCACCACGGTCTGCACCGCGTGGACGTCGAAGAAGCCACTGCTGGCGACATCGTCTGCGTCAGCGGCATGGACGAGCTGTTCATCTCCGACACCCTGTGCGACCAGAACAACGTCGAGGCCATGAAGCCGCTGACCGTCGACGAGCCGACCGTTTCCATGACCTTCCAGGTCAACGATTCGCCGTTCTGCGGCAAGGAAGGCAAGTTCGTCACCAGCCGCAACATCAAGGAGCGTCTGGACAAGGAGCTGCTGTACAACGTGGCCCTGCGCGTCGAAGAAGGCGACTCGGCCGACAAGTTCAAGGTCTCCGGCCGTGGTGAACTGCACCTGTCGGTTCTGATCGAGAACATGCGTCGCGAAGGTTTCGAGATGGGCGTTGGCCGTCCGGAAGTGATCATCCGTGAAGTCGACGGCGCCAAGCACGAGCCGTACGAAAACGTCACCATCGACATCCCGGAAGAATCCCAGGGCAAGGTCATGGAAGAAATGGGTCTGCGTAAGGGCGACCTGAGCAACATGGTGCCGGACGGCAAAGGTCGCGTACGCCTGGAGTACAACATCCCGGCTCGCGGTCTGATCGGCTTCCGTAACGCCTTCCTGACCCTGACCAACGGTGCAGGCATCCTGACCTCGATCTTCGACCGTTACGACGTGATGAAGTCGGGCCACATGTCCGGCCGCCAGAACGGCGTACTGGTATCGATCGATACCGGCAAGGCGCTGACCTACTCCTTGGAAACCCTGCAGGCGCGCGGCAAGCTGTTCGTCGAGCACGGCCAGGAAGTCTACAACGGTCAGATCATCGGCCTGAACAGCCGCGACAACGACCTGGGCGTCAACCCAACCAAGGGCAAGAAGCTCGACAACATGCGCGCTTCGGGTAAGGACGAAACCATCGCCCTGGTTCCGCCCGTTCGCTTCACCCTGGAGCAGGCTCTGGAATTCATCCAGGATGACGAGCTGTGCGAAGTCACGCCGAAGTCGATCCGTCTGCGCAAGAAGATCCTCGACGAAGGCGAGCGTACCCGCGCTGCCAAGAAAGCCAAGAACTGATCCGGTTCTAGCTGCCTAGAAAGCCCCCGCCGGCGTGAGCCTGCGGGGGCTTTTTCATGGGCGCAGATTGATGGGGCGATCAGGCCGCTTCGGCTCTATCGCGATCGAGCACCAGTTCCTGAATCGCCTCGCCGACCTCCTCGAACAACTTGCCGGCCTCGGCATCCTCATCGAGCGCCTCGGCGCAGGCAAGGATCACCAGGGCGTCGTCACCTTGCGGGTTGGCGATGCCCATGTGGCAGGCGCGGTGCTGCTGGGTGCCGGTTTTCTGCACGAAGGGCACCTGTTCACTCAGGCCGGCTTCCAGCCGGTAGGCCTCGTAGCTGTCCAGGCCCATGATGTCGTAGAGCGCCCTGGTGCTCGCTTCGGACAGCAGTTCGCCTTTGGCCAGTTTGCCGAAGAGCTGGCCGTAGGCGACCAGTGTCGCGCTGTTCAGGCCGGTTTCGTAGTAGCGCCGGTAGGCTTCGTCGAGGTCGCGGGTCTCGAGCTGATCGGGTTTCATCTCCAGGGCATTGGCCACCGCTTCGACGCGCTGCGGGCCGAGCGGCGCGGCGGCGATCTCGACGATCTGGCGATTTTCCAATGAGCGCGCGTCGGAGTGCAGTTGCCCGTACAGTTCGCGGCGCACCTCGAGCAGGCGGGTCACCTTGCCGAAGTCGCGGCCGGCGGCTGCCGCAATGCGCTCGTTGATACGCTGCGCACCGGCTGCGCGAATCAGCATGTCGGCGGCGGTGTTATCGCTTTCCTGCAGCATCTCGCGCAGCAATTCGCTAATGCTGTAACGGGCGCCGGCGTCTTCCCACACCAGGCCGCCGGAGCCGTCGACCCGGTCGCCTTCCTCCAGGGTGATCGGCTGGTCGAGCTGCAGCTTGCCGTCATCTACCTCCTGCAGCACGGCGATGGCGATCGCCGCCTTGGTGGCCGAGGCCAGGTACCAGGTGCGATCAGCCTGATGGTTCAGCTCGCTGCCGTCGGCAGGGCGCAGCAGGTAAACGCCCAGTTGGCCGGGGGAGGCCTCGTCGAGTTCGCGCAACCGCTCGGCCAACGCTTCGAAGCGCTCGTCGCGCTGGGGCGTCGCCCATAGCCAGAGCGACAGCGCCGCGCAGCCGAGCAGGGCAAGGCCTGTGAGCAGAAATTTCATGGCCAATCCCTCAGTTGAGTGCGTTACGGGTCAGGACGCCCGATGCGCTCAGCGCTTCGCCAACCTGGCGCAGGGTGCGCTCGGCCTTGGCCAGCGACAGTTCGCCTTCTACGCAGGCGACGATCAGCACCGGCTCGGCAGCGCCGCGTTCGGGCGTGCGGATCAGCCCCGAGTCGCAGATGCGTGCGCGCTGGGTGCCGGTCTTGTGGGCGAAGTGGGCGTCTTTCGGCAGCCCGGCAATGATGCGTTTGCTGCCGGTCTTGACCCGGCCCATCACCTCCAGCAGGTAGGCCGTCTGCGCCTGGCCCAGCGCCTGGCCATCGGCCAGGCGTTCGAGCAGCTCGCCATAGGCCGAGAGCGTGGCGGCGTTGAGGTTGCTGCGGTAGTAGGCGTCGTAAGCGCTGCCCAGGCTGATGGGTGCCAGGGCCGAGCGTGGGACGCCGAGCAGCTCGGCCAGGCGGTCCAGGCGCGCGTCGTCCTGGCGTGCCTGGCGCAGGCGCAGCAGGTCGCGGCCACCCAGTTTTGCAGCGCCTGGGTGCAGTTCGGCATAGATATGCCGGCGCACGTCGCCCAGCGTGGTAATCGGCTCGAAGCCCTCGGGCGCCAGTTCACGTACCAGCGCATTCACGGCATCCAGGCTGACCAGGCGAATCAGCCGGTCGGTGGCGGTGTTGTCGCTGTAGATGATCATCTGCTCGAGCAAAAAGCGCACGCTCAGGCGCTCGCCGGGGCCGTACTGGTTGGTGCTGCCGGCACCGTCGACGAAATCGTTGGCGGCGAGCGGCAGGTGCGTATCGAGCTGCCAGTCGCCGCGCTCGACACCGCGCAGCACGGCGATGGCCACGGGCACCTTGATGCCGGATGCCATGTACCACAGCCGCTCGGCCTGCAGGGTCACCGCCAGGTTACTGTGCAGGTCCTTGACGTACACGCCGAGCTCGCCGTCCTGCTTGGCGGCTGTTGCCCGCAGGCGTTCGAGCAGCGGCTCCTGCCAGTCAGGTCGCCCGGTTTCGGCCGTGGCGGTGCCTGCCAGTGCCGCGGCGAGGGCGACGAACAGGGTGCTGGCGAGCAGTCTGGAGCGCATGCGAATCCTCCGGGTGGCGGTGCGGGCCGGTGTGGAGGATTCGAGGGATCAGCGAAGCGAGGTGTTCAGGCTCGCGGGTAACCAGACGTTGCAGACTATTTCGGCCGCCAGGCGCAATAGCCGGGGCGCGGGCCAATCTTGGGGTGATTGCGGCAGGTGTCCGGGCGCCGGTCGTAGATGGTGCACAGCCGGGTCTTGCGATCCAGGTAGTAGCAATCGTTGTTGCTCATGCGCGTCAGGGTGAAGATCCCGGACTTCTGATTGAAGCGCTCGACCAACCCATCCTTCTGCAGGCGTTTGGCGATGTTGCGAGGCGGTTCGCCGCGCTCGAACTCGTCGACCACGCCGATGCGGATCAGGTCATTGAGGCGCACCTCGACCGGCAACTGACAGCAGCTGGAAATGCAGCTATGGCACATGTCGGCGTTATAGCGCGCCCAGGTATCGAGGCGGTCTATTTCCGCGGCGGCGATCAGGTTGCTTTTCATCTTGGAGGGTTTCGCGTGGTTGGCGGCGCGCGATCATAGCGATGTTGCGGAAATTGTGAACAGCTATCCGCCGGCTGGCGCTCACCTACACCTGCCACAGTCATGAATGAGCAATAAAAACCTGCTGAAAATGTGATGAATTGCAGTATCGTAGCGGCGAAAATTCTTGCCTTACCTGTGCGCATCCTTCTTGGACTCGCGGCGCGGGTTGACTCTAGGCTGCCAGGTGCCCGCTCCTGGCCTTCTTTCCTGAGCCTGTTGCAATGGATGCGTCCGCCTTGCTTGCCTCCCTCTCGCGTTGCGCTGCACCGCGTCTGGCCTGTTCTCGCTTCCAGGCGGGCAGGGCGGCAGCATGAATTCGTGCCTGGTCAACGCCTGGCGCCTGGATTTCGCGGTACTGCTTACCGTGGTGGTCTGCGTGGGCGGCGTGCTGCTGGCCCGCTGGGTGATCAACCAGCGCGATTTCCCGGGGCGCGACACCTTCATCCTGATGCACCTGGCGAGCATGTGGTGGATGGCCATGGCCGGCCTGGAAGTCGCCTCCGTGGCGCCCGAGTGCAAGATGCTCTGGGCCACCATGTCGTGGCCGGGCATCATCAGCGTGCCGACGTTCTGGGCGGTGTTTCTCTGGCAATACGTCAGCAGCGTACGCAAGCCGCTGAGCCGCCGTTCGATGCTGGGCATGATCCTCATGCCGCTGCTGATCTGGCTGGTGGTGCTGAGCAATCCCTGGCACGGCCTGTTCTACGGCGCCGCCACGGGGCCGGTGTCTAACGAGCCGGGGGCGCCGATTCGCTACGACCACGGCCCGCTGTTCTACGCCACGGCGGTGTACGTCTATCTTTTCATGAGCTTCAGCCTGGGCGTGGTGCTGCGCGCAGCCTTGATCAGCCATGGCGTGCACCGTCGTCATTATCTGGCGTTCGTACTGGTCACGGCAGTGCCCTGGTCGGCCAACATCGCCTATGTCGGTTTTGGTTTCGTGGTATTTGGCGTCGACCCGACGCCGTTCAGTTTCGTCTTCACGTTGGCGGCCTTTTCCTGGCTGATCCTCGGCGTGCGGCTTTTCGACATGGTGCCGGTCGCCCGCCACCTGCTGCTCGAAGCGCTGCCCGATCCGGTGATGGTTGTCGACACCCAGTGGCGGGTGATCGAGGCCAACCAGGCGGCCCTCAAGCTCGGCGGGCTCGATCCCGATTGGCAGGGGCGCAGGCTGCAGGACTGGCCAGGCTTCGGCAGCGCCCTGCAGGCGCAACTGGTCGAGCAGGGCGAGCTGCGTGAGCCGTTGTTGATCCAGAGCGACGCCGACCACTACTTCGAAGTGCGCATGCGCCCCATCGAGCGGCTGACTCGCCACGGCATCCTGGTGCTGGGCCAGTTGCTCTACCTGCGCGACGTCACCCAGCGGCAGATCGCCAAACTCAAGCTCGCCGACGCGCTGGCGTTGAGCGAGGAGCGCCTGCGCACCATCACCAGCCTGCACGAGCAACTGCGCGAACAGGCGCTCTGCGACCCGCTGACCGGGCTGTACAACCGCCGCTACCTGGACGAACTGTTCGGTCGCGAACTGGCACGTTCGCGGCGCGAGAAGTCGCCGCTGGCGCTGGCGCTGATCGACCTCGATCACTTCAAACGGCTCAACGACGAGTACGGGCACCTGGATGGCGACGACGTACTCAAGAGCGTGGCCCAGTATCTGCTGGTGAACTTGCGCAGTTCCGATACGGTCTTTCGTATCGGCGGCGAAGAGTTCCTGCTCATCCTCCCCGGTGCCGATGCCCGCGAAGCGACCAAACGCCTCGAGACCATCTGCCAGGGGCTGGCGCAAAAACCGATCGAAACCCGCAGTGGCGTGCGCCACGTGACCCTCTCGGCTGGCCTTTCGCTGTGGCCCGAGCAGGGCAAGGCGCTCGACGAGCTGCTGCAGGCTGCCGACGCCGCCTTGTACGAAGCCAAACGTCGCGGACGTAACCGTGTGTGCAGCTTGCTGCCGCGCGTTGACACCACGGCGGCTGAGGCACCCGTTCCTGGAAAGGGTTAAACTCCTTTCGATTACCTTCCTTCCCGGAGTCCTTCATGTCCCGCGTTACCCTGAGTCGTTACCTCATCGAGCAGACCCGTAGTCAAAACACCCCGGCCGATCTGCGCTTCCTGATCGAAGTGGTAGCGCGTGCATGCAAGGAAATCAGCCATGCCGTTTCCAAGGGCGCCCTGGGCGGCGTGCTCGGCAGCATGGGCACCGAGAACGTGCAGGGTGAAGTGCAGAAGAAGCTCGACGTGATCTCCAACGACATCCTGCTCGAAGCCAACGAATGGGGCGGTCACCTGGCCGGCATGGCCTCCGAGGAAATGGACAACGCCTACCAGATCCCCGGCAAGTACCCCAAGGGTGCCTACCTGCTGGTATTCGACCCGCTGGACGGCTCCTCGAACATCGACGTCAACGTCTCGGTGGGCACCATCTTCTCGGTGCTGCGCTGCCCCAGCGAATACCTGAGCCAGAACGAAAGCCTCAACGAGAAGGCCTTCCAGCAGCCGGGCACCCAGCAGGTCGCCGCCGGTTACGCCATCTACGGCCCGCAGACCATGTTGATCCTGACCCTGGGCAACGGCGTCAAGGGTTTCACCCTGGACCGCGAACTGGGCAGCTTCGTACTCACCCACGACAACATCAGCGTGCCGGAAAGCACTGCCGAATTCGCCATCAACATGTCCAACCAGCGCCACTGGGAAGCCCCGGTCAAACGCTACGTGGACGAGCTGCTGGCCGGCAAGGAAGGCCCGCTGGGCAAGAACTACAACATGCGCTGGATCGCCTCGATGGTTGCCGACGTGCACCGCATTCTGACTCGCGGCGGCCTGTTCATGTACCCGCGTGACAGCCGCGAGCCGGACAAGGCCGGCAAGCTGCGCCTGATGTACGAAGCCAACCCGATGTCGTTCATCATCGAGCAGGCCGGTGGCGCCGCCACCGATGGGGTGCAGCGCATCCTCGACATCCAGCCCGACTCCCTGCACCAGCGTGTACCGGTCTTCCTGGGTTCCAAGGAAGAAGTCGAGCGCGTCACCGGCTACCACAAGGCCTGAGCGATGATGCCCTGGCAGCCGTTGCTCGACTGGTGGTTCGGCCCCGCGGGCGCGGCTGCGCAGAGCGCCGCCGAGAAGCACAAGCTGTGGTTCGGCAAGCGTGACGAGCAGGATGCCGAAGCGCGTGAGCGTTTCGGCGTGCTGGTCGAACAGGCGTTGGCTGGCGAGTTGCAGGGCTGGTCAGGCGACCCGCGTGGCTGGCTGGCCCATGTGCTGCTGCTCGACCAACTGCCTCGCATGATCCATCGCGACACGCCGCTGGCCTTCGCTGGCGATGCGCGAGCGCGCGAACTGGCCGAGGAAGGCATCACCCTGGGCTGGGATCGCGAGCTGTCGCCGCTGCAGCGGGTGTTCGTCTACCTGGTGCTGGAACACGCCGAGAACCCGCTTCAGCAGGCGCGCGCCGTGCAGCTGTTCGGTGAGCTGGCCGAAGGCGCAGGCGATGCGGAACGCGAGCTGTTCGCTGGCTTTCTCGATTACGCTCGGCGCCATCAGCAGGTCATCCAGCGCTTCGGGCGTTTTCCCCATCGCAACGAGATTCTCGGGCGCGTCAGCACCGCGGACGAGTTGCGCTTTCTCGAGGAACCGGGCTCGCGCTTCTGACGTCGAACCGGCATCTGGCATCCATCGCACTACGGAGATATCCCATGCGCCTGCGCTCTCTCGCGCTGCTGGCAGCTTTTGTCGTTGTGGCCGCCTGCGGTAAGGTCAATCAGGAAAATTATGCCAAGCTCTATTCGGGCATGAGCAAGGCCGAAGTCGAGAACCTGCTCGGCACGGCCACGGAATGCTCGGGCGCGCTGGGCATGTCCAGCTGCACCTGGGGCGACCAGGTGAGTTTCATCAGCGTCCAGTACGCCGGTGACAAGGTAATCATGTTTTCTGCAAAAGGACTGAAGTGATGAACAAACGTACCCTGGGTGTGATGGCGCTGGGCGCCTTGCTGCTGGTCGGCTGCGCCAACTCCGGCACTGGCGAGGCGCCGCCGAAGACCGTCGAGTCCGTCGACCTGCAGCGCTATCAGGGCACCTGGTACGAGGTGGCGCGCCTGCCGATGTTCTTCCAGCGCAATTGCGTGGAATCCGAGGCTCACTACGGCCTGCTGGATGACGGCAGCGTGTCGGTGACCAATCGTTGCCGCGAAGCCGATGGCGAGTGGACCCAGGTCGAGGGTCGCGCCGTGCCCCAGGTCGAGGGCAAGACCGACAAACTGTGGGTAACCTTCGACAACTGGTTCAGCCGCCTGCTGCCCGGCGTGAGCAAGGGCGAGTACTGGGTGCTGGATCTGGATGACGACTACCAGACCGCCCTGGTCGGCCACCCGAACCGCAAATACCTGTGGCTGCTGTCGCGCACGCCGACCATTTCCAACGAAGTGCGTGACGAGCTGCTGTCGGTGGCCCGCGCCCAGGGTTACGACACCAGCGAGCTGATCTGGCGCGACGGCGCCAAGCCCGCCGAGTAAGTCAGCCTTCGAGGGCGGATTCGGCCTGGCTGGATTCGCCCTCCGCCGTCGTTCGCTCTCACTGCCATTCCAGTCGCGCGAGTTTCCATTCTCCGTCGTCCTGCCACCATTCCAGTTTCACCGTGTAGTGCCGGGCACTATCGGGGATCAGCCCTTCGGCACCGGTCAATGCTACCTGTGCATCCGTGTAACCCTTGTCATGATAGGTCGTGTCCACGCGGCTGTTCTTGCTCAGGGCCAGCACCTTGACGGTGTTGTGGCGCAGAAACAACAGGGTCATGGTGCGCTTGGCCCAGTCCCGGTCATTGGTCTGCTGAGCGCGGAATTTACCGTGCAGCTGGTCGAGCACCGCGGATGTTTTCTTCGCTTCGAGGTTGTCCTGCAGCTGCTGCACGGCGGCTTCCAGCCTGGCCTGCGGGGTGTCCTTGGCGCCGCAGCCGCTCAGCAGTAAGGCGAGCAGCAACAGGGGCGTAGCAAATTTCCGTATCGACATGCCGAATTTCCTTTTCATGGTTATGATGCCCGAACGAGCGCAGTAGCCCGCGACGCGCGAGCGGCCCGAGCCTATCTCAATTCTTCCGCAGGAGGGCACCATGCAGACGCTGTATCCGGAGATCAAACCGTACGCCCGTCACGAGCTGGCGGTAGACGCCCCGCACGTTCTCTATGTGGACGAGAGCGGCTCGGCGGATGGTCTGCCGGTGCTGTTCGTGCACGGCGGCCCCGGCGCTGGTTGCGATGCGGCGAGCCGCCGCTATTTCGACCCGAACCTGTACCGCATCGTCACCTTCGACCAGCGCGGCTGCGGCCGCTCCACGCCCCATGCCAGCCTGGAAAACAACACCACCTGGGATCTGGTCGCCGACATGGAGCGCATTCGCGAGCAATTGGGCATCGACAAGTGGGTGCTGTTCGGCGGCTCCTGGGGCTCGACCCTGTCGCTGGCCTACGCCCAGAAGCATCCGGACCGCGTGCAGGCGCTGATCCTGCGCGGCATCTTTCTGTGCCGCCCGCAGGAGTTCAAATGGTTCTACCAGGAGGGTGCCAGCCGGCTGTTCCCCGATTACTGGCAGGATTACCTCGCGCCCATTCCCGCCGAGGAGCAGGGCGACCTGATGCAGGCGTTCTACAAGCGCCTGACCGGCGCTGACCAGATCGCCCAGATGCACGCCGCGAAGGCCTGGTCGTGCTGGGAAGGGCGCACCGCCACCCTGCGCCCCAACCCGCAGGTGGTCGAGCGTTTCGCCGAGAGCCTGCGCGCGCTGTCGATCGCCCGCATCGAGTGCCATTACTTCGTCAACGATGCCTTCCTCGAGCCCAATCAACTGCTGCGCGACATGCCCAAGATCGCCCACCTGCCAGGCATCATCGTGCACGGTCGCTACGATGCCATCTGCCCGCTGGACAACGCCTGGGCGCTGCACCAGGCCTGGCCCAACAGCGAGCTGCAGATCATCCGCGAGGCCGGCCATTCGGCCGCCGAGCCAGGTATCGCCGATGCGCTGGTGCGCGCCGCCGACGAGATCGCCCATCGCCTGCTCGACCTGGCGCCGGACGAAGCATGAAGGCACTGCTGCAACGCGTTTCCAGCGCCCGTGTGGATATCGCCGGCGAGAGCGTGGGCGCCATCGAGCAGGGCCTGCTGGTGTTGGTTGGCGTCGAGCCGCAGGACAACGAGGCCAGCTGCGCCAAGTTGCTGCACAAGCTGCTCAATTACCGGGTGTTCAGCGACGCGGCCGGCAAGATGAACCTGTCACTCAAGGACATCGGCGGCGGCCTGTTGCTGGTTTCCCAGTTCACCCTTGCCGCCGATACCCGCAGCGGCCTGCGCCCCGGCTTCTCCACTGCCGCGCCGCCCGCCTTGGGCGAAGCGCTGTTCGACCACCTGCTCGAACAGGCACGTGCGCAACACCCGCAGGTCGCCAGCGGGCGCTTCGGTGCCGACATGCAGGTACAGCTTGTCAACGACGGGCCTGTGACCTTTTTGCTGGAAACCTGATCGAGGCCGCTCACTGGCCTGCTTCTTGCCTTCCCGCAGACGGCTCTACGCTACTGTTTGTCGCTGATCCGGCGCGTATCTCTCGCCATCGGCGGCGATCACGGTTAGCATGCCGCGCCGCCTTATCGAAGGGCCAGCCACTTGCACCGTGCCGGTGCACGAGCCTGAGCCGGCCCCATAATCGTTTGCCTTTCAGGAGCAAGAATGAAAAAGCTTGTCGCCTCACTGCTGTTATCCGTCTGCGCCTTCACGGGCATCGCCCAAGCTGGCGTCATCGACGACGCGGTCAAGCGCGGTACCCTGCGCGTGGGCATGGACCCGACCTACATGCCCTTCGAGATGACCAACAAGCGCGGTGAGATCATCGGCTTCGAAGTCGACCTGCTCAAGGCCATGACCAAGGCCATGGGCGTCAAGCTGGAGCTGGTTTCCACGTCCTACGACGGCATCATCCCGGCCCTGCTGACCGACAAGTTCGACATGATCGGCTCGGGCATGACCCTGACCCAGGAGCGCAATCTGCGCATCAATTTCTCCGAGCCCTTCATCGTGGTCGGCCAGACCCTGCTGATCCGCAAGGAACTGGCTGACAAGGTCAAGAGCTACAAGGACCTGAACAGCGCCGACTACCGCATCACCTCGAAGATCGGCACCACCGGCGAGATGGTCGCCAAGAAGCTGATCGCCCAGGCCAAGTACAGCGGCTTCGACAACGAGCAGGAAGCGGTGATGGACGTGGTCAACGGCAAGGCCGATGCCTTCATCTACGACGCACCGTACAACGTCGTGGCGGTTAACAAGGCCGGTGCCGGCAAGCTGGTGTTCCTCGATGAGCCGTTCACCTTCGAGCCCCTGGCCTTCGGCCTGAAGAAGGGCGATTACGACAGCATCAACTGGATCAACAACTGGCTGCACCAGATCCGCGAAGATGGCACCTACGATCGCATTCATGCCAAGTGGTTCAAGAGCACTAACTGGCTGAAAGAGATGGAATAAGCGCGCTAGCGCTTCATCTCCGCTACCCCCGGCGCGCGGCTAGTCCGCGCGCTTTCATGTTGGCAACTCAACGGGTAGACACTCACCGTGGCTAAACAGAAGAAAGCCCAGTGGCCCTGGCACCTGCTGACCGGGCTGATCCTGGTCCTGGGTATCCTGGCGATCTGGTATTCCACCTCGCTGATCTCCTACGAATGGCGCTGGAATCGCGTTCCCCAGTACTTCGCCTACCACGCCGAAGAGGCGCAGCGCGCGGCCGACTATGGCAGCGTCGAGAGCATCAGCCGCGAGGGTAGCGACGCCCTGGTCACGCTGCTCGGCGAAGGCGGGGAACAGCAGCAGCTCACTGTGGCCGGCGACAGCCTGCAACTGAGCGAAGGCGACGACGTCGCCGAGGGCGATGTCATTGGCGTCAACCGCCATTGGGCCGCCGGGCCGCTGCTCTGGGGACTCTGGACCACCCTGTGGATTTCCGTGGCGGCGGGCGTGTTCGGCTTGCTGATCGGCCTGGTCACCGGCCTGTGCCGGCTCTCGGCCAACCCGACGCTGCGCCACCTGTCGACGATTTACGTCGAACTGGTGCGCGGCACGCCGCTGCTGGTGCAGATCTTCATCTTCTATTTCTTCATCGGCACGGTGCTCGATCTATCCCGCGAGTTCGCCGGCGTGGCGGCGCTGGCGTTGTTCACCGGCGCCTATGTCGGCGAGATCGTGCGCGCCGGTGTGCAGTCCATCGTTCGTGGCCAGGATGAAGCGGCCCGTTCACTGGGGCTGAGCGCCGCGCAGTCGATGCGCCATGTGATCCTGCCGCAAGCGTTCAAGCGTGTGCTGCCGCCATTGGCCGGGCAGTTCATCAGCCTGGTCAAGGACACCTCGCTGGTCTCGGTGATCGCCATCACCGAGCTGACCAAGAGCGGCCGCGAAGCCATCACCACCTCGTTCTCCACGTTCGAGATCTGGTTCTGCGTCGCGGCCCTTTATCTGGTGATCAACCTGCCGCTGTCGCAGATCGCCAACCGCCTGGAACGGAGGCTCGCGCAAAGTGATTGAAGTCCGTGATCTGATCAAGGTGTTCGACGCCCGCGGCCAGCAGGTGCGCGCCGTCGATGGCGTGACCACCCAGGTGGCACGCGGCGAGGTGCTGGTGGTGATCGGCCCGTCCGGCTCCGGCAAGTCGACCTTCCTGCGCTGCCTCAATGGCCTGGAAGAACTGGACGAAGGCTCGGTGAGCATCGATGGCCTCGATCTCGCCAACCCGAAGACCGACATCAATGCCTACCGTCGTGAAGTCGGCATGGTGTTCCAGCACTTCAACCTGTTCCCGCACATGACCGTGCTGGAGAATCTGTGCCTGGCGCAGAAGGTCGTGCGCAAGCGCGGCAAGGCCGAGCGTGAAGCCAAGGCCCGGGCGCTCCTCGACAAGGTGGGCATCGGCCAGAAGGCCGGTGAGTTTCCGTCGCGTCTCTCCGGCGGCCAGCAGCAGCGCGTAGCCATAGCCCGCGCCCTGTGCATGGACCCCAAGGTGATGCTGTTCGACGAGCCTACCTCGGCCCTCGACCCGGAAATGGTCGGCGAAGTGCTTGACGTGATGAAGCAGCTGGCGCTCGAAGGCATGACCATGGTCTGCGTCACCCACGAGATGGGCTTCGCCCGCGAAGTGGCCGACCGCGTGCTGTTCTTCGATCACGGCAAGCTGCTGGAAGACGCGCCACCTGCCGAGTTCTTCGCCCAGCCGAAGGATGCGCGTGCCCAGGCGTTCTTGCGGCAAGTGTTGTAGCGAGAAGTGTTGAGTCGCTTCGAGGCAAAAGCGGCCGCTCAAACCAACCTGTGGGAGCCCCGACCTCGGGGCGAAACGATTGCAGCCTGACTGCCTATTTCGGCGGTGCCTGAGCGATTCGCCGCGAGGTCGCGACTCCCACAGTGGATCGGGGAATGTCCGCTAACGCCACATCGCGGCCCCTCAGGCGTCGCTTCGAGCACGCATCGCTCCGGCAGTTTTCCAGAACCATTCACGCCTCCCCCAGTCCCAATGTTCTCAATTTCATACGAGGACGTTAAGGCGTGAAAACCGTTCTAGCCCTGCTGGCCGCTGCCATTACCCTGCCGGCGATGGCCGATCAGCCGACTCTCTACGGTCGCTACGAATACATTCAACTGCCCCAGCTCGGCCAGACCCTCAAGGCCAAGATGGACACCGGTGCGATGACCGCTTCGCTGTCCGCCCGTGACATCGAGCAGTTCGAGCGTGATGGCGAGGACTGGGTGCGTTTCCGCCTGGCCGTCGATGATGCCGACGATAAGGTCTTCGAGAAACCCCTGGCGCGTGTCACCGAGATCAAGAACCGCGCGGAGGAGGGCAGCTCTGCCAAACCGTCCTATTCCGCGCGCCCGGTGGTCAACATGGACATCTGCCTGGGCGAGGAGCTGCGTAACATCGAGGTCAATCTTACCGACCGCCGCCACTTCGACTACCCGTTGCTGATCGGTGCCAGCGCCATCCGCAAACTGGATGCGGCCATCGACCCCTCCAATCGCTATACCGCTGAGCGGCCCAGCTGTTGATTTGCAAAGACTGCGCTTCCCTTTCGCGCAGTCCGGTGTGATTCTTGCCTCGAAATGGCACATTGCCACGGCGTTTTTGGACTGTGGCGCGTTCCGAGGTGATGTATGTGGGGATTGCTCAAACCGGGTATACGCGTGCTGGAGCGCGTCAGCTTCGCCCGCAAGTTCCAACTGTTGTTCGTGCTGTTCGTCATCCCCCTGGGCTACGCGCTCTGGGTGATGATGAGCGGCAACCTCGAGCGCATCGAGGTGCTACGCAGCGAGGTAGACGGCATGCAGGGCGTGCAGGCGCTGGGTGCGGTCGAGCAGGAGCTGCATGAGCAACGCCTGTTGCTGGCACGCTGGAAGGGTAATGACAAGGCGGCCGAGGCGCTCCTGCGCGAGCGTAGCGGCAAGCTCGGCGAGGCTCTGGCGGCCGCGGCCGAGCAGGTAAAGCTCACGCCCAGCGAGGAAACCGGCCGGCAACTCGAGGCCTTGCAGGCTTCGGTGGCTGAGCTGGACCTAGCGGTTTTGGGTAAAATGGCACTGCTCGACGCACTCGAGCGTTACCAGAGCACACTCTCGCTGCTAACCGTGCTACGTGAGCAGGTCGCGACCGACAGTGGCCTGATTCTCGATCCCTTCCTCGACACCTACCTGATGATGGAGCAGCTGACGCTGACCCTGCCGCGCCTGTCCGAGAATCTGGGCAGCTTCGCCAGCCAGGGATATGGTTCGCTGGTGGCGCAGCATTTCACCCTGCAGAACCGGGTGGCGGTGCGTGACCTGCGCCGTTCGCTGGAACAAGCTGGTGCACAGATCGCCAAATCGCGCACCGCTTTGCAGCAGGCTTCGCCGCGGGTTTTGCGAACCCTGCAGCAGCCTTACGCCCAGGTCGAAGATGGCCTGCAGAAATTTTTCGCCGAAGTCGACCGCGACATGTTCGAGGCCAGCCCCATGGTGCTGCAGCCCGCGCAGTTCGTGCAGCAGGTTCAGGCGTTGCAGGAAAACCTCAAAGGCCTGCGCCAGGCGGTATACGAGCAGTTCAACTCCAACATCGGCGACTATCAGGGCAATGCCCGCCAGGACATGCTGCACACCACGTTGATCTTCGCCGTGCTGACCCTGCTGGCGCTGTATCTGCTGCTGTGCCTCAACGCCTCCATCCGTCGCAGCACCGCCGGCATCATCCAGGCCGCCGAGGGCCTGCGTGACGGCGATTTGCGGGTGTGCATGCAGGTGCATGGCGCCGACGACCTGGCGGCGATCTCCACCGCCCTGAACACCGCCGTCGCCCAGTTGCGCGACTCCATGCAGGGTGTCGGCCGCGAAGGGCGGAGCCTCGATGAGACCGTGCGTAGTCTGGGAAGCCAGGCGGCGGGCTCGCTGAACGCGGTCGAACAGCAGCAGGCACAGATGAGCCAGATCGCCACCGCTGCCACGCAGATGGCCGCCACCGCCCAGAGCGTTGCGCAGAGCTGCGAGCAGGCCGCCCAGGAAGCCGGGCAGACCCGCGAGATCGCCAACCAGAGCAACCAGCGCAGCGCCCGCACCAGCGCCAGCATGCGTGAGCTCAGCGGGCGTCTGGCCGGCAGCGCGCAGACCCTGCAGAAGCTGCGCCAGCAGACCGAGCAGATCACCCGGGTGGTCGACGTGATCAAGGGCATCGCCGAGCAGACCAACCTCCTGGCACTCAATGCGGCCATCGAAGCGGCGCGTGCCGGTGAGCAGGGGCGTGGCTTCGCGGTGGTCGCCGATGAGGTGCGCTCTTTGTCGCAGCGCACCCAGAACTCCACGGCGGAGATCGCCCAGACCGTTGGTGATCTGCACAAGGTGGTGGGCCAGTCCGTCGCCGAGATGGAGCAGGCCATGCATCAGGCCGAGGGCGATGTGGGTAACGTGCTGGCGATGAGTGCGGATCTCGACGGCATCGTCGAGTCGGTGCAACGCGTCAGTGACCGCTTGGCGCAGATCGCCACCGCTGCCGAGCAGCAGGCCGCGACCGCCGACGAGGTGAGCGGCAATATTCAGCAAGTCGATCAGGCGGCCAGCGAGCTGCTGGACGGCGCGCGCATGGTCAGCGACGCCAGTGAGCAACTGCGTCGCGGCAGCGAAACCCTGTCGCGTAACACCGGCCGTTTTCGCGTGGAATGAGAGCAGGGCGAAAGCTGGTCGATAAATGAACGATCCTTTGCAGGCCTCGATTTCACTGGCCTGCAGAGGATGATCTTCAGGTTGTCCACAGGCTCATGCACGGGCATTGTGCATGAATGCTCGTCTGCTGCCGCAGCCGGATTACAGGCCTGCAAAAGTCAGTAAAGTCAAGCGATACAATAGGTTGGAGCATCCCTGGATGGACCTGGTCAATAATTGATCAGGCGTCCAAATGCCACGCATGGCGTGGCCTCCACGGTTCGATACCAGGGTTATCCACAAAATCTTCCACGGCTATTGTGTATAGCGATCTGCCTTGACGAAGATTTTTGTGGATGGAAATGCCTCATCGCTCAAAGCGCGAATATTTTCATCACCTCTGATCATTGCTCAGGAAATGATCAGTGCGCTGGAGCGCCCGGTTGTCATGGTCTGTAGCCGGCCATGCAAAGGTTATCCACAAAGTGTTCCACTCAAGTTGTGTATTTTCCCCAGTGTGCCGACGTATCCACGTGTCTTGACAGAATTCCTTTAGTAAAAGCGGGTTGTCACGCTTTCATCTGTGAATAAGGCGCTGGTCAAATAATGATCGGTTGACCGGAAGGCGCGTTTCCAGTGGCGTTCAGCACTTAGCTCCAAGCTTATCCACAGAAAGATCCACTTGTTTTGTGCATGAGTACCGGCGCTTCATGCTATTGACGCTGACCACGGCCTCGCGCAGGCTCCGCACCCCACGTGCCGCAAGGATGCCAACCATGGCGACAATCCTGATCGTCGAAGATGAAGCCGCAATCGCCGATACCCTGGTTTATGCCCTGCAGGCCGAGGGCTTCGGCACCCGCTGGTCGACCCTCGGTGGCGAAGCGCTGGCACTGCTCGAGCGCGAGGGTTACGACTTGGTGATTCTCGACGTCGGCTTGCCCGACATCAGCGGCTTCGAGGCCTGCAAGCGGTTGCGGCGGTTTTCCGAAGTGCCGGTGATGTTCCTGACCGCGCGCAATGACGAGATCGACCGCGTGGTGGGGCTGGAGATCGGCGCCGATGATTACGTGGTCAAGCCCTTCAGCCCGCGGGAGGTGGCGGCGCGGGTCAAGGCGATTCTCAAGCGCGTGACGCCCCGCGAGCCTGTCACCAGGCCCAGCGAAGGCCCGTTTCATCTCGACAGCGAGCGGGTGCGCATCGACTACCACGGCCAGCCCCTGAGCCTGACCCGACTCGAATTCCAGTTGCTGCAATGCCTGCTCGGCCAGCCCGAGCGGGTGTTCAGCCGCGAGCAGTTGCTCGACGCCCTGGGCGTGCCGGCCGACGCCGGCTACGAGCGCAATATCGACAGCCATATCAAGAGCCTGCGCGCCAAGCTGCGCCAGGTCGCGCCCCAGGCCGAGCCGATTCAGACCCATCGCGGGCTTGGCTACAGCCTGCGGCTCGAATAGCGATGCTCACCGTTCAGGAGGCCTGCTGATGCCGCTTGGAGTCCGTATCTTTCTGGCCTACTTCCTGTTCGTCGGGTTGTCCGGCTGGTTCGTGCTGAGCACGGTGATGGATGAGATCCGCCCCGGCGTGCGCCAGTCCACCGAGGAGACCCTGGTCGATACCGCGCACCTGTTGGCGGTGCTGCTGCGCGAAGACGTGCGCGATGGCCGCCTCGCCCAGGGGCAGTTGCCCGAATTGCTCAAGGCCTACGGGCAGCGCCAGCCCGGTGCGCAGATCTGGGGCGTGGCGAAGAACCAGGTCAACCACCGCATCTACGTCACCGATGCCAATGGCGTCGTATTGCTCGATTCCAGCGGCTTGGCGGTAGGGCAGGACTATTCGCGCTGGAACGACGTCTACCTGACCCTGCAGGGGCGTTATGGCGTGCGCTCCACCCGGGAGGATCCGAACGACCCGGATTCCTCCGTGATGTACGTGGCCGCGCCCATCGTCGATGGCGAGCGGATTCTTGGTGTGGTGTCGGTGGCCAAGCCCAATCGCACGTTGCAGCCTTATATCGAGCGCTCGCAGCGGCGCCTGGGCTGGCTCGGTGCCGGGCTGATCGGCCTGGGCCTGCTGGTCGGCGGTTTGCTCAGTTGGTGGCTGAGCGGCTCGCTGCGTCGTTTGACCCGCTATGCACAGGCGGTCAGCGAGGGCCAGCGCGCCGAGTTGCCCCAGGTGCGCGGCGGCGAACTCGGCCAACTGGCCCAGGCGGTGGAGCGCATGCGCACCGAGCTGGAGGGCAAGGCCTACGTCGAGCGCTACGTGCACACCCTGACCCATGAACTGAAGAGCCCGCTGGCGGCGATCCGCGGCGCCGCCGAGCTGCTGGAAGGCGAGATGCTCGAAGCCCAGCGCCAGCGTTTCGTGGCCAATATCGGCGAAGAAGGCGAGCGCTTGCAGAACCTGATCGAGCGTTTGCTGCACCTGGCCCAGGTCGAGCAGCGCCAGGGTCTCGAAGAGCGTGTCGCCGTGCCGTTGCAGCCGATGATCGACGAACTGGTGCACGCCCAGATGGCGCGTATCGAACAGCGCCAGGTGCGGGTGGACAACCGCGTCGACGCCTCGCAGGTCCTGCTCGGCGAGCGTTTCCTGCTGCGCCAGGCGTTGAGCAACCTGCTCGACAACGCGTTGGATTTCACGCCGCCCGGCGGGCTGATCCGCTTTACCTGCGCAGCCGATGACGATGCCGTGCAATTGTGCCTGTTCAACCAGGGACCGACGATTCCCGACTACGCCCTGGCGCGCCTGACCGAGCGCTTCTACTCCCTGGCGCGACCGGCCACCGGGCGCAAGAGCACCGGCCTGGGGCTCAACTTCGTGCAGGAGGTGGCGCAGCTGCACGGGGCGACGCTGAGCATCGCCAACGTCGAGGGCGGTGTGGAGGTTGCATTGCGCTTCCCGCGTTGAGGCGTGGCTGCGACCTCGGCCATGCTGGCGGCGACTTGTGGCAAACACAATGCGTACAGATGCCGGCACTTTGGCTATTCTGAAGCCGTTCGCCAATCTACCGGGACAGGAAGAACGCGCATGAAAAAGACCGTGGCTGACGTGCTCAAGAGCAAGCCGATATCCAACGTATACAGCGTCACCCCAGACAGCAGCGTGTTCGCGGCGGTGAAACTGATGGCCGAGAAGGGCATCGGCGCCCTGGTGGTGCTCGAAGGCGAGCGCCTGGCCGGCATCGTCAGCGAGCGCGACTACGTGCGCAAGGTGGCGGTACAGGAGCGCTCGCCGGCTAACCTCAAGGTCAGCGAGATCATGACCAGCAAGGTCATTACCGTGACGCCCGAGGAAGACAGCCGCCACTGCATGGAGCTGATGACCACCGGACGCCTGCGCCACCTGCCGGTGATCAGTGACGGTCGGCTGGTTGGCCTGCTCTCCATCGGTGACCTGGTCAAGGACATCATCAGTCAGCAGGAAAACCTGATCCAGCACCTGGAGCAGTACATCCGCGGCGAATGAACGACGCACCAGGCGCGGCGGGTGACGCCTTGATCCACCCGCTGCGCTGACCTCTCACAATTCCCACATAATCTCCATCCGCGCTCCACGCTGCCTCCACCGGGCGTGGCCAGACTGCGTGCATCCCAACTGCACGGAGCGCTGTGCCATGAACCGAAGCCTGCTGTTCAAACTGGGCACTATCGCCCTGTTGATTCTGTTGTTGATGATTCCCCTGTTGTTGATCGATGGTTTGGTCGGCGAGCGCCAGGGCGCGCGCGACGAGGTGCTGCGCGACATCGCCCGTAGCTCGAGCTACGCCCAGCAGATCACCGGGCCGATCATGGTGGTGCCGTATCTCAAGAAGGTGCTGACCTGGAAAACCCGCAAGGACAGTGACGAGCGTTATCAGGAAGAGTCCATCGAGCAGGGCCGCCTGTACTTTCTGCCCGAGCGCTTCACCCTCGACGGCGACGTGCGTACCGAGCTGCGTTATCGCGGTATCTACCAGGCGCGCCTGTACCACAGCGATAGCCAGGTCAGCGGCGAGTTCACGGTGCCGGCCAACTACGGCATCAGCGATGTCGACGCCTACCGGTTCGGCGAGCCCTTCATCGCCGTGGGCATCAGTGATGTGCGTGGCATCGGCAACGACCTCAAGCTGCAGCTCAATGGCGCCAGCCTGAGCTTCGAGCCGGGCAGTGGCGACGACAACTTTGGCAGCGGCGTGCACGTGGCGCTGCCGCCTCGCGATACCCGCAACGAGCAGGTCTACAGCTTCGCCTTCGACCTCAAGCTGCAGGGCACCGAGCAACTGAGCATCACCCCGGTTGGCCGCGAGAGCCAGGTCACCCTGCGCTCGGACTGGCCACACCCAAGCTTCATCGGCGAGTTCCTACCCAGCCAGCGTGAGGTGACGCAGCAGGGCTTTACCGCCAAATGGCAGACCAGCTTCTTCGCCACCGATATGCAGGATGCCCTGAGCAGCTGCGTCAGCGGCTCCTGCGCCGCCATGCAGAGCCGCGCCCTCGGGGTCAGCTTCATCGATCCGGTGGACCAGTACCTCAAGGCCGATCGGGCGATCAAATATGCGCTGCTGTTCATCAGCCTGACCTTCGCCGTGTTCTTCCTGTTCGAAGTACTCAAGCGCATGGCCGTGCACCCGGTGCAGTACGCCCTGGTGGGCCTGTCCATGGCGCTGTTCTACCTGCTGTTGCTGTCGCTCTCCGAGCACCTGGGGTTCACCGTCGCCTACGGCCTGTCCGCCCTGGGCTGCGTGGCGCTGAATACCTTCTACGTCAGCAGCGTGCTGCGCAGCTGGTTGCGTGGGGCGGCCTTCGGCGGGCTGCTGGCTGCCCTGTACGGGCTGCTCTACGGCCTGCTCAGCGCCGAGGACTACGCCCTGCTGATGGGCTCGCTGCTGGTATTCGGCGTGCTGGGCTGCGTGATGGTGCTGACCCGCAAGCTCGACTGGTACGGCGTCGGCCGCCCGGCCACCAGCGACACCTTCACGTCCTGACCCTTTGCCGGGGCGTGCCGCAACGCCCGCCCCATGGAGATCGCCATGCGAGTCTTGATGCAATTTTCCGCCTGCTTCGCCCTTGGCCTGTGCATCGCCGGTGTACTGCTGATCGGCATGATGTTCGTCGGCCGCTTCGACTGGATCGAGGCGCTCATGCTCAGCGGCTGGCCGGTCGCAACCCTGGGCCTGCAACTGTTGCCAGCGGCGTTCTGGAATGGCCTGACGGGCGTTACCGATGCTGCGGCCAACAGCACCGTGCAGTCGTTCCTGCAACTGTGCGTGGCCATGGCGCAGATCGCCCTGTTGTTCGCGACTGGCCTCTTTCGCCTGTGGTACCGGCGATGAGCGGGCGTGTCGGGCTGCGAGAGGAGCGCAGGGCAGGGCAGAAACTGGCACGTTGCATCGCCCGGTTGTTCCCTGCGCCGTGCCCGGTGCGCTGCGATGGCCGCCGGTCGCTGGAACAGGTCGGGCCGGCGTCGTCATAGACCTGGATCAATGGCTGGGCGGGCCGGGGTCTCTAGAATCGCCGGCCCCGTTTTTCGCGAGTGCGTTGCTCCATGTCCAGCCAACCGTTTCGCCCCGAACTGCTGTCACCGGCCGGCAGCCTGAAGAACATGCGCTACGCCTTCGCCTACGGCGCCGATGCGGTGTACGCCGGGCAGCCCCGCTACAGCCTGCGGGTGCGCAACAACGAGTTCGATCACGGCAACCTGGCCCAGGGCATTCGCGAGGCGCACGTGCTGGGCAAGCGCTTCTACGTGGTGGTCAACATCGCCCCGCACAACGCCAAGCTGAAGACCTTTCTCGACGACCTGCAGCCGGTCATCGACATGGCGCCGGACGCGCTGATCATGTCCGACCCGGGGTTGATCATGCTGGTGCGCGGCCGTTATCCACAGATGCCGATCCACCTCTCGGTTCAGGCCAATGCGGTGAACTGGGCCAGCGTGGCGTTCTGGCAGGGGCAGGGCCTGGAGCGGGTGATCCTGTCGCGGGAGCTGTCGCTCGGTGAGATCGAGGAAATCCGCACCCAGGTGCCGGAGATCGAGCTGGAAGTGTTCGTCCACGGCGCCCTGTGCATGGCCTATTCGGGGCGCTGCCTGTTGTCCGGCTACCTGAACCGCCGCGACCCCAATCAGGGCGCCTGCACCAATGCCTGCCGCTGGCAGTACGACCTCAAGGCGGCAGGCGAGAACGAGCTGGGTGAGATCGTCCGGGTGGTCGAGCCGACGTTGGGTATCGGCGCGCCGAGCGACCAGGTATTCGTGCTCGAGGATGGCGAACAGCAGATGCCGGTATTCGAGGACGAGCACGGTACCTACATCATGAACTCCCGGGACCTGCGCGCCGTGCAGCACGTCGAGCAGCTGGTGAAGATGGGCGTGCATTCGCTGAAGATCGAAGGGCGCACCAAGAGCCATTACTACTGCGCCCGCACCGCCCAGGTGTATCGCCAGGCCATCGACGATGCGGTGGCAGGTCGGCCGTTCGACCGCGGCCTCATGGCCAACCTGGAGTCGCTCGCCAATCGCGGCTACACCGAAGGCTTCCTGCGCCGCCACGTGCATGATGAATATCAGAATTACGGGCACGGCAGCTCGGTCTCCGATCGCCAGCAGTTCGTCGGCGAGCTGAGCGGCGATCGCCGTGGTGAGTTGGCCGAAGTGCGGGTGAAGAACCGCTTCACGGTGGGGGACGGCATGGAGCTGATGACGCCCAAGGGCAACCTGCGTTTCACCCTGGAGCATCTGCAAAATCGCGCGGGCGAACCGATCAGCGTGGCGCCCGGCGATGGCCATGTGGTGTACCTGCCGGTGCCGCCCGAGGTGGATCTGCGCTTTGCGCTGTTGATGCGCGATGTTTAGTTAGGCGTTGCCCTTCCTGGGTATCGCTACGCTCAACCGCAGGCTACGGGACTGCGAGCAATTTCGTAGCCCGGGTTAGCCGAAGGCGTAACCCGGGACGGTCCACGACTAGAGCGAAGGCCCCTGCAACCGCTGCCGCCAGCTCTTCAGCCGTTGCTCCAGTGCCTTGAGGCTGTCGGCCTGTTGCTTGCGCGCGCGGCTGAACAGGATCAGTGCCAGTTCGGCGGTCACCAGGGCGTCGGCGCTGGCGTGGTGGCGCTGGCCGACCTGCAGGCCGAAGTGCGCGGTCCAGTCGTCCAGGCCGCCGTTGCGGATCTCTGCCTGTGGGCAGAGCATGGGTGCCAGCTCGGCGACATCATAGAAAGGGTGGCGCAGGCGCAGGTTGAGGGTGTCCTTGAGGGCGCGGGCCAGCATGCGCTGGTCGAAGCCGGCGTGAAAGGCCAGCAGCGGGCTGTCGCCGAGAAACTCCATGAACGCCAGCAACGCTTCGGCGGGCTCGATGCCGGCGGCGATGTCGCTGGGCGCCAGGCCGTGGATCAACACGCTGGCGCTGACGGTGTGGCCATCGCGGTGCAGGGTGCATTCGAATTGTTCACCGAGCTGGATGGCGCCGTTGTCGATGACCACGGCGCCAATCGACAGCACTTCGTCGCGCTTGAGATCCAGGCCACTGGTTTCCAGGTCGAGCACCACCAGGCGTTGCTGCGCCAGGGGCGTGTCATCCGCCGGCCGTGGTGCCGGCAGGGCGGTGCAGCGGCGCTGCTGGTCGTCGGGCAGGGCAGTGCGGCGGCGGGTCAGCCAGGCCAGTGCGTTCATAGTTGGTAACGTAGCCCCAGGCTGGTTTGCAGACGCTGGGCCTGACGGAAGGATTCACGCAGGATGCGCCGGTCCAGGTGGTTGAGGCTGTCCGGGTCGAGGCGGTTGGAGTAGGGCTGGGCCTGGCGGGCCTGCAACTGATGCTGCTGCAGGCGCGTCTGCTGGATGAAGTGGTAGGCCTCCTCATAGGCGGCGCCATCCAGCTTGTCGATGATCCCGCGGGCACTCAGCTCGCGTAGGCGCTGCTGGGTATTGCAGGCCTTGATGCCGTTGGCCAGCGCCAGCAGGCGGGCGCCATCGACGAAGGGCGTAAGGCCCTGGGATTTGAGGTCCAGGGTGTCCTTCTCGGCGCCGCGCCGGGCCACCACGAAATCCCGGAAGCGGCCTACCGGCGGGCGCTGGCGTAAGGCGTTGTCGGCCATCATGCGCTGGAACAGGCGGTTGTCGGCGATCTGCCCGAGCAGCTCGTCACGCAGGGTTTCGCAACCACTGGCATCGCCCCACACGGTGCGCAGGTCGAAGTAGATGGTCGAGGCCAGCAGGTTTTCCGGTGAGGCTTCGCGGATGAAGCCGGCGAAGCGCCGCGACCATTCCTGGCGCGACAGGCACAGCTGCGGGTTGCCGGCCATGATGTCGCCCTTGCACAGGGTGAAGCCGCAGCGCGCCAGGCGTTGGTTTATCTCCATGGCCAGCGGCAGCAGGCGGCCACGAATTTCCGCCGCCTGCACATTGTCGCGGGCTTCGAAGAGGATGCCGTTGTCCTGGTCGGTGTGCAGGGTCTGCTCGCGCCGGCCCTCGCTGCCGAAACACAGCCAGGCGAAGGGCACGCCCGGATCGCCCAGGTCCTCGATGGTCAGCTCGATCACCCGGCACACGGTGTGGTCGTTGAGCAGGGTGACGATATGGGTGATCTGGCTGGCGCTGGCACCGTGGGCGAGCATGCGGTCGACCAACTGGCGGATGTCCTCGCGCAGCGCGGCCAGGGTTTCCACCCGGCCGGCATGTCGAATGGTGCGCGCCAGATGCACCAGGTCGACGCGCTGCAGGGAGAACAGGTCGCGTTCGGAGACCACGCCGCACAGCTTGCCCTGTTCCACCAGGCAGACGTGGGCGATATGTCGCTCGGTCATGGCGATGGCGGCGTCGAAGGCGCTGGCGCCTGGTGGCAGATGGAACGGCGCCTGGGTCATGAGGCTGCTGATCGGTTGCTCCAGGGAGCTGCCGTCGGCCACCGCGCGGCGCAGGTCGCGCAGGGTGAAGATGCCCTGGGGGCGCAAGCCCGGGTCGACGATGACGATGCTGCCGACCTGCTGTTCGTGCATCTGCCGCACCGCGTCGCGCAGCGGCAGGTCGGGCGCACAGGAGATCGGTTGGCGCATGGCCAGATCGCCCAGGCGGGTGTCGAGCGAATACTGCGAACCGAGGGTTTCCACGGCGCGCATCTGCACCTGCTGGTTGACCTGGTCGAGCAGGCTGCTGACGCCGCGCAGGGCGAAGTCGCGCAGCGGCGTGGACTGGCCGAACAGCCGGGCGAAGGCGGCCTTGTCGAGCAGCAGGCAGAAGGTATCTTCAGCGGCCAGGTGGGCGGTGCGGGTAGCGCGTTCGCCGATCAGCGCGGCCATGGGAAAGCATTCGCCGCTGGTGATCTCGAAGGTGGTTTCCGTGCCGCGCCGTGCCGAGTGCGGGCGCTGACCGTGCACGCGGCCCTGCTTGACGATGTACAGGTGCTGTACCGGGCCATCGTCCGGGTGGATGATCACCTCGTCTTCGCCATAGAAGCGCAGCTGGCAGTGCTCGACCAGATACGCGAGATGGGCAGCATCCATCTGATTGAAGGGCGGGAATTTCTGCAGAAATTCCATGGTGCCGTGGACGTTCTGGCGTACCGCTGTCTTGCCGGCCTGAACGAAATCGTCGGCTGGTTTCATTGCGCGCGTTCCTTTTGTTCTTGTAGCGGCATGGTGGCGAGCCGTGCCGTGAATCGACATAGGACGTAAGTCTAGGGTCTGTTCCCGTTTCAGCGCGAGCCGCGTTGCCGCGAGAAATGGCCTCCGATTAGGCGCAGGACGAAGGGAATGGACTAGCCGTCCGCGTCTTCCCTTGCACGACAGCGGAGGTCATTTCCCGCGCAACCTAGGCGGCCCCACCCGGAGGGCCGGGCCAGTTCTTGCGCGATGCGGCGTTACTCGATGGCTCATTTGGCCTGCCAAACTTCGCATCTGTGTGACCCACATGGATGTGGGAAATGCCGCAAGCCCGCCGGGAGCGGGCGCGGCCCTTGCCTCGCGCAAGAACTGGCTCCGGCGCGGCCGTGCGTGAAACGGGAACAGACCCTCGGCCAGGCGATTGGCGGACGAATATGCCGGCCTACGGTGAACCTCTCAACTTCATTGACGTCCTGATGTGTCTGAGACGCGTTTTTCAGGCAGTCATCCCTTCCAGGCACAGAGGAGACATCATCTATGAATGGCAGCATTCTGCGTCACGCCGTGGCGCTCGGCACCAGCATCCTGTTGAGCTGCGGCGTCGCCAGCGCACAACAGAAGCCCGTCGAACTGATCGGCATCAACGTCGCGGGCGCGGGATTCGCCAGCTCGGTGCTTCCCGGCAAGCACGGCACCAACTTCTTCTTCCCGCCCAAGGGCTATTACGAGAAGTGGCAGCAGAAGGGCATCAGTTGGGTGCGCTTCTCCTTCATTTGGGAGCGGCTGCAGCCAGAGGCCAATGGCGAGTTCGACGAGGCCTACGCCAAGCTGATCGACAAGACCCTCGATGAAGCGCAGCAAGCGGGTATCGAGGTGATGCTCGACGTGCACAACTATGGCCGCTACTACGGCAAGGTGATCGGCACCGACGACGTACCGATTTCCGCCTATCAAAACCTGATGGAGCGCATCGCCAAGCGCTGGGGCAAGCACCCGGCCGTGTATTCCTACGATCTGATGAACGAGCCCTATGGTGCGGCCAACAAGTTCTGGCCGCAGGTGGCCCAGGCCGGTATCGACGGTGTGCGCAAGTTTGACTCGAAGAACGATATCTACGTCGAGGGTGCCGAGTATTCGTCGTCGCTGCGCTGGCCCAAGCTCAACGACGACCTGCTCGACCTGAAGGACCCGGCGGACAAGCTGATCTATTCGGCGCACATGTACATCGACCCGGATGCCAGCGGTACCTACAAGACTGCGCTGGCCACTGACCTCGATCCGCAGATCGGCGTCAAACGCATCGAGCCATTCGTCAACTGGCTGATCAAGCACAACAAGAAGGGCCATATCGGTGAGTTCGGCGTGCCGGCCGAAGACGAGAGCGGCCTCAAAGCGCTGGATCAGACGCTCGCCTACCTGCAGAAACACTGCATTCCGTTCACCTACTGGGCAGCCGGGCCGTCGTGGGGCAAGAACAAGCTGTCCGTCGAGCCGGTCAAGGGTGTGGATCGTCCGCAATGGGCGGTGCTGCAGAAGTACCTGGGGGGTGGCAACTGCACCAGTATCGGGCCGGGAACCTGAAGCGCGGGTTGACGCTCTGATCAGCGTGGCGGCGCTCAAGTCGCCGCCATCGCCCCCTCCGCCGTACCCGATCTCAAGGATGCTCGCATGACAAACCGCAATCTATGGGTGGATTACGCCAAGGCCATCGGCATCCTCCTGGTGGTCTATGGCCATGTGGTGCGTGGCTTGCTCAACGGCGGCATCATCACCGAGAACGTGGACTTTCACTGGCTGGTGGACAGCATCATCTACACCTTCCATATGCCACTGTTCTTCTTCCTGTCCGGGCTGTTCTTCTGGCACTCGCTGAACAATCGCGGCAGTGCCGGACTGTTCTGCAACAAGATCGACACCATCTTCTATCCGTTCGTGCTCTGGTCGCTGCTGCAAGGCACCATCGAAGTGGTGCTGGCGCGCTACACCAATGGTGGCGTGGGCATGGGCGAGGTGCTGGCGTTGCTGTGGTCACCGCGGGCGCAGTTCTGGTTCCTGTATGCGCTGTTCGCCGCGTTCTGCCTGGCGATCCTCCTTTACCGCAGCTTTTCCACACGGGCTTTCCTGCCGCTGCTGGTGCTCAGCGCGTTGTTCTACCTGCTGCAGCAATGGACGCCGCGCGTGGCGGCATTGGTGTTCCTTGCCCAGAACTTCGTGTTCTTCGCCCTGGGCATCTGGTTCAACCAGATCCGCGGCAGCATCGAGCCCCGTGCCTCGGCTGTGGCGCTCGGCAGTGGCTTGGCCTTCGTTGTGGCGCAATACGTGTTCCATGGCTTACTCGGGCTGACCTATGCCGACCGTGGTGCGGCGTCGCTGGTGGTGGCCTTCATTGGCATCCTGTTCACCGTCAGCCTGTGCATGGTGCTGGCGCGCCGACCGATGGGCTGGATGCTGACCCTGGGCGCGCTGTCGATGCCGATCTTCCTGATGCACATCCTGGCTGGCAGCGGTGCGCGGGTGATCCTCAGCAAGTTCCTGGGCATCAACGACGACACCTTGCATATCGTCGTGGGTTGCCTGGCCGGCGTGCTGCTGCCGATCATCGCAGCGAAGATTCTCCAGGCGCTGGGCATCAACTGGCTGTACGAGATGCCGGAGCGCTTCTCGGTCTATCGCTGGCAGCAACGTCGGGTGGCGGCGCAGCCGGCAAGATGAAAACCCAGGGTCGATGTTTGATCCCGCCCAAAAGAAAACCGCCTTTCGGCGGTTTTCTTCTTTGCGTTGACGCTTAGCGCGCCAGGCTGGCCTTCAGTTCGCGGCGACGGCGGTGCAGCACCGGCTCGGTGTAACCGTTGGGCTGCTTGGCGCCTTCGAGCACCAGCTCCACGGCCGCCTGGAAGGCGATGTTGCCGTCGAAACCAGGTGCCATCGGGCGATACAGCGGGTCAGCGGCGTTCTGCCGATCCACCACTGGCGCCATGCGCTTGAGGCTTTCGAGCACCTGCGCCTCGCTGACCACGCCGTGGCGCAGCCAGTTGGCCAGCAGTTGACTGGAGATACGCAGGGTGGCGCGGTCTTCCATCAGGCCGACATCGTTGATGTCCGGCACCTTGGAGCAGCCGACGCCCTGGTCGATCCAGCGCACCACGTAGCCGAGGATGCCCTGGGCATTGTTGTCCAGCTCGTTGCGGATTTCCTCGTCGCTCCAGTTGGTGTCTGGCGCCAGCGGAATGCTGAGGATTTCATCCAGCGAGGCCGGGGTGCGCTTGGCCAGCTCGGCCTGGCGAGCGAACACGTCGACCTTGTGATAGTGCAGCGCGTGCAGGGTGGCGGCGGTCGGCGAGGGCACCCAGGCGGTGTTGGCGCCGGCCAGCGGGTGGCCGATCTTCTGTTCGAGCATGGCGGCCATCAGATCGGGCATCGCCCACATGCCCTTGCCGATCTGCGCACGGCCCTGCAGGCCGCTGGCCAGGCCGACGTCGACGTTGTTGTTCTCGTAGGCGCTGATCCACTTCTCACTCTTCATGGCGGCCTTGCGCACCATGGCGCCGGCTTCCATGGAGGTATGGATCTCGTCGCCGGTGCGGTCGAGGAAGCCGGTGTTGATGAACACCACACGCTCGCTGGCCGCGGCGATGCAGGCCTTGAGGTTGACGGTGGTGCGCCGTTCCTCGTCCATGATACCGACCTTCAGGGTGTTGCGTGCCAGGCCCAGCACCTGCTCGACACGGCCGAACAGTTCGCTGGTGAACGCCACTTCTTCGGGGCCGTGCATCTTCGGTTTGACGATGTACACCGAGCCGGTGCGGCTGTTGGCGCGGCTGCTGCTGCCATTGAGGTTGTGCAGCGCAGCGAGGCTGGTGCACAGCGCATCGAGGATGCCTTCGGGCAGCTCGTTGCCGCTGGCGTCGAGCACCGCCGGGTTGGTCATCAGGTGGCCGACGTTGCGCACGAACAGCAGGCTGCGCCCGTGCAGGGTCAGCTCGCCGCCATTGGGCCGGGTATAGACGCGATCCGGGTTCATGGTGCGGGTGAAGGTATTGCCGCCCTTGCTTACCTCTTCGCTGAGATCGCCCTTCATCAGGCCCAGCCAGTTGCGGTAGACCAGGGCCTTGTCGTCGGCATCCACCGCGGCCACCGAGTCTTCGCAGTCCATGATGGTGGTCAGCGCCGACTCCATCAGCACGTCCTTCACGCCAGCGGCGTCGGTGCTGCCGATCGGGCTGGCGGCGTCGATCTGGATCTCGAAATGCAGGCCGTTGTGCTTGAGCAGGATGGCGATGGGCGCGGCGGCCTCGCCCTGGAAGCCGACCAGTTGATCGGCGTCGCGCAGGCCGCTGATGTCGCCATTGGCCAGGGTAACCAGCAGTTTGTCGCCTTCGATGCGGTAACCGGTGACCTCGGCGTGGGAGCCGGTGGCCAGCGGCGCGTTTTCATCGAGGAAGGATCGCGCGGCAGCGATCACCTTGTCGCCGCGTACGCGGTTGTAGCCCTTGCCCCTTTCGGCGCCGCCTTCCTCGCTGATCGCATCGGTGCCGTACAGCGCGTCGTACAGCGAGCCCCAGCGGGCGTTGCTGGCGTTGAGCGCGAAACGTGCGTTCATCACCGGCACCACCAGCTGTGGGCCGGCCATGCGGGCGATCTCGTCGTCGACGTTTTCGGTGCTGGCCTGCACGGTTTCAGGCTGTGGTTGCAGATAGCCGATCTGTTCCAGGAAAGCTTTGTAGGCCGCTGCATCGTGAGGTTTTCCGGCCCGCTCGCGGTGCCAGCCGTCGATCTGCGCCTGCAACAGATCGCGCTTGTCGAGGAGGGCCCGGTTCTTCGGCGCCAGGTCGCCGAATACGGCATCGGCGCCGGCCCAGAATGCATCGGCTGTCACGCCGCTGCCGGGAATGGCTTCGTTGTTGATGAAATCGAACAGCACCTTGGCGACCTGCAGGCCACCGACTCGAACACGCTCAGTCATCTCTCGCCTCTCTGCTTCGCTTAGCCTCTGTAACGGCGGGAACCCTCGGTGCTGCGCAGGCAGACCGCCTCGGGGCCGTGGTCGACGGCTACCCGCGTTGCGGCGGTGTGTCTGGAGGTGCTTCGTGAGCGGGGTTTTCCACAACCAGCAGGACTGGGTTTTGGTTCATGTAGTGGGTTTTGTCCGATACTACATGAACGAATCGGGAAAAACAGTCCAGAAATGATCGACGCGATCTTGGTCGTATCTCTGGGCGCCACTTGCCGTCGAGAGCTGCCTATACTCCAGGCTCCTGACGAGGAACACCACCATGCCCACACGCATCGCCACCGCCGCGGATCTGGATGACCTGATACCGATGTTCGCCGCCTATCTGGATTTCTATGACGTCGGCAAGCCCGAGCGCCAGGTTCGTGCTTTCCTGGCCGAGCGCCTGGAACGCGACGATTCGACCCTGCTGATCGCCAGAGACGATGGGGCGAACGCCCAGGGCTTCGTGCAACTCTATCCCCTGTATGACTCGCTGGCGCTGCGCCCCAGCTTTCTGCTCAGCGACCTGTACGTGGCCGAGCACGCGCGCCGCCAGGGTATCGGCGAGCGGCTGCTGGAAGCAGCCCGCGAGCACGGGCTGCGTAACGGCGCCTGCGGGCTGCATCTGGAAACCGCACGTACCAACGAAGTGGCACAGTCGCTCTACGAGCGCCTGGGCTACGTGCGTGATGCGATCTACCTGACCTACCGGCTCGACCTGAGTTGAGCGCCATAGAGGAGAACGGCACATGGATCACCTGATACTCACCGTCATCGCTCAGGACCAGCCGGGCCTGGTCGAGCGCGTCGCTCAATGCGTGGCCAGGCACGGTGGCAACTGGCTGGAGAGCCGCATGTCGCGGATGGCCGGGCAGTTCGCCGGCATCCTGCGCGTGGACGTGCCAGCGGCCTCCCATGGTGCGCTGATGGAGGCCCTGAACGAGCTCAGTGCCCAGGGCATCCGCGTGCAACTCGCCTCCGCCGGAGCCGAGCCGGACTGCACCTGGAAATCGATTCACCTCGATCTGCTGGGCAACGATCGCGCCGGTATCGTGCGCGACATCACCCGATTGCTGGCCGCCAATGGCGTCAACCTGGAGAACCTGGTCACCGAGGTGACGCCCGCGCCCATGAGCGGCGAGCCGCTGTTTCACGCCCAAGCAACTCTGGCCGTGCCCGAGGGCCTGCCGCTGAGCACGCTGCAGACTTCCCTGGAGGGCCTGGCGGACGACCTGATGGTGGAGCTCAAGCTGCGCATGGAAGATTGAGCCGTCGAGTGAAGCGACAAGGCCGCTCGATCAGCGGCCTTGCTGTTTCACACCCGTGCCGGTCGCTTGCGTAGCGTCAGCCAGGCATCGACGCTGTATACCGCCAACCCCGCCCAGATGAACAGGAAGGCGACCAGCTTGGCTGGGTCCAGGTGCTCGTCGAACATGAACACCGCCAGCAGCAGCACCAGGGTCGGCGCCACGTACTGCAGGAAACCCAGTGTGGTATAGGGCAGGTGGCGCGCCGCGGCGTTGAAGCACACCAGCGGGATCAGCGTGACCGGCCCGGCGGCCATCAGCCACAGCGCTTCACTGGTGGTCCAGAACGCCGGTTGGCTACTCATGGCGTCGGGGTGCAGCACGATCCAGCCGATGGCCAGAGGCAGCAGAATCCAGGTTTCCACCACCAGGCCCGGCAGCGCGGCGACCGGCGCTTTCTTGCGAATCAGCCCGTAGGTCGCGAAGCTCAACGCCAGCGCCAGCGACACCCAGGGCAGGCTACCCACCTGCCACAGCTGCTGGGCCACCCCGGCGGCGGCCAGTGCCACCGCCACCCACTGCAGGCGGCGCAGCCGCTCACCGAGAATCAGCATGCCGAGCAGCACGTTGACCAACGGGTTGATGTAGTAACCCAGGCTCGCTTCGAGCATGCGCCCGTTGTTCACTGCCCAGACGTAGATCAGCCAGTTGCCGGCGATCAGCGAGCCGCTCAGGGCCAGCACCGCGAAGCGCTTGGGGTGGTCGATCAGCTCGCGCAGCCAGCCCGGGTGCTTCCAGACGAGCAGCAGCAGGGCGCCAAACAGCGCCGACCAGATGGCGCGATGAACGATGATTTCCAGCGAGGGAACGGCCTGGATCGCCTTGAAGTACATCGGGAACAGGCCCCAGATGACATAAGCGGAAAGGCCCAGGATGTAGCCGCGGCGCAAATCTGCGGTGGCCATGTAAGTCCTTATCGAGGCAGTGGGGAAAACGCATCATTCTAGTGCGCAGTTGTCTGCACGTTCAGCTTTTTCTTGCCGAGTCCGTGGGTTTCAAAATAGCTTCAGCGGCTCTTCATCCAGCGCCGCGATCTGCTCGCGCAGCATGAGGATCTGTTCGCCCCAGTAGCGCTCGCTGCCGAACCAGGGAAAGCTCTGCGGGAAGGCCGGGTCGTCCCAGCGGCGCGCCAGCCAGGCGCTGTAATGCATCAGGCGCAGGGAGCGAAAGCCTTCGATCAGCGGCAGTTCGCGTGGGTCGAAATCGTGGAACTCCCCGTAGCCGTCGACCAGTTCGGCTATCTGTCCGAGGCGCTCATGGCGGTCGCCTGCGAGCATCATCCACAGGTCCTGAATGGCCGGCCCCATGCGGCAGTCGTCCAGGTCGACCATGTGGTAGGTCTCGTCGCGGCACAGCAGGTTGCCGGGGTGGCAGTCGCCGTGCAGGCGGATCGCCTTGGCCGGGTTGGCCGCGAACAGTCGATCCAGGCGCGCTAGCAGGTCGCGCGCCACCGATTCGTAGGCGGGCAGCAGGCTTTTGGGGACGAAGTTGCCTGCCAGCAGGGTCGCCAGCGAGGCATGACCGAAGTTGTCCACCCGCAGGGCTTCGCGGTGCTCGAACGGGCGCAGCGAACCGACCGCGTGCAGGCGGCCGAGCAGCTGGCCGAGGCGATAGAGCTGATCCAGGTTGCCTGGCTCGGGTGCCCGTCCGCCGCGGCGTGGAAACAGCGAAAAACGAAAACCGGCGTGTTCGAACAGGGTTTCGCCGTCGCGCTGTAACGGCGCGACCACGGGCACTTCGTGATCGGCCAGTTCGGCAGTGAAACTGTGTTCTTCGCGTATCGCTGCATCGGTCCAGCGATCGGGCCGGTAGAACTTGGCGATCAGCGGCGTCTCGGCCTCGATGCCCACTTGATAGACGCGGTTTTCGTAGCTGTTCAGTGCCAACACACGTGCATCGCTGAGGTAACCCAGGCTCTCGACGGCATCCAGAACCAGATCGGGGGTAAGGGCGGCGAAGGGATGGGTCATGGGCGGCTCCTGCGGTTGGCCGCAGAGTGTAACGCCTCGACGGCGGACACCGGCATTATTCGCTAGGGCCTGTTGACACTACCGCGCAAGCCGCGTTGCTGCGAAAAATCTCGCCAGGCTAGGCGGAGGACGCAGGGAATGGTTGTTCCCTTGCCAAGTCCTCCAACAACGCATGGCGAGATTTCTCGCGCAACCCGAAGGGCCGGGCCCGTTTTGCCGCAATGCGGCGTTTCTCGCCGGCTCATTTAGCC
>NZ_MSXU01000001.1:563140-586702 GCF_001945375.1 Pseudomonas sp. PA1(2017)
CCTGGGTACCCAGCAGCACCTGGGCGGCAGCGAATTGCGCGCGTACCGGGCTGCCAACCACCAGGCCCAGGTCGCTGAGCTGTTCGGCAGGCACCTGGGCGCACAGCGTCTGGCCGTTGGGCAGGCCGATGCGCACTTCGCATGGGCCGTCGGCCTCGGTCTGGATGTGTTCGATGTGCCCGAGCAGTGCGTTGAGCGCGGGATCGACGGCTGCGCCGACGGCGCTGAGCTGCAGCCAGCCGGCCTTGATCAGCACCAGCAGCGGCGCGCCCGGCTGCAACTGCAGGTGCGCGGTGCTGCTGCGGGTGATCTGCGCCTGGATCGGCACTTCGCCGGGCAGCTCGATATCGATCATGTCGTTGCCGCCGCGCGGGTGAATCGCCCGCACCCGGCCGCTGAGCTGGTTGCGCGCGCTGGTGCGAAGCATCAGGCGGCCCAGCATCTGCAGGTCGGCGTCATCGTCGGCGGCCTGCAGCACCTCGGCCTGAATCGCCAGCAAGCGCTGATGCAGGTGCAGCAAGCGTTCTCCGCTTGGTGTCAGGCGCGCGCCACCGCCTCCTTTGCCGCCCACGCTGCGAGTCACCAGAGGCTGGTCGGCCAGGTTGTTCAGCTCGTCGATGGCGTCCCAGGCGGCCTTGTAACTCATGCCGGCGGCCTTGGCGGCGCGGGTGATCGAGCCCTGTTCGGCGATCTGTTCGAGCAGGGCGATGCGCTGCGGACGACGGGTGACGTGCTGGGCGAGCAGGGACAGGCTGGACATGGGCTGGGCAGCGGTGGGGAGAGGGTCGGCCACTGTGCGCGACGCGTTCGGGGGCGTCAATGATCGCCGGGTGCCGGCGTGCGCGCCAGGCAATAGACATCCACCCGCGACGCCCCCGCGCGCATCAGCAGGCGCGCCAGCTGCTGGGCCGTGGCGCCGGTGGTCAGCACGTCGTCGACCAACCCCAGGTGCAGGCCGCGTGGCTGCGCGGCGGGGCGCAGCGAGAAAGCGCCGCGCAGGTTGCGGCGGCGGGCGGCGGCGTCGAGCTTCTGTTGGGCAGGCGCGTCAGCGGTGCGTTGCAGCCAGTCGCTGCGCTGGGCGATCTGCAGTGCGCTGCCAATCACCTCGGCGAGCATCTGCGCCTGGTTGAAGCCGCGCTGCCGCTGGCGTTTCGGCGATAGCGGAACGGCAAGCAATAGATCGGGGCGCGGCAGCCCCTCATTGAAGGCGTGGCTCAGGTGGCGCGCGAGCAGGTCGCCGAGCAGGCGACCCATGGGCCAGTGGGCCTGGTGCTTGAAACGATTGATCTGCGCGTCCACCGGGAAAGCATAGCGCCAGGGCGCCTCGACGCGGCTGAAGGAGGGCGGCCGTTTCAGGCAGCTGCCGCAGGTCAGGCCATCCACCGCCAGCGGCAGGGCGCAGACCTGGCAATGCGGGCCAAGCCACGGCAACTCGGCATCGCAGTCCGCGCAGAGTGGTAGGCGCGTATCGATCCGCTCGTCACAGAGCAGGCAGGTCTGTTTTATTTTTAACCAACTGTAAGCCTGTGTGAATAGCGATTGTTGACAGCGCATGAGGCTTCCTTAACTATTTCGCACATCCGTGAAAGAGCCCGCCTCCGACTGAAGCAGGCCGTCTGTTGATAAGGACTTGCCCCCATGAGCGCCAGTACCGCCTCCCCCACGCGTCACGATTGGAGTCTGAACGAAGTTCGGGCGCTGTTTGAACAACCGTTCAATGACCTGCTGTTTCAAGCCCAGACCGTGCACCGCGCACACTTCGACGCCAACCGCGTGCAGATCTCGACGCTGCTGTCGATCAAGACCGGCGCCTGCCCGGAAGACTGCAAGTACTGCCCGCAGTCCGGCCACTACAACACCGGCCTGGACAAGCAGAAGCTGATGGAGGTGCAGAAAGTCCTGGAAGCGGCGGCCGAGGCCAAGGCCATCGGTTCGACTCGCTTCTGCATGGGCGCTGCCTGGAAGCATCCGTCTGCCAAGGACATGCCTTACGTGTTGAAGATGGTCGAAGGCGTAAAGGCTCTGGGTCTCGAAACCTGCATGACCCTGGGCAAGCTCGACAGGGAGCAGACCGCCGCCCTGGCCGAGGCGGGCCTGGATTACTACAACCACAACCTCGATACCTCGCCGGAGTTCTACGGCAGCATCATTACCACCCGCACCTACAGCGAGCGCCTGCAGACCCTGGCCTACGTACGTGACGCGGGCATGAAGATCTGCTCGGGCGGCATTCTCGGCATGGGCGAGTCGCTGGACGACCGCGCCGGCCTGCTGATTCAGCTCGCCAACCTGCCCGAACACCCGGAGTCGGTGCCGATCAACATGCTGGTCAAGGTCGAGGGCACACCGCTGGCCAACGAGGAAGACGTCGACCCATTCGACTTCATCCGCATGCTGGCCGTGGCGCGCATCATGATGCCCAAGTCCCACGTGCGTCTGTCCGCCGGCCGCGAGGCAATGAACGAGCAGATGCAGGCCCTGGCCTTCTTCGCCGGCGCCAACTCGATCTTCTACGGCGAAAAACTGCTGACCACCGCCAACCCCCAGGCCGACAAGGACATGCAGCTGTTCGCCCGGCTCGGCATCCAGCCCGAGGCGCGTGAGGAGCACGCCGACGAAGTGCACCAGGCCGCCATCGAGCAGGCGCTGGTCGAGCAGCGTGACTCGCGGCTGTTCTACGACGCCGCCGTCTGATCCTTTGCAGAGCGCCTGCTCTTTGCCGGTGCGCCGTGATGGTCGCCGGTGAGCGCTGGACGCTCTGCGCTTTACGGTGAACCCATGAGTTTCGATCTTGCCGCTCGCCTGGCCGAGCGCCGCGCTGCCGATCTGTATCGCCAGCGCCCCCTGCTGGGCAGCCCCCAGGGGCCCCTGGTAGAGGTGGATGGCCGCCGATTGCTGGCCTTCTGTTCCAACGATTACCTGGGCCTGGCCAACCACCCCCAGGTGATCGAAGCCTGGCGTGCGGGCGCCCAGCGCTGGGGCGTCGGCGGCGGCGCTTCGCACCTGGTGATCGGCCATAGCACGCCGCACCATGAACTGGAAGAAGCCCTGGCCGATTTCACCGGGCGGCCGCGCGCATTGCTGTTTTCAACGGGTTACATGGCCAATCTGGGCGCGGTCACGGCGCTGGTGGGCAAGGGCGATTCGGTGCTCGAGGATCGCCTCAACCATGCCTCGCTACTGGACGCCGGCCTGCTCAGCGGCGCACGTTTTTCACGCTACCTGCACAACGATGCGCAGAGCCTCGCCAGCCGCCTGGCCAAGGCCGAGGGCAATACCCTGGTGGTCTGCGACGGCGTGTTCAGCATGGATGGCGACGTGGCCGACCTGCCGGCGCTGTGCGCCGAGGCGCGGCGCCACGACGCCTGGGTGATGGTCGATGATGCCCACGGCTTCGGCACTTTGGGCGCCACTGGCGGCGGCGTGGTCGAGCACTTCGGATTGGGCATCGATGAGGTGCCGGTGCTGGTCGGCACCCTTGGCAAGGCATTCGGCACCGCTGGCGCCTTCGTGGCGGGCAGCGATGAACTGATCGACACCCTGGTGCAATTCGCCCGGCCGTACATCTACACCACCAGCCAGCCGCCGGCGCTGGCCTGCGCCACCCTCAAGAGCCTGGAGCTCTTGCGCAGCGAACACTGGCGCCGTGAGCATCTGGCGGCGCTGATCGCGCGCTTTCGCCAAGGCGCCGCCACGCTCGGGCTTACGCTGATGGAGAGCGACACTGCCATCCAGCCGATCCTGATTGGCGATAGCGGCCGTGCCATGGCCTTGTCCCAGGCCTTGCGCGAGCGCGGCATTCTGGTCACCGCGATTCGCCCCCCTACCGTTCCGGCGGGCAGCGCGCGCCTGCGGGTGACCCTGTCCGCGGCCCATGAGCTTGATCAGGTGGATCGACTGCTCGATGCTCTGGCCCAGTGCGCGGCGCAACTGCCAGGGGAATCCGCGTCATGACGGCGTCAATGATTCTGCTGCCCGGCTGGGGGCTGGGCAGCGCGCCGCTCGTGCCACTGGCCGAGGCGCTGGACGAGCATTTTCAAGTGCGCATCGAAGCCTTGCCGGCATTCGAACACGCCGATATCGAACGCTGCTTGGATGTGCTGGACACGCGCATTCCCCGTGGCGTCTGGCTGGGCGGCTGGTCTCTGGGTGGCATGCTCGCCACCCTGCTAGCGGCACGCCGCGGCGCGGATTGCGCAGGCCTGGTGACGCTGGCCAGCAATGCACGGTTCGTCGCCGATGAAGCCTGGCCGATGGCGATGCCGGCGGCGACCTTTACGGCCTTTCGTAACGCCTACGCGCAGAACAGCACGGCGACGCTCAAGCGTTTCGCCATGCTTTGCAGTCAGGGTGCCAGCGATGCCCGAGGGCTATCCCGCCATATACTGGCGCAGGCTACTGGCGTCGACTCGCTCGCCGGGCTGGATCTGCTCGCCACGCTCGATACCCGGGCTGCGCTGCAGCAGTTCGCCGGGCCGCAGTTGCATGTGCTGGCACACGCCGATGCGCTGGTGCCGCAGGCCACTGCGGCTGCCATTCAGGCGTTGCAGCCGGCCGCCGAGGTGCAGGTTTTGACGGGGGCCAGCCACGCCTTCGTGCTGGAGCAGGCCCATGAAGTGGCCGCCATGGTTGGGCGCTTCATGGAGACGCGAAGGTGAGCGCGCGGCCGGATAAACGCCGGGTCGCGGCGTCCTTTTCCCGGGCCGCCGGCAGTTACGACAGCGTGGCGCAACTGCAGCGTGACGTTGGGCGGCAACTGCTGTGGTATCTGCCGCTGTCCGTGCAGCCAGAGCGCTGGCTGGATGTGGGCTGCGGCACCGGTTTTTTCAGCCGCGCGCTGACGGATTGGTATCCGCGCAGCGAAGGCATTGCCGTGGATATCGCCGAGGGCATGCTGCAGCACGCCCGGCAGGCGGGCGGCGCCCAGGCTTTCGTGGCCGGTGACGCCGAGCAGCTGCCGCTGCGCGATGCCAGTTGCGACCTGATCTTCTCCAGCCTGGCGCTGCAATGGTGCGCGGACTTCGCCGCGGTGCTCGGCGAGGCCCATCGCGTGTTGCGGCCGGGCGGTGTACTGGCGTTCAGCAGCCTGTGCGTGGGCACCTTGCAGGAGCTGCGCGACAGCTGGCAGGCGGTGGACGGCTTCGTGCACGTCAACCGCTTTCGTACTGCCGAGGATTACCAGGCGCTGTGTGCGGCCAGCGGCTTTCAGGTGGATCGCCTGCTGGTGCGTGCCCATCGTTTGCACTACGCCGATCTGCGTAGCCTCACCCACGGCCTCAAGGCGCTCGGTGCCCACAATCTCAATGACGGTCGACCAACTGGGCTGACCGGTCGCGCACGGCTGCGTGCGTTGGCCGATGCTTACGAACGGCGGCGCCAGCCCGAGGGCCTGCCGTGCACCTACCAAGTCATCTACGGCGTATTGCAGAAGGAGCCCCGATCATGAACGCTGCCTATTTCGTTACCGGTACCGATACCGAAATCGGCAAGACCACCATCGCTGCCGGGCTGCTGCACGCCGCACGGCGCAATGGGCGGTCGACCGCGGCGGCCAAGCCGGTTGCTTCCGGCTGCCAGCTCACCGCCGAGGGGCTGCGCAACGACGACGCATTGGCGCTGCTTGCGCAATGCACGCTGCCGCTGCGCTATGACGAGGTGAATCCGCTGGCGTTCGCGCCGGCCATCGCGCCGCACCTAGCTGCACGTGACGAAGGCGTGGCGCTCGAAGTACCGGCGTTGCATCGAGCGGTGCGGTCGATCCTGGACAAGGGCGCGGACTTCACCCTGGTCGAGGGCGCCGGTGGCTGGCGCGTGCCACTGGGCGGCATGGCCACTCTGGCCGACCTGGCGCTGGCGTTGAATGCCCCGGTGATTCTGGTGGTCGGCGTGCGGCTGGGCTGCATCAATCACGCGGTGCTGAGCGCCGAAGCGATCATCGGCGATGGTCTGCCGCTGGCTGGCTGGGTGGCCAACGTGGTGGACCCGCAGGTCGCACGCTTGCAGGACAACCTCGATACGCTCGCCGAGCGGCTGCCGGCTCCTTGCATCGGTCAGGTACCGTACCTGTCGTCGGCGTCAGCGGAGCAGGTGGCACGACATCTCGATTTATCGCGTTTGATGCTATGAACGCCGGCTCTTGCAGCATTTTGGCTGTACAGCTTTTGAGCGGCTTCTGCTTAAATGCACGCTATAAAGTTCCTGCAGCAGGAGACGTCCCATGCAGATCTCTTCCACCAGCGCATTCAATGCTGGCATCAATACCATTCAGTCCGGCCAGCGCCGGGTCGACCAGGCCGCCGGTGAGATCGCCAGCGCCCCGGTGACTGCCGAACGTGCCCAGGCCAACGAGCCGTCCGCGGCCCGTGCCGACATCGCCGAGAACATGGTCGAGATGCGTGTCGGTCAGTACGAGGCCCGGGCTGGCGCTCGCGTCGTGCAGACAGCGGACAAGGTGCTGGGCACCTTGATCGACGTCACCGCCTAAATCGCAGCGCTTTTTCGGGTACCTCTAAAAACGCTGACAACGCAGGCAGTTTTTAGAGGTGCCCGGCCGGGGCGCTCGACTCCAGGAGGGACTACGACATGCAAATTGCCGGTTTTTCCTCTGCCTATTCATTCGCCTCGCCGGTTTCGGCAACTGTTCCCCGCCCCATCGAGTCCGCCAGTTCGCCCGATCTGGCCCGTGCTTCGTTCGCACCCGTAGCCGCCGGTGCTGAAACCGATTCCTCCAAAGCGCCGACCTCGCAAGAAGAGCAGGACAAGCCGCAGGACTCTTCGGCAGATGCCGCCGCCACCGGCCAACCAGGTGAGCCACGAACTGCCCAGGAAGAGCAGAAGCTGCAACTGGTGATCAGCGAGCTGGCCAATCGTGACCGAGAAGTGCGCGCCCATGAGCAGGCCCATGCCGCCGTTGGTGGCGTGCATGCCGGTTCGCCCACTTATACCTACACCCAGGGGCCGGACGGCAAGCGCTATGCCTCCGGTGGCGAGGTGAGCATCGATGTCGGCGCAGTCGCCAACGACCCGCAGGCCACCCTGACCAAGATGGAAATCGTCATCCGCGCGGCGCTGGCGCCTGCCGAACCGTCCGCGCAGGATCGCAGCGTCGCCAGCCAGGCCCAGGCGCAAATGGCGGTGGCGCGTGCCGAGTTGGCGGCGATGCAGCGTGGCGAAGGTGAGGCCGAAAAAGCCCCTGCCGACGAAGACGCAGAAAAAAGCGACGACCCGTCGGTCACGTCCGATGACGCCTCGAGCCGGCCAGTGCCTGCCGGCATCAGTCTTTATGCCGCATCCGCGGATGAGCAGAGGCCTTCCGGGTTGCTCGATCTTCGCGCCTGAGCGCGCATGAGTGGCCTTGACAGCAATTGGGCGTAAACGTATGTTTCAAACATGCGTTTGAGAGATTGCCAGGCAATCTTTCCCACGGCCATCCTGCACACGACCGCCCACCGGTCATCCCAAACAAAAGAGACCACCCGCAGAGGTACCCGCTATGCCTGAATACAAGGCCCCCTTGCGCGATATCCGTTTCGTACGTGACGAGCTGCTCGGCTATGACGCGCATTACCAGAGCCTGCCCGGCTGCCAGGACGCCACGCCAGACATGGTCGACGCGATCCTCGAAGAAGGCGCCAAGTTCTGCGAGCAGGTGCTCTCTCCCCTGAACCGCGTGGGCGACACCGAAGGCTGCACCTGGAGCGAATCCGGCGTGAAGACGCCGACCGGCTTCAAGGAAGCCTACAAGCAGTTCGTCGAAGGCGGCTGGCCGAGCCTCGCCCATGACGTCGAACATGGTGGTCAGGGCCTGCCGGAATCCCTGGGCCTGGCGGTCAGCGAAATGGTCGGCACTGCCAACTGGTCGTGGGGCATGTACCCGGGCCTGTCCCACGGTGCGATGAACACCATTTCCGCCCACGGCACCGAAGAGCAGCAGCACACCTACCTGACCAAGCTGGTATCCGGCGAGTGGACCGGCACCATGTGCCTGACCGAGCCGCATTGCGGCACCGACCTGGGCATGCTGCGTACCAAGGCCGAGCCCAAGGCCGATGGTTCCTACAGCATTTCAGGCACCAAGATCTTCATCTCCGCGGGTGAACACGACATGGCCGACAACATCGTCCATATCGTCCTGGCTCGCCTGCCCGATGCGCCGGCCGGCACCAAGGGGATCTCCCTGTTCATCGTGCCCAAGTTCCTGCCCAACGCTGAAGGCGGCGTGGGCGAGCGCAATGGCGTAACCTGCGGCTCCATCGAGCACAAGATGGGTATCCATGGTAACGCCACCTGCGTGATGAACTTCGATTCGGCCACGGGCTTTCTGATCGGCCCGCCGAACAAGGGCCTGAACTGCATGTTCACCTTCATGAACACCGCACGTCTGGGTACCGCGCTACAGGGCCTGGCCCATGCCGAGCTGGGGTTCCAGGGCGCCATCAAGTACGCCCGTGAGCGCCTGCAGATGCGTTCGCTGACCGGCCCGAAAGCCCCGGAAAAAGCCGCCGATCCGATCATCGTGCACCCAGACGTGCGCCGCATGCTGCTGACCATGAAGGCGTTCGCCGAAGGTAACCGGGCGATGGTCTACTTCACCGCCAAGCAGGTGGACATCCTCAAGCACAGCCAGGATGAAGAGCAGAAGAAAACCGCGGATGGCCTGATGGCTTTCCTGACCCCGATCGCCAAGGCGTTCATGACCGAGGTGGGTTTCGAATCCGCGTCCCATGGTATGCAGGTCTATGGCGGCCACGGTTTCATCAGCGAGTGGGGCATGGAGCAGAACCTGCGCGATTGCCGTATCTCGATGATGTACGAAGGCACCACCGGTGTTCAGGCTCTCGACCTGTTGGGCCGCAAGGTGCTGATGACCCAGGGCGAAGCGCTCAAGGGCTTCACCAAGATCGTCCACAAGTTCTGCCAGGCCAACGAGGGCGTTGAGGCGCTCAAGGCGTTCGTCGAGCCGCTGGCCAAGCTCAACAAGGAATGGGGCGAGGTCACCATGAAGATCGGTATGGCCGCCATGAAGGATCGTGAGGAAGTCGGTGCTGCTTCGGTCGACTACCTGATGTATTCCGGTTACGTCTGCCTGGCCTACTTCTGGGCCGACATGGCGCGCGTGGCGGCCGAGAAGATCGCTTCCGGTGAAGGTGACCAGGCGTTCTACAAGGCCAAACTGCAGACTGCGCAGTTCTACTACGCGCGCATCCTGCCGCGCACCCGCACTCACGTAGCGGCCATGCTGGCTGGCGCCAGCAGCCTGATGGACATGAGCGAAGAGGATTTCGCCCTCAGCTACTGATCGCGCGAGTGGTAAACCGAACCGCGGCCCAGTGCCGCGGTTTTTTATGGGGCCAGCGCACGCTCCCGGCAGGCGCGGCGTGCGTCGGCGGCCAATTACAGGCAAAATGCCAGTCTCTTTCTGGTCATGGCGGAGCTGGTCTTGCCGCGTCTCGTCGCGTTGCGCCTGGGGCATTTTCTGCCGGCATTGCTGCTGCTTGGCGGTGGCCTGCTGGCCGCGACATTGCCGACCCTGACCGACTTCTTCACCTCGCTGTTCAACGTGCTGCCTACCTCGCTGCTGTTGCTCGGCGGCACCTTCTGCATGGTCTACGGCCGCCAGCGCGAGCTGTTCATGTTGCTGGTGCTCTACCTGGGTTACTTTCTGCTCGACGAACAGGCCGATTACTACCGTGAGTTCGGCCGGGTGCGCGACGACGCGGCGCTGGTCTTTCACCTCAGCAGCCTGTTGCTGCCCGCACTCTACGGCTTGTTTGCGTTGTGGCGCGAGCGCACCCACCTGATCCAGGATCTGGTCGCCCGGGGCGCCGTGCTGCTGGCCGTCGGCGGGGTAGCCGCAGCGCTCGCGCGGCGTTATCCACACGGATTGGAACAATGGCTGTCGGTGATTCGCTGGCCGTCGCTGCATGCCGAGTGGATGAGCCTGGTGCAACTGGCGTACCCGGTGTTCCTGCTGGTGATCATCGCGTTGCTGGTCCAGTACCTGCGCACGCCCCGTCCCGTGCATGCCGTACAGCTGATGGGTGCGCTGGCGCTCTTCTGGATGCTGCCCAACACCTTCATCCAGCCCCACGCGCTGCAGGTGATGTCCAGCGTGGTAATGCTGATGATCGTCGTCGGCGTAGCCCATGAGGCTTACCAGATGGCGTTTCGCGACGAGCTGACCGGGTTGCCCGGGCGCCGCGCTCTGAACGAGCGCCTGCAGCGCCTGGGGCGCAATTACGTGATCGCCATGGCCGACGTCGATCACTTCAAGAAATTCAATGACACCCACGGTCATGACGTTGGCGACCAGGTGCTGCGCGTGGTGGCCAGCCAGCTGCGCAAGGTGGGCGGCGGCGGCAAGGTGTACCGCTACGGTGGTGAGGAATTCACCCTGGTGTTTCCCGGCAAGGAAATCGAGCAGTGCCTGCCGCACCTGGAGGCTGTACGCCAGGCGGTCGAGCGCTACCAGATCCAGTTACGCGATCGTCAGCAACGTCCGGCTGACGACAAGATCGGACGCCAGCGCAGGGCCGGCTCGGGAGCGTCCCAGGTGTCGGTGACGGTGAGCATCGGCGTGGCCCAGCCCGGCCTTGAGCACCGCAGCGTGGAGGCGGTGCTCAAGGCCGCGGACAAAGCGCTTTATGGCGCCAAGAGCGCCGGGCGCAACTGCGTGAGCAGCCAGGCGCAGCGCCGTCGTGGGGCGGTGAAACTGAAGGCTGACGCCAGCTGACCGATCAGTGGTTGGTCGGTCACGACACGACCCTATGTGTCTGAAAAGTTGTTGGGCTAGACTCGGCTTCTGACCGTGCTACCGAGGACTTCCCATGGCCGACTACAAAGCCCCCCTGCGTGACATGCGCTTCGTGCTCAACGAGGTTTTCCAGGTTTCCAGACTCTGGGCGCAGCTGCCCGCCCTGGCCGAGGTCGTCGACGAGGAAACCGCCAATGCGATCCTCGAGGAGGCGGGCAAGATCACCGCTGGCATGATCGCCCCTTTGAACCGCGGCAGCGACGAAGAGGGCTGCACCTGGGCCAATCATGAAGTGCGCACGCCGGCTGGCTTCCTCGAGGCCTACCAGGCCTACGCCGAGGGCGGCTGGGTTGGCGTGGGTGGTGACCCGCAGTTCGGCGGCATGGGGATGCCCAAGGTGATTTCCGCCCAGGTCGAGGAAATGGTCAATTCGTCCAGCCTGTCCTTCGGTCTCTACCCGATGCTCACCGCCGGTGCCTGCCTGTCTATCAACGCCCATGCCAGCGAAGAACTCAAGCAGTCCTACCTGCCGAACATGTATGCCGGCGTCTGGGCCGGCTCGATGTGCCTGACCGAACCCCATGCCGGCACCGACCTGGGCATCATCCGCACCAAGGCCGAACCCCAGGCCGACGGCAGCTACAAGGTCAGCGGCACCAAGATCTTCATCACCGGTGGTGAGCACGACCTGACCGAGAACATCATCCACCTGGTGCTGGCCAAACTGCCGGATGCACCAGCCGGGCCCAAGGGCATTTCGCTGTTTCTGGTGCCCAAGTTCATGGTCAATGCCGACGGTTCGCTGGGCGAGCGCAACGCGGTTTCCTGCGGCTCGATCGAACACAAGATGGGCATCAAGGCCTCGAGCACCTGCGTGATGAACTTCGATGGCGCCACCGGCTATATCATCGATGCGCCGAATCGCGGCCTGGCAGCGATGTTCACCATGATGAACTACGAGCGCCTGGGCGTCGGCATCCAGGGGCTTTCTACCGGCGAGCGCTCCTACCAGAGTGCCATCGAGTACGCTCGTGAGCGTATCCAGAGCCGCGCGCCGACCGGTGCGGTGGCCAAGGACAAGGCGGCCGATCCGATCATCGTGCACCCGGACGTGCGCCGCATGCTGCTGACCATGAAGGCGTTCAACGAGGGCGGCCGCGCTTTCTCCAGCTACGTGGCCCTGCAGCTCGACACCGCCAAGTACAGCGAAGACGAAGCCACCCGCAAGCGCGCCGAAGAGCTGGTGGCGCTGCTGACCCCCGTGGCCAAGGCCTTCCTTACCGACCTGGGGTTGGAGACCACCATCCACGGCCAGCAGGTGTTCGGTGGTCACGGTTACGTGCGCGAATGGGGCCAGGAGCAGCTGGTTCGCGACTGCCGCATCACGCAGATCTACGAAGGCACCAACGGCATTCAGGCGCTGGATCTGGTCGGCCGCAAGATCGTCGGCAGTGGCGGCGCGTTCTGCCGGCACTTCACCGAAGAGGTGCGGGCCTTCGCCAGCGACGAGGCGCTGGCCGAGGAGTTCAAGGCGCCGCTGCTGGAGGCCGTGGACATTCTGGAGATGCAGACCCAGGCATTGCTCGAGCGGGCGCGGGTCAATCCCAATGAGATCGGTGCCGCTTCAGTGGAGTACCTGCATCTGTTCGGTTACACCGCTTACGCCTACATGTGGGCGAAGATGGCCAAGGTGGCGCAGGGCAAGGAAGGGCAGGATGATTTCTATGCCAGCAAGCTGGGCACCGCACGGTTCTACTTCGCGCGCTTGCTGCCGCGCATCCACTCGCTGAACGCTTCGGTGAGCGCAGGTAGCGACAGCCTTTATCTGCTGTCGGCCGAGCAATTCTGAGGTGCGGGCCGCGTGTAGGCGAATGCTTACACGCAGTTCTGCCTTTGGCCACTATTGGCCTTCGCGCGCCAGGCGTAATCTTCACTTCAAGGACTTAGCGCAGGAAGCGCACTGAACAGACAGGGATACGTGGGACGCTGCCAGGATGGCGCGCTGATCAAGGATGTCAGGTTCAAGTCTGTAAAACCCCGCCTCGGCGGGGTTTTCTTTTTGCGCGACGAAAATTTCCGTGAGTCGCTGCGGCAAGAGCCCGGATGGGCTCTTGCGGTATTGGCGTCAGGCGGTCTTTTCCACCCACGCGGCGAAGGTGTCGATGTACTTCTGCAGAAAGGGCTTGATGCTGTCGTTCAGCTTGCCACTTTCATCGAAGAAGTTACCGGCGCCGCCCAGGTAGGCCTCGGGCTGTTGCAGTACCGGCATGTCAAGAAACACCAGGGCCTGGCGCAGCTGGTGATTGGCGCCGAAGCCACCGATGGCGCCTGGCGAGGCGCTGACCACACCGGCCGGCTTGCCGCTCAGGGCACTCTGCCCATAAGGCCGCGAGGCGACATCCACGGCGTTCTTCATTGGTGCGGGAATCGAGCGATTGTATTCGGGGGTCACGAACAGCGCGGCGTCAGCGGCTTTGAGCGCGTTGCGAAAGGTGGTGTAAGCGGCCGGTGCCGGATCGACGTCGATGTCCTCGTTGTACAGCGGCAGGTCGCCGATTTCGACGATCGACAGTTTCAGGTGCTGCGGCGCGAGGTCGGCAAGTGCCAGAGCCAGCTTGCGGTTGATCGACGCCTTGCGCAAGCTGCCGACCAGTACGGCCACGTTGTACGTTTTGCTCATGGAAACTCTCCTGGAAAGGGTTGGAGCTGTTATAGACAGGGCTAGCACACTATAGACTCCGTTCGACGTTAGGAAAGCTCATGAGCCTGTCTGGCAGGCGATGTGGCGGCGGTGAGCATGCGATTTTTCTGGAACCGGATGTTGCCAGCACCAGTCGATTGTGGGGTAACGCCCGGTTGGGCCCACTAATAGGACTACCATCATGGATCTGATCCGCATTCTGATCGCCATTCTTCTCCCGCCGTTGGGGGTTTTCCTGCAGGTCGGCTTCGCTGGCGCCTTCTGGCTGAACATCCTGCTGACGTTGCTTGGTTACTTTCCGGGCATCATTCATGCCGTGTACATCATCGCCAAGCGCTGACGTTCAGGCGTTTACAAGAACCGCGCACTGCGCGGTTTTTTATTGCCTGCAGAAAATATCTGCCGTGCTGTTGCTGTATGACAACCTTCCTGAGTTGTTCCTTTTTGGCGTGCGTGGTGAGACTTCCGCATCGCCGTATGCAGATGGAAGATTCACGCCTTGGACTGTTTTTCTTCAGCTTTTCCACATTTCATGTGTGGCTTCGAGTGTACGGGTATAGTTTGCTTAAATGGCTGTTTTTATTTGTTTTTTAGTTTTGTTTAGACGCTTTTCAGAGTGGTTGTGATGGCCATTTGATGGGCAGGTAAACCCCATTTTTCTTCTTTACAGCTTCTTGACAGCGTTCGGGATAACGGCAATTATCTGCTCATTCGCTGTATGACAACATACATCGGGCCACTCAAATAATCACAAGATCCAAGGCGCGTTCAATGAAGATCACTCAGGTCAATGTCGAGGTTTTCACCTACCCCACCCGCCGCAGCGTCGATGCGGCCGGCCACGCCCATCCGGGCGAAGAGTCGCTGGCCAAGATGGCCATGCTGCGCGTCGCCACTGAGGACGGTACTGAAGGCTATGCCTTCGGGGCGCCCGAACTGATCCGCCCACACATCATCGACAGCTTCGTGCGCAAGGTGCTGATCGGCCAGAACGCCCTGGACCGCGAGAAGATCTGGCAGGACCTGGCCCATTGGCAGCGCGGCAGTGCCAGTCAGTTGACCGACCGCGCTCTGGCGCTGGTCGAGCAGGCGCTGTGGGACTGGGCCGGTCGCAAGTTCAAGCAGCCGGTGCACAAGCTCATCGGCGGCTATCGCGACAAGGTGCTGGCCTATGGGTCGACCATGTGTGGTGACGACCTGCCGGGCGGCCTGTCGACCCCAGAGGAGTACGGCCGCTTCGCCGAGCAACTGGTTGCCCGTGGCTACAAGGCGATCAAGCTGCACACCTGGATGCCGCCGATCTCCTTCGCGCCAGACCCTAAGATGGACGTGCGCGCCTGCGCCGCGGTGCGCGAGGCGGTCGGCCCGGATATCGCGCTGATGCTCGACGGCTACCACTGGTACAGCCGTACCGACGCGCTGTATATCGGCCGTGAGCTGGAGAAGCTCGACTTCGCCTGGTTCGAAGAGCCGATGATGGAGGAGTCCGCCGAGTCCTATGCGTGGCTGGCGGCCAACCTGGACATCCCGGTACTGGGCCCGGAATCCCTCGGCGGCAAGTACATGAGCCGTGCCAGCTGGGTCGGGCAGGGCGCCTGTGACATTCTGCGCGCCGGTGTGGCCGGGGTCGGCGGTATTGCGCCGTGCCTGAAGGTCGCGCACCTGGCCGAAGCCTACGGCATGCACTGCGAGATCCACGGTAACGGTGCCGCCAACCTGGCGGTGGTCGGTGCGATCAAGAACTGCGACTGGTACGAGCGCGGCCTGCTGCACCCGTTCCTCGAATATGACGACGTGCCGGCCTACCTGAACAGTATCGTCGACCCGATGGACCGCGACGGCTACGTGCACCTGCCGGATCGCCCGGGCCTCGGCGAGGACATCAACTTCGCTTACATCGAGACCAACACCGTCAATCGCTATTGATGCACCTCTGCGCAGCCGTGCGCGGCTGCGCCGTTTCTGAGTCGAATAAATATAAGAAGGCCGTCTCATGATCAAACCACTTCCGCATCTGCTGGCGGGCCTGCTGGCCGCCACCCTGGCACTGGGCACCGCCACCGCGGTGCAGGCCAAGACGCCTGCCGACCAGCTCATCGTCGGCATGAGCATGATCAACCTGTTGTCCCTCGATCCGGCCGCCGCCACTGGCCTGGACGTGTCCGAGGTCAACGCCAACCTGTACGACATGCTGCTGGTGCAGGACGCTTCCGCGCCGGACACCCTGGTGCCGGCCCTGGCCGAGCGCTGGGAAATCAGCGACGACCACAAGACGCTGACCTTCCACTTGCGCAGCGGCGTCAAGTTCCACTCCGGTAACGAGCTGACCGCCCAGGACGTGATCTGGTCGCTGCAGCGCGTGCTCAAGCTCAACCTGGCGCTGGCCTCGACCTGGAAGGCCTACGGCTTCACCGCCGATAACGTCGAACAGCAGATCCGTGCGACCGACGACCACACCGTGGTGATCGAGCTGGCTCGCCCGACCGACCCGATGCTGGTGCTCAATACCCTGGCCACCTCGCCCAGTGCCTTCATCCTCGACAAGAAAGAGGTGCTCAAGCACGACAAGAATGGCGACATGGGCGGCGCCTGGCTGACCACCAACGCAGCGGGCAGCGGGCCGTTCGTGCTCAACGCCTGGCGCGCCAACGACGTGATTCTGATGACCCGTTTCGAGGATTACTGGGGTGGCCCGGCCAAGCTCAAGCGCGTGGTGATGCGCAACATGACCGAGTCGCAGTCGCTGCGCCTGATGGTCGAGCGGGGTGACCTGGACATCGCCCGTGGCATGTCGGCACCGGACATCACCGCACTGAGCAGCTCGGACAAGGTCAAGACCCAGACCGTGCAGCGCGGCACCCTTTACTACGTGGCGCTGAGCACCAAGCAGCCGATGTTCGCCGACGCCCGCGTGCGCAAGGCGGTTCGCTCGCTGATCGACTACCAGGGCATCAACGATGTGGTGATGCCGCACTACGGCACCCTCAACCAGCGCCCGATGCCGCTCGGCCTGCCGGCGCGCCTGGATGATCCGGGCTATCGCCTGAACGTCGAGGAAGCCAAGAAGTTGCTCGCCGAGGCCGGCTACCCGGATGGTTTCCAGACCACCATTCGTGTGCTCGCCGAACCCCCGTTCATCAATATCGCCTCCAGCCTGCAGTCGACCCTGGCCCAGGCCGGCATCAAGGCACGCATCGTCACCGGTACCGGCACCCAGGTGTACGGCTCCATGCGCGAGCGCACCTTCGACATCATCGTCGGCCGCGGCGGCGGCGGTGCCGAGCGGCACCCGCACTCCAGTCTACGCACCCTGGTGTACAACCCGGATAATCGCGACGAAGCCAAACTGAGCAACTTCCAGGGCTGGCGTACCTCGTTCCACAGCCCGGAGCTCAACGCGCTGATCGAGCAGGCCGAAGTGGAACCGGACAAGCAGAAGCAACTGGAGCTGTATCACCAGTTTCAGAATCTCTACGACGAGCAGGTTGGCGCCATCATGCCGATCTCGCAGATGACCGACACGGTGGTGATCTACCACGATGTGGTCGGCTACGTCGGTCACAGCGCGGCGACCACGCGCTACAAGGATGTGCACAAGGATCGTTGAGCCGCCGGGCGGCTCAGGCCGCCCGATGCGACACGGACACGAATTCGCTGCGATCAATCGGGAGCTCTTCATGTTTGCTTCGACTGCGTCTTTCTTCGGCACGCGGATGGGCGGCACCTCACGCCGTTTCGGTGCGGTGCTGATGACCCTGCTGGGCCTCTTGGCCATGACCTTCTTCATCGGCCGCGTGATGCCTCTGGACCCGGTGCTGGCGGTGGTCGGCCCGGATGCCGATAGCTCCACCTATGACCAGGTCTATCAGGCCATGGGCCTCGACCGACCACTGCTGGTGCAGTTCGGCTATTACCTGCGCGACCTGGCCCAGGGCAATTTCGGCAACGCGCTGCTCACCGGCCATCCGGTGATCGAGGACATCGCCCGGGTGTTCCCGGCGACCATCGAGCTGGCCACCCTGGCGATCATCTTCGGCGTGGTGATCGGCCTACCGCTGGGCGTGTTCGCCGCTGCCAACCAGGGGCGCATCGGCGATCACCTGGCCCGCGTGGTCACCCTGTTCGGTTACTCCACGCCGATCTTCTGGCTGGGCATGATGGGCCTTCTGGTGTTCTACGCCTGGCTCGGATGGGCCGGCGGGGCAGGGCGCATCGACCTGGCGTACGACGGCATGGTGCCGTCGGTAACCGGCATGCTGCTGATCGACAGCGCCATCGCCGGCGACTGGGAAGCCTTCTCCAGCGCGCTCAAGCACATCCTCCTGCCGGCACTGATCCTGGGCCTCAACTCGGTGGCCTACATCAGCCGCATGACGCGCAGCTTCATGCTCGAGCAGCTTTCCCAGGAATACATCCTCACCGCCCGGGTCAAGGGCCTGTCGCGGCGCAAGGTGATCTGGGGCCATGCCTTCCGCAACATTCTCGTGCAGTTGCTCACCGTGGTGGCGCTTGCCTACGGCTCGCTACTCGAAGGCGCGGTGCTGATCGAGACGGTGTTCGCCTGGCCCGGCTTCGGCCAGTACCTGACCAGCAGCCTGCTGCTCGGCGACATGAATGCGGTGATGGGCTGCGTGCTGGTGATCGGCTTCATCTTCGTCGGCCTCAACCTGCTCAGCGATGCCCTGTACAAGGTGTTCGATCCGCGCACCCGCTGACCTGATACCCACCAATCGATTGCAGCCCTTCAATAATTACAAAATAGGGATATCCGCATGAAATCGTTTCGCTCCACCGTGCTGAGCGCGGTATTCGGTGCGCTGCTGTGCGCCGCTCCACTGCTGAACGCCCAGGCCAAGACGCCAGGTGATCAACTGATCGTCGGCATGAGCATGGCCAACCTGTTCTCCATCGACCCGGCCAACGCACCGGGGCTGGATGCCTCGGGCATCAATGCCAACCTGTACGACACGCTGATCCTGCGCAAGGACGGCAGCCCCGACGAGCACGTGCCGCAACTGGCCGAGCGCTGGGACGTCAGCGAGGACGGTCGCCAACTGACCTTCCACCTGCGCAGCGACGCGCGTTTCCATTCCGGCAACCCGGTCACCGCCGAAGACGTGGCCTGGTCGCTGTATCGCGTGCTCAAGCTCAACTACGGCCTGGCCACCACCTGGAAGGCCTACGGCTACACGCTGGACAACATTCAGCAGTTGATCCGCGCCAGCGACGAATTGACCCTGGTCATCGACCTGCCGCAGCCGACCGACCCGCTGCTGATGATCGACACCCTGGCCACCTCGCCAAGCGCCGTGGTGCTGGATCGCAAGACCGTGCTCGAGCACGAGAAGAACGGCGACCTCGGCGCCGCCTGGCTGGTGACCAACGAAGCCGGCAGCGGCCCGTTCACCCTCAGCGCCTGGCGCGCCAACGACACCCTGGTGATGACCGCATTCGCCGATTACTGGGGCGGCGCCAGCAAGCTCAAACGCGTGCTGATCCGTCATATCACCGAGTCGCAGTCGCTGCGCCTGATGCTCGAGCGCGGTGACCTGGACATGGGCTACGGCATGGCCGCCTCCGACGTCCAGGCGCTGGCTGCCAAGGGCCAGATGCAGATCCAGACCCTGCCGCGCGGCACTATGTATTACGTGGCGATGAGCATGAAGTCGGCGCCGTTCGATGACATTCGTGTGCGCAAGGCCGTGCGCTCGCTGATCGACTACCAGGGCCTGGACAAGGTGGTGATGCCTTATTACGGCAAGCTCAACCAGCAGCCGATGCAGCTGGGTTTGGAGGCGCGCCTGCCGGATCCTGGCTACACACTGGACGTCGAGGCCGCCAAGAAACTGCTGGCCGAGGCCGGCCACCCGCAGGGCTTCAAGACCACCATCCGCACCCTGGCCGAGCCGCCGTTCGTGAATATCGCCGCCAGCCTGCAGTCGACCCTGGCCCAGGCCGGCATCCAGGCGAGCATCATCACCGGCACCGGCAACCAGGTGTACGGCGCCATGCGTGCGCGCAACTTCGAGATCATCGTGGCCCGCGGCGCCGAGCGTTATCCGCATCCGTATTTCAGCCTGCGCACCTTCGTCTACAACCCGGACAACCGCGATGATGCCGGCATCGCCAACTTCCAGGGCTGGCGCGCGGCCTTCCAGGACGCCGAACTCAACGGCCTGATCGACAAGCTCGGGGTGGAGCGTGACGAAGCCGCCAAGCTGAGCATGTACCACCGCGTGCAGCAGCGTTACGACGAGCTGGCGGGGCCGATCATGATGATCTCGCAGATGACCGATCCGGTGGTCAGCTCGGCCGACGTCAAGGGATTCCAGGGCGCCGATGCCGAGGCGACGCGTTACCTGGGTGTGTACAAGCAGCGTTGAGCGATCGGGCGCAGCACTGCGCCCGGTACCGAGCGAATCGAGTAACGGAGGCATACGATGATTGCCAACATCTCTTCATCTTCATCCCTGAAACGGGCGAACGGCCAGGCGCCGGTCTCCGCGTTCCAGGCGTTCCGTCTGAGCAGCGTGCGGGTCATGCAGCATCTGCTGCGCAACCCCATGACGCTGATGGGCTCCGCCGTGGTGGCGCTGCTGGTGCTGGTGGCGGCCTTCGCGCCGTTGATCGCCACCCACGACCCCATCGTGCAGAACCTCGGCAACGCCCTGCAGGCACCGAGCGCGGCGCACTGGTTCGGCACCGACGAGTTCGGCCGCGACGTATTCAGCCGGCTGGTCTACGGCTCGCGCATCACCCTGTACATCATTGCCCTGGTGACCATCATCGTTGGTCCTATCGGCCTGTTGATCGGCACCGTTTCCGGCTACTTCGGCGGCTTCGTCGACGCGCTTTTCATGCGCATCACCGACATCTTCATTTCGTTCCCCAGCCTGGTGCTGGCGCTGGCCTTCATCGCCGCCCTGGGCCCAGGCCTGGAGCACGCGGTGATTGCCATCGCGCTGACCTCCTGGCCACCGATCGCCCGTCTGGCCCGGGCGGAAACCCTGTCGCTACGCAACGCCGACTTCGTGGTCGCCGTGCAGCTGCAGGGCGCCTCGTCGCCGCGCATCATCCTGCGTCACATCATGCCCATGTGCCTGTCGTCAGTGATCATCCGCCTGACCATGAACATGGCCAGCATCATTCTCACCGCCGCTGCCCTGGGCTTTCTCGGCCTGGGCGCCCAGGCGCCGCTGCCGGAATGGGGCGCGATGATTTCCACCGGGCGTCGTTACATGCTCGAGTGTTGGTGGCTGGTAGCCGTTCCGGGGGCAACCATCATGCTGGTCAGCCTGGCGTTCAACCTGTTGGGTGACGGTCTGCGCGACGTCCTCGACCCGCGCAGCAATTAAGGAGGCAGCATGTCTGCGATCAAACTCGACGTGCAGGATCTCTGCGTGCGCTTCACCAGTGGCCGCAAGGAGGTCGATGCGGTGCGCAACGTCTCCTTCAGCCTGGGCCGCGAGAAGCTGGCCATCGTCGGCGAATCCGGCTCGGGCAAATCCACCGTGGGCCGCAGCCTGCTGCGTCTGCACCCGGCCAGTGCGCGGATCACCGCCAAGGCCATGACCCTGGGCGACGTCGACCTGCTGACCGCCAGCGAGAAACAGGTGCAGGCGATTCGTGGCAAGCGCATCTCGATGATCATGCAGGATCCCAAGTACTCGCTGAACCCGGTGGTACGCGTCGGCGAGCAGATCGCCGAGGCCTACCTGGCGCACCACCGCGCCAGCAAGGCCGACGCCCGCGAGCGGGTGCTGGACATGCTCGACAAGGTGCACATCCGTGATCCGCAACGGGTGTACGGACTCTACCCGCATGAGGTGTCGGGCGGCATGGCGCAGCGCATCATGATCGCCATGATGGTGATCACCGACCCCGACATCATCGTCGCCGACGAGCCGACCTCGGCACTCGACGTCTCGGTGCGTCGCCAGGTGCTCAGCGTGCTCGACGAGCTGGTCAGCCAGCGCGACCTGGGGCTGATCCTGATCAGCCACGACCTCAACATGGTGCGCAGTTTCTGCGACCGCGTGCTGGTGATGTACGCCGGCCGTGTGGTCGAGGCACTGGACGCCGCCGAGCTGGACAACGCCAGGCATCCCTACACCCAGGGCCTGCTGGCCGCATTGCCGAGCATCGATCGCCCCCGTCCGCGTCTGCCCAACCTGCAGCGCGATCCCCTCTGGCTGACTCATTGAGGAACCCCCCATGGCCATGATCGAAGTGGATTCACTCAGCCTCAGTTTCGGTGACAGCGCGGCGCGCAGTCAGGTGCTCTACGACGTTGCCCTGCGCGTCGAGGAGGGCGAGTCGTTCGGCCTGGTCGGCGAGTCCGGCTCGGGCAAGACCACGGTGCTGCGCTGCCTGGCCGGGCAGTACCGGCATTGGGAAGGGCAGTTGAGCATCGCCGGGCGCGGTTTGCGCCACAAGCTCGACCTGGCGCATTTCCGTCAGGTGCAGATGGTCTTCCAGGACCCCTACGGCTCGCTGCACCCGCGGCATACCATCGACTCGGCGCTCAGCGAACCACTCGCCGTGCATGGCATCGGCAACCGCGGCGATCGGGTCACCGCGATCCTCAACAAGGTCGGCCTGAATGACAGCTTCCGCTATCGCTACCCGCATCAGTTGTCCGGTGGGCAGCGCCAGCGCGTGGCCATCGCCCGCGCCTTGATTCTCGAGCCGCGCGTGCTGCTGCTCGACGAGCCGACCTCGGCGCTGGACGTGTCGGTGCAGGCGGAGATTCTCAACCTGCTCTCCGACCTGCGCGAGCAGGAAGGCCTGACCTACCTGATGGTCACCCATGACCTGGGCGTGGTCGCCCATCTCTGTGACCGCGTGGCGGTCATGCAGCACGGGCGCATCGTCGAAACCCTCGACACCGCGCTGCTGGCGCAGAACCGCGCCGCGCATGCCTACACCAAGTTGCTGGTCGATGCCAGCCGCGACATCGGTGCCGTCGCACCCCCCTGATGGCCTGACGGCGCCTCGGCTGCCAAGCGGCGGCTGAGGCGACCCACGCGTTAGCGCGAACTCCCTGCTGACTTTTCGACACGGGCCTCGAGGCCCGCGGCACGGGCTCGCCTGCGCGTTACCCACCCCGTGATTCCAGACATGCGGACACAGCGCTGCAGGGCGGCGCTTTGCCCGAAACCAGGCAACACGAAATTCAACCCATAGAAAACAATAAGAAGGTCACCACGATGAACAAGAAAACACTCACGCTGCGTCTGCTCGCCTGCCTGCTTTCCAGCGCCGCCGTCGGTAGCGCCTGGGCCGACAGCGCCTCGATCAACTACCGCCACCAGTATCTGGACGACGACCGCATGCACGCCGACCGGGTCAAGCTGTCCTATCGCATGGACAATGGCTGGGGCTTCGAGGGCGAGCTCAAGTACCGCACCGCCGGTGATCGCAAGGACATCGCCTTCGACAACACGGTGTCGAGCGGCCACGAGCTGACCACCAGCTATCAGTACAAGCCCAATGCGGTATCGACCTGGCAGCCGGCCATTCAGCTGGACAGCAACGAGAACGGCACCACCTACAAGTTCGGCGTGCGCTATACCCACAGGCTGAGCGACCAGTTCTACGTCGCCGCCCGCTACCGCTTCGACGCCCTGAAACTGAACCGCGACCGCATCGACGAGGAGGTGCCGGACCGCGGCTCCGACAACCGCAACACCCAGCGTTACGAGGGCTGGTTGGGCTACACGCCAGCGGGCAGGCTGTCGTACGAGTACCAGTACATCCACTTCAAGACCGACTACATCCGCTACGACAACAAGAAGAGCGACTACGAGCAGAATCTGGTCGTGAAGTACAAATGGGACAAATCCTGGGCGCCGTTCTTCGAGATTGGCGATATCAAGGTCAGTGCGACCGATGACGACCGTCAACTGCGCTGGCGCATCGGGGTGCAGTACAACTTCATGTAAAACCTGTTCGAAGTGTTCAAGTTTGGGATCGTCGATTTTGGCAGCTGAGTGGCGGGAGCGGCTGTTCGCCGATCCACTGTAGGTGCGGGCCTCGGGATGGATAGGGGCGCGCAGACGAAGCGTCAGCTACGCACCCTGAACCACCCTAAGAACTTGGCCCGTTT